>NZ_JAVJIU010000002.1:0-753150 GCF_031344135.1 Christiangramia sediminicola
CCTCTTCCCATCCCGAACAGAGTAGTTAAGCCCGTTAGCGCAGATGGTACTGCTATCATTGTGGGAGAGTATGTCGCCGCCTTCTTCTTGAAAACCCTTTATCTTACCGATAAAGGGTTTTTTTATGTGTGGATGTCAAATCTACACGCAACCTATTCTAAAAATCTGTATCTATATAATATAAATTAGATTCAGCCAAACAATGAAATACATTCTAAGCTTTATTATCGGTGCACTTTTATTATCCTGTTCTAACAATGAAAAGGACGAAGTTTCTAAGGATTTAATTTACGCCGACCTTCCACAAAAATGGAGTCTTTACAAAATAACCGGTGCGTTAGCTGGAAGCGAGATTACTGGTGATGACCTGGATTATCAGCAATTTTATGAGTTTAACGAGGACTACACTTTCGTGAAGACTAAAATTCAGAATGGTCAAACAATTACAGCGACCGGTACCTTTGAAATAGTGGAATCAGGAAATAAAGCTTATGTCCTAAAGTTTAACGAGGATAGCAGTCTTATTGAAAATTGCAGTAATGAGGAAGAAGAATATTTGTATATGGCTCTTGATGAAATTACCCTTTTAAGCAGTTGGTGGAATTGCGATGGACCAGGATTATTCTACGAACAGGTGGCTTTTGATTAAAGCTTAATATTATTAATCAAATAGGGCTTTCACTATAGTCATAATACCTTTAAACATTAAGAATATAGCCGCAAATGTTGCTAAAATACCTAGAATTAAAACGGCAATATATAATGGATGATCCTGATTATTGAATGCGCTATATAGAACGGAAGGGCCTATCATCACTAACGGTAACGCGCCAGCAAGATATTTTATTCCTGTAGACAGAACTTGTTTATTTGTGTGCTTCATCTTACTCTACTATATAATTCATGGAATCAACTTCAGATAACCTGAAATAGCCAAATGGATAATTTTCCTGATTGGTTCTATTAACTATGTTTCCTTTTACCGTCGCTGGCATTGTCTCAAAAGGGCCACCCTGATTAGTGCCAACCTGAGATCTTAATATAAATAGAAATTCATAATAACTTTTTGAGATCCCCTGAATCTGAATTTCTATAGCGTCACCACTTTCAATGTCCTCAGTAGAATAATATCCAAAGATCTGGTTTCCATTAGTAAATTCATCTTCATAGAATTCCAGGGTTACATCTTCATTTATAAATTCAAACAAATAATAATCTTCAGTTGCGGCCGGATCTGTATAAAACGCTTTTATCTCGATATCTTCACCTGAAAAGCCACCATTATTTAATTGCTCTATATAATCTATTTCAACTACTGGTTGAAAAGTTTCAGTAGCGGTATAAATCTCACCATCAACGATCACTTCCAGTGAATATGTTTTATTAAGTTCAGGAATGAAATTGGTATTAATATACATTCCAGCCTGATCGTAATTGAATGTAAATTCTTCACCCGATTCAGCATAAACTTTCACTTCGGCGTTTGGAACGGCATTCAATTCTTCATCGTAGAAAGGAGTTGTTTTAGTAATCCTTATTGTCTGTTGTTTACCATCAGTTCCTTTTATCCATTCAATAGATGCATCAATGACCAGTCTAGGTTGAGCTTCTTCTAAAGGAATATCAACCACTTCTTCACAAGAGATCAATCCTAAAAAAATGATAAATACGATATAGAAATTGAATCTTCTCATCTAAAATTTAAAATTATAGGTTATAGAAGGTATTATCCCGAATAATGATAATCTCACGGCTTCATTCTGATTTGTATCTGAATTCTCTCTGAAACTTATAGAATACGCATTCTGCCTGTTATAAACATTATAGATCCCGAAATTCCACGAAGACTGAAAGTCTCTATTTTTATTTTTCTTCGGAGTTAAGGTAGCCGAAAGATCCAGACGATGATATTCTGGCAAACGATCTCCATTTCTCTCACCGTATACGGGAACAGTAATTCCCTGGTATTCGTATTGAGCATTTGGGAAGGTTGTGGCCAGTCCGGTCTGAAATATGAAATTGGCATTAAATTGCCATTTATCGTTCAGTTCATAACTTGAAGTGATGCTTAAATCATGTGTTTTATCATAATTGGAGTTATACCAATCACTATTATTTATTCCCGGTTCTATAGCGCTTCTTCCTGGTGTACGCTGTTCAGACTTTGATAATGTATAACTAAGCCAACCAGTTAATCTGCCTTCGTTCTTACGAAGTAAAACTTCCATCCCGTAAGCTCTGGATTCACCATTCAGAACAACTCGTTCTATAGCATCATTAGCAATTAAATTCGCTCCGTCTATATAATCGATCCTGTTATCTATCTGCTTGTAAAATCCTTCAACTTCAAGCGAATATTCTCTATCGCTCATATTTCTGAAATAGCCAATCGCAAATTGATCTAAAATCTGTGGCTTTATATACTGACCGCTTGGAGCCCACACATCCAGTGGAGTAGGAGAGCTGGTATTGGAAATTAGGTGAAGATACTGAGCCATCCTATTATAACTGGCCTTGAGGGATTGCGAATCGTTGATCATATAAGAAACCGCGGCCCTTGGCTCAAAGTTATTGTAAGCTTTGATCGATTTATTCCTGGAAACACTATAGGAGTCAAGAATTTCACCTTCACTGTAAATTCCCCTTTCAGGATCGTAAGCTACCGGCTGATTATTTGCATAAGAATTAATCTCATCCTGGCCAAGGCGGAAAAAATTGCTCAATCTTAAACCATATTCCGCTGAAAATTTATCACTCAACCTATGTTCTGCTGAAATATACACAGCATTTTCAAAGGCATATTTGTTGATGAGCTTGTAATAATTAATTCCGGAAGTTTCATCAATTGGCTCAATTTCACCTGGATTGAATTCATAATAGGTATTCTGAATTCCATATTTCAGCTGAAAATCATCATTGATATAATGGTTAAAATCATACTTCAAATTCAAATTCTTAATTCCGCTGTCCCAGTTGAATCCTACAAAGTTCAAATTTAAGCCATAGTAGTAATCACTGTAGATCGCAGATAAGTTGGTGAATATATCATCTGAAAATACATGATTCCACCGAAGGTTTAAAACAGCGTTTCCATAGGTATTCTCAAAATTCTGACTGATATTGAATACATCCCTTCCAAAATATCCTGATAAAAGCAATTTGTTACTATCATCAAGTTTATAGCTCAGCTTTGTATTGAGATCATAGAAGTATGCCGAATTCTCATTATCGGTTAATTTCAAAAATAGATGGGCGTATGAGCTCCTACCACCAATTAGAAAAGAACCTTTATCTTTTACAATGGGGCCTTCAGCAAGTAACCTGCTTGAAATTGCGCCAATTCCACCCTGCATTTTAAATTCCTTACTATTCCCATCTCTCTGATAAATATCGAGGACAGATGAAACTCTTCCACCATATTCAGCTGGAATACCTCCTTTATAAAGTTTCAGATCTTTGATGGCATCTGGATTAAACACAGAAAAGAGTCCGAATAAATGTGAAGAATTGAAAATCGTTGCTTCGTCCAGTAATATTAAATTCTGATCTACTGCACCACCACGAACGTTAAAACCAGAAGATCCTTCTCCCGCATTGGAAACACCTGGAAGTAATAATAATGACTTTACAACATCAACCTCACCAAAAACCACTGGTAAACTCTGAATTGTGCTGATGGATAGTTTGTTAACGCTCATTTCAGGCTTTCTAATATTTAAGCCTTCGATATCGCTGGTAATCAAAACTTCCTCCAAATTTTCTGAAGCCTCTTGAAGTTCAAAATTTATCTTTCTATCTTCTGATAGGTTTATAGTTTGCTGAATGGGCTGATACCCCAGGTAGGAGATCTGAACCTTGTATTCTCCTTCAGGTAATTTTATGGAATAATAACCATAAGTATTGGTTACAACTCCTGTATTTGCTTCAGGAAAGATCACATTAACTCCAATAAGAGTTTCATTACTGGAGGCATCTGAAATAGTTCCGTTGAGAGTAAATAGTTCCTGCCCGTAAGTCTGGGTTTGGAAAAGTAGGATTAGCAGAAAGAGAGCTAAATAGCGGATAGTCAATTTTTTATTCAAAAATAGAATTTAGTATGCTAATAAAAAAGTTTATGCTTCGCTTAGGTTCAGACTTTCCTTTTGTTTTCTTGAAAACATGAATAATAGAAGAGAACTTAAAAACAAACAGGTTAGTAGAATTATCGCTAGCGGAATAGTGCTGGAAGTATGGAAAAAACTTACCATGAATGACGTAAGTGCTCCTAATACCATTTTTAAACTTCCTATTAATGCTGAAGCTCTACCTGCTTTCTTTTCAAATGGCTCTAGAGATAATGCTGTTGTGTTTGGGTTCTGGAAGCCTAATAGAAATAACATAAAGAATAATAATACGGCGGTTGTCATAAAGCCAAATTCGAAAATGGAATTGATCAGAAATAGTCCCGATAATATAACCAGGATCATACTATTAAATAAGGTGATTTGTAGAGTGGTGTATTTCCTTAAAAATAGTCGGTTTATCTGACTTCCAAGGATCAATCCGCCGGCATTTAAACCGAATAATATCCCAAATTCTTTCTGACTCAGATCATAGTTACCCATAAATAGTTTTGGCGCATCAGAGATGTAGGCGAACATGGCGCCAATTGCAAAACTACCGGAGAAAGCAAAACTTGAGAATTTTGGGTGGGTTAAGATTCCGAAATATTTGATAGCAACCTGTTTTGGTTTCAGGTCTACCTTTCTATCGGGGACAATGCTTTCAGGTAGAAATTTCGTAACACTAATGATCATAAGTGCGCAAAACATAGCAAGGAATAGAAAGATCATTTTCCATCCGAAGGAGTCAATAATAAAACTCCCAACTGTAGGTGCTATAATTGGTGCTCCGCCCATAATAAGCATTAGTACAGAGATGGCGCCGGCAACCTCATTTACAGGGAAAATATCCCTAATTATTGCCTTTGCTGCAACCATACCAGCCGCTGCACCAACTGCGAGGAAAAATCTTGAAATGATCAACCATTCCAGGTTTGGAGAATACATGCAGCTTAATGCTGATAACAGGTATAAACCCAATCCAATAAGTAAAGGCTTCTTTCTACCAAATTTGTCCATGATGGGCCCATAGGCAAGCTGGCCTAAAGAAATACCAATAAAGTAACTGGTAAGGGTAAGCCCGATCTGGCTTATAGTTGTATTGAAATCCTGGGCAATACTTTCAAATCCAGGTAAATAAGCGTCTATTGAAAATGGTCCCAGAGCGATCATTGTACCCAGAACCAGAAGGATAATATATTCCTGTTTTTTGTTTCTCTCTTCGGAATTTTGAATCATTATGCAAATTTCAGCAAACAGGCATTGCTGTTCTAATTTCTGAAGCTGTTTAACGAAAGATTAAACTATTTCGATTTAGTTTCATCAGTGCAGGCTATCAAAAATAAAGTGCGACCTTTGTGAGCTAATAAATACTAAACATGTCCTTCAAAAAACTGAATCCCTTATTAAAAGAAGCATTGAATGATCTAGGTTATGAGTCACCTACAGCTTTTCAGAAAAAAGCTTTGCCTAAAATTAAAAGCGGGGCAGATCTATATTGTCTGGCGCCTGATAATGCTGGGAAAACCACAGCTTTAATAATTAGTGTGATTCAGAAATTAAAGGCCGAAGCTTTTGAGGATTCTCCAAGGGCACTGATCTATGTTAAGGATAAGGAGGCAGCTTTGGAACTGGAGCAAAGATTCAGGGATTTTACGCGAGAAATGGATCTAAGAATTTATTGCGCTTATGAAGAGCAGAATATCGACGATCAAAAAGATGATATTTACTACGGTGTTGATATCGTGATCGCCACACCAAAAAGATTAAGTAAGCTGTTTTCTATGACTGGAATTCATCTTGGACAACTTCAGTTATTTATCATTGAGGATGCTGAATTCATGGCGAAATCTGGTTTATACAATGATGTGGTAAGAATACCGCTAAGTATCAATAAATGTCAATATCTTGTATTTGCTGCTGAAATGGAGCCTAAAATAGAGCGATTGCAGGAACAATTTATGGACAGAGCTCAAATTGTAAGAGTTAAGAAATAAAAAAAGCCCTGCTTTCACAGGGCTTTTAATTTAAATATCAATTTGATTAGGCGTCTGTCGCCAAAATCTCGTTTAATTTATCACTTGGACGCATAGCTTTTTTCGTAAGCTCTTCGTCTGGCTCATAATATCCACCAATATCTACTGGAGATCCCTGAGCATCTAACAGATCCTGAAGAATTTTTTCCTGGTTTTCTTCCATCATCTTCGCAACTCTTCCGAAGTAGATATTAAGATCTGTATTGCTTGTTTGTGTAGAAAGCGCTTCTGCCCAGTATAAGGCAAGGTAGAAATGACTTCCTCTGTTATCAAGCTCATTGACTTTTCTTGAAGGAGACCTACCTTCATTCAGGAATCTTTCGGTAGCTTCATCCAGAGCTTCTGCAAGAGTCAATGCTTTTGAATTATCATATTTATTTCCAAGATGTTCAAGAGAGACCGCTAAAGCAAGGAACTCACCTAAAGAATCCCATCTTAAATGACCTTCTTTTACAAACTGCTGAACATGCTTTGGAGCAGATCCACCTGCACCAGTTTCAAATAGACCACCACCATTCATCAACGGCACGATAGATAACATCTTTGCACTTGTACCGAGTTCAAGAATAGGGAAAAGATCGGTTAGGTAATCTCTAAGAACATTACCTGTAACAGAAATTGTGTCTTTTCCAGCTTTTACTCTCTCAAGGGTGTATTTTGTAGCTTCGGTTGGAGCCATGATCTTGATCTCCAAACCTTCGGTATTATGCTCTGGTAAATATTTATTTACTTTCTTGATCAGCTCGGCATCGTGAGCTCTGTTTTTATCTAACCAGAATACAGCCGGCATTTTTGTAGCCTGTGCTCTTGAGATAGCAAGTTTGATCCAATCCTGAATTGGAGCATCTTTTACCTGGCACATTCTCCAGATATCTCCTTTTTCAACATGATGTTCAAGTATGGTCTCACCCTTTGAATTGATAACTTTTACTGTTCCGTTTGATGGAATTTCAAAAGTCTTGTCATGAGACCCGTATTCTTCAGCCTTTTGAGCCATTAGACCAACATTAGGAACTGTTCCCATAGTTGTTGGATCAAATGCGCCATGTTCCTTACAGAAATCTATGGTTGCCTGGTATAGACCCGCATATGAACTATCTGGGATAACAGCTTTTGTGTCCTGAGTTTTTCCTTCAGCATTCCACATTTGTCCAGAAGTTCTAATCATTGCAGGCATTGAAGCATCAATAATAACATCACTTGGTACGTGAAGGTTGGTAATACCCTCATCTGAATTTACCATGGCGATATCAGGACCGTCTTTAAGATCTTTCTCTATTGCAGATTTGATCTCATTTCTCTTGTCTTCAGGAAGCGTTTCGATGGCATTCAGAACATCTCCAAGACCACTATTTTGATCGGCACCTGCTTTTTCAAGTTCTGCTCCATATTTTTCGAATACATCTTCAAAGAAAACTTCAACCGCATGTCCAAAAATGATAGGGTCTGATACTTTCATCATTGTAGCCTTCATATGAAGAGAGAAAAGGACATCTTTTTCTTTAGCATCTTTAACCTCTTTACGTAGAAAATCAAGAAGTGCTTTTTTGCTCATTACTGTAGCATCTACAACTTCACCATTCAATACTTTCAGGTTATCTTTTAAAACCTTTTTATCTCCGCTTTCTGAAGTAAATTCAATTTTTAAAATGTCATCGCTGGAAAGAGTAAGGGATTTTTCGTTAGACCTGAAGTCACCTTCACTCATTGTAGCTACATGAGTTTTAGAGTCTGAACTCCATTCTCCCATTCTATGAGGATTTTTCTTGGCGAAATTTTTAACGGCCTTTGGAGCACGTCTGTCTGAATTACCTTCTCTTAATACGGGATTTACAGCACTACCTTTTACTTTATCGTAGCGTGCCTGAATTTCTTTTTCTTTATCGTTCGAAGGTTCGTCTGGATAATCTGGTATCGCAAAACCTTTAGATTGTAATTCTGAGATCGCATTTTTCAGCTGTGGAATAGATGCGCTAATATTTGGTAATTTAATGATGTTTGCTTCTGGCTTCTTGGCAAGTTCACCAAGTTCAGCAAGATCATCGGTTACTTTCTGGTCCTCTTTAAGATAATCTGGGAATTGAGAAAGTATTCTACCGGCTAATGAAATATCACGTGTTTCAAGACTTACGCCTGCGGCTTTAGTGAAAGCTTCAATAATTGGCAGGAACGAATAAGTTGCCAGCATTGGAGCCTCATCAGTTTTAGTATAAATTATTTTTTCTTTCTGTGACATTTTTTATGTTTTTGGTTGCAATATATTCAAAGAAAACCCCGGATGATACCAGGGTGTTATCTTACGCGCAATATACAGTATTTACGGCTTTTATCCTAAGTCTAAAGGGGTTCTCAGTTGTTAAGAAATCATAAATCTGGAAATAAAAAAGCCATTTCATCTTAATTGCTAAAATGAAATGGCTTCAGGAAACAGTAATTCATCACTTAGATGATGTAAAGCGTTTTAAGCTTTTTTAAATCTACTGTTTCGAATGATTCAGTTTTAAAGGATTAAAATTGAATCAAAATAGCTTTTATCTTTCAAACGAATTTTGATAATACAAAATATTAAAGTGTTATATAGAAGATAAAAACCTGATATGTAAAGAACTTGCTTTACGAAATCATCGTCCAGATTAAAAATTCTTTTGTCATTTTAACCGCTACGATATTTCATACTAAATATAAGAAGAATCAATTTTTGAAAGAAGGTTTTTAACATTTTAAAAACTATCTTTTATAATGGTAATAGACATAAAAAAAGCCTCAATAAAAATTGAGGCTTTAGATTGTATTCTTAAAGAATAATTATTTTCTAATCGCTTCTTTAATACGAGCTTTCTTACCAGTAAGACCTCTGAAGTAAAAGATTCTAGCTCTTCTAACGCTACCTTTCTTGTTGATTTCGATCTTCTGGATAGCAGGAAGGTTGATAGGGAATATTCTCTCTACACCAACAGTACCACTCATCTTTCTAATAGTGAAAGTTTGAGAAGAACCTGTTCCTCTCTTCTGAATTACAACTCCTCTAAAAAACTGAGTTCTGGTCTTCTGACCCTCTTTAATTTCGTAATACACAGTGATTGTATCACCTGCTGAAAATTCTGGTAGATCTTTTCTTTCTACGAATTCGTCCTGAACGTATTTTACTAACGATTCCATTTTATATAGTTTAATGTAAAACCTAAAACAACATCCACGGTTATCGCCAGAGGTTATTCTAGAATGAGTGCAAAATTAATCAATTTATATTATTCTACAAGCCTGTAAGTGAAAAAATTAATCTTCTTCTAATAGGTCTGGTCGGAGTCTTTTTGTTCGCTCATAAGCCTCATTTTCACGCCATTCCTCGATCTTCGGGAAATTTCCTGAAGTAAGGATTTCTGGAACCTCCCAACCTTTATATTCTGCCGGTCTCGTATAAACCGGTGGAGCTAGTAAATTATCCTGAAAAGAATCGGTTAGGGCAGAGGTTTCATTTCCTAGAACACCTGGAATTAATCGAATGATCGAATCACAGAGAACTGCAGCTCCAAGTTCACCTCCAGATAATACATAATCGCCAATAGAAATTTCTTTAGTGATAAACTGATCTCTTACTCTTTGATCTACTCCTTTATAGTGGCCGCAAAGAATGATGATATTTTCATTCAGACTTAAGCTATTTGCTGTTTTCTGATTTAGAGTCGCTCCATCTGGAGTCATGTAAATGACTTCATCATAATTCCGCTCAGCTTTCAATCCTGAAATACATTTGTCTATTGGTTCTATCATCATCACCATACCTGCACCACCACCAAATTGATAATCGTCTACCTGCTTATAATTATCTGTAGTATAATCGCGAAGATTATGAAAGTGGATCTCTACCAGACCTTTTTTTATCGCCCTCTGTAAAATAGAGGCTTCAAAAGGACTTTTGAGAATATCCGGAACTACCGTAATTATATCAATTCGCATTATAGAGGATTAAATTTTGAGAAAACCTTCAGACTAAATATTTCCGCTAGCCTTATTTTTTTCGTCCTGTAGCATTCTACCAAGACGTTGTTCTTTTTCAAGTGCTTTAGTTCGATAAGCATCAAACTCTTTTTCGGTCTCGCTTAATTTTTGCTGAGCATCACGGGTTGCAGCATGTGAACTCTTATATCTAAAAAATATGATCAATAATAATGCGATTAGCACTCCAACAATTCCCCACATCATCGCTTTGTAGCCACCTTTTGAGAAAGGCATACCTAAAAACATCAAAGCATCTTTTTCTTCAGAAACTCTTTTCAGGTCTTCCTGGGTCGCTTCCAGGTCTGATTTTAATTGCTGAATTTCGTCATTTTGCTGGTCTGCTGTGTTCTTCTGAACAATGATCTCTTCCTTTAATTCAGTAATATAATTCCTGGTAGTATTTCTTAGCTCAATAAGCTTGTCATAATCTACCACTTTATAACCCTGGTAATTGTTAGACTCCTGAATTAATGCTGAAAATTCATCCTGAATTGGTGTTTCGGTCTTAAGGCTGTCTGTTTGGGCATTCATCTGAAATACACTTACGATAACAAAAACAGCTACAATGTAAAGCTTGTTACTCATTTTCTTGGGGATTGATTTTGTTTGGTTCATTAAAACAAATGGCGAAAATATTGGGTTAGTATATTTCAGATTTTCGGGAAGAGCTTCGCCTTTGTAAAATTTAAATTGTTTTGAATCAGTTTTATAAAATGTTTTAAGTGGCGCAAAAATAAAAAAAACCTGCCGGATTGGGCAGGTCTTTTCTTTAAAAAAATATAAGATTCTAGTAATAGGTATAGCGTCTTACTTTTGCAATATACTTAGCAAGTCTAATAACCTGATGGCTATAACCGTATTCATTATCATACCATATATATAGTATCACATTTTTTCCGTCTGCAGAAACAATGGTTGCGTTACTGTCATAAATAGCTGGTGCAGATGATCCAATAATGTCTGATGATACCAACTCATTGTCTACTGAATATTGAATTTGCTCTACAAGTTCACCTTCCAACGCATATTTTTTAAGCAATGAATTTACATTTTCCAGGCTTGTTTCTTTTTCAACTTCCAGGTTAAGGATGGCTAGCGAACCATTCGGAACAGGAACTCTAATCGCATTCGAGGTTAGTTTTCCTTCAAAAACAGGCAATGCTTTAGAAACGGCTTTTCCAGCACCAGTTTCAGTAATTACCATATTTAGTCCCGCAGCACGACCTCTTCTGTATTTATTATGCATATTATCAACCAGGTTCTGGTCATTAGTATATGCGTGAATTGTTTCAAGGTGTCCATGAACTACTCCCAGGGAATCCTGAATTGCTTTTAGCACTGGCGTGATGGCATTCGTGGTACAGGATGCAGCTGAAAAAATATCGATCTCTTCAGGGCTGTGTTCTTTTTGATTAACTCCATGCACAATATTAGGTACTCCTTTTCCTGGAGCTGTAAGCAATACCTTGGCAGCTCCTTTAGAAACAAGGTGTCTGCTTAATGCTTCTTTATCTCTAAATGCTCCAGTGTTATCAATAACTAACGCATTATTAATTCCGTATTTAGTGTAATCTATATCTTCCGGCTGATTTGCAGAAATCATATGTACGGTAGTTCCGTTAATGATCAATGCTGAATTTTTCTCATCCACATTGACCGTTCCACTAAAGGGACCGTGGACTGAATCACTTTTTAACAGGGAAGCTCTTTTTTCCAGAACGCTCTGGTCTACTTTACCTCTTGTTACAACAGCACGAAGTCTAAGCTGATTTCCTTTTCCTGTTCTGGTCATTAATTCACGAGCCACAAGTCTACCAATTCTGCCAAAACCGTAAAGAACTACATCTTTAGGGGTAACCGCCTCAGTTTCTTTAGCATCACTTAGCTTGTTAGAAACAAAGGCCATGGCATTGCTATGAGGTTGACCATCTAAATGGTATTCGTAAGTTAATTTCCCGATATCAAGTTTAGCAGGAGGAAGATTGAGATCCTGGATCGCCTTGGCGATCTCAACAGAATCAAAGATAGAAATTGGTTTTCCTACAAATTCCGCAGCATATTCATGAAGATCCAGAATATCGCTTACATTTCTATTGATTAGTTGATTTCTGAATAATACAAGCTCGATAGATTTATCATACCATAGGTCACTTACAATATTGATAAATTCTACGGTAGCTTTTCGGCGATCTGCCTGGAAAGAAAGTTCTTTTTCGTAAACTTTATTAAAGTCCATGTTAAGTTGTGTTGTTATAAATTTTCGGCAAAAGTATATATTTCAAACGTTTTCGTAAAAGTTTTTATGCATAAAAAACCCTTCCATTAGGGAAGGGTTCAATTTTATTAGCAATAGCAATAATTATCTCCAGATCATTCGTTGTTTTTCACCTCTTTGATTGTAGTAAGTGATCACAATTGAATTAGATTTTGTCCTGGTTTGCATAATTTCTTCAACGTCTCTAATAGAAGATACTTTTTGATTATTGATTTCGGCGATTATTCCTCCAACAAGATCGGCAGAAGGTAGATCTTCATTTAAAGTTCGGTTGATCCTTACTCCATTTGGTGCCTTATATTCTTTAAGTTCTTCAGGAGATGCATTGGCAACTTCAAGTCCCAGAACCGGAATGGCAAAAGTAGTAAGTTCAGTTAGTTTGACACTCACTTCTCGTTCCTTTCCATTTCTAAGTAATCTTACCATAACTTCATCTCCAGGCCTTTTTGAATTAATATATCCCGTTAGGTCTGAAAATTTATTGATCTCAATATTGTCAATTTTCCTGATGATATCATTTTGACGAATCCCTGATTTTTCTGCGCCGCTTCCCGGTGTAACTTCTGAAACATATACTCCCTGAGATTCATTTATATCGAGTCTTTCGATAGTCTGCGGATTAAGACTTCCACCTCTAATTCCCAGAATTCCTTTTTGAACATCACCAAATTCCATAATGTCCTCAACAATCTTTCTTGCGTTATTTGAAGGAACTGCAAAGGCATAACCAATATAGCTTCCGCTAGGGGAGCTAATGGCCGTGTTAATTCCAACAAGCTCACCATTGATGTTCACCAAAGCACCACCGCTGTTTCCAGGGTTTATGGCAGCATCTGTTTGAATAAAAGACTGTGGTGAATTATCACGAACATTCAGATCTCTTGCTTTCGCACTAATGATACCTGCGGTTACAGTTGACTTCAGGTTAAACGGATTACCAACTGCCAGCACCCATTCTCCTAATTCCAGGTTATTAGAATTGCCGAACGGAATATATTCCAGATCTTCATTCGCATCAACCTTTATTAGGGCAATATCAGAGATTGGGTCACTGCCAATCACTTCGGCTTTATAAGTTTTATTGTTATTCAGGGTCACTTCAATCTCACTAGCTCCGTCAATCACATGATTGTTGGTGACAATATAACCGTCTGGTGTTATGATAACTCCTGAACCAGCTCCCTGTAGGGCTCTTCCGCCATTATTTCCATAAGGGGTGTATTCCCAGATACTTCTAGGGCCTCCTTTGAATACGGCAACATTTTTTACGTGAACAACGGCATGTACTGTTTTTTCAGCAGCTTCGGTAAAATCTGCATTGGTTCCGTAAGCATGGGTTTTTGAAACCGGGATAAAAGAATTTTCTGTTTCCTGTGGTAAAAATTGTTCAGATTCTTCATCGAAGAAAAGCTTGTAACTTCCTAAAGTCACCGCTCCTCCAAGAATAGAAACGAATAGTAGGCTTGCTATTTTTTTCATTTCGGATGTTATTTAATTAATTAACAATTTAGATGACCAGATTATTATGCTTAAAACATAAATTTAACGACCATTTAACACCCCGGAATTCCTCTTCAAAATTGTATATTTGTGCCACTTTAAAATGACTTATGAAGCTGACATTTTATAAATATCAGGGTACCGGTAACGACTTTGTTATGATCGATAATCGGGATAATAAATTCTCCAAAAATGATACCAAATTGGTAAATCATCTTTGTGACAGGAAATTCGGAATTGGTGGTGACGGACTCATTCTTCTCGAGAATTCTGAAGATCCCCAAGATGATTTTAAAATGGTCTATTTTAATGCCGATGGCAATGAAAGTAGTATGTGTGGGAATGGTGGTAGATGTCTCGTAGCGTTCGCCAAACATCTTGAGATCATAAAAGATTCAGCAAGATTTACTGCTATAGATGGAATACATGACGCGGTGATTGAGAGTGGGATCGTTAGTCTTAAAATGCAAGATGTGAATCATTTGGAGATTGAAAAGGATTTTTTATTCATGGATACGGGCTCTCCACATCACGTCATATTTACTGATAATGTTTCTGAAATAGATTTAAAGAAGGAAGGTTCTGAGATTAGGTATTCTGATAGGTATAAAGCTAATAATGGTACGAACGTAAATTTCGTGGAACCGATTTCAGAAGATACTTTTTCTGTAAGAACCTATGAAAGGGGAGTGGAAGATGAAACTCTATCTTGTGGTACTGGAGTTACAGCAGTAGCACTGGCAGCATATAGGTCTAAAAGAACCAATTCTGATAAAGTGAAATTAATTACTCCGGGTGGAGAATTATCGGTTAAATTTAGTGAATCTGAAAAAGGCTTCTCTAATGTATGGTTATCCGGACCTGCAGAGTTAGTCTTCAAAGGAGAGATTTTATGCTAACATTAAAAGGTCAGAAAGTATTTTTAAGGGCTTTGGAGCCAGAAGATCTTGACTTTGTTCATGAAATAGAGAATAATGAAGATTTCTGGGAGATTAGTTCTACGCAATCTCCATATTCTAAATTCCTTATAAGACAATATATAGAAAATGCCCATCGTGATATTTATGACATTAAGCAGTTGCGCCTGGTAATCTGTACAAAAAGAGGTAGGCGAGTGGGTTTAATCGATGTTTTTGACCTTGAGCCCAGAGATAAACGCGCATCTCTTGGTATACTTATCGCAAATAAGAAAGACAGGAATAAAGGTTTTGGATCAGAAAGTCTTTCCTTGATATGCGATTTCTGTTTTACACATCTTGGTCTGCATCAGGTTTATGCCAATGTTACTGAAGGCAATAAAGACAGTATGCGGGTTTTTGAAAATAATGGTTTTAGAAAAGTTGGTCTAAAAAAAGACTGGACGCTGTTCAATGGTGAATACAAGGATGAATGGCTATATCAATTAATAAGCAATGTACATTAAAAAAATATTAGTCGCCGTCCTGGTGCTGGGAGTTTTAGGTTTTGGAATTTTTGGGTATTATGTCTATAACAGCATATTTTCTTCAAATACTAGTTTTGATTCTAAAGAGCAGGTAGTGTATGTTCCAACTGGAGCAGATTATCAAACGGTGTTAGACTCATTACGACCTTACATTAAGGATATAGAATCGTTTTCCCTGGTGGCGCAAAAAAAGGGATATGCCAATAACATCAGACCCGGGCGTTATTTTCTGAAGAAAGGAATGAATAATAATGAACTGGTTAATCAATTAAGAATTGGTAATAAACCAGTAAAAGTGATCTTTAATAATCAAGAAAGATTGGAAGACCTTGCCGGTCGTATTTCAGGCCAGATCGAGGCTGATAGTCTTGAACTTTTAGAAACTTTCCAGGATGAAACTTATCTGAAAAATAACGATCTGGATATTAGAAATGCATTGAATCTATATATTCCGAATCAATATGAATTTTATTGGAATACTTCTGCGGAAGAATTCAGAGATAGAATGAAAAAGGAATATAATCGATTCTGGAATGAAAAAAGAAAAAAGAGAGCCGAAGAAATTGGTTTAACACCAAAAGAAGTTACTGTAATTGCGTCCATAGTTCAGAAAGAAACAGCTAAAGTAGATGAAAGACCAAGAGTAGCCGGCGTTTATATGAACAGGTATAATGATGGTTGGAAACTGGATGCCGATCCTACAGTTATTTATGCTATTAAAGAAAAAACCGGAAATTTTGATACGATCATCAAAAGAGTGCTTTACAAGGATCTTGAATTAGATTCGCCATATAATACCTATAAATATCGTGAAATTCCACCGGGCCCAATTTCTATGCCTGATATATCTTCTATAGAGGCTGTCTTGAATTATGAGAAACATGATTTCTACTATTTTGTGGCAAATGTGGAAAATTTCGGCTACCACAAATTTGCCAAAAACCTTGCCCAGCATAACCGAAATAAGCAGGAATATGTGCGTTGGATCAATCGTCAGGGAATAAAAAGATAAACGCTGTTTTATTGAGGAAACTTTAAGTTTTTGAATACCAGTAAGTTATTGTTTTGTTAAGAGCGCGATAACTTTAATTAATGTTTAACAGCCTGTAATTCAAATTATTAAAATTTGTTATACATTTGCCCGGCGAATATGAAAGGGGTATGACTTATGATATAGGTCTTCCATTAACCTTTCAAAAACGAAAGCAATGAGAAAGAAAATTGCAAAATTTTCAATCTTGCCTCTTGTAGCGGGCTCAATATTTTTTAGTTTCTCAACTAAGAAAGCTGCAAATTTAGATCTGGAACAATATTCCACTTACGATCTTGACCTGGACTATACGGTTCTTGATCTTAGGGATGAGATAATTCCAGAATTCGAAATCTCCCACACTTCTCCTTTTTTAGGTAAATCATATGTTGGTTTTAAAGAAGCTTTGGCCTTTAAAGAGTCCAGAGGTGATTATAAATCCATTAATGAGTATGGATATCTGGGAAAATATCAGTTTGGTAAAGGAACTCTAAAACTAGTTGGTATTTACAATAGTATTGAGTTTCTTAATTCACCAGTTCTTCAGGAAGCTGCATTTTATGCGAATGCTTCCAGGAATAAGTGGATTCTTCAGCGTGATATCAAGAGATTTGTTGGGAAGACTATCAATGGAGTTGAAATTACCGAATCTGGTATTTTAGCTGCGGCGCATCTTGCAGGTCCTGGCAGTGTTAAGAAGTATCTTAGAAGCTGGGGAGCTCAGGCATTTAGTGACGCATTTGGAACAACCATCAAAACTTATATGAAGCGTTTCGGTGGATACGATGTTTCTTTTGTTAAAACTGAGAAGAATGCCAGAGTAGATTTCGATCGACTTTCAGCTTAAATATCTTTCTGAATAATAAATATAGCCGGTCTCTTGTGGAGATCGGTTTTTATATTCTTCCATTCTGAAGCCGTTGCGGTTTTTATGAACTCTGTTTCCAGAGTAAGATTACAGGCTACGCAAATCCTCGTCGTTGGGTGAAGTGTTTGTATGAGATCTTCTAGAAATCTCATATTTCTGTAGGGAGTCTCTATAAATATCTGTGCCTGATTTTTTTCCGAAGAAATTCTTTCAAGTTGTTTTAACTCGTGTTTTCTGTCCTTTTTATCTATGGGTAAATAGCCATGAAAAGTAAAACTCTGGCCATTCATTCCACTAGCCATCATAGCTAGAAGAATAGAAGATGGGCCAATTAAAGGAACGACCTGAATATTATATCTATGCGCAAGTTTTACGATCTCAGCACCTGGATCTGCAACACCGGGACAGCCTGCTTCGCTTAATAAACCTATATTTTTTCCGTTTTTAGCAGCATCCAGAAATGTTGGGATCTCTGCCGCATCGGTAAACTTATTTAATCCCTTTAATATTAAAGATTGTTGAGATTTCTCAGGAAGTATTTGCTTGATGAAGCGTCGGGCAGACTTCTCGTTTTCTACAATAAAGTCATTTATAGAATCGATTATTATCGCATTCATTGGAGGAAAAACCTTTTCCGGATTGGAATCTCCAAGTCCTACCGGAATGAGATATAATTTTCCGAAGTTCTGGTTCGAACTCATAAGGTTCCGTTTTCCAGTTTCTCTGCAATTAGAGTGCAAGCTTCATCTAACATCATATAAACATTTTCAAATCCTTGCTCACCACCGTGATAAGGATCTGGAACGTCAACATTTTCAGATGGGAATATTTCTTCTAGAATAAGGTGAACCTTTTGGCGATCTTCATCTGTTTCAGCAAGAGACATTACGTCTTTAAAGTTGGAATTATCCATAGTGAAGATATAATCAAAATCTTCAAAATCCTTTTTTGAAAATTGTCTTCCGCGTTGATCTGTGATGTCAAGATCCTTTCTTTTGGCAATTGCTATAGATCTGCTATCGGGTTTAGATCCAACATGCCAGCTTCCGGTTCCTGCAGAGTCTACAAAAACTTTAGTGGAATCAACCTTAGATTTAAGAATACCTTCGGCCAGTGGTGATCTGCAAATATTGCCGAGGCACACCATCAATACCCTGGTTTTCATAAATTAAATTTTATAATGTGAGCTTCTTGTTGAGGTCTTCAACAAATTTCTTGAATTGCTTATCTGTAGAAGCAAGATTATCAACTGTTTTGCAAGCATGTAATACAGTAGCATGATCACGACTTCCAATTTGCGAACCAATACTTGCTAAAGATGCTTTGGTAAATTTCTTCGCAAAGAACATCGCCAGTTGTCTAGCCTGAACAATATGACGCTTTCTTGTTTTAGACTGTAAAGTGTCTACATCCATCTGGAAATAATCACTTACCACTTTCTGGATATAATCTATTGAAACTTCACGTTTAGTATTCTTAACGTAATTATCAACGATCTTTTTAGCCAATTCCAGGGTGATATCTTTTTTGTTAAAAGATGAATGAGCGATCAAAGAAATAATTGCTCCTTCCAGCTCTCTGATATTCGTCTTGATGTTATTCGCAAGGAATTCAACGATATCTTCAGGCATTTCTACACCATCTCGATAAAGTTTGTTCTTTATAATTGAAACACGAGTTTCGAAATCTGGATGCTGAAGTTCTGCAGAAAGTCCCCATTTGAATCTCGAAAGCAAACGCTGTTCGATATCCTGCATATCAACCGGTGCTTTATCGCTGGTTAAAATAACCTGCTTTCCGTTTTGGTGAAGGTGGTTGAAAATATGGAAAAATACATCCTGTGTTCCCGCCTTACCTGAAAGTAACTGAATATCATCTACAACTAGTACATCTATGATCTGGTAGAAATGGATGAAATCGTTACGATTATTTTTCTTTACAGACTCTATATACTGCTGAGTGAATTTTTCAGCTGAAATATATAATACCGTCTTTTCTGGATATTTGTCTTTTATCTCTACACCTATGGCGTGTGCAAGGTGCGTTTTACCTAATCCAACACCACCAAATATAAGTAGTGGGTTAAATGAAGTACCTCCGGGCTTGTTCGCTACAGCCAGCCCTGCTGATCTTGCCAATCTGTTAGATTCCCCTTCCAGGAAATTCTCAAAGTTGTAATTCGGGTTAAGCTGAGATTCGATCTTTACATTTCTGATACCAGGAATGATAAAAGGATTCTTAAGCTCCGGACTTTTATTCTTGATTGGCACATCAACTTCCTGTGATGCCATTTGTGATCGTTGAGTACTTGGGATCTTTTCAGTAAAAGGTAATTTGTTACCGTAAGTATTCTCCATCTTGATCACATAAACCAGCTTAGCTTTTTCACCAAGTTCACGGGTTAGCGATACCTTTAATAGTTTAACGTAATGTTCCTCTAGCCATTCATAGAAAAACTTAGAGGGCACCTGTATGCTTAAGGCACAATCTGTAAGTTTCACTGCTTGGATAGGTTCAAACCATGTTTTATATGCTTGAGGTGTAATGTTATCCTGAATAAATGACAGACAGTTATTCCAAACCGATTGCGCAGTTTTTGACATTATTAGTTAAACGTTAATTTAGGTTAGTAGTAAGTTCTAAGTGGCAGTTGAATAAACTTGGTTACCCAACTTGAGCGGAACAAATATGTGAACAAAAAATGTAAAAAAAAAACCATTTTGGGGTTGAATTTTAAGAAAAATTTATGCATACTTACTTCCGAGCCTGAATATAAAAAACCTTTCCCAGAAAGGCTATTAAAATTACATGAAATCACACGAAACTTTTGTTAAAGTCCGATATGCCGAGACTGACCAGATGGGTGTTGTACACCACGGAAACTACCCGCAATACCTTGAAATAGCGCGAATTGAGTGGTTAGGCTCTTTAGGGGTCTCTTACAAAAGTATGGAAGAGGAAGGGATAATGTTGCCGGTATTCGAATTAAATTTAAAATATCACAAACCAATTACTTTTGATGAAAATTTGAAGATCGAGACGCGATTACGGGAAACCCCAAATGTTAAAATTATATTCGACTATGTTATCTATAATGAAAGTGGTGAAAAGGTAACTTCAGCGACTTCAATTTTAGTTTTTATGGACTCAAAAACTAGAAGACCTATACGTTGTCCTGAATATATTCACGAGAGGTTAAATAATTAATCCTCGAGTTTCGAAATTTCTACTTTATAGGTATTATCAAATTTCTCATAGATGCCTTCCGCATCTTTTTTTCTTACCGCGATAAAGATCTTGCAATCTATTTCCAGTTTCTGATCTATCACATTCAAATTATTCTTTTTGATAACCTGCATGACCTTATTCATTTCTGGATAATCAAACTTGACGATAAAGACTTCGTCAATAGTTCTTTTAAGAATATCAGATTCTTCCAGCGCCATCTGTGCAGCGGTTTTGTAGGCATTTATCAATCCGCCAACTCCAAGTTTAACTCCACCAAAATATCTAACTACTACAATTAGAATGTTTGTAACATCAAACGATTGTATCTGTCCGTAAATAGGCATCCCTGCTGAATTTGAGGGCTCTCCATCATCATTTGCGCGATATTGATAGTCTTCCTTCCCTAATTGCCAGGCGTAGCACCAATGTCTTGCTTTATGGTGTTTGGCTTTCAATTCTTCTAAATGATAATTCGCCTCTTCCTCTGTTTTTATTGGAAATGCATAACCAAAGAATTTTGAATTCCTGTCCTTAAAAAGTACCTCAGGAGATGCTTTGGTTATACTTTGATAGGTGTCTTTCATATCGCAGAATTTGCTACAAGAATTATACTAATCACAGCCAGGATAAGTCCTATCCAGTTTTTTCTGATCAATTTTTCTTTGAAAAGGAGTATCCCTACCAAGGTGGAAACAGTGACGATCGCCACATGATTCATGGTGAATATGGTAGAACTGTCAAAGCCTTCGCTACGCAATGCCATTACCAGGAAATAGATGGAATAATAATTTGGTATACCTAGCGCAATTCCACCAAGGATATTTTTGAAAGAAATCTTTAAATTACCCATGACTCCTTGACCTATCAGGATGAGTATACCGAGACTACCAGCGGTAGCAAAAATGGTAGAAGAGAATAAGCCTACATCAGTTTCAGAAACATAGCTGGTTTCAAGGTATTTTATGCTGGTATCAATAATTCCGCTTCCAAGAAACACCAGGAGTGGAAAAATAAGGTTCTCCTTTTTGATACTGATGCCCTCCTCCGTTTTTATGGAGGTTAGATACACGGCTACCAGGGCAAATAAAATTCCCAGGATCTTTAGAATTCCTGTACTTTCATTGTAAAGGAAGATTCCACAGAGAACGGGTATGGCTACAGACATTTTAGTAGCTACAGCTACTACAGATAATCCGCTCTTTTGAGTAGTGATCGCTGCCAGGTTGAAAACAGTGATAAATAGAATCCCCAACATCAAGGCACCGGGAAACCAATTTTCAGAAGGGACATGAGAAAGATCAGATCCTTCGATATATCCGAAAAAACCTACGGTGCAGGCTATAAAATAGTTTACAACGATCGCCTGCAGGGTGTTGACACCAAATTTTTTATACAGTCGGAATACGACAAATATTATTGTTGAGGATAGAACGCTTAAAAGCAGGTAAATCAAAATAGATCGCTTTTAGTGGTGAAAAGATCTATGACATCTTCGCGGGTTGGTTCTATATTCCAGGTATGAAAACCTAGTTTTTTTGCCGCATCAGTATTTTCAGATGTATCATCTATAAAAAGACATTCTTCAGCTTTCAAATTATTTTGGTCAAGAACATATTCGAAGATATCTGGATTTGGCTTACGCATGCCTATTTCATGAGAAAGATAAAATGCATCAAAGCAATCCTGGAAATCCTTAAAAAACGGAACTTCTTTTTTTATATATTCTATATGGTGATCGTTAGTGTTGCTTAAAAGGATCAATTTGAAATTCTTTTCTTCAGCAAGTTTTTGAATAAATTTTAACCTGTATTCTGGAAAATCCAGCAACATCGAGTTCCAGGAATCAACAAAATTATCGCTGTCTAGTTGAGGATACTCTGTGCGATAATATTCTGAAATCTCATCTGAAGTCACAAAGCCCTGTTCATAATCACGATTCTTGGCAGTGATGGATTCTGGAAGGTATTCAATATTCATTTCCTTCAGTTTCTTATTAGTGCCCTGCTTATCAAGGTTGATAAAAACATCACCAAAATCGAATATTATCGTCTTAATCATTTTTGTAAATTTTTAATTGATCACTTGAAATCATTTTCTCAGATACCAGTTTACCTATCAATATTGGTGCTGCAACACCGGTACTGAAACTTGATTTTCCTTTGAATATTCTTGCCTCATCCCATAGATTAGCATCAATGAATTGCTGTATCGTCTGGGTTCCTCCTTCGATGATTACCGCCTGAGTTTCATTTTCATAAAGCATATTGCAAACCTGTTCCGCAATATTTTCAGTAAAATCAAATTTTCTAAAAATGAGGTTCTCTTTTTCAATAGGGTTTTCAGTAGAATTATATAAAACTATGGTTTTTATATTTCCATCAAGCAGAGCGTAATTTTTCGGGATCTTCAGGTCTTTGTCTATAACAATTCTAACGGGATCATTCCCGGTCCATTTTCTAACATTCAAAGATGGATTATCCTGTATTGCTGTGCTTGTGCCAACAAGAATTGCCGCTTCCTCGCTGCGCCATTTATGCACCAGGATTCCGGAATATTTATTCGTGATCCACACGGGTCTTTTTTCATCTCGCTCAGTAGGTGCAATAAAGCCATCTTGTGTTTGAGCCCATTTTAGAATTATGTAAGGCCTATGCTTTTTATGAAAAGTGAAAAAGCGTTTATTCAGCTCAAGGCATTCCTTCTCCAGAATTCCCACATTGACTTCACAGCCTGCATCCATAAGCTTTTTTATACCTCTCCCAGCAACCTTGGCAAAGGGATCCATGGTCCCAATCACAACTTTCCTGATTTCTTTTTCAATAATAAGGTCGCTGCATGGCGGTGTTTTGCCGAAATGGCTACAAGGCTCAAGACTCACATAAATAGTGGCTTTCTTAAGAAGGCTTTTGTCTTTAACAGAATTGATAGCATTTACCTCGGCATGTGGCTCTCCGGCTTTTTGATGCCAGCCTTCACCAATGATCTTTTCTTCATGCACGACTACGCTTCCAACCATCGGATTTGGATAGGTCGTTCCAAGCCCGTTTTGGGCTAATTCTATACAGCGTTTTATGTATTTTTCGTGTATATTCACCTCACAAAAATAGAATTAATTAGGCAGAATGAACACATGGAAAATTCGGGAAATAAAACCCGAAGATAATCAGCAGGTTAAAGACTTAATTAGGTCTGTCCTCGTGGAAATGGGAGTTCCTAAAGTTGGAACGGCATATGAAGACAAGGCGCTTGATGATATGACATTGACCTATGAAGGTGAGCGCAGAGAATATTTTGTGGTAGAAGAGAATTCAAAGATCATAGGTGGCGCTGGTATTGCTCCACTTACAGGTTTGGAAACTGAAGTTTGCGAACTTCAGAAAATGTATTTTTTACCTGAAGCCAGGGGAAGAGGGATTGGTATGCAAATGATCAATAAATGCATTGATTTTGGTAGGGAGCATGGATTTACAAAATGCTATATCGAAACATTACCATATATGGAAAATGCTCGTAGGCTATATGATAAGAATGGTTTTGAAGTGATTGAAAAGCCTTTGGGTGACACGGGACATTACAATTGCACGGTTTTTATGACCAAAGAACTAACCTGATAAAATTCTGAATTCGTTCAGAAATCAAATTGAATCAATGCAGCTTTCTCATATTAAACTAAAGTTCGAGCAGGAGCTAAAGAATGAATTTCCTTTAACCGAGATCGGTTCTTTCTTCTATATTCTAACAGAAGAATTTTCGGGTAAGAAAAGAATAGATGTCGCTCTGGATCCACATTTTGAACTTTCTGAAGAGCTGCGATTAAAATTTGAGAAGGCATTGGAGAGGCTGAAGCTTCATGAACCAATCCAGTACATTACCGGAAACACTGAATTTTACGGTCGGAAATTTCTGGTAAATAAGAACGTGCTTATCCCAAGACCGGAAACTGAAGAACTGGTTGGATGGATCGTTTCAGATCATCAAAAGGACAAGAACCTGAAAGTTCTTGATATTGGTACGGGAACCGGTTGTATTCCTATTAGTCTTAAAATGGAGCTGGAAAATGCCAATATTTCAACTTATGATATTTCTTCCCAGGCAATAGAGTTGGCCAGAAAAAATGCAGAGTTAAATTCAGCTGAAATTCAGTTTTCTGAATTGAATATCCTGGAAACGAAAAAGCTGGATCAGAAATTCGATATCATTGTTTCAAATCCACCATATGTGCGGGAATTAGAAAAAGATTCTATGCAAAAGAATGTGCTAAAGCATGAACCTGACCTTGCACTATATGTAGCAGATAATGACGCGTTGATCTTTTACCGAAAGATCACCCAGTTGGCCAAAGAGTCGCTGAAAGAGGGAGGGAAGTTGTATTTTGAGATCAATCAATACTTGTCTGAAGAAACAAAACTTTTGGTAGAGCAATTTGGTTTTGAGGCTGAGCTCAAAAAGGATATTTTTGGGAATTACAGGATGTTGAAAGCTGTAAAACTTTAAACGATGAGCAAACAAAATACGATCAATAAATTAGCTGTTTTTTGCGCAAGTAGCGACGGGAATGATCAACAAATATATAATACTGCTTACACAGTTGGGAAGAGAATGGCAGAGGAAGATATCCAGCTGGTATACGGTGGAAGTAAGCTTGGACTCATGGGACAGGTTGCCAGAGGTGTCATGGATCATGGTGGGAATGCCACCGGTGTGATCCCAGATTTTCTAAAAACCAAGGAAGTTGTACATAACGGTCTGGATGAATTAATCACCACACAAGATATGCATGAGCGAAAACTTACCATGAATGAGTTGAGTGATGCGTTTATAACTTTACCCGGTGGATTTGGAACTTTCGAAGAACTTTTTGAGATCGTTACTTGGGCACAATTGGGTTTACATAGAAAGCCGATAGGATTATTAAATATTAATGGCTTTTACGACGATCTCATTCATATGCTAAATAAAATGACCTCAAAGGGTTTACTTAAGCAGGATAATCTAGATATTCTTTTAGTTTCAGATGATTTTGATGACCTTTTGAAGCAAATGAGAAATTTTGAGCCAAAACCGGTTCCAAAGTGGATGAATAAAAATCAGACTTAGAAATGAAGATCAACAGGCTTTTAGTTTTCAGTAATAATATTGAAGCACAATTGAAGTTTTACCGGGATTTGCTTGGTTTTAATATCAGCAATTATTCAGAAAACTCTTTTGAGATAAAGTCTGGTTATTCCATTTTAAGATTCGAATATAGAAAAGAAGCAACGCCTTACCATATCGCTTTCCATATTCCAGACCGGCAGGAAGAGGAGGCAGTTGCCTGGCTTGATGGAAAAAGGGCGATCCAGCAATTTAATGATGAAAAGATCGTAGATTTTAGTAATTGGCAGGCAAAGTCTGTTTACTTCTACGATGAGGATAATAACATCATAGAATTTATTTCCAGAAGAGATTTCAGCAAGCCAGAATCTGCAATCTTTAATGCTGAAAATATAGTAGGTCTGGCAGAAATCGGACTCGCTACGAATAATATTCAGGAGAAATTCGAGAAAATGAAACTGGACTGTCTTCTTGATAAATTTGACGGTGATCTGGAAAAATTTTGCGCTATAGGTGAAGCATCAGGTTTGGTGATCACTATTAATAAGAATGAAAAAGATTGGTTTCCTACAGGAGATACGGCATATGCTTCAGATTTCGAAATGGATTTTGAACATAAATATAAGAACTACCATATGATCTTCAATAATGATATTCTGAAGATCGAAGAACTATAAATACAAGCTTTATAAATGGACGTTGAAAAGAAAATTCAGGGACTTCGTGAAGAACTTCAGCAGCATAATTACAATTATTATGTACTGGATAAACCTCAAATAAGCGATTATGACTTTGATATGAAGTTGAAAGAGCTTCAGGACCTTGAAGAAAAACATCCGGAATTTGAAGATCCTAATTCTCCAACAAGAAGAGTTGGAGGTGCAATAACCAAGAATTTTGAGACTATAGTTCATGAGAACAGGATGTATTCGCTTTCTAATTCCTATTCCAAGGAAGAGCTGGAAGAATGGGAGACAAGATTAAGAAAGGTTGTTGAAGGTAAAGTGCAATTCGTTTGTGAGCTGAAGTATGATGGCGCATCTATTAGTTTAACCTATGAAAATGGTCTATTAAAAAGAGCTGTAACCCGCGGCGATGGATTCCAGGGAGATGATGTGACCAATAATGTAAAAACCATTAGGTCTGTTCCGCTTAAACTGAAAGGTGATTTCCCTGAGAAATTTGATATCCGTGGAGAGATCGTTCTGCCTTATGAAGGTTTCGCGAAAATGAACGCGGAGCGCGTAGATATTGGTGAAGAGCCTTATGCGAATCCAAGAAACACCGCTTCCGGAAGTTTGAAGTTACAGGATAGCGCTGAGGTTGCCAGAAGACCTTTGGAATGCCTTTTATATAGTATAGTAGGAAATAACACCGGGGTGAAATCTCAATTCGAAGGTCTTGAAAAGGCAAGGGAATGGGGTTTTAAAGTGCCGGGAGAATCTGAATTGAAAAATTCTATAGATGAGGTTCTACAGTATATTAATTACTGGGATGAGCACCGCCATGATCTGCCATACGAAACTGATGGAGTAGTGGTGAAAGTGAACGATTTTCATCAACAGGAAGAATTGGGACATACAGCGAAATCTCCAAGATGGGCTATCGCATATAAGTTCAAGGCAGAGCAGGAATCAACAAAACTAAATAAGATTACCTACCAGGTAGGAAGAACCGGGGCAATTACACCCGTCGCAAATTTAGATCCAGTGCAACTGGCCGGAACGGTGGTTAGAAGAGCTTCGCTACATAATGCAGATCAGATCGAAAAGCTTGATGTGCGTGAAGGTGATACTGTTTTTGTAGAAAAAGGCGGAGAGATCATTCCAAAGATCGTAGGGGTAGATTTTACTAAAAGAGATCCGGATTCAGAGCCTACCAAATATGCTTCAACCTGTCCTGAGTGTGATACCGGTCTGGTAAGAAATGAAGGAGAAGCGCAACATTACTGTCCTAATGTATACGGGTGTCCGCCGCAGATCATTGGTAGAATTCAGCATTATATTTCAAGAAAGGCGATGGATATTGAAGGTCTTGGAGGTGAAACTGTAGCATTACTGGTGAATGCAGATCTCATTGAAAATTACGCCGACCTGTATACCCTGAAAAAAGAAGATGTGCTGCCACTAGAGAGAATGGCAGAAAAATCTGCCGATAATCTGATCTCCGGGATAGAAAAGTCGAAGGAAATTCCTTTTGAAAGAGTGCTTTTTGCCTTGGGGATAAGGTATGTTGGCGAAACTGTGGCAAAGAAACTAGCTAAGCATTTTAAAAGTATCGATGCATTAATGGCGGCTTCAGAAGAAGAATTAGTGAATCTTGATGAAATTGGAGAACGTATTGCCTGGAGCGTGGTTGAATTCTTTAAGGTTGAAACTAATAGGGAAAATATAGCCAGACTTAAAGAATATGGAATCCAATTAGAGATATCTGCTGAAAAGCTGGCGAATCAAACCAATATTCTCGAAGCTAATACATTCGTGATCTCTGGAGTTTTTGAGAAAATTTCCAGGAACGATCTCAAAAAGTTGATCGAAGATAACGGAGGAAAAGTTTCCAGTAGTCTTTCTTCTAAAACGAACTACCTCGTTGCCGGTGCTAATATGGGACCGAGTAAACTGGCCAAAGCTGAAAAATTGGGAACCAATATTATTAGCGAAGATGATTTTCTTCAAATGCTAGATAAGTAAGAAAACATGATTCGCTATTTCAAAAGTATTTTCATTTTTCTTGGATTGGTTTCCTCAAGTGTCAACGCACAGGATATGCCTGATGGATTTGTTTACCTGGATGAACTAATTTCTGATATTGTATATGAGATAAGATATTCCGGTGAGCATAATTTCGTTGGTAAACCTATAAATGGTTACAAAAGGGCCCAGGCAATTTTAAGCGAACCAGCAGCTAAAGCTTTGGCTAAAGTTCAGAAAGAATTAATTCAGAAAGATTTTATGCTTAAGGTTTATGATGCTTATAGGCCGCAAAGAGCGGTTAATCATTTTATGGAATGGGCGAGAAAGGAAGATGATACCTTAATGAAGCAGGAATTTTATCCTAATGCGGCAAAAGGGGATCTTTTTCAATTGGGATATATCGCAACCAGATCTGGTCATTCCAGGGGAAGTACGGTAGATCTTAGCCTTATAAAAGTTGCAGATTGTCAGGATGTTGATATGGGGAGTCCCTATGATTTCTTCGGAGAGATATCACATCATTATACTTCAAGTATTTCCCAGCAACAGAAAGCGAACCGGGAACTTCTAAGGCTTACAATGCGAAAATATGGGTTCAGATCTTATTCCGAAGAGTGGTGGCATTATACTTATGATATGGAACCGTATCCCGCTACATATTTTGATTTTCCGGTAGAATAATTTTTACTGAATAGCGATCTTGGCTCCGTCTGCTTCAATATTCTTTTCAGAATCCAGATAAAAATCTACACGACCAAGGTAAACTCCATAACAGCCCACCTGATTTACCAATACCTTTTTACCGACTTTATTTTTTTCAACGGTCGGTTTTTCAAGGAATGTGTGAGTGTGTCCTCCAATGATGAGGTCAATATTTTCAGTAGCCCTGGCTAATTTGATGTCAGAAACCTTATCGCTTTTGTATTCCTAGCCTAAATGAGACAGGCAAATAACAAGATCACACTTTTCTTCCTCTTTTAATATTCTAGATCTGTCTGTAGCAATTTCAATGGGATCCAGGTATTTTGTCTCCTTATAGAGTTTGTTGCCCACAAGACCATCTAGTTCAATTCCAAGTCCAAAAACGCCGATCTTTACATCATCTTTCATGAAGGTGGTGTAATCTTTTGTATGGCCATCCATGATCGTATTGCTGAAATCGTAATTAGAACTGATAAATGGAAATTTCGCATGAGGAAGCTGGGCATATAGGCCATCGATCCCATTATCAAAATCATGGTTTCCGATGGTTGCCGCATCGTATTTTAGCATGCTCATAAGCTTGAATTCCAATTCACCTCCATAGAAATTAAAATAAGGTGTTCCCTGGAAAATATCACCCGCATCAAGCAATAGTGTATTTGGGTTTTCCTGTCTTATCTTTTCAACGAGGCTTGCTCTTCTGGCTACACCACCCATATTTGCGTTTCTTCCGGCATCCGGGCCGAATGTTTCAATATGACTATGCACGTCATTAGTATGCAATATCGTTATATGTTTTCTGCCCGCAGATTTAAAAGATAGAGATGATAAACCACCTAAACCGATGAATGCTGTTGCAGCTGCCGTATTTTGAATGAATTCCTTTCTTTTCATGATCTAATTTCTAATATAACGGTCGTCAATTTTAGCCTGAATAGTATCTACTTTCGTAAAATAATCTATCATTGCATTCCTTATTTTATAACCTGTACTATATAATTTCACAGGATTTTTAAAGAACTCCATATTATCGCCACCGTTCACCAGATAATCTGAAGTAGCAACAAAGTAATTTTTATCATCCTGGATCTCCTTCCCTTTAATGCTAGCACTGATGATCTTATAATCTCTATCTGCTAATATTTTGATTTGACTCACCGGATGAGCAGATTTTGCCTTCTCCAGGTAACTAAGCATTTCTTTCATTTTAGTTCCGGTGAGTTCAGCAACTACGATCTCATTTTCAAAAGGCATGATCTGGTAAGCTGTTCTTGCTGAAACTTTACCATCAGGTATTTCTGCTCTTATTCCTCCGTGATTTAAAAGAACCATGTCCATATCATTTCCTGTTTGCTTCTTAAAAACAGGGTTGGCCTGTACATATACTGCATCTGCCATTAAATTCCCAATGGCAGTATTCAAGTCGCCATCGCTTTTGGATAGATAGGTGGGATTGTAAGCCAGGGTGGAATCCAGCGTGGAATTCAGATGCTCTTTGTAAGGCTGAATAAATTTCGCAATTTGAGTGTTTTCAGTTAATGAAGTATCAACCGCGATTCTTTCAGTTTTAATATTGGAAACTCCGGTTTTTTCCGTTTTGCAGGAAAAAAACATCGCCGCCATGGCGACTAAAGCATATTTAGTAAGATTCATATAGCAATAATATGTGGCAAATATAAAAAACTAATCACGTACATAATTTACTTGAAGATTCTTTAAATGACTGAAAAGGTCAAATTTTGTTGGCATTTCAGCGAATTGAAAAATCGAAGAATCTTAGGGATTAGCCGGTTTCAGTATTTTTTTTACGGTAAAAAAGAAGATTCTTTAAATATATCATAATGATATTCAAATTTTTATATATTTACCGCCCCATTTCTAAATTATGAAGCCTAGACAGAAGTATCTACTAATCTGCCTACCTCTTGTATTGATTAACCTATTTGCGGTATTTAATAATACCCCGTGGTTAGCGCATTTATGTGAGGTGTTAATTTTCGTTCCCTTGCTTATCGGATATTTCGATAAACTTAATTTCAAAAACCTCAATATTATAGGCTTTTTGAGTCTGAATTTACTTGCGGTGCTTTCAACTTTTTTTAGTGAGCAAGAATCGATGTCATTAATTACCATTCTCTTCAGTCTCCTGTCATATTCCTTTTTAATACGGGAAGCATTAAAATATACCCAAAGAAAAACAGCGAATAAATTCATGCTTATTTTCTTTTTTATTTTAATCATTGGGAATGCGTATTTCGTTTATCAACATGTCCAGGAACTGGAAATCTACATGGCAGGATTGATTGATTACGGGATCTACACAATTTACTATATCAATTTGTTTGTCCTTGCTATTGTTGCACTTATCTATTATCTGAATTCTTATTCAAGAAAATCGGTTTTATTTATAACTCTAGTGATGGCGTTGGTGGTTTCAGATATATTAAGAGATATGGCACTTTTTTATTTGCCGGATTCCAGTGTGCTGGCGATCAAGAACTTTTTAAGCATTATCGCGATCATTCTTTCTTTCCAATTCTTTACTACAAGAGAGAAAAAATTGCGGCTTATCAATCTTGTATAGTTTTCCCTCATTTCACAAAATAATTAAAGCTGTTAAATTCCTGTAGAACGAAGTTTTTCGGGAGACTTAATCTTCATTGTTCCTGATGGAAATTATTTACATTTGCCTCACTTAAATTTCAAGATGATCTCCGGTAAATTAAAAAATATCATTTACACGAAAAGGATAAATAAGGCCTTGAAAGGGAATCATATTCCTTCGAAAATGAATTCCGGAAAGATCGGTTTGATCATTGATGCTGAAAATGTAGAAAACAAGGCTAAGCTTTTTGAAATTTATCGCGAATCAGATTTTAGAAAAGATGATCTTAGTATAGTAATATGTGGAACCGCCGAAGCAATTTCAGATGACTGGAATGCAGCTGTTTTAGATACTAAAGAAATTACCGTTTCTGGAGATTTTAAGTCTGAATCGATCAAGAGCTTTAGCAGTGAAAAATTTGATTTTTTGATCTGTCATTTTACGAAAAGGTCGAAAACGGGATCTTTGCTTGCAGCCGAAACGAAAGCATGTGTGAAAATTGGAAATTCACCTGATGATTACGGAATTTATGATGTTGAGGTTCATGCTGATGAAATTGAGATTTTTCAGCAGGAGGTTTTAAAATATATAGAAATCTTAAAAAAGAATAATTGATGGAAGCCTTTATTGGTACGGGAGTAGCACTTATCACTCCATTTAAAGAGGATTTATCTGTAGATACAAATGCGTTGAACGATCTTGTAAAAGATCAGATCGCAAATGGAATTGAATACCTGGTGGTTCTTGGAACAACTGCTGAAAGCGCCACGCTTACAAACGAAGAAAAGGAACTGGTTAAAAAAACTGTGATCGAGACGAATGCGGGAAAATTACCATTGGTTCTTGGTATAGGTGGTAATAATACTGCCGGAGTTGTAGAAGAGTTAAAAACAGCGAATCTTGACGGGTTTGATGCTATACTTTCAGTTTCTCCTTATTATAATAAACCAACCCAGGAAGGGATCTATCGTCACTTTGAAGCTGTTTCAAAAGCATCGCCGCTTCCAATCATACTTTACAATGTTCCTGGAAGAACTTCCTCTAACATGCTGCCTGAAACTATCGATAGAATTGCAAGAAATTGCGACAATGTGATCGGGGTAAAAGAAGCTGCCGGAGATATCGTGCAGGCAATGAAACTTATAAGCCTTGTTCCTGAAGAATTTCTAGTGATCTCAGGAGATGATATGATCACTCTTCCAATGACACTTGCTGGAGGTAAGGGAGTGATCTCGGTAATTGGTCAGGGGCTGCCTAAAGAATTTTCAGATATGGTAAGAGCGGGACTGGAAGGTAAAGTTGCTGAAGCCTATAAACTGCACTACAGAATAGCTCCTTCCATAGACCTGATTTTTGCTGAAGGAAATCCTGCAGGGATCAAAGCTTTGCTGGCTAAAAAGAATATGATCAAAAATACTTTGAGACTACCTCTAGTGGAAGCATCTGAAATTTTACAGGAGCGTATCAACGCCTTTGTAGATAATTTCTAAGAGATTTTTTTTCGAAAAGAACTTTCCCACTGCAATAAACTCTTGATTCTAGGGTTATTTGAGTAGTTTAGGAAAGTTTTTTTTATAGTAACAAAAAATGTATTTTTGCCAGATGTTTTTACGTATCATGAAAAAAGGAATTCTTGTTTTAGGTCTGCTAATGGTGACGCTATCTTGTAGTGAGTACCAGAAGTTGCTTAAAAGTGAAGATACTGCACCAAAATATTCGGCTGCAGAAGAATTATATAATGAAGGCAAAGAAGAAGATAGTAATAAAAAGCTACGTAAGGCTTTAAGATTACTAGAACAGATCGAACCTCAGTTTCGTGGAAAACCTCAGGGAGAGAGATTGGTATTTATTCTTGCCGATACGTATTATCAATTAGGAGATTATTTTAATTCTCCATTTCATTTTGAAAGATTCCTGCAGTTATACCCTAACAGCCAGAAGGCAGAAGAGGCTTCTTATAAAGCAGCTTCCTGTTATTTCTATCGCTCACCAAGGTTTAACCTGGACCAGACAGATACGCATAAAGCGATTGAAGAACTTCAGGTTTATTTAAATACATATCCTGACGGTGAATATACTGAAGAGGCTAACAACATGGCTACTGAACTTCGTGTAAAACTTGAAAAGAAAGCTTACGAAATCGCTAAGCAGTATCATCATACAGAATATTATAAAGCGGCTATCGCTTCTTTTAATAACTTTATTGCAGATTATCCTGGTTCTCCGTTTAGAGAAGCAGCTTATTATTACAGGTTCGATTCAGCTTACAGGCTTGCCATTAATAGTTTTGAAGTTTTGATGGAAGAAAGGCTGAACAATGCAAAAGAACAATACAAATCTTACAAAAAATACTATCCTGAAGGAGAATATGTTCCACAACTGGAAGATTCAATGTCAGAGATTGATAAAAGGTTACAGAATTTTTAATTTTAGGAATGATGGATTTTAAGAAAATTGATGCACCGGTAAACACTACTACTATCAACAGGAATAAAGTAGATGCTCCAACCGGAAATATTTATGAAGCGATCTCAATAGTTGCTAAAAGAGCTGGACAGATCAATGGTGAAATCAAGAAAGAATTATTAGAGAAGCTTGATGAATTTGCTACTTACAACGATTCTCTTGACGAGATCTTTGAGAACAAAGAGCAGATCGAAGTTTCTAAATTCTACGAAAGATTGCCTAAGCCACAGTCTCTTGCGATCCAGGAATGGTTAGAAGACAAGATCTACTACCGTAACACAAAAGACATCGAAGAATAGATCTTAAAGCAAATATGTCTGTACTTAAAGGCAAAAAGGTTTTATTAGGTATTACCGGTGGTATCGCCGCTTTTAAAACTGCCGCTCTAGTACGTTTATTTGTTAAGGCAGGTGCTAGCGTAAAAGTCGTGATGACGCCTGCAGCAAAAGAATTTATCACTCCGCTTACACTTTCCACGCTCTCCAAGAATGAAGTTTTTTCTTCATTTACAGATGAGGAAGATGAGAATGCAAAATGGAACAATCACGTTGAACTCGGCCTTTGGGCCGATTTCATGCTTATAGCCCCTGCTACAGCCAGTACTTTATCTAAAATGGCATCGGGTAATAGCGATAATTTTTTACTGGCTACGTATCTTTCAGCTAAATGTCCTGTTTTCTTTGCGCCTGCAATGGACCTGGATATGTACAAACATCCATCCACAAAAAATAGCTTTCAGAAACTACAGGAATATGAGAATATCATGATCCCTGCCGGTGACGGTGAGCTTGCCAGTGGTCTTCATGGCGAGGGAAGAATGGCTGAACCTGAGGAGATCATTGATTTTATTGAAAATCATTTTTCTGAAGATCTTCCATTAAAAGGGAAAAAAATCCTGATTACTGCAGGCCCAACATACGAAGCTATAGATCCTGTACGTTTTATAGGAAACCATTCCAGCGGGAAAATGGGATATGAAATTGCTGAAGCTGCCATGAAACTTGGAGCTGAGGTAACTCTTATTTCAGGGCCAACGCATCTGAGCATTGACGAAAAACATATCAATCTCCTAAGAGTGACCAGCACGAGGGATATGTATGAGGCTGCTCATGCTAATTTTGCTGAAACTGATGTTTTTGTATCTGCAGCAGCTGTAGCCGATTATAAGCCTAAATTCGTTGCTGATAAAAAGATCAAGAAAAATGATGATTCTTTAACCCTTGAATTGACCAAAACTGAAGATATTCTGGCAAGTTTGGGCGAAGAAAAGAGAGGGCAGAAACTTATAGGCTTTGCTCTGGAAACGAACAATGAGGAGGAAAACGCAAGAAAAAAGCTTAAAAAGAAGAATCTTGATTTTATTGTTTTAAATTCACTCAACGATAAAGGAGCAGGTTTTAAAAGTGATACCAATAAGATCAGCATCATATACCCGGATAGAAAAAAGGATTTTGATTTAAAATCCAAGAAAGAAGTTGCCGGAGATATTTTAAATGAAATCATCGAATTATTTAATGCGTAAAATTCTTACAATCATCATGTTTTTTGCCTGTTTGCAGTTTGCCTCTGCGCAACAGCTTAATTGTGAGGTCATTGTAAACGCCGACCAGACGGGACAAGCCAATCTTTCGGTTTTTAAAACCCTGGAGCGAGCATTAAATGAATTTGTAAATCAAACTACCTGGACCGATAAGAAATTCCAGAATCATGAGCGTATCAATTGCAGTATGTTCATAACGATAAATAGTTTTGAAGGAGAGAGTTTTAATGGAACAATTCAGGTGCAGTCCTCAAGACCGGTTTACGGAACTTCCATGATCACTCCGGTGTTCAACTTTAACGATGAACAATTTTCCTTTAGCTACAGAGAATATCAACCGCTTAATTATAGTCAGAACACATTTAATTCTAACCTAATTTCAGTAATCTCATTTTACGTGTATACGATTCTGGGAATGGATGCAGATACATTTGAACTGGAAGGCGGAACTGCCTATTATGAAGAAGCCAATAGAGTGGTGACCAATGCCCAACAGGGAAATTCTCAGGGTTGGAGAGGTTCAGACGGTCAGCGTTCAAGATTCAGGCTTAATGCCGATCTTCTGGCTAACACCTATGCTGAATATAGAACAGCACTTTATAAATACCATCGTTTAGGCCTGGATGTAATGCACGAAGATGTGCTGGCTGGAAAAAATACTATAGCTGAAGCTTTGAACGATCTCGAAGTGATGAACAATCGCCGTAATAATTCCCTTTTATTAAGAGCCTTTCTGGACTCTAAGGCAGACGAGATCACCTCTGTATATTCCGGAGGTCCGGCTGTGGAAGATAGTCGTGAACTAATGGAAACCCTGAATAATATTGCTCCCAGGTACGCCAGAAACTGGAGAAATATTCAGTAGGCATTTAGGTTGATTTCAATTTTTTTCTCCCGTATATTTAGCACAAATTTTAACCGATTTGCTTACATCTCTTTCTATAAAAAATTACGCACTAATTGAAGATATCAACATTGGTCTTCAGCCTGGATTCACCATTATTACAGGTGAGACCGGTGCAGGAAAATCTATAATGCTCGGCGCTCTGGGATTATTGCTTGGAGATCGCGCCGATTTCAGTTCTATTCGAAATACAGAAAAGAAGTGTGTGATTGAAGGAACTTTCAGTATTTCCAATTATAAGCTGGAGAATTTCTTTAAAAAGGAAGATCTGGATTATGAAACTCAGAGCATTATCAGAAGAGAGATATTGCCTTCAGGAAAATCACGTGCATTCATAAATGATACTCCGGTTAAGATCACCGCGCTCCAAAAACTGGGAAATTACCTAATTGATATTCATAGTCAGCATGAGACTTTGAGTCTTGGGAATGCCGATTATCAATTTAATGTCATAGATACTATTGCGAAGAATGAATCTGTCATCCTTCAGTACAAGAATGAATTGAAAGAATATAAGGTTCTGATGAACCGTCATGAAGAGTTGAAAGAGCAACAATCACAGGCGGCGAAAGAATATGATTATAATTTATTTCTTCTGAATGAGCTTGAAGAAGCAGGTCTTAAGGCCGGAATGCTGGAAGAATTGGAAGAGCGATATGAAGAATTGAACAATGTGGAAGAGCTTACTGAAAACTTAAGTTCTGCTATTAATTTATTACAACAAGAGGAAATTGGAAGCCTGGAAAGTCTGAAAGCGGTAAGGGCAAACCTGTCACGAATTTCAAAATTTTCAGCCAATTACGAGAATTTTCATAGCAGGATTCAAAGTGCAATTATAGAGCTGGATGATCTTGAAGCTGAAATGACCGATGCACTGGATAGAATTGAAGCAAACCCGGAAGAACTGGAAATTGTGAATCAAAAGCTTCAGTTGATCTATAATCTTCAGAAAAAGCATAATGCTGAGAACGTAGAGGAATTGCTGGCTATCATTGATTCTCTTCAGGAAAAAGTTTCAGTTACAGAAAATGCGGAATCTGCATTAAAAGAAATTCAGTTGGCAATTCAGGAGAAAGAAAATAGCCTTGGTAAAACTGCTGATGCATTACATGCCAACCGGGAAAAAATAGTTCCGGCTTTTATTGAACAAACAGAGCAGATCCTGAAAGATCTGGGAATGCCGAATGCTAGGCTTGATATCAGGCTGGAACAGGGGAAAGAGTTTCTTAGTAATGGTAGAGATAAACTGGATTGGTTTCTTGCTGCCAATAAAGGAGGTGATTTTAAGGAGATAAAGAAAGCAGCTTCTGGAGGTGAACTTTCCAGGATCATGCTGGCAGTGAAAAGTATTCTTGCTGCACAAAGTAACCTGCCAACGATCATTTTTGATGAAATAGACACTGGAGTTTCCGGTGAGATCGCCAAAAAGATGGGCGAGATATTACAGAAAATGGGGAATAACATGCAGGTGATCGCAATTACACATTTACCACAGATCGCTGGGAAAGGAGCTACACATTTTAAGATTTTTAAGGAAGATAATGAAGTAGCTACCCAAACGAAGATCGTAAGACTAGAAGAAAACGACCGTATTGAGGAACTTGCTTTGATGCTTGGCGGTAATACCAAAAGCGATTCGGCCAGGGCACATGCAAAAGCCTTACTGAATTAATTTTCGTAATCTGCAGATCTCCAGTCTTGAAGTATCAGTAAATCTTGGGCCTTTTCATAAAAAGTATTTCCATCAACTTTGCTATATTTACAAGCTTAACAACCACAAAATATAAATCACATGTCATATAACCTGCTTAAAGGTAAAAGAGGAATTATTTTCGGAGCACTGGATGAGAATTCTATTGCCTGGAAAACAGCTGAAAAAGTTCATGAAGAAGGTGGAACTTTTGTTCTAACAAACGCACCTATCGCCATGAGAATGGGAAGTATTAAAGATCTTGCTGAAAAAACAGGATCTGAGATCATTCCGGCAGATGCTACTAAAGTTGAAGACCTTGAAAACCTTGTAGAAAAGGCTGTTGAGATCCTTGGAGGAAAGATCGATTTTGTATTGCATTCCATCGGGATGTCTGTAAATGTGAGAAAAGGAAACCACTATACAGATATGAATTACGATTACACCACAAAAGGTTGGGATGTATCTGCTGTTTCTTTCCACAAAACAATGCAGGTTCTTTTTAAGAAAGATGCAATGAGCGAGTGGGGAAGTATCGTAGCTTTGAGTTATATGGCTGCGCAAAGAGTTTTCCCAGACTATAATGATATGGCAGATAACAAGGCATATCTTGAATCCATTGCTCGTAGTTTCGGTTATTTCTTCGGAAAAGATAAAAAGGTAAGAGTAAATACTATTTCTCAGTCTCCAACTCCAACCACTGCCGGTCAGGGAGTGAAAGGTTTTGATGGCTTTATTGCTTTTGCTGAAAAAATGTCTCCGCTAGGAAATGCTACGGCTGAAGAATGTGCTAATTATACATTGACCTTATTCTCAGACCTTACCAAAAAGGTTACGCTTCAAAATCTTTTCCATGATGGAGGATTCTCAAATACGGGAGTTAGCCAGGAGGTAATGGAAGCTTTTACTAAAGACGAAGACTAAGAATAAATCATATATTACTGCCGGAATACTGTATCTTAATAGAACAGATTTCGGCAGTTTCTTTTTATAACCATTTTACATGCAACCAGAATATTCCTTTGTGATTCCGGTATATAACCGTCCTGATGAGATCAGGGAGCTACTGGAAAGTATGAGGAAATTGATTTCAAAGGTTTCCTTTGAGGTGGTGATCGTGGAAGATGGTTCCAGTTTGAGGTCTGACGAGGTCGTGAAAGATTATGCGGAAGATCTCAATATCAGCTATTATTATAAAAGTAATTCCGGACCCGGCGATTCCAGGAATTACGGAATGAAAAAAGCGAAAGCAGATTATTTTCTGATTCTTGATTCTGACGTGATCTTACCGGAAAATTACCTGAAAGAGGTGAATACGTTTCTGGAAAATGACTATTGCGATTGCTTTGGAGGTCCAGATGCGGCACATGATTCCTTTACCGATATTCAAAAGGCGATAGATTATACCATGACTTCTTTTTTTACTACTGGTGGAATAAGAGGTGGCTCCAGCAAAGGATTTCAGCCTAGAAGTTTTAATATGGGCATAAGCCGTGAAGCTTTTGAGGCCAGTCAGGGATTTGGGCACATACATCCCGGAGAAGATCCGGATCTGAGTCTTAGATTGCAAGATGCTGGATTTAAGATATGTTTGATACCTGATGCTAAGGTCTTTCATAAACGCAGGATAGACTGGAGCAAATTTTATACACAGGTTAAAAAATTCGGAATGGTTAGGCCGATATTAAATAAGTGGCATCCCAGCTCTTCAAAAATGACATACTGGTTTCCCAGCGCATTTATAGTCGGATTTGTATTTTCCATTCTTATGGCTATAGTCGGTGAGTCATTTTTTATTGGTTGTTACCTTATTTATTTCCTAATTATTGGCATAGATGCTGCAATAAAAAATAAAAGTATTTATATTGGGTTACTCGCTATAAGAGCGGTTTTTGTTCAATTTACAGGTTACGGTACGGGATTTTTAATCTCAAGCTATAAGATCAGTATTCTGAACGGAGAACCAGAGAAAGAGTTCCCTCATTTATTCTTTAAAAAAGATGCCGGTGCGTAGAAAGCCAAGATTTAAAAAATCCAGTGTAAAGACCTTCAGTTTTTTTCTGATCTTCTCTGCCATTGTTTGGGTGCTTGTGCAATTCTCCAAAACCTATACGCAATTGATCGAGATCCCGGTGAGCTATACCAACGCACCACTGGATAAAAGTATTTCAGATCAGAAACCAGATCATGTAGATCTGCAATTACAGGATAACGGATTCAATATCTATTATTACAAAATCTTTAATCCTGAGCTTATAATTGATCTTTCTAAAGCCAGGGAGTCTGAAAAACAATTGGTTTATACTTTACAGAATCATCTTACCGATATAGAGCAGCAATTGAAAATAGATTTCGAGAATTCCAGGATCATCCAGGAAGAGATCGTTGTTCCTTTTCAGTTCAAGAAAGAAAAGATGCTGAAGGTGATTCCGAATATTGAAGTGAACTATGCGGTTGGGTTTTCTGCCGATGATACCATTTATCTTACGCCAGATTCAGTAAAGGTGAGCGGACCAGAAAAAATTATTGATAGTCTGGTAAGCGTTCCTACCCGATCTTTAAGTTTAAGTAAGATCAATTCAGATCTTGACGGAATTATTGATATTGATACTTCCGGGCTGGGAGAATTGAGTTTTTATGAGAACAGTGTGAGATATACCCAGGAAGTTGAAAAATATACCGAAGGAAGTGCTGAGATCGCCGTTGAGGTGGAAAATGTACCAGATAATCTTAACCTGGCTTATTTTCCAAAAACCGTGGTGGTTTATTACCAGGTAAACCTGAAACAATTTGAAAGCATTAGTGCAGCCGACTTTAGAGTGGTTTGTAACTATAAGGATATTAAGGAGGGTGATGATTATATGATCGCCCAGATCGTTGAAAAACCTGAGTCAGTTAACAATATTAGACTTAACGAGCGCAGGATCCAATTCGTGATCAAGCGATGATGGTCATTGGCCTTACGGGTGGTATTGGCAGTGGAAAGACCACAGTAGCCGGTTTCTTTGAAGAAATTGGTATCCCGGTCTATATTGCCGATGATGCCGGTAGGAGATTAATGAACACTTCCAAAGAGATCAGAGAGGCGGTAATCCAGATTTTCGGTGAGGAAGCCTATAATAAGAAGCTTCCCAATAGAAAGTTCATTGCTTCAAAGGTTTTTAATGATAAAGGATTACTTTCCAGACTTAACCAGATCATTCACCCGGCAGTAGAAAGAGATTTTAATTCCTGGCTTTCAGATCAGACTTCAGAATATGTTATCTACGAAGCGGCAATTCTATATGAAACCGGTGGTTACAAAAAATGCGATTACAGCATCCTGGTAACAGCTCCACAAAAGTTAAGAATACTAAGACTTCAAAAACGTGATGATAGCTCTGTTGAAGAAATTCAGGAGCGAATGAATAACCAGTGGAGCGATGAAAAAAAATCGCAAATGGCCGATTTCCTAATAAATAACGAGGAATTAGCTCAAACGAAACTACAGGTTGAACATATTCATCATGAAATCTTAAAAGCAGGTAAAAATTGTTAGAAGTTCTGTTAACATTTGGTTAAACACTTTAATGTCTAAATGTTAAAATCTTACTTTTGACCGCATGAATAAGAAGCTTTTTGTCCTTCTGGTTGCGCTGATGAGCTTGTCCCTAATCGGTATTATTTTCGTACAGGGATACTGGATTAAGAGCACCATTGACGATCGTGAAGAGCAGTTTTCTTATAATGCAAAGCAGGTATTACTAAATGTTTCTGAAGAGATTCAGAAGCGTGAGTTCGAAAAATATTATTTCCAGTATAAGGATCCAGATAGTCTTAATAGTAAGCTTAGCGACAGAACTTTAACCGAGTATTTTTATAGTGACCGGGACGATAATAGAAACGAGACCTTTTTCAATACAGAAATAATCCTGGAAGAAGATTATAAAGTTTCTTCTGGTTTTTTACAATTTGCTGAGGATAGTATCCAGTTCACCAAAATGATCAATAAAAAGGTGACCGATATTGTTAGGAATAATCAGCTGGATAACGGAGATAATCTTAGCGCAAGACAAAGAATTGAACATATAGAGCGTATTTCTAGAATGGAAGAAGTGGAGAAAGATATTCTTCGTTCGGCCATTTCAGAGCTGGTAGTAAGGTTGCCGGTTCATAAAAGAGTTTCAGAAGAAACAATTCAGGAACTTATTGAAGAGCAGCTTGAAGAGAGAAATGTTGAAACAGGTTTTGAATTTGGAGTATATAATAATTCTATAGCCACAAATTTACATTCAGAGAACTTTAGCCTTGATCATCCGGCTACTTACGCAGTTCCGCTTTTTATGGATAGTGTAGGGAATAGCGGATATCAGTTGCTGGTTAATTTTACAGATAAGAAACAGGCGGTGTTATCTTCAGTGATCCTTATGGCATCACTATCTATCATTTTTACCCTGATCATTGTGATCGCATATTCAAGTGCATTATCCCAGTTGATCAAGCAAAGACAGATATCCCAGATAAAGACCGACTTTATAAATAATATGACCCATGAATTCAAGACACCTATCGCAACCATCAACCTTGCTTTAGATGCGATCAAGAATCCAAAGGTTATAGAAGACCGTTCTAAAGTGTCTCGCTATCTGCAGATGATACGAGACGAGAATAAAAGAATGCATGCTCAGGTAGAGAACGTTTTACGTATTTCTAAACTGGAAAAGAATGAGCTTGATCTTAAAAAGGAAAGGCATCAGCTTCACGACATTATTTATGATGCAGTGACGCATGTAGAACTTATAGTAGAAGACCGTGGAGGTTATATTCAAACGCATTTTGGAGCCCTTAGATCATCTATACTTGCGAACCAGGATCATTTTACCAATGTGATCGTAAATATTCTGGATAATGCGATCAAGTATTCAGAAGATTCGCCAAAAATAGATATCTATACCACGAACGTAAAGAACTATATCTGTTGTGAAATTAGAGACCAGGGAGTTGGTATGACGAAACTGGTTCAAAAGAAAATATTTGAAAAATTTTATCGTGAACATACCGGTGATATTCACAATGTCAAAGGTCACGGATTAGGCCTGGCTTATGCCCGCCGAATCATTGAAGACCATCATGGGGACATTACCGTTAGTAGCGAAAAAGGAAAAGGAAGTACCTTTTATATTAAACTACCACTAATATCTTAAATATATGGAAACTGAAAACAAGAAAATTTTATTAGTTGAGGATGATCCGAATTTCGGAACTGTCCTTAAAGATTACCTCGCAATGAATGACTACGAGGTAACTCATGCCAAGAACGGAATGGAAGGTTTCGAAAAGTTCAAAAAGGACGATTTCGATCTTTGTATTCTAGACGTAATGATGCCTTACAAGGATGGATTTACCCTGGCTAAAGAAATTCGTGATAAGAATGAGGAAATCCCAATCATCTTCCTAACAGCGAAAGCGATGAAAGAAGATGTATTGAAAGGTTATAAAGTAGGGGCAGATGATTACCTGAACAAACCTTTTGATTCTGAAGTTCTTTTGATGAAGATCAAAGCTATTATGCAGCGTAAAGCTACAGACAGCGTGGCAGATTCTAAGCAGTTCGAATTTGAAATTGGTGATTTCCACCTGAATTCAAAACTAAGATTCCTTACTTTCAGAGATGAGGAACCACAGAAACTGTCTCCAAAAGAGAATGAATTATTAAGATTACTGGCGTTGCACGAGAACGATCTTATGCCAAGAGAACTGGCGCTTACTAAGATCTGGAGAGACGACAACTACTTCACATCAAGAAGTATGGACGTTTATATCGCCAAACTTAGAAAATACCTGAAAAAAGACGAGAACGTGGAAATTCTTAATATCCACGGAGAAGGATTCAGACTTGTTGTAAAAAACAAGGAAGAGACCGAAGCTTAATTTAATTTTCAGTTTCCGGGATGTACTGCATCATGATTTAAGATCATGATGCAGTATTATATCTCGAATATAATCCCGGTTATTTTTTCTTTCCGGACTCAATTGCAGTCCATGCCGTAATCTTAGCATAAATTTAAGATCGGTTTTCTTACAATACTTATCTTTATGGCCTATACCAAATATGCCCAGATTGATAAGTGTAGCCGAAATATGTGATTTTAAGGGCTCTTCCCTGAAGAAGGCCTGTGCTTACCTTATTCTTTTATTTTTATTTACCGGAAATGTCTTTGGGCAGGATCCTGGTAACATTGTACCGTCTTATGATTGGTTGAAAAAGGTTGATGTAATAAATCAAACTTTAACTAGTCTGGATACAGACGAAATTCCCATCAGTATTGATGTAGCTCCAGATAATTTTCTATACGTATTAACTTTCGGTAACGGAATTCAAAAACGAAATTCAGAAGGTGCAATTGTAAAATCTAATTTTATCACGGGACTTAGAAGTCCTTTAGATTTTGTTATTGATTCTAACGGGTTTTTTTATGTAGCTGATTATTCTGAAGATGGATCTTGTTCTGAAAATGGAAAGATCAGAATTTTTAACCCTGACGGGACTTTTAAAAAAATCATTTATACTGAATTTTATAGACCATTAGGGATAGATGTTGATAGTGAAGGTAATTTGTATGTCGCTGAATACAACCCGCCAGGTAACGGTTGTGAAGGAGATGAACTTAGTAGAGTAAGTATTTATAACCAAAGTGGAGCAAGGATTGCACAGAATAAAAATGTAGAAAGGCCTTATAGAATCGCTGTTAGCGCTGAAAAAGATGTTTATTTGAGTCAGGAAGGTGGAGATGATCCTGCAGTTTTAACTTTAAATAGTTCTTTAAATATAACTGGCAGACTTCCAAATATTCAGTCTCCGGGAAGTATCAATATAGATTCCTTCGGATTTATTCATGTTATTGAATATGCCGGCAGAATTGATTTTAGTCGTTTTATAAATTTTGAAAATTTAAGCTTTGGAGAAATTCAGGATATCGCTGAAGAAATCGATGATGGAATAGATGACAATTCTTATTTCATTAGAATTTACGATCCGTTTGAAAATTATGAAAAACCGATTACTGAAAATATTCAGTTTCCAGTTGACATAGCATTCAATAGTTGTGACCGGATGTATGTTGATAATGCTTATGCTGACGGTCGTTCTACATTTTTTGGTTATATACCAGAAGAATTTGAATTTGATATCGAAATTTATGAAAGAACTCCACAATTTGATAGTGAAAATCCAATTGCAAAATGTAAATTTCCGGTACCTGCTCCTGCTATAACTCTTGAAAATGGTGTGGCTACAGTTCCGGATAATTATATAGATAACGGATCAACCGATAATTGTGGGATCGAATCTTATGAACTTTCTCAGTCTACTTTTACTGCTCCGGGATCTTATTTGGTCACCATGACGGTGAAAGATTTTGCAGGGAATACAGATAGTTGTGAGGCATGGATAACTGTGTTGGGTGAAGCCGAATCTAGTCTTACTTGTGTAGAATCTTATACTTTGGAATTAGATGAATTAGGAAATGGATTTATTGCCTCGGAAGAGCTTGTTCAGGATATTCAAGGAGACGTTGATTTTTTAATCGATGGTAGGAATGAATTTAATTGTGATGATCTTGGAGAAAGAACTATAAGGTTGCGGTATCAAGATCAATCTAACCTTGACGATTTTTGTGACATTCCATTATCAATCGTTGATAATTATAATCCTGAGGTCACAAACTGTCCTTCTGATATTTCTGAAACAATTTCTTTTGGGTCTTCCGGCAAGATAATAACATATAATATACCAACTTTTAAAGACAATTGTGGAATAGAAGAGGTCGTCCAAACTGAAGGTTTTGCTTCTGGAGAGGAATTTCCATTTGGAACAACTACAGTTAGCTATAAAGCATTAGATTCAAGTAACAATAGTGTAACTTGTAGTTTTACAGTCACTATTACAGAAGAACCCGAGGACACTCCACCGGATTTCGATAATTGTCCTACTAATATCACCTCAAATAATGATGCTGGTGAATGCGGTGCCGTAGTTACTTTCAATACACCAACTGTTACAGATGATGGCGGGGCGATCACTCCAGTGAGAACAGATAATACAGGTTTAAACTCAGGTGATTTATTTCCGGTAGGAGAAACAACAATTAGTTTCCAGGCCGATGATGGGGTTAATGACCCTGTGACTTGTAGCTTTACTGTGAGGGTGATAGACGCCGAAGTTCCCGAAATAACCTGCCCAGATAATAAAGAAGAAAATTTTGACCCAAATACCGGCTACGAAGTTCCGGACTTTACTACTGAGGTTATAGTCTCAGACAATTGTACATCAAGGGATGATCTTATAATTACTCAAAGTCCGCAGGAAGGCGATATTATATCAGAGAGTCAGGTCGTGACCATAACTGTTGAAGATTCTGCAGGGCTAAAAGACAGTTGTACTTTTCAATTGACATTAGTAGAAGAACAGCAATATGTATTTGAATGTATAGGTGAACTCACCGTTAGACTGGGAGAAGATGCGCAAAATTCTAATGTGACAGAAATTGAGACGTCAGAATTTATAACTAGTGACATTTCAAACCTCGATCTGGAATTGAGTGTTCAGCAATTCACTTGTGAAGATATAGGTACTAATCCATTGGTGATTCGAGCTACCAATAAAGAAACCGGAGAATCATATTCGTGTACGGTAAATGTCACCGTAGAAGATGTTGGCGAACCTTTGATCATTTGCCCTGCAGGAGTACAGATCAGGGAAATTCCATCGGGTGGAGTTTTTATATTGCCCGAGGTCGTAGGCCCTAACGGCATTGTTGATAATTGCGTACCCTATGAAGATCTGGTGATCGTTCAGGATCCACCGGTTGGAACAGAGTTTACTGAAGCAGGCGATTATCTCATAACATTAAATGCGACAGATATTTATGGTAACGAAGCAACCTGCGAGGTGACTTACAGGCTGGTAGATAATTCAGATAACGAACCGCCTGTAATTTCATGCCCTGAAAATATAAGCGTCGCAAATGATAATGGAGTTTGTGGAGCACTAGTTGAATTTGAGGATCCTACGGCAAGTGATGATAGCGGTAATGTCACAGTTGAAAGAACAGATAACACAGGTTTAAGCAGTGGTAGAGTATTCACTGTTGGTACCACGACTATTTCTTACAGAGCTATAGATGAAGCCGGAAATGAAGATACCTGTAGTTTTGATATCATTGTTTCAGATGAACAGGCTCCGGTAATAGAGTGCAAATCATCCTATACTTTGATGTTTGAAAGTGGAACTACCGGTATACTTGAAGCTGAAGACCTTCTTCTTTCCTTTAGGGATAATTGTGACGGAGAAGATATCAGCCTGGAATTGGATAAAGCTAAATTCATCGACGCTGATGACGGCGAAACAATTGATGTTACAGTTACTGCAAAGGATTCAAAAGATAACGAAATAAGTTGCGTAGTTCCAGTAGAGATTATGGTCATTGCTGAAAATGAACTCGTGTTGAATTGCATTGATGATTTTATTATTAATGCTGACGAGAATTGTAATTATAGAGTGCCTGATTTTTCAGAAATATTAGATTACAATCCGGTAAATGCAGAGATAAGTCAGTCTATTGAAGCGGGAACGGTGATCCAATCTGAAACCGATATCAGAGTTACGGCAACTTTGAATGCGGAGTCCATTAGCTGCGATATCTCGTTGATTTTTGATGATGATATAGCTCCAGCTATAACTTGTCCCGACGATCAGGTTGTCCAGGCAGAACCGGGTTCTCAAATTCCGGTACCAGATTTTACCGATCTTGTAGAGGCAGAAGATAATTGCGGAATAGTCCAGATCAGTCAGAGCCCGACTTCAGATTCTGTTATTTCCGAAGATACTATGATTACGATAACTGCTTTTGATGCGGCAGGAAATTCTAGTGAATGTAGTTTTAACCTGCGTTTTGTAAGCGGTGAAGAGTTATCTATATCATGTCCACCAAATAAAACTGAGGAATATAATGAAGATTGTTCCTTCCTATTACCTGATTATACAGGCGAAGCTGAGGTTATTAATGGAGACGGACTGGAGGTGATCCAGGATCCAGCTCCGGGAACTGAAATAACGTCTTCAGAATTCGAGGTAAGGCTAAGTGTTTCCGATGGAAATACTTTGGAGTCTTGTAGTTTTAATGTAAACCTGGAAGATAATACAGCACCGGTCCTGTTATTAAATGACATCAGTGTGAACCTGGATGCCGATGCCACTGCGATCATTAGTTTTGAAGATGTAGATAATGGATCATATGATGCTTGTGATCCTGATGTAACTTATACCTTGAGTAAAATCGTATTTTCTTGTAAAGAAATCGGGGAAAACAGAGTTCAGGTCACTGCGGAAGATACCAATGGAAATATAGCTTCCGGAACGGTTAACGTTACTGTGACCGACTCTAATGATGTTTGTGAAGATCCACCTTTAGATGGAACCGAATACGTTTATATATACCCAAATCCGAATGTTGGTAGTTTTAAGATCTCTACCCCGGCAGATGTCAGTATAGAACGAATTGAAGTTTTTGATCACCGTGGCAGATTTATCGCAGCAAAAGATTATGATTCGGGAGAACTTGAATATGCTATGGATGTTGGTCCGTTACAGGAAGCAGTTTACGTATTGAAGATTATAACCAATGAGAAGACTCTCACTCGTAGAATGATCTTTAAGTATTGATCTGTTTTTCTAAATACTCAATCATGTTCTCAACAGGATCGTCATAATTGAACCATTTAATATTCTCATCTTTTCGAAACCAGGTAAGCTGTCTTTTAGCAAACCTGCGCGTATTCTTTTTTATTTCTGATATTGCCATTTCAAGATCTGTATTTCCTTCAAAATATTGAAACAGTTCTTTGTAGCCGACCGTATTTAAAGCATTAAGATCTTTCCTGCTATATAATTTACGAGCTTCTTCTACCAGTCCGTTTTTGATCATAATATCAACACGGCGATTAATTCGATCATAAATGATCTCTCTATCTGCAGTTAATCCAACCTGGATGCTTTTAAAGTTTCTTTCAGGCTTATCCTGATTAAGGTATGTAGAAAATGGTTTTCCTGTCTCTATACATATCTCAAGGGCTCTTATCAGCCTGTGGGGATTTTGTACATCGGCGGTTTTATAATATTCGGGATCTAAAACGAATAGCTTTTTTTGTAGCCAGTCTATTCCATCTTTTTCAAGATGCTCGTTTAGATTTTGCCTGATAGCGGGATCAACTTCTGGGAATTCATTTAAACCTTCATTGATCGCTTTTACATAAAGTCCGCTGCCTCCAGCCATCACCACTGCTTTATGTTGCAGAAAAAGCTTTTCAAGTTTTGCCAGGGCTTCCCTTTCAAAATCGCCAACAGAGTACGTGTCTTCAATTGAAATATGCTGGATAAAATGATGTGGAGCTGCCTCTAGTTCTTCATTTTCAGGAACTGCAGTTCCAATCCTCATTTCCTTAAAGAACTGCCTGGAATCTGCTGAAATGATCTCTGTTTGAAAATGCCTGGCTATTTTTATGGAAAGAGCGGTTTTCCCGATTGCAGTAGGCCCTAGGATATTGATGAGGTAATTATCCATTTAGCTTGAATCCGCAGTTATGGCAAAATTCAGCATCATCCAAATGTCTGCCTTCGTTACAATTAGGGCAGACCTGGGTATTTTTGATAGGCTTATCGGTAGCTTTGCTATATTCTGCACTAACAATTCCGGTTGGTACCGCGATAATTCCGTAACCAGTAATCATGATAAGTGATGCTATTAATCTTCCCAGGGGTGTTACCGGAGCAATATCTCCAAAGCCCACTGTGGTTAATGTTACGATACACCAGTAAATACTAAGCGGAATATTATCAAATCCGCCACCTTTTCCTTCTACAAGATGCATCAACGTACCGGCAATGATACAAATGATAAAAACTGCAAATAGAAAAACCAGGATCTTGGCTCGGCTATTTTTCAGCGCATCTATAAGTTTACGAGATTCACCAATATATCTGGTTACTTTTAAAACTCTAAACACCCTTAAAAGCCTAAGTGCTCTAATGGCAAAAAGCAGGTTGGCGCCGCCAAAGATAAAACCGATATAGCTGGGAAGGGTAGACAGCAGGTCCACCATTCCATAAAAACTAAAAATGTATCGCTTGGGTTTATTAATTGCAATAATCCTTAAAATATATTCAATACTAAAAATTGCTGTGATCACCCATTCGGCAATATAGAACTCCCAGGAATATTTAAGCAGGAGGGAAGTTACGCTTTCCATCATTACCAGCGCGACACTAATGATGATCACAAAAAGCAAGGCGATATCGAAAATTTTGCCCGCAGGAGTATCAGCTTCATAAATTACTTCATGAAGTTTGAATTTCCAGTGTGGCATTGACTTGTTTTCCTTCAAATTGGCTTAAATGGAGTTTTTCAAATTTAACTAATTTCTTCGAGTACGATCAAGGATTGAGATTGAACTTCCAGGATCTGGTCAAAAAAAATGCTTTAAAGCAGGATAAAACTCTATTAAAATTATCCCTTTTTCAAAGAATTTTACTCTTGAACAGATAATTGGATGATCTTAAAATTATGCTTTTTGCGTAGAAAGCTTTGTATGATATGTTGCGCGTCCCGGTTGTTGTTCATCGGTGTAATGATAGATCGAATAATATCGAGATTGTTGATCTGGTGATTCAGATTAAAATAGCCGACACCCTTAAATTCTCCATCCTCAATGAGTAAAGCGCTTTTTTCATCCACTTCACGTCCACGACCAATCAGGAGCATATTTTGATTTTCGTAGGAATATCTATCTATTAAATTAATCACTCTCTCATTATATTCATCAACAGGCTCATCTTCGATACAGGCTCCGTGACAGCTTTTGATTGTATAGGCAAAGCAATTTCCGGTACCTCCGTGAATTCCTGCCAGTCTTTCACAAAGTTCATATTCTGCCACCCATTTTTCCAGGGAATTCTTGGCAGATCTTAGCGAACTGAAAGTCGTGATATTCTCTTTTGCTTTATTCGCTCTTCCTATTTTAAGGTTAATGTATCCATTCTCATCTTTAAATTGATAGATGGCATGACTGAAAATATCCCTTTTTAAAGCACGATTATATTTTGGCTTTAGTTCCTTGATCTCCTGGTTTTCTTTCAAGAGCGCAATAAGTTCATTTCCCGTCAATTCGAAAGATACAGAGGCAACCTTGCGTTGCATTTCCCTGGACTTAGGATTATCATTGGTGAAATGCTGATTTACCCTTTTTCGGATATTTCTGGATTTCCCTACGTAAATGATCTCGCTATTTTCATCATGGAAATAGTACACTCCAGTCTCTGAAGGTAATTCCTCAAGAATAAACACCAGCTTGGTATCCATATTCCTTTTCGGCTCTTTTCTCACATGCTCTTTCATGATGTCTTTTTCAACATCTTTGGCCAGAAGCATTTTAAAGAGTTTGATAGTTGCCTGGGCATCTCCGGAAGCACGATGGCGATCGCTCAACGGAATTCCTAAAGATCTTACCAGTTTCCCCAGGCTATAGGAAGGAAGATCCGGGATGAGTTTTTTTGAAAGTTCAACAGTACATAAACTTTTTCTTTCATACTCGAATCCAAGTCTGCGGAATTCGGTGCGAAGAATACGGTAATCAAATTTCGCATTATGCGCTACGAGAATACAGTCTTCAGTGATCTCTACAATACGCTTGGCCACCTCGTAAAATTTTGGGGCATTGCGAAGCATATCGTTATTTATTCCGGTAAGATTCACCACGAATGGTTGAATGGGCTGTTCCGGGTTTACAAGACTAATGAACTGGTCTACTACCTTCTGACCATCAAACTTATAAATTGCAATTTCGGTGATCCCTTCTTCATTGTATTTACCACCAGTGGTTTCTATGTCTAATATTGCGTACAAATACTCTCTCCTTCGTTAATTATAATTTCTTTCGCCAAAGATACTACTTCCAATTCGTACCATGGTGCTTCCACATTCCACGGCGATTTTATAATCACCGCTCATTCCCATGGAAAGCTCTTTTAATTCAGGGAAATCTTTCTGGAATTCCTTAAAAGTTTTTTGAAGAAATTGAAATTCAGATCTAACCTGTGCCTCATCATCAGTAAAAGTGGCCATTCCCATTAAACCAATGATCCTTACATTTTTCATTTTCTGATATTCTTCAGATTCCAGAATTTCGCGGGCGTTTTTAGCCGTAGTTCCATATTTAGAATCTTCTTCAGCAATTTTAATTTGAAGCAGACAGTCTATAGTTCTTTCATTTTCTTCAGCTCTTTTGTTGATCTCTTTAAGCAGCTTCATTTTATGTACTGCATGGATCAAAGAGACATAGGGAGCCATATATTTCACTTTGTTGGTTTGAACATGACCAACCATGTGCCACTCTATATCTTTGGGAAGTTCTTCCCATTTATCGGTCATTTCCTGGATCTTATTTTCACCAAGAATACGCTGGCCGGCATTGTAGGCTTCCATAAGATCTTCATTTGGCTTGGTCTTGGAAATAGCGACAAGCTTCACATTTTCCGGAAGTTCACTTCTATATTTCTTTATATTTTCTGAAATCTCCATCCTTTATTTTTACTTTTAAATTAAGGATTAAATAAGCCCTGCAGGGGAGGGGTGCTTAATCTAACGTGCTTAGAATTCGTAAATTGTGAGACCACTGCGCAACTTAGGTTCAATATAAGTACTTTTTGGCGGCATGGTCAAATTTTCATCTGCAATTTGTTTTATTTCTTCAATTCCTGCTGGCAGCATTCCAAAACCTACTGCAAATTCACCATTATCAACTCTAGTCTTCAGTTCTATAAGATCATTACGGCCATGAATATAGGCGATGCGTTTATCGTATCTCAAGTCCTGTATTCCCAGAACCGGTTTCAGGATCTTTTCATACAAAATGTAAGAATCCAGTTCACTTAAAGAATCTGTGAATTCATAATTGGTTTTCCGCAGGTAAAGTGAATAGAATTCACCATCAAGATACATATTGAAATGATGCTTTTTTGATGGTTTGTAAACTTCATATCCGCGATTTTCAATTCTGAACCATTCATCGAGGAGTATCAAGAACTCTTCTTTTGAATGCCCGTTCAGGTCTTTGATGAGCCTGCTGAACTCAAATATTCGAAGATTGCTTTCGGAAATGAGATAACTCATGAAAAAGTTATAAGCCTCCTTTCCTGTATGCTCAGGATTATTTTCTTTACTTTCTTTTGCCAGCAACCACGATGAGGCACTGCGGTGGTGACCATCTGCGATATACAGCTTTTCCATAGCAGCAAATTGCTGCTTTATCTTTTCGATATTGGAAGGATCGTCTATGAGCCATAAAGAATGCGTTTCTTTATTATATGTGGCAAATTCATATTCCGGCCGTGATTTCATCCGCTCATTCAAAAGCTCATTGATCACCGGATCGTCCGGATACGTAAGTAAAACCGGCTCGGTATTAAAGCCAACTACTTTAAGATAATCCTTGAAAAGTTCCTCTCTGTGAGCAATCGTATCTTCGTGGCGACGTATCACATCCTGTTCGTAGTCTTCAGCACTTGCTGCAGCTATAATTCCGCAGCAGGAAGCTTCCCGTGTCTGTATCTTATAAATATAGTAGCAAGGCTGTTCGTCCTGCTCAAAAATATGTTCTTCCTTAAATTCCAGGTATCGATTTTTCACCATCCCAAAGCGTTTTTCACCACCTATCTCATGCTGAAATTTATAACCGGGATTTATGATATGAAGAAAGGAGTAGGGATTGAATTCAAGCTGGGCTTTTAACTCTTCCTCGCTGTAATCTTCATAAGACCGTGAAGCTACCAACCCGGCATATTCACGGGTTGGCCTCACTGCTTTAAATGGGAATATCTTACTCAAGCCTTATGAGCTAAATTGAGTTGAAACTTTTTCTGCTTTTTTGTTTTCAGAATAGTCATAAAATCCTTCTCCAGATTTCACACCTATCTTACCGGCTCTTACCATATTAGTCAATAATGGACAGGGAGCATATTTTGGATTTTTGAATCCGTCGTACATAACTTCAAGAATGGAATGACAAACATCCAGACCAATAAAATCGGCTAACTGAAGTGGTCCCATTGGATGAGCCATCCCCAGTTTCATCACGGTATCGATCTCGTAAACGCCAGCAACGCCGTTGTAAAGCGTTTCAATAGCTTCATTGATCATTGGCATAAGGATCCTGTTAGCAACAAATCCAGGATAATCATTCACTTCTACCGGAACTTTGTTCAGTTTTTCTGAAAGGTCCATGATCTTGCTGGTCACTTCATCTGAAGTATTGTAACCTCTTATGATCTCAACCAATTTCATGATTGGCACAGGGTTCATAAAATGCATCCCTATTACTCTTTCCGGGTTTGAAACCACAGAAGCGATCTGGGTTATTGAAATTGAAGAAGTATTAGAAGCAAGAATAGTATCAGCAGAGGTTTGCTCATCAAGATTCTTAAATATCTTCAGTTTTAACTCTGTATTTTCAGTAGCTGCTTCCACAACAAGATCGGCGTTTTTCACACCATTTGCGATATCTGTATGGGTAGTGATATTACCTAAAGTTGCGCTTTTCTGATCTTCAGAGATCTTTTCTTTCGCCAGCATTCTGTCAAGATTCTTGGTAATGGTATCCAATCCTCTTTTCAGACTGTCTGCTGAAATATCAATCAATTCAACTTTATAACCGCTTTGAGCAAAAGTATGTGCAATACCATTCCCCATTGTACCGGCTCCTATAACTGCAATATTTTTCATTTTGTTAGTTTTAAAAGTCTAAAAATTCATCAAGCTTCACTTGTTTCAGCTTCTCAAGAAAAGATACTGAAACAAGTTCAGGATGATTTTATAATTTTTAGAATTGTAATTATTATACATTGAAATTAGCAATCACCTGGTTGGCTACCTGAAGGGCTTTAGCCGCCTGTTCCATAGTAACTACAGGTTCTTTATCATTATTTATAGCATCGGCAAAACTTTCCAATTCCTCCAGGATCGCGTTGTTTGGAGAAACATCAGGATTGTCGAAATAGATCTGTTTTTTTATTCCTTCAGCATTCTGAAGGATCATGGCAAAATCATCCGGATCCTCCGGAGCATCTTTCATCTTTACCACTTCGCATTTTTTCTCCAGAAAATCTACTGAAATATAGGCGTCACGTTGAAAAAACCTGGATTTTCTCATGTTCTTCATAGAGATCCTGCTGGCAGTGAGATTGGCCACGCAACCGTTTTCAAATTCTATCCTCGCATTTGCAATATCGGGAGTATCACTAATTACTGAAACTCCGCTAGCATTTATCTTCTTTACATCAGATTTTACCACACTCATCACCGCGTCTATGTCATGGATCATAAGATCTAGTACTACGGGAACATCTGTACCACGCGGATTAAATTCCGCGAGCCTGTGTGCTTCGATAAACATTGGATTTTCTATGCGATCTGCCACCGCCTGAAAAGCGGGATTGAACCTTTCCACATGTCCAACCTGTCCCTTGACACCATTTTCAGCTGCAAGTTTTATTAGCTCTTCAGCTTCTTCGTAGGTATTGGTGATGGGTTTTTCTATGAACAGGTGTTTACCTGCAGAGATCACTTTTTTTGCAACATCAAAATGAGAAAGCGTGGGAGTTACAACATCTATCATATCAGCTTCAGCAATAAGGTCATCAAGGTTTTCGTACATCTTGTAACCGAATTCCTCAGCTATCTTTCTTGCATTATCCTTATTCGCATCATAAAAACCAATAAGCTCATATTCTTCAGACTGGTTGAGTAATTTCAGATGAATTTTTCCCAGATGGCCTGCGCCCAGGACTCCTGCTTTCAGCATATTTTTTGCATTTTTCACAAAAATAGCATTTTGATATTAAATACTTTATAAAATTAGGCCAAATCCCGGAGGCTATTTACTTGGGATAAATCAGCTGCATTGCCTAATTTTATAGCCAGACAAAAGCAAACGAAACTTGAAGGATACTTACAGACATCAGGGAAAACGGCAGCAGCTGGTGAGAACCGTAAAAAAGAAAGGTATTACCAATGATAAAGTTCTTGCCGCCATCGGGAAGATTCCGCGTCACCTTTTTATGGATAGTAGTTTTGAAGATCATGCCTACCAGGATAAAGCATTTCCTATAGCTGCAGATCAAACTATCTCACAACCGTATACTGTTGCTTTTCAGTCTGAATTGCTTCAAATCAAGAGAGGTGAAAAAGTTCTGGAAGTTGGAACTGGTAGCGGATATCAAACCGCTGTGCTTTGTGAATTAGGAGCAAAAGTTTACAGTATTGAACGCCAGCGAGAACTTTACAAAAAAACCAAAACCTTCCTGAGCAAACTTGGCTACCGCCCGAAATACTTAAGTTTTGGTGATGGCTACAAAGGAATCCCTGAATATGCACCTTATGACAAGATCATAGTAACGGCAGGTGCGCCTGAAGTGCCTAAAGATCTGCTTAGTCAATTAAAAGTAGGAGGAAGGCTGGTAATTCCCGTAGGAACAGACGTGCAAACGATGACCTTATTTGTTAGAAAATCGGCTAAGGAATTTGATAAAAAAGAATTCGGAGAATTCAGGTTTGTTCCTTTATTAGAAGACAAGAATTAAAAATTCAACATAAAAAAAGCCCCAAGATCGGGGCTTTTTTTTCTAAGTAAAACCTGATATTATTTTCCAACAGCAGTATCTTCTGCTTTGTCTACTACCAGTCTCGCATCACGGTTAGCGATCTCCCAGGCAGTTAAGAATACAAGCTGAGCTCTTTTAGCCAATAGTTCATATTCAATCTTATCTGGCGTATCTGTTGGTTTGTGATAATCTGCATGCGTTCCGTTAAAGTAGAAGATGATCGGAATGTTATTTTTCGCGAAATTGTAGTGATCACTTCTGTAATAAAAACGGTTTGGATCATTTTCATCGTTATAAGTATAATCCAGATTCAGCTTTGTATATTTAGAATTCACCATTTCACTTAGTTCGTGAAGGTCTGTACTCAATTTATCACTTCCAATAAGGTATATGTAATCTTCTTTACCTTCGTGAGACGGATCAATTCTACCAATCATATCAATGTTTAAATCGGCAACTGTATTCTCTAATGGAAAAATTGGATTGTCTGTATAGTATTTAGATCCTACAAGACCTTTCTCTTCACCGGTCACGTTAAGGAAAAGGATAGATCTTTTAGGAGTATATCCATCTTTTTTAGCCTGAACAAAGGCTTCAGCAATCTCTAAAACACTCACAGTTCCAGAACCGTCATCATCTGCACCGTTATAGATCTCACCCTTATCATTCATACCAACGTGGTCATAGTGAGAAGAAATTACCAGGATCTCATCTGGTTTTTCAGAGCCTTCTAAAAATGCAACCACATTTTCAGTTGGTTTTACTTTTCCTCTTTTAAAATAATCTGTTGGAACTTCTTGGTAATAATCATCACCACCGATTGGTGAAGGAAGATTCAAGCTCTTATATTCCTTTTTTAAATATTCAGCAGCTTTTTTCTGCCCTGGTTCTCCGGTTTCTCTACCTTCAAACTCATCACTTGCGAAAGTGTATAAATGTTCTTTAAGTTCAGAAGCGGTAATGGTATTCGCATAATCCATTGCATCGGCATTTTCTACCTTCTTATTTTGTGCACTACATGCAGCAAGAACAGCTGGAATTGCCAGAATTAATATTTTTTTCATTTTAATCATTGATTTTTAAATAATAGCCGCCAATATAGCGGTTTTGATATTAATTAATTATAAGAGATTCATAAATATAGACTCCTGTGATGCGGGAAGGTTTAAAATTGATCTGAATGAAATTTATATGCTGAAGTTGAATTAATCTAAATTCATCATGGCTTTTATATTGTCGGAGATCATTTTTACGGTGGAATAACCAGTATTTCCGGCAATATCATTAGTACCGGCGAGGATCACTACCCTTTTTGGATTCAGATCAAGCACATCAGGTGTAAATCGGATAAGCATCTGGGGGTGTGGTCTGGCCACCAATCCCTCTGCCAACGTAATTATTTTTACTGAAAAATTTTGGATGTGTATTTGCCCATCCTTCAGTAATCGAATTTCCCATGAATACAACATCGGGCCAATCTGAATTCTTGATGATCTCCTGATTTGCAGAATGATATTTTTCTAACTGAGGCCACTCCTGTTCCATTAATTCTTTGTAATCATTATGTTGTGCGTTTAAAGAAAAGAAAAATAGAAGAGAGTAGAGGCTGAAAATGCTGGATTTCATTGGTGTTCAAAATTTATAATTGAAAATTAAATTCAGGAAAAATTAAAGGTAAAAAAGCTGATTTAGAACCAGGTATAAAAAAGCCTGAAAAAAGTTTAGAAATAAGTTGTTTAAAATTGAAAAAGCTTGTTATATTTGCACCCGCATTCAGCAAATAGCTGATGAGGCACTCAGGAGAAATGGCAGAGTGGTCGAATGCGGCAGTCTTGAAAACTGTTGAGGGTCACACCTCCGGGGGTTCGAATCCCTCTTTCTCCGCAAAGAAAAACCCGCAATGAAAATTGCGGGTTTTTTGTTTTAATATCTTTTGAGAAATGAATGTCTATATTTCCCCATCAATCAACTTTGATTGCTGGATGATTTCGAAATTAAGCAGATTTAGTTTTTTGTGATTTTTGTTCTCTGAAAAGACTTTTTCATCTGGAAGTAAAAAGATTAGAGAAGTGACCACCAACGCAGCTTACAAAAATTAATATTACGACCCTACTCATAATATCTTTTGAAAGCAACCCCAGTTCAGGTGTAGTCGCCACATTCTCTAATTTGGGATAAAAATAATTATAAAGATCGATAAGAAAATACCGGTTTAGTAAACGTATCGAATTTGTAAGTAAACGTTAATTTTTTAACATGATCACTACCCTCGTGCCCTTGTCTTTTTCCGACTTGATTTTAATAGCTTCATTAATATCATAGCCAAGCAGAGCAAGGCGTTCCTTTACTAATTTTACGCCTTTTGAATTATGGAAGTTATTTTCAGGTTTTGAAGAAATACCCACACCATTATCTTCTATTCTGCATTCCAGCGTATCTTCTTCTATACGATGAAAACTCAGCTTTAAAGTTGGATTTATAACCCCTGTTGGGAAGGCATGTACAAAAACATTCTCCACAAAAGTTTGTAAAAGCATCGTAGGGATCTCTACATCATAAGTGTCAATAGAAGGGTCTATATCGAATATAACCTTAACCGAATCATTCAACCTTGTGTTTTCTACACGAATATATGACTGCAGATATTCAATTTCTTCAATTAAAAGAATGCTTGGCTTGGTGCAATGATCAAGATTTAGCCTGATAAGCCTAGCAAAATCTCCTAAAAATACGGTGGCATTATCTATGTCGTTATCCATGATATAATTCTGAATGGAATTCATGGCATTGAAAATAAAATGCGGATTCATCTGCGCCAGTAAGGCTTCCATCTTAGTCTCTTCAAATCGTCTCTGAATCAGATTTTTTTGCTCTTCAAATTCTTTATGCTGTTTGATCTGATATTTGTAGATCCCGAAAACGATAAGAAGTATGCCAGCTAAGATCAATGCAGCGAACCACCATGTTTTCCAGAATGGAGGCAGGATGGATAAATGAAGTATTTTTTGAGAATAATGGAAGCCAGTGCTTTTATCCAGTACTCTGATCTCAACATTATAATTTCCTGAAGGTAGAAATGGCAGGAAAATTTCAGGATCTGGATTAGGCAGACTCCAGCTGCCATCTTCTTTTAATCGATATTGATAGGCAAGTTTATTTGGAAAGGGATGTGAATTTGTCCTGAAATTGATCAACAGCGTATTTTCATCATATGGCAGTTTTAAATTCTGATCACCTTTGAATTTCTCAGTTGGAAGATCATGATTATTAATAAAGACTTCTTTTAAGGAGATATTATCGATCAGTTGAACCGACTTAGAGATTTCCTTTAGATCGAGAACATAATAACCGTTTTTGCTTCCTATTTTAAGATCACTCCCATTTACAGCAGCACTTAGTAATGGCTGTTTTAAACCCTGTTCTTCATCAAGGAGAATATAGCGATCATCTTTATAGATCGTCAATCCTTTTTCGGTGCCAATGATCAAACTGCCGTTATATTCTTTCAGAAAGGAAATTGAGTTTCCCGCAATATTCGCTCGCGGTATTTTCTTGAAAATTTCAAAGGAATCAGAATCATTTAAAATATAAACATCACCAAAATCTGTAGATACTGCAAGTTGATCTCCTAAAGCTGAAATATGTCTCAGCCTTTCTTCTTCCCAGATATCGCTTTGCAAATAAGATCTGAATTCTTCGTTTTCATATTTGTAAAGTCCCGAAAAAACAGAAGTGAAATAGGTGGTTTCTGAAAGCTTGAGACTATTTACGACCATGGTTGGTGTGGCCGGATCATTCTTATCTAAATAATCATATTTAAATTTATCAAGGTCGGTATAGATTCGAGCGCCTCCATAAGGATGGGTTTCCACCAATTCTCCTGAAGCTGTGAAATTGATCTCTTCAGAATGCAATGGGAGGTAGCGAACTAAATCACCAGAGTCAGTAAAAGTAAAAATCCCAATATTTGTATTTAGCCAATAGTTTTCCTCAAAAACCTTTAAGTCATAAAAACTGATGTTTAAAGGTTGAATCTCATAATCAAGTTCGTAGAAATCATCTTCATGTTTTGGAAGAGGAATATTTGTATTGGATACATATTGTTGCTGCCAATTCTTTAATTGGTCGCGACTAATGCTGAATTCTCTATTTGCTGAATTCATTACTATTTCATCGTTGAGTAAAACTGCGGAAGAAGAGCTGGTATTTGCAAACCCGATAACTTCCTTACCCGGAAATTGATTGAATTTAATCTGGGAGTTCAGTTTTATCTCATAAAGGCCAGCATCTCTGGTCCCCACGAATAAGTTTTCAAAAACGGGATCGTAAGCCAGCGAAATCACTTCAGTACTTGGTATATGAAAGTCAGCGTTTTTGAGAATCAATCCATTATCAACCAATTCAAACAATCCTCCCGTATTATCATAAATTCCCCAGGCGGCAACGAATATCTTATGATCGCTGGTTTTTACATAGTCCCATAAAATTGATTTTCCTAAGCTATTATATTGAACATTTTTGTCATCATCCAGATAATCCTTAATTGCGGTCCTTTCAAAATATCCTTTGTTGCTACTATAAATACTATCAGAATCTCTAAATACCGAATAGATAAATTTGTGGTCGCTTATTTTCTCTAACTCTAAATTTTTCTGATTATCCAAAATCCTGAATACTCCCGTATTATAAGTTGTGACATAGATGTAGTTGTCGTCCTCGAAGAATCCAGTTATTCTCATCAAAGTATCTTCGGAAGGTTTCACCCATGATTCGACCTCAAAATTATTGATGTTTATTCTTGAAATTCCGTCGCTGGTCCCAACATACATCCTGTTCTGGTAAGGAAAAAGTTCAGTTATTTCATTATGAATAATCCCGTCATCTTTTGAAATAACCTTGAATTTATTTCCGTCATAAAAACTAATTCCATTTCCGTAGCTACCAAACCAGAGATGCTTATTGCTGTCTTCAGCGATTGCCCAGCAACTATTTAGCGCCAGTCCATCTTCTTCAAAAAAATACTGATAGACTTCATTCTCTTTTTTGACCACACCATTATCAGTCCCGATCCATAAGATATTATCACTGTCAACTAGTAATGATCTTACAGTATTATTGGGAAGTTCTTCGGATGCCGTATATTTTCTGCCAGGAAAATTCTGAGAAATCACAAGATTAACCCACAGAAACAGAAAAAGAAAAAGTTTATTGGTTTTGCAAAATGGCATTTATAAATTCTTCTTCTTTTCGGAATGAAACTGGCAGTTTCTCTCCGTTGGTTAATTCCACTTCTTTATTGGCTTTATGATATCTGACCACAAAATTCAGATTGATGACGTAACTTTTATGTATTCTTTGAAATGAGCTTTCTGGAAGGATCTCTTCTACAAATTTCAAAGTTTTGGTGATCATATGATTATAACCGTCTATCTTCTTAATCGCGCAATAATTACTTTCGGCTTTGCAATAGAGGATTTGACTCGAGTGTACCAGTTCAAAACCATCTACGGTTGGGAATGCAATTTTGCTAACGTTCTGGTCATTCACATTTAAATTTTCCAGGAGCAGGGATAATTTTTTCTGAGCAAGACTGTCTTTATTCTTTGCTTCCAGTCTTTTTATTGCATCTCCAACATCTAGCTTGTTGATAGGTTTTAATAGGTAATCCAGGGCACTACGCTTTATGGCTTTGATGGCAAACTGGTTATGCGCCGTAGTGAAGATCACTTCAAATTTCACTACTTCAAAATAATTGAATAATTCAAAACCATTCTTTTCAGGCATTTGAATATCCAGGAAAACAAGATCTGGTTCGTGCTTTTTGATCGCTTCAACGCCAGAATCTACCGAGTTACATTTTTCAACAACATTACATTTGTTAGGGAAATATCTTTGTAGAGTCTTTTCCAAAAGATCCTGGGCGCTGATCTCGTCATCAATAATCACAGTTTTTATCATAAGCTAAATTGAGATAGGTCTAAATTTATATTCACGAGGATAAAGCAACCTTAGTGTAAATTCCCTGATTTCTTCGGAATTATTTCTTTTGAAATACCATACAGTGCTGCCACGGAAGGATTAAAAAGTTTTCTTTCAGCTTGAAGCCATTGGCATTAAATTCTTTTACCGCCTGTTCCTCGGTCATTTTATGCAATTTCTTGATCGGGATAGATTCATCCTCTCCACGATATTCTACAAGATATATTTTTCCATCTTCACGCAAGGCTTTACGCATAGACTGAAGCATTTCTACTGGATAACTGAATTCATGATAAACATCAACCATAAGAATTTTGTCTACAGATTTTTCAGGAAGATTTACCTCTTTCTCTGAACCTTTAACGATCTCAATATTATTGATCCCGGTCTTTTCCTTTTGTTGCTCAATAACATTCAGCATTTCATCCTGTATATCTACAGCGTAAACCAGACCTTTGCTGGCTAGGGGAGCAGTTTTAAAAACATGATATCCGGAACCTGCTCCAATATCTGCGATGGTATCTTCAGGTGAGATCTTCATATTTTTAATAAGTTGACTCGTATTTTCTTCTTTCTCTCTTTCTGGTCGTTCCAGCCATTGTATTCCCTGGTAACCCATCACACGGGAGATCTCTCTTCCCATGTAAAATTTACCAATCCCGTCTGGGCTGTGGGTTTTGTAGGTGTATCGCTCTTCCTGCTTTTCTGTTGGATTTTCGCATTGAAACATGCTAAGGCTTATAAAAGCAACGATAATAGAGTAGAGGCTGATCTTCATAAATAGCAGTTAATGTTCACGAATTTAAATAAACCTATAGCTAAATTCAATTTTTAATCTCTTTTACTTTTCTCCAGCTTTCTATTTCCAAGTCTGAATTTGGTTCTCAATTCCTGTTTTCTTGGTTTCTCACTCTCTTTATCCTGAATGATCTGAAGGTAGAATTTAGCTCCAGATTTGTCGTATGAGATCTTTTTCGGCAATTCAATTCCGTCGCGGGATTTGAAAATATTATTCCAGGGTACAGAGATCCAGATATTGTAATATTCTCCCGGTTTCATTTCACCTTCAACGAATACCTGCACTGCGGTAGATTGAATTTGCGTTCGCGGAATAATGATCTCACCATCTACAACCTGAAACGTTTGAGTTATTGGTTGAAATTCGAGCTTTTTAAATCTCTCTTCTTTTAAAACTTTTACATTTTCTAATAACGGCTGATATTCATGAATAACAAGTTCCCTTAGATCAACTTTTACATCACCATTCAATGAATTCATTTTTAATTTTCCATCCTCATCAAAAGAACCGGTTACATCAAAATCGAGATCTAATGTTCCTCCTAGTTTTTCTGTATTCCTCAGAGCAGAATCATTGAAATAATCCAGATCTACCACCAGTTCTTCAAGGTCTATATTCTGGATCTTCATATCGATCATTACTGGTAATTGGTTCGCAACTCCCAAACCGCCCTTTAAATTGAAATTAGCCTGCCCATCACGATATTTTAGTTGAGAGTTTTCAACCATTATATCGCCACTGTCATCAAATCCAATTTCGGTAGCGAAGTTTGAAACTGCAACATTGTCGTAGATCAAAGTGTCGATCGCTATTTCAGCAGAAGGAAAGTAAGTATAGTTGAGGTTGCTTATAACATTCTTCAGATCCCTGATGCGGAAATTTTTTGAGTCAGTCTGAGTTTTATCTTTTTTACCCGCCCCAATAAATTCTTTTATATCCTTACTGTCCAGGTATGGAGATCTCACTTTGAAAGATGAATTATGAGAATCTATAGCCTGATCATTATTGATGAAATTTGAAAAACTATCGATCTTTCCTGTAATGTCGATTGAACTTTTACCGGGTAGATTTACATCCAGTCTCTCCAGGGTGGCGAGGTTATTTTCTATATAGAGATGAAGACTGTCTATTGGAATTTCAATATCGGTTCCTTCGATATCCACTACGGTTTCGCCTAAAGTGAGATCACTTTTTATATCAGAACTTAGAATTTTAAGATCCTGAGCCTTGCCTTCGTAACTTCCTGTAACTTTAAAATTACCCGATTTCAGATCAAAGTTCACCGTTTGTAATAGATCATTAAGGTCTTGCGAGTTTCCCGATCCTTCCGCTGAAAATTTGAAATTAAATGGGTTCTTATTTTTTGTTGAATTTCGAAGATTTCTTGCCTGTAGCTCTCCCTTTATAACTGCGCTTGATTCCTTAAACTTGATCTTTAGATCATTTAGTTTCAAAATAGAATCATTTTCAAAATAGATTTTGGCAGCGATATTTTCAGATAAAATCTCTTTATATTTTAATGAATCTACCTGTATAGTGAGTTCGGGATCAAAATAGTTGATATCTGCGAAAATAGCGTCCAGATCACGTTTTTGCACAGATTTATTGGCAGAATCCAGATCCATAGAATCTATGGTTCCCATCCATTTATTTATATCTACAAAATCAGCTTCCAGACCCATAGAAATTTTCCCGTTCGCCTGGGAACTATCTAAAAGGAAGCCGGGAAAATCTTCCACGCGGCCACTTATATAAAATGGGTTATGATCATCAATCTCTACCAGGAATTTCTTCAGCTCGATATTGGAATTTAAAACCGCGACCTTCAGGGAATCTAATTCAATTTCCAGATCACCTTCCGGGTAATAGAACTTAGCGTTCAGCAGCTTAAGGTCACCGCTGGTATTGTCAAGTAACTGGTCCAGCTCCTGAATATTACCAGTCACATTTCCTGAAAACACATAATCGCCATTAGTGATCTTAACCAACTGAATATTAAAAAGCTCCTGGAAAACTCCAATTGCTCCAGATGATCTGGTATCTATGTTCAGAAAAATTGGCTCATAAAGTTCTGATGCCGGTTCCGGAATTTTCAGAATTCCGCTAAGCTCGGTAGAGGATTCCTGGTAATCGAAACTTAATTTTCTGAAGCTTACAGTTTCAGCATCCGTAAGTTCCACATCTGCATTCAGGTTTCTAAACTCGTTCGCATCGTATTCCACCTTTTTCAGATCAAGTTTTATACGGGGTTGAAATTTATTATAAACGGCCTCAAAAGTTTGATGCAGCGTCTTTAATTCATTTTTAGGTTTCTGATTGGTAGGAATCAATTCCATTGCAGTATCGATGAGATTGTTAATGTTCAATTCCTGTGAAGCAACCATTACGTCAGCCGATGCCGGCAAGACCGGGTCATCTTCCAGCAGAGAAGAAATATTTCTAAGTTGTCCCCGAAAAACCAATTGCTCATTATCGGCGAGATTGATCTTTAGATTTTCAAGAATTGAATTTCTATCCTCCAGTTTAATATCAAGGATCTCAACGGGTAACTGAAGTTTATTTTTCTGAAGAACTACCCGCGTATTTCTGAGGGTAAATCTACCTTTGGCAGAGTTAAAAACTTCAAAGCTTTTCGTAGCATTTCCATCAATCTTAGCATCCAGTTGAAAATTTCCACCTTTAAAATCGAAATTATTGGTTTGCAGCAATTCAGCCAGGGTTTCGTTGGAACCTGACATTTTCAGATCTACATTTAAAAGATTGTCCGCTTCCCTGGAAGATTGATAATATGATTTATTTGCTGAAAGCTTTATATCTTCAATTTCTGCCTGAAATTCCTCGAAATAAACTTTAATGTCTTTTTTGCCAGGCTGTTCCCTGGCTATTGTTTCTTCATTAAGTGAGTTCGTTAAATAACCTTTAAAATCAAGGTTATCCAGTTTTAAGCTTTCATGAATGCTACCATGGTTAGCCGAAGTGCTAAAATCAGCATATATAAAAGGGGTATTACCATATTGAAATTCCCCTTCGAGATTAAAGTTTATTGGAATTGGTTCACTGATCTCGTAAGCCGAAAGTTTACTTGAAATGCTATCTGCAAGCAGTTTTTTGATCTCCTGAAAATCGGTTTTAGGATTCTGGAGATTTATTTTGTAAGCATTAATTCCGCTGAAATCAAATCCCACATTGGTTATAAAATCCTGATCGTTGATTTTCATGATAAATTCTGAAATATTCAACTGGTTATTGATCTGGTTGAGTTGAAACTCAGGATTTCCTGTAAGCATTGCATCACGGAGATAACTTCCTTTTTTAGTATTGAAACCAAGTTTATTCACCTGAACCCGAAAATTTAGGTTTCCTGAAATCTTGTTATCTATCTTTTTAAAATCTCCCTCTGCGCTCAAAAGCTTAAGATCAAAAGATTTGTTCAGCATAGAATCCTGTGAAATAAAACTGATATCTCGTAATGCGAAATCGGTTCTATCTGATAGCCACTCCGGCAAATTCACACCCTCCGTCGGCGAATTCTGTTTTTCTATTTTTAACCGAATGTATTCTTCTAAAGTTTTTTCAGAAATGACTTTGCTGAAAATTTCAACATTATTAATCCTGATATTCTTGAACTTCAGGTCACCTTTAATTAGATCTGAAGCTCCAACGGTAACCTGTGCCTTTTGAATAGATATAGAGGATCTCTTGTCTAAGATTGAGTCAAAACTCGACTGGTAAATATCAGTGATGGTGAAACCAACATTAGGAAAACCCTTGATAAAAGTGGCGTCTACATCACCAATTTCAAGTTGGCCGTGCCCGTTATCTTTATACCAATCCTGTAATTCATCGATTAACGTATCCCGGTTGAACCAGCCAAGTGTAAAGAGAATGGTGGGCGCTAGCAGAATAAAAGCCACAACAAAACCCACTCGCTTCAGCAGTTTCCCTTTCGGCTTTTTGTTCTTTGTATTTTTAGATTCCACTTTCAGCAGGTTACGTGCTATTAAATACAGATAGATCTACAGGTTAAATGACCTATGCCTGTTAATCTTCCGGGAAAGATCGTAAAATTTATTTCTTTATTTGACTTCCGGAATAATTCAAATTAGCAATAAACCACATATAATTTGAATTTTATAAACCTGGACCGATTACTTAATATGTAAGTTTCTGGTTTTCAATGTATAAATTCCGTAATTTTAATAATTGGATCAAATTTATCCTCTGATCTTTTAGTTCCTGATCTGCCTGCTTATAATCTTATCAAAAGCGAGACAATGAATTTCAGATCCTTTAAAAAGCAAAGTTTCAGGAATCAACTTATCATTCTGATAGGTTTTTTAATTGTCTTATTGATCATCATCTACCTGCTCTTTCAACATAATATATTTCATTATGAAGATGATTATGTAGAGTTGAAAGATCCGGTTAAAGTAGACCCGTTAAAGGCAGATTACGATATATTTCAACTGGATGATTCCGAAGAGAACCTTCATATCAAATATGGGTTTGAGCTATTTATAAATACCGCCCAATATATTGGTCCAGAGAATGGAGATCCCGAAATGAAATATTCAGGGAATAATCTTTCCTGTACGAATTGTCATTTAAACGCGGGGACCAAGCCATATTCAGGAATGCTGATTGGTGTAATAAATCGCTTTCCACAATTTAGGGGCAGAGAGAATAAGATCGGGAGTATTGAAGAACGAATCAATGGTTGCATGGAGCGCAGCATGAATGGAAGAGTCTTGCCAGTTTCAGGTAATGAAATGAAGGCATTTGTAGCTTATATGAACTGGCTCAACAGGTTTGCTCCTGAAGATGGAAAAATTAAAGGTGTAGGATATGCCAATGTAAAGATCCCTAACCGTAGAGTGAATCTGGAAGAAGGGAAAACTTTATTTGCTGAAAAATGTGCTTCCTGTCACGGTGAGAACGGACAGGGCGTCGCATTAAGAGAATACAAAGGATATTTATATCCGCCCTTATGGGGTGATGATTCCTATAACAATGGTGCCGGAATGACTCGCGTGATTACAGCTGCCGAATTTATAAAAGCTAACATGCCTTACGGAGCGACCTTTGAGGAACCGGAACTCACCGATGAAGAAAGCTATGACCTGGCAGGTTACATAAACAGTCACGCACGACCCTTAAAACCTAATCCTGAAAGAGACTTTCCTGACCTTACAAAAAAGCCGGTATCTACACCTTATCCACCTTACGCCGATAATTTTCCAATTCAACAGCACCAAATGGGGCCATTTCAAGAGATCATGGAATTTTATAAAGCTGAATATGGAATGGTGAAAACCAAGTAATCAAATAGTAACATTTAACATTTAGGATATGAAAACCAATCAATTAAATTCAACAAGAAGAGATTTTCTGGGAGCCATGGTAATTGGAGCAGCGGCAAGCGGGATTTCTGCATTTGCCAGTCCATTGGAAAACAAGATGAAAGAATTTGATCAATCCAACCTCAGTGATCCTGAAAAGTGGTTTGATAAGATCAAAGGATCTCACCGGGTAGTTTTTGACGGTTCTTCACCGCATCATAGCTTTCCTGTGATCTGGAACTGGGCCTGGTATTACACGAATAACGGAACGGGAGTAACCGATGATGATCTTACCGGAATGACGGTAATTCGTCATGACGCAATTCCATTTGCTCTGGAAGATAAGATCTGGGAAAAATACAAACTCGGCGAAATGTTCGATATACCAGATAACACTAAAAAATCTCCGGCATTACGAAATACGGTCTATGATCCGAAAGAAGGTGATATGCCAATGCCGGTTATTGAAGGTATCAAAAAACTACAGTCCCGAGGAGCCATGTTCTGTGTGTGTGATCTTGCACTTAATGTGTACAGCGGAGCTGCTGCTCAGAAAATGAACATGGACGCCACTGAAGTTTATGAAGAATGGAAAGCTGCCATACTACCGGAAATACAACTTGTTCCTTCAGGTGTTTGGGCTTTAACGAGAGCACAGGAACATGGTTGCTCTTATATATTCGCGGGATAATAATGTAAAAACTAAAAAAATGAGATCTTATATAATTTTAATTATCGCATGATTTTTGTCCTTAAATCTTTTAGCTCAGGATAAACCTGTACAGATCGTATTTGATGTGACAAGTGATGACGCCAGAGTTCATCAAAAAGCAGTTAAACATGTAAAAATGATGTCTAAGGCTTATCCAGATTCAGATTTTGAGATAGTGGTTTATAGCGGAGCTATAGATATGGTAGTAAATGATAAGTCTTCAGTTGCCGAAGACTTAAAAATGCTAGCTGAGAATGAACGCGTAACCATCGCAGTCTGTTCAGCAACCATGGCCAGGGATAATATAGATAAGTCAGCTCTAATTCCCGGAGTAACTGTTGTACCTGATGGAATTTTGGAGATTGCCCAGAAACAGGTCAAGGGCTGGAGCTATATTAAGGAGCAATAGATTTCTGAAAATAGAATTCAGATATACCTTGAAAATCCTTTGTCTAGTTTATTTCTTTAAGAATAAGAACCGGTAATTTGGGATCAAAAGCGATCTCACTAACTACCGATTTGGAGAATAATCTCGAAAAGAAGCCTTGTTTTCTTTGATACAGGGCCAGGAAGTTACTGTCCCTGCTTTCAATAAAAAGATGCACACCGGTAGCCGGAGTAGTTTGAGTTAGCATATGAAAACTATGCTGAACTCCGGTAAGGTGGTTTTCAAGTTCCTCTTTATTTTCTTCCTGTTCCAGACTTAACTTTTTATTTTCGCTATTTATATACAAAACTCTCACAGAGGCGCCGAGACTTCTTGAAAAATCTATTAAAGCGAGCAATTCCTTTTGTTTGAATGGAATTCTGAGATTGGTAGGAAATACGATCTCAGCATTTCGCTGTTCGGTCCATTCGTAATCTTCAGGGATCACAAGAATGGGACATTGTTCCACGTCTTCGGTGATCTTTGAAATATCTTCAGAAGTATTTATATGAACCGAATCTCCCCTGGAGCCTAGAATAATAATATCAACTCCATATTTATTGGCATTCTCCTGTATCCCGTCTACCAGACTTCCCTGAAAAGATATGGTTTCAAATTTATGGTTAGGATTCTCTTTTCTGAAACTAAGGCCCTGCATAATTCTTTCCAATCCGTTCTCTGAAACCTCTTTGCCACTTGGCTGGTCATCATCATTCTTTCCTAATGGAATTGCTTCACTCAGAAATCCCTGTGAGTGATAAACATTTATAAGATAAAAAGTGCAAGAATATTTCTTGTAAAGACTCATTGCAAAAATAAGTGCGTTCCAGGAGTGCTTGGAGAAGTTTGTAGGGATCAGGATCTTTTTTTCCATAAATGTTCAATTGAGTTCATAAATATACTAAAGAGATACTGTGAATAAAGCATTTCAATAAAAACAATATTTCATTAAAGTGAAAATTATCGGTAAAATCGACATTCTATTTAAAGAAATTCAATACCTAAGTGAAAATGATGTGATTGCGTCAATTATTTAATGAATAGCATTCTTTTTCTGAAAACTGTGGAATATAATTTGACGTAAATATATTGAACGGAAAAAAAGGAGGTATGAATGGGAAAATAAATTTAAAAAGCACTATTTGTTCAATTATTAATTTTTAATCATTGAATTAGCCTAACAAAAGTCGGACAGAGTTCCGGCTTTTTTGTTTCCGGAATTATTTGATTCAGTTTTCTAAATTTTATTCAATAAAATGCCCGAATGATAATATTAATTTCGGATTTCAAATTTTTTTTGTCAATTACTGAAAATAGTATAATTGGTAACAAAGCTTTAGCAAATCACTGTTTTTTAATGATCCAAAAAGGTTTAGTTTTACTACTTCGATTCTAGAATTTCAAAACTGATATGGAGAACAAAAAGCATTTTGTGATTGACTTTGACAGCACATTTACACAGGTGGAAGCACTGGATGTTCTTGGTGAGATCTCATTGGCTAATAACCCTAGAAAGAAGGAAAAACTTCAGGAACTTAAAGATCTAACAGATCTTGCGATGGGAGGGAAGCTGGCCTTTAGAGAATCGCTAGAAAGGAGACTTGAAATTCTGGAAGCCAATATAAGCGCTATTCCAGAACTCGTTGAAAATTTAAAAAATAAGGTTTCAGTCTCTTTTGTTCGAAATGAGGAATTCTTTAAGGAATACAAGGATAATATTTATATTATTTCCAACGGATTTAAAGAAGTGATCGTACCAATCGTAAAGGAACTCGGAGTCAAGGAAGATAATGTATACGCCAATACATTCGTTTTTGACAGTGATGGAAACATTACCGGATTTGATCAGGATAACGTTTTGTCTTCTAATAATGGCAAGGTGGAACTACTGAAAAAAATGGGGCTTAAAGGCGACGTTTATGTTATTGGCGACGGTTATAACGATTACGAAATAAAGGCAGCAGGCCTGGCAAATAAATTTTATGCTTTTACTGAAAATGTAGAGCGCGACGATGTACTGGATAAGGCAGATCATATTACGCCTAGTCTGGATGAATTCTTATACCTTCATAAAATGAACAAAGCAATTTCTTACCCGAAAAACAGGATCAAAGTATTATTACTTGAAAACGTACATGCAGATGCCGTGGCCATCATGAAAAATGAAGGTTATAATGTAACAACGATCTCGGGAGCTCTGGATGAAGACGAACTGGCTGAAAAGATCAAGGATGTCTCTGTACTTGGCATTAGGTCTAAAACAAATCTTACGGCCAAGGTACTGGAGAATGCAAACCGCCTTATTGCCGTTGGGGCATTTTGCATTGGTACTAACCAAATAGATCTGGAAGCCTGCCTAAAGAAAGGTGTGGCTGTTTTCAATGCGCCTTTTAGTAATACCAGATCTGTGGTAGAACTTGCCATTGGTGAGATCATACTTTTAATGAGAAATCTTCCAGACAGGATCGCCGAAATGCATAATGGAGAATGGAATAAATCGGCTAAAGGAAGTTACGAGATAAGAGGAAAGAAACTTGGTATTGTAGGCTATGGAAATATTGGTTCTCAATTATCTGTGGTTGCTGAAGCTATAGGTTTTGATGTTTATTATTACGACCTGGTAGAAAAACTTGCTCTTGGTAATGCTACTAAATGCAATAGTCTTCAGGAACTATTCGAGCAGGTAGATATTGTGACGCTTCATGTAGACGGAAGAAAGGAAAATAAGAACATGATTGGTGATAAGGAATTTGGCTGGATGAAAGAAGGTACTATATTCCTGAATCTTGCCAGAGGCCAGGTGGTAGATGTTGATGCACTTAGAAAACATATGGAATCTGGAAAGATCACCGGCGCAGGAGTAGATGTTTTTCCTAAAGAACCTAAAACCAATCAGGAAGAATTTGAATCTACTTTACGAGGATTACCTAATGTGATCTTAACTCCGCATATTGGTGGAAGTACAGAAGAAGCACAGGAAAATATTGGAAATTTTGTTCCAGGTAAGATCATTAACTATATAAATACGGGTGGAACTACGAATTCAGTAAATTTCCCGAATCTGCAATTACCTACGTTGGAAAATGCGCACAGATTAATACATATTCACCATAACAAACCAGGTATCATCGCTCATATAAATAAGATTCTTGCAGCACATGATATTAATATCGTGGGACAATATCTAAAAACAAATGAGACCATAGGTTACGTTATCACAGATATTGATAAAGAGTATGATGCAGATGTGATCAAAGAATTGAAGGGAATACAGGGAACTATTAAATTCAGAGTTTTGTATTAAAATTCAATTTATATATTCCGAAACAAATTAAATATGTATTTCATCGATTAAATACGTTAATAAACTCTTAATAAGTATCTGAAGAAGCTATTTCTCTTTGGTTATCAATTAGATAAATTCGAGCACAGAAAACCTTATCTAATAACTTAACCAAACGATGAAAAATTCTATTTTTTTTAAATACCTGCTCTCGTTGCAGGTATTCTTGTTTATTATCGGATGTTCAACAGATGATTCCGATATCTCTGACAGCCCTTATTCAGAGATCAATTTTACAGTTAATGCCGAAGGTAATTACGTTGAAGACTTCGAAAGTGGCTCTAAGTATGCCTATGCCGGTGGAACTGTAAGCTTTGCTGGTGGTGACTGGTATTTTACTGATGCCTTAACCGGTAATTTAAGTTCAGATAACAAAAACGGAAGTCAATCTGTAAGAATGGTTTCCAATGCTGTTATCACTATGAACTATGACCTTCCGGAAGGAGCAAAGTCTCTAAGCCTGCAATATTCAAAGTATAATAAAGACAGGCAATCTTCTTTCCAGGTGTACTATTCTACCGATTCTGGTAGTTCATGGAACAGTTTGGGGAGTGAAGTTTCAGTAAAAAAATCTTTTCTGGAGACGATCACTTTTCCTTTAAATGTTAAGGGGAATGTTAGATTTGAGATCCGTAAGACAGATGGATCAAATGAGCGATTAAATCTTGACGATATCGTAGTAGAGCCAAATCCGGTAACAACTACTGGTAATCTTATAGATATTACTGAAGATTATGAAGCAGGTTCAAAAGGGAGCTATGCAGCGGGAACAGTTGATCTTCCATCAGGAATTTGGTACCTGGAAGATGCTCTTTTAGGTTCTCTTGATAATGATAGAAAAACCGGTGCTAAATCTGTTAGAATTAGAGACTTCGGAATTCTTGAAATGAACTATGACGTAATTGGGGCTCAATCAGTAAACTTCAACCACGCGGTCTATGGTACAGATGGATCTAGTGACTGGGAATTTCAGATGTCAACAGATCAGGCAAATACCTGGACAACAATTGGAGGTACTCAAACTTCTAACTCCACAAGTCTTCAATCTGTAAGTTTTAATATTAATACTTCTGAGAATGTACGTTTCAGAATCGTAAAGCTTACAGGAAGTGGAGATCGTATTAATATTGATGATTTTACAATAATTGGAACAGAAGAAACCGGTGGAGATACCGGCGGTGGAGATCCTGTAATTTTAGGAGAAGTTCATTTAACTATGGGAAATCCATCTGCAGCAATCACTGATATTAGTATTCCAAACAACTATTTACTGGAAAAGGAAGAATACGTGATGTCTTATAGCAGAGACAAAGGAACCGCAAATTGGGTAAGCTGGCATCTTGATGAAGCGTGGTTAGGAAATGCTTCAAGACAGGATGATTTTAGATCTGACAGTAGTTTACCTGCTTCATGGTACCAGGTTGGCGCAACAGATTATCAATACAGTGGTTTTGATAGAGGTCATATGTGTCCTTCGGCTGACCGAACTTTATCTGTAGATGACAATTCAAATACTTTTTATATGACCAATATGATGCCTCAGGCACCAAGTAACAACAGGTATGCCTGGGCAAATCTTGAGAGTTATTGCAGATCTATGCTTGCTGGAGGAAATGAGATCTACATCATTTCAGGAGGATATGGTCTTGGTGGAGATGGATCGAATGGCTACGCTGAATATTTAGCTGACGGAAAAATCCAGATTCCATCAAATACATGGAAAGTTATCATGATCATCCCTGATGGAGACGATGATGTAAATCGTGTAACCACTTCTACCAGAGTGATCGCTATTGATATGCCAAACAGTAACTCGGTAACTTCAGACTGGACTCAATATATTACTACGGTAGATGATATTGAGGCAGCAACTGGTTACGATTTCTTCGATCTTGTACCAGATTCAATTGAAGACGTGATCGAATCTAACATAGATACACTTTAACAAACAACACAAAACACAACTTAGATAAGGTTAAGGCCACGTGAGAACGTGGCCTTTTTACTTTATAATTAACTCTTTAGTATTGGTATATTGATACTGGCTTAATATAATCTACAAGTGTCTGTTTTATCTTTGAATAAAATAACTAAGAAAGAGAAAAAGAGGGCCAATTCTGAAATGATAGTCAAGGCCCTTTTTTTTGTTTAATTAATTGATTATCAATGTTTTTTGTGAGTTTTTTAACTCAAAGAACGGAGATTTGTTCTTATATTTAAATTGTAATTATTGGTTAAACAATAGTTGCGAAGGCTAACTGGAAAATGGTTTAAATATTCTAGTTAGCCTTTTTTAATTCTGATTTAAAAAGGTTTCTTATTCAAGTTTTAGATCAGTAGTAAACCTGAAATGTAAACCAGCATTCCCACAAGCATCATAATTAAGGTATAAGGTAGAATCTCTCTGGCTTTTAACCTCGTTATGGCTAATAATGGTAATGCCCAGAATGGTTGCAGCATGTTGGTGATCTGGTCTCCGTAAGCAAATGCCATAATAGCCTTATTTAAAGGAACTCCTAATTTTGTGGCGCTTTCCAGAACAATTGGTCCCTGGATAGCCCATTGGCCACCACCACTAGGCACAAAAATGTTTACCAATCCGGCACTAAAAAAGGTATAGACGGGTAAACTTACCTCTGTCGCAATACTTGAAAAGAATCCAGCAATATCTCCAACGATACCCGTTTCCTTCATAATTCCCATGATCCCAAAATAAAGAGGAAACTGAATCAAGATCGCTGCTGCTCCACTAATCGCTTCATCTAAGGCCTTCAGAAATGAAGCAAAAGAACCATGTAAAAGTATGCATAAGGCAAGCATAAAAAAGTTAAGCATGTTTGGAGTAAGATTCGCCGATAAAAGATTAGAGCCGTAACTAGCCAGGAAGGCAGCCATTAAAAGAATCCCGAATATCAGGCTGAGGTATTTAGAATTATCAAGTCTTTCTGCACCTTCAATCAATTTATTCGATTTTGCCTGATCTTTTACAGGTAGATCAATTTTAGAATATCCTGCTTTTTTACTCACCAGCCATAGAACTAGAGGAATTACAACCAGTAAAATACCGAATAGAAGTAAGTTCCAGTTGGCGAAAATGGTAGAATCTGTTGGAATATTATCCGGCAGGCTTTTTAGAACATTTGTGTTGGCCTGTCCAGTAAATAGAGAGTTGATATGCCCGGGTTCTGCAGCTTTTAGAGGAGCACTTCCACTAATTCCTCCATGCCACACCATTAGTCCAACATATCCTGCCGCACCAACCAATGGGTAGTTGATCTTGAATCCTCTGTCTCTTGCAGCTTCACCAACTTTTCTGGCCATTATCGCTCCGAATATCAGACCAAGTCCCCAATTGAAAAAAGCGACCAGCATGGTAGACACCGATACCATTACAACAGCACTGGCATTTCCATGAACAAAGCTTGTAAGTTTTTTAGTGATCCAGGAAACGGGTTTAGTGAGCACCAGTACATGACCAAGAACCAGGATAAGCATCATTTGCACCGCAAAAACTAACAATGCCGGATCCCACATTCCACTCTGCCAGTATTTTAAAATGCTCACCATTGAATCTGAATTTGATTCTCCGGTAAAAAAGAATGCGATAATTATGGTAAAAAGACTCAGTAGAACCGCAAGAGTAAACGGAGCTGGGATTAGTTTCTTAAAGGCAAGTTCAATATATCGGGTGGTGCTCATAGTTATTTGAAAAATTCTTCGGGAAGATAAAAAATGTAATCATAACCTGCCTGAGATTGTTGAAATGCTATCAGTCATAAAGAATTGGCGGCGAATGACCCTTTAGAATTGGTGAACGTCAGAAATCAACTATGATGAGCGATCAGAGCTCTTTTTTCAGTTTTAAAGCCTTTTTTATACAACTGAATACCAAGCTTGGTCGTTCTGATTCATTCCCGCAGACTGACGTTTAATCTACTGTAAATTAGTGCTATAATTATTTCATTAATCAATTAATTGACAGTTTAAATCATTATTCATTAAAAAACATTCATCATGAAAACATTAATTTTTTCTCTATTGCTAATTGCTGCGACCTTTGTTGGTCACGCACAAGAACAAGAAATCACTCAACTGGAAGAAGCAAAAGTTGGCTTCGCACCGCTTGAAGCAAAGATTACACGAATTGGAGACAGTTTCGCTTATACTGTAGAAGAGGAATACACAGGAGAATTTTCTGAAGATCCAATTGCGTTTATGAAGTCTAATTTCGATATCAATAATTTCATCGCAGAGATCGATGGAGATGAAAACACCTCGTACCTGGTGACTTTTAAAAGTAGTAAAGGACAACTCTCTGCAGATTTTAACCACGAAGGGGACTTAGTTAGAACATACCAGAAATTTAAAGACATCGCATTACCACTTGACGTAAGAAGAGAAGTATACATGTCTAACAAAGGCTGGAATATGACTTCTAACAAGTATATCGCTTCCGGTGATGGAGATCTGATAGAAAAAGAAGTTTACAAGATCAAACTTGAAAATGGAAATCAAAAACGAAATATTAAACTAGATCCAAGATCTGTTGCAAAATCTACAGTAGCATTTAATGATTAGGATTGAATTTCAAATTTAGTAGTTTGAGTTTTAATAGAGGCTATCAGAATCTCAATTTTGATAGCCTTTTATTGGGATTAAAAAAAGCGAATATTTTTGATTAAAAACTACAGAAATCTATTTGCGAACATTTGAAAATGAGAAATTTTCAATAAAAATGTTCAAATAGTTTTAAATTGTGTTTATCAAACTGATGTGTAAAGCATGAAAGCACTAGTAATTGACGACGAAGAGCTGGCAAGAAAAAGAGTTCTTAATCTACTGGAAGATGTAGAGGCAATTGAAGTTATAGGGGAATGTTCTAAAGGTCGCACCGCGATAGAAAGAATAAACTCAGATAAGCCAGACCTTATTTTTCTTGACATCAACATGAAAGATATGAACGGTTTCGAAGTGCTGAAGAAAGTTGAAATTTCGCCTAAACCCATTGTGATTTTTGTTACGGCCTATGATAATTATGCATTAAAGGCCTTTGATGTGGAAGCATTTGACTTTCTGTTGAAACCATTTAAAGACCAGCGATTTTTTAAAACCATCAATAAAGTGCTAGAAACTACAAAATCAGAAGCGAACGATAATTTTGAAAAGCGTTTGGTTGAATTCTTCCACGAATACTCAAAAGGCGGACTTCAGCTGAATTCAGTTTCAAAGATCCCGGTAAAACAGGGGAATAAAACTGCCCTGGTAGACCCGAACAATATTCTATATATACAGGCTTCGGGATATTATGCAGAGATCTTTGTTGAATCTAAAAAGTATGTGCTTCGGGAATCTTTAAATAACCTCGCGGAAATACTTGATAGCAATGTTTTTGTAAGAATCCATAGGTCTACCATCGCTAATCTCAATTTTGTAAATGAGATCATTCATTCAGATTATTCTGAGATAGACGCTAAAATGACAGACGGAAAACTATTACACGTCAGTAAATCCCATAAAAAGGAGTTCCTGGAAAAAATAGGTATATAAGATGAGCCTCTCCACACTTAAAAAAAAGTATATAGATTTTAAGCTGGTGTTATTACTGGCCGGATTCTATTTGATGTTTGACCTGGTTCTGGTAGTAAAGGTCGCTTACATGAGAACCTACATGAAAGCCGCCGAAGGCGGTGAGAATTTCGTATGGTCAGAATTCCTGGTGCATAATCTCCTATTCGATTATATAATCGTGGTTAGTTATATGACCCTTATAGCCATTAGCACAAAAAGATTTCTGAACAAGAATTATCCATGGGTCAAGATCATTTCCATACATACCATTTTCTCCATTCTTATCGGCTTGATAATTCGTTTCATTTTTGATTTTTATTCCATCGTTGCCGGAAGAATCGATATTGCCGATTTTAATTTAAGAAAAAGTATCAATGCGTTCATTTACGTGATAGACCTGAATTTTCTTATTTACTTTGCGATGATCTTTATCATCTACACTTATTATTATTTAAGACAGGTCAAGGAGGCTGAAAAAAGGCATTCTAAACTGGAGTCTCAACTGGTGAACACAAGAATGAAGATGCTTTCTTCTCAGTTGCAACCGCATTTTCTTTTTAACACACTGAATTCAATTGCAGTTTTAACCGATATGGATACTAGCAAGGCCAAAGACACGATAGCAGATCTTAGTGACTTTCTTCGGGAGATCCTTTATAATAGTGACCGTAACCGTATAACCCTGGATGAAGAATTAAGGATTTTAGAATATTATCTGAATATTGTGAATGTCCGGTTTTCAGATCATTTAACGATCAATAAGAATATCGACGAATCGCTAATGCTGAAAAAAGTTCCGGCGATGCTTCTGCAACCCGTTATTGAGAATTCAATAAAACATGGATATTCTTATGATCATACAGATTTAAAAATTGATGTTTCGGTGTATCAAGAAGATAAAATGTTAGTCATCAAGGTTGAAAATGATGGAGCAGAAGTGTCTGAAAGTCATGCCGATCTTATGAAAAAGGGTGTTGGACTCAAGAATATAAACGACAGGCTACACAATCTTTATAAGGATAATTACTTTTTCGAGATCAGAAACAAAGAGAATGGCCAGGGTGTAGAAACCTTAATAAAAATTCCTGAATAGATTTTCAATCTTTATCAGTCTGTAAATAATTGCATTTTGCCTATTTTTCGATTAACTTAAAGAAAGCTATCCAATTGAAAATGGGCCGAATCAAAAAGCCAAAATATTACTCCCCCGAAGAGGAAAGACTCAACATCATATCACACGGTGTAGGTTTTGTTCTCAGCATTGTAGCGCTTGTATTATTGATCTTGAAAGCGAATAAATTAGGGGATGCAAAACATCTTGTAAGTTTTATCATTTTCGGGGCAAGTATGGTTTTGGTTTATGCCGCTTCCACTTTTTACCATAGTGCCAAAAATCACCGTCTCAGGATCAGGTTGAACATTTTGGATCACGCAGCTATTTATATTCTTATTGCTGGTACTTATACACCTTTTGCTTTGGTGACGCTGGATGGTATGACTGGATGGACCATTCTATGGGTTGTATGGGGAATGGCGTTAATCGGAGTGATCCTGAAATTATTCTACGCCGGTAGGTATCAATTACTCTCAACGATCATGTATGTGGCGATGGGCTGGCTTATCATTTTCGCTATAAATCCATTAATTGAAAACCTTTCTACTGAAGGTATCTGGTGGTTGTTTACTGGAGGAATATTCTATACCATTGGAGCAATACTTTTTATGCAGAACAGGATTCCATTTAACCACGCTATTTTTCACATTTTTGTTCTTCTGGGTACTTTCGCTCATTTTGTGAGCATTTATTTCTATATCTTACCTTCTACAAAGGTTTCTTAGGCAATTGCCCAGATCCTTTACTAATTTTTAATAACCACCAACCAATCAATTAAATGGAGTATTTTTTAATTACCACAATTCTAGTGTGTCTGGCTTCAGTTTTCGGATTTATAAATGTCAAGTTTCTAAAGCTTCCTAATAGTATCGGATTAATGCTGATCACCATTGTTTTCAGTTTGATCGTTCTTGGTTTAAGTGCTTTTGACGATACCCTTCTGAATGCTGAAAAGGAAATAATTACTAGTATAGATTTTCAAACAGTATTGCTGGACGTTATGTTGAGTTTCTTATTATTTGCAGGTGCACTCCATACTAATTTTGAACAATTAAGAGTTCAGCGATGGCCGGTATTGGTATTTTCAACCATTGGTGTATTAGTTTCCACTTTTCTAGTGGGAACAGCCATGTATTTTATACTTCAGGCGATATCTATGAATGTAGATTATATCTATTGCTTGTTATTTGGAGCACTTATTTCTCCAACAGATCCCATCGCGGTTCTGGGAATTCTGAAAAAGGCTGGAGCTCCCAAAAGGCTGGAGGCAAAGATCGTTGGCGAATCGCTTTTTAATGACGGAGTAGGAGTAGTGGTATTTCTTACCATTTTCAAAATTGCTTCTTCTGGTGGTGGAGAAATTGAAATTGCCCAGATCGCCGAACTTTTTGGAATGGAAGTGATAGGAGGGATCGCAATTGGTGGAGTTTTAGGGTTTATAACCTATAAACTAATGAAGTCTATAGATGACTATGATATTGAAGTAATAATCACCCTGGCAGCGGTTATGGGTGGAACGGCGGTGGCTCACCACTATCATTTTTCAGCTCCACTGGCGATGGTAACTGCCGGATTGATCGTAGGGAATGATACGGTTAGATCTAGTACGATGTCTGAGATCACAGAAACCTATGTAGACAAATTTTGGGAATTGATCGATATTCTTCTAAATACTATCCTTTTTGTTCTGATAGGTATGGAAATGTTGATACTCACATTTGAAGGAAATTATGTACTGGCAGGACTACTGGCAATTCCGGTCGTTTTGATTTGCAGGTATGCTTCGCTTCTTGCGCCAATTCAATTTTTTCAACGGAAACTCAATTTTGTACGTAATACAAACCTGATCATGACCTGGGGCGGATTGCGTGGTGGAATCTCGATTGCCCTGGCTTTAAGTCTTACCTCTGAAATGCACCGGGAATTGTTTCTTACGGTAACCTATATCATCGTTGTATTCTCGATCCTGGTTCAGGGATTAAGTGTTGGGAAGATCATCGAAAAACTTGGGATAAAAGAGGAATGATCTTTTATATTTTCGAAAACTCAAATTCCTTGATGACATCCCATGTTTTACCATTATGTTTTAGTAAAACCATAAATTTAGCATCGAATGAATTAGAATACTCCCGATTTTCAAAATTGGCCCAGACAGCCGGGAAAGTTGTTCGTTTTAAATCTCGTACGGCGATCGTAAGATGTGGATGAATTTTGGAAGATTTTTCATGATTTTTCAATTCTATAAAGGAGTTAACTACTTCTTGAAGTTCAGCATGTATCCTAATAAATTCCTTGTGATCTGAAATGTTAGCGAAGATCACTTTTTTGGAAAACCGACCAAAGCCATCAATTTCCACCTTAAAAGCATTCAGATTCTTAGCAAAGATTTCAAGTATTTCAATTAGTTCAGTTTCTCTTTCCTCAGGAACTCTAAAAGGAATTTGTAAAGTAATATGCGCCGGAAGTTTTAAGGCATGTTTTACATCAAACCTGTCGCGAATCATTTCTTTAAATTCTCTGATCTCTGAAGTGATCTCAGGATTTGGAAGGATTGCTATGAAGTATAATGGGTTCTTGTGCTGGTCCAAAAAAAATTATTTGATCGCGATTATTCTCAACGGTCCGCCACTACCACCTTTTATTTTGATTGGCAAAGCAATGATCTGAAAATCTTTGTCAGGTAACATTCTTAGATTGGCAACATTCTCAAAAGCAGGAATATTGCGAGTCATTAAAGCTACATGTGTTTCAAAATCTGTAGATTGCCCGTGGTCTATACTGGCAGTATCTAAACCTACTGCCTTGATATTTCTATTTTCGATAAGCCAGAGCGCTGCTTCTTCTGAAAGTCCTGGGAAATGTAATTCTTTTAATGCTTCCTCACCTCGATTGGCAGTACCCAGGTATTTTTCTGCATCGGGATAAAATTCACCAAATCCTGTTTGAAATAGTATGATACTCTGAGGTTGGATCTCGCTATGAATTTTTTCCCAATCGGTAATATCTTTAACGCTCACCTGATAATCTGGATTAGATTTTACTTGCTCAGAAACGTCAATTTTGATACCGTTACCGATTAATTTTTTTAACGGAATTTCGTCGACACTTTGTTTATTTTCAGCAAAATGGATTGGTGCATCAATATGAGTGCCGCCATGTTCGGCAGTTTCAAAATTGTTCGCTGAATAATAGTAGCCTTTTTCAGTTCTACCTTTTGCAACTTCCTCTAAATTAAATTCCTTGGCAGTGACCCAATAGAGAGTTTCATTAGAAAAGGAATGAGTTAGATCTATGATCTCAGAATTTTGGGTATCGATCTGGGCAAAAATGGAAGTATGAAAAATAAGGACGAAAATATAGATCAGCTTGCTCATTATTGTAATTTTTTAAGGTTATAAGTTATAAAATCAATTCCAGTTTACCTGGGTGTACTTCCCAATCCTATTCCTGAAATCTTCCGGGGATTCCGCATAGATCAATTTTCCCTTGATCTCTGCATCCTTCCTCAATTGATCACTAAATTCTGCAATCAAAGCCTCGAACATCTCCTTTTGTTCTTCATCTTTTAAATGAAAATCTTCAGATAGTACTTTGTTCATAAAAAGCATTAGATCGTGGTCATCTCCAAGAAAATCGGCCAGCAAATGCACTTCTGCTTCCAGAGTTTCGAAGAACTGGGGCCAGGTGTCCTGCAATAATAATAGTTGATACCAGAGGTATTTTACCCTTTTGCGCCATTCATGAAAATTCTCTGTAGTTGGATTTTCAAAAGATACTTTCATAGCATCATTGCCTCTCTGGTAGACCCTCTCTATGCTGGGCAAAATGATATCTATATTATTTGATCTAACGGGCCATTGCTTAATATCATTAGAAATATTTTCAAATTCTGACATCAGATGACCTGAAAAGAAATCCTGCCTGATCAATTCTTCGGTCATATTTTTTCGCTCGTCAAGAAGCTTCTTTTCTACAGAATTAAAAAAACTTTTATAAAGATATTTGCCATATCGAAGTTTAAGCCTTTCCAGTGTTTCCAGATATGCAGTAAAATCTCTTATATCAGATATCTCGCGTCCAAGATCCCTGAATTTTATATTGAGAGATTTATATTCTTCCTCACCCATTTCATCTCTAAAAAGCCTGGCCATAGCCCGCAGCTTTTTCAGGCGTTTTCTAATATCATGAACTGCCAGATGAATATCAAGTTCTTTGAGCGCACTAATGCAACCCGAAATCTCTTCATTGAAGATCTCATTAATATTTTCCTTTAGAGATCGCTCTTTATCTAGCTTATATTCCATCTGAAACTTTTCAATTAAAATACCTAATTGAAAATGGATTTTGGTTAGTATTATATTAAAAAAAGCCCTTCAATTTTATATTGAAGGGCTCATGTAAAATTTAGAAATAAAGATTTATTTCACATCTGTATCTTCATTCTCTTCTAGGGTATCGGTATTTCCGATATAGTTGATCTTTAAAGAGTCATAGCCATCGGCCCTGATTCCAACCAATCCAAATTTTTCTTCACCTGGATTAATGGTTTTGTCAGTCAGATCATAAGTTTCAAGATCTTTTTTAAAGCGTTTGTTGGCAGAACCTGCTCTTAGCATATTATAACCTGCAATACCTGGTCCTAAAATCAGGCCAATTGGATAATTAGTGGTGGAAGTAAACCTGCCGTCATCGCTATAAGTTTGAACGTTTACCGGCGTTAGTAATAAGTAAAGCAAGTGCCATGCTCCCTGTTGTTTTAATTCCTGAAAAGTTTTTTCTCGTGATAGTACGAGGGCATTCCCGCCATTTTCAAAGGCTAATTTAAAATCTCTTCCTAGTATAAGCTGGCGATCGGTATTGTTCTGAATTCCGAAAGCTACAAGGCGAATATCAGATTTTCGCTCTTTTTTAGCGTATTTCTTAGGAAGCAGATCATATTTATATTCAAGTGAAACACCTTCCTTTTCTATCTTTTGTGAATTATAAGTGAGGTCTTCCGGATTGATATGCTGGTAACTTGAAGCGCAACTGGTGAAATAAAATGTACAGCTAAGGATCAGTAGGAATTTGAAAAATTTCATTTTTGATTGATGGTTTAAATTGTTAAATATTTTAACAAAAAAAAGAAAAATTCACTCTTAGAGCTAAAATTAAAGTGACTTTTTCTAGAGAATAATATCAAACCTCTGATTGCTAGATTTCTAAGTATAAAAAAAAATGAACTGATTGAGGGATAAAAAAAAGCAGCCATTTGGCTGCTTTTTCTATTCTTTTTCAACAAGTTCTTTTGGTGAAGTATCAAAATTCATTTCGATTTGATGCCTGGTAAGATCTTCGAAGGTTTCTCTTTCACGAATAAGATGAGCTTTCCCATCATACCATAAGATTTCAGCGGGGCGATATCTCGAATTAAAATTACTGGCCATTGAGAAGCAGTATGCACCGGCATTGCTAAAACTCAGGATATCACCTTCTCTTATTTCGGAAATTCTGCGATTGTTTCCGAAAGTATCAGTTTCGCAGATGTAACCTACAACGCTATAAAATCGATTTTTTGCCTCTGGATTTGAAATGTTTGTTATCTCATGATGAGAACCGTAGAACATCGGTCTTATTAAATGATTAAAACCTGTGTCTATTCCGGCAAATACGGTTGAGGTTGTTTGCTTAATCACATTCACCTTGGCGAGGAACTTACCTGCTTCGCTTACCAGGTATTTTCCTGGTTCAAAAGCAAGAGCTAGTTCACGCCCGTATTCCTTGCAGAACTTTTCAAATTTCTGGGTTAATTGTGTTCCAAGTTCTTCAATATCTGTTTCAATATCACCTTCACGATAGGGAACTTTAAATCCGCTTCCAAAATCGATAAATTCTAATTCCTTAAAGTTTCTCGCAGCTTCAAATAAGATCTCCGAAGCATGCAGGAAAACACCGATATCAAGAATATCACTTCCGGTATGCATATGTATACCGTTGATATGCATTCCCGTATTCTCAACGATCCTCATTAAGTGAGGCATTTGATGAATACTAATCCCGAATTTTGAATCGATATGACCCACAGAAATCTTAGAATTTCCACCAGCCATCACATGAGGATTGATCCTGATGCAAACAGGGATTTCCGGATGCCTGCTTCCAAATTGCTCCAGAATTGAAAGATTATCAATATTTATCTGCGCTCCTAGTTTTACAACTTCCTCGATCTCTTCAAGAGAAACACCGTTAGGGGTATAAATGATTTTAGAAGGATCTACACCAGCTTTTAATCCCAGTCTTACTTCCTGAATAGAAACAGTATCTAACCCGCAGCCAAGCGAATTCAGTAATTTTAGAATGGAGATATTTGAAAGCGCCTTGACAGCATAATGAATTCTAAGTTCATTAACCTTAAAAGCATCGGTTAACCTCTTATATTGTGATATGATCTTTTCGGCATCATAAACATATACCGGACTACCAAATTCTTTAGTGATTGAAAGGAGATCTTTCTGGGTCATTTCGTCTTAAATATTTTCAGCAAAAATATATTACTTATTCAGTAGAGAATAAGGCTTGTATCAAATATAACCGATTTATACAATTTGTTATTTATGAAACTTTCTAAATTATGAACTGCTTAGTTCCAGCTGAGCTTTCTGTTGTCTCCTAATCATGATTACTCCAAGACCTATGAAAATTCCAATTCCTGCCATGGCAGCTCCAACATATTGTGCAGATACGATTCCGTAGCCATAGGCGATTGGTAGGCCTGCAAGATATGCACCGCTGGCATTTCCCATATTAAAGGCACTCTGGTTCAATGAAGATCCTAACATTTCAGATCCTTTAGCTGAATTGATCACTGCCATTTGAATAGGTGTGGCGATACAGAATGCGATCACCGGAATTATAAATGTCATTATCAATACACCTATCTGGTTGTATGCAAGAAAAGTATTTGATAGCAGGGCGATCACCATTAGTATTAAAGCGATTATAACTGCGTTAATTGGGCTGAACATTTCAGCAAGTTTGGCTCCTAAAAAATTTCCGGCAACCATACCTAATCCCGCAAGGATCATAGCATAACTCACAATATCTTCATTGTGTTCAGCAACATCGGTGATTAAAGGGGCGATATAACTATACCAGGCAAAGAAACCTCCGGTTCCAATTGTTGTGAGAAGGATGACCATCCATAGTTCTGGCTTTTTCAAAACCTTTAGATCTTTTTTCAATCCGTTAGATTCATTATTTGGCAATTCAGGCATCCAGAACTTTACACTTAAAACAGCCAAAACACCTACCACACCAACTGCAAGAAAGGCCACGCCCCATTCAAAATTCTGACCAAGATAGGTTCCAAGCGGAACTCCAATAACGTTCGCTACGGTAAGTCCTGTAAACATGGTAGCAATTGCCTGAGCATCTTTACCGGGTTTTGCGAGTTTGCCGGCAACAACGGCACCAATTCCGAAGAATGCACCGTGAGGAAGCCCGGAAAGAAATCTCGAGATTAATAATAAAGTATAAGAACTGGAGAAGGCTGACAGTGTGTTGAATACGGTGAACCAAACCATTAATCCCAATAATACCTTGTGCGGGGGCAGTTTGTTTCCGAAGATAGTAAGTAGCGGTGCACCCACTACAACTCCCAGAGCGTAGGCCGATATAAAATGTCCGGCTTGTGGAATGGTAATATATAGAGCTTCTGCAACTTCTGGCAATATTCCCATGATCACAAATTCCGTCATTCCAATTCCAAACCCACCAATGGCTAATGCCAGTAAAGCCTTTTTCATAAGCAACTATTAAATGACTAATTTACTGGAGAATGCTTTTTATTGCCAGAAATATAAGATTTTTCTACGATAACCTTTTCGTGCTAAGAGCGTATTTCGCAAAGCCTTGAAGAATATTGGATTTCCACGATTCATCAAGCGTTAAGAAGCTCAAAAAAGATTGGTACAATAGTATGTATTTGTTACTTTTGCCTTCCATAATTAATACAGAAGAAATAGCTGATTATGAATATACACGAATATCAAGGAAAAGAGATTTTAAACAGCTTCGGAGTTCGCATTCAACGTGGGACCGTGGCAAGAAATGCCAAAGAAGCAGTTGATGCTGCAAAAGAACTAACTGAAAAGACCGGAACCGGTTGGCACGTGATCAAAGCACAGGTGCATGCTGGTGGTCGTGGAAAAGGTGGCGGTGTAAAACTTGCTAAAAACCTGAAAGAGGTTGAAGAAATTGCAGGAGAGATCATTGGGATGAATCTTGTAACTCCTCAAACATCTGCAGAAGGTAAGAAAGTACACCAGGTTCTTGTAGCTGAAGATGTTTATTATCCAGGAGATAATGAGCCGGAAGAGTACTACATGTCTGTGTTGCTTAACCGTGCTACTGGTCGTAACATGATCATGTATTCTACCGAAGGTGGTATGGATATCGAAACTGTTGCTGAAGAAACTCCAGACCTTATATTCACTGAAGAAATAGATCCTGCTACAGGATTGCTTGGTTTCCAGGCACGTCGTATTGCTTTTAACCTTGGACTTAGCGGTAAAGGTTTTAAAGAGATGACGAAATTCGTAATGTCTCTTTACGAAGCTTTTGAAAAGTCTGATTCTTCACTTTTCGAGATCAATCCGGTATTAAAAACCAGTGATGATCTAATCATGGCAGTTGATGCAAAGGTAACTCTAGATGATAATGCACTTTTCCGTCATAAAGATTATGCTGAAATGCGTGATGTTCGTGAAGAGAATCCAACAGAAGTTGAAGCCAGAGAAGTGGGTCTTAACTATGTAGATCTTGATGGAAATGTTGGATGTATGGTAAATGGTGCCGGACTTGCAATGGCAACCATGGACCTTATTAAGCAAGCTGGTGGAGAACCTGCAAACTTCCTTGATGTTGGAGGAACCGCTGATGCAAAGAGAGTAGAGGAAGCTTTCAGATTGATCCTTAAAGATGATAAAGTTGAAGCTATTCTGGTAAATATCTTTGGAGGTATTGTAAGATGTGACCGTGTGGCGCAAGGAATTGTAGACGCTTCTAAAAATATGGGAGATGCTATGAATGTGCCAATCATTGTACGTTTACAGGGAACTAATGCAGATATAGCAAAAGAACTAATTGATAATAGTGGACTTAAAGTGTACAGTGCTGTACAGTTTCAGGAAGCTGCAGATAAAGTACAGGAAGTGCTTTCATAGTACTTTTAATTATAGAAAAAAGCCCGGCAGAAATGTCGGGCTTTTTTTATGCAATTAAATTAATTACTACCCGTTAGAATATGATAGTAATCTGATTTTCAAAATGTTAAATTAAAAAGTTTAGTGTAACGATTAAATTTTATAATCGTCTTTTAAATAGAACAACCAAATAAAGATTATGTAAAGGATCTATTTTATTCTAATTGCGATTATTTTTTGTGCGATTGCCGCAAAGGCGAGTTTAGCTCCGATAATAGAATTGAAGGTAGCAGCACTTTCAAATGAGACCAGTGTTGAAAATGTAGATCATTTTTTCAATTACAAAGTAAATCACATGCAGTTTGATGAGACCAAAGTTGTACAAAGCTGTTCGGTGAAATCTGCAGTTTGTAGCCACGTTTGAGAATAGCGATAAGGAAAAGCAGAATCGGAAGTTGAATGTGTAGAAAAATGAAAATTGATTAATATATATTCATTATTAGAATAACGTTAAATATATGTGATAATCAATGAATTATGATTAATTAATTTTGTTAAATCCTTATTTAGTATCTATATTTAAGTAAGGTTTTTTGAAAATATGAAAAGCCGTCTTTCTCTTAAAAGCATTTGCGTTGACATGCTGTTAAATTTGAATTAGCCAACATAAAAATTTTGCAATCTTCGTATGCAAAATGTAAAGAAAGACGGCTTCTTATTGTTAGATTATTTATCCTTCTCAGGATACCATTCCATCAATTCAACCTGAATATTCTCATCACCTTTATTAACCAGTTCTTTAAATTTATTCACGTCAGAAAATCCATCTTTTCCACGATAGTGATAAGGAATTACCTTTTTAGGTTTAAAGGCTAGAACGCCATCTGCCGCCTGATCTACTGGCATGGTGTAAGGAAGATTCATAGAAACAAGAGCTACATCTATATTTTTCAAATCCCTCATTTCAGGAATATCTTCTGTATCTCCTGAGATATAAAGTCTTTCATTATTCATTTCCAGGACATAACCGTTCCCACGACCTTTTACATGCATAGCATCCTTGGTCTGCGGAAGGTTGTACATAGGTATAGCCTTAACCGTGAATCCCATAATTTCCTGGGTTTCACCATTATTCATGACCATTAAATTAGATTGAAGTTCTTCCGGTAGCTTTTTCTGTACTGCTTCCGGCACGATGATCTTGGTATCTTCCAATTCCAAAGCATTTAGGGTTTCAGCATTCATATGATCTCCGTGAATATCAGTGATCAGAATAAAGTCTGGTTTTGCTTTTCCTTCAAATGCGGCTGCACCGCCAACTGGATCGGTATAAAATACTTTTCCTCCCCATTTAAATACTGCGGTTGCGTGAGAGATAGGAGTGATCTCAATTTCGCTGGAATCAGATTCCATTTCATTAGAAGAAGTCCTGTTTTCAGCTATTTCGGTTTTAGCCTCATTCTCATCAGATTTCTTGTCATTCTTACATCCAATTAGTAGGATACTAATTGCAATTAGGGTAGCTATTTTTCTCATAGTGAAAATTTTATCTAAATGTAAAAAAGACAACATGGAGAGGCTTCCCAATTAGTAAAGAATTAAGAAAGCTTTAGTTGCATTTTAATATCGCCACGGCTGTAGGGGTTGTCTTTTGCGATAGGAATTTCTTTAAATCCATATTTGCGGTATAAATGGATGGCATTTTCTAATTTACGATTGCTATAGATAATAAGAGAGTCCCAGTTTTGATCCGTTGCAAATTCAATAGAATGCTGCATTAGCTGGTGACCGATCTTCTTCCCACGATATTCCGGTTTTACCGCCATTTTTGTTAGCTCAAAAATATCCTCTTTAATTTTCATTAATGCAACGCAGCCGATAACGTTATTTTCTTCTAATGCAAAAAAGATCGTTCCACCGGGATCTATAATATATTTATTGGGGTCCCCTAATACATCCTCATCATGTGGTTCTACCCAGAAAAATTCTTCTAACCAGTAAATATTCATTTTCCTGAATTCTTCTGAATACTCAGGTTTCCACGATACTATTTGCATACTCATCTATTTATGATTCAAAATTATTAAATAGTTTGAAAAATGACTTTAGATAATAGGAACTTTAAATTCACTTATATTTATAAAGCATAAAACCCTCGGTATGAAAAAATCATTCTTATTTTCAATTAAATATCTACTTGTAATAGCCTTATTAGTTTCCTGTAAGATCGGTCCCGATCCAGAACAGGAGCTGGAGAAAATTGAAAACGAGATAGAAATCCTCCCACCTGCTGAACTTTATGGAGATCTTTTTTACGATGTACAAACCATGGAGATATTTCCAGACAGTAAAACCTTCGTTGATGTAAAACCCCAATATAATGTGAGCCTGATAAGACAGCGTTATAATATGCTGGATGATACCACTAAAAATGGGATTACTGATTTCGTTGATCAACATTTTGATTTACCGGGTAATGATTTTGAATTTGAAATTGATTCATCGTCCATAAGAACTCATATCGGTAAATTATGGGATGTTTTAAAAAGACCTGCTGATGAAGAAAGATCAGGAACATTAATTCCATTACCTGAGCCCTATATAGTTCCTGGTGGAAGATTCAGAGAGATCTATTATTGGGATAGTTATTTCACTATGCTTGGACTACAGGAAGATAGCGAAATAGAGACCATTGAGAATATGGTTGACAATTTTGCATTTCTTATCAATGAATATGGCTTTATACCAAACGGGAACAGGACGTATTATCTGGGCAGGTCTCAACCTCCATTTTTTGCGATGATGGTAAAAGTGCTAGCCGAATCTAAAGGAGAAAAAGTTCTGGCTAATTACCTGCCTGAACTGGAAAGGGAATATAATTTCTGGATGAATGGTAGTTTGAGCCTGGTTGATATAACTGCAAGCAAGCGCGTAGTGAAAATGCCTGATGGAGAGATTCTGAATCGTTACTGGGATGATAATAATACGCCACGGCCTGAAAGTTATCGTGAAGATGTGAAAACTGCATCAGAAGCGGTTGCGCAAAATCCAGAACTAACCAAAGAACAGGTTTACCGTAACCTGCGGGCAGGAGCTGAATCTGGCTGGGATTTTTCCAGTCGCTGGTTAAGTAAAGATGCCAATGGGAAATTTGATCTGTCTACGATCTATACAACTGATATAGTTCCAATTGATCTTAATTCATTAATGTATAATCTGGAAATGACTATTTCTGAAGCAGCTAGAATTTCAGGTGATAATGAAAAAGCGGAAAGCTTTAGTCAAAAAGCAGAGAGTCGAAAAAAGGCACTTTTAAAATACCACTGGAATCAGGAAAACGGCTTTTTTATGGATTATGATTTTAAGAAAGAACAAACAACCGAACAGCTGTCTCTGGCTGGTGTTTATCCGCTTTTCTTCAAAGTTGCGACACAAGATCAATCTGAAAAAATTGCCGAAACTATCGAACAAACATTTTTAAAACCCGGCGGATTAGTTTCCACGCCATATCATACCGGTGAACAGTGGGATGCGCCTAATGGCTGGGCTCCTTTGCAGTGGTTATCTGTAAAGGGACTTCAGAATTATGGTCAGAATGAACTTTCTGCTACGATCACTTCAAGATGGCTGAAGTTAAATAAGGATGTTTATGATCGCACATTTAAAATGCTGGAAAAATACAATGTGGAAGACCTTAGCAAAGAGAGTGGTGGAGGAGAATATCCAACGCAGGATGGTTTTGGCTGGACCAATGGTGTTTACCAGAAACTATCTTCAGAAGCTAGTCTGAAATAAAATCACTAATAAAATAAGAAAGAGCCTTGCCTACCTGATCTGCATTTTCTTTTTCCGGTGCTGCTTCACAGATATGGAAATAACAACAGTTTCCACTTTTTGAAGCGCTCTGAATAAAATTACGGATGTTATTTACAGAAAAACCTGCAGGTGATTTGGCACTGCTAGGGAAATTAGCGATCGCATCACAATCAAGTTCCAGTCCGAACTTTATATGATCGGTCATTTCAAGGCATTGCTGAAACCTTCTTAGGATCTCATCAGGGAATTTCATTAGATCTTCAGCCAGGTAATATTCCATATTTTCTGAAGTATCCATTTCCTTGAAAATATACTTGGGAGTATAATTCTTATGCAAACCAAAAACCGTGTATTTTCTCAAATACTGACCTTCGATAGCATAGCTGAAACCATTCCCGCTGTGACGATGTTCAAGTTGTCTTAGATCTGTATGCGCATCTATATTCACCACATTGATCGGATTCTTTAAAGCTTTCGCTGCTCCTTTAATATTTCCGTAGGCATTGTTGTGTCCGCCGCCTATCACTACCGGAATTTTCCCTTTTGAAATGATCTTTTCAATAACATCTGAAAGTAATTGATCTACCTGTTTTACCAGGTCACCAAGTTTGGGAAAATAATTAGGATCAGATTCATCAAGATAGGAGGCTTTTTCCATTAATTCCTCACAATCTAATTCACCTAATAAAACAACATTTTCAGGATCATTAAATCTGTTCACCTGGATATTAACCAGTGATCTTAAGGCAGCTTCCCAGGCTTGTGAAGTTCCAGGTTTACCGTGATTGGCCCTAACTCCAATATCTTCTTTTACGCCTAGCAAGACATATTTTGAAGACAACTCGTCCAGCTTATCAATATCACGAACAAATTGAATTTGCTCTCCAAATTTGGTTTCACCTTTTCTTTTGGAGATAAATCTTTTAATATCTGAAGGATGATAGATCTTTAAGCCTTTCATATTACACTAGTTTACCGTTTATATATACCGAATCGATCGAATTAGTTCCGAAGGCATAAGGCAGAAAAGTATAGGAAGGTATTTCTTTGGTTACTATAAAATTAGCTTTTTTTCCTTTAGTAATGCTACCATGAGAATCACTTAATTCCATGGCATAAGCTCCGTTAATTGTAGCTGCGTTAATTGCTTCTTCCGGAGTCATTTTCATTTTGATGCAGGCAAGGGATACAACAAGGTTCATATTTCCGCTTGGGGTGCTTCCTGGGTTAAAATCTGTAGCCAATGCTAATGGAAGTTCTGCATCCAGTATCTTTCTAGCTGGCGTATAAGGAATACTCAAAAATAATGAGCAGGAGGGAAGAGCAACAGGCATGGTTTCTGAACCTATTAATGCCTCAATATCTTCATCTGTCATTACTTCTAAATGGTCTACGCTTAAAGCATTATGATCTACGCCTGCCTTCACGCCACCTATGGCATTGAATTGATTCACATGGATCTTTGGTTTCAAACCATATTTTTTAGCCGCATTGAGTAACTTATTCGTGTCTTCAACCGTAAAATATCCCTGTTCACAAAAGATATCTACATATTCTGCCAGGTTTTGTTCTGCAACTTTAGGAAGGATCTCATTGATGACTAATTCCATATAAGCATCAGGATCGTTCTTATAATCCTTCGGAATTGCATGAGCTCCAAGGAATGTCGATTTTATTGAAATATCGTAGTTCTCTTTTAGCTTATTGATCACGCGAAGCATTTTAAGTTCAGCTTCCTCTGTAAGACCATAGCCAGATTTGATCTCTACGGCTCCAGTTCCAAGTCTCATCACTTCTTCCAGCCTTTTTGCAGATTGCTCGTACACTTCATCTTCCGGAGTTTCCTGGAGGGTTTTTGCGCTATTCAGAATTCCACCACCTCTGTTGGCAATCTCCTCATAACTCAATCCATTGATCCTGTCAGCAAATTCCTGTTCACGATTTCCAGCGTAAACAATGTGAGTATGTGAATCACACCAGGCAGGCATTATGATCTTTCCGGAAGCATCTATAGTTTCATCAGCCTTAATTTCCGGAAGTTTATCCATAGAACCATAATCAGTAATTTTATCATTTTCGATATACATCCAGGCATTTTTGATGGTTGGAAGCTTTTTCATTTCGCTGCCAGAAACTTTTAGGATATTATTCTCCCTAACCTGTAATAATTCCTTGATATTGGTTAGAAGTAAACTCATATATTTTTTGGATTGATCGTTGAACAAATGCTAAAAAGCAAAGATATGAACTCAGTTTAGAAAATATTGGTTCTTAGTATTTCTTTAAAAGAAAAGCCACTTATCTAATTTAAATAAGTGGCTTTCATAATATTAATATTTTCGCTTACATAGTAAATTGGGCAAGCAGTTTCTGAACTTCATAAATGTCTACTTTCTTATTGAATTTTTTAGAAATAGACAGATTCTGCTCTCCAGAGATCCATATCTTTAACTCTGCATCCAGATCAAAACTGCCGGCAGTTTCTACGCTAAACCTGGTTATACTTTTATAGAGTACTGAAAAGTATTCCACTTTATTGCCTGTAAGCCCCTGAACATCTACCAGAATGAGTCGTTTATTCGTGAAAATGAAGGTATCTCTTATGATCTTAAAACCAGCTTCGATACTTTCCGATGGGATTAATAATTTACCGTATTTCTCCTGAAGCTCCTCGTTTTTAATAGCTCCGGCATTTCCTAAAAGTGAAGAAAGTATACTCATTCTTAGTTCTTAATTGATTTCATATCTATTACAAATCTATACTTCACATCAGATTTTACAACCCTGTCGTAAGCTTCGTTAATGTTCTGGATATCGATCATTTCTATATCTGAAACAATATTATGTTCTCCGCAGAAATCCAGCATCTCCTGAGTTTCTTTAATTCCGCCAATCAATGATCCGGCAAGTCTTTTTCTGCCCATAATAAGGCCTCCTCCGTGTAGATCTACATTATCAATGGCTCCAACAAGAGTCATCGTAGCATCACGCTTCAACAGGCCAATGTATGGATTTGTATCATGTCCTACCGGAACGGTATTCAGGATAAAATCAAAAGTTCCCTGATGCTTCTTCATGGCATCTTCATCTTTAGAGATAAGAACTTCATCAGCTCCAAGTCTCTTTGCGTCTTCAGCTTTACTTGGGGAAGTGGTGATCATAACCGTATGCGCACCTAGAGCGCTGGCAAATTTCACACCCATGTGTCCAAGTCCACCAAGACCAACAACTCCAACTTTATCACCTTTTTTTACATTCCATTGTCTTAGTGGAGACCAGGTGGTGATCCCGGCACAAAGTAATGGAGCAACAGCTTTGGTATCCAGGTTTTCAGGAACTTTCAGTACAAATTTTTCTTTGACTACGATCATTTCAGAATAACCTCCAAAAGTATGACCGCCAAGATGTTTATCTTTCCCATTATAAGTGGCCGTCATCCCGTTTTCGCAATATTGCTCAAGATCGTCTTTACAGGACTGGCATTTCTGGCAGGAGTCTACCATGCAACCAACACCAACAAGATCACCTTCTTTATAGTTTTTTACATTCTTTCCAACTTCTATTACCCGACCAATGATCTCATGACCTGGGACTACTGGATACTTACTGTTTCCCCAATCATTTCTAACCTGATGAATATCACTGTGACAAACACCACAGTAATCTATCTCTATTTTCACGTCATCATCTAAGATCTCTCTTCTTTCGATATCTAAAGGTTCCAGGTCGGCATCATTAGATTTCGCTGCGTATGCATTTACATTCTTCATGGTTCAATTTTTATATTTATTGAAAGTTACCCAAAAATGATAGGCCTGGCCAGAAATTAAGGTAAGGTTTAACTTTAATTAACGTCTGTCTCAATGCCGGCTTTCCAAAAGTGGTAGATAATTCTATTTATAAGAAATCTTAGTACATTAGAGCTCAAATTTTATTAAAAATACTGTATGAATAATTCTAAAGGGATCAACACAATATGCACTCACGTGGGAGAATTGGAAGACAATGAATTTAAAGGAGCGGTTTCTCCCTTGTATATGTCTACTTCTTACGCTTTTGAAGATGTTGAAACCAAGAGATACCCAAGATATTTTAATACTCCGAACCAGGTCGCTCTGGCAAAAAAAATGGCAGCTCTGGAACATGGAGAAGCGTCGCTGATCTTTGGTAGTGGCATGGCTGCAGTAAGTACCTCGTTAATGGCTTTTTTAAAGGCCGGTGACCATGTGGTTTTTCAGGATTCGCTTTACGGCGGAACAAGTAACCTTGCGACTGAGGAATTTGACAAGTTCGGGATTGAGTATAGCTTTGCTAAAGATGCTAAAGCCGATTCACTTAAAGCTGAAATAAAGGAAAATACGAAAGTGATCTATATAGAGACGCCTTCCAATCCTTTACTTCGTATCACAGATATGAAAACTGTTGCAGAACTTGCTAAAATACATGATCTGGTAAGTATGATAGATAATACCTTTGCTTCGCCGGTTAATCAGAATCCGATCGATTTTGGAATTGATGTGGTAATACATTCCGCAACAAAATATATGGGTGGTCACAGTGATATCCTTGCCGGAACGGTTATTTCTTCTGAAGAGAATATTGACAGGATCTTCCAGATGGCTAAGAATTTTGGAGGTAGCTTGAGTGATTATACCGTCTGGTTACTGGAGCGTAGTATTAAAACAATGGGTATCAGGGTTAAAGCGCAAAATGAGAACGCTCAAAAGCTCGCTGAATTTCTGAACGATCATAAGGATGTTTCTAATGTTTACTATCCGGGATTAAAGGATCATCCAGATCATGACCTTGCAAAATCACAGATGAAAGGTTTTGGTGGAATGTTATCATTTGAGCTGAACGAAACGTTCGATGCTTCAAAATTCATGAAAGCCTTGAAATTGATAAAACCTTCCATGAGTCTTGCCGGAGTGGAAAGTACTATTCTATTACCCTCAAAGACTTCTCACGGACTGTTAAGTGAAGAGGGAAGATTAAAGCAGGGAATCAAGAACAACTTGTTAAGATTTTCAGTAGGTATAGAAGAAGCCGAAGACCTGATAGAAGATCTTACACAGGCAATAAAATCAGTAAAGTAATATTCAGAATAAACAATTATGAAATTAGATATACTGGCAGTGGGAGCGCATCCCGACGATGTGGAACTAAGCTGCTCAGGAACAATTGCGAAAGAAGTAGATCGCGGTAAAAAAGTAGGGATCCTTGATCTTACCAGAGGAGAACTGGGAACAAGAGGGACGGCTGAAATAAGGGATAAAGAAGCAAAAGATGCTGCGGAAATACTCGGAGTCAAAATGCGTCATAATCTTGAGTTCAGTGATGCTTTTTTCGAAAATAACACAGCCCACAAGCTCGAGATCATCAAGATCATTAGAAAATATCAGCCTGAGATCGTTCTATGTAATGCAGTTGACGATCGTCATATAGACCATGGCAAAGGAGCAAAACTTGTTAGCGATGCCTGTTTTCTTAGCGGATTGAGGAAGATTGAAACAATCATGGATGGAAACAAACAAGCTGCCTGGAGACCTAAACATGTTTTTCATTATATACAATGGAAAAACCTTCAGCCAGATTTTGTAGTTGATATTTCAGGTTATTTAGATAAAAAATTAGAATCGGTTCTGGCATACCGTTCCCAGTTTTTTGACGAGAATAGCAAAGAGCCTCAAACTCCAATTTCCAGCAGTAACTTTCTGGATAGCATCACTTACCGTGCTCAGGATATGGGAAGACTTATTAATACAGATCATGCCGAAGGATTTAATGTAGAACGAAATGTGGCAGTAGATTCAATATTTGACCTCATTTAATTGAAATTTTTTCTTTGCGAAATAGTTGAAATAACTTACATTTGCATCCGCTAATCAAATGGTGGTTGTAGCTCAGCTGGTTAGAGCGCCGGATTGTGGTTCCGGAGGTCGCCGGTTCGAAACCGGTCTTCCACCCTTGTAAGAGCCTCTCTTTTTAGAGAGGCTTTTTTTGTGGAATAAATTCAGATTTCCATCCTCGAAATCCTATTTTTACCAAAATCAATTTTCTGTATGAATACTCGTGAAGATCAATTAAAAGCATTTGATAGGTTGCTAACCATTATGGACGAACTAAGAGAGCAGTGTCCCTGGGATCGTAAACAAACTATGGAATCTTTGAGACATCTTACCATTGAAGAAACTTACGAGCTCGGAGATGCGATTCTGGATAAGGATATGGAAGAGATTAAAAAAGAACTTGGTGATGTTTTACTGCATCTTGTTTTTTACTCCAAGATAGGTAGTGAAACCAATGATTTTGATATTGCCGACGTTGCCAACTCCATCTGTGATAAATTAATTGATCGTCATCCTCATATCTATGGAGATGTAAAAGTGGAGAATGAAGAAGATGTGAAAAGGAATTGGGAAAACCTAAAACTTAAAGAAGGTAAGAAGAGCGTTCTGGAAGGAGTTCCAAGATCTTTGCCAGCAGTTGTAAAAGCAAATCGAATTCAGGATAAGGTGGCTGGAGTCGGATTCGACTGGGAAGAACCACAACAGGTATTTGAAAAGTTGAAAGAGGAGCTTGACGAATTACAGCATGAGATAGATGCTGATAATAAAGATGAAATAGAAGCTGAATTTGGCGATGTTTTGTTTTCTATGATCAATTATGCCAGGTTTTTAGACATAAACCCGGAAAACGCCCTGGAACGTACTAATAAGAAGTTTATAAAAAGATTTCAATATCTAGAGACGAAAGCAAATGAAAACAATAAGGCTTTAAAAGATATGACCTTAGCTGAGATGGATGTTTTCTGGAATGAGGCTAAGAAACAGTGATCAGGCGGTGAAAACCATATAATCTTTTTCAATTTCCAGTTTCGAAAATTCAAAATTTTGCTTTAGCCAGTTTAAGGTTTCCTTATTATAAAATATCACGTGGGTTAGATCATTTTTGTAATGCCAGTTCTGAAAATCTATGGCATCATCCCAGACTTCGGTTTTACAATATAATTTCCCTTCAGTTTGCAAGATAGAACGCAGTAATCTGAATTCTTTCAAAGGATCCTGAAAATGCTCCATAACTTCACAACATACAATAAAATCGAATTTGCCTTTAAAGACTTCTTTATCGGGTTCGAAATATGGATCGTATAATTTTAGATTGTAGCCTGAGAGTTTAAGCTGGGAAGCGATCACAGGTCCTGTTCCACATCCAAAATCAAGTCCTAAAGATTCTGTATCAAAATCTAATTTGATCCGGTCTATAACCGGTTGTACGAATTGGATATAGCCAATGTCTTCCACATCATTATTGTGCAGACTATAGCGCTGTTTTTCTGCCTTGGGGGATAAATGGTATTCGGAAGATAAAAAAATTGCCTTACAACCTGTGCATTGCACATAACTCCGGTCTTTTACAAATTGAAAATTCCGGGTGGTGCTATTGCATAAACTGCAAGGCATAAATTTTATTTAGTATAGCGATTTGATCTTTTCCAGTTTCTCTTTCCAGACTTCAAGATCGGCTTTGTGATTTGCGATATTCTTATGAACTTCTTTTACCAGAGGATTGTCATCATCAACATTTGAAAAGAATTGCAGATTATTTTCCAGCTGCCTGATTTCAGCCTTCGTTTCCTGGATCTTTTTCGTTAAGAAATAATGTTCATTTCTAATTCTTTTATCGTCATCTGCATTATCAAGCGCCTGAACCTTATTCTCATACTTCATCATTTCAGCTTTGGTATTATCAATATCCATTTTCTTGAATAATTGATCCAGAGCTTTATTGAATTTACCTTCTATAAACCGTTTATTGTAAGGTACTTTTCCAATTTCCTTCCAGGCATTGATCTGCGCCTTTATAGTTGCTAGATCTTCTTTTTTGGTTCCGGAAAGTTCTATCGCCTTGAATTTATCAAGGATCTCTTTTTTCTTTTCAAAAGCCTCGACTTCTTCCTTATTGTCCTCGTTTCTCTGTGCGTGTAGACGATCAAAATAATGGTTACAGGCCTTTTTAAATTGTTTCCAAACCTTGTCACTATCTTTCCTGGGAACATGACCAACCTTTTTCCAGTCAGACTGGATCTTTTTCATTAGAGGTGTGACGGTCTTAAAGTCATCACTATCCTTATTGTCTTCAGCGATCTGGATAAGCTCTTTTTTCTTTTCAAGATTATCGTATTGCTGTTTCTTCAGGTTCTTATAAAAAGCATTTTTCTTTCTGTTGAAACGACGCACATTTTCCTTGAAATCCGTCCATGTCTCCTGATTTTTATTTCTCGGTACTTTTCCAGCATTGAAAAATTCTTCTCTAAGAGCTTCGATCTCCTTGATCTTCTGCTGCCATTTATTGTGGCTGTCAAAATCCTGGTCTGCTATTTCCTTGATCTTAGCAATGATCTCCTGTTTTCGCTCCCAGTTCTTTTCATATTCTTCATCTAAATTACTGAAATATTCCTGTCTTTTATCATGAATACTTTTAGTGGCGGTACTGAATCTTTCCCAGATATCTTCACGGTATTCTTTGGCTACAGGACCAAGTTCTTCCTTCCACATCTTGTGAAGCATCTGAAGTTCCCTAAAAGCTCTGTTTACGTCTTTCTCCTGAAGAAGCTCTTCGGCACGGTCTATCACCTTTAATTTCTGTTCAAGGTTATGTTTAAAATCCATGTCTCTAAACTCCCTGTTGAGGTGTAAAAAGTCATAGAAGTTTTCTACATGATGGTGATAGGTATTCCAAACGTTGTTATAGCGATCACGAGGTATAGGACCGGCAGTGCGCCATTTATCCTGAATTTCCTTAAAGTGATTGTATGTGGTATTGATATTTTCCTCAACATCCAGAAGCCCTTTAAGTTCTTCGATCAATTCAAGTCGCTTATGAAGATTTTCGTTAAGATCCTTTTTTAGTCGTTTATAATAATTATTTCGTTGTTCCTTATAATCGAAATAAAGTGAATTGAATCTCTTTTTTAAAGGAGTAGAGTAGTGGAAGTCGATGATATTTCCGCCCTCGGCCAAGAAATCCTCTTTCTTTTCTTCCATCTCCTCATCGAACTTCGCGTTGAATTCAGCTCGAATTTCCGCGACATGTTCTTTGATCGCCTGGATCTTCTCATTTTTAAGAAGTCGCTCCAACTCATCGGCCAGAGCTTCCTTACTCATAGAATGATAATCTTTCTTTTCTATGTCGTGACGTTCGTTGGCGCTTTCATCTTCACTGTCTTCAGCAACCGCGTCATCCATATCTTCTTCATGATTTCCAGATGACTTTTTATTTTCACCAACTACAGCATCTCCAAGATCACTATCCATATCATCATCGTCATCGTTATCTTCAGCAGCTTTCGCTTTAGATTCCGATTCAGAAACCATCGCATCTTCATTATCTGTTGAATCTGATAGTTTTTCTTTTTTCTTTTTCTTCTTTTCCTGTTTATCACCAGTGAATTCTGGTTCTTTAAAGAAAGGGTTCTCTACATCTTCGGTCTCTTCCATATGTGTATATGGATCTTCATCTGGATTTTTCTTTTCTCTGGAAATTTTATCTGAAGTTGCTTTTCCCGTAGCAGATTCGTGAAGCATTGCATCTTCGTGATCTGTAGATTCTTCTGCTGTTTTTTCGGGAGTTGCTTGTTTTGATTCTTCTTTTTTTACTTGATCCACAGGCTCGTTCGTCAATTCCTCATTGTTTTCCGCAGAAGTTTTTTCATCAGATTTCTTATTATTCTCTAGATCTTCGGGGGAAAGGTTTTTCTTCTTGTTTTCATTTTCTTGCTGTGACATATCTTTCAATGTTAAGGTTCCTCATACTCTAATTATTCTGAAAGATAACAACTCCCCTAAAATTGAACAAGGGAATGGTTTTATTTATGAGAGTGAAAACAGGTTAATATGAGCCTGATTTATGAATTCCAGATGCTCCAGGCCTTCTCTGCCTGAAGTTTCAACATTTCAAGTCCGTTGATGGTTTTAGCCCCTTTTTCTGAAGCAAGTTTCATCAATTTTGTCTCTGCCGGATTATAGATCAGGTCGTAGACTAGATGTTTATCAGAGATATGATCAAATGGAATATCTGGACATTTCTCTATATTGGGAGATGTGCCTAACGGAGTACAATTAATGATAAGCGTATATTTTTTCAGAATATTCTCATCTAATTCTGAATAGGATAGTTCATCTTTCGCTGGTTTTCTTGAAACAAATCTGTAATCTATTTCTAATAATTCAAGCGCATAAGCAATAGCTTTTGAAGCTCCACCGGTACCAAGAATTAAGGCTTTTTGATGATGGTTTTCCAAATGTGGTTTGATAGATTCCAGGAAACCCCAATAATCTGTATTGTAACCACAAATACTTCCATCTTTTTCAAATTTGATGGTATTTACAGCTTTGATACTTTGAGCATGAGCATCCAGATGATCCAGGTATTGCATTATTTCTTCCTTGTAAGGAATGGTAACATTCAATCCTGAAATGATATTATTTTTGATCACTTTCGGAAATTCATCTATAGACTGAATATCAAAATTAAGGTATTCAGCATCTATATTTTCCTCATTGAATTTATCAGAAAAATGTTTTCTGGAAAAAGAGTAATCGATATTTCTACCTATAAGACCAAATTTTCTCATATTTCAGATTTTCTATTTTCATACCAGGCCAGGCCTAACACGATGAAAATCCCAACGATAATGAAGAAAATGGCGAGCCATGTTTCTGCAGTTTCGAAGGATGGCAAGAACCGGTCGTAATTATCAATGATCTTATGACCTTCACGATCTATTAAAGTCTCACCCTCATCATTCATTTTATAGATCTTTTCCTTCCATGGCCAAACTACACCTAAAGAACCGGTAATAAACCCTATAATAACCGCAAAGGTTTCTTTTTTACGTTTCTTCAGGACATAACCAAGAAGATGACTAAGTGATACCAATCCGGCAAGGGAGCCGGTTGCAAAAACTATTAAAACCTGCAACATTCGAATACGTTCAAGATCTCCCGTGAAACTGAAATCCCACATGATGATATCTGCCATAGTATCATAAAGCGCATTTACAGAGTCTACAAGAAGTAAAACATAATTTCCGAGCAATATGAGTATAAAGCTTCCTGAAAGTCCGGGTAAGGTCATTCCGGAAACGCTGATCATTCCACATACAAAAACGAACCAAAGATTGTCATTTTCACGCGCTGGCTCTAGAAAACTAATGGCGATACCGGCAATAACCCCAAAAATCGCGAATAGCACAGAATTTCTGTCCCATTCGTCAAAATCTTTGCTGATGTAGTAAATAGATCCAATGATCATCCCGAAGAAACAGGACCATACATGTAATTCGTAATGAACGATGAGGTAGTCAAGAGCCTTAGAAACGCTGAAGTAACTAATGAGCATTCCAAGGATTAACAGGAAAATGAATTTTCCGTTGATATATTGATAGAGACTTTTAAATCTACCTGAAATAAGCAATTTAAAAGCCTTTAAATTAACCTTTTGAAGAGAATAAATAAATTCTTCATAGAACCCGGCAACGAAAGCAACCACACCTCCAGAGACTCCGGGAACTTTATTCGCGGCGCCCATGGCAAGACCCTTTAGAACCAAAAGGATCTTATCGGTAAAGGTTCTAGTTTGCTGCATCGGCAGGATCAGTTTTTCTATTGGCGACAAGTTCCAAACCTATAATGAATAAGAACCCGGCGATCATTAGGAGTATGGCCCACATGGTTTGCGGGTCGCCATTGAAATTCTGCGGCATCACCGAAGCTTCTTTCAACACAACTTCCTTATCACCATAGATTGCTGTTTCCAGAGTTTCCTTCCAGGGCCAGATCTTATTTAAAGAGCCTGCGATAAAACCGGTAAGAACGGCTAAGGTGATATTACTGTAATGAACAAAAAGCCATTTCAGAATTCTTGAAAAGGTAAGTAATCCAAATACGGCTCCAACACCAACGATTGCAATGGTCTTAATATCAAAATCATGAGCTGCTTCTGTAATAGATTTATATGCTCCCAGAAGTACAAGAATAAATGCACCAGATATTCCAGGAAGGATCATCGCACAAACAGCGATGGCTCCTGCGAAAAAAAGGAATAATGAGCTTGAGTTCGCTGCTAAGGGAGGAAGACTTACGATATAATATGCCACCGCAGCTCCAAGTATAAGGGCTATTATAATTTTATAATTCCAACGTGGAATTTGCTTAGCCACGAACCAGATACTAGCAAGCACTAAACCAAAGAAAAAAGACCAGATTAAAACCGGGTGTGTATCCAGCAGATAATTTGCAACTCGCATCAGACTAAAGATGCTTATTAAAATTCCGCAGAAAAGGGCGAGAATAAAGTTTCCGTTCATCTCTTTCCACATAGCAGAGAATCCATCTTCCTTCCAGGTTGTTAGAAGGGAAGGTTTAATTCCGCTTATAGTAGAAATAAGCTCTTCGTAAATTCCTGAAATAAATGCGATTGTTCCACCGGAGACTCCCGGTACTACATCTGCGGCCCCCATGGCCATTCCTTTTAGAGTCACCTTAAGGTAATCCAAAAAACTTCGCTGCATCTTCTTTTTTTATGAATTCGCCCAAAGGTAGCAAAATTACTAAGAGAGCTTTACGAAGGAATTTATAATTTGTCTAACGCTTTTACGCTCGAATATATTAGGGAAAAGTTCTTCGATGATTATATAATATTCAGAATCTATCTTCAAAGCATTGTTCAGGTGAAAATAACCTTTTTCGCCTTTATTTGTACTGAAAAATAATCCTGACAGTCTATACTCTATTTCGGCTGAACCCGGATAGAATTCCAGAGCCTGCAACATACTGGTGATGGCAGTTTCATATTCACCAAGACCAATAAGGATATCGCAACGTCTCACCCAGGTTTCCAATTCGTAATTCCCAAGCTCGAGACTTTTTTTGTAGCCTTGTTCAGCTTCTTCGTAAAAATTCAACCTACTATTGATTTTCGCATAGCGCTTCCAGTAAAGAACGTTCTCTTCATCAATATTGATCGCCTTATTGATATAGTATAATGCTTTCTGAAAGTTCAGTTTCTTGATATAGAAATCGGTGATCGCGATCCAGCCTTTATCAAGAAGCGGATCTTCATGAACTGTTTGCTTGTAATTTTTAAGCGCTAGATCTTCACATCCAAGCTTTTCAAAACACTTTCCAATTCTCAGGTAAGCGAAAGAAGTTGGATCTTCAAGTTCCAGTGTTATATTATAATTTTCAACAGCTTCGTTGTAACGTTTTAGTTTCTCAAGAACTTTCCCTTTTTCAAGGTAGGCACCAACAAACCTGTCATCACTAATGATAGCAAAATCGAATGCTGCCAGTGCTTTGTTGTATTCCTTAAGATCAAAATACTGTTTCCCTACCTGGTGCCAGGCAACTTCACAGTAAGGGTGCTTGTTCAGATAAAGATTTAAATATTCAATAGCCTCGGTTTTCTGATCTAGAAAATCGAAACAGTACATTATGTTATATAGTGCTGAATAATCCTCTTCATCTGCTTCCAGACATTTCATGAAGCTGTATTTGGCATTTTCAAAATCTTCCAGGAATAGATATTCCATCCCGATAAGTGAAAATATTTCAGCGTCTTCTAAAGTAATCTCAAGTGCCGCCTGAAGCATTTTTATAGCCTCAGCGTGCATATCTCTTTTCGAATAGATCTGCGCTTTTTGAATATAGATCTCCTCATTAGAAGATTCCAGTTCTTTGAGTTCATTTAAAATCCCGTCTGCCAGATCCAGCTTATCTTCAAAAACAAGGATCTCTACCTTGAACAGTCTTAAATTCACTGAAGTAGGATGCTGAGCAAGACCCATTTTTACTGCCTTTTTGGCAAGCGAGATCTTTCCATTCTCAAGGTAGTGATGGATAATGTTTTCAAACTCGTTAGAATCGAAGAATAAAACATCGTTCGTTTTAAGCATGGATTCGAAGCGGGCAAGTGAGAAATTATCTTCTTCGTTATGGCTAAGCTGCATAAGAGACTGATTAAGGGATTTCTACTGTACTAAAGTTATAAATGATTAAAGGCGATTTTGGGAAAACCTTACATTGTTGTTAACAAATTAATTAACACCCGAATACCTCAACTCTTTATTTCATTGAGTATGTCAACAATAATGCCACATCCTTTCAATATTTCTTCATGGGATATGGTGAGCGGCGGAGTGAGTCGTGCCGCGCGTTTTTCGAAAAGCAGCCAGAATAGAATAAGCTGTCTTTCCTTAGCTTTGAAGATTAATTCATCGGCAATTTCGGCAGAATCAAATATGATAGCGAGCATTAATCCTTTTCCCCTTATTTCTTTAATTAAAGGATGCTGTAAGTGTTTTCTGAATAATTCTTCCTTTTCCAGAGTTTGCTGAATTAGATCTGTCTCGGTTATCTCCTTTAAAGTTGCAAGTGCTGCTGCAGCTATCAACGGATTACCACCGAAAGTCGTGATGTGACCAAGTTTAGGATTATCACTCAAAAGATCCATCAGTTCTTCTGAAGATGAAAAGGCTCCGATTGGCAGTCCGCCACCCATACCTTTTCCCAGTGCTACAATGTCAGGTACAACACCAAAATTTTCAAAGCCGAATAATTTTCCGGTCCTCCCAAATCCTGGTTGAATTTCATCCAGGATAAGTAAAGCTCCAACTTCTTCACATTTATCTTTAACCTTTCTCAAATAATCGTTTGCAGGCATTATAAACCCAGCGCCACCCTGGATCGTTTCGAGTACAACACCAGCGGTTTTTTTAGTGATTTTTTCCAAATCAGCTTCGTCATTGAATTCAATAAATGAAATATCCCCTAATAAAGGTCTGAAAGGTTTTACCCGTTCTTCAAGATCCATTAAGCTTAAAGAACCCATGGTATTTCCATGATATGCTTTCTTGGCTGCAATGATCTCGGTTCTTCCCGTAGCTCTTCGCGCCAGCTTCATTGCACCCTCAATAGCTTCGGTTCCGGAATTTACCAGGTAGGTTTTATTCAAAGGTTCCGGTAAATGCCTTGCCAGTAAACTAGATAATTCCACAGCTGGTTGCTGTGCATATTCACCATATACCATCACATGAAGGTATTTGTCTGCCTGTTGTTTAATTGCTGAAACAACTTTAGGATGAGAATGCCCTAAACTACATGCTGAAACTCCTGCAACAAAATCGAGGTGCTCTTTACCATCTGTTGTGATAATGTAAGATCCTTTCGCATGTGAAACTTCCAGAGCGAGTGGGTGAGGAGTGGTCTGCGCCTGATATTTTAAAAAATCTTCCTTCAATTTCAATTCTCCTTTTTATCGGTTGCAGTTTTCAATGAATCTACTTTAATGGGAGTATCAGGTTTAATAGAATCAATAATTTTTTCAGTCTTATATTTTAATGAATCTTCTTTCCTGTTTTTCAACACTTCCGGTCTTAGTCTTGAATTTCTATCTAGCAAAAGATCATCTTCCTCTCTTTCATCAAAGAATTCTTCCGGTTCATCAGGCAAGGGTATTCCTTTGATCTTGGTAAGTTTTGGTTCCGGCTGCCCTTCAAATAATCCTTCTTTGGAAAGTATCCTTTCTTCTCCACGCCAGTTAAAACCATCCAGTTTCCTGGCATTGGGAGGGAATTCCTCTTCAGGACTCGTATCTCCATCTACCTGATTATAATAATAGACATCTTTGATCTGCTGGTCTTCGAAGAAAATTTCTACATAACTAGCCAGCGTTTTATTAATACCTATTAACTGGTTTTCTTCATTCCGCAGGTAATTCAGCGTCTCTGTATTCTTATCTATTACCACCTTTTGCAATTCGTTTTCCTGAAAATAACCAGTCAGAATTTTACCTTTTAACTGATTGTAGCCTTCAATGCTATCTTTTTGAATAAGAAATGCATTATCAAAGACCAATAGGGAATCGAGTTGTTCAGTTTCGGGATTACTCATTAAATGTATGCTATCACCAGTCATTTGGTTATCTGCCGACCATAATACAGGTTTCCCGTTTCCTCTCGCACTTAAATTAATAAGCTTGGTAAGCCCAGATTGCTGATCTGAATAAATAGAATCACTTCTACCGCTCATCGGGTTTTCACCAGTTTGATCTTCTTTAAAAATTCGAACATCATAAAAACCTCTGATTACTCTCTTTTCCGGTTTTCCTGTAATCATAATCGTATCACTATGTACAAAGAGAGTGTCTTTCTCCTGCAGGCTGGCTGCCAGAGCTCTTTTAGTAATGAATACTGAATCCTTATCTCGATATACTTCGGCGTAATGCCCGGTTACACGACTATGATTTATGGTGTCTATAACCCTTATATTATTGGTAGCTGAAGCAAAGCTATTTTGTCTGTTAAAATAAAGGCTGTCTCCTTTTAATATCCTGTTGTCATAATTGATCTGAGAATTCTTTACAAAATATCCAGTATCTCCACGTGTATCATAAAATCCTCTTTCGCAATACACGGTACTGGTTTCACTTTCAATAGTAGAAGGTCCATATAGATAAGCGTGTCCACTTTCCGAATAAAAATCTAGCTGATCTGAATTGATCTTATATTCAGGATTTGTAACCACTACTTCATTTACAAAGCTGTATTTGTCTTCTTCCATGAAATATCTACCAATCGTACTGGTTAGAACGCTGGCAGTATCAGTAACTTTTCCTCCACTACGATAATATGCCTGTTGCTTTACACGATCAAAAAATAAACTGTCGGTTTCCAGAGTAGTTTGCGGTCTCTTCATTTTCACCTTGCCACTGGCGAAAGCAAATTCAGTATCACCATTATATTCAGCATAATTACTGGTCATGCTTACGCTATCACCTTGTTGCATACGTATATTGCCATATGCTTTAAAGAAATTTGCTTCCTTATAAAATACGGCATTATCACACCAGACCTCGATCCCATCATGATCAAAGTAAACCTGATTGTCTACTTTGCTTAAAATCAATGCTCCGGGATATCGCTGTTCATTCTTTAAAGTACGATCTGAATCGTAATTTATTTCCTGATTTTTCTGTGCATGGGCATAGACCGAAATCAGCAGTATGATTAAAACTAAAGGTGAAAACTGTTTTTTCAATCTGAATTTTTTTCAAAAGTAATTAAAATCGACGGAACGATTTTTTTAGATTTAAACGTTGGAAAAATTTTAAGCATTAAAAAATTAACTTAAATAAAGCCCAAAAATGGTCTTCAAATCCTAAAGCTTTCTAAAATACTTTCGTTTTAAGATAAACTTAACTCTTGTAACAAAACCAAAAGCTGTTTCCCTTCGTAAGTTTCCGTAGAAACTAAAATTTTAATTATGAAAAAACCCTTAGTCAAGGTTGATGTGGTGAACGCATCTTCCCAAGATTCGAAAAAGAATTCGCGAAGGAAGTTCATTAAATTAGGTGGACTTGGAATAGCAGGATCCAGCTTTTTATTATATGGATGTAGCGATGATGATTTGTTTAACCCTGGTGGAGAAGTAGGAGGTCCAGATCCTGTTGATCCAGTAGATCCACCTGTAGATGCAGTTTTTGATCTAGGAAGTGGAGATGTAGGTATCCTAAACTATGCATTTGCATTAGAGCAATTGGAAGCAGCATTCTATACTCAGGTTCGTGCCGGAGCATATTACAGTGGTGCACCAGCTGAAGAGCAGGCATTATTTGATGACCTTTACAATCATGAAGTTATTCATAGAGACTTCTTTAAGGCTGCGATTACTGCTGCTGCCGGAGAAGAGAATACACTACCAGATCTAGAATTTGATGTTTCTTCAATCGATTTTGATGATAGAACATCTGTTCTTGAAACAGCGATGTTATTAGAAGATACAGGAGTAGGCGCGTATAATGGTGCCGGAGATAGAATTGCTGATGCAACTTATCTTACTCTTGCAGGAAAGATTGTTTCTGTTGAAGCAAGACATGCTTCTGCAATTAGATCATTAATTAATCCAGATTCTACAGATTTTGCAGGAGATGATATTATTGATGAGAATGGTTTAGATCCAGCAACAGATCCAGCAGATGTATTAGCAGCTGCAGGAGGATTCATTACAACTGAATTTACTGCTGATAACCTTCCTGAACCAATGACGGGATCCTAATCTAATAACCTAAAAAAGACATTATTATGAGTATTATAAAATTATTAGATGATTTTTCATCTGAAAAACTAACAACTAAATCCTCTTCCAGGAGAGAGATGTTTAATACATTAGGATCTTTTGGAAAAAAGGCGGCTGCAGCTGCAGTACCGTTTGGACTTGCAACTAATTCTGCAAGCGCCAGTACTATGTTCTTCGATCATGAAGGACCACTAGGACTTGCTCTTGTTTTGGAATATTTAGAAGCTGAATTTTACATGAAGGCTCTTGAATCTGGAGTGTTAGCTCCTGATTCTCGTGCAGAAAAAGTATATATGCAAATCTCTAAGCATGAGGATGCACACGTTGCATTCTTAATGGAAGCTTTAGGAGATGATGCACCAGCTAAACCAACTTTCGATTTTACTGCAGGTGGAGCATTTGATCCATTCAACGAAGGTGGAATCGGGCAAGAGACAGCCTACGCGCAATTACTTGCACTAGCTCAGGCTTTTGAAGATACTGGTGTTAGAGCTTATAAAGGTCAGGCACCTAATTTGATGGGAACACCATATTTAGAGCCTGCACTTCAAATTCACTCTGTTGAGGCACGTCACGCTTCTGAGATCAGAAGAATTCGTGGTCTTAAAGGATGGATTACCGGAAGCATGAGAGGTGATGGAATGCCAGAAGCTACTCAAGCTGTTTATGACGGTGAAGAAAATGTAACCCAAGGTGGAGTTAACTTAGTAACTGATTTAACATATGCTGATGAAATCGTTGGAGATCTTACAGCTGCAGTAACTCAGGCTTTTGATGAGCCTATTACTGGAGAAACAGCACAAGCTATTGCTGGTCTGTTTATCGTTTCTGATGAGTAAAAAGGAAAATTATCCTGAAAGAAAAAGGCTGCCAACTGGCAGCCTTTTTTAATGCTTTAAAATGAAATAAATTATCTGTTGATGGTTTGTTTTCTGTCTGGTCCTACCGAAACTACTGTAATTGGAGTTTCAAGCTCCTTTTCAAGAAAATCAACATAATCATTGAATTCCTTCGGAAGAGCAGAAGCATCTGTCATTTTAGTAAGATCTTCTTTCCATCCTTTAACTTCAGTATAGATTGGTTCTACATTCTCCGGCTCAATATTATACGGTAGATGAGTGATCTCTTCTCCTTTGTATTTATATGCGGTACATACTTTTAAAGTGTCAAATCCACTAAGCACATCACCTTTCATCATGATAAGCTGCGTTATTCCGTTTACCTGCACTGCATACTTCAAAGCTACAAGATCAAGCCAGCCACATCTTCTTTTTCTTCCTGTTGTCGCTCCGAATTCATTACCAACACGTCCCATTCTTTCACCAACTTCATCAAAAAGTTCAGTAGGGAAGGGGCCGCTACCAACCCTGGTCGTATATGCTTTAAAAATTCCGAAAGCTTCTCCAATTTCTCTTGGTGCAACACCTAATCCAGTACAAGCGCCGGCAGCAGTTGTGTTAGATGATGTTACAAATGGATATGTCCCGAAATCGATATCAAGTAAAGATCCCTGGGCACCTTCAGCTAAAATACTTTTTCCAGATTTCATTGCCTGGTGAAGATATTCTTCACTATCAATAAAAGTTAATTCCTTCAGGCTTTCTACAGCCGTGCAGAATTCTTTTTCTAATTCTTTTAGATCGTATTGAACGTCTACATCATAGAAAGCGATCATTTTCTCATGCTTATCTGCAAGAGCGCGATACCTGGCTTTCCAATCTTCTAATTCCAGATCTCCAACACGTAATCCATTTCTACCCGTTTTGTCCATATAAGTAGGACCAATTCCTTTAAGCGTGGATCCGATTTTCGCTTTTCCTTTTGAAGCTTCAGAAGCAGCATCAAGTAAACGATGAGTAGGAAGAATAAGGTGAGCCTTTCTTGAGATCACCAATTTGGATTTATAATCTACGTTATGCTTTGCAAGATTATCCAGTTCTCTTTTAAAGATCACCGGGTCTATAACAACTCCGTTACCTACAAGGTTCACACTATCGTCATGAAAAATTCCTGAGGGTATGGTGTGAAGCACGTGCTTTTGACCGTCGAATTCCAAAGTGTGACCTGCATTCGGACCACCCTGAAAACGGGCAATAATGTCGTATTTAGAGGTTAGAACGTCAACTATTTTTCCTTTCCCTTCATCACCCCATTGGAGACCTAGTAGTAAATCTACTGCCATGAATTATAAAACTTAATTGGTTGATTTTTTGTTTCCGTAGAAATATAATGAATGTTTGTTGATCTCGATATCAAAAACCTCTTCAATGGTTTGCTTGATACTCTGAATTCTTGGATCACAAAATTCTATTACTTCCCCGGTATCTGTAAGTATGATATGATCGTGTTGCCGATCAAAATATGATTTTTCGTATTGAGCCTGGTTTTGCCCAAACTGGTGTTTTCTTACCAATCCGCATTCCAGCAATAACTCAATAGTATTGTATAAAGTGGCGCGGCTAACCCGGTATTTTTTGTTTTTCATTTTGATATAAAGTGATTCTATATCAAAGTGATCATCTGAGTTATAAATTTCCTGAAGTATAGCGAAACGTTCCGGTGTTTTACGGTGACCTTTCTCTTCAAGATACTTGGTGAAAACGTTTTTAACGACCGCCTGATCGTTCTTATTTACGACTTTTTTGCTCATAATTTGCTCTGCAAAGGTAAAAGTTTATTCACGGCTAACCTTGTCTATCCCGTTAATTTTTTTCAGCCTTTGAATGATGGTATTCAGGATATTATTATTCTTTACAACCAGTGTGATCCTTCCGCTAAAAACCCCGTCAGAACTATCAAAATTGAGGTTTTTCATATTTACATGAAGGTTGCTGGAGATCTCTTTTGTGATCTCGCTTACCAATCCAAGATTATCAATTCCCTGTAGTTTTATAACCGCCTTAAAGTCCTGCTGAGAACTGTCTATCCATTTAGCCTGGATGATCCTGTATGCATAATTACTCTGAAGCTGCAAGGCGTTTGGGCAATCTTTTTTGTGAACTTTAATTCCGTCATTAACAGAAATGAAGCCGAATACATTATCTCCCGGAATAGGGTTACAACAATTAGATAATTTATATTCCAGCTTTTCCTCTTCTTTCCCAAATACCAGCTGATCGTATTTAGCCGTGATCTCATCTTTGTTGAGATCTGTAGCTACTTGCGGTTTTTTAATTTTGCTTTTGAAATAGCTTACTAGAGAATTACTTCTGGAAGAAGCAAAATCTTTCAACATTTGGTTGTCTATCTTCCCAATTCCAACTCTGTAGAATAAATCAAGACTGGTTTTAAGATTAAAGAATACCACCAGCTCATTAATAGACTTCTCGTTGAACTGAATCTTTTGAGCCTTTAATTTTCGGGCAAGTATAGCTTTTCCTTCCTCTGCGATCTCTTTCTTTTCATCTTTAAGTGACGATTTGATCTTAGCTCTGGCCCTGGCAGTATTTGCATAATCCAGCCAGTTAATATTCGGTTTGGCATTTTCCGAAGTTATGATCTCAACCTGATCGCCACTTTTTAGTTCATGGCTTAAAGGAACAAGTTTATTGTTTACCCTTGAACCTCTGGTATGTAAACCAATTTCAGTATGAATACTGAAGGCAAAATCAAGCGGAGTAGAACCTTTGGGTAAAGATTTTAAGTCTCCTTGAGGAGTAAAAACGAAAATCTCTTTTGAATATAGATTCAATTTGAACTGCTCAACGAAATCTACTGCATTTACATCTGGACTTTCCAGCGCTTCCTGTAGCCTGGTAACCCATTCTTCAAATCCTCTTTCCTCTTTATTATCATCACCCTGCTTGTATTTATAATGAGCTGCATAACCTTTTTCGGCGATCTCATTCATACGCTCACTCCTTATCTGAACTTCCACCCATCTACCTTTTGGTCCCATTACCGTAATATGTAATGCTTCATATCCTGTAGATTTTGGAGAAGAGATCCAGTCTCTTAACCTCGTAGGATTTGGTCTGAAGTGATCTGTAACGATAGAATAAATTTTCCAGGCAAGGAATTTTTCCTGGGAAGGCTCACTGTCATAGATTATTCTAATGGCGAACTTGTCATAGATCTCATCAAAACTGATATTCTGAGCCTTGATTTTTTTATTGATGGAATAAATGGATTTTGGTCTTCCTTTTATCTCATAATCCAGTTTCTCCTGATCCAAAGAATCCTGAATGATCTTGCTGAATTCCTTGATGTATAGATCCTGTTCTTCCTTACTCTCCTTTATCTTGGTAAGAATATCATTATAAACCTCAGGCTCGGTATATTTTAAACCAAGGTCTTCTAATTCAGTTTTAATATTATAAAGTCCAATTCTATGTGCAAGCGGGGCATAAATGTATAATGTTTCTGAAGCGATCTTCACCTGCTTATCTGGCCGCATAGCATCCATGGTTTGCATATTGTGCAACCTGTCTGCAATCTTGATAATTATTACCCTTACATCATCATTTAGGGTAAGTAACATTTTTCTGAAATTCTCTGCCTGAAGAGAAACATCCTTATCCTTTTTTAAACTCGAAATTTTAGTAAGACCATCTACAATCTTAGCGACGGTCTCGCCAAACATTTCTTTCAGATCCTCTAAAGTATATTGGGTGTCTTCAACTACATCGTGGAGTAGGGCAGCTGCGATAGATGTTGCATCAAGCCCAATCTCTGAAGCTACGATCTTCGCAACCGCAATGGGATGGAAAATATAAGCTTCGCCAGATTTTCTACGCTGATCTTTATGTGCATCTACAGCCGTATCAAATGCTTTCCGGATCAGTTTTTTATCATCCTCGGTAAGCGTTTGATAACTTATGCGCAACAGCTCTTTATACTGCCTAGCAATTTGCTTATTTTCTTTTTCTATAGCCGCCTCTGTCATAGGTTAAAAATACAATTAAGATTAAAAGGAAACAACTAAATACCTGCCTTCAAATTACGATAGCGCTGTAAGAGACTGGGATGAGAGTAATGTACAAAAATATAGGCTTTATGCGGGGTTAAATTGCTTAATGTATTCTTGGATAATTTTTTCAGACTGGATATCAGGAAACTACCATCGTAAGTAGATTTGGCGAAATTATCTGCCTGGTATTCAAATTTCCTGGAAATATAATTCATTATGAGTCCGGTAATTTCAGAGATAGGACTGTATAGAATCCCGAAAGCCACAAGGCCAATATGAAAACTTGGCTCTGAAACTCCTAGAGTTTCAGAAAGCACCGGATTACCGACAAATAGTGATAAAAGCCATAGTGTGAATCCTGTGGTAACAAGTGAAACCACCAGATTAACGATAATGTGATTTTTTTTATAGTGCCCAACCTCGTGCGCCAGTACTGCAACGATTTCCTCTTCTTCAAGATCATTGATCAGAGTGTCGTAAAGCGTGATCCTCTTTTCGCTGCCGAATCCAGAGAAATAAGCATTCGCTTTGGTGCTTCTTTTAGAACCATCTATCACGAAAATGTTATCAAGTTTGAAGCCAACGCTCCTGGCGTATTGTTCGATCTTGGTTCTTAATGAACCATCATTCAACGGTGTTTGTTTATTGAACAACGGGACTATCAGTTTAGCGTAGAACATATTCATAAACACTGAAAATACTGCTACAAGTATCCATGCATACCACCAGAAATCATCTCCGGCGAATTGATAGAACCAGACAATTAGTGCCAGGATACCCCCTCCAATAATAGCACCCATCAACAAACCTTTCAGTTTATCCAGGATAAATGTCTTTTTAGTGGTTTTATTGAAACCATACTTTTCTTCAATTACAAACGTGCTATACCATGAAAATGGTGTCATTAAAATGTCGCTTCCCAGCATGATAATTCCGAAAAATATCAGAGCGACAACAGTTGAATTATCACTAAAATTCCTGGCGATATTATCAACAAAAGCAAAGCCGTCAAAGATTATAAAGCCAAGTGTGAGCAATACCGAAAATGTCGAGGAAATCATTCCGAAACGAAATCTTTCTTTTTTGTAACGCTGTGATTTTTCGTATTCATCATTATCATAAACGTCCTCTAATTCATTCGGAATGGGATCATCAAAATGTTTGGCATTCAGAGTATCCAGGATTTTATCGATCACAAAATCGATAAGAATGATGGCAATAATGATATAAAATAGGGTTTCTGGTGTCAAATTCTTTGGGTTTATTCAGGTTGAATAGATCTTTGTCTTTTGGCTTCAAATATAAGAATGCCGGCGGCCACAGATACGTTCATGGAATCTATTTCACCGTGCATTGGAATAATGATATTTTGTGTTGAATTCTCCAGCCATTCATCACTTAGTCCGGTAGCTTCTGTCCCCATTACGATCGCTGAACCGACTTTATAATCTATGGTATGATATGGTATCGAAGCCTGTAGCGCTGCAGCATAAATATTGATGTTTTTCTCTATCAGAAAAGCTATAATATCTTCAGTTGAACCGGTGGCGATCTGGTTGGTGAAAATGCAACCAACACTACTTCTTATGATATTGGGATTGTAAAGATCTGTTTTTGGATTGGCAATGATCACTGCATCTACAGCTGCAGCATCTGCCGTTCTTAAGATTGCGCCGATGTTTCCAGGTTTTTCAGGAGCCTCGGCAACAAGAATGAGCGGGGATGCAGTTTTGAATTCAAGATCATTTAATTGATGCTCCAGTGATCTAAAAACTGCCAGTAATCCTTCAGTGCTTCCACGATAAGCGATCTTATCATATACTTCTTTACTTATCTCTGTGATTTCAGCAGGAGAATCTGTCTTAGCTTTGGCCATTTCAACTACTTCCTGAAATTCGATCAACTCTGGAACAAAATACAGGTCAAGCGGTTGGTAGCCACCTTTTATGGCAAGATTCACTTCTCTTTTACCTTCAACTACAAAGGCATTCTCTTTTCGGCGATTGCGCGACTTGTCCTGAAGCTGAAGCAGCCATTTAATTTCCTTGTTCTGTGGGCTGGAGATCTGTTTAAACATAGCCGTAAAAGTACGTAGATATTAGGCATAAAAAAAGCCCCTGAAACATCAGAGGCTTTAATAAAGGAGCGAAGTTTATTTACTCTCCTGATCTTTATATTTCTTGGAATATCTCTTCCATAATTCAGTTTGGTGAGACTCAAGACTCACTTCTCTACCGTCTATAAAGGCATGAGAAAGAATATTGGTTCTCATATCTAATGCATCGCCTTCAGAAATGAATAAGGTAGCAGATTTACCCTTTTCAAGACTACCGTATTTATCATCAATTCCAAGTATCTTCGCCGTATTGGAAGTGATCAATTTTAATGCATCTTCTTTATCCATTCCAAAGGCAGCCACGGTTCCTGCGTAAAATGGCAAATTTCTAGTATTCATTCTTTCCATTTGTCCACTGCTTTCCAAAGCTACCATAACTCCTTCGTCCTGGAGTAATCCTGCTAATTTATATGGAAAGTCATAATCTTCGTAATCCTTATTTGGCGTGCTGTGCGGCCTGTTTACCAAAACAGGGATATCATTAGCTTTAAGCTGATCGGCTACTCCCAAAGCATCGTAACCACCAACGATCACAACACTTTTAAGACCCTGCTTCTTCTTGAATTCGATGACATCAAGAATCTCTTTTTCACCATTTACATGAATGAAAACCTTTTTATCAGCATTAAAAACTGAATCCATGGCCATATAAGGCAGATTTTTGTAATCTCTGCTACCAGCTAAATAAGCTTTTGAAGAAGAGAAGAAACCTGAAAGTTTCGTTATCTCTTCCTGATATTCTTTATTAGCCTTTAAGCCCGGATCTTCACCTCTCCACCAGCGACCTCTTCTAAAAGCATCCGGCCAGTTAATATGAAGTCCGTCATTTTCTTTTACTACGGCATCTTCCCAGTTCCAGGCATCAAATTGTACAACAGAAGATGTTCCTGAGATAAGTCCGCCTCTTGGAACGATCTGCCCTAGCAGCACACCGTTTGGTCTCATGGACTCCACGATCTTACTTTCGGCATTATAGGCGATTAAACTTCTTACATTAGGAAGCATCTCACCCATTTCATCTTCATCTTCTGTAGCTTTTACCGCTGCGATCTCCACTAGTCCTAGCGTTGAATTGGGAGCGATAATTCCTGGATAAACATGTTTACCTTCGGCATTAATAATTTTTCCTGGATATTGTCTTTTAGTCAGGTCTGCAGCGATCACTTCAGTGATCATTCCATCTTCAAAAATGATAAGGCTGTTCTCTATTACCTCACCATTTCCAAGATGCGCTGTAGCACCAACGATGGTAACAGCTTCCGATTGCTCGCTTGCAGGTGTTTGCTGGGCGAAACTATTTCCGGAAATTACCAGCAGCGCTATTAAAATATATATATTGAATCTTTTCATTTTTCTCTGATTTTATTTTACCTCTTCTAGAAGATCACAGTGAACACGTTGCTTTTCCTTTTTCGTCACAGGCTGAGTTTTCACTCCGCTGTTCTTGGCTTTTAGCATCTGCCCAATAAGCTCGTTTCGTTCTTTCTTGATATCTTTTCGCATTTGTTCATCACGTTCCAGATCAAAATAAACAACACCTTCGATCATTGTTTTTTCAGGCTTCGCGTAGATTGAAAGAGGATGTTCGTTCCAAAGAACAAGATCTGCTTGTTTTCCAGTTTTTATACTTCCCACAAGATCATCTACATGTAAAAGTTTAGCCGGATTGATGGTCACCATTTTCCAGGCGTCCTCTTCGCTCATTCCACCGTACTTTACACTTTTTGCCGCTTCCTGATTCAGTCTTCGGCTCATTTCACCATCATCACTATTGATCGCTACTGTTACTCCAACCTTATTTAAGATAGAAGCATTGTAAGGGATTGCATCGTTAACCTCATATTTATAAGCCCACCAGTCTGAAAAAGTAGAGGCGCCAACACCATGTTCTTTCATTTTGTCTGCCACTTTATATCCTTCAAGAATGTGAGTGAACGTATTAATGTTGAAATCGAATTGTTCTGCAACTTTCATCAACATATTTATTTCGCTCTGGATGTAGGAGTGGGAAGTCACAAATCTTTCCCCATTCAGAATCTCTACAAGCGTTTCCATCTCAATATCCTTTCTGAAATTCTCACCGCCAATTTTCTTTTCGGCTTCGTAGGCTCTAGCCTGACTGAAATAATCGATGAAAACCTGTTCAACCCCCATTCTGGTTTGCGGGAATCTATTTCCGCTCCAGTTAGATTGTTTTACATTTTCACCAAGGGCGAATTTGATAAATGGAGGTGCCTGCTCAAAAATCAGATCTTCTGCAGATTTCCCCCATTTTAATTTCAGGATAGCTGAACGTCCACCAATCGGGTTCGCTGAACCATGTAGTAATTGAATAGTAGTCACACCGCCTGCAAGATCTCTGTAAATTCCAATATCGGTTGGATCTATCACATCTTCCATAATAACTTCAGCAGAAGAATTATGACCAGCCTCGTTGATATCTGAGGCTGCAAGGTGTGAATGTTCATCTATGATTCCGGCAGTTAAATGTTTTCCGGTAGCATCTATCACTTTTGCGCCGCCAGCCCTAAGGCCTTGTCCAATCCTTACGATCTCGCCGTTCTTTACAAGAACATCGGTATTTTCAAGAACACCTTCATCTTCACTGGTCCAAACAGTCGCGTTTTTGAAAAGCACATTTTCCTGTTTTGGCTGTTGTTTGAATCCGTAAGCGATATTAGGATAAGTTACAGGCATAACTTCCGGAATTTTCTCATCCTTCTCTTTATCGTCTTTTTTATCTTTTTCTGAACTATCTTGCCTGGTGGCCTGGAACGTAGTCTCATTTCCATTTGGTAAAATAGCCTTTCCGGAAATTGTTTTACTCGGAGCTGGTACGTTCGCAACCAGTCTAATAAATTCAGTTTTCGTAGTATCTGGTGATGATAATAAAAGGCTCATCCAGTTATTGTCAAAACTCAACTTTGAACCTATTTTGGTTTCACCCATTTTCACATCAACTTTTGGCTTGGCAGCTTCACCGGTGATGTCTAATTCATAGGTCTTACCATCCAGCTTAAGATCGTATTTTCCAGTAATATTAGTAATATCCATACTTTCCAGAACATTCTTTTCTCCCTGGATCCAGTTTTCAAATAGAGTGGTTTCTTTTTCAAAGAAATCTCCGGAAGTGATCAGGAAATTTGCCCAGGCTCCTTGCTTAATTACCCCAAGTTTATTGCTTTGCCCGATAGTTTGTGCGGGAACGGTGGTTAAAGAAGCCAGTGCAGCTTCTTTACTAAGACCATATTCTATAGCTTTCAAAAGGTTGTTTCTGAAATCCTTTTCAGCGTCTATAGAATGAGTGGTAATGGTAAACGGTACATTTTTCTCTGAAAGCATCTTTAGGTTCGCCGGTGCCTGGTTCCATTCTTTCATTTCTGAAAGACTTAAGTAACTGGTCAAATACGGATCTTCTACATCATAAGCTTCAGGAAAGCTCATAGGAACAATATAAGTTGCATTAGATTCTTTGATCTTGTCTAATCGCTGATATTCTTTTCCGCTTCCAACGATCACATATTGAATTCCGAATTCATCACCTACCTTATCAGCTCTTAGTTCGTTCAATAGATTATCAGTGGAAAAGATCTGCACTAATCCTTTATTAGCATTCAAAGCTTCCAGGGCAAGATCTTTATTATCTGCATTTCCTTTGGCATACCAGTCGGCATCCAGATACGTCTGACGGATCAGGGCCATGGTTCCCATAATTGAAGTAGGGTAGGACTGTCTTGAAAGAGCACTTTTATCAAATGATAAATATTGAGAAGACCTGTCGTTAAGAATACGGTCACCTTCGCTTACTCCTGGGGTAAGCGCAACAAGCATCCCAGTTCCTCTAATAATACCATCAGGAACATGAGTGTTCACCACTCCAAATCCTGCTTTGTGATATTTCTCTGCTTCTTTAGAATCAAAACTGAATTGAGAGACAGCATTGGTTTCAGGTCTTATATGGTCATTCCAGTAATAACCTTCACGGGAAGCGTCATATTGAGGACCATTTCCGTCTTCAGCTCTTTTTGGCTTTGAAATTCCAAATTCGCTGTATAGATCAATAAATGAAGGATAAACTTCTTTTCCTTTAAGATCCACCACGATGCTGTTTTTTGGAACATTAATGGATTTTCCAACAGAGGTGATCTTACCTTCTTTAATTGCGAACATTCCATTTTCGATCGTCGTTTGCGGATCTACATGGATCTTTGCGTTTTTAAAAACAGTGTAATTGGTGTTTCGGGTTTTAACACCATCATTCTTCGGGAAGTATTCCTGTGACTGCATCGAAAAGACGCCAAGGAAAACTCCCAAAATCAGTAGTTTTAATTTCATAAAAAGTTGGTGATTTTTAAGTAAATAAGATTGCTCAAAATTTTAAGAGCCTTAAAGTACTAAAAAATGAATAAATTCAGAGGAATTATAGGGCGTTTCGAGTATCATCGAAATAATTAACGAGCAATGCCACCACATAGCTGTAGCTTTTCATCCCGTCTGATTGATTATTTACAATAAGATATCGATTGTATGTTGCCTTGAAAATAGGCTCAAAAGGGTTGGTATGTTGCCTCCAGAATTCATCAACTTCACGGTAATTTTCGAGAATTCCTTCGTTGATCGTTTCAATTAGCTCTTCTGTTTTCGCCTGATCTCGTTTGTAAAGTTCGCTAAGGCAATAACTAAGGGCAAAAGTATAACCCGAATATTTGAACTTTTTATTCGGATGGTTCATAGTTACCAGGCAGGCAATAAAATTTGCTTCATTCTCTTTCGCGAATCCTAGCTGATGTCCAACCTCATGGCTCGCCGTCGTTGGGATTTTATATGGGACAATGATGGTATTTACCTGCGCTTCGTTTGTTAGAGGATTCAGATAACCATTAAATCCCATATAAGTTAAAGGTAAACTATATAGTGATCGTTTAAGGGCGCGGCCATTGTAAGCTAATTCCGGAAAGTCTTTTTCAATATTTTCATATCCATCTAAAGTGATCTCAAATAATTCATTTTTTGAGTATTCATATTCTATTCTGGCAGAATCGTTTTCAGCTAGCTCCAAATGAATCTGGTTGGATCTTTCAATAAGCTTTTCGGTTAATTTGATAAGTTTTTCCGTAGTATATTCATTTTCGATCTCCAATGTTTCATGAAGTGGAAGTCTATAATAATTGAATCCCCAAAAAAGATGAAAACAGAAATAAATGATGGATAATGTTGCAATAGCATCTGGTATCCAGATTTTGGGATTTCTGAATTTCTGAGAAACTCTTCTGGCCAGCCAGATGATCAAGGATACGACGAATAAAGCATACAGGAAATCTCCGAGCGAAAATGGGACAAATCCCAGGCTGTATCTCATGATCCTGGAAATAACAGGATAAAGTCCGTTGGAATAATATTCTTCTACAAATTCTGAATGCCCGGAAAGGATGTTAATACCTATAATTTGTATTGGCAGCAGGATCGCGAGTAACAGGACAGATTTTCTCTTCACGGCTTAAAAATACAAATATTCGGCAGGCCTCAAATTTTAGAGTTCGACAAAATCGAATACCTTTGTGAAGATACCAAAAATTAGATCAATGAATGAAGAAATAAGAGAGCTGGAACCCAAAGTTTTATGGGATAAATTCGCCGATTTGAATGCCGTTCCAAGGCCTTCAAAAAAAGAAGAGCGAGTAATTGAATTCATTAAGGATTTCGGAAATAATTTAACCCTTAGAACCGAAGTTGACAGCGTTGGTAATGTAGTGATCTATAAACCTGCAACTAAAGGAATGGAAAGCAGGAAAAAGATCGTTCTTCAGGCTCATCTTGATATGGTGCACCAGAAGAATAATGATACCGATTTTGATTTTGATACCCAGGGGATAGATATGTATGTTGACGGTGACTGGGTTCGTGCTAAGGGAACTACCCTTGGTGCCGATAACGGACTTGGAGTTGCCACAATGATGGCGATCCTAGAAAGTGATTCTATAGAGCATCCTGCAATCGAAGCATTATTTACTATTGATGAAGAAACAGGAATGACCGGTGCTAAAGGTCTAAGTCCGGATCTTCTGGAAGGAGATATTCTTTTGAATCTTGATACCGAAGAAGATGATGAAATCGGGATTGGTTGTGCCGGAGGTGTAGATATTACCGCGACTAAAAAATATGATGAAGAGAAAATGCCTGAAACTTACAGAAGTTATTCTGTGAAAGTAAAAGGTTTGAGTGGTGGGCATTCCGGGATGGATATCATCAAAGGACTTGGGAATGCTAACAAGATCATGAACCGTCTTTTAGTGAATACTTCGGAAGAACTTAAAATGAGAGTTTCCGAGATCGATGGAGGTGGACTAAGAAATGCGATTCCACGTGAAAGTGAAGCAATTATCGCCATTCCAGATACTGAAGAGGAAAGTTTCAAAAAGGAATTTGACTTAAGAGCAAGCGAGATCAAATCTGAGTACGCTTCTCTTGAAAAGAACCTTTCTATAGAACTTCAAAAGATTCCTGCTGAAGGAAGCCTTATGGATTTTAAATCTCAACGTGAAGTATTACTTGCACTTGCAGGAGCACACAACGGAGTTTATAGAATGAGTCCGGAAATTGAAGGATTGGTAGAAGCTTCTAATAATGTTGCTAATGTAACTTTGAAAGATGGTGAAGTTCATATTAAATGTTTAACCAGAAGTTCGGTGGAATCTACCAAAGATGATCTGGCAAATTCATTAACCTCTGTTTTTGAGCTTGCAGGTTTTGATGTTAAACTTTCAGGTGAATATCCTGGTTGGGCACCAAACAGTGATTCAGCAATCCTGAAAACCCTGGATGAGATTTACCAGAAAATGAATGGTGAAAAAGCAGATATCGCAGCCTGTCATGCCGGTTTGGAATGTGGGATTATAGGAAGTCATTACCCAAATATGGATATGATCTCTTTTGGTCCAACCATTCGTGGAGCACATTCTCCAGACGAAAGAGCAAGCGTCAAATCTGCCCAGAAATACTGGAAATTCTTACTTGAAGTTTTAAAGAATATTCCGGAGAATTAAGATCAGAATACTGTAAAATAAAAAAATCCCTTAACGCGAGTTAAGGGATTTTTTATGATTGACTGATTGATTATTCAGCTGCGTTAGCCATTTCAACCAACTTTATTCTGAATACAAGGTCTGTATTTGGAGGAATCGCTCTTCCATATCCTCTTTCTCCATATCCTAAATGACTTGGGATAAAAACAACAGCTTCATCTCCAATTTTCATTTGTTGCATAGCTTCTTTAAATCCAGGGATCATTGGTGCATCTGGGCCATACATAGTTGTCATAGGACCATAACCGATACTCTGAGCTCTCTGTTCGCTGAAAATATTCATTTCTTTAGCAAGATCTTCTTTACTTGTATCGAAAATAGTTCCGTCTACGAAATAACCTTCATAGTCTACAAGTACTTTCTGACCATTATTAGGTTTTTCACCGTCACCTTTATTCTCGAAGTAGATCTTCAATCCGCTTTCTAAAGAATCAGCTTTAGCTTCAAGGCCTTCAAATTCCTGAACCAGTTTATCTTTTGTCTCCTGCATTGCTTTTGCTTCAGCTTCCTTTTCAGCATCTATTTCAGAAAGGCGTGTTTCAAAAACTTTAGGAGCATCAAAATTCTTGGCAGCGCTTCCTTTACGGATGATGTTCACTTCATTCATCGTAATATCCTTAACCGGACGATCACGTGGTCCTGTTTCAACCTTCCCGATAGAATCTACCACGTCCTGACCTTTTACCACTTTTCCGAAAACTGTATGTCTTCCATCAAGTTGAGCTACAGGTCCCAAAGTAATAAAGAACTGGCTTCCATTAGTTCCAGGGCCGGCATTCGCCATGGAAAGAATTCCTTTTGTATCGTGACTTAATGAATCAACAAATTCATCTGGGTATTTGTATCCTGGGCCACCGCTTCCAGTTCCGGTAGGGTCTCCACCCTGAATCACGAACCCATCGATCACTCGGTGAAAGATCAATCCGTCATAATATTTTTTGTCCTTATAAGTACTGTCAGCCATTTTGCTTTTTCCCTCTGCTAGAGATACAAAGCTGGCAACGGTCATTGGAGTTTCTTCAAAATAAAGTTCAGCTACTACCGGCCCCATGGATGTATTGAATTCGGCATACATTCCATCCTCAAGTTCAGGATATTCCTCATTGCAAGAGAATAGGCTAATCGCTACTGTTAATAATAAAAATAGACTTTTTGTTTTCATCTGTAATTGTTGATTTTGTTTTTGTTCAGAAGCATTTCAACGGAATATTTGTGTTCACAAACAATCTATGAATGCTGTTCTTAGTTGTTGGTTTCTTTCGTTGGTTCTTCTTTGATATCATGCAAAGTCACCTTTGCCATAATTGGAACATTACTTCCAATTTTTTGCTTATCGCCGTAATATCCGAAGGCTTTGTGAGAAGGGAAAAGGAATGTAACAGTTTCTCCTTTTTTCATCAATTTAAGCCCCTGTCTTAATCCGGTGAAAAGTTTTTCCTGATCTATCGCATATTCACGAGTTGGTTTTTCACCTTCTGCATAAATCGATTCTCCTTTAATGCTAGAAATAGAATAATCAAATACAACAACGTCGCCAAATTCAGGAGTTTCAATATTTAATGAATCGGTAGATTTATCATTGTAATAATACCAGAATCCGTCTGCAGAAGATAGATATTCTGTATCTATGTTTTCGCCCATTACCTGTTTGATGTAATCTTCTTCCTGAGCGATCATTTCCTTATTTCTTTCAACAGATTCATCTACGTAAGAACCACTGTTCTGTGAAACAGGACGTCTCGCTTCTGGCGATTTACAGCTAACTGCTAATAGAACCAGGAATAATATGCTTAGAATTCTCATTTTTTCAATTGTTCAGAATATTCAGGCAGGATCTTATTGAACCTTACAATCGTATCATTCAGTGAAATATTACTTCTTCCACCTGCAGCATTAATATGTCCGCCACCTTCAAAGTGTGCTCTGGCAAATTTATTCACATCAAAATCACCTTTAGATCTGAATGAAATCTTGATAAGATCTTCGTTTTCTTTCTCTATAAAAATCACTGCAAAAATAATTCCGTCAAGGGAAAGACCGTAATTTACAAAACCTTCAGTGTCTCCTTTTTTGAAATTGTGCTTATCAAGTTCTTCCTGAGATAAACTTATATATGCCGTTCTCAACTCTTTATTGACCTTTAAATTCTTCAAAGCAGTTCCTAACAACTGCAATTTGGTTTCAGAATTAGTATCATAGATATTATTATGAATCTGGGCATTATTAGCACCTTTTTCAATAAGATCTGCGATGGTTTTATGCGTGTCGCTGGAAGTTGAAGCAAACCTGAAAGATCCGGTATCTGTCATGATTCCTGTATATAGACAGGTAGCGATCTCTGGAGTTATCTTTTTACTTGCTCTAAGTTTTTCAATAAATTTATAAACCATCTCACAGGTAGAACTCATCGTGGAATCGCTGTAGGTATAATCAGCATAATCTGATGGTTCCTGGTGATGGTCTATCATTACGAAAACCGCCTTCGAAGCCATTAATGAATCCTGCATTCCGCCACATCTGGAAAGATGATTGAAATCAAGGGTGAAAACTATCTGAGCTTCAGAGATCAATTCATCTGCCTTCTCTTTTTGAGATTCGTAGATCACCACGTTATCGCTGCCCGGGAGCCATTTTAAAAAATGTGGATAATCATTAGGAGCGATTACCGTTGCATTATGACCCTTATCTTTTAGAAAATGTAAAAGCCCCAGAGTAGAACCCATGGCATCACCATCTGGTCCTTTATGTGGTACTATTACGATGTTTTCGGCTTTGGCAAGTTCAGCCGTAATTTCCAGTATTCTTGTATCTATCATATTCAGGGCTAAATATACAATTTAATAATACTTAAGAAATACAGGAAGCTTTAAATTTGTAATGCAAAAACCAACTCATGAAAAATTTATTCAAGCTACTTCCGGTATTTTTTCTAATCATTTCCTGTGGAAGTTCAACTTCCTTTAAATCTATTGACAATGATGATTTTACCATCGCTTTTGGAAGTTGTAATCGTGAAGATGAACCACAACCTTTGTGGAAACCTATATTACTGAATAATCCAGATATATTTCTCTGGGGCGGTGATAATATTTATTCTGATACTGATGATGCTGAAGAAATGCAAGCTGCATACGAGCTTCAACTAAAAAATGAAGAGTATCAAAAGTTATTAAATAAGACTGAAGTTCTCGGAACCTGGGATGATCATGATTACGGTTTGAATGACGGAGGAAAGGAATGGGATTTTAAAGAAAAAAGTCAGCAATTGTTTCTTGACTTCATGAATGTTCCTGAAAATAGTGAGAGAAGGAATAGGGAAGGAGTCTATAGTTCAGAAATCTTTGAAACTCCGGAAGGAAGCATTAAAGTATTCCTTTTAGATACAAGATATTTCAGAGATGAACTTATAAAGAGTGACGATCCAAATAAAAGATATGAACCATCAAATGGAACAATATTAGGAGAAAAACAATGGGATTGGTTAGGTTTAGAATTGAAGAATAGTGATGCTGATTTTAATGTGATCATGTCTAGTATTCAGATACTTTCTGCGGAACACGGTTTCGAGACCTGGGGAAATTTTCCTTCAGAAGTAGATAAATTGAAAGATTTGATAGTTTCTTCCGAAGCTAAAAATGTGATGCTCTTAAGTGGAGATCGCCATATTTCAGAATTTTCAGCAGCTGAGGTGGAAGGATTGAATTATAAATTAATAGATTTTACTTCCAGCGGACTCACTCATGTCTACGAGGAATTCAGCGGTGAGCCTAATAGGCATCGGATAGGAGAGGTTGTGAATGTAAAGAGTTTCGGTTTGTTGAAATTCGATTTTAAGAAGAACACCGTGCTCATGGAAATGCGAGGAGAGCGAAATAAATTGCTTCAGGATTATCTGCTTGAATTCCAGTAGTTCAACATAAAAGCTTAAAGGGCTTGTATATGGAAAGGAATTAATTATTTTTGCACCAAATTTAAAAACCATACAATGGCAGATAATAGAACATTCACCATGATTAAGCCAGATGCAGTAGAGAACGGGCATATTGGTGGAATACTAGATCAGATCACAGCTTCAGGATTTAGAATCGTAGCAATGAAGCTTACACAAATGACTCAGAGAGATGCTGAGACTTTTTATGCAGTTCATAAAGAGCGTCCATTTTTCGGAGAATTAGTTGAATTCATGACACGTGGTCCTATCGTTGCGGCTATTCTAGAAAAAGATAACGCTGTAGAAGATTTCAGAACTCTTATCGGAGCTACAAACCCGGAAGAAGCTGCAGAAGGAACAATCAGAAAAAAATACGCGACTAGCATTGGAGAAAATGCTGTTCACGGAAGTGATAGCGATGAGAATGCACAAATTGAAGGTGCTTTCCATTTCGCAGGAAGAGAGATGTTCTAAGAGAACAATTTCAATAAATAGAAAAACCGGACTTCTTTAGTCCGGTTTTTTTATATGCTTATTTTATTAAAGGTTCTTTTCGAAACAGCCATTTTAACTGTAATCTTGTTCCATCTTCGGTTTCTACTTTGTGAAGTCTTGGGCAGAGAATAATAGTGAATACACCGGAAATTATCAGTTTATAAAGATGGTCTACTTCAGGAAAAAGTAAATCAAGAATATACTGACTCCCCGCAAAAAGTGTAAAGAAAGCGATGAAATATACGAGGAACAGTTTTAAAGTATGATTCATTATTTTCTGCTTTAGTTGGAAAAACTATCTCAATACTAGTTTGGAAATGATCTCCTGGCCCATTTCCTCATTGAGGTTTCTAATGATCTTTTCCTTACCATAACTCAATTCTTCTCTTAAAACCGATGAACTTAATTGAACGAAAAGCGTTTCATTCTTAAGTTTGAGTCCAGTGGTGTATTTATCAATCGCCGGGCCCATTTGGCTTTTCCAGACGTCTCTCACTTTTACTTCATTGAGACCTTTTTTATCCAGTTTATTCTCGTCTACAAAACTTTTCAGCAGGTCACCCAACTTCATTTCTTCATTCTTGCGTCTCTTCTTCATCTTGGCTTAGTAAAGGTTCATATCTCTGGTAGTAGTATTTTTTGTCGTCCCTGTTTAAAATCACTAATTTCTCCTCGGTGGCTTCCAGGACTTCTTCCTTCCATTCATCAAAAGGAGTAGAATAATAAAGCATTAGTTTCCCATCTTCAACTATCGCGGTAATATTTTCTGAATCATTGGAAACTTCTATAAAATCACCATCTATTTTTGGTTTCAATTTTTTCCTGATTCCGGTAGAGTCTTTTATCTCGATATAGTCTATTAACTGACTAAGGCCATATTCCACTACAGAATCATTCTTTATCTGCACTTTTTCGATCTGCCAGTAGCCGTTGAGGTTCTTGATTTGTTCCTGCGGATCTTTGTTAGAACAGGATATAATTATGAAAATTGAAAATAATAAGATCAGTCTTTTCAAAGCTTGAAAATTTTATAAGATTGGTTGCTGCTTTTAACTACTTTCTCGGTCCTGTCTGCATGCGTATCGCTTAAAAAGATCTGACCTAACTCATTAGTGGCAACTAAGGCAACAATATGAGCCACGCGATTTTCATCCAGCTTATCAAAAATATCATCTAGCAAAAGTATTGGGTTCACTTTACTAATTTGTTTGATAAAATCGAATTGAGCGAGTTTTAAAGCTATCAAAAATGATTTTTGCTGTCCCTGAGAACCAAACTTCTTTATAGGGTGTCCAGCGATCTCAAAACTAAGATCATCTTTATGCGTCCCTACAGAAGTATATTGCAAGGCCATGTCTTTCTGCAGATTCTCTTCCAGTAAATTGGCTAAAGAATTGTCAAAAAGCTGACTCTTGTAATTAATATCTACATTCTCCTTATTATTAGTTATATCAGCATAGCGCTTATTGAAAATAGGAATAAACTCCTGGAGAAATTCCTTTCGCTTTTCAAAAAGTTCCTGCCCTAAACTGCTTAGCTGAAGATTATAAACTTCCAGGGTATCACGCTCAAAGGTGTTATTTGCAGCGAAATATTTTAAAAGTGAATTTCTTTGTGATACCAGTTTGGTGTATTGAAGTAGCTTATTCAGATAGACCTGGTCGCTTTGAGAGATTACACCATCCATGAATTTCCTCCTGGTTTCTGAACCTTCAATAATAAGGTCTCTATCTGCAGGAGAAATAATGACAGTCGGGATAAAACCTATGTGATCACTCAGCTTGTCGTAAGCCTTGTTATTCCTTTTAATTAGTTTCTTCTGACCTTTCTTTGCGCTCGCCAGGATTTTTTCAGACTTATCATTTTTCTCAAATTCACCTTCAATTACAAAAAAATCTGAATCGTGGTTGATGTTTTGAGAAGTAACCGGATTGAAATAGCTTTTACCGAAAGAAAGATGGTAAATACTGTCCAAAACGTTAGTTTTTCCCACCCCGTTATTCCCAACCAGGCAGTTGATCTTTTCATCGAAATCAAATTCAGCCGTCTTAAGATTCTTATAATTAAGGAGGCTAAGATTTTTTAAATGCATAAATCGCTGTGTTTCAGCTGAAAATTCAATAATTGATTGAAGCGGAACAGAGCCGCAAAAGGACTCCAAATTATTCAAAAAATACAAATATTTTCTCTTTTAATTTTCACAAAAAATTATATTTTTGCCACGCATTAAAAATTTTTTATGGCAACATATAAGAAAAGAGGACACAAGCCTTCCAACAAGGAGGAGAGAGAACACGTAGCAGAACAGGAATCTACAACTGCAGAAGTTTTTAACACTTTAGACGAGGGAGCAAGTAAGACCGAAACCTGGGTCGCCGATAATCAGAAATACATCTATATTATTGTTGGTGTCGCTATTGTTGCTGTTTTAGGATATTTAGGATACAATAGATTTATTCATGAGCCAAACCAGAATGAAGCTGCGAATGAAATGGCTCAGGCTGAGAACTACATGGCTTCTGCTTTAAGAGCGAATGGAGCACAAAGTGATTCTCTTTACAATCTTGCTCTTAATGGAGGTGAAGGTAAATATGGATTTTTAGATATAATTGAAAACTACGGCGGGACCGATGCTGCAAACCTTGCACATTACAACGCTGGTTTTGCTTACCTTAGAACTGGTAAGTATCAGGAAGCTATTGAGCAGCTAGAAGGATTTAACAGTGATGATGAGATCTTTTCTGCTTTGGCAACTGGTGGGATTGGAGATGCTTTTATGCAGTTAGATCAGCCTGAAGAAGCTTTGGGTTACTATGAGAAAGCTGCTGAAATGAGAGCAAATTCTTTCACTGCACCTAGATTTTTATTAAAAGCTGCGATCACGGCCATTAAGGTTGGTGATGCAGATGCTGCAGAAGGATACCTTCTTCAAATCGAAGATGAGTATGCTGATGCTCCAGAGGCTGAAAAGGTGCCAATCTACCTTGGTCAGGCTCGCGCAATGAAAAACTAATATATGGCTACAGAAGGTAAAAACCTTTCACAATACGATAAGAATACGATCCCAAACGCGAAAGACTTTCGGTTTGGGATCGTTGTTTCTGAGTGGAATGATGAGATCACAGAAGGACTATTTCAGGGAGCATTTGATGCCTGGATAGAAAACGGAGTTCAGAAGGAAAATATCGTAAGGTGGAATGTTCCTGGAAGTTTTGAGCTTATTTATGGTTGCAAAAAGATGCAGGAAAGCTTTGAAATGCTGGATGCAATAGTTGCTGTAGGTAATGTGATCCAGGGAGAAACCAAGCATTTCGATTTTGTTTGTGAAGGGGTAACCCAAGGAATTAAAGACCTGAATGTACAAACGGACATCCCGGTAATCTTCTGCGTTCTAACCGATAATAATATTGAACAATCCCGCGCTCGTAGTGGTGGGAAGCATGGTAATAAAGGAACAGAAGCAGCGATTGCAGCTATTAAGATGGCGCAATTGAGAAAAGATGCTAAATTCTATAAGGGTTAATTTCTCTGAATAGGTTTTTAAAACGGCATTGTTATTGCTTTCTTTATTAATACTCTAAGACTTCGGATTTTTGAAGCATTTTGAGTAAATTTGGATCAGTAAACATTCTACAGTTTTGAAAATCAATCTAGGCAAAATCAGAAAGAACACCAGGTATAACTATACCCCAAGATATTATAAGGGTAAAGATACCGGTAACATCTATGATTTTGATTCCAAATTCAATAAATATAGAGAAGCCACTAATGCAATAGATTTCGGTTCCCATTGGGCTGAGGCACGAGAGTCCAGCAGAACCAGAGGGAATAGAAGCATCAATCGCCGTGTGATCTATATTATTGTGGTTTTAATTTTCATATGCCTGTGGATATTAGATTTTGATTTATCCATTTTCTCGAATCCCCGTTAAATGAGTGACATAATTCAACTGTTGCCCGATCATGTTGCAAACCAGATCGCTGCGGGTGAAGTGGTGCAACGTCCGGCTTCAGTAATAAAAGAACTTCTCGAAAATTCCATAGACGCTCAAGCAACCAGAATTCAGGTTGTAATTAAGGATGCAGGTAAAACACTTGTGCAGATTGTTGATGATGGAATTGGGATGAGTCTTACCGATGCCAGGATGAGCTTTGAAAGACATGCTACTTCCAAGATAAAACTGGCAGATGATCTATTTTCTTTAAAGACAAAAGGTTTTCGTGGAGAGGCTCTGGCTTCTATCGCGGCAATTGCTCATGTGGAGTTGAGAACCAGAACTGATAAGGATGAGGTTGGAACTTGTTTAAAGGTTGAAGGTAGCCAGGTGGTATCTCAGGATGCCTGTGTAACTCCTAAAGGAACAAATATCTGCGTTAAGAATCTTTTCTATAATATTCCTGCCCGTAGAAATTTTTTGAAATCTGATAATGTTGAATTAAGGCATATCATTGATGAATTTCAAAGAGTTGCTTTTGCACATCCAGATATCAGTTTTTCGCTGACTCATAATGGCAATGAGTTATTTCAATTACCAACAACCAATTTCAGGCAAAGGATCACCAATATTCTCGGCGGTAAAACCAATGAAAAACTGGTGCCAGTTGAAGAAGATACTGAAATCGTAAAGATCTCGGGCTTCGTGGGAAAACCGGAATTCGCCAAAAAGAGCAGGGGAGAACAGTTCTTTTTTGTAAATGACAGGTTTATAAAAAGTCCGTATTTAAATCATGCCGTTTCAGCTGCATACGAAGGACTTTTAAAGGAGAAATCGTATCCAAGTTACTTTTTATATTTACAGGTAGATCCTAAATCTATCGATATCAATATTCACCCTACTAAAACAGAGATAAAATTCGATGATGAGCATGCGCTATATGCCATTTTGAAAAGTTCTATCAAACATAGTCTTGGACAATTCAATGTTGCTCCTATGCTTGATTTTGAAAGGGATTCTGAACTTGATACTCCTTACGATTATAAGAATAAAGAAGCAGACGTGCCTCAGGTAGAAGTTGATCGAAATTTTAATCCTTTTCAGAACGAAGGAAATCCTCGAACCAATTTTTCTGGAGGCACCAATTTTAAAAAGGATAAATCTGCACAGTGGGAGAGCTTATATTCTGGAATGCAGTCTGAAACTGAAGTTGAAACCGACATTCGCCAGATTGAATTTGAGAGTGAAGAGGTGACAGGTAACCTGTTCGGTGCTAAGGAAGAACAGACAGAAAAATCTACTTTTCAGGTCCAGAAGAAGTATATAGTTTCAACGCTAAAAAGCGGAATTCTGGTTATAGATCAACATCGTGCGCATACGAGAGTACTTTACGAGGAATTACTGAAGAATATAACGGTCTCATCTGCAGTTAGTCAGCAGTTGTTATTTCCTTTAAGACTTCAATTTAATGCGCATGAAGTGGAAATGCTGAAAGAGATCAAAGATTCTTTAGAACAAACCGGATTTATATTTTCCGCTATTAATAAAGACGAAGTTGAAATTAGTGGAATTCCGACCCTTATTTCAGAAAGTGAGGTGGAGATTTTACTGGAACAATTAATTGCCGATTTTGAAAAAGATGTGCCTGATAATGGTTTTTCTCAAACCGATCTTCTGGCAAAATCGCTGGCAAATTCCATGGCCGTTAGATCTGGAACCATCCTAAATTCAACGGAACAACAACATATCGTAAATAGATTATTTGCCTGCAAAGAACCGGCACTTAGTCCATCTAATAAAACCGTGTTCACTACCTTAACTGTAGACGAACTGGATAAAAAATTTGCCTAATGGGAAGAATGACAGAAACCGTTAAGGTTCTCCTGATTATTAATGTGATATTCTTTATTGGAAGCCAGCTTCTTGGTGATGTAGCTTACGAATATTTTGCATTATGGTTTATAAAAAACCCGAACTTCCAGTTCTGGCAAATTTTAACTCACATGTTCATGCATGGTGGGTTTATGCATATACTTTTCAATATGTATGCTTTATGGGCTTTTGGGAGTCCTATTGAGCAAATGCTTGGTCAGAAACGATTTTTGTTCTTCTACTTTTCAGCAGGAATTGGTGCCGCAATGTTGCATACCCTTGTGAATTTCTATGCTTATCAAAAAGGTTTTAACGGACTACTGGAACTTGGCTGGACGCCGCCAGAGATCATGAATTTTGTTCAGGAGGCCTATGCTACAAACAGGTTTAGAATTCCTGAAGGGATTGAAGAGGGAACTCTGCGATCTATGCTTGAAGCATTTTCTTCGCCTGCAGTGGGAGCTTCCGGAGCGATCTACGGAATCCTGGTTGCATTCGGAATGATGTTCCCGAACGTGGAATTGTTCCTGCTTTTTGTGCCTGTGCCCATTAAAGCCAAGTATTTTATTCCCGGATTAATTGCCTTAGATTTGTTCTCAGGATTTACCGGGTATTCTTTATTTGGTGGTTCTATAGCCCATTTCGCCCACATTGGAGGTGCGTTATTTGGCTTTATAATGATGTATTACTGGAAAAAGAATCAGTTCAATAATAATCGCTGGTATTAATGATGTCATCAGATAGAATAAAGTACAAGATCCAGACCGCTACGGTCACTGAAAAGCTCATTGCTATTAATGTGCTGGTCTTTATTTTGTTCTTTCTTTTCAAGACGATCGCTTTCTTATTTCAGTTTCAATCAGACTTCCTGGTACAATGGTTCGTATTTCCAAAGGAGCCAATGGAATTCTTAATGAAGCCATGGTCTATTATCACTTATTCATTTCTTCATAGCGGAATCTGGCATATTCTATCAAATATGCTGATCCTGTATTTTTCCGGCATCTATTTTCTGAATTACTTTTCACCTAAAAGATTGCTTAATTATTACTTTTTAGGAGTAATTATAGGAGCTCTGGTATATATGCTAAGCTATAATCTGTTTCCGGCGTTTCAGGGAACTGGTAAATCATATTTGATGGGAGCTTCAGCCGGAGTGATGGCCGTTTTGATTGGTATCGCTTCTCATGTTCCAAATATGAGGGTGAGATTGATGCTGATTGGAAGCGTGAAATTCTGGTGGATCGCTGCGTTCTTGGTGGTTTTAGATGTAATTCAGATTCCCATGGGAAATGCAGGAGGACACCTTGCACATCTTGGTGGAGCTGCTTTAGGATACTTATACACGAATCAGCTTCAGAAAGGAAATGACATTGGAAAATGGTTTGAGAATATCATGGATTCTATTGCTTCGTTATTTAAACCTCGTGAAAAAAAGGCCAGAATGAAGACGGTATATCGTACCGAAAGAACCGCTGCGAGTAAAAGTGGTCAACCAAAATCGAAGAGCAAATTCGATAAGAACGATAAACAGAAAAGGGTTGATGCTATTCTTGATAAGATTAGTAAAAGTGGTTATGAAAGCTTGAGTAAAGACGAAAAGGATTTTTTATTTCAAGCCGGTAAAGAAGATTAAATGAAAAAGTTGAATCTCTTTGATAAATTCATTTTTATCCTGAATTCCCTTGCAGCCACTGCCCTTCTTTTTTCTTATCTTCTTCCACTTATACCACCGAAAACATTTCCTTTACTTTCAGTTTTAAGTCTTGGAGTGCCTGTTCTTATTATTCTGAACACGGTTTTTCTTATCTACTGGTTGTTAAGAATGAAAAGGCAGATGTTACTTTCGCTTATCATTCTTATTCTGGGTTATAATTACGTAACCAGCTTTGTGAAATTTTCCGGATCTGAAACCGATGAAGGGTCAAATTCAGATTTTTCATTAATGAGCTATAACGTGAGAATGTTCAATGCTTATGAATGGTCTCCCAGAAAGGATATTCCCCAAAAGATCACCGGTTTTATAAAAGAACAAAGTCCGGATATTTTATGTGTTCAGGAGCATTATATTGGTGCGGCTGAACTGGCCAAAATTTACCCTTACGAATATGTGAAGCTGAAAGGGAAAAACGCTGAATTTGGATCAGCCATTTTTTCTAAATATCCTATAATTAATCAGGGTTCGCTGGATTTTCCTCACCAGGGAAATAATAATGCTATCTACACCGATCTCGTTATCGATAAAAAAGATACGGTTAGAATTTTCAATGTGCATTTTCAATCATTGAATATAAAGCCGGGAATAGACGATCTTCAAAAGGAAGACTCGAAAAAATTACTAGGAAGAATCGGGTATGGTTTTTCACTGCAACAAGAGCAGGCCGAAATGCTGGATAAAGAACTTACAGCCTCTCCATATAAAACAATTGTTGCTGGAGATTTTAATAATACCAGCTTCTCATATATCTATAACCTTGTGAAGCAGGACGGTAGATTTAAAGATGCATTCCTGGAATCTGGGTCTGGTTTCGGAAAAAGTTTTAAACTTAATTATTTTCCATTGCGAATTGATTTCTTTTTAGTGGAAGATATGATGGAGGTCAATGAATTCAGAAAGTTTGAGATCGATTACTCAGATCATTATCCTGTCTTAACCAAGATCAAGCTTTAATTCCTGATTCTCCAGGTAACTTAAAGCAGCATTCCCCTCGTTAAAGATTAGGTCAAGAATACAAAGGTTAGGAAGAAATCCGGCTTTAGAGTCGAATACCTGGGTATAAGGTTCAGGAGAAAAGCCAATATTTGTCTTTGCGTTTACAAGACTCCTGTAATTGATGTTGGACTCAGGTTTTAAAATGAATTCATCTGTCTTTTCGTAACCGAAATCAAGTTGTAGACAATCAGCGACGAATTCCATACATTCATAATTTAGATCCAGAAGAAATTTGTGTTCTTTATGATAAATTGGAAATAATTCATCCTCATAGAATTCAAAGAAGGGAGATGTCTGGTATGATGCTTTAAAAGCTCTCCAGTGCTGTTTCTGCCATTCAAACTCATTCTCGATCTGAATATCCTTATATTTCTGATGCCCTTTGTTACTAATCCCTAAAGCAGCTCTATGTTTAATAGGTATGTTCAGTGTTAACCTGCCATTAGCATCATAGATATACATCCTGTTTCTATAAGTCTGCTTTTGATAATTATCTTCATTCTCGAATAAAACCTTTTTAGCATTCACATAGGCTACCCATTGACTAATAGGGCCAAAATAGGAGGGATGTAATAAAACCGGTTTCATAATTACTATGCTTCTCTACCTTTCTTGAAGAATCTCCATCCGAAAAAGATAACCAGGATGATCAGGAAATACGGTAAGAAAGAAGTTGGTTCTCCATCTCCTTTAACCGTGGTGAATACACGATCCCATCTAATTTTATCGAATCCGCTGGCATTGGCATCCCAACTCAACCAAATGAAGACAGGTTTTCCTACCACGTGGTTCGCAGGAACATAACCCCAAACTCTACTATCTTCAGAGTTGTTACGATTATCTCCCATCATCCAGTAATAATCCTGTTTAAAAGTATAGCTATCTATTGGTTGACCGTTAAGCAACACCTGAGTACCGCTGATCTTTAGTGTATTATTTAGCCCGAATTCAGAACCTTCATAAGTTTCAATGATCTCTTTATAGAATCCCATAGATTCCGGGTTTATATCTACGGTAACTCCTTTTTTCGGTATGTAGATAGGTCCCATATTATCATTGTTCCAACTGCGTTTTCCATCATTTGGGAAAATTCCATTCTTTTTTGTTCCAGCTGAATCAACAATTCTTTCAATAGAAACTACATTTGGATGATTTCTAAATCTCTCCAAACTCTCTTCAGATAAAGACTGAACAACGAACGTATTTTTTGTAGGGTAATAGAAACCGTCAGTGATATCATAAAGTTTATACAGGTTTCTAGGATTGAAAGGCTGCCCTTTCGTTTGTGCGATATAAGAAAATTGCGGCTTGGCTCTATCAGGAAGCTGTAGCTGTTCACCATTAATATGAACATACCCATCAATTACTGAAAGAGAATCACCAGGAATTCCAACAGCTCTCTTTACATAATTCGACTTTTTATCTACTGGTTTCTGAAAATGCTCTCCTGAGCGATCAAAGAATTTCCGTACAGTATCTACCGGCCAGTTAAAGACCACAATATCATTTCTTTCTATTTCTTCAAATCCGGGAAATCTGAAATATGGTATTTGAGGTTTATTTAAATAAGACTTAACTCCCAGGATAGGAATGGTGTCGTGAACCATTGGAAAAGCTACTGCCGTTTGCGGTGCTCTGGCTCCGTAATGAAATTTACTAACGAATAGGAAATCACCAACTAATAATGTTTTTTCCAGGGAAGAGGTAGGAATGGTGAATGGCTGCATAAAGTAAGTGTGAACTATGGTCGCAGCAATCACGGCAAAAAGTACAGAACTTATCCATTCACCGGCTTCAGTTCTTGGTTTAAGATCACGATCTACGATATAGGCGTTATCTGTAGCGTAATTCACATAATAAATATAAAGACCAAGGCTTAAAATTACAGCAAAGGTTTCCGCAGTAGAGTTTCTACCAAAACTTCTAATGGTTTCTACCCATATCACCGGAATAATGATAAGATTTACGATAGGAATAAACATTAATATCACCCACCACCATGGCCGATTAATGATCTTCATTAAAACTACGGCATTATATACCGGTATTGCAGCTTCCCAGGCTTTTCTGCCTGCTCTTTGATATAATTTCCAGGTTCCCAGAAAATGAACCACCTGGATTAGCAGGAAAAAAATAAACCATTCAGTAAAAGTCATATGATGTAATCTTTACAGTATAAGGCAGAAATCACCTTGAATTGTTACAAATTAATTTTGAAATAGGTCAGATAGGACATCTTTCATGGTAAAAATACCAGTTTTGCCCTGTAGATATTCAGCAGCAACCACTGCGCCAAGTGCAAAGCCCTGTCTGGATTTCGCAGTATGAATAATTTCGATCTTATCTACCTCTGAGTCATAGGTTACGGTATGTGTACCCGGAACATTTTCCTCTCTTTTTGCATTGATAGGGATTTCGTCATCATCAGCATCTTCAAGTTGCCAGCCCTTTAGTTTTGAGTTTTCTTCAATAATCTGTTGCGCAAGGGTTATAGCAGTTCCGCTTGGAGCGTCTAACTTTTGAAGATGGTGAATCTCTTCTATATTTACTGAATAATCATCAAGTCCCTGCATCATTCCGGCCAGTTTCTTATTCAGCTCGAAAAATACGTTTACTCCTAAACTGAAATTAGAAGCGTAGATAAAGGCTGAATTTTCTTTCTCACAAATGCCTCTGGCTTTTTCATAATCTTCCAGCCAACCGGTAGTTCCGCTAACCACTGGAATATTATTTTTAAAACAGGTAGTAATATTTTTAAAAGCTGCTTTAGGGATACTGAAATCTATAGCAACATCGATATCAAGTTCTTTAAGATCATGATTCTCGATATCGTCTGAAACTTTCAAAACTATTTTATGGCCGCGGTTTTCAGCAATTTCTTCAATGGTTTTTCCCATTTTACCGTAACCCAATAGTGCTATATTCATATTAGAAATTATAATTTAATGTGAGTCCGTAGTTGGTTTTTCCTGAAAGTGCATCAAAATCAAGGTTCGGTTTAACCGAAAGATCTTCATCTACGTTGAATTGCCTAAGATGAGCCTGAACATTTGCATCCACAATATTTAGAATATAGATGCCCACAGTTACCAGAATAGAAATTTCCTTGTTTTTCTGATAGATCTCCTGTGCTCTAATCAACCCATCAGTGCTGATCCTTCGTACACCATTAACTGTGAATTCATCAGGTCTTCCGGCAAGTCGATTTTTATAGGCGTCGCGATATCTATCGTATTGTTTATCATTATCCAGGTAGAAATAGACCCCAGTTCCCAGGGCTCCGTACACTATGGGAATCTTCCAGTAACTACCATTGTAAGCCTGACCCAAACCAGGAAGCACGGCCGAATAAAATGCCGCTTTAGAAGGAGCCAGTGCATCATAAGGCTCATAATCTTTTTCTTTTAATTCCTTCTTGGATTCCTTTTCAGACTCCACAGCAAGAGAATCCTGTTGCGCAGAGACTACGGAAACTGTAAAAACAAAAAAGAATAAGAAAAAGTTGAATCTATTCTTCACCCCGAATTAATTTTTTGATCCTTTCGAAATCTTCTTCGGAAGAAAATGGTATGGTTAGTTTTCCGCTACCTTTTTTAGTAACCTTAACATCTACTTTGGTTCCCAGGTATTCGGTAAATTCCTTAATGCCTTTTTTATAAGTTTTTGGAACTGAAACTTTTTTGGCTGAAGTTTCGCTTTTCCCTACGCTGTTTAATTCTCTCACCAACTGTTCAGTATCCCTTACAGAAAGTGATTTCTGAAGGATCTTTTCATAGATATCAAGTTGTTTTTGAGTATCATCAATATTGATAAGAGCTCTACCATGACCCATACTTAAAAAACCATCTCTCATCCCAGTTTGGATGATCGGGTCTAATTTTAAAAGTCTCAGGTAATTTGCGATAGTAGACCTGTTCTTACCAATACGATCACTTAATTGTTCCTGGGTTAATTGAATCTCATCGATCAAACGCTGGTAAGATAAAGCGATTTCAATAGGATCAAGATCCTGCCTCTGGATATTCTCTACAAGAGCCATTTCAAGGGACTCCTGATCGTTCGCAATTCTTATATAAGCTGGAATAGTTTCAAGGCCAACAATTTTAGAAGCTCTGAATCTTCGTTCTCCAGAGACTAACTGGTATTTATCAAAATCAAGCTTTCTAACCGTAATAGGCTGAATAACGCCAAGTTCCCGAATGGAAGTAGCAAGTTCCTTTAAAGAATCTTCATTGAAACTTGTTCTTGGCTGAAAAGGATTGACTTCAATAGAAGACATCTCCAGTTCTACAATATGACCAACAAGCTTGTCGGCATTTTTATCTTCAGCAGATTTTATATCATTATCAGGATCTTTCAGTAGGGCTGAAAGTCCTCTTCCCAATGCTTGTTTCTTCGTAGCCTTAGCCATTCGTACTAGTTTTTCTTTATAATTTCATGTGCCAGGCTCAAATAATTGCTGGCTCCTTTGCTTGAAGCATCATAGTTTATAATGCTTTCTCCATAACTTGGTGCTTCACTTAAACGCACATTTCGCTGAATGATTGTTTCAAAAACCATTTCATCAAAATGTTTCTTTACTTCTTCAACAACCTGATTTGAAAGTCTTAACCTTGAATCATACATGGTAAGTAAAAGGCCTTCGATATCCAGCTTGTTATTATGAATTTTCTGTACGCTTTTAATTGTGTTTAATAGCTTGCCAAGTCCTTCCAGGGCAAAATATTCGCATTGAATAGGAATAATCACAGAATCTGAAGCTGTAAGAGCGTTCAGGGTTAAAAGACCCAGGGAAGGAGCACAGTCTATCAAAATAAAATCATACATGTCACGCAGAGGCTCAATCGCTTTTTTAAGCATAGATTCTCTTTGCTCCTGATCTACAAGCTCGATTTCAATAGCAACAAGGTCTATATGAGCAGGAATGATGTCCAGGTTAGGAGAACTGGTTTTTTGAATAGCCTGATCAGCTTTTATGGAATGTTCCAGTAGCTGATACGTACCATTTTCAACTTCCTCAACATCTATTCCCAGACCAGAAGTTGCGTTAGCCTGAGGATCGGCGTCAATCAATAATATCTTTTTTTCCAGAACCCCAAGTGATGCCGCAAGGTTCACAGATGTTGTGGTTTTTCCCACGCCTCCCTTTTGGTTGGCAATAGCAATGATTTTACCCATTAAATGTGTATGATTTTTGAAAAGTAAAAATACAATTTATTATAGGTTTAGAAAATGAAATTGTTAACAGCTTCTAAAGAAAAAACCGAATAAAATCCCAGTAAATTCAGGATGTTATCCGCTTTTTGATATTTTGCTCCAGTTTTTTGTTGAAAACTGAAAATTTTAGAGGGATTATTTACCCTTCTGAGATTTGATCATTTGCTCCAGCATATCCCACATTTCTTCAGGTACAGCTTCGAGTAAATTGAATTGCCCTGCGCCTTTTAACCATTCTCCACCATCGATCGTTATAACCTCACCATTTACATAGGCTGAAAAGTCTGAAACAAGGTAAGCAGCTAAGTTTGCCAGTTCCTGATGATCTCCAACTCGCTTCAAAGGAACTTTCTTAGCAAGGTCGAATTTCTCTTTCAGGTCACCTGGTAATAATCTATCCCATGCACCTTTGGTTGGGAAAGGTCCTGGAGCGATCGCGTTCGATCTTATTCCGTATTTAGCCCATTCCACAGCCAATGATCTGGTCATGGCTAAAACACCTGCTTTTGCCGTAGCACTTGGAACTACATATGCTGAACCCGTCCATGCATAAGTGGTCACAATATTCAGAATTGTTTTGTTTTCTTCTTTTTTGTCAATCCAGTGTTTACCCATAGCAAGCGTACAATTCTTGCTTCCTTTAAGCACAATGTCAATAATGGTATCAAAGGCATTGGCACTTAATCTTTCTGTAGGTGAGATAAAGTTTCCGGCTGCGTTATTTAATAGAATGTCCACCGATCCAAATTCAGCGACCACAGCATCACGCATCGCTTCTACCTGGTCGTAATGACGAACATCACACTGAACTGCGAAACAAGTTCCACCGGTTTCGTTTTCCAGTTCTTTTGCAGTATTTTCAAGTTTCTCAAGATTTCTAGAAGTGATCGCCACTTTTGCTCCCAATTCCAGGAAATACTTGGTCATTGATTTTCCAAGTCCGCTACCTCCACCGGTAACGATAATATTCTTTCCTTCAAGCGCATCGTCCCGAAGCATTTTTTTCTTTAAGTCCATATGTTGGTTGGTTTTAAGTCTTTATTCGTCAATTAATATTTCCAGAAGCTGCGTTGCCGCATCACTTATCTTGGTTCCAGGACCAAACACCGCAACGGCTCCCGCGTCAAAAAGGAATTGATAATCCTGCGACGGGATCACCCCGCCAACAATTACCATGATATCTTCTCTTCCTAATTTTCTTAGTTCTTCGATCACCTGCGGAACAAGAGTTTTATGTCCTGCTGCAAGCGATGAAACTCCCAGGATGTGTACATCATTTTCTGCCGCCTGTTGTGCCGCCTCTGCCGGAGTCTGAAATAACGGGCCAATATCCACGTCAAATCCAAGATCGGCGTATCCCGTAGCAACCACTTTTGCTCCACGGTCATGACCATCCTGACCCATTTTTGCCACCATGATCCTTGGGCGTCGCCCTTCCATTTCGGCAAACTTATCTGCCAGCTCTCTGGCCTTATTAAATGAACTATTATCTTTCATTTCTTTTGAATATACCCCGCTGAATGATTGAATTTTGGCCTTATATCTTCCATAAACATCTTCCAGCGCATCACTTATTTCGCCGAGACTTGCTCTTTCTCTGGCGGCTTCTACAGCAAGAGCAAGTAAATTGCCATTTTCTTCTTTAGCAGCTTTTCGAAGATTTTCCAGAGTCTGCTGAACTTTTTCTTCGTTTCGTTCAGCTCTTATCTTTTCAAGTCTGGCAACCTGTTGTTTTCTTACCGTTTGGTTATCAACTTCCAGAGTGACCAGTTCATCCTCTTTTTCAAGTCGATATTTGTTTACCCCAACGATAACATCGGTTTCGCTATCAATTCGCGCCTGTTTTTTCGCCGCTGCTTCTTCGATTCTCATTTTCGGAATTCCCGCTTCAATAGCTTTGGTCATTCCACCTAATTCTTCAACTTCTTCGATCAGTTTCCAGGCTTTTTCTGCGATCTCTTCCGTTAGCTTTTCTACATAGAAACTACCGGCCCATGGGTCTACAGTTTTGGTAATATTGGTTTCCTGTTGAAGGTATAATTGTGTGTTCCTGGCTATCCTTGCTGAAAAGTCTGTAGGTAATGCAATGGCTTCATCCAGCGCGTTGGTGTGTAAACTCTGAGTTCCGCCAAAAGCTGCTGCGGCAGCTTCGATACAGGTTCTTGCGACGTTGTTGAACGGATCCTGTTCGGTTAAACTCCAACCGCTGGTTTGAGAATGCGTTCTTAGGGAAAGTGATTTTGGATTCTTTGGATTAAACTGTTTAACCAGTTTAGCCCAGAGCATTCTTCCTGCACGCATCTTGGCGATCTCCATAAAGTGGTTCATTCCAATCGCCCAGAAAAAAGATAACCTCGGAGCGAAACTGTCAATATCCATCCCCGCGTCCAGTCCTTTTCTGATATATTCGAGTCCATCAGCAAGGGTATAGGCCAGCTCAATATCACAGGTCGCGCCCGCTTCCTGCATGTGATACCCGGAAATACTAATACTGTTGAATTTCGGCATATTTTGGGACGTATACTCAAATATGTCTGAAATGATCTTCATTGAAGGAGTGGGAGGATAGATGTAAGTATTTCTTACCATAAATTCCTTAAGAATATCATTCTGAATGGTTCCTGATAACAATTCAGGTTTTACTCCCTGTTCTTCAGCAGCTACAATGTAGAATGCCATAATTGGTAAAACCGCACCATTCATAGTCATTGAAACTGACATTTTATCCAGCGGAATCTGGTCGAACAATATTTTCATATCCTCAACCGAGTCTATGGCAACTCCGGCCTTTCCAACATCTCCAACTACACGGTCATGATCTGAATCATAACCACGATGCGTTGGCAGGTCAAAAGCTACCGAAAGTCCTTTCTGGCCTGCAGCAAGATTTCTTCGGTAAAAAGCATTGCTCTCTTCAGCTGTTGAAAATCCTGCATACTGGCGGATTGTCCATGGTCGGCTAACATACATGGTGCTATAAGGCCCACGTAAATATGGCGGAATTCCTGCAGCAAAATTTAAATGTTCGGCTTCTGAAATATCTTTTTTTGAATAAGAGGTTTTAATCTCTATTTCTTCAGGTGTTGTAAAGGTTCCCTTTTCCGAATCTGGTTTTATCTGAGAAAACTCTTTATCGGCAAGGTTTAAATTTTGAAGATCTTTGCGTTGCATAAATCTTGATTTTATTGGATTGGCTGACTTTGTTTTTCTTCTTCTAATCTCTTTTCCTCGCGTTCTTCACTCAGCCTTCTTTCCAGTATAGGTTCAATTAAAGTTTTTCTAGGATTCTTTTTTAGGAATGGATACAGTTCGATATCGTCTTTCATCCTGTCCTGCGGATTCTCGAACTTGTTAGTTCCAATAAGCACCAGGTCACCATTGTTGAATTTTTCCTGTTCCTCTTTTGCGCTATCCTTTATTTTTTTCTGAATAACGCCGGCTTTCAGTTCTTTCAGCAAACCGCCGCCTTTTTCGATATCCTTGAAAATATCCAGAGCTTTTTCAGCGAGCTGCTTCGTAATGGTTTCAACATAATAAGTGCCCTCAGCCACATTCCCGACTTTATCCATATAACTTTCGTTCCTCATGATCAAAAGCTGATTGCGGGCTATACGGTCTCCAAATTCATTGTCCTTGTGATAAATTGCATCATAAGGCATATTGCAGATGGCATCGGCTCCGCCCAGGATCGCACTCATGCTTTCGGTGGTGGTTCGCAACAGATTCACATTAAAATCATATAAAGTCTTTGTGCGTCTGGTAGGTTGGGCGATCACATGGCAGGTGGTGTTAAAACCAAATTCTTCAGCCACAGTTGCAAATAACCAGCGCAAGGCTCGAATCTTAGAGATCTCAAAGAAATAATCTGAACCTACTGAAACATTGAACTGAAAAGTGAAATTTTGCTTTTGTTCTTCAGAAAGATCCAATTCAGAAAAATGATTCAGATATTCTGTAGCCTGGCCGATAGAGTAGGCGAGTTGCTGTGGAATATTAGCTCCGGCGTTCTGATAAAGACCAAGATTAATACTTACTACCGATTCAAAATTGTGTGAATTCAGAATAATTGAATCCAGGTTTTCATGATCAGCCGTAAGATTATCGAACCAATTTCCTGTTCTGGCCAGTTTTCCATTAATATCGGTTTGTAGAAATACTTTTAGATTTTTTTCAGCGATGAGATTATCCAGTTTCTGAACATATTCCGTATCCAGAAATTCAAGATGTAAATAGACAGTAAGTCCTTCCGGAAGATCCTTCAATAGCTTTACGCAATCGATTTCATTATTAGGTAAAATAAACCAAATAGATTCTGTTCCTTTCTGAAGTTTTTCCAGCGCTTTTTTATTGGCATTTTCCGCAGAAACTACATAGATTTTTTCACAGATATTCCAATTCGCGGGATTTGAAACTTTTAAAGTTTCTTCAACATCTTCAGAAGAATAGAAAGGTTTTATATGGATGCCGTGAAGCGTTTTGGTGATGAGCTTCTCGTTATAATCGGCACCTTTAAGATCGGCCTGGATCTTTTGTTTCCATTGTTTTGCAGAAACTTCTTCAAAGTCCTGAAATAACAATTGTTTCATTATTAGTTGGTTTTGATTGGGAAGTTTTGCGAAGTCTAGTTTACGGTATCGTACTCGATAATGTAAATATCCTCATCAGGCCTTTTCATATAATATTTCTGTCGGGCGAACTTTTCAAGCTCTACCGAATCCTGAAGATTCTCAATGACTGCCTTATCTTTCGCAATTTCCTTTTGATAATAATTTTTGTTGTCCTGCAATTCGTTTATTTCCTGGTCCAGCTCATGATGAATAAACCATGAGTTTGTGTCCAGAAAGAACATCCACCCAGCAAATACAAGACTTATCAGTACATATTTGTTACTGATAAACCTGAACCAGGGCTTTTTTCGCAGGTCTTTAAATTTCATACGCTTTAAAGATACAAAATTAGGTTAAGCGATCTTTGATTATAGTCTGAACGATATCAACAGCAACGGTATTGTAGCGATTGGTAGGAATAATTATGTCTGCAAATTCTTTGGTAGGCTCAATGAATTGCTGATGCATTGGTTTTAAAGTAGTCTGGTAACGCCATAGCACTTCTTCAAGATCACGGCCTCTTTCAGCAATATCACGTTTTAATCTACGTATCAATCTCTCATCACTATCTGCATGCACGTAGATCTTGATATCGAATAACTCACGAATTTCAGGATGCGTAAGAATAAGAATCCCTTCAACGATCACTACTTTTCTAGGATGGATCTCGATAGTTTCACCAGTTCTGTTATGTTCTTTAAAAGAATATACCGGTTGCTGAATTGATTTTCCAGATTTCAATTCTTTTAAATGCTCGCCTAAAAGGTCAAAATCGATAGATTTAGGATGGTCAAAATTTATCTTTTTTCGTTCTTCAAAAGACAGGTGAGAAGTATCCTGGTAATAAGAATCCTGAGAAATCACATCTACTTCTTCGTTCTTTAGTTCTTCAATGATCTGATTTACTACCGTTGTTTTTCCGCTTCCCGTACCTCCGGCAATACCAATTATAAGCATAGAGTTGAAATTTGCGCAAAGGTAATATTAGTTTTTAAAAATTTTTGGAGGAATCTATACCCATTTGACGAAAATTGGAATTATATCAAAATAAAAAAGCCGGACTGTTAATACAATCCGACTTCTATTATAAGAATGATTTTTTTATTCTTCTTTCTTTTGCACAGCGGAAACTTCTTCTTCGGTAACCATATCCTTGATATTGTTACTCCAGGAATTCATCACATAATTCATAGCATCAGCAACTTCCTTGTCGCTTAATCCCATAGGTGTCATGATATTATCATATTTCTCACCATTCACTTCGATTGGTCCCTGCATTCCATATTTCACTCCGCGTATACTCTCCTCACGTTTTTCAGTTAACCAGTTTGAGCCATCGAGTGGAGGATAAGTTCCTGCAATACCTTTACCAGTTGGCAGGTGACATGTCACACAAAGATCTGAATAAACCTCTTTTCCTCTTTCGATACTGGCTTTTAAAGGAGTTTGTGAACTTGATTTTTCAGAAGAAGGGATCACATAAGAATCCTCCTCGTTTTCAGCATCATTTTCTTTTTTGTCTGATTTACAGGCTACCATAGCTGCTGCCAATCCAAATACAAATAGCAGTTTTTTCATAATAATTATTGGTTGTTGGTTAATTTTGCAATTCCTTTTCCTTCTATGGCTACATAGATATTTCCATCAGGTCCCTGCCTCACATCTCTCATTCTTCCCGAGTCTTCAAGCAATTTAGTTCTTTTTGTGATCTTTTTACCATCAAGATTTAAAAGTTCCAGGTACTGGAATTTCAATGATCCCACTAATAAATTGCCTTTTAATTCCGGAAACTTATCTGAAGTGACATAAGCAAATCCACTAGGCGCGATAGATGGTAGCCAATAGAAAATAGGATCTGCCATATTTGGTCTTGATCTTTCATCGGTAATTGGTGTACCGCTATAGTTTTCTCCGTAGGTCACAACTGGCCAGCCGAAATTCGCCCCTTTCTTAACCACATTAATTTCATCTCCACCTTTAGGTCCGTGTTCATGAACCCAGATCTCTCCTGTTTCTGGATTTAGTATCATCCCCTGTGGATTACGGTGACCATAAGAGTAGATAGCCTCCACCGCATTTTCTTCACCTATAAACGGATTGTCTGAGGGTACAGTTCCATCATCATTCAGCCTGTAAACTTTTCCATTATCACGTGTGATATCCTGCGGATTCACATCACGTTCGCCACGCTCACCAGCACTGAAGTATAAATAGCCTTCCTTATCGAAAGCGATCCTTGATCCAAAATGCTGACCCTTTGTAGTATTCGGACTGGCTTTATAAAGAACTTCCTTACTCGTTAATTGATCACCATTTAGTTTGGCTCTCATAATAGCTGTATTTCCGCCATCACCTTCGCCTTCTTTGGAAGCATAGGAGAAATAGATCCATCCGTTATTATTATAATCTGGATGTAAAACCACATCAAGCAAACCTCCCTGTCCACGGTCATAGACTTCCGGGCCGCCTTTAACCTGAGTTTTTGTACCGTTTTTGAAATGAATGATATCTCCATTCTTTTCAGTGATAAGCATGCTGTTATCTGGAAGGAAAGTGAATCCCCAAGGGATTTTCAAGCCCTCGACCACCATTTCGTAGGAGTATTTATCTGAACTCTCGGCGTCAATAGGATCTGGAACTTCAGTTTGTGTTTCAGTAGGTTCTTCGGTGTTTTCCTGATTTGTTTGATCAACTTCAGCAGTATCTGTTGTTTTATCAGATTCACCGCAGGCATAGAGGCTAAAAGCGACTCCTATACCCAGTAAAATTCTTTTCATAGCATTGCAATTTATTAGCCTAAAAAGGCATTAAGTAAACTAAGATATAAAAAATTAAAAGTTTTCATTGTGAGAGATTAAATATTCTTATATTTGCCGCCCAATTATGGTTGAAAAGCCATCTCGGGGTGTAGCGTAGCCCGGTCATCGCGCCTGCTTTGGGAGCAGGAGGTCGCAGGTTCGAATCCTGCCACCCCGACCAAAAAAGCCTGTTGAATTTCAACAGGCTTTTTTTATTGTAATATATTTTTCACTAACAGTTTATATACAGCATTAGTTTAAACTAATAAACGTTTAATGTTCAAAGGAATATGAATTCTCTTGATTCATTTTGATTCAATTTGTATGTTTTATTATATAAATAAAAGGCCATTCATTTAGAATGGCCTTTTTTAATCAGCTAATTAAAATTCAACTATTGCCATCCACCGCCTAGATTACGATACATGGCCACTCTAGCGAGGAGTTGATCCTTCTTGGTTTCCACCAATTCCATCTTTGCTTCTAAAGATTCTCTTTGCGTAAGTAAAACTTCTAGATAATCTGCCCTGGCAGATCTGAAAAGCTTATTGGTAAGTTCTATAGACTGAGTTAGTGCCTCAACCTGATTCTCCTTCAATTCATAACTCTTTCTCAGATTTTCAATTTTTGAGACCCCATTTTTTACTTCGATATAAGCATTTAAAATGGTTTTTTCATAATCGAAAACAGCCTGAAGTTGCCTGTCGTTAGCTGTACTATATTCCGCTTTTATGGCATTTCGATTGATCAAGGGAGCAAACATGTCACCCGCCAGCGAGTACAATAAAGACTCGGGAGTCGAGGTTAGAAATTTTGTACTAAATGCTTCCAATCCAACTCCGGCCTTTATAGCAAAAGATGGATAAAAATTAGCTCTAGCAACCTTGGTGTCTAGTTTTGCAGCAGCTAATTCAAATTCTGCCCTTCTAATATCAGGTCGGTTTTGCAGCAGCTGAGATGGAATTCCTGAATAGATCGTATCCATTTCTTTTTCAATGAAAGTTTCAGAATCTCTTTCAACATGCTGAGGTACTCTCCCAATAAGGAAATTGATCCTGTTCTCTGTCTCCACGATCTCCTGGGCTACGGAATATTTCTCACTGCGATTCTTCAAAACTTCGGCTTCAAATCTTTTCACACCAAGTTCAGTTGCTCTTGCCGCCTGTTTCTGAATACGAATTGTTTTTAAAGCATTTGTTTGAAGTTCCAGATTCTGCTCAATGATCATTAATTCATTATCCAATGCCTGAAGCTCATAATAGGAGTCTGCGATCTCAGAAATGAGATTTGTGATCATGAAATTCTTCCCTTCAACTGTAGATAGATATTCCATCATAGCAGCTTTTTTTGAATTTCGAAGTTTTTTCCAGACATCCAGTTCCCAGGAAGCAAAGGCTCCTACAGTATAATTTGGTAAGGGCTCTGGAAATTCCTGGTCTGGTCTAATGTCGGTATTCGCGTCATTAGCTCCCTGGCTCGTGTATCTACCTACTTTTTCAGTTTCGGCAGCTGCCTGAATATTCACTGAAGGCAGGTATTCTCCTTTTCTTGCTCGAATTTCATTTTTCGCAATGGAAACCTGCTGCAACATAATGTTTAGTTCCTGGTTATTTACCAGCGCAGTATCGATAAGGGCAACCAGTTGCGGATCTGAAAAGAATTCTTTCCAGTTGATATTCGCAGTATTTGAGGAATCTTCGACTTGGGCATTGTCATAACTTTCAGGCAGAGAATTATTCTCTTCCCGAATATCCCTGGTGGGTACGCATCCTAAAATGAATAATGTACCTACGACCAATACCAGGGAAATTCTAATTTTTCTAATATTGAAAAGCTTATTCTTGTTCATCGTCTTTTCTTTTCATTAGTTTTTTCAATTGTTTGTTCATCTTTTTCAAACGAGTTCGAATACTACCTTCACCTTCATTATTTCTAAAGAATTCTTCTGAAATTGGCTCATCAAATTCATCCTTGATAAGGCTTTTACCGTCAGCCATTTTTCCGAAGATGTAATAAAGACCAGGAATTATGAGTACCCCGAAAAGTGTTCCTAATAGCATTCCACCCATCGCTGAACCACCGATGGTTCGGTTACCAATTGCGCCGGCACCTGTAGCGATCACTAGAGGAATAAGACCTGCGATAAATGCGAATGAAGTCATCAGGATAGGACGGAAACGCATTCTAGCACCTTCAATGGCAGCTTCCAGAACAGTAGCGCCTTCGCGGCGTTTTAAAACGGCAAACTCTACGATCAACACTGCGTTTTTACCTAGGAGGCCTATAAGCATGATCATCCCGATCTGAGCGTAAACGTCATTGGAAAGCCCCATCAGTTTCAGCAATAAAAAAGAACCGAATATCCCTATAGGCAGTGAAAGTAAAACTGCCAATGGTAAAAGGAAACTTTCATATTGAGCGGCCAGAACGAAATAGACAAAAATGAGCACTATTATGAAAATATATAATGCGTCATTGCCTCGATTTGCCTCATCGTATGAAAGACCTTCCCAGGCAATATCGTAGCCGCGAGGAAGCTTTTCTTTCGCAACTTCTCTTATGGCTTGGATGGCATCGGCACTAGTGTAACCTTTTGCCGGTAAACCTCGTATGGCGGCAGAATTATATAGATTATACCTGGTTATCTCATTAGGTCCCAGCTTTTTTTCCAGTTTCATGAATGCGGAATAAGGAACCATTTCACCTTCCTCATTTTTCACATACAATTTTTCAAGATCTGAAGGCATCGCCCTGTATTCGGGAGCTGCCTGAGTATACACTTTGAAAAATCTACCATATTTAATGAATCCCTGCTCGTATGTACTACCAATAAGAATATTTAGGTTTTCCATGGCTTTTCCTATAGAAACTCCTTTTTGCATCGCTGCCTTATTGTTGATCTGCAATTCATATTGCGGATAATTTGCCGCGAAAAAAGTGAATAAACCACTTAGTTCTTCACGTTCTCCCAGGGCATCCAGAAAATCATTATTGATCTTTTCAAATTCCTGATAATCGGTAGAATTCGTTTTATCTAATAATCTTAGAGAGAATCCACCAGATGAACCAAAACCGGGAACTGCCGGCGGTTCAAAAAATTCGATAACGGCTCCGAGATCTTTAGACTCTTCTTCTAGTTCTTCCATAATTTCATGGACCGAATGATGACGATCTCTCCAGGGTTTTAGATTAATGAGGCAGGTACCGGCATTTGATCCACGACCTTCGGTCATGATCTCGTATCCAGCAAGGGAAGAAACAGATTCGACTCCTTCAATTTCCTCGCTAATTTTCATCAATTTCTGGGCAACTTCATTGGTACGCTCCAAAGTCGCTCCAGGAGGAGTTTGAATAATAGCATAGATCATTCCCTGATCTTCATTAGGAATAAATCCAGAAGGCAAAACTTTGTTGGTCACAAATATCCCGGCACAGAATGCCACTAACAATCCAAAGGTCAGGAGTCGCCGATTAACGATATAGTTAAGAAAACCAATATAACGTCCGGTAAGTCTTTCGAATTTTCGATTAAACCAGTCTATAAATCTATTTACCGGAGATTTTTTCCGTGGCTTTCCATGGTTGTTTTTAAGCAACATAGCGCATAAAACCGGCGTAAGTGTTAAAGCAACTACCGCAGAAATTACGATAGATCCGGCCATGGTGATCGAAAATTGTCTATAGAATACGCCTACCGGTCCAGACATAAATGATATTGGGATAAATACCGATACCATGACCATGGTGATAGCAAGTATTGCTCCTCCAATTTCACCAAGAGCTTCGGTGGCAGCTTTATATGGAGTCAGGTTCTTTTCCTCCATTTTCAAATGAACGGCTTCTACAACTACAATCGCATCATCCACCACAATTCCAATTGCTAAAACCAGTGCGAACAGCGTGATAAGATTTATTGAAAGTCCGAACAGTTGCATCACGAAAAAAGCTCCGATAAGGGATACGGGAACTGCTATTATTGGTATCAGGGTTGACCTCCAGTCTCCCAAGAACAGGAATACCACGATTGCAACCAGAATAAAGGCATCCCTAAGTGTGTGTAAAACCTGCTCAATGGAAGCATCCAGGAAATTAGAAACGTCATAACTTATTTCGTAATCCACTCCCGGAGGAAGGTCCTGTTTTAATTCTTTCAGTTTTTCCTTAACATCCTTGATCACATCACTACCATTGCTTCCGAAGGTTTGTTTTAAAACAATAGAAGCAGAAGGCTTTCCATCAAGATTGGAATAAATATCAAAAAATTCGCTTCCCAATTCTACTTCAGCGACATCGCCCAGGCTAACCGTTTGCCCTTCTTTATTGGATTCAATGATAATATCTTCATATTCTTCGGGTTCGCTAAATCTATCGCGATAAGTAAGTACATATTCCAGTGCCTGAGATTTTTTCCCGGAACTTCTACCAATTCTTCCGGGACGCGCAAGAATACTCTGATCTTCCATAGCTTCCAGGATCTCTTCCGCAGAAATATTATAAGCTCTCATTCTATCCGGTTTCAGCCAGACACGCATGGCATATTTTCTACTTCCCAGGATCTGTGCGTTGGCGATACCGTTGATCCTCTGAATTTCAGGAACTATCCGGGTGTAGGCATAATTATAAAGGAACTTTTCATCTGTATCCTTATTCTTGCTATACAGGTTCACATACATCAACATGCTGGGCTGAACCGGAGTGATGATCACACCTTCACGCTGAACCAATTCTGGTAGCAAAGGCATAACCTGATCTACCCGGGTCTTTACCCGGACGACGGCATCATTGGGATCTACCCCAGGTTCAAATATTACTCTAAGCGTTCCTTCACCTGCACTGGTGGCATCAGAAGCGATATAACGCATATCCTGCACTCCGTTAATAGCAGTTTCCAGTGGGATCAAGGTAGACTTTACCAATACATCTGCACTGGAACCGGGATAGGCGATAAAGATATTTACGGTGGTTGGGGCAATCTGTGGAAACTGCGATATAGGCAGTTGCTTGATAGCCAGCGTGCCTATAAATACGATCATCACCGAGATGACGATAGCGAGTACCGGTCTTTTTATAAACTTTTTAAACATTTTCTAAAGATTTAGGGTTTTACTCGGCGTAGATTGCCAGGTTGGCCAGAACCGTTTCAGGCTCGATCACATCGATATCAATCTTTTCTCCATCTTTCACCAGACGAATTCCTTCCAGTAAAATTTTATCCTTCGGGTTGAGGCCTTTTTCAACTACAAAAAGATGCTGTATTTCTGAACCAACTTTGATCTCCTTCTGTCTTACGACACTATTTTTATCGATCACAAATACATATTTTTTGTCTAGGATCTCGAAAGTCGCTTTTTGCGGAATTAGCAAGGCATGTTCCAGAGGAATCTTCATCAGGATATTCCCGGTTTCCCCGTGACGTAGAATTCCATCGGGATTAGGAAAGGTTGCTCTAAAGGCGATATTTCCGGTCTCATTATCAAATTCACCTTCAATGGTTTCAACGACTCCAGGCTGATTAAATTTCTTATTATTCGCAAGTAAAAGTTCTACTTCTTTTTGCTTATCCCTGTCTGTACCCATTATGTAATCCAGATATTCAGCTTCCTGAACATTGAAATACACCCACATTTTACTGTTATCAGATAATGTAGTAAGCAGTTCACCTTCTTCCAGCATACTGCCTTCACGTACATGTAAATGATCCATAATCCCATCAAAAGGAGCGCGGATTCCGGTAAAACCTAAATGTGTCTGGGCTAAATTTACTTCTGCTTTTGCCTTATCATAATTGGCTTTGGCCAGGGCAAGTTCATTTGGAGAAACCACATCACTATCTGCCAGAAGTTTTGTGTTTTCATATTCTATGGAAGCGGCTTCAGCTTCGGCTTTCGACTTTTGAAGTTCAGCCTGGTAGATATTGGGCATGATCTGGAACATCATCTGTCCTTTTTTTACAAAATCACCTTCATCCACAGAAATGTCTTTCAGGTAACCTTTTTCCATGGCTCTTAGCTCGATATGGCGTACCGAATGGATTTGGGCGAGGTATTCCTTGGTGATCGAGGTGTCTTTATAAACAGGATTTGTTACCTGGTAAGTTCTTTCCTCATGTTTTTCTTCTTTGTGAGAATTACAGCCGACATTTAAAAACACGGCAATTAGACCAATGAAAATTGGAATCTTCTTCATAATTAAATGAATTTTATTATTGAAAATGGAAAATTTGATGGCTGCCAAAATGAGTATACGGCAAGCCTAAATGTTTTCAATAGATAATCGAAAACAGTTCTATTACATGCATAGCTGCATGTTTATATTTTAATTCTAAATTCGGAATACTTCGAACTGAATATACCTTTTGCACAGGTTAGTTCGAAAAGGATCTGCCGTTGCGTAAGTTGCCAGATCTTCATCAAGATCTACTTCCCAGGCAAAAACATAGTAGAAAACAGCTAGGAAACTGCCATTACTTAATTGAAGGTTTTTCCTTGCTTCTTTAGAAAAGGATTCCAGCTCTTCAGTTTCGGTAAGCTCAATAAAGGCTTTTTCGAAACCTGAGTCAGGCGAAGAAGAGGAGTGAACTTGAAAATCTAAATTTGAAGAATTTGTAATGTGCATTTCCTGTACATCACAAAAATCGTAGTTCCCATCAAAGAAGGAATTTGCATGAATAAGAGCAAACCCACTTATCAGGATAAATACTAACGAAAGAAAATATTTCTCAAATGCGTTTTTCATTCGGGGGGCAAAAGTATTCTGCAATGTTAATTCTCACAAATTCCTTATGTTAAATTAGAAAAATAAAAAAGCCCTGAGAATTTCTCAAGGCTTATACATTAAATGGATGTGTCTTAATCCTTAGTTTTTTCAGGTAGATCCATTGTTTCCTGAATTTGATCATTGATCTTTTCTTTATCTCCAACAACGATCAGGGTCATATTCTCTGGCTGAATATATTTTTTCATCATTTCCTGAACCTGCTCAGGAGTTACAGCGTTGATATTTTTCACTTTGTCTACAAGGAATGATTCCGGTAGATCGTGAACATCAAGAAAATTTAGCTGACTAATGATTCCGCCAGGTGTTGAGTTTTGAAGTACATAGATCCCGGATTCGTAATTCTGAATTCCTTTTAACTCTTCTTTTCCTGGAGCCTCATTCTGTAAACGAACGATCTCTTTTTTGATCTCATCTAAAGAAGCACCCGTAAATTCAGTAGTTACATCTGCACTTTCATACCAGATTCCGGTTTTATAATTAGAATATAAAGAGCTGCTAGGGGAGTAGGTGTAACCTTTATCTTCGCGAATATTACTGGTTATTCTGGATCCAAAAGACCCTCCCAGTAAAGAATTTGTTACATCAAGTGCGATATAATCGTCGCTATCTGGTGCAGCCACAGGCAAACCATAATAGATGGTTGATTGCGGTGCTCCGGGGCGATCAATTATTTTTACAGAACCTTTGGAACTTGTTTCGGCGACAGGATAGTTAGCTGCGGAACCTTTTCTCCATGATCCAAGCTGCTGCTTAACTACTTCCTTGATCTTTTCAGCATCAAATTGACCAACTACATAAACTGTAGTTCTTTCAGCTCCAAAATTCTCATCGTAGAATGATTTTACATCAGAAACTGTATAAGAATCTACCATTTCCACGGTTGGATATAGTCTGCCATATGGATGATCTGGATATAGCTCGGCAAAGAAGTCTTTTCTTGCTTGAGTGCCCGGTCTTGAAAGCGAAACAGTAATATTACGTTTCATGTTATTTTTAAGTCTCTCCAATTCACCTTCCGGTAATTCAGGATTAACCAGTACATCACTTAAAACTTTAAGTGCTTCCGGAGCAAACTCAGCAAGTACATTGGTACTTAAAGTTGAAGTATGGGTTCCTACACCTATATTCAGGTTTCCACCCATGCCTGCCAGTTTATCCTTTTCAGAATAATCTGCAGTTGAACCTTCTTCCATTAAGTCTGCCAGCAGATCTGAAACCCATACCTGGTTTTCTTTTTCATGGATATTTCCGGTTTTCACGGTTATGTTGATGGTTGCCTTCGGAATACTACCATAGGGAACCAATACCAATTCCAGTCCGTTGTCATAAGTAATAACCTCTTTTTCAGGAAGGGTGAAACCTTTTGGTTCTCCTCCTTCTGGCGGGGTTTGCTTTTGTGCGTTAGCCGGTAATGCGACTAAAAGCGCTAGTACAAATATGTAAAATATGGTTCTCATTGATTCTTATTTTCGTTGTTGGCTAATAAAGGATTTACAGTTAAGATCGTTCTATTCGTTTTACGTAAGTAATCCTCAACTGTTTTGTTCATAACCTCTGGCGTTATCTTTTTAAATTCTGATTCCAGATCATTAATTCTGGATGGATTGTCATCGAATAAAGCAAAACTTGCTAATAGATCTGCACGACCAAGGCCAAATGAACTTCCGAGGTTGTCGTATAATTGAGAGCGCATTTTTACCAGGGCGTTATCCAGCATTTCCTGGGTAATGCCTTCGTCAAGCTTAGCTATAACTTCATCTACTGCTGCAACAACTTTTTCTTTAGAAGTTTCATTGTCATAAGTAAAATTAAACATCATATGCATTGGCCCGTTGTAATTGAACATGTTTCCAAGGTAATTGATGCCTCCACCAACATTTGATGTATAACCTAATTCATCTACAAGTTTTTTCTGTAAAAGAGCATTATCTCCCTGAATTAATATCTGGTCCAGTAATCCCATGGCATAATATTCAGTAGAATTACGTTCCGGCATATTGTAGGCGATAGCAATAGCAGGCTTATTAGCAAGAGAGTCATTTTTCACAAAATCCTTCTCTTTGGTTTGCTTAGGTTCAGAAATATCTGGTAATGGAGGAATTTCAGCACTGGCGATACCACCAAAGTATTCTTCGATCCATTCCTTTACCTGATCCATTTCAAAATCACCTACAATAGATAAAGCCGCATTGTTTGGCGCGTAGTAGGTGTCAAAGAATTTTTCTACGTCTTCTAGATTTGCGGCATCAAGATCGTTTAGATCACCATAAAAGTTATGAGCGTTATACCAGTTGGTATTTGCATATTGAGGCATGTCTAACCATGGAAAACCACCATATGGCTGGTTTAACACATTAACTTTCACCTCATTTTTAACCACCCCTTGCTGATTGGTAAGATTTTCCTGAGTAATGTCAAGGCCTTTCATACGATCTGCCTCTGCCCATAACATAGTTTCTAATTTATTGGCAGGAACGATTTCAAAATAATTGGTGAAATCGAAACGTGTAGATCCATTTAAAACCCCTCCGTTTTCCTGAACAAGTTTGATAAATTCCATCTTTCCGAGATTTTGTGATCCCTGAAACATCATATGTTCAAACAAGTGAGCGAATCCTGTTCTATCACGGGGTTCAATTCTAAAACCAATATTATAGTAGGTAGCAACTATAACCGTCGGAGAGGATTTGTCCTGAGAAAGGATCACTTTAAGACCGTTGTCTAATTTGTAATATTCTACCGGAACATTAAATCCAGATTGTTCCATTTGCTGTCCTTTTTCCTGTGCAAGTCCGGATAATATTCCGCCAAACATGAAAAACAGCATAAACATTTTTCTCATAAGAATTATATTTTGTTTAATAGATTAAATTGTTATCTAATATAATAGACTTAAAATCCTAAAAAAGTTACATTTACCGTAATATTTTGTCTTAAAGTTTAAAAATAAAAAAAGCCCTGAGGTGATCCTCAGGGCTTTTTAGGTTAGGTATTAGAATGGTTTAGTTATTATAAAGATAAAGCGAAGATGCTGCCGTAAGATCATTTTCAAGATCTGGCATCACATTTCCGGTTATGTTCAACGCATCCCCAAAGGCAAGTACTTTGCCATTACCAACTTCAGCAATAAATACCGTTTTGGTTTTATGGTCATAGGCAATATCAATTGGGTTTCCTAACAGAGTAGTAAGTCCTGAAACTCTGGTCTGTTCGCTCTGAGCGATCATTCCACCATCAGAAACTGCTGCTAATTTAGTACTGAAATCCTGGATCACCTGGAAGCCTCCATCGGTATTTGCGTTTGCAGCATCACCAATATCGGTAAGTACAAGTACATCATCAGCTTCACTATAATCGATACCGTGAGTTCTTACAATACCTCCAATAGTAATTCTCTTATCTGCAGTGATCATTCCGTCCATATTGTTATCAAAGAAATCATTGAAAACCGCGATATCACTAGAGTTATCTACTACAGCAATAAGATCATCCCCTTTAAAAGTAATTCCCCAAACATTAAATCCTGGATCTAATGTATTTTCAAGGGTGAATGAAGAACCATCATAAGAATACACATAGAACATATGCATATCGTTATCTGAAACTACTACCATATCTCCATAAACCGCGATCTCTCTCGGACTCATAAGCTCAGCATCACTGGTAAAATCTGCAGTTACAGTTCCACCGTCCATAGCTCCTGAAAATCCTGAATAATATTCCAGCATCATTCCAGATCTTGAAGCCTGAATAACCGCATCATTCGTAGCAGAATAATAAATTCCTTCAGCGGCGGTTGCATCTGTCATAACAGATTTTATCAGAGCACCTGAAGCATCGTAAACGCTGATGTTTCCATTCGAGTTATTAGTCACATAAAGTTCTGTCATCATATTACTAGACGCCATTCCAGTATTCCCATCTGTTTCGTCACTTGAGAAATAGATAGAAGAAGCAGAAGTAAGGTCCTGAGAATATGTAGGAGCGATATCTCCACCATCACCAAAACCGGTAAATCCTAATACTTTTCCATTTCCGATTTCAGAAATATAGATTGCATCTTCTTCAGAATCATAAGCAACATCAATTGGGTTACCAAGCATGGTCGAAGCTCCGGCAATTCTAGTCTGCATATCTACGGTTAGTACATCTCCGTCTGAAAGCGCGTCAAATTTTGTAGAAAAATCATCGATCACATGGAATGCTCCATCATCAGTTGTATTTTCAGCATCTCCAATATCGGTCATGATCATCACATCGTCAGTTCCATCATAAGTCAATCCGTGAGTTCTAACGATACCTTCAATAGTTACTCTTTTAGATGGATTCATCATTCCGTCCATCACATTTGCTTCAAAATCATAAAATACAGCAAGATCACTACTTGAATCTACCACTGCATAAAGATCTTCGCCTTTAAAGGTAATTCCCCATACCGGAAAAGGAACTTCTACCGTATTCATCAAGGTAAAACCGTTACCATCTGAAGTATATTCATAGAATTTATTTGATCCATTATCAGAAACAACATAAGTAGACCCATTTACGGCTAGCTCACGCGGACTCTCAAGATCTGCAGAACTACTGTATGCTGCAGTTACATCGGTATCTTCCATAAGAGTACTGATGTCTGAGTAAGCATCCAGACGCATATCAGATCTTGAAGCCTGAACTACAACATCATTTGCAGCGTCATAATAAATACCTTCAGCAGCAGTTGCTGAAGTTGTAAAAGTTACCAGTGAATCTCCCGTTACGCTGTAAAGAGAAATATTTCCATTTTCATTGTTAGTTACATAAAGTTCTGCTCTTCTTCCAGCTTCCACTTCACAAGGTGCACAAGAACCACCACAATCTACTCCAGTCTCATCGCCATTCATCATCCCGTCTGAACATGTTGCCATTGGCGGCATGTCATCGTCCATACCTTCCATAAAATCATCATCGTCTGAACAGGACGTGATAAACAAAGCAAACATAATTGCCAAGCCGAATTGAGCAATTTTAAAATTAGAATTTTTCATAATCATATTTAATTGGTTTATATGCTGATACTTACGGCGGTAATTATAAGCCAGATGTGAAGGAAATCAGAAACTTATGTTAATTCGTAAATTTTTTTCTAGATGCTCTCAATTAAAATTTACTCCCAAACCCTTTATTAATTAAGCAATTCAAAAATAATATCATGTTTTAGTTACTTTTTGTAAATAAAACTTTACATATTGAATTTATTGTATATATTTGTCAAATAAACTTTACAATAAATCAAAATGACTTTACTTATGAATTCAAAAACAAGCACGGCAGAGGTACGAAAATACAGTACCAGGAATTTAGCGATCTGGACAGTGGCATGGACTCTTGGAGTTGCTTTAGCTACATTCGGGGCGATCTATTTATGGGATAATGATCCAACATTTTCTATTATCGCAATCATAATAACCACCTTATTAGGAATAGGTATGATACGAGCGAACATTAAATTTTTAATGTCCCAGGACGAATTACAAAGAAAGATCATGATGGATGCAATGGGTATAGCCTTAGGAACTGCTTTAGTGGGAGGAATAAGTTACTCTATGCTGGACACTACCAATGTTATTTCTCAGGATGCCGAAATATCTTATCTCATTATCTTAATTGGTGTGAGCTATATGGTCTCAATATTAATTGGAAACGCACGGTATAAATGAAAAACAGACTCAAAGTATTGCGCGCTGAAAATGATATGACTCAGGCACAGCTAGCAGATGAAACAGGTGTTTCCAGGCAAACGATAAATGCCATTGAAAAAGGAAAGTTCGATCCCAGTTTACCATTAGCATTTAGATTTTCTAAATTGTTCAATCTGAAGATCGAAGAAATTTTTGAAGATGAGAATTAGTAGAAGCCGGATTTTTTCCGGCTTTTTTATTTCTGAAAAATTCATTGAAAATCGAAACGATATAATTTGCTGTTTTTCAATTAATCAAAAAATTTTCCTTCTTTTGTAGACCTTCAATCTAAAATGAAAGTAGATAAGCCTCATATCTGAAAATCATGACATCTAAAACCAAGACTCTAAAGCCTGGATTTTCTTTCAGCCTGAGAAATTCGGCGAAACAATTTGTAGGTCTAGCCATAATTTTTCTCGTATTCTTATTTCTTTTAAGCGGCATAGAAGTTATGCTGGGAATGATGAATCACAGTGTAGAAAACAGTTTTGCCGAACTGTTCATGTGGAGTTGTTTCGAAGATCTGAAGTTCTTCTTTACCTGGCTTTTCCCAGTTTACATTATTTTCCTTGTTTTCTACTTTTTGATCCCAAAACTGGTAAAATCGATATTTATCATTTTCAGTACGCTTTTTTTTCTGGGTCAACTAGTACTTATCTTCTATTATAATACAACCCTGTTGATGCTGGGAAGTGATCTTTTTGGATACTCCATAGATGAGATCATGCAAACCGTAGGTGCTTCGGGGAGCTTGAGTATTACACCTATTCTGACTTTCGTACTGGTGATTTCAGCATTGATATTTTCACTCGTGATTCTTTCAAAACGTGTAGAATTGGGAAGAATGGTTTCAGTCTGTTTGATCTTATTTTCTCTTGGGTTTTTAATCTCCGGACTTTCGAACAGGCTTACAGCTAAGACATTAAGCTCAGATTTTGAAAATGGTCTAATCAAGAACAAATCTCAGCATTTCTATTCCGAAGCTTATACCTATATGAATCCGGAACTTTATGAAACCGATATTTATGCTGAAAGTTATCTTGGGGATTTCCAGACGCAATTTGCAGATGCAGCACCAATAGAATATTTGAATGACCCGGAATATCCATTCCTGCACAAAGAGTTGAAAACAGATGTATTATCTCCTTTCTTTGAAACAGGTGAAAAAAAACCCAACGTGGTGATCATTCTGGTGGAAGGTTTGGGAAGGGCTTTTACGAATAAAGGTGCTTACCTTGGGAATTTTACTCCGTATCTTGATTCGCTTTCTACTAAAAGTTTATACTGGCCAAATTTCTTGAGTAATGGCGGACGTACCTTTGCAGTGTTACCTTCTCTGCTTGGTTCCTTACCATTTTCGGAAAATGGTTATATGGAGATGGAATCAAACATGCCAGATCAAATCTCTCTATTAAATCTTTTAAAGAAAAACGGTTATCAGACCTCATTCTATTACGGGGGTAATTCTGAATTTGATAAAATGGCGAGCTATCTTCGAAAGAATAGGATAGACCGTGTTAATGATGAAAATGACTTTCCTTCAGGATATAAAAAGATCCCGGCTTCTGCCACAGGATTTACCTGGGGTTATGGAGACAAGGAATTATTCAGATATTACCTGAATTCAAATTTAAAACAAGAGCAGCCGCGACTGGATGTATTACTTACGGTTAGCACACATAGCCCTTTCTTAATTGATGAAACCGAGAAGTACACTCAGAAGTTTGAGGATAGAATGACACAATTCGGTTTTAGTGAAAAGAAAAAAGAGGATTACCGGAATTATACAAAACAATACACCAGTATTTTGTTTACAGATGACGCGATCAAGAACTTTATAGAATCCTACAAGCAAAAAGATGATTTTGAGAACACGATTTTCCTGATCACAGGAGACCACCGAATTCCTGAAATACCGATGGCATCAAAGATTGACAGGTATCACGTGCCTTTGATGATCTATTCGCCTATGCTAAAGAGACCAGCAGAAATAGAGTCTATCTCTTCCCATTTTGATATCGCTCCAAGTTTGATCTCCTTTCTATCTAACAATTACGATGTGAAAGCTCCGGAGATCAACAGTTTTGTTGGACGTGGCCTGGATACTACCCGAAGTTTTCAGAATATACACCACATACCTTTAATGCAAACCAAAACCGATCTTATAGATTTCGTGTTGGGTGATTATCATTTGAATGGAGATGATCTCTATAAACTTACCAGGGATTTCAATGAAGAAAGAGTGAATGATCCTGATAAAGTGGAGGAACTAAAAAATGCCTTTAACCAGTTTAGAATGAAAAACTCAGAGATCGTTAATGGCAAAAAAATTCTCCCAGATTCGATCATAAGAAAGTATACCCTTAATTAATCCAGCTTTTCTTCAGTATAATCGTCGAGGATCTTAGTAAGTAGTGGCTTGTAAAATTTCCAGAAAAAGCTGCCTCGCTCCATGATATTTCTTTCGTCATAAAAGAAACCTTTGAAATATTCGATACCTTCAAAATAGGAGCTTTGCATCGAAACCGGATTGTCTGCGAAATCACCAGAGAAATAATAAAAAGTATAATCCTGTCCTGTATGGCTGGTAACTGCAGGAAAGTTTAGCGGAATTCCATTTTCCTCTAATTCTTTTAATCCTTTTTTGTTTGCATCTATATTAAAGCTGGAAATGGCAGTATTGAATTTCTTATTAGGCACTATGATGTCGAACCAGAAAGGATACTTAATACTATCTGGCAGCGAATATTCTTCCTGGAAAACCTTTTCAGTTATAATGTGCGGCATGGCGACATTTAGATGTGTGCCTTTTTCCAGGATCACAACTTCATCCTGGTTATTTACAAATGCAATTCCCGAACTTTTAAATGGCCATTGACCACGATGTGTTTTTTTATAATTTCTCACCAGCCATTTAGGGATTTCTTTGTTCTCTCTGAGGTTAAGATTATCGAAATATCTCGCCGTCCAACCTGTCCATTTAAGCTGGAACATCTCTTCAAATTTGATCCTGTTCTGGTAAGCAGTAGGGGAACCGATGGTGTTGAATTCAGTAATGATAAGTTTATTTTTCTCCTTCATTAATTTAAGCAACTGAATATCTTTATCACTTAATCCACCATACAAAATCCCTGAACGCTCCATTTCATCGCCCCGATGAAACCACTCATTATTAAAAATCCCGTATGTATCGGTGAAATATGCCAGGTCTGCATCGTTGCTCAACTGACTAAGTTTTGGGTAAGAGAATCGCTCCAGGCCTTTTAGCTTGAACTTTTCATTCTCTTCAGGAAAGAACCCGAAATAATCATTATCAACCTTATAGGGCTTGGAAGAGGTCTTGGTATATTTTTCATTATTAAGAACCCAGTTCAGGGAAATGTGTTCCTGACCTTTGGTTGTCAAAACGGTCTTGTCTACAATGGCGATCACCAGTTTTGTATTAGGCTTGAATAGCCATAAGATCCACATGATAAGTGGGATCGCAATAATTAGAAGCAGAATCCCGGAAAAGAACCTTTTTCTCATCTTAGAACTTTTTGAAATATCCTATTTGAACAGAAAATTGATTTCCTCTGGTTTCAGGAGCATATTCCTGGTCTTCCAATTCAGCATTGATAAAAAATACATTGGTGCTTTTTACCGAAAATCTATAACCTACAGAAATATCGCTGGATTTTAATTTATAAGGATCCTGGTACAAGATGTTATTGGTATTATCATCAGGAGAAATTCCCGTTCCAACTCCAAAACTCAGGAAATCATCTGCTCCTGCGATATAGTAGCGTACAGTTAGCGCGTAAGATTGAGAAACATTTTTGTCGGCTGGTGTTATATAGGTTCTAGCATTTAGCCAGAAATTGCTGATGTATTTTCCGATGGAAGCTGTATAAATCCAGGTTTCTTCATCAAAACTCAACATTCTAAAGCCTGCGTCTGCTTCAAAAGCTGCAGGCAAATTTGCATAAAGCGAAGCACCAACCCGGTAATCTGGGAAAATACTACCACTACTGGCAATTCCTCCACTTACGTACGCATAAAAGGTATCAGAAATACTAGGGTAAGCATCAATAACAAACTGTGTTCCGTTAGATGCAAAACGATTGGCATAATTTAATCTACCAATGATAGATCCTATTTTGGTACTTCTGGAATAATCTACCGTTGCAAGATGCCATGGTTCATCAAACCTATTCTCAAAATGCACAAATTCATAATCGACACCAATCTGATTTCTTGATGATACATTTCTTATAGATTCTCCTAAAGACCTGGCTTCGGTTAATTTCGGATTGATTTTTAGCAATTGGTTAAGCGTATTGGAAGCTTCAGCATATTGCTCAAGATCTTTTTGTATTCTGGCTTTTAAAAGCAACAGATCCTCTGAACGAGGATTTTTTTCTATTCCTGTATTTACGATCTCCAGGGCTTTTTCAGAATTATCATTCCAGTATTCAAGATTTGTATATGCTAAAACGCCATCTTCATAACCGGGATTTTCTTCCAGGACTCTTTCAAATTCAACCCTTGCGCTGTCTACTTTATCGGTCCAGGTATATAGGCGACCCAGAAAAATCCTTACATCGGCGTAAGAAGGACTTTTATCCAGAGCCTGCTTGGTAAGTTTAATTGCCTTAGGATAATCATCTTCATCAAACGCAGCAGCTCTGGCTTTTATAAAGAGTTCATCTGTAGTAAATTCTTCTTCCTGAGCGTGCAGTGAATTAAGAGAGAATAAGGCGAAAAAAAAGACAAGTAGGGGGAATGTGATTTTCGATTTCATATATAGGGCTTATAACATTCAGAACACCCTGTAAATTTTGAAGCAATAAAAATCGTAGGTTAATATTTGGTTTAAGGCTTCTTTAATTCATGTTCTAAAGTGGTCGCAATATAATAGCTTTAAGCTAATTGAGTATAAATTAGAGATAATTTTTATCTTGGAAAATATTGGAAAAAAAAATCTAAATAATTAAAACCAAATATATTATTCTTGCGTAAGTTTTTACTGACCAGATAGTATTCATAAGGCTTTAATTGTCAGGAATCGAAAGTTTTTTCTTACTCGAAAAGTGAGAAATTGGCTTATAAGGTCGGTAAAAGGTTTAAAATGGTTGATTTTCAGATGTATTTAGTATATTTCAACGCAAATGAATTCGAATGAGGAAGGTCCTGGTAATTCAAGAGGATATCGTTATTCTTAAAATTCTGGAGAGACTGGTAAGTTTGAACGAGTATGAATGTAAGGCGATTAGGTCCCTTGATTCTCTCAGCATTGAAGACCAGCAAACCAATTTCGATTTCATTATTACAGACATATTATTTGAAGGAATTGCCCCTTTGCAGTTTGTAGCACAGGTACAGGAGGTGATCCCGCATAAGAATTTACTTGTTGTGACCAATATGGGACAGGATAAGATAAAACAGGAAATATTCGCATTGCGGGGAGTTACAGGATTTTATGCTGTACCGATTGATCTGGACGAAATTGAAGCCATAATACAAGCCTACTAATGAATGAAGCATCAATACTTTTATTCATAGCGATCGTTTTTTCTGTCCTGGTGATATATTGGATATCTATCGCCGTAAGTCTTGTTTACCGAAGCAACAGGACTGCTAGACTGAATAAGATCGAACTTACTTTTGCAGATGTTGTGAGTCGTTATCTTTATAACGACCCTGCAAACCCCATTACCTTAAGAGAGATTAATACTACCCTTAAAAATGTTGGGATCAAGCCTGAAAATAAGAACAACATTCAGTTTCTTATAAGGTTAATGATACGCACTCAGCGTACTATCTTGGGAAGTCATTTTTATAAACTTCAGCAATTATATACCCAAATTCCGCCTTACGGGGTATCCATTAAAAAGATCTCGAGCTGGAGTTGGTATAGAAAAGCACGTGGTATCAGGGAGATCTATGAAATGAACCAGTCACAGTATTTCGATGAGATCTTTAAATACCGAAATGATAAGAATATTTACGTTAGACGTGAGGCCCAGATAGCCCTGGTTGTATTTCTTGGATGGGAGAGTTTAAGATTTCTTCCTTATCTTAAGCGGAATATGACTCTGTGGCAACAAATAAAGATCGTTGAGAAACTATACGATCTTTACCCTAAACCTGAGTTGAAATGGTTGCATAGAGCTTATAAAACAGAAAAGTTATTCGGTAAAAAACTGATCATGCGTATCATCAGAAAATACCTGCTTCATGGTGAAATTGGATATATCATTGATAATCTGAATCATGAAGACTATGAGGTACGTGAAACTGCCATCTACTGTATACAGACTTTTGCGGTTCCATCAGCAACCATGGCATACATCAAGGAACTTTATGATGACATTCCAAACGCTACTCAGCAGGGACAGTTATTGAATTATATTTTTGAAAATTCAGATATCGATCTGGATTTCTATATGAAACAATTATATGGCAAGAACGAGGATCTTAAGCTCAGTGTAGCTGAAATTCTATGGAACAACGGTCACAAGGAAAAGGTTCAGGAATTCTATTACCAGCAATATCCAAAATCGGTCTTGAATGTGGGATAGTGCCGAAGGTTTTTTTGGTAGCTATTATATTTATTGGATAAGTGTCTTCTTATTCATTGGATATGGCGCCAGTCTTTTAACTCTCTATCTAAGCGGAATTCTACTCGCCAGAAGATCTATTAAAAGAACCAAACAACGCTCTATTTTCCTTCGTGCCGAAGATATTGTAAGTGCTACAGATATTCCTTCGGTAACCATTATCGCTCCTGCTTATAATGAAGGACTTACCATTGTAGAAAATGTCAAGTCACTGCTTTCCATTCAGTATCCATACTATGAGTTAATATTAGTGAACGATGGAAGTAAAGATGAATCACTACAGTTACTTATTGAAGAATTTGATCTTGAACAGCAGGATGCCACATTTATTACACAGCCAATTCCAACAGCTTCAGTAAAACATATTTACAGAAGTAAAAAGAAAAAATACACGCATTTAACGGTTATTGATAAGAACAATGGTGGTAAGGCCGATGCCATTAATGCCGGGGTTAACTTTGCCACGACCGAATTAGTGATCTTTACAGATGTAGATTGTATCATTGAACAGGATGCGATCCTTAAAATGGTTAGACCATACCTTGAGGAAGACGACAAAGAGATCATAGGATGCGGCGGAGGAATTGGAATTGCGAATGACTCTGTTATTAAGAACGGGATCCTAACGGAACTTAAATTACCATCAAGACTAATCCCGATGACCCAGGTGGTAGAATATATCCGGGCATTTCTTTTGGGTAGAATGGCCTGGAGTGAAATCAATGGATTAATGCTTATTTCAGGAGCATTTGGAATGTATCCGCGAAAACGAGTGATCGAAGTTGGTGGATTTAATCCCAAGACAGTGGGAGAGGACCTCGAGCTTTGTATTAGGTTGAGAAAGCACATGGAAGAACAGAATATTCCTTATAAGGTAGTTTACCTTCCTGAAACTTTATGCTGGACAGAAGGACCCTCAGATCATAAGATCCTTATCATGCAAAGGGATCGCTGGGCGAGAGGATTATGGGAAACGATAAGCCTGCACAGAGATCTGCTTTTCAATAGAAAATATCGCCAGATGGGACTCTTGTATTATCCCTACTGGCTGCTTTTCGAATTTGGAGCACCCATAGTTGAATTCCTTGGCGTGATATGTATCATCGCATTTGGTATTTTCGGCTGGATCAACTGGCCATTTGCTATCCTATTATTCTTTGCTGCGTACCTATTAGGTTGCGTGTTTTCTACTATTGCGATTTTTATGTATGTGAAAAGTTTTGATCATTATACCAAACCAAAACAGATAGTTGAACTTTTACTAGCAGCATATCTTGAGCCTTTTTATTATCACCCGATACTTTTATTTGGTCAGATAAAAGGCTATTATAAAAAACTCTTCGATATTACTTCAGGATGGGGTAATATGACACGTAAAGGTTTTAAAGTTTCTAAATCTAAGGAATCAAAGGCCTGATTCTATTTCTTATCTTGCTATATCTTAAATCTTAATTCGATGTTTAAAAGATATATCCTGTCATTGTTCCTGTTTTTTCCTGTTCTTATCTTTTCGCAGCAAAAAACTGTAATAAACACCGATAGCGGAAAAATCGCCTATCAGAAATTTGGAAAAGGGTACCCTCTTTTGATTATCAATGGTGGACCAGGTATGAATTCTAATGGGTTTGCTCCGCTTGCAAAAATGCTTTCTGAGGAAAATACTACGATCATTTATGATCAGAGGGGAACAGGTATGTCTGAAGTAAAGGGATTGAAGGCTTCGGCTACGACGATCGATTTAATGGTCGAGGATATTGAGCTGTTAAGAAAGGAACTTGACTATGATCAATGGATCGTCTTAGGACATTCTTTCGGTGGAATGCTGGCCTATGCTTACGCAGTAGAGCATCCAGAACGCGTGAAGGCCATGATCCAATCGCATAGTGGTGGAATGAGTCTTAGAAATGTTTCTCGCTTTGACCTGGGAAAAAGATTAACTGAAGAGGAAAATGATAGCCTAGCACATTATTCCATCATGTCACAATCTTCTCCGGGAAATACAAGGCTGCTTAGGAAAAGAGCTGAATTTTTAGCAAAGGCATATTTAGTTGGCAAAGAACATGAAGATGCGATCACTAACAGGCTTTTACAAGTAAACCGAGAAATCAATGGAGATGTTTGGAGAAATATGAGAGCAAATAATTTTGATCTTGTATCTCAAATGAAGAATTTTAAAAAACCGGTTTTAATTATGCATGGCGATCGGGATCCAGTTCCAATTGATATAGCTCAATTCGCAAAGCGAACAATTCCTAATTCTGAACTCGTTATTATGGAAAATTGTGGTCATTACGGCTGGTTGGATACTCCGGAAATTTATTTGACTGAGGTAAAGCAATTTTTAAAAGACAATTCTACCTCCATTAACTAAAGAAAATCTAGCCAAATCAGTATTTATAATTTTCCTTTTGAAATTCAATTGAAAGAGATTTAATTTGCATTCATAATCGAGATGTGGCGCAGTCTGGTAGCGTATACGCCTGGGGGGCGTGGGGTCGCAGGTTCAAATCCTGTCATCTCGACCAATAAAAAGCACTGAATTTTTCAGTGCTTTTGTTTTCTATATCTTATTTACATTAAACTTTAAGGAAAAAGGAATTTATCTAATTGCTTGTTGGACTAATCATGATATGAGCTCTATGTGTCCCAGGATCCATAAGCCATGGCATACCGGGATTATCGGGTTTTAGTGGTAATCCAGTTGACTCGGCAGTAGCATATGGTATATAAACAACATATCTGTATTTTCCATTTTTCAGCTCACCGGTAGTTTCATTGTAATCTTCAGAGGAACCGGAAAAAACATACATCGTACTTGGCGTATCTGGCATTTTTAATTTACCAGATTCTACTTCCTCCTTACGTGTTTTTCTCTTTTCTATTTCAGATTTCCCTTCTGCTGTAAGCTCTCTACCACGAGCCATGAACGGTTCTAACTTTTTTGCATAGCATACTACTTTTATTCCTTCAAATTCAGGATCATCGGCCAGGCAGATCAAATTATTGGAACCTTCTTGTAGAACAATCAATTTTCCACTTTCATCGTATCCGTAAACCATTGCAGCAGATCTTTGATCTTCAGGAGCGGCCAGAAGAGCCGTTTTAATTTGAATTTCTGAGGGAAGGATCTTTGATTGTGCAAATCCGGTACAACTGATTAAAAGCAAGCTAATTGATAAAAGAACTTTCATAGAATCATTATTTTGAAAATGAGTGTTTTCTAAAGATATGAATATTAAACTTCAATTTCTATTTCCTCATCAAGATGTGGTTGATATATGTTCCAGTTAAAAACAGTTTCCAATTTTACTCTAAATGCATCAGTCACCTGTTTTTCACCATGAACTAGAAATACGTTTTCTGGTACATTTTTAATCTTGCTGCACCATTCTACAAGTTCAGATTGATCGGCATGTGCAGACAGGCTTTCTAATTTCTCAATACTTGCTTTTACAGGAAAATATTTTCCGTAGATCTTAATTTCATGAACCCCGTCCAGGATCTGCCGCCCACGAGTTCCTTCAGCCTGATATCCGGTTAACAGCAAAATAGTGCTTGGATCATCTATAAACTGCTTTAAATAAGCTAGAATTCGTCCACCAGTTAGCATACCGCTTCCAGCTATCACAATTCTTGGGAAGTTCATATCAATGATCTCCCAGGTTCTTCTGAAAGATGACACCAGTTCAAACTGATTTCTTATCATTTCGAATTCATTTGCCGGGAGTTTATGATAATCCTGAAATTTCGAGAATAAATGTGTGGCATCAACGCCCATAGGGCTATCTATGAAAACCGGAGTTTGTGGTGCTGCATTTTTTCTGAATATTTTAAAAAGCAAATAGATCAATAATTGTAATCGTTCAACTGCGAAGGAAGCTATAAGTAATATTCCATGATCCTGAATGCATCGTTTAATAAGATCAGAGAGAATTTTTTCAACGTTTTCTTCGGGATGTAATTTATTTCCATAGGTACTTTCTATAAATAAATGATCGGCCCATCTGGGAACTTCTGGTGGTTCCAAAAGAAGATCTTCAGTTCTTCCAAGATCTCCGGAAAACACAAAAATACTATCACAAATATTCAATTCAATCGAAGAGGCTCCAAGTATATGCCCCGCTTTAATAAACCTGCATTTAATTTGTTCAAATAGGTTAATCCATTCATCGGTTTTAATATGTTCAAAAAGCAATAGTGTTTTCTCTACATCTTCCAGCGTATAATTTGGAACTGCGGGGTGATGTTTGGTATAACTTTCTTCATTCGCATTTTTAGCTTCTTCTTCCTGAATTTTTGCTGTATCTCTCAAAATGATTTCTGTAATCGCCAGAGTAGGGGATGTTCCTAAAATTTTCCCTGTAAATCCCTGCTGAATCAATTTTGGCAAATATCCAGTATGATCTAGATGTCCATGTGTTAGAAGCACATAATTAAGTTCAGAGACATTTATTGGTAGTTCTTCCCGGTTGAGTATTCTTAGCTCTTTTAAACCCTGAAACATTCCACAATCGATCAGAATCTTGAAATTTTGGAATTCCAGGTAGATCTTAGAACCTGTAACAGTTCCAGCTGCACCCAAGAATTTTAATCTTACCTTGTCATTCATGATTGATAGTTTAGTTCGCAAAGAATTTTAAACTCAGCCAGAATCCGCTCCTTTCTATGTTCAGCAATTCCCCGGTGATCCAGATAAAAGGGGTTCTCCAATAATTCCTTTCCAAGAATGATCTGCCTTTCCAGAAGAAATAGTTTTTCGTTGTCTGAAAGCAAAGTAGAGGTGGTAACAGGGTAAGCACAAACTTTATCTATCAATACTTTTAGACAATTTTGTTCTGGATAATCCCAGCTTAGAAGCTTAAGTCCGGAGCATTTGCCATAGGTAATCGCATCTTTTGAAAACTTCGTATTTGTTACCACCCAGCCTTCGCCTTGAATACTATTCTTCTCAAAAGCATATATATCCTGAAACCTGGAATTAATATATAATGGGATTTTTACATCACAATTTCGACCTTCTTCACTATGAAATTTACATTCAATAAGATGTCGCAATTTTTCTTTGTTGGCGATAATATCAACTTCGTGATGAACACAAACACCTTGCATAATTTGATTCAGTTCTGTTTGAAATCCCAGATCATTTAGCAATTTGGAGATGTACTTTTCAAAGATGAATCCGGTTGGGCCTAGTTCATAGAGTGCTTTCTTTAATTTATACCTCGAAGCGTAAGCTCCCTTGTAGTTCTTTAGTAAAGCAAATGCTCTGTTATAAATTTCCCGGGTACTTATTCCCTGATAAAGTTCATCTCTAATCTCATCAATGATTGAGGAAACCATTTTCTGATTAGCTCCGCTTTTTAAAAGTGAGCTCCTCAGTTTTGCAATAGAAAACTTTGCTTTATTTCCGGAAGATTTTATTACATCGGGATGCATAATACTAAAGTTAAGACATTTAGCTAAAATTTATAACTATTAGGTAGTGAATGCCGCAACTATAGCTGAAATACAAAAATTTTTATGTAGAACACCTTTAAATATCTGATAATCAAATATTTGAGTATATTTTGGTATCTTTATAAGAATTGTATCAAACAAAAACCAAAATATTATGAGACGTGTATTAAGTATAATGTTGATACTGCTATTCTGCAGTTTTAGTTTTGCCCAGGAACAGACCTACCTGACTTTTGAATTTATGAAAGTTGATAATGACCAGGAACAATTTTATGTTGAAACGGAAGATTTCTGGGAGAAGATTCACGAGCAGAGAGTCGCCAGTGGCGATATCGTTGGTTGGGATCTCTGGCAATTGCTTCCGGGTGGAGAAGACCAGGGATATCAATATCTCACTGTTACCGTTTTTGATGACCCTATGAAAATGATGAATGCAGGCGCCGGAATTATGGAAAGTGCAAGAATGGCTTATCCAGACCTTAGCGATGAGGAACTCCAGAATAGAGTAAACCTTGCCGGAGGATCAAGAGATCTTGCCGTGAGGCTTTTCTTGATGGTTATGGATAGAACTAATGGGGATTATGAAATGAAGCCGGGAATGGTCGCTACAATGGACCTCATGAAAGCGAATGACGGTAACTATTCGGCTTATGAGACTGCTGAAGGAGATACTTTTAAGCCACTACATCAAAAAATGGTAGATGGTGATGCCAAGGGTAGCTGGGAGCTTCTAAAAGTCCTCCTTCCACAGGGATCTGATGTTTATGCCTCCCATCTTACTGTAAATATGTATGACAATTGGGAGCAGTATTTAGACTCCATGAATTTTGATGCAGGAATTACTCCGGCAATGGAAAAGAAAATGGATGACGGTCTCGAAACCCGGGATATGAAATGGTCGTATATGGCGACTCTCACCAAAATGGTGCGTAAGTAACAATATAAAAGCCCGGTTTGCCGGGCTTTTATATTTAAATCTAATTATTCATCTGATCTTGCGACCGATAGTAATTTCTGTTTTTGATGTCTTAAAGCCTCTTTTACAGTTTTAAAAATAGACTTTTTAAGATTCTGATATTTGCTGTCAAATTCATGCATCTTGATCATAAGCTTTCTATGCTCATGCTTATAAGCCCATTTCTGCTCGCCAAGCTGTCCTTCAGAAAATAAAATTTTCACCCTGTTCTTATGATCCCGAATAGATTTCAATAAATCAGACATTTCATTTTTAAGTTTATTAAGGTCTTGAATAAATTTTTCTGCCTGTTTGGTAAGATGTGACTCCACGATTGGGTATACATTCTGATTCAATAAATCTGTAAGAAAGTCAACTTCCTTATAAATAAAATTGAGTTTTGAATTCCAGACACTGGAATATTTATGCATGATGTCTGGAGACTCCCATCCATAGTCGTTAGAGATTTTGGTTTTCATGATATATTCTTTGAAAGTTTCGAAAAAAAACTAGGGTAGATTGAATGAAGATCAATCGCGAAAATCCAGTTCGAAGAACTGTAAAGGCTCTGAAATCAGGCGGATAGCCTTTTTTTTTGTTATGCTAAAGTTAAGGAATTTAGAGAAAAAATACGTAGGTTTTAATCTTAAAATTTCAGTTTAAAATCTATAACTGAAACCGTAAACAGGAAGTTTTTCCTGCATGAAATCTAGATCTTCAGCTCTTTGGAAACCTATATTTTCATACATTCTCCAGGCGATCTTCATGAATTCAGTTGAATGAATAATCAACTGGCTATTTCCATCCTTTTTAGCCTTTTCTATACAAGCCAGGCTTAATTTTCTCCCCACTCCCTTACTTCTAAATTTTGGATCTACAGCGAGCAATCTAAAACCTGAGGAATTCTTTTCCTGAGTTGCCGATCCGCCAGAACCATAGACACCCATATCACTGAAATATACCACAGCACCCATTACTTCATTTTTTTCTGAAATAGCGACTAACAATTCTGTACGTTCAAGTTTTGTGAGATCTCCAATATTCAATAGGAGCTTATAGTATTCGGGTTGTTCAGATTCAGATGGGAAGCCTGCAAGATTGGAATAAACCTTAACCATTAATTTTCCAATATTTTTAAATTCAGAAGGTTTCGCAGTTCTTATGGTAATATTATCGTTCATTCAGTAGAAAGTAAATAGAAAGTTTGCTGTAAAATTAAAATTACCTGATAAAATCTGAAGTTTTTAATTCATAGATGACATTATCATCATTTTCGGTATCCACGCGATCTTTATTCCATTTAAAATTATTTCTATTTAGTAAATTCAGGGACCTGGTATTTAGCTCATGTGTAAAAGCTTCTATCAATTGTAAGTTCATTTCATCAAAACCATATTTCAAAACAGCCTTCATCGCTTCATTCATCAATCCAAATCCATGAAATGTTGTATGCAGATCATAACCGATTTCTGCTGTTTTTCTATCCTTCGATATATTCCACAAACAGATGGTACCAATCATTCTGCGATCTTCTTTTAAACAAATAAACCAGTTGATCAATTTGTCCCGATTAATATCATCCAGACATTTTTGAATGAATTCTATTGCTTTTTCCCGTGTTCCTGCGCAAGAACGATTAACAAATCTATTCACCTCCTTGTCTGAGCGCAAATATGAAATAACCGTCCAGTCTTCCATTCTTGGCTCTCGAAGAACAAGCCGGGGAGTGACGATTTCAGGAAAAGGTGTAAATGTCACGATCGTTATTTTAATTCAGAATCCAACTTCCAGTAAATGATGTTATTATATCTAGAGGAGGTAATTATATATTTCCCGTCGTTTGAAAAAGTGCCAGCCAGGTAATCTACGTTATCCGCATCACCAAAAGATTTAAGTAGTGTTCCGTCTAACTTCCATAATCGTGCTATAGCGTCTTCGCAAGCTGTCAATATATAATCGCCATCCTTAGAAAACTCTGCCTGATTGATCTCACCGCTGTGCCCATTATATTCAGTTATTAAGCTTCCATCCAGATCCCATAATGCGGCAGTTTTATCGAAGCTTGCTGTAAGTATATATTTTCCGTCAGGTGAAAAACTTGCAGAACTTACCCCGCTTTCATGGTGTTCTTTCTTAAAAATTCTTTCTCCGCTGGTTTTCCATAAAGAGAAACTACCATCACAGCTACCAAGAACGATAAGTTTATCATCTGGTGAGAATGAAGCCTGGTAAATGGTGCATTCATGTCCAGTGAATTCTCTAATTAACTCACCTTCTTTTGACCATAGTCTTGCAGTATTGTCGCCACCACCACTTAAAATATATTTTCCATCATGAGAATAGGTGATGGTTTTAACATAAATATCATCCGCTTTTACATCTTTAACCTTTGAACCATCTGTATTCCAGATGCTAAATGTCTGGTCACTACCTGCGGTTAAGAATTGCTGACTATCAGGAGAAAATTTCACATCATTTACACTTCGCTTATGAGCTTTTTTCTGAAAGATCATGTTATCGTCTTTATCCCAGATTATAAAACTATCATCTTCACTACCGGAAATTAAATAATTACCATCTGGAGACTCATCGATTCCAAGAACAAATTCAGAATGACCAGCTAAGGTTTTAGCCACTTCGCAATGCTGAGCTATACACGTGCCTGAAACTAAAATTATAAGGCATTTAAGGAATAAAATTTTTTGCATTCTCCTGAAAATTAAAGAAGAACTAAAATAGTTCTTTTCCTGATTCATTTATTAAAAATAAGTAATAGATTTAATTATTAAGCATCTGAAAGTTAGTAAGTTATGATTATTTCGTAAATTTCCTATACTAAATAAGAATCAATGCCTGAGGTTAAAAATCCTATCATTACTTATACAGGTATAAGTCAGAAAATTGTCTACGATGATGCAGATTCAACTATCCTTGATTGTTCTATAGCAAATCAAATTCCGCATCTTCATGAATGCGGTGGCAATGGCAGATGTTCTACCTGCAGGATCAGGATTCTGGAAGGGCATTCGAACTTATCTCCAAGAACCTTGAAAGAGCAACAAATGGCAGAATTCCGAAGATGGGATCCATCCATTCGCCTGGCTTGTCAATGTTACGTTAAAGGAGATGTGGATATTCAAAGGCTGGTCTGGACAAGTTCTGAAATAAATAAATTGCAACTGGAAACCATTCCTGAAGGAGAAGCCGAAGAAAGAGCAATTGCCATACTTTTCTGTGATATCAGAAATTTTACCAAGATGGCTATTGAGAACAATACTTTTGATATCGCCCATGTTTTAAATCGATTCTATACCATTATTGGTGATCCCATTTTATTCAACAATGGCGTTATTTATCAATACATAGGTGATGAAATTGTGGGTTTATTTGGCATTTCAGGAGGAACCCGGGAGAAGAATTGTCGGGATGCAGCTCGCGCAGCTTTAGGGATGTATTACGCTATTGAGCACCTAAACCATATGGAGCTTGTAGATTTTGATCTGCGTATAAAAACTGGGATTGGTATTAACTTCGGGAAGGCATTTATTGGCCACCTTGGACATCCCAAGCATAAACAATTAGCGGTAGTGGGAGATCCTATAAATACTGCAAGTAGAATACAGGCATACAATAAGGAGGTTGATGGACGCATTTTAATTTCGGAAGCAATATTCAAGAGTTTGCCTGAAGGAACCTTTGAGATCGGCCGTGAATTTACAACGCAGTTTGCCGGTCACGAACACAACAGCAAACTATATGAATTGAAAGGTTTTCAGGAAACCGATATGCAACTGGAACTTCAGAGATCTCTGGAATACCTATTTACGAATAAAGATGAATTCGCAGAAAAATTTTACACAAGGGTATTTGAAAAAGCGCCTGGAGTAAGGGCACTATTTAAAAAGAATATGCAGGACCAGGGAAGATTGCTCACTCATATGCTCGGCGGAATTGTTTATTCCCTTAGCCGGCCTGAGCATCTAGAAACCGGATTGGCATTTCTCGGCAAAAGCCATGCGCGATACGGAGTTACTAAAGATCATTATCCAGTTGTTCTAAGCTCGATGATGGAGACCATACAGGAACAGTTAGGAGATGAATGTAGCCCAAAATTGATCGAAGCCTGGGAAAAGGCATTACTCTATATCACTAATGAAATGAAAAAGTATACCAACTAATTTAGTCCTGCTTTCCGAAGGTAATAATAAAGCCATCTGGATCTTCAATATCAAAATCCCTCATCTTATAATCCCTGCTTTCAAGATCGTTTACTATATGCACAGAATTTTCCTTACAAACCTTGTTCAATTTATCAATATCATTTACAAAAACATAGAGTGCACGATGATATTTTGAAGGTCTGCCGCCATCAGATCTTTTGGTGAGATGTATTCCAACACCACCTCTTTTTACTACCGCATAATACATTGGTTCGCCCCACTCAAAGGTTTTTTCGAAGCCAAGTTTATTGGTATAAAAGTCTATAGATTGCTCTAAATTACTCACGGGAAAGATCACTGCCGAGTGGGAAAAGTTTTCTTGATTGCTCATATCTTAATTTTTTGCCTGGTTCCTGAAATAAATTTTGAGTAGGGCAATTCTCAACATGCTTCATAAAGTTAACATATTGATAATTAATATTATAGAGCTTCACTAAATATTATTTGAACTATTGTAATTAGTGCTAATTCAGAAGCATACCGATACCGATTTCAATCACCATCGCATCATAACCGTGGTTTATATCGTTTAGGTTTGCATTAGAAACGTGGCGATAGCCAATTCTGGTATCAAAATAGAAGTGCTTAAAATCTTTACTGATTCCAAATCCAAGGTTATCTGAGAAGCCAATACCTTTGGTCATTCGTTCAGTATCTTTTTCAACATAACCTGGCCCAAGGCTGGCAATAAAGTATACGCTCATATCTGGCTGAATATGTTTTCTAAATATCAAACCAAAATTCATTACGTATTCATTAAAGGTCTTAAGTGTCTTCATTTCATCTCTTCTTTCCCAGAGTGGATGCGAAGGGCCGTATATAAACCTGTCACTCGTTAGGCGATGCTTCACCGTATTGACCTCCGGTTGAAAGATAAATTCGTAATCAATAAAACGAGTAGATTTAATTTTATAAAAAATCTGGAATTTTCTTAGCTGAACCTGATAGAAGTAATCATAATCGAAAAAGATTGGGTTGTCTACACTTGCGAAACCATAATTTAGGCCTAATCTGTAAAATTTTCCATCGTATTTATTTTCCTGTGCTTTTATCTGGATAGTAAAGAAAATGCATAAAATGCATAGCAGTTTTAATTTCAAGATTTGAGTCTTTAGAGCAGTGATTTATCGGGCGGTGAAGATAGTTATATTCTGAAATATTCTGAAGGAATTTAATCTAGGCATAAGTTCTTCCAATTAATGGTTGATAATTATCAAATGAATTATGTGCAAAAACTATAATTACATAAAATATATAGATAAAAATTATAGAAATGAAATTCGTAAATTAGAAGTCTAACCGAATTTTTAATTGAATAAAATCAACTAAAACCATGGAAAATAAACATTCTGGAAGTAAGGATAATCACAAAGTATGGGAAGTAAATGAATCAAGCAAATGCCCATTTATGGGTGGTGCTCTAAATTACACTGCTGGTAAAGGAACTTCAAACCGCGACTGGTGGCCAAACCAGCTCAACCTAAATATTTTGCGTCAAAATTCAAGTTTGACCGATCCTATGGATGAAGATTTCGATTACGAAAAAGAATTCAAAAGTCTGGATCTGAAAGCTGTAAAACAAGATCTATACGATTTAATGACCGATTCTCAGGAATGGTGGCCAGCAGATTATGGTCACTATGGTCCATTCTTTATCCGTATGGCCTGGCACAGTGCAGGTACTTATCGTATTGGAGATGGTAGAGGAGGTGCAGGTTCTGGGCAACAGCGTTTCGCACCATTAAATAGCTGGCCAGATAATGCGAATCTGGATAAAGCGAGATTACTATTATGGCCTATTAAAAAGAAGTACGGTAAAAAATTATCCTGGGCCGATCTTTTAGTGCTTGCAGGAAACTGTGCACATGAATCTATGGGATTAAAAATGTTTGGATTCGCTGGTGGTAGAAAGGATGTTTGGGAACCTGAAACTGATGTATACTGGGGAGCAGAAAGTGAATGGCTTGATAATGATAAACGATATGAGAGTGGAACACTTGAAAATCCGCTAGGTGCAGCACATATGGGATTGATCTATGTAAATCCTGAAGGACATAATGGAAATCCAGATCCGGTGGAATCGGCTTCATATATTCGCGAAACTTTCGGAAGAATGGCCATGAACGATTATGAAACTGTCGCTCTAATTGCAGGAGGTCATACTTTTGGTAAGACACATGGAGCTGCAGATGCTGAAAAATATGTAGATGCTGAACCGGCAGCTGCTGGAATTGAAGAATTGGGAATGGGCTGGAAAAATAGTTTTGGAAGCGGAAAAGGAGCAGATACCATTACTAGTGGTATTGAAGGTGCATGGACCGATACACCAACTAAATGGAGTAATAAATACCTGGAGAATTTATTCAAATACGACTGGGAATGTATCAAAGGCCCGGGAGGTGCTTACCAATGGCAACCAAAAAACAATGAAGGAGCAGGAACTGTTCCAGATGCCCATGATCCTGATAAAAAACATGCTCCATTCATGTTAACTACAGACCTTTCTCTAAAATTTGATCCTGAATATGAAAAAATAGCGAGACACTTTCATGAAAATCCTGATGAGTTTGCTGATGCTTACTCAAGAGCATGGTTTAAACTGACGCACCGTGATATGGGACCAATAGAGCGTTACCTCGGTCCTGAAGTGCCAGAAGAAGAGCTTTTATGGCAGGATAGAATTCCGAAAGTTGATCATGAATTAGTAAACCAGGAAGATATTTCAGCACTAAAATCTAAAATCTCAGATTCTGGTTTATCCGTTTCAGAGCTTGTATCCACAGCATGGGGATCTGCTTCTACTTATAGAGGTTCAGATAAACGTGGAGGTGCAAATGGAGGTAGAATACGCTTGGCACCTCAAAACGGCTGGGAAGTCAATAATCCTAAACAATTGGGAAAAGTAATCCAGACGCTTGAAGGAATTCAGGAAGAATTTAATGATTCACAATCTGGTGATAAAAGAGTTTCTATTGCAGATCTTATTGTTCTGGCAGGATGTGTTGGAGTTGAAAAAGCAGCGAAAGAAGCAGGTCATGATATTACAGTTCCATTTACTCCGGGTAGAGGAGATGCTACTCAGGAACAAACTGATGTAGAAGCTTTTGAGCCTTTAGAACCAAATGCAGATGGTTTCAGAAATTATTTCAGAAACAGGGATGATATTTCAGCTTCGGCGGAAGAACTTCTGGTAGATAGAGCACAATTACTAACTCTTACTGCGCCAGAGATGACCGTTCTTGTTGGTGGTCTTAGAGCCATGGGAACAAATTATGATGGTTCTAAAAAGGGTGTTTTTACAGATAGACCTGGTCAATTGACCAACGATTTCTTCAAGAATATTCTTGATATGCGTCTAACCTGGAAGAAAACTTCAGATTCTGAAACTGAATTTAATGGAAGTGATCGTACAACCGGAGATGTAAAATGGACAGGAACCAGAGCCGATCTTATTTTTGGATCAAATTCTGAATTGAGAGCGATCACCGAAGTTTATGGAACAGATGATGCGGAAGCAAAATTTGTAAAAGACTTTGTAAAAGCTTGGGATAAAGTGATGAATCTTGATAGATTCGATCTGAAATAATCGGTTTTATAATTAAATTAAAAGGTGGCTCATGAGCCACCTTTTTTATTTTCTGAATGTATTTGCTGATTTCGGAACTAATAGTGCTCGTTTTTGAACCTAGAATTGATTATTTTGCAATCTAAATCTATCGTCATGAAAAATCTATTTATCATCAGCTTTATATTTTTAAGCATCTCTGTCTTTGCACAGAATGGAACTCCTGAAGATTATCTTTCCTCAGAATTTCACAAGAGCAGAAGAGAAGCTTTACGTGCTAAAATGCCGGCAAATTCTGTAGCTGTATTTTTTGCTAATCCGGTGAGAAATCGGGCAAACGATGTAGATTTTGTATATCATCAGGATCCCGATTTTTATTACCTGACAGGTTATAAAGAACCTCATGCGGTGCTGGTAATATTTTCAGAAGAGCAGCAAGGTGAAAATGGAAATTATGATGAAATGCTTTATGTTCAGGAAAAAAATCCACGTGCCGAAATGTGGACGGGATATAGACTCGGTGTAGAAGGAGCAAAGGAAGATCTTGGTTTTAGTACGGTCTTTAATGGAAAGGAATTTTTAAATAATGACATCGATTTCTCTCAATTTGAAAGCGTTTTACATAAACCTTTCAGTAATGATTATAGAGATTCAAGAGATCCCGCAGATCTGGCAAGTCTCATTGAGACCTTCAAAAATCAGGTGAATGTAAAAACGATCAATAGTAAGAGCACTGGACCACTGGGTGTTGAGGTTAAACAGGATGTAAGCCCGGAATCTGAAGTTAGTATAGATACTGAAAGCCTTAGAACCTTCATGGGAGAATTGAGACAGATCAAAACTCCTGAAGAAATGAAATTGCTTAAAAAAGCGGTTCGTATTTCAGCAATGGGTCAGGTTGAAGTAATGAAAGCTATGCACCCTGGAATGTCTGAAACTGAAGTTCAGGGATTACACGAATATGTTTACAAAAAATATGGCAGTGAATATGAGGGATATCCTTCTATCGTTGGTGCCGGTAATAATGGTTGTGTGCTGCATTATATTGAAAACAATAAGACTAAACTGGAGCAGGACCTGGTGTTAATGGATCTTGGCGCAGAATATCACGGTTATACTGCCGATGTTACCCGAACAATTCCTGCAAATGGAAAATTTAATACCGAACAAAAAGCAATTTATGACCTGGTTTATGAAGCTCAGGAAGCTGGAATTGCAGCTGCAGTAGTTGGAAATAATTCGTCAGACACGCATAAAGCCGGTTTAGAAATCATCAACCAGGGACTTGCAGATCTTGGAATTATTGCATCGCCAGAAGCAAAACATATGTATTTCCCACACGGAACTTCACATCATATTGGTCTTGACGTTCATGATTTAAATTCAAGAGGAAGTTTTCAGCCAAATATGGTGATCACTGTAGAGCCTGGAATCTATATTCCGGAAGGAAGTGATTGCGACGAAAAATGGTGGGGAATTGCCGTAAGAATCGAAGATGATATCCTGATCACTGAAAACGGTCCGGTAAACCTTTCAGCGGAAGCACCAAGAAAGTCTGAAGAGATCGAAGCAATGATGAAAAAACCTTCAGTTTTTGATGAACTGGAACTACCAGCTTTAGATTAATTAATCTAAAGTTTCGTCAGTCTTATCCAGGAATCTCTTTATTGCTGAAAGCGCTTCTTCAGGATTATCGTTTAAAGTCGCGTGACCAGAATTGCTGATTTCTACGAATTCAGCACCTGGAACCATTTGTTGATATTCCTTTACTGTAGATGGTATTGCTTCATCAAATTCTCCAGTAATAAATAAAACCGGAACTTTTACCTCAGAAAGCTTATCAATTCTGTCATAGTTTAGAAGCGTTCCCGTGGCGGTGAATTCACTTGGCCCCCACATATATTCATAGACATTTGTGCCGAAGTATTTACTGGCAGTATCTTTCTGAGCCTGAGAGCGATCTTTTCTTCTAAGGAATTTACTGTAAAATAGAGTGACCGCATCCTGGTATTCAGGATTACTGAAAGTTTTATTTTCTTCGTTCGTTCTAATGATCTTTTGAATGGAATCAGGAAGAGTTGTTACCAGTTCATTGGCATCCCTGATCCATCTTTTGGTACTGAAATACGGACTGCTAAAAATGATACCTTCAACATGTTCGGGATATTTTAGATAATACTCCAGGCCTAAAGCGGTTCCCCAGGATTGTCCGTGTAAATAGACTTTATCAACGTCAAGTTCTTTTCTAACCTGTTCTACTTCATCAATATATCGCTCTACGGTCATCAAGGTGGTATCAGTGATCCTATCAGACCTTCCGCTGCCTAACTGGTCATAAAAGATAACCGGACGATCTTCACTGATTTTCTTATATGGTTCAAAACCGAAACTTGAGGAGCCAGGACCACCGTGTAATAATAGTACGGGCGTATTAGCCCCTTTACCATTAATTCTATACCAAACCTTTCCTCCGTTCACTTCAACATAACCTTCACCTTCCTGAATCTGTTTTTCCTTTTCGGTTTCTTTACAACCAATTAATACGCTTAATACTAAAAAAGATATAATTGATATTGATCTGAAATTCATGTTGAATATTTTGGTACGTGGCAATTTAAATAATTTCAGGCGAAATCAATGGAAAGCTAGGTCGGCTTCATCTTCAATAAAGAAAATCACTATCGCTAAGACTAAAATTGGGACAATAAGTAAGCCAACAAGTGAGAACCAATTAGAGATGATCCCTTCATTTTTAAGGAGAAATAATCCCTCGCCTAAAGGACCATTTGAAAAAATGGTATTTAGAGTAAAGTTCCATCCCAAGTGTAAACCGATTGGTAATGCTATAGATCGGGTTTTCTTAAAAGCTAAGGCCCAGGCGTATCCCATCATTCCTGTTCCCAGGAAAATTACAAGCATTGGTATTAAATTTCCGAATATTCCCATGGAAAACCAGTGATAAATCCCGAAAGCCGATGCAGATATGATTAAGGCGGTACCTGTTTTGATGCGTTGTAGAAGGATGAATAACAGTGCACCTCTAAATATGAGCTCTTCAAATATCACCGATTTCAGGTCCCAGAAAAAATAACTCCATAACTGCAGTAATTTGAAATCATCATTATAGATCCAAGAGGTGTTTCTTAGAGATGCTTCAAGTAATTGAACTACCAGGCATATAATTCCGGTAATCAGAAAACCAAGGAAAAATTGTTTAACTCTTTTAGATAAGGGTAAAAAGCCAAGAGCAAGAATGCTCCTTTTCTCAAAAAAATATAAAAGGATCCAGGAAATTAATAATTCAGTTAATAAACCTATCATTTATTCACTTTAGTATTTTAAGAACTGAATTATAAATAATGCTCACATTAAATTTTTAAATGCTTAGATTTTTTTCGAAGACATTAATGCGGTGTTTCAGTTTCAGGATATTCTCCAAATTCTGCCCGAAATCAATTATAGTCAGCGGAAATTTAGGTTGACTGCTTATCTTATATTGATCTTTTTCCAACCTTTCAATAGTAATGATATCGCCCCAGGATTTTCCAACATAACCTGTCTTGATCTGTATTAAATTTGAAACCTGATCCAATTTAACTTCCCGGTAATAATCTCTCATCTCAATTTGCTCAAAAATCTTTTCAAGATCTAGATTGGATTGAAATTTTCTAGTATGCTTTACATCAAGATCTGCCTCTACAATTCCGTATTCTCTGGCAATTCTTTTTACTTCATACCTGAGATAGGAAACCAGAACTATGGTCATCGCAAATCCGAAAATTGCGCAGCCTTCAATAATGTCATAAAAGCTAAATTCTCTTACGGTAACAAGATCTAGAAAACTTAGTAATAGGCCGTAAATAATGGTGACTACACAAAAATACTTAAGAGAAATCTTTAATAATTTATTCATAACAAATGTAGAGGTTGTATAGGGCTTTAGGTTGCTAATATCTGAATATTGTCTGAATTTCAACAACTTGATTTTAAGTTCCAATTTGCATCTACAATGTATAATCTAAATATTCTTTAAGATAAATAAGGATTATAATGGTAATACCGATAGATGCCAGCATCATTTTAAACTGTCGGTTAAGCTCTGTCCTGGCTTTGTGCCTTATGGCGGTCAAGAGTAATTCGAGATCCTCCTCACTGATCTCCATTAAGCCTAAGCCATCATTCCTGGGTTTATCGACATAAATATTATCGCGTATGTCTTCCTTGAACTTTGGTCGATTAGAATATAATAAAGACTTGTTATGTTCGTGCAGGCTTTTCGGACCTCTTTCAACAGCCATAGAATATAATTTAGATAGTAGTTAGTTCACATTCAAATATTTGGATGCGCCTATCTAAAGTTAGTTAAAATAATCTAAGGTAATAGAAGATCTCACTTTCCGCGCAAATAGGAACTTTTATCAAACTGGCCTGATCATACTTCAATCATAACTGTTTTATAATTGAAACCGTTTAATCAATGGTTTCTATTTTCAAATTTTCAGATTAATAAAGTCCGTTTAAATAGTCTTTTTCTTCAGATAAACGTTGAATCTTCATTTCAACGGTGAGGCTGTCATTTAATTTCCCCTGAATATGCTCAGAACTAATGATTTTGCCTTTGAATAGATTATTTTTCGTATTGCCTTCCGTTTTGAAGAACATTCGTAGGCTATCATTTCTAACAAAGTAACTTCCCTTGTATAAACTGTCATTTACAGATAATACAGATTGTCCATTATATTCAAAGAAAATCATGGGTACAGAACCTAATTTTCCTTTATCCAGAAGCTTTTTCTCATTTTCGATCTTCAAGTTATAAATCCTGTAGCTACCAACAACTTCATCATTCACGTCGTTTTTCAAATTTTGGGCGTATAAAAAATATACAATCGGAAAAACCAGGATATAGATAAAGGGTAAAATTTTTGAAAATTTGCTTCCTTTAGGGCTGCTAGCGGAATTCAATTTACCACCAAGCCTAATAAAGAACTGATAAAGGTCTTTTCGATACTCCAGCAATAATAAAAGACTTAAGCCCAGATCGAGGCTAATGTGCTGAATAGCAAAATCTATATCAAATTCAATATTCAGGATTAGAATATTTATACAAACTCCCAGTGAGATCAATAAAGCGATGAGCCTCGTTCTTTTGAAAACGACTAGAATACCGATGAGGATTTCCATTAATCCTATAAAGAGATTATAATTATAAGATCTACCAAAGAAGGACCACATATGCTGATATTTGGAAATTTCGGCCAGTGGCATGAAGGCTTCATGATGTAAGATCCGGAATTGCATGTGGAGCAATTTTGGAATGGCAAAAGCGATCATTTTAATGGATAAATAATAAATGGCCAGGTATTTTAGAACCTGGAGGATCTTTTTAGAGATTGGATTACTCAAGATGGAGTTATTTTTTGGTTAGTAATGCATTATCGGATGCACTCAATTAACGGTCTCGAGTAATAAATGTTGTGCTGGATCAGGTTAACAAAGAAGCTGAGGACTCATGGCAAATGTATGATGAGGACTAAGTTTCTGGAAAACAGGATTTAAGAATTTAATTATTGAGTTTTTGTATTTATTATTTCCGAAGAATTTTTTCCATGGATTTGCCTCTGGCAAGCTCATCTATAAGTTTATCCATATACCTGATCTTCTGCATTAATTCGTCCTCAATTTCCTCTACACGATAGCCGCAAATAAGCCCTTTAATTTTATCGACATTTGGATTGATCTGTGGCGCCTGGGCAAAGAAATTTTCAAAATCGTTTTTTTGTTTTATCTGATTTTCCAGTGCATCCTGATCATAACCGGTTAACCAGCGAATAATCAGATCTACTTCCCCTTTGGTACGACCCTTTTTCTCAGCTTTTGTGATGTAATGAGGATATACACTGGCAAATGGCATTTTGAAAATACGGTGATTCTTCATACGCTGAATTTAATTGGAACTTAATTTTTAAAAATTAACTCTGTCCATGATCATTTGCTTTAGTCTTGAACTGTCATCAACATAAAGAGCGATATTTCTATAGGTTTTTCTTGTGCCATAAAGACCAATAATTTCCTCATCATTTTTTAAATGAATAATCATATTATGACTTTCAAGATCTCCCAGAATAGAAAGCTTAACCGTATTATCTTCTTTCTCAAGGTCTTTAGAGCTTAGCTCAATTTCAGCGATATCCTTTAATTGAATTGTAGTTTCAGCCATAATGCCATAATTCAGAAACAAGGCGGAATTGGTCAACTGAATTGGTCTCTTTGGCATAGATCTTAAAAAGCCGAAAATCTGAATTGCAGTATATAGACTTAGAATGCTCAGTATCCAGGCAGCCAGGCTGCTCCACATATTCAGAAGTAAATGAAGAACAACCGTTTCAACGATCACCAGGAAAATCAACGTTACAAGTAAAGCCATAGTTCCGCTTTGCTTGTGATAAGTAAACTCATTCATTTTTAATTTCCTGGTTTTCCAATTCAGGAAGCCATAATAAAAAACACCAATTTCCATCGCCATTGGCATTACCAGTCTTTTTGGAAAAAGTTCAACGCAGGTATTTTTTAGAGCCAAAAAGAAATCTGGATGTTCAGTTTTCGTTTCCTGAAACTTATTGATTGCCGAACGAACTTTATAAATAATATAACCGATCACACCTAATTCTATTACCGGTAAGGCCCAGGATTTAAATAGGTTTAAATAATATTGATTTTCTGAAGGCAGAATGAAATAACCTAAAACAAGTCCGATAAAGATCATGGGAACGATCGTTGTCTTCGGAATTTGGGTTTTTCTAATCAGTATTGAATAGAGGAGGGGTGTTGTTAGCAAAATATCTGCGGTAATGCCTATAGAAATAAGATCAGGGTTGTTCTGAAAATATTCAGATCCAGCCAGGAATATCATTGCGATGAAAATGGTAAAAGGTAAACCAAAAATTAGAAGATTCCTGTTGATACTTTTTTCAAGCATAAGGCTAAACTTTACAGATCAATTTATTTCCTGAAAAGATCAGGTTTGTCGACTTAAATTTACCATTCTTTTCTCTCTTTTGGTAATTATAAAATAGGCAACTACGAGGTTTGGAACCCAACTTAACCAACCAACGATCCTGTATGCTATAATGAAATCACCTGTGGCCGAAATAAGAATAGGTAACCAGATACGGAGCGTGACCGCCGAAAAACAAATAGCGTAGCTAAAAATCATCAGGTTCTGATGTAATTTTATGTTCCCTTTAGTAATCGCAATATATGCACCAATGGTTGTGCCCAGCCAGATCAACGCACTCAGGCTGAATCCAATGATATTTGATATTCCGCCAGTAGCAAATTGCGCGATATAAAATCCGCAGATACCGCTGATAATGACAGAAAATAAATAGATCCTTCCTATATTTCGATGGATTTTGATCCTCTTTTTCCTGATCCTGGAACTAAATTGCGTCCAGCCGATAAGCAAGGCAAGACCGCCAGGAACAATATGACCGTAGAAGGCATAATTCCATATCTGGTCACTGAGTAATGCATCGGTTTTTGAAGCTAGCAAACCGAAATTACGATCTGCGACAAAATAAATGATTGGGTATAGACCAATGCTTATACATAAGATTCCGAAAAACATCCATTTGGAATTATAAACTAACTTTTTCACGATAATTTGATGAATTTCAAGATGATTAACTGGCAAGAAAATTACCCCTAAATATTAAAACATCAAAATGAAAATAAATTTTAAACGATTGTAATTCAGATTGTTGATCTAAGGTGAAGCTAGATTATGTTTTAAAAATAACTTAAATCACAATAATAACAATGGTGCGATAAAACCGATACGAACCTCATTTTTGTTATAACTGCGAACGCCATAAGTTTCTTCAGCAAAACTTGAATAATCATAATATCTGCCAATATAAGCCAGGTAAAATCTTAGATCCAGTTTTTTAAAGGGACTGTAGTAGATGGTTGGAATGGCACCGTAACTGGTCCTGATATGATCATTACTGCTTTTTACATTATCATAAGCAGTGCTAGTCATTAAGGTTAGAAGACCTCTAAATTTTGGGCTGAATTGATATTCAGCACGCATCCAATTCTCCATATATGAAACATCTTCAGATACCTGTTCGTTACTAATTACACCAGTAATAATTCCTTTGGTATCCACTTCTTCATAGCTATAATGAAAATCGTACATGATGCTCAGGTTCTCATTTTCGTATTTATGACCAAGCGTAATAAATGTAGTTCCCCTGCTTTTCACTTCATAAGAATGGCTTAAACTATAAATGGTCTGAAGCTTACCATCAAAGAAGCTTCCACGCCAGTTACCAACAAAAGCGACTGGCCAATCCGGTTCTTCTATATTATCTGCTTCAATATCGCCATAAAGATCATCGTAGTGTGTGGTACGTGAATTTAAAACCTGGAAACCAAATTTATGATCTTCAGTGGCCTGGTATGTAATACCCGCACCGGTAACAAAGGCAAGTGCATTTCCATAAATATCATTGTATTCAAGAACATCCAGAGCACTGAACTCATATTCGTAACCACCATAGAACGCGGTCATTCGGCCTAATAACAAATTAAATTTCGGACTCAATTTTACGTCTATATAAGCCAACTCAATATTACCACCAAGTCGATCTAGTGTTTGCACGTCACTGTTCTTATTGAATCGATTCCGGAATTGAAAGCTCAATCTTTCATGAAGTTTCCCGGAAATTCCCAAAGCCGTAAATCCGTTGGAGAATTGCAGCCCATTATAGTAATTGTCGCCTCCTCTAAAGGTATAAGCCTGGTATTCCATACGCATCCCGAAGGTTATATTGATATTCTTAAGTAGTTCAATTTTATCTGCCGGGATCAAAGGTTCCTGGATACTGTCTCTCTGCTGAGAAAAACCAGGAAGCGATATCAATAAAAATGCAAAAAATGCGAAGAGACGTTTCATAGATTAAATGGTATTAAAGATTTAATCATTCGATTATTCAAAGTTTGAAAGGTCATTCGGTAGGATTTGGTTGTAAGGAATTACTGCTATCTGCAGCTTGTTATAGAAATTTACTAAAATTTACTGGAATAAAGGGGATGAGAGTTCCTATAAGAATATGGAGATATAGATTTTTTATTCCAGGACCTGCCTTTTTGATGAGAATTTTTCCTGGATGGCGTTGGAAATGTAATAGGATTTGGAATTAAAGGAAAGACCAGGACTATGGGTAGAAAAACAATAAATATTAAATTGCTCCAGTGCTATCTTTTTAGCCTGAAAGTATTTCTTCAGGTTCGTTGCTGGTTCCATTTCCAGGTTTAATTGGTATAGGTGGAGCTGGTAAGATATCCATATTCCTGAAGGTCTTTTTCATTTCTAATTTCCTTCAAATTACCATTACTAAGAAATAAAATCTTATCTGAGATCTTTAGCACATTTTCATAATCATGATCAGTGATTATAAACCCCTTGTTTGATTTTTCTTCATTCACAATTTTCAGAATATAATCTCTAACCAACGGACTAACGCCTTCAAATGGTTCATCGAGAAGAATAAATTTAGCTTCAGAGTAAATTAAAAGCAATATCTCAAGAATCCTTTTCTCACCTCCCGATAGGTTTTGAAATTTCCTATCTAATAATGGTTTTACATGTTCGTTATTCAGCAAGAATTCTCTGCGTTGACTTTGAAGAAAAAGCTTTATGATCGTTAGAACTTTTAATTCCGTAGGCAAAAAATTATTTTGCGGAAGGTAATTTATCAGGTTCCTGGAGTCTCCAAGATTCCTGATCATCTTTTTATTCACCTTCACATATTTATTTTCAGCATTCTCTATTCCGAAGATAATCTTTAACAACGTAGATTTTCCTGATCCGTTTCTCCCAATCAAACCTACTGTTTCGCCCTGATTGCAGGACAGAAAAATATCACTAAGGATTAACTTGTCCCCATATGATTTTCTAATACTGTCTGCTTGCAGATGATTCATAATAAGAGGAAAATTAAAAAGATAAATAAACCAGTAATCATGGTAGAAATCCACAATTTTGATTTGCTAAGGCCCAAATTGAAGTAATAATAATATTCGTGATTGTCCCGCACATCATAAATGAAAAAGTGAATTAGCGGACTTACCAGTAGATAGTATAATCCGATCTTATCATACCCAACGGTTACTATCCCTACAACTATAGAGAAAATAAGGGACAGGCTAAAGATCTTTCTTTGAAAGAGTAGTATGTTTTTAACTATTCTGATGCTTTAAATTTTTTAAAAGACAGCGTAGTGGAGTTTTTATCGCCCGTGATATTCCATATCAGGTATTTTTTCTCCATTTTTCAGATACCGGTCAAACCAGCTTATCACCTGTGAATTGACTTCGTCCTTATGTTCTGAAATTCCATGGTCACCACCTTCAAACATTATAAGTCTGTACGGAACTCGATATTTCTCAAATTCCAGCGCCATTTTTAAACTTTGCTCGGGTTTTACCCTCCAGTCTGATGTGCCATGCAACATTAGAATTGGAGTGTCTTTCGGAAATTTATCAGCCCAGTTGATCGCTGATCTTTTCTCCAATTCAATTTCTTTGTTCTTTTCATATTCAGGGATCAATTCGGCAATAACATTAGTTTCCATTTCCGGGCGGTCTTCAATTGTAGTTGAAATATCAGAAACGGCACCTCCAACCACGGCGGCCTTTATATTTTTCATTTTGGTTAATGCGATATACGTCATCATACCACCACGACTCCAGCCATACATCCCGATATTTTCTGTATCTGCAGATTCCACTTCTTTCAATACTTCGGTAAGAATACTAATATCGTTAACTTCTTTTCCTCCAAATTCTTCCATTCCTTCACCACCAGCATTTCCTCGATATTGACTGGCGATGACAACATATCCTTCCTTTGCGATCTTTCCAAAGGTAATGGCGCCATGAGCTATGACCAGCGCTCCAAAATCCCTGTTTCCACCGCGATTATATATTATTGAAGGATAATTCCCTTCTTTTTTTGGCTTTACCAAAAGTCCCTTCACTTTTAAACCATCGCTCATATAGGTAATCGTGTAGATCTCAATATCATCCAGATATGCAAATTCACTTGTCCATTCCACCTTACCATTTACTTCTTCTGTTAGCTGGGGATATATTGGATATTTTGATAGGTCAGAAATCAGATCCTGTTGAATGATCAATTGATTTGAATCCTGAGAATTACAATTGATAAAAATCAGGCAGAAGATTACAAGTCTGAAATATTTCATGAAAGGAATAATTAATTGAAAAAATACCACCAGGGAAAAATTGAGTGGAACCAAATTAATTCTGATAAACCTGGTTAAAGCTTAAATATAAAGATTATATAGTATAAAAAGGAGTATGAAATTTTGGAAGTAATGACTACTAATTTTAATCTTTAATTTTGCTAAGCCGTTTATACTCGTCCAGCGGGATCATTCCGGCAGATCTTCGTAGGGAATCCACTTTCGCAGTGTCTTTGATAGGATATAATTCATGGACCTTTTTTTCTTTGCCGGTTACAGAATCTTTGATCGTTATTATGAGATACTGACTTCCATAGATCTGAGGGAGATCTCTATGTAACAAATAACGATCATGGTACATAGCGGCTAGATTTTCATCAAGTTGACCAGTTTTTCCAGCTTTAATAATCATGGGTAAATATTGATCCTGAATGCTATCTGGGGAATGTTGTAAAACGAAAAAGGCAGCCTTACGCGTTGGATAACCCACAATAGAATCGCCAGGATATGTATTTATATTATTGATGATCTGCAAAACCTTTATCAGATTTACCGAATCCAATTTTTTCTGGTTTTCCCATAAGTTTTTCATCTGTGGTGAGTCCCAGCCGTACCTGTCTGAAGTATCCTGCAACATTGCTCTGTATTTCTGATCTGCTTTATAGATGCTGTCCAATTCATTTTTAATCTGTTCCTTATAGGCTGCCGAAATTGACTTATCTTTCTTTTCTTCAGCACAACCATGAAATAAGACAAATCCGATTATCAGGAAAATTATTTTTTTCAGTTGCATTTTTTTGAAAGTATTTGATTTGAATAATATGCTTGAAAATCTGAAAATTGAATTGGGATTCTCAAAAAATACTCAAACTTAAACGCTAATTAAAAACTATATATCTAAGTAAACTAATATATAACCAAGATATAGTGTTAGTTGAAATCTATGCTGAAATTATTCTGTGTGCCATATTTTTCAGGCTTTCCAATAGATACCATATATCGATCGTATGAAGCTTTTTTTAACCATTGAACGGTATATTCATTTTTTAGTTTATCGCTATTTGCAGCCTCTTCAGCCAATTCTGAAGCAATTTTATAATCTTTACTATTATCGCTGTGATGGAATATGAATGCAGCGTGAAACTTATCTTTCGGATTGGAGATCTTACCCTGATGGTAGTAATTTTTAATTTGCCTTAATCGAATGCTATCTCTTTCCTCTAGTTTGCTGAAATAATCTATAAACGATTTAATTTCCTTTCTATCATTCTGGTCTGTATTGTAGGCGTATTCAAGGTTTCTGCTCACATTATCAGTTTCCATTAATGCGTTTTCATATGGTTGAAATAATGATGAAAAAACTCCGATGAGACAGGTTAGAATAATTAAAATCGGAATTTTATAAAGACGATTATTGAACCTCTTAAAAATAGCAATTAGACCTACAATTATTAAAAAAAGTAAGCTTAACATTGCTATAATGATTAGAAGGAATTTAAACCAGGTAATGTGATAAGATAGAATGGATGTAATTATTGCTAAGCTTAAAACGAGGATGATTTTCTTCATATAGTAAGGGGTTTCCTGAGTTTACAAGGGTTTATATAACGACGATTAGAATTAGAATTTGTTGCAAAATATAACTAAGGGGTCTTATTGCAAAAGATAGAAAAAGTGATGATTTGGACTTTTGGGCTTAGTATTGGTTTGTTGGTAATCGTTGTCTTGCTAAGGCTGTCGGCTATTGGCGATGAACCGTTGTTCTATGCAGTTATAAATTTCCGTATTTTCCTTTTAGACCTTTAAGTAATGAATCTGGATCGTAGCAAAAACCATTTTTATAAATTTTGTAGATTTTTTCAATAGCTTTTTCGTCAAACTCCAGATCTCCATCTAAGATTATAAAATCGGCTCTTTTCCCAGTTTCTATTGTTCCAATATCTGTCCTTCCTAATTTTATAGCTCCATTTTTAGTCATTATGTTTATTACTTCCTGCGTTGTAAAACCAGCTTCTATTAATAGTATGAAATTTCTTTGGTCCCCGAATCCTGGTAAAACATGCCGGCCTGCATCAACACCTGCTGATAGTATTCCTCCCTTTTTATAGAATTTATACTCAAATTCCATTATTCGCTTTAAACGTTTTTCTCTGGTTTTGCTAACCTCTTTATTTGAACTATTGCTTATATTTTTGAAGTTATTACGAAATGACTCTGACATTATTTCTGAACTACGCTCATCGATGATACTTCTGGAAGAAACACTTGCTTCATAAATGCTCAAAGTTGAAGTAAGAACAGTTTCATTTTCTACTAAATTATCGAGTAGGTCTTCAACTTCTTCCGAATCTAGATCTAATTCATCTATATATTCTCTCGAGCCAGAACATTTACCAACTTCTTTTTCGCCTCTAAAGTCTGAAACACTATTTAACCCATGTTCAATAGCATCTATACCCATTTCTGAAGCTTCTTTAAATGTAATGGAACAAAGATGCCCCGTAACCTTTAATTTATTTTTGTGAGCTTCGTCGATTACTATTTTAAGGAATTCAGGTTCTATATTTCTATATACCTTAAACCACTTGGCGCCTTTATCTGTCCAGAATTTGATGGTATCTCTTAATTGATCTTCATTTCGAGGAATTATCATGTTCGGATTTCCGCCTTTACCAGTAATATAAGGTCCACTAGGAATAATTTCAGGTCCTAAAATTTCGCCTGTTTCTATCTTTCTTGCAATTTCTATTTCCTTGTTAGGTGAAGCTGCTCCGCAGGTTTGAATAGTTGTAACACCAGAGGCTAAATATAATTTAGTTGCAATTTCCCCCAGAAAAGGATTACCGGGAATATGAAGATGATTATGAACACCAACTAAACCAGGAATCATAGTTTTTCCTTTACCGTCTATAATCCTTACACCTTTAGATATTTTGAAATCCGAGGAATTAAAAACCTTCTTAAATATTCCATCTTCAATTAAAACAGTCGTGTTATTTTGAATTGGTCCTCCAGTTCCATCAATAAGTTTTATGTTTTTTATTAAAACTATCTCTGAATTAGACCTTTGTGCTACTACCAGGGCTACGTTTAATAGTAGGATTAGGATAAAAAATAATTTTTTCAAATCTCCATTTTTATAATTGCATAGAACGGTTTGCGGTTATCGCAAGTTGCGGGAGTAAGGGACGCGGATTTGTCGGCTTAGTATTGGTTTATTGGCCAAGTTAATTATTTTCTTACTAACGGTGCCGCTTATTGGCGATTAACCGTTGTTGCCAATAGTTTTATAACGGCATGCTAAATTTGAAGTTAGTTTTATCTTTCACAGATGTTACCTCTAATTTGCCATTATGTGCTTTAGCAATTTCAGAAGCTATATATAGCCCTAATCCTAATCCATCTTTTTTAGTTTCTGATTTGGTTGTGGTAAATGGTTTAAAAATATCTTTGATGGTGTGTTCGGGAATAGGGTCCGAAGAATTGATAACTTCCAGAACAAACTGATCTTCTGAGTTATTGGCATTTATGTAGATAGGAGCAGAGGAAAAACCATGTTTTACAGCATTACTGAGTAGGTTTGATAATAATTGGCTAACTCTGTTAGTATCACAACTTACATGCTTATCAAAACTGATATCTGAAATGATTTCATGAGTTGAGTCTGTAGTTTCAATTTCTTGAATAACCTGTTTTAATGCGTTTTCTAATTTATCATTACTTTTTTCAAGGTCTAATGATATACCCTGTCCCAATTCACTTTTCGTAAAATCTAAAAGGTTATCAATTAATTCCTGCATCCTAAAGGAACTTGACTTAATTGAACTTACGTATTTCTTTGCATCTTCATTAATATCTTTTTGTAATAAAATATCTGCACAGAGCCTGGTACTCATTAAAGGATTACGCAAATCATGCCCGAGAACAGCCATAAAGGTTTCTCGAAGGTTTGCATTCTTTTTTTCATCCTTGAGTAGATCTTTCGTGTGATTTAATTCCTCAATAGAGTCTAAATGAAAAGATATTAATTCAGCATAGAGTTGAAATAGATTTTTGGTTTGTTCATTTTCAAGTTTAGCAGGTTCAGGATCAATTGCGCATAAGGTGCCAAAAAAACTGCCGTCTTTACGATGAATGGGAAATGAGATATAACTTTTAAAACCATATTTAGCGGGTGTATGGTGGTTACAATATTTTGAACTCTCTGGCACATTGTCAATAATAACAGGATTCGAATGTTGTCTTATTTCATTGCAAAGGGTTGTTTCCAGTTCTAATTCATCTCCTGGTTTCAAACCAAAGTTAATTTGATCCTGTGATATGCACGTCACCCATTTTTTATCGGTAACCCTAGCTATTGCAGCAAACCTCATACCCGTACTTTGACAAATTACGTTGAGCATTGGAGGAATTGAAGATATTTGAGAAATGTTTGCGATATCTTTTTGAATATCAACGCTTAAATTTGTACTCATACCTGGAATATACTTTTTTTAAAAGTACAAAACTAAATTTAAAATTATTGGCAACGGTCTCGGTTATCGCCAGTTGGCGGAGTAAGGGACGCGGTTTTGTCGGCTTGGTATTGGTTTATTGGCCAAGTTAATTATTTTCTTACTAACGGTGCCGCTTATTGGCGATTAACCGTTGTTGGCAGCTGTATTTTGAATAAATTAAACTTATTTATTCAAATGAACAAACCGTAGTTATTGTCGTCTCATCACCAATAAAAACCGCAATTTGTTCATATTCTTCTGGAATATCATCAATACAGATATTATATAAATATGGATATATGCCTATTGAACCTACATCATTGGCGATAAAAGTTTCGAGTACTGATGAGTTTTTTAAAATTAGTTCATCAAAGAAGTTTTCCGATATATTAAGCCATTTTAAATTTTTTAGGCAATGAAGATCGATAATGTCAGGTTCACCGCCTTCTAAATACTCCATATTAAGTTCTTCTAAGGATGGAGTTTGACAAAAATTAATTTTTAAAAAACTATTTACTAAGCTGAATTTTTTAAGAATATCGCAACCTTCTAAATTCACATTCAAGAAGTAAATTGGATTATATTCATCGTCAACAAAACTTGTTCCTCCAGGTCTGTTATTGGATAAATTTAATTCTACTAATTTATTTAAACCTGAGAGATCAAGATTCTCAAAAAAATCTGTGGATAAATGATTAATCTGTAGATACTCTAGTTTTTTCAAATTTGTTAGATCATAACTAATAAGTTCAGAATCTATATTTTCTTCGTATAAATATCCAACTGAACTAGTCAATTCTAGCTTTTTAATATTAATAAAATGTTCTATTCCTTTCAGATCAACAAATTTTACGGGTGAACCATAATCAAACTCCAATATTAGGTTTATTACTGCTTCAGCTTCACTTCTTTGAATTTTACCATCATTATTAGAATCGACACTTTTTTCAGGAATAGAATCTCCATTGTTATCTACACAATTTTCATTTAGTAATGTGTTCCTAAAATTTTCATCAGGAATAAATATAATGTCTTCTTGAACAGGATTTTCTTGTTCATCTGGTTGACTATCAGTTGTACAGGAAAAAATAATTACAAGAGTAATAATAATTATTAATATTCTTTTGGATGCTGAAATCATGATTTGAAGATTAGTGATTATGTAAATTATCACTAAAAATTAAATTATAACGGTAAAAGGTAAAAATTTAGATAAAAGTGTTCTTTTTATCTTTGAATATTTTCGTAAGTAACTGAAATTTAATAAAATATTGCGTAGAACGGTCTCGGTTATCGCCAGTTGGCGGAGTAAGGGACGCGGATTTGTCGGCTTAGTATTGGTTTGTTTGTCAAGTTAATTATTTTCTTTCTAACGGTGCCGCTTATTGGCGATGAACCGTCTTAAGTTTAATTTCTCTAAATTTTGATAGTTAATCAGAAAGAACCAAAGAGAGGAATAAGATTAAATGAACCGTGGGAACTCAAGATTCCGTCAACAATGATAATCCCCTCTCTTTTCTACTTCAATTTCGTTTAGTTCTGTGAGACCTGGATCTCGTTTTAAAGTCGATGAAACCAAAGTAGCTGTTCTTTCCAAATTTAAAGTCATGAATAAAATTAAACATTTTTACGGAGTAGACATCAGCAAATCATTTTTTGATGTAGTTAATCAGGATGGAAAGCATGATCAGTTTTCTAATGATGTAAAAGGCTTTAAGAGCTTCCTTAAAGCTATTGGGAAAGATAGCCTGGTAGTAATGGAAGCCACTGGTTATTATCATTACCGATTAGCTCAGTTTTTATATGAGAAAGGTATCACGGTATCGGTTGTAAATCCACTTTCTGTCAAGCGTTTTATTCAGATGAAGCTCTCCAAGATCAAGACCGATAAGAGCGATGCCAAAGCGATCTGTGAATATGCACAGGCTACGAATGTTCCATTGTATAGCGCCAGGAATGCTGTACAGGCAGAATGCTTGCAGTTGCTGAGTCTTCAGGATCTTTACCTGAAACAACGTACTGCCTTGAAGAATAAGGTCCATGGAGAAAAAGCCCTCGGTACACCTTCGAAGACAGTCACTCGATCTCTGAATCGATCGTTAAAGCAATTAGAGAAGGAATTAGCGCAGATCGAAGCAAAGCTGGAATGCTTAGTCAGAGAAACCCAGGAAAAGCAACTGGAGCAGTTGACCAGCATTCCGGGAATGGGAAAGAAAACGGCCATGCTTCTAATTGTGCTTACAGACGGATTCACCAATTTTGAGAGTGCCAGGCAGCTATGTTGTTTTACCGGACTTACTCCAACGATCAGGCAGTCTGGAACCAGTGTAAGAGGCCGAAGCCGGATAAGCAAAGTAGGCAATCGAAAACTTCGGAATTTACTATTCATGTGCAGCTTCACTGCCTGCAAAACAAATAAGGCTTGCAGAGAGATCTATGAGCGTATTGTAGCGAAAGGGAAGAGTAAGAAACTGGCATTGATCGCTGTTTGTAACAAGCTCCTGAAACAGGCTTTTGCCATCGCTAAATCAGGAACTTTTTACCAGGAAAATTATATGTCGAAATTAACTTAAAAGGACTAGGATTTTACCTTAGTTCTTTGTTGTTGCGCGTTTAGCAATTAATATTCTTCTTTAGTTTTTTAAATAGGAGTTTTTCTTGAATTCGCTGAACGAGCCAAAACCATAATAATATTAGTGGAAAAATTAATATGCTCCATAAAGGAATTTTAGTGTCATTCATTATTTGGGCAAAAATCACAATTGTAAATAAAATAAGTACGAAGTATAATTCAAATCTGATTTTAGTACTTAATATTAATCTTGTTGATTTATTATCAATTTCTTCAATTTTTCCAAATCCTCTTATTCCCTCCATTATTTTTGGAAAGCCCTGCATATATAGAGTTCCAATTGAAAATCTCGAATAAAATTTGAATGATGATAAGGTTGACCATTTAATTAGAAACTTTTTCTCATTCTTCTGAATCTTTTTAATCAGATTTTCTTTAGAATCTGGAAAAATAATTTCCTCATTAAGTGTTATAAAATCTAATAGATTTTTCAATTTTAGTTCTTCTTAATTGTTTAGGATTTACTTTTAAATTTTCTTTTTAGTTGGAACTTAGTGAATGCGCTACAACGGTCTCGGCTATCGCAAGTTGCGGGAGTTAGGACGCGGAGTTGTCGGTTTATTGGTTTTCTTTCCTGGTTTCTAAAATTACACTTTTTCGACTAAACCCGTTATTTGCGATGAGCCGTTGTTGTGCATTGTTTTTTTAATCAGGTTTCATTTTAAACGTTTCCAAGCTTTGAATCATAATTGCCATTTTCTTCTTTATATTTTTAGTTTGAGATGCAGAAGCCGTTAGATTATAAAAAATTCCCTCTTTATCGGTTTCTAAAATAAAACTAATTGCTTCGCTTTCTCCTTTATTTTCAGTGTTAGGTTTAGTATGAATGAAATATGATTTTTGATTTAAAATGTTGGTTAACCCAGATTCAACAATTGATCTATCATAATGGCTATTTTCTATTAATTCTAAACAATATTTAAATTCAGATTCTAGATCCTTTTTATCTCCGAAACTTTTAATTTTTTGAATTGAAATAATATCTACCAAACCATTTTCGTCAGGTTGAGAAACAGCATCAATAGCTAATTTAATGTTGTCATATTCTTCAATTTTCCATTCCCAACCTGAAGGTATAAATAAAGAAAATTCATTATTCGGATATTGGATTTTTTGTTTTTGAAATTCTATTTCATAATTCGAAAACTGTTTTAATGTGTTTTCGTTTTTAGAACAGGAAATAATTGATAGTAGAATTAAAAGCTTTAATAGGATTTTCATTCAAAAAAAATTATGCACAACGGTCTCGGTTATCGCCAGTTGGCGGAATAGTGGACACGGATTTGTCGGCTTAGTAATGGTTTGTTGATCAAGTTAATTTTTTTCTTACTAACGGTGCCGCTTATTGGCGATGAACCGTTGTTGTTGCGCGTTTTTATTTGTAATAGAATGAAATTAATATAATAATAACGGCTAAACTTATATTTATCAGACTAATTTTATTTTTCTCAACAAGTAGATCCACAAAAGAGATTATCGCACTTATAGAACCCACGGTAAATACCGTAAGAAAGAAAATATATTTTACTCCAGCTTCTAAGCCACGTTGATCAGGATTACTTACATTGAAATCAGGTTCTGTTGAATATAGATGAAATATATCAATCATCGATATTACTATAATAGGGATGCTAATTATTGACAAGAAGATCAAATGAAGAATTCTTAAGTTTTTTATTTCTACACTTATCATCTTCGCTTTGAATTTAAATTATTTTAATAAGTCTTATAATTTTTTAATTGCAGCCTCTAAAGTTCTTTTAAGTCGACCTATTTCGATTTTATTTTGAATTATTCTATGTGCGTATTGACATAATATTAGATCAAAATCTATATAATAATTCTTATTCTTAACATTTTTAAAATTGGTTATAATTGGTCTTTGATAGGATATATCATTTTTACGTAAAGTGTTTAGCTGCCAACTTATATTCTTGTTTTTTTTAATCAAGATTTCACCAAAATATATAGCTAAATCATTACAAATAGAGAAAGATCTACCATCTGGCTCATTTGGTAAATTGTGATTTTCCCTAATCACACTGGGGAACCAAGAATCTAGCTTTTCAACACTTTCCAATGTATAATCTAATTTTATATTTTCTAAAATTGTAAGCTTTTCAAGCTCTTGGATTCTTTGATCAAGGCTATGTAAGTGTAATTTAAAATGTTTTTCCGCTTCTGTACGAGATAATTGGTGAAGAGGTTCAATTACTTCTGGATCAAAAATTTTATAACTCATAATTGATATTACTGTAAGTTAGTTATAAAAATGCGCTACAACGGTCTCGGTTATCGCCAGTTGGCGGAGTAGGGGACGCGGATTTGTCGGCTTAGTATTGGTTTGTTGGCCAAGTTAATTATTTTCTTTCTAAGGCTGCCGCTTATTGGCGATGAACCGTTGTTGTTGCAAGTTTTATCTAGTTAAAATCTACTTGAAAACGTTCTTCTAATATTTCCTTTCTTAACTCTTTATTGTATTCAAATTCTGTTCTAAAACCAGATAATTTATCTTTTGGAAATAAATCACTAGGTCCAAAATATAGGAGCAGATTAATTTTATTAATTCCAGTAAGGGAGTCTGTATTTAAATAATATGGAATTCGGTAAACTTCTTGTCCCATATTATTCTTTTTATCAATTAATTCTAGTTTTGGATCAGCATTTTTAAACTCGGAATCTTGAAATAATCTTTCTAGAATATCGAAATTATTATCCTTTGGCATCTCTGTACTTCTATTTTCTATCAATGCTAAGAATTTATCTTTTTCGTTGTTCTTTAAATATTCAGAAATTTTTTCTGATGTTTCTTTAATCGCAAAGTCAGTCTTTTCTTTAGAACAACTATTTATTGAGATTATTAAAATCAGAAGTATAAGTTTACGAATCATTCAGTGATAAAATTTGCTACAACGGTTTGCGGTTATCGCAAGTTGCGGGAGTAGGCACGCGGACTTGTCGGCATAACCATTTTCGTTCTTGATTTCTAAAATTACACTTTTTCTAGAATACCCGTAATTTGAGATGAACCGCTGTTGTGTGCTGTAACCTATCGTTCCAATATTTCTTTGAATTCGTTTTCTATTTCTTTAAGAATAGGGGATATTATTTCCGGTACTTTTTTATAAGCTGTAAAAGCTTTCATTCTTGTTTCTGCATTTGGACGATCACCAGCTCTAGTCAGAAATTGATTTTCGTAATATGAATGGAAAATTTCTAACTCTTCTTTTAAATAAGAGTCAATCAATTCAATTATCTTTTCATTTAAAAAGATTTTATAGTCGGTGAAGAGCGTCACAAATTCATTATGTTTATCATAATAATTTTTATAAAGTTCATCTTCGTATTCTTCAAATGTTTGATGTTCTGGTTTATATTTTACGGGCGAAATATATTTTTGTAGATTTTTTAATTTTCTATTTAAAGCTTTATAAACCAATTCTAATATTTCAAATCTTTTTTCGTGAAGCTTCGAGAATTTAAAATTATTCTGATTGTTTATTAAATCTAATTCCGCGTTTAATCTGGCCAATTCTGTGTTGTAACCATTCCTGACTGATTCAATCTTTTTATCAAATTTATTTCTTATACTTCCTTTTACTCTTTCTGTAATATATAGTGTGATTAAGGACGCAAATATTGTTGGAAGAATAGATAGGATTAAAATTTCAATTAATTGTTCCATCTTTTATAGGTTATTGCACACAACGGTCTCGGTTATCGCCAGTTGGCGGAGTAGGGGACGCGGATTTGTCGGCTTAGTATTGGTTCGTTGATCAAGTTAATTATTTTCTTTCTAACGGTGCCGCTTATTGGCGATTAACCGTTGTTAGCCACAGTTATTATATTTTAAAGTTTTTGATTAATTCATCATAATCTTCATTTTCCGAATTAGTAACTATCATTGTCATAGTTTTTAATCCTTTTGTAATTAAGTATTGAGTTACATAAAGTTGATCTTGGTTCTTTAATCTTAGAAATTTCACTTTTATTACGTCGGCATAACTCAAATTATAAAATTTTTTCTGTTTTAGTTTAAATTCTTGATTTTGCTCCTTGGCGTCGAGGGAAAAATTCATTTGAAGCATATCTACGAATATGTTCATTGTCTTTTCACTGAGGCTAGTATATTCTCCTAAAATAAATGTGATAGTATTTTCTGGATTTTTAGAATCAATAAAATACTCAAATTCACCTCCGGAGTTATGCAATCTCAAAAACTTTTTATTATTTAATGGAAGACTATCTAATGAATTAGTCAGTTTGAATTTGCTTTGGAAAATCGAATCTAAAGACGCATTTTGATAATTTGCAGGAAGATAAAATCGCTTTTCTAAGAAATTAATGGATTGCAATTTGTAATTAGGGAATTCCGATTGAAATTCATTTTTTGAATCATTACAGCCTAAATTTGTAATAACTAATATTAGAAGTAAAATTTTTCTCATAATTGTGGCTAACGGTTACGGTTACCGCAAGTTGCGGGATTAAGGATGCGGATTTGTCAGCTTAACTATTTTCTTTCCTGGTTTCTAAAATTACACTTTTTCGATTAAACCCGTTATTTGCGGTGAACCGATGTTGGCAATAGTTATGATTCGAATTTTTTGAATTTATTACCGTCTTTTAGAATTATTGAATCATCTTTTATTTTATTTATTTCGTATTTAAACGTTTTATCTGAAATAATTTTTGGACCTGCTGGCTCTAGTATTATTTCTATTTTTTTTGATGAAGAATTAGATAAATCGAATTCAAATGATTCGTATCCTATAAATAATATTCGATAATTTTCTTTTTCCGAGTTGCGCTTTTTTGAAATAGTTACTTCTCCAGATTTGTTTACTTGATATCCTTTATCATATTCAAAAGAATTTGATCCTAATAAGATGGTAGCTGGCATTGGCATTCGATCGTTGTATCCATCTAAAATTTTAAAATGTAGTTTTATTGAGTCTTTGTTATTTTGATTGAGAATATTTTCAGTATTTATTTTACTTTTTTGTTTAGTCTCTACTTTATCAAAATTTAGAGTCAGTTTTTTAGACGTTAAACTAAAATTTCCGGTTCCTATACTTTCAACTCCTAAACAACCGTGAGTAGAATATTCAAACTTTGAATTTTCTCTAAACTCAATACATATTGAACTAAACCCTCCATTAAATGAATTGCAATATTTTCCTTTTAGGTTATTTTGAGAATAGAAAATTGAAACTTTTAATATTAGTATTAAAATTAGGAATTTTTTCATATCATAATTATTTCCAACGGTCTCGGTTATCGCCAGTTGGCGGATTAAGGGACACGGATTTGTCGGCTTAATATTGGTTTGTTGGTCAAGTTAATTATTTTCTTACTAACGGTGCCGCTTATTGGCGATGAACCGTTGTTATGCAGCGTTAAGCACCAGAATAATACTCATTTAGACATGTGAGTTTGGTTATATCTTTAATTTCTTCAATCTTTTTAGATTCTGAGTTTGCTTTCCAGGCCTTTAGAATTTCTTGAATTGAATCTTTATCTGTTCTCCTCAAAATTGCAATTATTTCTTCTGGAAGTGAATTTTCCATTTCACAATATCCAATTGAAATATATGTATTACTGTTTAGGTTATTAATTTTTAGTGTATCAATAATTGAATAATGTTCCTGGTAATTTTCATCTAAAGCTATTCTGTTGAATAAGACAATATTCTCTTCGTTTCTTTTTATATGGGTAATTCTATGGGTTGAATCAGAACCATCTTTAGCATACGAAGTATCTGTAATTTTATCATATTCTTTAAAAACCGACAACTCTTTATAATCAGAAAACGATTTTTCCATTAAATCAGTTTCATTACTTGAACTTGATTTTTTCTTATTTTCACAACTCATTATTAGAAGTGATAAAGTCAGTATTGTAATTAGTTGTCTCATAATTTAATGCTGCATAACGGTTTGCGGTTATCGCAAGTTGCGGGAGTAGGGATGCGGACTTGTCGGCTAACGCATTAGTTTGTTAGGAAACTAATTTAGTTCTTTTTTGTAAAACCCGGAATTTGGGATGAACCGCTGTTGTGTGCTGTTTTCTAGTTTGGAACAACAGTAATAGTTTTTTCGAAATAAATTTTATTTCTCTGTTTCGATAAACTATCTGAAGTAATATCATATTGTGGACCTACTTGAATGTCGTAATATTCCATTACATATCCTCGTAATTTATGAGATCCAATATTCTTCATTTGTTTACCAAAAGCTACAGTTTTTTTTGGATCATATTGTTTAAAAAATTTTCTATTTATTGAATCATATTCTAGATTTTGAAAAATTGTGAGGAAAGTCTTTCTTTCATTTGATAAATTCTGTTTTAAAATATCCAAACTATCTTCTATAGCGACTATAATTTTGGAATTTTTTTGTTGAAATTTTGACTTTTTTAGGATTAAAATAGCTTTTAGAAAACCATTTTTTGGTATTGTATCATTATTAAATTTGATTTCAATATTGTCTTTTAAATAAAAGTTTGATTTATCAACTTTTTCATTTTTTCCCTGTTCATTTTTATCCTTGTTTTGGCATCCGAAACTAAAAATAAATATTGGAAAAATAATTAAAAGTCTCTTTATCATTTAGTTAGGTTTTTGTGAAAATTGCACACAACATGTTATATCCACCCAAATATACACGTTTAATCGAGAAGGTTCCGGGATAACGATAGGTTTGGGTTGTCTTTAGCCTTCTCCAATAACTCCTTAATACTCTCATCCAACGGACTCCTAATCTTCATTAGATCCTTCTTCGTTACATGTGTATAGATCATGGTAGTTTCTGGCCTGGAATGTCCCAGTAGTTCCTGTATATAACGCAGATCTATCCCGTTTTCTAGCATATGGGTCGCATAAGAATGTCTTAGCGTATGTGGACTTACCCTTTTTCTAATTCGCGCCCTGTGTACAGATTCCTTTAGAAAATTTCGTATTCCAGAAGCGGTATATTGCCCGCCATTTATGCCTTCAACAAAGTATATTTTAGGCTGGTACGTCTGCAGGTAATTATAAAACAATGGAAGAAAACTTTCCGCGAGCATAACATAACGGTCTTTTCTACCTTTTGACTGCCTTACTAGAATTTGTTGCCTGTCTATATCAATTTCCTGTAGCTTCAAACTCAATAATTCACCAATTCTAAGTCCGGAAGAATACATAAGAGCCAAAATACAACGGTGCTTTAAATTGCGGGTAGCTCTCAACAACTCGATCACTTCTTCCTTACTTAGTACTCCTGGTAAATATTTGCTTTTATCGGGACGCTTTAATTTTGAAGTATCAATTTCTTCCTGTTCCGTAAACTCAAAATAATGCTTCAATGCACTTATACACTGGCGGTGGGAACTTATTGAATACTTCTTGCCTGCAATTTCAGCCTCTATAAATCGGTCTACGTCTTGCAGGTTAAAATAGGATCTACCACTATGATAATTCAGGAATTTAGAAGTGTAATGGCAATACGTGCGAATAGTACTTTCACTATATCGCCGTCCGTCAAGATAATTCTGAAAATCCTTAATCTGTATTTCTTCAGGAGTATTTTTAATTTCATTATCAGGTTCCATATGGGAAGGCAGCTGTAAAAGATCCAGAGCAGAATAGTTCACATAAAAGCTGAGTTTGTTCAAATGTTTCAAGAGCCTGTCCAGGTTTTCCCTGTTAGCACCATAATAAAAACACCCAAATGTATTGCTCCAGCGAATGCCCGGCAATGTTTTTAAGTGTTCAATAGCCTCACGATCAAAACTGAAATCAATTCCAATTTGCTTAGTATCATGATGCCGAAACTCATACAGTCTGATATTTTTCATATGCTCTAAAATCGAATAAAAATAACTGAAAAACAGTCACTTAATTCCAAATTCTGTAAAAATTAACGTGTCGTCAGTAAATGGTTTTTACTTCAGGTATTCAATTTCAATTTGCTCACGCATTTGGTGTAAAATGATCTTTTCTATCTCTTCTGAAGAATGAAAAATGCTTAATCTATAATTTGAATGATTTTCAGTTGAATTATGAAGATCGTCATAACCCCTAAGAATGGTTAAATTTGCACCCAATTCTATCACCTCCATTTGTTTAGCGGCCATTTCTACTTTTTTTCCCCAGAGAAAGTTTAAGCCATCCACATTAAATGTAGTTACCGAAAATCCTTTTTTTCCATCAATATGAGGTTCTATCTTAATGGCGCGTTTTACTCCGGAATTGGATTCTGAAATTCCATCGTTTTTATAATAAACCACTTGTCTCGAAGACCTGAAATAGATGTCTGAAATATCAAATACTGAAAGTGTGTTTCCGGGTTTTTCGATCTTGATGCCAACATCTTCAAAAACATTAAAAAGCAGTTTTAATTCTTCTCTGCCCATGTCACCATCAGCATACGCCATTTCATGCAGCATGATGGCAAGCGAATGTTTTTTTGCTTCGCTCATATTTTCCAGGATCCCATTAGCCTGTTGAATATTGAATTTTCTAGCTTCCTCTACAAATTCAGAATCGAATTCCAGTAATTTCATTAATTGCCCGAGGTATTCCATTTCACCGTTCTCTACCTTGTTATCTGCCAGGATCACCCGGTCTATGTCTTTTACAATGGCTAATTTTTCAGCAAGATTGAATTCCATGAAAGCTCGATTTTAAAGTTGAACAAAATTTTCGATAGGAGACAATCGGGGGGAGAAAGTTTTAAATATACTGAAAATCAGTCACATAAATAATCTTTATTTAAATAATTAAGTCGCCTTTAGGCATAAAAAAAACCGGAACTAATGCTCCGGTTTTCAGTTATAAAATTCTTTGATTTTTTTCTAGGCCATCATCACTGCCTTGATATTAACAAATTCATGCAGTCCAAATGTTCCATGTTCTCTTCCGTAACCAGAATCTTTCACTCCTCCAAATGGCATATTTGGTTTAGCAAGCCCGAAGGAGTTTATAAAAACCATTCCTGTGTCAAAATGATATTTAGCCAGGTCTTTTGCTTTTTCTTCATCTTTAGAAAATATTCCTCCACCAAGTCCAAATCTACTTGAATTTGCAATATCCATGGCGTCTTCAGCATCTTTTGCTTTGATCAGGGAAGCAACCGGCCCAAAAAGCTCATCATCATATGCCGGCATTCCAGGTTTTAATTCATCAAGCACAGTGGCAGGGTAGAAGTACCCATCACCATCTGGCATTTTTCCTCCACAGAGAATTTTGGCTCCCTGTTTCACACTTTCCTCTACCTGTTCATGTAATTCGTCACGTAGATCTTTTCTCGCCATAGGTCCTATGTCAGAATCTTCCTTGGTAGGATCTCCGGCCTTGATGTTAGACATTTGCTTCACAAATGCTTCTTTGAATTGGTCATAAACTTTGTCTACCACGATAAAGCGTTTTGCAGCGACACAGGTTTCTCCGTTATTATAAACTCTACCCTGCACGCAGGTTTCAACGGCTAGCTCGATATCGGCATCTTCCAGCACAATATAAGCATCGTTACTTCCCAGTTCAAGTACAGTTTTCTTTAAGTTTTCTCCTGCTTTCTTTCCAATAATCTTTCCAGCATCCGGGCTTCCGGTAAGGGTTACTCCGCGTACCAGTTTATTTTCAATTACCGCATCACTTTGATCGTGAGAGATCAACAAAACTTTAAAAAGATTTTCTGGCAGTCCTGCTTCCAAATAAATTTTCTCTAACAATAATGCACTACCGGTAACATTTTCAGCATGCTTAAGCAAAACTCCGTTTCCTGCCATCAGGTTAGCGATAGAATATCTTACTACCTGGTAACTCGGAAAATTCCATGGTTGGATTCCGTAAATAACTCCAAGTGGAGAATGGGTGATAAATCCCTTTCCACCTTCAGGTAATTCACGTTCTTCATCTTTAAGACTGTCAGGACCATTCTTGGCGGTGTATTCACAAATTCCGGAACAAAGGTCTACTTCCTGTTCACCCTGTTTTAAGAGTTTTCCCATTTCATTGGTCATCAGCTTCACGAGCTCATCTTTATGCTCGGCGATCTTTTCCCCGATCTTACTAATAACCTTCGCACGTTCTTGTGCTGGTTTTGCTTTCCACTTTAAAAAAGCTTCGTGGCAGGATTCAATGGCAGACTTCATTTCAGCATCTGTCATCATTTTGTATTCTTTCAGTGCCTTTCCGGTTGCCGGATTCGTTGTTTTTAGCATTTTTTCTTCAGACATAATTCTTCTTTTTTATAGCAATTTTCTTTTGAATAAAGATAATTAGAATGTCTGCAGCAGTATGATAACGGGCTGTTAAACAATGGAAGGTTTGAGCCCTTTCAGTTTAAAGTTTTGATAAAATTTCGAGGTTGAATTTCATTTTTGCTGAATTCTGAATGAGTAGCGGCATAAGAATAATTTCAATATCTATAAACTATTAGTCTACCTCACCGCTAGGTTTTATTCTTGAATATTCTTCCTAATTTTACGTAACAAACAATTTTTCCCATGCGTACTGAATTGGAAGAGGCTTATGGATTCCTCTTTGAAAAAGAATTGATAGATGATATTGTTGAGAACGGAACCCTTAAAAAGGTTGCTGCCGGGGAGAAGATCATTGAGATTGGCGAATATGTTACCGGTATGCCTTTGCTTTTAAAAGGAGCTATTAAAATTCTAAGAGAAGACAGTGATGGTGACGAGCTGTTGCTTTATTTCCTGGAAAGGGGAGATACTTGTGCGATGACACTTAATTGCTGTTTAGGGCAAACCAAAAGTGAAATTCGTGCGGTTGCTGAAAATGATACTACTCTGGTCATGATCCCAATTTCTAAAATGGAAGAGTGGACCGCAAAGTATAAGTCATGGAGAAATTTTGTTTTTGAATCTTACCATACCCGACTTTCAGAAATGCTTGATACTATCGATACCATCGCATTTTTGAATATGGATGAGCGCTTGATGAGATATCTACGCGATAAAGTAAAGATTAACCGGAATGAAAATTTGCAGGTGACTCACCAGGAAATAGCTTATGATCTACATACCTCAAGGGTTGTGGTTTCCAGGTTGTTGAAAAAGCTTGAGAAGGATGGAAAGATCTCCCTGCAAAGAAATCATATTACGGTTCTGGACCTTTAAAAAACCTTTGTAACACTTGTTACTGTGGGCGCCTGGGATACAGGATACATTTGCCCTAAATAAATCACGAGATGGATATACTTGAAATTCTAGGTTACTTTGGAGCATTATTAATTGGGGTTGTATTAGGATTGATTGGCGGTGGCGGATCAATACTTACAGTTCCGGTGCTGGTATATCTAATGGCAATTAATCCTGTGACCGCTACAGCATATTCTCTATTTGTTGTGGGAACTTCTTCGTTGGTTGGAGCAATTAGAAATATTCCAAAGAAACTTATCGATTTTAGAACGGCGATCGTATTTGCTATTCCTGCCTTTATATCGGTATATCTTACCCGTAAATATCTGGTTCCTGCGATTCCTGAAGAGATCTTTACTGTTTCAGGATTTACAATAACAAAGAATATTGGGATCATGCTCTTTTTCGCCATTATAATGGTGATCGCTTCAATTTCCATGATCAAGGAAAAAAGCAATGGCAGAAACCTGGAAGAGGAAAAAGTAAATTATAACTATCCCCTAATTATAATAGAAGGATTAGTGGTTGGGTTGTTAACAGGTATAGTTGGAGCAGGAGGCGGATTTTTAATAATCCCTGCTTTGGTAATTCTGGCAAAACTTCCTATGAAAAAGGCGGTGGCCACGTCGCTTTTGATCATTGCCGTTAAATCGCTGATAGGCTTTATTGGAGATGTTCAAAACATGGAGATAGACTGGATGTTTTTGATGATTTTCACAGGACTTTCTATCGCCGGGATCTGGCTGGGTGTTTATTTAAATAATTTTATCGATGGTAAAAAGCTGAAAAAAGGATTCGGTTGGTTCGTATTATTAATGGGGATCTATATCATGTGGAATGAATTATTTTAATTCTGTGTTAAAAAATGGCTTTTAAAGCTTGATGAATATTGTATATCAGGTAATTAGTGTATTTTTATACTTGCCGAAATATAGATTACTCCCTTACTCCCCCCCTTAAAGACTACATGTTTAAGTTTCCTGAGATGATTCAGGATATTGTTTGCATGAAGTAAAAAATAGAAGATTCAAATGTTATTTATCCGGATTTCTGAGCATGTTTTTCAGGAGTTAGGTTTGGGGGGAAACAAATGCACGCACAACTCCGCGTTGCAACCAGATAAAACCTTCTCCTCAACGGGAGCTAGAATAGTTTAGGTTAAGGCTCCGTTTAGAATGGTTATTTCGCTCAGTTATCCGGATATTTTTAGCATCTAGTATTCAATTTCTTCTCAAGGAATTTATTTCGAAATTGTCCGAAATTAGGCGGAAAGTGATAAGGCCAAACCTCTATTTTTCCGTAAATTTATTGGCCGAAAGAATAGTGTGATTCTTCATTTTAAATGAGGGATTGCTAACGAAAAAATTCCATTGATGGAAAACCTCGATTTCGCCAGACTTCAAATGGCATTTACCCTCGGATTTCATATAATTTTTGCGTGTATTGGCATGGTGATGCCTTTTTTTATGGTGGTATCTCACCGTAAGTGGTTAAATACACGAAATCCGGTTTATTTAGATCTCACCAAAGCCTGGCAACGTGGCGTGGCCATATTCTTTGTTACTGGCGCAGTTTCTGGAACCGCCCTCTCTTTTGAACTTGGGATGCTATGGCCGGAATTTATGAAACATGCTGGGCCGGTAATTGGGATGCCATTTTCCCTGGAAGGCGCTGCATTCTTTGTAGAAGCGATAGCGCTTGGATTTTACCTTTACGGCTGGAAAAAGTTACCTGAAACTTTTCACTGGATTACCGGGATCATTATCGGGATTTCCGGGGTTGTGTCTGGGATACTGGTTGTTTCAGCAAACGCCTGGATGAATTCGCCAACTGGATTTGATGTGGTGAATGGTGAATTTGTAAATATAGATCCCGTAAAGGCATTTCTAAATGATGCCTGGTTTACTCAGGCGCTTCACATGACCTTAGCCGCTTTTGCAGCAACTGGTTTTGCGGTTGCCGGAATTCATGCTTTTCAGATACTCAGAAAGAAAAGAACAGCACTTCATATTGAGGCATTTAAAATTGCTATTTTCTTTGGTGGAATTGCCGCCTTGTTGCAACCTATAAGCGGTGATATTTCAGCTAAAGATGTAGCTGAAAGACAGCCGGTAAAACTGGCCGCCATGGAAGCGCATTACGAAACCGAGAAAGGAGCTCCATTATTCATTGGCGGACTGGTTGACGAAGAAAACAAAGAAGTTACACATAAGATTGAAATTCCTAACGCATTATCATTTCTGGCATTTGGTGATTTTGATGCAGAAGTGCAGGGATTAAATGATTTTCCTGAAGAAGATCTGCCGCCTGTTCCTATTGTGCATTATGCCTTCCAGACGATGGTGGGAATTGGATCTTTACTCATGCTTGCCGCGCTTATCTACTTTATAAGCCTTAAGAAAAAAAGCTGGATGGAAAACAGAAAATACTGGTGGCTTTTTGCACTGTTGAGTCCGTTAGGCTTTATAGCTGTGGAAGCCGGCTGGGTGGTGACCGAAGTTGGTAGGCAACCATGGATAGTTTACAATATCATGCGTACATCAGAAGCAGTAACGCCTATGCCAGGCCTGGAATATAGTTTTTATATTTACGTCGCAGTTTACACAATTCTCGCCATCACGGTGACCTGGTTAATGCACAGGCAGATCAAGGTACTTAATAACTCAAATGTCTAGCTATGTTATACGTTGTATTATTCTTTACCTTCTTTTCTCTTTTCCTATATGTTCTTCTGGGCGGTGCAGATTTTGGTGCAGGTATCGTGGAGTTGTTTTCGTCGCGAGAAAATAAAAAACTGAACAGGGATACAATCTATAAAATAATGGGACCTATATGGGAAGCCAACCATATCTGGCTCATCATTCTTATCGTCATCTTATGGATCGCCTTTCCTGAATATTTCAATATTATTATTATTTACCTGCATATTCCATTAACCCTGGTATTACTAGGCATTACTATGCGTGGTGTTGCTTTTATATTCAGGCATTATGATGCTGTGGTAGATCGCTCTCAGGATTGGTATAACCGGATGTTCAGAATTTCAAGTCTTATTACTCCTATTTTCCTGGGAATGTCTTTCGGTGCATTGGTAAGTGGAAAGATCGTAGTAACTCAGGATTATTCAAACACTACTTTTGCTGAGATATTTATGGATCCCTGGTTGAATATCTTCACATTTTTAACCGGGCTGTTCTATGCGGCCTTATGTGCTTTTCTTGCCTCAACATTATTGATCGGGGAAACCTCCGGAGATATTAGAAAAATGTATAGCCGCAAATCCGGAATTTTCACTGTGGTACTTGTGATTATCGGCGGAGCAGTATTGGCGTATGGCTATATAACCGATATGGTATTCGTAAAAGATTTTCTTTTGAATAAGATTTCTCTTGCCAGTATTGGTCTTTCAGCGTTATTGCTTATTCCGCTTTGGAGAGCCATAAAAAGAAGGCATAGTATTCTTACCAGGATCTATGCAGGTATGCAGATCATGCTGGTGATTTTCGCAGCCGTGAATACGCATTTCCCTAATTTGATCATTACCAAGTCTGTTGAAGTGAATATGCTGGAAGGAACAGCTCCGGAATCAGTGATAAAAGTTCTGGCGATCTCTTTGCTTATTGGTGGAGGCGTTATTTTACCTGGCTTATTTCACCTGATGAAATCTTTTAATATGATTAGAATTCCGAGTCCAAAATCGGATAAAGATTAAACTCTGAATTGCTAAAAAATGTTTAAAAGCCTTTGCGATCTTGGTGATAGCAGGTTTTTTAGGTACTTTAATTTTTGATATCTAATTAAAAACAGAAGAAAATGAGAACGTTGATTACAAAAGGATTGTTTCTAAGTGCAATTATGTTATTTATTGCCTGTGGTGAAAGTACAGATGTTGTAGAGTCAGGAACTTACCAGGGAACGATTAAGGAGGTGGAAGCAGATAAAACTGAGATTTATGTTTCTACTGATGATGACAAAACTCTTGAATTGTATTTTACTGAAACTACCAGTTTAATGAAAAACGGAAGTGAAGTAGAATTTTCAGAGCTTAAAGAAGGTCAGAAAGTAGAAGTAGAAGTTGAAAAGAATGGAAAAAGACTGGATCCTATTTCAGTTAAAATCCTGGAATAACAATGAACGAATTACCAGAATTCTTTCGGACAGAGGTGTTTCATCCTCTGTCCGTTCATTTTCCGATCGTTTTACTGCTAATGGCAACACTTTTTAAACTGATTGGTTTATGGTCTTCTAAAATCACATGGGACCACGGTGGTCGTTTCCTTTTGTTACTTGGAGTGATTGGAGTATGGATTGCGATTTACACCGGTGATCTGGCCGATGGGATTGTATCAAGACAACTCTGTGATCCAACCGTATTAAAAGAGCATGAAAATTTTGCTTACACTACTGCCTGGATCTTTACCGCTACATTGATTCTGGAATTCTTAATGAAGTATGTAGATCTTTTAAAAAATAGGATCACTTCAGTTTTACTTGTAATTTTAATACTTGCCGGTTCAGGAACATTAACTTATGTTGGGCATCTTGGTGCTGAATTGGTTTATCAGCAGGCAGCAGGCGTGAACATTCCTTCTGAAGATTGTTCAGAATTTAATTAGATATTAAAACACAAAATAAATGACCGATCTTAAATCACACTGGGAAAATATCTATTCTAAAAAGAATTTCGAGGAGACCAGCTGGTTCCAGGAGAAGCCCGAAACTTCAATAAATATCATCCAGTCATTAGGCCTTTCAAAAGAGGCTCCAATTATTGACATAGGTGGAGGTAATAGTTACCTGGTAGATAACCTATTGGATTTAGGTTATAGTAAGCTTAGTGTATTGGATATTTCGGAAACTGCCATAAAGAAAGCGAAGTCAAGATTAGGTGAAAAAGCTGAAGATGTGGAATGGATAGTTAATGATGTGACTGCCAATCAATTTTCTTCTGAATATGAAGTATGGCATGATCGAGCAGCTTTTCATTTTCTCACCGATGAGGATAAAGTAAAAGATTATATATCAAACTTAAAAACATCACTTAGATCTGGTGGATATCTTATTCTGGGAACCTTTTCTGAAAATGGACCCGATAAATGTAGCGGAATAGAGATCAAGAAATACTCTTCAGAACAAATGGAGAAGTTGTTTGAAAAGGATTTTGAGATCGTTCGTTTGGAGAACCTGGATCACAAGACTCCCTGGGATGCGGTGCAGAATTTCACTTTCGGACTTTTCCGAAGGAAATAATTCAATTATTAATAATTCCGTGATTTCTATTTAAAAGCGCTATTTTTAAGCTCATACATTTTTTGAGCCCTTGACGAAATTCACGAATAAAACCGTACTTATTACAGGAGGTGCTTCAGGTATAGGTTTACTTATGCTTAAAGCCGCTATTAAAAGATCGGCTTCAAATCTTATAATTCTGGACCTCAATTCTGCTGCGCTTAAAAAAATAGAAGCTGAATTTTTTGGCTCAGATTGTAATATCACCTGTATTACCACAGATATTTCTAAGGAAGACGAACTGAAATCTGCAGTTGAAAAAATTGAACTTAAAGGACTTCAGTTTGATATTTTAATTAATAACGCAGGTATTGTTACCGGCAAGAGTTTTAGAGAGCATTCTTTAACTGATATAGATCGCAATATGCAAGTCAACTCTATAGCTCCCATGAAACTCACGAGCCTGTTACTGCCAGCTATGCTTGATAAGAAACAGGGGCATATCATAAACATTTCTTCTGCAGCCAGTATGCTTTCAAATCCGGGAATGTCGGTTTACTGTGCCAGTAAATGGGCGATGACCGGCTGGTCTGATTCTTTAAGACTGGAAATGGAACGAGGCAATACCGGAGTGAAAGTATTAACCGTAACCCCATATTATATAGATACCGGAATGTTTCGCGGAGTTGAATCGCCTGTAATTCCACTTTTGAAACCTGAAAAGGTAGTTTCAAAAATTATAAAGGCGATAGAAAATGACAGCATCATTCTTAGAACTCCCAAAATTATATATACGCTTCCGTTAGTTAAAGGTATTTTGCCCAAAAGATTACTGGATATTGTGATAGGAAGATTTTTTGGGATTTATAGCTCCATGGATAAATTTAAAGGTAGAAACAATGAATAAGACTGAATTAAGGAACTTGCTTGATAAGCAAAAATCTGCTTTTAAAAAATCACCACCAGATGTCAAGACCAGGCTGAAAAACCTGAAAAAGCTTTCAGATGTTGTTGAGGAAAATAAAGAAAGATTGATTGACGCGGTTTATAAAGATTTTGGATTAAGGTCCAGGGAAGAAACCTTGTTCCTGGAAATTTTCCCATTGCAGGATGAAATTAGCCATGCGATGAAAAACATTAGAAGCTGGGCAAAGCGAAGATATGTTCAGGGAGCCTGGTTTTTATTACCAAGTTCTGCTTATTACCAGTTTCAGCCTTTAGGTTCGGTAGGAATTATGGGAGCATGGAATTATCAGGTCTTATTAAGTTTAAGTCCGTTAGTCGATGCCATCGCTGCCGGAAACCATGCCATTATCAAGCCTTCAGAAATTGCTCCTGAATCGGCTGAGGTGATAAAGGAAATTATCAATTCAAACTTTCCTGAAGAATATATCCACTGCGTAACCGGTGATGCTGAGGTTGCAAAAGAGTTTTCAGCGATGCCATTTGATCATTTATTCTTTACGGGCTCAACACGTATAGGAAAACTTATCATGGCTGCAGCTGCGCCAAATTTAACCCCGGTTACTCTAGAGTTGGGAGGAAAATCTCCGGCAATTATTCATGAATCTTATTCATCAAAATTGGCGGCGAAAAGGATAATGGCTGGCAAACTATTTAATTGCGGGCAAACCTGTGTGGCAACAGATTATGTGATCTTGCCCACTTCATTAAATACTGAATTTGAAAAGGAGGTAAAAGAAATAGTGAAAAAGTTCTATCCAGACATATTCAATAGTGAGCAATACAGCCGCATCATTAATCAGGATCACTATAAGCGTTTGGAAGCTTTACTTGAAGATGCGAAAGGGAAAGGAGCAAAAATAATTGAACTGATCAATTCCGAAAAGCAGGTAGCGGGGTTGATGACGCCCAAACTGGTTTTCAATGTTTCAGATGAAATGGATTTAATGCAAGAGGAAATCTTTGGTCCCATCCTGCCAATTGTGAATTTGGAGAACCTGGATACGTCTATTGAATATGTGAATAACAGCCCTAAACCATTAGCGCTGTATTATTTTGATGATAATAAGAAAAGGATCAATAAACTTTTAAAATATACTATGTCTGGCGGAGTTTTAATTAATGATACTGTATATCACCTCGCCCAGCATAACCTTCCTTTTGGTGGAGTGGGAGCTAGTGGAATGGGTCATTATCATGGCTTTGATGGTTTCAAGACTTTCTCAAAAAAACGAGCTGTAATGCATCAAAAAAGAATCGCGGCATCAGATTTTTTACATCCGCCTTTCACCGAATTGAAAAAGAGACTGATCAAATTTATGGGTAGCATTACCAAAGCCTGATGTTTCAACCACTTTTTTTAAATTTGAATTCAACCAAAAATGTTTCGCATGGCTGATACCGGAAAACTGATCAACGGCTTTAAACACATTCCTTATTCAAGTGAGAATATCAGCCTGGAAGAAATGTTACAACGTTCTGCGCAATTTTATGAAGCATTAAATTCAAGGAGATCGGTAAGGCATTTTTCAAATAAGAATATTCCTGAAGAAGTCATAATGAATATCATTAGAACTGCTGGTACTGCTCCATCTGGAGCACATAAGCAACCATGGAAGTTTTGTGCTGTTTCCAATCAGGAACTTAAATCTGAAATTAGAAGAGCAGCCGAGAAAGAAGAACAGGAAAATTATAATAATCGTATGAGCGAACGCTGGTTAAAAGATCTCGCTCCTCTGGGAACAGATACCAATAAAGAATTTCTGGAAATTGCTCCCTGGCTTATCATTGTCTTTAAGGAAGTATACGAATTTGATGAGTCTGGAGATAAGCACAACAATTATTATGTAAATGAATCTGTAGGTATTGCCTGCGGAATGCTGATCTCAGCAATTCATAATGCCGGGCTGGTAACCTTAACTCATACTCCAAGCCCGATGAATTTCCTCGCTAAACTATTGAAAAGGCCGGTAAATGAAAGAGCATTTCTTTTATTGCCGGTTGGTTACGCTTCAGATAAAGCATTGGTGCCAGATATTGATAGAAAAGAACTGGTTGAGATAAGTGAGTTTTATAAGTAAAACGCCGACCTCTGTAGGGTGAGACCGGCGCTTTGGTAATTATGAAAAAATTTTTGCTTTGGGGCAAAAAACCACCTAACCTGTTAACCCGCGCAATATAAAGTGGAGAGATTTAATTTTTGGTAACATTTGTTACACAGGTAGTTAGAAAATAAAAAATGCCAAAACTTATCATTAAAAGAAACTCTGAATGGGCCAATAAAATGAGGCCTTTTGAAATCTATATCAATGGCATAAAACTGACTGATATAAAAGACAAAGAAGTTCTGGCTTTCGAAATCCCTGAAGGAAATTACCAGTTAAAAGCCAGGATCGATTGGTGCGGGAGTCAGCCACTAAATATTAAAATTTCGGAAGGGGAAATAAAAAGGGTAGAAGTAAGCGGATTTATTCTTTCCAAATACTTTCTACCCGTAGCGATCATCTGTGCATTATTATACTTCGTGATCTATTTTAAATACAATTCAAACAATCTTATCCTTGGTACAATATTAATGCTTTTTCTGGGCTACCTATTTTACTTTCTGAGTTTTGGCCGTAATCAATACTTAAGGCTTCGGGAAGTCTGATCAAGCAGGAACTTCCGCTCTTTCATCTATTAGTTTTTCCTTTTTAAGATCCTGCCAGAATTCTACAGGTATTTTTACATCAAAAGCTTTAGCGTTTTCCCTAACCTGTTCCGGTTTACTCGCACCAGCAAGGACGGTATTCACGATTTTCGGAGCATAAGAGAATTGAAGTGAAGCAGTACTAAGATCTACCTTGTGTTTCCTGGCTATTTCCTTTATGCCATTCAATCTGTCTACTTTATCTTTCGGCATATCTCCGGAATAATTGTATCTGTCTTTTCCTGAAAGCAACCCGGCATTGAATGGTGCTGCAGTAATTAGTCCTACATCATGTTTTTCAATGGCAGGAAAAAGTTCATCCAGTGATTTTTTATGATCTACCAGAGAGTATTGAATTGCTGAGAGGAAGATATCTGGATCGGCATCTGTATGTTCCAAAGTTTTAATTATCGGTTCAATAGTATTAACGCCTAATCCCCAACCTTTGATCAATCCTTCTTCTCTCATTTTTGTAAGTTCTGGCATTGCACCTTTTCTTGCAACTTCAAAATGGTCAAGCCAGGTAGTTCCATTTTTATATTCATCATTATGATCTGGTGAAAGATCATGTATAAAAACATAATCTATTCTATTTACGCCCATACGCTGTAAACTGTCTTCAATCGATCTTCTAACAGCTTCAGCTGAATAATCATATTTATAATCGAATGGAGATGGCTCATTCCAGATAGTTTCAGGAATGTTATCAGTGGCACTTAATACCCGGCCAACTTTGGTAGTAAGTATATATTCATCACGATTTTTGTTATGTAGAAAATGACCAAAACGCCTTTCGCTTAAGCCAAGTCCGTACCATGGTGAGGTATCATAATATCTCACTCCTGCATCCCAGGCTGCTTCCAGTGTTTGTTCAGATTCTTTATCGCTCATTACCTTGAATCCGTTACCAATGGCAACACCGCCAAGGCCTAATTTTTCTTTTATCACTTCTCTTCCCATAATTTTTTTAATTCTAAATTTAAAAAGAAGTGTTTGCAATTATGGTCACTTTAACTGATTCTAACAGAAAAGGTTTTCGAATATTAAGTTTTCCTTGACAACTGTAACAAAAGTTACTGCCTCAACTTCCCTATATTTATATTTTTGTGTAAGAATTTGAAAAGCTTGGAGAAATACATAGATATCATCCGCGAATCATTTACAGGATATTTTAATTATCTCGTGAATGAAATAATGCACCCAACGTGGACGAGTTATTTCTACTGGCTAATAGGATTGTCACTTTTGGTCTGGGTGCTGGAAATCGTAATTCCATGGAGAAAAGATCAGGAGATATTTCGGAAAGGCTTCTGGCTGGACAGTTTCTATATCTTATTCAATTTTTTCCTGTTCTCGCTCATAGGTTACAATGCGATAAGCAATGTAGGAGTGGAGCTTTTTAATGATTTCCTAGGCCTGTTTGGGATCGAGAATATCGTAGCCATAGAATTGGGAAATTTACCCGGCTGGACACAATTATTGATCATGTTCGTAATTGCAGATTTTGTGCAGTGGAATGTTCATAGACAATTACACAGGCGACCATGGCTTTGGGAGTTTCATAAGATCCACCATAGCGTAAAGGAAATGGGGTTTGCAGCACAGTTCAGGTTTCATTTTATGGAAACCATTATTTATAAAACGGTGCAATATATTCCGCTGGCGATGATAGGTTTTGGAATACAGGAATTTTTTATCGTGCATATGTTCGCGGTATTCATAGGCCACTTGAATCATGCAAATATTGGCTGGAGCTATGGGCCTTTAGGTTATGTTTTAAATAACCCGAAAATGCACATCTGGCATCATTCAAAGGAATTGCCAGAAGACAGGCCTTACGGAATGAATTTCGGGCTTAGCCTGAGCATCTGGGATTATATTTTTGGAACGGCCTTTATTCCAAAAAGTGGCAAAAAAATAGAATTAGGCTTCAGCGGAGATGAAAATTTCCCTGAAGATTTCGGAAATCAAACCTTGTTTCCTTTCCGAAGAAAAGAAGAAATAAAATCTAATAAAGTTTAAAATCGATTATAATGACCATAAAACAATTTAAAGATAGTCCGCTAGCACATTATTCGTATGCGATTGTAAGCAACGGAGAAATGGCTTTGGTAGATCCTTCAAGAAACCCGATGGATTATTACCGATATGCTGAAGAACAGAATGCGAAGATCGTTGCGGTATTTGAAACCCATCCACATGCAGATTTTGTGAGCAGTCATTTACAGATACACGAAGAGACAGGTGCCACTATTTATGCCAGTAAACTGGTAGGTGCAGATTATCCTCATAAATCATTTGATGATGGTGATTCACTTAAAATGGGAGATGTAGAATTTAAAGCCATCAATACTCCAGGACATTCACCAGATAGTATCACCGTAGTTGCTACAGAAGGAGATAAAACTGCTTTATTCACGGGAGACACTCTTTTCATCGGAAATGTGGGAAGACCAGATCTTCGCGAAAAGGCTGGGAATATGAAGGCAAAAAGAATAGATCTTGCCAAGCAGATGTATGATACCATTAAAAATAAGTTCACCGATCTACCTGATGATGCTTTGGTTTATCCAGCACACGGTGCCGGTTCTTTATGCGGAAAGAATATGAGTGACGCTTCTTCCAGCACACTTGGAAATGAACGCCAGGGTAACTGGGCTTTCAAAGAGCAGACAGAAGAAGAATTTGTAGAGGAGATCCTGAAAGATCAACCATTTATTCCTTCTTATTTTGGGTTTAATGTTGATATCAATAAAACCGGGCCTGAGAATGTTCAGCGAACAAAATGGGCCAATAAGCTTAGACTGAATGTAAACGAGGTAAAAGAAGGAGTGACCGTTGTAGATACACGTGATGGTGATGCCTTTAAAAAAGGAAACCTGCCAAACAGTATCAATATTATGGCTCGATCTGAAAGTGATAAATATGAAACCTGGCTAGGTGCGATCGTTAAACCTGAAGAGGAGTTCTACCTTGTTTTAAATAGCATTGATGATATTGAGGAGCTACTGGAAAGAACTGCCAAAATAGGTTATGAAAAGCAGTTAAAGGCAGTGGTTACTCTAGGCAGCGATGTCTCTAATTCTATGGAAGAGATTGATGTTGAAGATTTCAAAAAGTATATGAACAATTATACTATTGTGGATATTCGTAATAAGAGTGAGGTGGCAGAAGGGAAGATATTTGAGGATGCCATCGCAGTACCATTGAATGAACTTAGAGAGCGATCTACCGAAATACCTTCACATAAACCGGTAGTGGTACATTGTGCAGGAGGTTATCGTTCTGCAGCAGGAAGCAGTATTCTTGACAATAAGTTTGAAAATACCAAGGTCTATGACCTGAGTGATAATATCAAAGATTTTAAATAGTTGGTTAGACATTTGATGAATGATGATGAACCCGGGAATTAATTTCCGGGTTTTTTTGTACCTGAAAATGTCAAATTTTCAATTTATCTATCGCTTGCCGCTTTTCAAAAGATGTTATTTCAGGATATTTCGCAATATTTTGAGATTTCTTCAACACTTCAAGCATTCGATTTTTTCTATATTTACGCTCCACGGTGAAAAAATAACAATACATAAAGCTATTTATGGATAAAATTTACAAGGTTAAAGTGAACGACTCGCTGGAATTTGAATTTTCAGAAGAAGAGATCAAAGCGCTGGACACCCAGAAAACTTCAGATAAGAATTATCATCTTTTAAAGGATAACCGCTCTTTTACGGCAGAGATCTTCAAGCCGGATTTTCTGAACAGGAATTATGAAATCAAAATTAACTCAAATATCTATTCAGTAAAGATCAATAACGATCTGGATCAATTGATAGATGAGATGGGACTTTCATTAGGAAGTTCTCAGCAGATCAATGATATCAAAGCACCAATGCCCGGGCTTATCCTTGAGGTAAATGTAAAAGAAGGTGATGAGGTGAAAGAAGGCGATTATTTGCTGGTTCTGGAAGCGATGAAAATGGAGAATACTTTAACGGCTCCTCGAGACGGAGTGGTAAAGTCGGTTACTGTTACTAAAAGCGAAACAGTAGAAAAGAACCAGTTATTGATAGAAATGGAATAATCAGCTTTTCTGAATTTTAAAAGAGAATCAAGTAATGAAAAAAATATTAGTAGCCAACAGGGGAGAGATCGCGCTAAGGGTAATGAAAACCATCAAGAGAATGGGAATTGATACCGTAGCGGTTTATTCAACTGCCGACAGGAATGCGCCACATGTGAAGTTTGCTGATGAAGCGGTTTGCATTGGAGAAGCACCGTCCAGCGAATCTTACCTTAAAGGCGATAAGATCATAGAAGTAGCTAAAAAATTAAATGTAGACGGAATTCATCCGGGATATGGTTTCCTAAGTGAAAATGCAGGATTTGCAGAGTCTGTAGAAAAGAATGGAATTACCTGGATAGGTCCAGGTTCCAAGGCTATTAAGATCATGGGAAGTAAACTTGCAGCGAAAGATGCGGTAAAGGCTTACGAAATTCCGATGGTTCCTGGAATAGACGAAGCGATCACAGATACTGAAGAAGCTAAGAAAATTGCGAATGAGATCGGATTTCCTATTTTGATAAAAGCATCTGCCGGTGGTGGTGGAAAAGGAATGCGTGTAGTTGAAAAGGAAAAAGACCTTGAAGACCAGATGAAACGTGCCATTTCAGAGGCTGAATCTGCTTTTGGAGACGGATCTGTTTTTATTGAAAAGTATGTTTCTTCACCGAGACATATCGAAATTCAGGTGCTGGCCGATACTCATGGAAACTGTGTTCATTTATTTGAAAGGGAATGCAGTATTCAGCGTAGACACCAGAAAGTGGTGGAAGAAGCACCGTCTGTAGTTCTGGATGATAAATTGAGACATGAAATGGGTGAGGCGGCGATTAAAGTTGCTAAAGCCTGTGATTATGTTGGAGCCGGTACCGTAGAATTCCTTTTTGATGAAAACAGGAATTTCTATTTCCTGGAAATGAATACAAGACTTCAGGTAGAACACCCGGTAACCGAATATATAACCGGTGTAGACCTTGTAGAACAACAAATATTAGTAGCCAGAGGAAAAGAACTTCAGTTTTCCCAGGATGATCTTACAATTAAAGGTCATGCGATGGAACTACGTGTTTATGCTGAAGATCCGCTGGAAGATTTTATGCCAAGTACAGGAACACTCGAGAAATATGCAATTCCGGTAGGAGAAGGCATAAGACTGGATAATGGTTTTGAAGAAGGAATGGAAGTTCCAATTTATTACGATCCCATGCTTGCGAAGCTGATCACTTACGGAAAAACCAGGGAAGAATCTATCCAGATGATGATCAAGGCTATAGATCATTATATCGTGGAAGGTGTTAGTACTACTTTACCTTTCGGAAAATTTGTCTTTAAACATGAAGCTTTCAGAAGCGGGAATTTTGATACTCACTTCGTAAAGAAATATTATTCACCGGAAGCACTTAAAGAAGAAACTCAGGAAGAAGCGAAGCTTGCAGCCCTGATGGCTTTGAAACAATATATGAAGGACAAAGAGCAATTAAGATTACCACACAACTAAAATTCAGAATTCAGAGATGAGTCAGAACCTCGATAAATTAAAAGAAAAGATTGCTGAAGCTCATAAGGGCGGAGGCGAGAAGAGAATTGCCAAACAGCATGAAAAGAAGAAATTAACTGCACGTGAGCGGGTAGAATATTTGCTGGATGAAAATTCATTTGAAGAAATTGGGATTTTAGTTACGCACCGTACTACCGATTTCGGGATGGAAAAACAGAAATTCTATGGTGATGGTGTGATCACTGGTTATGGAACGGTGAACGGAAGATTGGTATATGTTTTCGCTCAGGATTTTACCGTGTTTGGTGGTTCTTTATCTGAAACACATGCAGAAAAGATCTGTAAGATCATGGACATGGCTGTTAAGGTTGGAGCGCCATTAATAGGCCTTAACGATTCAGGTGGAGCAAGAATCCAGGAAGGAGTGAAATCTCTTGGAGGATATGCAGATATATTTCACCGAAATGTAAAAGCATCCGGAGTGGTACCTCAAATTTCAGCAATTATGGGACCTTGTGCAGGTGGAGCAGTTTATTCGCCAGCGATGACCGATTTTACACTGATGGTTGAGGATACTTCATATATGTTCGTAACCGGACCTAACGTTGTGAAAACGGTGACTAATGAAGAGGTGACTTCCGAAGAGCTTGGAGGAGCGAGTACGCATTCTACTAAGTCTGGAGTTACACATATTACTGCTGCAAACGATATAATCTGTCTGGAGAACATCAAGCAACTTATAAGCTATATGCCTCAGAACAATAAGTCGGCTCCGGAAAAATTGGAATTTGAACTGGGAGACGAGCACCGTGAAGTACTTGAAAGTATTGTTCCGGACAGTTCTAATAAACCTTATGACATGCATGAGGTGATCAAGGGAATTATTGATGAGGATTCTTTTTTCGAGATCCATAAAGATTATGCAGATAATATTATCGTTGGTTTTTCCCGAATTGGAGGACGCAGTGTTGGTGTGATCGCCAATCAGCCGATGAGCCTTGCCGGAGTTCTGGATGTAGATTCGTCTAAAAAAGCCGCAAGATTTACCAGGTTCTGTGATTGTTTCAATATTCCTCTTCTAGTGCTGGTTGATGTACCTGGATTCTTACCAGGAACCGATCAGGAGTGGAATGGGATCATTTTACACGGGGCTAAATTGCTTTACGCATTAAGTGAAGCAACGGTGCCAAAAGTTACCGTTATTACAAGAAAGGCATATGGAGGAGCATACGACGTGATGAACTCCAAGCATATAGGAGCCGATCTTAATTATGCATGGCCAACTGCAGAGATTGCGGTGATGGGAGCCAAAGGAGCGTCTGAGATCATTTTCAGAAAAGAGATCGCTCAATCAGACGATCCTGAAAAGAAATTAGCGGAAAAGGAAGCTGAATATGCAGAGAAATTTGCTACTCCTTTTGAAGCTGCTCAACGAGGATTTATTGATGAGGTGATCATGCCCAAAGATACACGTAGAAAACTGATCAAAGCTTTTAGTGCTTTGGAAAATAAGCATGTTCTAAGGCCTGATAGAAAACACGGAAATATTCCACTTTAATTTAAAAGGCCGAAAGAAATTTCGGCCTTATTTTTTAATGCCTATGAAATTCAACAAAATAGTTTGCGTAGATCATACAAAACTGAATGATGAAGCAATTTCAGAATTACAAAATCTCAGCGAGAGTAAGGTTGAGGTCTTTTCGGATTACCCCGATTCTAAAAATGAGGTAATTGAAAGAATTGGAAATGCTGAAGCCGTATTCGTTTCCTGGCATACCGAGTTGGATGAAGAAATTATTGAGGCCTGTCCAAATTTGAAATATATCGGGATGGCATGCAGCCTTTATGATGATGAATCGGCCAACGTGGCGGTGAAATTTGCCAGAGAAAAAGGAATTACCGTGAAGGGTATTCGGGATTATGGTGATCCCGGAGTGGCAGAATTCATTATCTCAGAATTAATTCAGTTACTGAACGGTTATAAAGGCAGGCAGTGGAAAGATATGCCACGTGAATTAACCGACTTGAAATTCGGGATCATTGGTCTTGGAGTAACCGGGAAATTATTAGCTGAATGCTTGATTCCGTTCGGGGTTGATCTTTTCTATTATTCCAGAACCAGAAAACTAGACTGGGAGAAAAAAGGAGTCGATTATTTGCCATTAGAAGATTTACTTGAGCATTGTGAAGTACTCTCATACCACCTTCCTAAGAATGCAAAACCGGTCGGGAAAAAGGAGTTCGAAAAAATAGGGAATGGTAAGATTCTTATCAATACTTCTTTAGGTTTACCTTTTAAAGAAAAAGCTTTTCAAAAGTGGATAAGAAAAGAAGGGAATTTTGCAATTTTTGATGGAGATGGAAAAAAAGAACTTTCTAAGGAGACCCTAAAGGCAGAGAGGCTTATGGCTTTGGATGCCAGTGCGGGATGGTCGTCACAAACCCTGAAGAGGCTTTCAAATAAAGTGCTTCGTAATATTAAAGATTATAGCGAAGAGAATTAATGTAACCATTGTTACTGATTTACGACTGCTCTTATTGTTTCTTTGCAACTGAATAAATAATTATATGGATTTAATCTTACAGCCTTGGCCATGGTATGTTGCCGGGCCTCTAATCGCAATTATCATGTTCCTCCTGATCTTCATGGGGAAACAATTCGGTATGTCTTCGAATCTTCGAACCATCTGTACCATGTGTGGTGCCGATGAAAAAGCAAGTTTTTTCAATTTTAACTGGAGAGCACAGAAATGGAATCTGGTAGTGATCATTGGAGCCGCTATTGGTGGTTTTATTGCTATGCATATCCTTTCTGCAGATCCTGCTGTAGCCATTAATCCTGAAACTGTTTCAAACTTGAACGGACTTGGTTTTGAAAGTGCAGGAAAAGCATATCTTCCGGTTGAGCTTTACAGTCTGGAAGCATTAACTGATTGGAAAGCCTTAATTATCCTGATCATCGGTGGATTCCTGATTGGTTTTGGAGCCAGATGGGCTGGAGGTTGTACCTCAGGACATGCGATCTCAGGTTTAAGTAACCTGCAATTACCTTCATTGATCGCTGTAGTTGGATTTTTCATTGGTGGACTGGTAATGATCCATTTATTATTTCCCCTAATATTTTAGAAAATGAGAGTAATAGGATATTTAGTTATAGGTATATTTTTCGGAATAGTAATGTTTAAATCTGAAGCCGCTTCGTGGTTCAGAATTTATGAGATGTTCCAGTTCCAGGCTTTTCATATGTACGGAATCATTGGTTCAGCTTTGGTAATTGGCGTTCTTGGTGTTCAGTGGATAAAAAGGAGCAATGCAAAAGACTTTAATGGTAAAAAGATCAGGATCGCCGATAAGGAAAAAAGCTTTAGCAGATATATGTTCGGTGGAATTATATTCGGACTTGGATGGGCACTTGCAGGTGCTTGCCCGGGACCAATCTATACACTGATTGGTGCTGGTTATGCTTCGGTAATTGTTGTTTTTCTGGCAGCAATTCTGGGAACTTTTGTTTACGGATTACTTCGGGATAAACTTCCGCATTAAACATAAAAAAAAGGGCTGGTTTTTATCAGCCCTTTTCATTTTTATCGATGGTATTAATTGATTTTCTCAGCTTTCAGGTATAGTTCCTGTGCCTGAATTTTATCTACCATATCTTTACCTTTTTCAGCTGCGGCTTTCCAGCCTTCAGAATTATGGATTTTATCATAGGTGGCAGTATCAGGCCAGACACCTTCCATAAAGTAAGTATACTCATCATTATCTGTAGTGATTTTATAAAGATGATAACCGGCTCCAGGATAACCTTCGTCACTAATAGCCTTATTCATTTCATTTAAAAATTCACTTAGCTGTTTCTCGGTCATTCCATCAGGAAGTTTGAAGAGATGTAGACTTTTCTTTCCCGCAATGTTTGAATTTTTCAGTTCTATCTGAATCACTTCAAAAGGATTATTACCAGTATTCTTTGGCTGATGTTTTGCTTTGTCTACCCAAAGCACGTCTCCCGCTTTCCCTTTCATTTCCATGGATTTGCCATCGCCGGTTTTCATATTCGCCGTATGATCTGTAAGGAAAACCGCAACACCTTCCGGATGAACATGCATTTGAGACTCCTCTCCGGGATTATAATTGATCCTTAAAACTCTCACCTTGTCATTATCAATTTCAACTTTGTAATGGTCCGGGTCTATTTTTACAGCATCCTGTGCTACTATTCCTGAACAGGATATAATGAAGTAAATACCTATTGCAAACTTCATTAAGGTTTTTAGTTTTTTCATCTATTTATATTAAAATGTCAATTTGTATATTAATTATGATTCCCGGCCAAACCTGTTTAGCGGATTTCTGGCAGGTTTAAAATCTATGCCCAGTTCTTCTTTAGCAAGCTCATTGCTGTAGACGATCCTGGCCTTACCTTCCGGCTCTTCACCATTCAGCATTTTTGAGATATCTGAAATTTTCCAACTTTCACTACTTAGTAAATAATTCTTACCGTGTTGAATTCTAGAAGTCGCGGCTTGATAAATTGCTTCAGCTACATCTTCAACATCTACAAGGGCGAATTCAACATTCTCATTAAAAAGCGTCTGTGTGAATTCGTCTGTCGCTTTCCCAGATCTGAACAGTTTCTGAAGGCCTATAGAGGTTGAATCAGCTCTGGAAGACAAAGCATTTCCAACCACAGTTACAGGTGAAACGCTTATGATATCAAACTTTAGATCCCGATTATTGCTGATGAACTTGCGTATCTTTTGATCGGCATAATATTTTGCCTGTGCATATGGAATATTAGCCTCATCCAGGTAAGGTTCATCCTCTTCCGTGTATAAATGATCATCGGCTCTTCCATTTGCAGGGTAGGGAAAAGAAGTATTAAATGCTGCAACAGAAGAAACGAAGATTACTTTTTCAATGTTTGAATGATCCTTCAGAATGTTCAGAAAATTTTCGGTCCCGGTTAAGGTTGGTTCGTAAAGTTCTTTCTCTGCATTTTCAACTCCTAATTTAAATGGAGTTCCGCAATGTATAAGGACTTCACAATCACTGGTAAAATCTTCCAGGCTTTCCAGGTTTTGAATATCTATCGCCTGTATAGACAGGTTATCCTCGTTTCCCAGGTTAAAAAGATGCTCATATTTATCACTATTGGAGATATTAGTCACCGAAACCTTGACTTTATAGTCAGAATCGAGAAATCTTCTGGTGATATAGCTTCCTATAAAACCCGCTCCACCTGTGATCCCTACAGTTTTCATATGATCATTCCTGATTAAGAGAATCCTGGTCTTTAGTTCTGGCTTCTTCCAGGTCTGAAAGAGCCTTACTTATACCTGAATTATCAAAATAAACATGTTCAGCCACGATCTTCCCGTCCACGAATCTGGCTGTTATATGAACAGGAATATGCACTGTGGAGTCATTTTCAGCAATTGTACCCTGCCAGTCTCCCCAGTAATTCACCCAGGTTTCGTCATCATCTGTTACTACCATCTCAAATTCATCCTTATCATCCGGGAATTCATAGGATGAAAGTGCTGCATTGTTTTCCTCATGGGTCGCCATGGCTGTTTCCACATCTATAGCATCCCTGCTGTTGTAATAAAGTTTAGCCGTATCAGCGAAATGAGTTTTATAGGTATCCCAATCTGCCTCTTCATAATTCTTTAAAAGATCTTTCAGGGTATTGATCTCATCAGATTTCTGAGTATATCTTATTTTCTCATCTTTTTTATCGTTACAGGCGGTAAAAAGGATGAAACTTAGCATTAAAATCACAAAATTTCTCATGTCCTTAGTTTTCAGTTATGTAAGAAAGGTCAGGTCTTGTATGACCGGTAACAACTTCCTGCTTAGAAGCAGTTTTCTCTATTTCAGCGAATAATTTTTTTCCTTCCTCTCCAATAAGCTCCATATTCTCATTTCTCGCTTTTTCTACGGAAGCCTTATCTTTTCCTGAAACTGCTACCATAAAATAGTTTTCCATAGTTCCGAAGCCGCTTTTATAAACTCTGTAATGCACTTTTGAACCTTTTTCTGAATAAAGTTTCTTTACAGATCTAGCAAGTTCTTCCGCTTTATCACCTTTTCCAGGTGGGATATGATAGAAAACCAGTTCCCGGTAATTATTTCCATCTGAGGTCTGACTCATTCCATCTGGCATATAGGAAAGCTCATTGTCCAGGCGAAGAATATAATCACCATGCTTAGAATAAGTATCTTCAAAACTGTCAAATAGCTTGTCGAAGGCCTCTTTGCCCATTTTCTTCTGAAGATCTTCAAATGGATTTTTATCCAGATCAGCAAAATTGTTTATCGGACTCAGATACATTACCCGGTTATCATCGGCCTGAAAGGTAAGCCAGTCCATACCTTTCATATTATGTTCTTTGGCTGCATCAAGAAGCGCTTTATCTGCGTTCTCATGTTTTTGCTTCATTCCGTCTTTGATATGGTCTTCGTGAACTACATACATTTGGTATCTGTCGCTTTGAGCATTCAAAGTGAAGCTCATAAAAAGCAGGTAAATCATTGAAAATAAAATTGATCGAATAGATTTCATCTGGTTGGTTTTTAGATTAATAAACCTGAATTTATAAAGTAAACCGATCATGAAATCGTCGTTTTGGACGAAGACTATGAATTTCTGTCCGGAGATGTTTTAAAACTTCCCGAAGTAAATTATTTGAAGAAAAATGAATTGAAATTAGTGTAGCTAGATAACTTGTAGATGTTGAAATAATTCCGGTCGCATGGTTTTGCTCAATGGCAGGGCATGAGAAGAAATCACTACATGATTGCTACCAATCTCATCGATATGACTTATGTTAACGATATAAGATCTATGAATTCTAAGAAACCTTTTATCCTTCAGTTTATCATCCACTTCTTTTAAAGTACATACAAGGAGGAATTTTTTAGATTTCGTATATACCTTACAATAGTTGCGATCTGCTTCGATATAGTGAATATCAGAAAGAGCGATCCTAACCATTTTGTCATGACTTCGAACAAATATTCTATCTTTTAGTATGGCAGGAGAAGACTGATGAGGATTTTTATTAGGCAATTGCAAAGAATCTGAAATTACTTTTTTCAAAAGCTGTTTCTTGCTCTTGATCCTGACAGAAAGATAATTCTGCAACCAATCGGTTCTATTCATATCAAAATATAGAACTGGCGAGATCTGCTCTTTTTTCTTTGATTTTGCTTCGAGTCCGTTAAGCTGACCCTTGAGTTGATCTTCAAGCAAGATAAAATCCGGACTTTCCTGCTCAATAAAAGTTAAGGCATCCTTTGCCCTTGAAAAGATCCCGGTGATATGATAACCAAGTTTATTCAATTGCAAAGACAATTTCGCAGCCATGGGAATGTTCTGCTCAACGATCACGATCTTTGCCTGCTTATCCATATTTACTGAATAATTTCCTGTAAAGATACTGAAACTATTGATAATCAGTAAAATAGAGTGTATTTATCTTATTTTTGAACTTCTAGGTGAAGTAGGATAAAAGGAGGGAAGCGTGATATGATATTTCACCACGATAAGCCTGATACTGATCACTGTTAGCGATGTAACCACGTAAATTATATCGGCATCTATTCCCATATCGTACATTGTTACATAGGCCAGGGCTCCGATCAAACATGCAGTCGCATAGATCTCTTTTCTGAAGATCACAGGAATTTCATTACAAAGAATGTCCCTTATAACTCCTCCAAAAGTACCCGTCATTGCACCGAGAGCTACGGAGACTATTGGGTCTAGATCGTTTTGTATTCCGGTTTCTACACCGGTAATGGTAAATACTCCCAGCCCGATAGTATCAAAAAGGAATAATGATTTTTTAAGGTAATTAAGTTTGTTGCGGAAGATAATCGCAAGGATCGTAACAACACCTATCAGATAAATATAAACGATGTTTTCCATCCACATTACCGGAGTACTGCCAATAAGTATATCTCGAATGGTACCACCACCAATAGCGGTTACAAATGCGATGATAAAGATCCCGAAAAGATCCAGTCTTCGGTTCATCGCAGAGAGCGCCCCAGAAATAGCAAATGCTATGGTTCCCAGTACATCAAGAATAGTGAACAAACTCAATTCCATACTTGGCAAAGGTAATTTTATCTTTTAAATTTGTTTAAGCGCGGGCATATTTCTGCCCTTATTTTTTAGGTTTATTAACAAATAGACGATCTTAATAACAATAGGTGTAAGTTTTGCATCAAACTACCTACTTTTATACCAGTGAAAAATAAGTACAATGAGTGATACTATAGAAAGAGTAAAATGTTTAATAATTGGTTCAGGTCCTGCAGGATATACTGCGGCAATTTACGCTGCACGTGCAGATATGAAACCGGTTATGTATACAGGAATGGAACCAGGTGGACAGTTAACTACAACTACAGAGGTTGACAACTTTCCGGGATATCCGCAAGGAATAGATGGTCCTAAAATGATGATGGAACTTCAGGAGCAAGCAGAAAGATTTGGAACTGAAGTACGAATTGGAATGGTCACCGAAGTTGACTTTTCTAAAGAAGTTGGCGGAATTCATAAAGCATGTGTAGACAATTCAAAATGGATAGAGGCAGAATCTGTGATCATCTCTACTGGAGCTACCGCTAAATATCTTGGGTTACCTAGTGAACAGAAATTGCGTGGAGGTGGAGTATCTGCCTGCGCAGTTTGTGACGGATTTTTCTACAAAGGTCAGGATGTGGCGATTGTAGGTGGTGGAGATACTGCCGCTGAAGAAGCAACTTATCTGGCTAATATCTGTAACAAAGTAACCATGCTGGTTCGTAAGGATTATATGAAAGCTTCTAAAGCTATGCAGCATAGAGTCGAGAATACTAAGAATATCGATCTTAGGTATAATACTGAAGTAGACGAGATCTTAGGAGAACAGGTTGTTGAAGGTTTACGTATGGTAAACAATCAAACCGGTGAAAAAGAAGAAATTCCGATTACTGGATTCTTTGTAGCTATTGGACATAAGCCAAATACCGATATTTTCGAAGGTTGGCTGGATATGGATGATACAGGTTATGTGATCACTCAGGCTAAATCCACTAGAACCAATATTCCGGGAGTATTTGCTTCTGGAGATGTACAGGATAAAATCTATAGACAGGCGGTGACTGCAGCTGGAACAGGTTGTATGGCTGCGCTTGACGCTGAGCGTTATCTTGCTGAAATTGAAACTGAAGAAGATATTGAAAAACCTCAAACAAGAACAGAGACAGTTTAAAATACTGTTTTTATAAAATAGAAAATCCCGCAATCGCGGGATTTTTTTGTTTCTAGAATTAGCTGAATTAATTATCGGTTTTCACCTTTACTTCGCCATCATCTATTTTTACTTTAGATTCGCTACCGTCAGCTCTGTCTATTTTCTTTTTATATTCTCCGTCGTCTTTTTTGATCTTGATCTCATCACCTTCAGCAGTTTCGATCTTGATCTTGTCGCCTCCATCTTTAACTTCAACTTTGTTATTTGGATCTTCCATCAGTCTTTCGACCTCAGTTTTTTCCTCCTGATCATCATCGATATTTCTACAAGACACCAGGCTTAAACTCAAAGTGAGAATAAAAAGACCGCTTTTCAACAAATATTTCATCTTTATAAGATTTAAAATTCCTGTCAAAGCTATTAATTAGCAGAATTCCTTGATCTAATTTTGCAAAACTTTAGTAGTTGCAATTATTTGAACAGCCCTTTGCTGAACTCTTTTTTAGCTATTACCGCCTCGTCTTTTAGTTCGATCAGGTCGATCTTAGGATTGTTGAAAATATCAATTTCAGAACTTCCATTTGCTCGTATTTCTAAGGAATCGGTCGCATTTACCTTTACTTCTGAATCTCCCTGTGCCAACACATTGGCTTTAATCGCAGTAAGGTTTTCACCATCAAATTGCGAAGACTGATCGGCTCTAATGGTAAAATCCTGGATATCTCCATCGATTCTTGCCGATGCTTTTTCATAAATATCAACTTTAAGCATAGGTGTATTGAACAGAGCCTCTACTTTTGAAGACTGGTTCAACTGGCAAATAACGTCTGATGCGGTGACATTCAATTTTGACTCGGCATCATCATTCTGAATAAGACTAAAGCTCTTCGCGGTGAGGGTTAAAAAGGCTTTGGAATCCTTTCTAGTTTCTAATTGAAAATCTCCCAGGTAAAGATCCTGTAAAGAAGAGATCTCAACATCTCCGGCAACTAATATGCTTTTTAAGGTGTCTGAAAACGTGATCCTGATCTCCTGTTTTTTAGACCTGCTGATTTCCTTGATTGGTTTGATGTATAATACACCATCAACCACTTCGGTTTGAATTAGGTCATGAAGATTATCATCTGCCTCAATTTCCAGCATAGGTCTGGAACCTTTTAAAATTCCTATTTCAAATTCTCCTTTCGCCTGAATAGAGTGGAAGCTGGTTAAGTTGTATTGCTCAGTTTTAACGTTTCTACTGCCCTTAACTTTATCCTGTGCTTTACAGGAAAATAAAACTATTAGCAGTAGTAATGGTAATTTTTTGATCATGTATAGATTTTAGATTTACTTCAAATATAGAAAAAGCCTCCGATTGGAGGCTTTTATTTGTCAGTAGATCAGCATTCCAGAATTTTTTGTCTGGATTCGAGATCGTGAAAGACCTCAATAGAATGCTTTTGTAACTCATGATGTGCTGTTTTAGATTCATCTATCTGGTGCCCAAAGAGCAATCCCATGATGAAGCTAATTACCAGGTTGATTAGTGTGCCCATGATTAGTTATTTATTTCAATTCCGTTGCTGTCTATTCTTACACGATTCACTTTCTGATCGTTCACTTCTATACCTTCGTCATTTACACGAATATTCATCTCTTCGCCATTAACGTTTATTCTTCCGTTAAAATCGTCTGATGTATCCCAGTCTTCATTATCCTGATTCCAGTCTTCGCTTTCATCATTCCAGGTATCATCATCTTCCCACGTATCGGCCGGACAGTCTTCACAAATGGTCTCACCATCAATGATCTTTAAAAAATGCCCCTCCTGTCCATTTTTCAGAATATCGCCGTAGTAATCCTGGTTACTATGGAAAGAATAGGTGTTATCATCAGCGTAAAGCGTAGTTCCTTCAGGCAGGAAAACAGTAACCTGTACTTCTTGGTCACGATAACCAAATTTTGAATCTGAAGTTAAATATCCATCCAGTAATAGTTCATTTCCAACCAGGCTGGTAGAATAATTAATATTTTCAGCTCTTTCTTTTGCATCTCTGAAGTTCTTTCCTTCGGCATACTTCTCAACTTTTATAGAAGCTAGAGAATCCTTGGTAGACTTCACAACCAGCCTTACATCTCTTCCGTAGAGAATACGGTTATTGTTTTCATCATATTTTACTCTGAAATCGGAATTTCTGTAAATATTACTGCTATACTCCGGATTACTTCTCATTTTTAAGAAAAGTGTGTCTTCAGACTTAATATTCAGCTTCTCCGTAGTGGCTGTTTCGCCATCAAATGCACGATTCGTTGCCTGGCTAATACCTATTACGGTAAGTCCGATGATAGAGATCAACCAAACTCCTAGTAAGGTTAATAAGGCCACTCTTCCAATAGACTTCAGGTTCTTAACCAAGATCTTAAGTCCTAATACGAACAGGAAGAAGAACGGAATTCCTACTGCGAAAAATGCAAGTAATGAAATAAGCCATATCGGAGCTCCACTGTTTACCATGTCTATATATTCTGTCCATGGTGCATCTATGATCCCAAAAGTTCCCATAGCGAATAGTCCAACGAACAATCCTATTAAGGTGGTTCCTGCAATAAGAAGTAAAAGTATTCCAACGAATTTTACGAATAGTTTCAGACAGAACTTGATAATACTACCAAGAGTTGTAGCTGCAGAACTGGCTCCGGCGCTAGCCTTCTGACCGTATTTCCCGTAGTCTACATTTTTTACGCTCTCTGAAACATCATGAAAACCCTCACGAATTTTTCTTTCAATATTGCTGACAGTGACCTCCTCTCCACGCATAGCCAGTTTATCGGCTGTTGTTTTAGCTTCCGGAACAAAGATCCAGAATGCGATATAGATTAGAATGAAGGCTCCACTGGAGAAAATAGTTAGTAAGATCCATAATAATCTTACCCAAATGGCTTCAATTCCCAGGTAATGCCCAAGTCCTGAGGAAACTCCTCCAACAAAACCATTTTCGGTATCACGGAAAAGCTGCTTTCCAACAGTTTTTGAGGTTCTAGCTCTATTAGGTTCATCGTCGAAGATCTCTTCATCTACCACATAATCTTCAGGTTGTCCCATTATGGTAATAACTTCTTCAACTTCTTTTATACTGATCACCTGACGGTCATCCTTTCTTTTCTCACTAAATAATTCAGCAATACGAGCCTCGATGTCTGAGATGATCTCATCACGACCCTGCGTATTCGAAAAGGAATGCTTTATAGCCTCCAGATAACGCTGTAGTCTGGCGTATGCATCCTCATCTATGTGAAAGAAAATGCCGGCAAGATTTATATTTACTGTCTTATTCATGGTTCTTCTTTTTTTGAGTGGTTACGATGTTAACTGCAGATTGCAATTCTTCCCAGGTACCTGTAAGTTCCCTTAGGAATATTTTTCCGGTTTCAGTGAGACCGTAATATTTTCTTGGCGGTCCACTGGTAGATTCTTCCCAACGATAGTTAAGGAGTCCTGCGTTTTTAAGCCTGGTTAGTAAAGGATAAATTGTGCCCTCAACTACTAACAACTTTGCGTCTTTTAATGTATCCAGAATCTCTGCCACGTAGGCGTCTTCATCCCGGAGAACCGAGAGAATACAGTATTCCAGTACACCCTTACGCATCTGGGCTTTTGTATTTTCAATCTTCATAGTGTTTGTTTTTGGGTGTCATTAAACTGTTCATTTTCTGATTGATTTTGATGATGTGATGAATCCGGTTTTTCCGCATTCAAAAAATTGATGGTTAGTGGATAATTGTAAAGTTCTCCGTCGTTAGCCTTGATACTTGCAGTGATCACCGCAAATAATTCCAGTACGAAAAGACCTAGTAACAATAATCCTATTATGCCTAAAATGATGATGAAAGGCAATGCATCAGAGAATTTATCTACTACGAACGAATCCTGCTCAATAAATAAAGGCTCCCCGATAGTAAACTTCATACCAAAATAAACAAAGGTTGCAGCTCCAACGGCAAGAAGGAAGATCGTGTAAAGAAAGGTGCTTATCTGAAAGTTCAGGGCATTTCTTCCGTGATGATCTACAAACGGATCCTGCTTGCGTGAAAGCCATAACAACATTGGGAATATGAAATTTCCAAGTGGTATGAAGTATTTTGTGAATACCGACAGATGAAGGACGGTAGTCAAGGTTTTGTTTTGATCGATGCTGTTAGTTTCCATTTTATATTTTTTCAATTTTTCTATTCAGTACGTGTTGCTTCAGCTACCAGGTTTTCACCTTCATAGATCTGAAGTTTTATAGGAGCTTCACTGCTAAATGAGAAGCTTAGGTTTCTTTCTTTACTAAAAAAACTTCTGCTCGTTTCTGGGTGAAGGGTAAAGCTTTTTCCCATCGCATCCAGTTGAAGCATATTTTCTCCTGAAGTCACTTTGATTATGTCATTTCCAGGCATTTGATAATTTCCTGTTAGTTTCCCTAATTCTTCCTTAGATAGAACGATAGCATCTTTTTTACTTTCAAATTGAACAGGTCCATGATCATAGCTAAATACTCGATGCATTTTCCACTCACCGTCTTTAACTAACCATAAGTGAGAAAACTTGGCTTTTCCTTCAGCTTTTTCAGAATTGCCTTCTGCAACATAGAAAAGATGATCTCCAGTGATCAAAGCTCCATATACAGTATTAATCTCTTTCATTGGAAAAACTTTTACAGTTCCTTCTACAGCCTCTCTTCTTAAATGGTTCTCTCCGGTCTTGCACAAACCGTTTTTAAGTCCGTTGTTCAAACTTTCTCTGCCCATTTCAATTCCACCATTATCGTGGTAGAATTCTATGTCTTCAGCCAGATAATTGTTCATGACCTTAACATCACATTCATTATAAGCTTTCCAGAAGATGGCATCCATTTCCAGAATTTTATTCTCTAAAGATTCTTCCTGAGCATTTATTGATGAAATACTGAAGAATAATGAGATGAGAAATAATATTCCTTTTCTAGATAAACCATTATTTGAGGTGTAAACTTCTTTTCTGGTAGTTTTTAAAGCAGTTTTTTGATTATTCATTTTAATTTTTGATTGATGAGTTATTACTTGATGATCTACAGAAATATGGCTGTTAAGAAATAGATATAAATAAATGCCATTGCCATATAAATCTGTGATTTTGTAATTAGTACAGTTTGGCTTTTTGGAACTGCAAGTACCTGATGTTTAGATGAATTTTTCATGACGATTTTGATTGATGATTATATAACCTATTAGATTCTTATACAAATATATGTCTAAAAGAAGGTATTATGCAAAACAAAGTACTAAAAATTAACAAAGAATTAAGAATTGATAACTCGAAGTTATTTCCTATTTTTATAGAAAAATCAATCAAAACCCTTTTAAATGAAGCTCTCGCCCTCAAAACTCAATTCTTTTTTAATGTTGAAATTACCAAGTGCCTGGTTGTGTGGGGTAAGGGTGAAACATATTGATGAGACCGAATGTGAAGTAGGAGTAAAGCATAAATGGATCAATCAAAACCCTTTTAACTCTATGTATTTTGCTGTTCAGGCAATGGCTGCAGAGTTAAGCACTGGAGCTCTCGTCATGAATAAGATACAGGAGTCTAACGCAAAAATATCCATGCTGGTAGCTCAGAATAAGGCTAGCTTCACAAAAAAAGCTACAGGAAAAATCAAATTCTCATGCTATGACGGAGCTAAAGTAAAAGACGCATTGCAGAAAACTTTAGATACAGGCGAAGGTGAAACTTTCTGGATGAAATCTGTTGGAGTGAATGAAGATGGAGTAGAAGTATCAGTTTTCGAATTTGAATGGACTGTAAAGCTTAAAAGACCGAAGAAATAATATTCATCATAAGGCCAACCACCTTATCTAAAACTTAAAATATGAATGCTCACGAAATAGATTACCAGATTTACGGAGAGGAAATGCAGTATGTGGAACTGGAACTTGATCCGCAGGAAGCCGTAATAGCGGAAGCCGGGAACTTCATGATGATGGACGATGGGATTAAAATGGATACGATCTTTGGTGATGGATCCAGACAAAATGAAGGTTTTCTAGGGAAAGTCCTTGGCGCTGGGAAACGTCTACTTACAGGTGAAAGCCTATTTATGACTATTTTCTCGAATGAGATTCATGGTAAAAAGAAGATTAGTTTTGCATCACCTTATCCTGGGAAAGTCATTCCTATAGACCTAACCAGATTCAACGGGAAATTTATTTGTCAGAAAGATGCATTTCTATGTGCTGCTAAAGGAGTATCTATTGGAATCGAATTCAGTAGAAAACTTGGAAGAGGATTCTTTGGTGGCGAAGGTTTCATCATGCAAAAGATTGAAGGTGATGGGATGGCTTTTGTTCATTCTGGAGGGACTATGGCCGAAAAGGAATTACAGCCAGGAGAAAAGCTTAAAGTTGATACCGGTTGTATCATTGGCTTTACTCAAACTGTTAATTATGATATTGAATTCATAGGTGGAATTCGTAATACTCTCTTTGGTGGAGAAGGTCTTTTTTTTGCAACCCTAACCGGTCCGGGAACCGTATATATTCAATCCTTACCATTTAGTAGACTGGCAAGTAGAATTCATCAGGCTGCTCCGCAAACCGGTGGAAAAGACAAGGGAGAAGGAAGTATTTTAGGCGGAATTGGGGATGTTATTAGTGGAGATAATCGTTTCTAAGATTGTTAAAGTGACAGAACAATTGTTAAAATAGAATAGAATTTATTATATTTAAGCGACCAAATAAATGACAGCCTATAGTATAATTCTACTCATTTTTTATCAACCTAACTTTAACTTAAATCACTTCAAATTATGGCGAGAGCGATGTTTGAATACACCAAGACTATACTGGATAAAGTGAGTTTTGATGCTAACCTGTTCTGTAAAGAAGTTAAGAAAGCAATGCAAAGATTACTTCCTCACGAAATCGAGGAACTAAGATTGTGGATTGTCTCTTTAACACAGCAGAACCCCGAACTAAATCAATGTTTAATTTATTTAAATACATAAAAAAAAGCGGCCTTTAAAGCCGCTTTTTTTAATTATTGTTCTGATATTCTTTCTTTTTATTGAGAGGACTTATGATCTTCACATTCTGAAAGGTGATGGCACCTTTCACCACACTAGCTATTGTAGATCTTAGAGCTTCTATGATCTGCATTTTCAGCTCACTTCTGTTATAGATCAAACTAACTTCCCTTGCCGGAACCGGATCTTTGAACATTCTTAGATTGTTCTTTTCTGAATCTTTTAGATCCAGCGTATGTAAATAAGGCAAAAGTGTCATACCCATTCCTTCATTGGCAAGCTTGATTAGAGTTTCAAAGCTACCACTTTCCAGCTGTAACTGGTCTCCATCATAATCTCTCGATGCCTTACAAAGATTGATGATTCCATCTTTAAAACAATGACCATCTTCCAGAAGCAACATGTTGTTGATGTCAAGATCTTCGATATCTATTTTACCGCTGTTTGCTGAATCTTCACTATTTGGGATATATGGAACAAAAGGTTCATAATAAAGAACATTTTCTTTAATTCCGTCAACTTCCAGTGGAGTAGCCGCGATAGCAGCATCTAAATGTCCCTCTTTTAATTTCTCAAGAATTGCCTCTGTATGCAATTCTTCTATTTTGAGTTTGACTTTGGGATATTTTTTTATAAAACTTCCTATGAACATAGGTAAAAGCGTAGGCATCACCGTAGGGATTACTCCAAGCCTGAAAATTCCTCCAATGAATCCTTTTTGCTGATCTACAATATCCTGGATCCTGTCACTCTCATTCACAATATTTCTTGCTTGCTGGACGATCTTCTGTCCAACTTCAGTAAGCTGAATAGGTTTTTTGGTTCTATCAAAAATGGTTACTTCAAGCTCTTCCTCCAGTTTTTGAATTTGCATACTCAGGGTTGGCTGGGTTACAAATACTTTTTGAGCAGCCTTTGTGAAATTCTTATGTTCAGCAACAGCAAGCACATAATGGAGTTGTGTAATGGTCATAGGATAAGTTTTAGCTAATACAAAGGTATAAGTTTTTCTTATTTAAAAGGTGATTTAACTTTGTTTTATCTATACAAGAAACCCTTTCTGATGAGAAAGGGTTTCTGAAATTTTAAATTGATGATCTTCTGATAGATGAATTAATATTATTAGAATCTTATATCCATTTCCATAGATGATCCATCAAAATCAAATTTTGAATCTCCCCAGTTCGGCGGACCGTAGATCATAGAATTATTACTGGTTCCATAGTTTTCCTGTGGCATTCCTCCTGGTCCAAAATCCATTTTTCCATTTTTGTTTTTGTCGTGCAGCACTACAATAGCATAAACTCCTTCAGGAACATTTTCAAAAACAGCAGTAGCTTTTCCATTTACTATATCAGACTTTGCTACAAATTCAGGTTGTCTTTTCATGAAAGTATCCTCAGTATACATTGCGAAAAGTACTTCCCCATCAGCATTTGAAATGTTAGAAACGCTTGCGGTGATATTCCCCGATTTTTCGGTTTGAGCATTCATTAATGCTCCAAGGAACATGGCTATTAAAACGGCGATTGTCTTCATAATTATTTAGTTTTTTGATTATGAAACAAACTTAGGTTCAGAATGCGTTTTTCAGAAAATCAATTCACCGAATTGTTGAATATATATACCGAATTGTAATTAGAGTAAACCTCTGGCTTTAATTTCGAGATATTTATTGATAGCATTAACGCTAAGGTCCTTTGGTGGCGTAAGTAATGTTTGTATGCCGTGTCTCTGCAATTCCTTAGCCATAAGTAATTTGTTATGCGCAAATTGTTCAGCAACCGTTTGATGCGCGCTTTCACTAATATTTTCGGGTGTGATATTAGTGAGTTTGGTCATTTCGGTATTTTCAAAAAAGATTACCACCAACATATGATTTTTCGCTATCGCCTTTAAGTAAGGTAATTGTCTGTTCAGCGCAGAAATATGCTCAAAGTTTGTATAGAGCATCAATAAACTTCTATGCGTAATATTCTTTTTGATCCTCGAATAAAGCAAACTGAAATCACTATCATAAAATCCGGTGTCCACATTATATAAAGCTTCCATGATCCGGTTTAGCTGGCTTAGTTTTGAGCTTGCCTTCTGTAGCTTATCCATTTTGTTGGAAAACGACAGCATTCCAACCTTATCTTTTTTCTTTAAAGCAATATTTGAAAAAGCGAGCGAACTGTTGATGGCGTAATCTAAAAGGCTTAATCCTTCGAAAGGCATTTTCATCATTCTTCCAGAATCAATGATCGAATAAACGGGTTGCGATCTTTCATCCTGGAATTGATTTACCATTAATTGTTTATGTTTTGCTGTCGCCTTCCAATTGATGGTTCTCACATCATCACCTCGAACATATTCCTTGATCTGCTCAAATTCCATGGTATGCCCAATCCTGCGGATCTTCTTTATTCCGTGCATATTGATCTTCTGGTCCAAGGCCATAAAATCCAGTTTTTTCATCTGGATGAAAGAAGGGTAGACCTTAACCATTTGATCTTTATTGTAGACGAATCTTCTTTTCGCTAATTTCAGAATGCTGAACACATATATGTTTAGATTGCCAAATACATATTCTCCTCTTTTTAAAGGTTTCAAAAGATATTCGAAACGAATTTTCTTTCCAGATTGTAATTCAATAGACCTTAAGAAATCTCTTTTTTGAAACTGAATTGGGATCTCATCGATCACTTCAGCATGAAGTTTAAATCCGTAGTCGTTTTTAATCTGGATTTCAACAGTGTTTTCATCAGAATTTGAAAATTTTTCGGGTAATAATCTATCTGCAGATATCGATGATTTGCTATACAAAGCAACGATATCGGTTAAAACCAGGACTCCTAATATGGCGGTTATGATCCAGGTTATACTATATAATGGCTGGAACCAAAAAGAGATTAGGAATAGCAGGGAAATCCCGAATAGGGCATAGAATACCCGTCTTCCAAAATATAATGATCTGATGAATTTTATCACTATCGAGGTATTTCTACAGATTGTGTGATCATATCTATAACGCTGCCGGCCGTCATACCTTCCATTTCGCGATCTGGTGAAAGGATAAGACGATGAGCCAGCACTGGCTTGAGTGAGTTTTTAATGTCTTCCGGAATAACGAAATCTCTTCCATTTACTGCTGCAAATGCCTTAGCTGCGTTCATTACAGCTATAGATGCTCGCGGACTTGCTCCCAGGTATAAATGCGGGTGATTTCTCGTCTTATTTACGAGTTCAGCGATATAATTAAGAAGTTTTTCTTCAAAGATAACTCCCTGGATCTGATCTCTTAGTTCTTCGATCTTTTGAGGTTCAAGAACTGCATCTACTTCCGTTTCTGGCAGCCTACCTTTTCTATCGTGGTGAGTTTGCAGAATTCTAACTTCATCTTCCAACTCAGGATAACCCACTTCGATCTTAAAAAGAAAGCGGTCTAGCTGGGCTTCCGGAAGGGCATAAGTTCCTTCCTGCTCAATAGGGTTCTGTGTGGCCAGAACCATAAAGGGCGCATCCATTTTATAAAGCTTTCCATCCATGGTTACCTGTCGCTCTTCCATTACCTCAAAAAGTGCCGCCTGAGTTTTCGCCGGTGCCCTGTTAATCTCATCTATCAGTACGATATTTGAAAAAATTGGACCTTTCTTGAATTCAAATTCGGAGATCTTGGTATTGAAAATAGAAGTTCCCAGGACATCACTTGGCATTAGGTCTGGTGTGAATTGAATCCTGCTGAAGTCTGTCTTTAAACATTTCGCGAACAATTTAGCGGTTATCGTTTTTGCAACGCCTGGAACACCCTCAATTAGAACATGACCATTAGAAAGCATTCCAACGATCAATAATTCAACAAAGTTATCCTGGCCAACGATTACTTTAGAAAGCTGTGATTTTAGACTTTCTACCGCCTCTTTAAGCCCTTCCAGTGGTATTCTGTTCTCAAATTTCAGTTCTTCGTTATTCTGGTTTGGTTCCTGATTTTCCATCATCCTTTTTAAATGTATTAATGCTATTGGTTAATTCGAAGAATTCATTTTTATCGTTTTCAAAATTCTTTTGAAAATTAAAGATCTTAACGAATAAAGCTTTTGTTTGTTCCAGGCTGTTCTCACTTTTTCCGGCGAGATCTATATAAAATCTCTCATTAATGCTAGAAGAGTCTAGCCTGTATTTATTTCTTATATATTCCATGAACAGTGCGATCTTTTTCAAACCAAGTTCATGATACTTTTTCTGTTCAATATATAACTGCGACATGGTTTGAGTGAACTCAAAAGATTTATTCTGAGGAGGCTCAACTATGGGAATTGCGCGCTGTTTTCTTTTGCCTTCAAATAAGATAAAAAGTATGGCTGCTATGATCACAAAGTAATAAGCCCATTTCAAGGCGCGATTATTCAACAAGATATAAAGAGGAGAAGTAAAAAAGCTTTTTCCAGATTTATAATAAGAATCCCAAAGAATCTTTTCATTACCAAGATAAGCCAATAAGCCCTTATTGTATTTGTAATTATCTTTCTGTAATAAGAAATAATTGCTGAAAGCCTGCGGAACCGTATGAAGAAAGATCTTTCCATCTCCGAATGAAGTTCTTAAGAAATTCACCTTTTCATTTTCATTGGCATTCTCAAAGCTGGACGTTCCTAGAATTACCTGATTAAGAGTATCTATCTTATTGAAATAGACAGCAGGCAGATCATGATCAAATTCTAAAGCTTTTTCAAATTTCAAATTGGAATTGACCAGGTTTAATTTTGGTCGAGTCTTAAATCCATCCATACTTATAAACGAGGAGAGTTCAACCTGCAAAGTGTCCTGCAACTTTTCTCCAAAATTATAGGCAGAGATGAATAAAGTATTTCCTTCAGAAACCCAGTTTAGAATATCGTCAAGTTCGTCACCTTCCAGATTCACATAATTATTCAGGAAAAAATAGGTACCATTTTCAGGAGCATCATTTAAATATTCATAAGGAGGAATTCTGATCTCTGAGATACGATCTGGCTGATTATCTTTCCAGGTTTCATAGAAGATATAACTACCTAAAGGAATTTTATCTGAATTGGTATAACTCGGAGTCCAGTTAATTGGTTCAGGTTCGTTGCTTTCCAACCAGGCCAGAGAAATGACCAGTAATATAAAAAGGCCAAAAGCTATTTTATAGGTCTTATTCATACCGAAGATTTTTAAGTGAATCTTCCATTTGAACAAAGCCTTTTTCGGCTAATCTGTAGTCGGTCTCAGAAACCTGAAAGCTTCCGTACCAGATAAATTCATATAATTTTGAAATATTGGAGAATTGATCCTTGATCTTTTGATCCCTGATCTCCATAAGATAGTCCCTATTCGTTTTCTGATATTCATACTGAATGATTTCCAGATCATCCAGTTTTCTTAATTGAAGCAGGTAATAATATCTTACAGCAAGGCGAAAATTACCATTTTGAATAGCTTCTTTCATTAAGCTTAGAAGATCTTCATTCTTGACCAGATCTTCTTCTTCAGAAAGGAATACTTCGCTTGTTTTTTGTTCTCTCAGAATTTTACCTCCGGGATTTAATTTAGAGAATAACCAAACTACTAAGGCTATAATTGCTAATATCAGTAAATAAGGAAGGACGGCAATGAAAGCTGCGAGTATTGAATTCGCTTCATAGTCTCCGAACAACCAGTTAATGAACTGATTATATTTGGCATTCAGCCATTTCTTGAATCGGGTCCACCAGCTATCATTTTCTACCGTTTCGATATAGTTGAAATCCTTTTGATTGCGGTAATCTTCAATCTGGGAATCATCAAGTTCTAGAGGCAAAAGTTCAGAATTCTCATCATACTGCATCTCCTTTTGGACCTCCAGTGAATCTGCTTCCTGGGAATGCAGGAAACTGAAGGATAAAAATATCAGAAAGAATAGAAACTTTTTAGCCAAGATCAATTATTGTTTCCCGAGGTTTTGAATAGTTTCGTAAGTACCGGTATAATTCTTCTTTTCATTCAGATTAAAATAAATGAATGCTATAGCAACCGGAGTGATGCTGTAAACAAGATACTGGATGATGGTGGTAATCACATTTAAAATTATATAACCTGTTCCCAATTGGTCTGTAAAGCTTCCGCTAGCCGATTGTTCGTTGGCAGATACAAATGCCTTGACCATCATGTAAACGATAGTAGGTAACTGAAATACAAGGCTTATTAGATATACGATTATTCCAACACAAAATAGAGTTCCAAAGGTGCTCCACCAGTTACTTTTTACCAGATCAAAACAATCTGAAATACTGTCTATGGCGCCATTATTCCGAAAAACAAGCACTGCGCTGGCGAGACTCAATGGGATTGCCACATAGATACCTGGAATTACAAGTAACAAAGTTCCTGCGAGAATGAGTGCCCATGAAATTAAAGAAACCAAAAGGATCTTACCGAAATCATGTTTTAAGCCCGCTGATACTTCTGATGTATCTATAGTTCCATTATTGTTGATATAAGACAGGATAATATGATAAATAGTTCCTGTCATCGAAGTCATATATAGCAAATAGGCCAGAATTAGTAAACCTCCTGAAATAATAAAGTCAGACATATTTAATCCTGCCGTGCCCAGAAAGGAAGTTCCCAGAGTGGACCACGCGTAATAAGTAACTGCAGCGATGAGAAGCAGGAAGGCAGGACCTACTAATTTTAGAAAAATCTTTCCGCCAGATTTGTAATTTTCTCGAAGGAATTTAAACGTGATGCTAATGATTTCGCCAAGTTCACGTTGTTTCTTGAATTCAATATAGTCCTGATTCATTTTTTGACTTTTTTAATAGGTATAAGGGGTAGTAAACATAATAAAACAAAATCAATGCTAGTGAGCTTATAATGATCAAAATTGCAAGCCAATCTGGCATTGAAGTGATCCTGGTGACAAAACCTTCCAGGAAGCCTGCTACGATGAATAATGGAATCGTGCTGATCACAATTTTCAGCCCATCCTTGATACCCATAGTAAAGGATTTCAATCTGCTGTAAGTTGCTGGAAAAAGGATGCTTTTTCCAACCACAAGTCCCGCACAACCGGCAATGATAATCACCGAGATCTCAATAGTACCGTGTATCCAGATTGTTCTTACAGATTCCCACAGGACACCTTGGTCATAAAAGAAATACTGAAAGCTTCCCAGCATAACTGCATTCTGCATCAATAGAAATACGGTACCAATACCTGCAAGAACACCCATGGAAAAAGCCATTAGAGAAACCCTGATATTATTAATTGTGATCCCTAGAAACATATCGATCTCGGAGGCCTGTTTATAAACTGCCATCGGATCTTTATTAGAAATATTCTCTAAAGTCATATTCACATAAGCGTCACCAAGAATAGACCTTACAAAAGCCGCATCATTGGCAGCACTATAAGCACCAATAAGGGTAAAAATTCCGAAGATCAGAAAGCTTAATAGTAGTTGCTTGTGATGTTTGTGGAATTGCTCTGGAAATTCTTTAGTGAAAAACGTGATGAACCTGTTTCCAGATTCCTTTTTAGAACTATATATTTTTTGATGTAATCCAGAAGCTATTCCGTTTAAGTAGCGCGTAGTGTTACTCTTTGGATAAAAGGTCTTGGAATAACTAAGATCATCACTTAATTCTATATAAATATCTGTGAGTTGCTCGGGCGAAAGGTTCCTATTATTTTGAAGGAGGCTTTCGTACTTAACCCATTTATCTTTATTTTGCCTAACAAAAGCAGCCTCGCGCATCGTGTTTTGAATAAAACCCAAAGAAACATATTTAATGGATAATTTTCAAATTGAAACCGCTCAAAATATTAGTATTGAACAGAATGCTGCGGGAATAGGAGACAGGATCCTCGCATTTCTAATTGATGGAGTAATAGTGGTATTTTATCTCGTGCTTGCCGGAGTGCTAATTGCAGGTTTAACCGGTGATAGTGGTACTGTGTGGATGTATTACCTCGTTCTAGGATTGCCATTCTTCCTTTATGATCTGCTTTGGGAAACTTTCTATGACGGACGATCACCGGGAAAAGCTCTTCTGGAATTAAGGGTGGTAAAAAAAGATGGTTCACGGCCGCGATTCTCTGATTACCTTATAAGATGGTTGTTACGTTTTATAGATATTGGCCTCACCGGTGGTGGGATTGCGGTGGTTACTATACTTTTCAATGGAAAAGGACAGCGACTTGGAGATATTGCTGCAAACACCACGGTTATATCTGAAAAGAAAAAAATGAGTATTCATAATACCCTTCACGTCGCCCTTCCTGAAAACTACCAGCCAAAATATTCCCAGGTCACCGTACTAAGCGATAATGATATTCAGGAGATAAAGAATTTATATAATAATGCCGTAGCTAATGGCAATCATAACATTATTATATCCCTGAGTGAAAAGGTAGCCGAATTAATGGATGTAAGATTTGAAGAAAGACCAGTGGAATTTATCAAACGCGTGATAAGCGATTATAATTACTACACCATGCAGTGATCAATCCAGGATATCAATATCAATTTCAATATTATCGATAGGCCATTCTGAATTTCCGGTTTTTACCTGCGCGATCTTTTCAGCAACATCCATTCCGCTAATAACTCTACCGAAAACAGTATGATCATTATTTAAGTGCGGAGTTCCGCCTTTATCCATTACTATAAAAAATTCGAAAGGAGAAGATGCCTTACTAACATTCTGCTCTGCATATTTAGCGGCTGAAAATGCTCCGTATGAATGTTTATGACCGGCGTCAAATTCACTTGGGATCAGGTAATTGCCAACATCTCCACGATTACTCGCGGTTACCTGGTTATCTGCATTCCCTCCCTGGATCACGAAACCTGGAGCCACTCGATGGAAGAAGGTATCGTTATAATAGTCATTTTTAACCAGCATGATAAAATTAGCCCTGTGCATTGGGGTATCCCTATAAAGCTGAACATCAATATTCCCAAATTTGGTCTTGATTCTCACCCTGGTTTCAGGATTATTGTTTCCATATTCGGTGATTGTTGGAATAAATTCCTCCTGAACTATAGGAAACATAGGGTTTTCTTCGACCTTCGAGCCTTTATCCTCTTTAGCCAGCTCCTTTTTTCTTAATTCAAAAATACTATCCCTTGCTCGTTGAATTGAATCTTCTTTTCTCTGAGCCTTTAGCTCTTCCGCCGACTTTGTCTGGCCTTTTTCTGAGGAAGTTTCCTTATCTTCACAACTTGCGAAAACGAGAATTAAAAGAATTGAGAATAAAGAAAGATTTCTAAACATGGAATTCGAAATTTTTAAAAACAGGATTTCAAAGTTAAAAAAAATGCCGCTTCCAGGAGAAGAGGCACATAGAAAACTAGCCCCGCTTATTAGAATTAACGAGTTAAGGGAAATTGATATTCCTAGTAAAAATCCTCATGAAGCCGGAGTTATGGCCGTATTTTATCCAGATAATGACTGTGATACCAGGATGGTATTGATCTTACGTAAAACTTATAAAGGCGTTCATTCTAATCAGGTTGGTTTTCCAGGAGGTAGAGTAGAAGAGGAAGATGCAGATCTGGAAGCTACCGCTTTAAGGGAAACTGAAGAGGAGGTTGGAATTCCAAGAAATGAGATCGTAGTATTGAAAAAACTTACGCGACTTTATATTCCGCCATCCAATTTCTGGGTACAGCCTTATTTTGGGATCATGCATAAAACGCCCGAAATGATCGCCCAGGAATCTGAAGTTGAAGCAATATTAGAAGTGAAGCTAAGTGAGTTTCTGGACGAAAACAGTCTTATCACAGAGAATCTCAGTACATCATATGCAGAAGATATTGAAGTCCCGGCCTATAGGCTGAATGGTCATGTAGTTTGGGGTGCTACGGGAATGATGTTAAGCGAAATAAGAGAATTATTAATCAAAATATAATCAAATACTAATTATTATATTTGCCGCCGGTTCTATAAAAGCTGGATTTAGAGCCTAAATAAAAAAGATCAGCAATGGGATTATTCAAAAAGAATCCATTTGGGCATTACCTGATTCTGAAAAAGTGGTTGATCCGCATTTTTGGAGTTTTAACGCATCGAAGATATCGAGGTTATAATGAACTTCAGATCGAAGGATCTGAGATCATTAAGAATTTGCCCGATACTAATGTACTTTTTGTATCAAATCATCAAACATATTTTGCTGATGTTACGGCGATGTTTCATGTTTTTAATGCCAGTTTAAGCGGAAGAGTTGATAGCATCAAAAACGTTGGCTATATCTGGCAACCAAAAATGAACATTTATTATGTTGCTGCGAAGGAGACAATGAAAGCCGGTCTTCTGGCAAGAATTATGTCTTACGCGGGAGCGGTTACTGTTGAAAGAACATGGAGAGCAAAAGGGCAGGAGATCAAAAGGGAAGTTAATCCTAATGATACAGAAAATATTGGGGTTGCACTTGAAGATGGATGGGTGATCACATTTCCACAAGGGACAACCAAACCTTTTAAGCCAATTAGAAAAGGAACTGCACATATCATTAAAAATCACAAGCCTTTAGTAATACCTATTGTTATAGATGGCTTCAGGCGTTCTTTCGATAAGAAAGGTCTGAGAATTAAAAAGCGTGGAATTCTTCAAACATTTCAGATCAAGAAACCATTGGAAATCGATTATGAAAATGAAACCATCGAAGAAATCGTGCAAAAATTGGAATACGCCATAGAACAGCATCCATCTTTCTTAAAAGTAATTCCAAAAGAAGAAATCGACGCGATGGAAGATTTGAACGAACAACGCCGTTGGGGATATTAAAAAAACATAAAAAAATGCCGGATTCTAATCCGGCATTTTTTTATTCCATTTCTAGTTTCTTCAGTTCCTTATAGTTTTTATGTAATCTTCTTAAAAGTATTCCATAAACAACACGGTATATGAGCCAGATAATACCAAGCAAAATGGCTAGTGCGATCAATGTACCTCCAATAAAGATAGCCCATTGTTTTGTGTCGAACTCCATATTGGCTTGTCCCGGATCTGCGTTCACTGCATGATTTCTTAACATTAGAATAAGGGAAACCAGGAAGACCACACCACTTGAGATCAATATAAAACTGATGTAATACTTCACCGTTTTTCGTGTCTTAAGAATACTTTTCATCAACATCGAAGCACTGTCGGTGGTTGAAATACTTCTATAGTTATTATAGAATTTATAAATAAAGTAGAAAGTGATAAGATAACTGATCACGTAGGTGGCAATAATAAACTCGGTTAGACTGTACTTTTCCATTTGTTCCCAGTAATGATCATCAGCCAGGAAAATGTTTAGAACGGCACCTAGTAGAAACTCTACTATGCTTATTATAAATATCCATTTCACTATAGAAGAAGATCTCTTCCATATCATTTTGTAAAGTTCGTCGTAGGAAAGATGAGGCAGATTCTTTTCCTGCTTTTTCCAATCCTTTTTCAATAGATCTAAATCATCCATAATATATCAAGGATTTATAAGGTTTTTCAATTTCGTTTTCACCCTGTTCATTTTAACTCGCGCATTAACTTCAGTGATCCCAAGGGTTTCAGAGATCTCGGCATAATTCTTATCTTCCAGGTAAAGAAAAATAAGAGCTTTATCAATATCATTCAATTGTCTAATCGCATCATACATTAATTTTAAATGCTGTTCAACTTCATCATCATATTCTTCAGATTTGATCTTGAAATGAACACTGTCATAATCCTGGGTTCTGATACTTCTCTTCTTCTTCCTGTAAAGTGTGATAGCAGTATTCAAAGCAACTCTATACATCCAGGTACTGAATTTTGAATCACCTCGGAACTTAGGATAGGCTTTCCATAACTGGATCGTGATCTCCTGAAAAAGATCATTATGCGAATCTTTATCATTGGTATAGATACGGCAGATCTTGTGCGCAATATTCTGGTGTTGCTCCAGATTGGTTACAAACTGATGTTCTAATTCTTTGTTCACGAAACTTTGGTTAGCACGTAATTGGTAGCTAAAAACAATGCTATGTTACAAAAAACTTTAATTTCTAGTTAATCCATCCCCGATTACTTCTATAAATAGTAAATTTGAGGTAAACCGACCATTTTTATGAATATCCCAAGAACAGACTTACCAAGAGTTGTAATTATAGGAGGTGGTTTTGCCGGTATGGCGCTCGCCAGAAAGATTTTAAAAGAAGACATGCAAATGGTTCTTTTAGACAGGCACAATTATCATACTTTTCAACCATTATTATATCAGGTATCAACCTCTGGTCTGGAGCCAGATTCCATTGCGTATCCTTTAAGAAAGATCACCCGTTCCAGTAAAAAGTGCTTTTTCAGACTCGCTGAAGTTCAATCTATTTCTGCGGAAAAAAATACAGTACATACAAGTATTGGCGATCTTGTCTATGATTACCTTGTGATCGCGACAGGTTCTAAAACCAATTTCTTCGGAAATGATAGCATCGAGGAGCACGGAATGTGGATGAAAACTGTTCCGCAGGCATTGAACATTAGAAGTCTGATCCTGGAAAATCTAGAACAGGCTACGATTACTGAAGATCCTGAAAGAAGAAAAGCTTTGCTGAATTTTGTTCTGGCCGGCGCCGGTCCAACTGGAGTGGAACTAAGTGGTGCTATAGCAGAATTAAGGAATCATATTGTTCCTAAAGATTATCCAGACCTGAATCCAAATGAAATGAACATTCATCTCTTAGAAGGGCTTGATAGAGTTTTACCACCTATGAGTGAGCATGCTTCCAAAAAAGCACATGAAATGCTGGAAGAACTGGGCGTAAAGATTCATTTGAATACGATGGTAGAGAATTACGATGGGCATTTGGTGAAAACCAATACCGATCTTGCTATAAAAACTGAAACTTTTATCTGGTCTGCCGGAGTTACGGGAGCACCCGTTAAAGGTTTGAATGCATCTGCACTCGTAGAAAAAGCAAATAGGTATGAGGTAAATGCTTTTAACCAGGTGAACGGCTACGAGAATATATTTGCGATTGGCGATATTGCCTTGATGAAAACGGAAGAATTTCCGAAAGGTCATCCGATGGTAGCTCAGCCAGCGATCCAGCAAGGAAAACATCTGGCCAAGAATATCAAACACTTGATAAGAGGCGAAAAGCTAGAAGCCTTTGATTATTTTGATAAAGGAACCATGGCAACTGTTGGTAGAAATAGAGCAGTAGTAGACCTTCATAAATGGAAATTTTCAGGTTTTCTAGCCTGGTTCGTATGGATGTTCGTACATCTCTGGTTCCTGGTAGGTTTTAGAAACCGAACTGTGACCTTTTTTAACTGGATCTATAATTATGTGAATTTCGATAAGGCAGCCCGATTGATCATAAGACCTTTTAAAGGTCAGGAAGAGAATATGCGGATGGATGAAGAAAAAGTATAAAAAATAAAGGCTGCCAATTGGCAGCCTTTTTAATTATCTATTTTTTCTGATCTCTTTATTGTAACTATCAGCCAGATCTGTTTTCTGTTTATCTGTTAAGACCTTCCCAGCCATCTGGAAAACTTCGTGTTCTTCTTCTTCTAAATGGTGAATCAACTGATGCTCAAGATCTTTTGCGAGTTTCAACCAGTTTGAGGCATCCATCTCGGTATCTTCCATTTGTTCAACCAGCTCATCCATTTCATGATGTTCAGCAACGCTATGACGTGCTTTTTCCTGCGTCATATCCTTTTTCATTAAAGGCACATAAAAATGACGTTCTTCGGCATCTTCGTGAATCTTTAATTCATGTTTAAGGTTTTCAAAGATCTTTTTGCGCTCTTCAGTTTTTCCTTCCGTCTTAATGAGTTTATCTATAAGATCTCTCTGGATCTCGTGTTCCTGTCTTAATGCTTCGAAAATGGTCATTATTTAATTTTTTGGATTTGAATCCAAGTTATTCATTTTAATGTTAAAGAATATTTAATTTTAGGATTGAAAAGCCAAAATTGAGGGAACGCTACAATTCAGAATAGAAAATCGACAGTTCGGTTTGATAGATTAGATGGAAAAGTAGAATTGCCAGACTTTAGCATTAGAATTAAATAGAAAATGAAACTACTTTTCAAAATATTAAAAATAAGCGTTGCCATATGTGTGATCCTAGTTGTTATTGAAACTATTTTCAGCACTGACAAGTCTTTTGAAACACTTCTGGAACTCAAAGTTTGGGGGACATACTTTTTTTACTGTATCGTTCTTACCACCGTGAACAGTCTTTATTTTCTGTATTTCGGTGAAAAGATTGGTTGGGAAGGAGCTAGTCTTCGAAGGATTCTTCTTGCTGCGGGAGGCTCCATCATTCTAACGCTCATATTTTACTTTCTATGTAGAATTGTGGACGAAGTTTTATTTAATTCAACCTCGTTCTCGGAATTCATTTCAAAGGAACGCCTTGTTTATTATTTAGGTCCGTTACTATTCATTACCATCATTTCTCTATTTTTTCATCTGGTTTATTTCTATAAAGCACTTCAGGAAAAGAGAGTTAAGGAACAGAAGATCATTGCAGGCACCGCTTCAGCTAAATTTGATGCGCTAAAGAATCAGCTTGATCCTCATTTTCTTTTCAATAGTTTAAATGTACTGGCATCCTTAATTGATGAGAATCCAGACCAGGCACAAAAATTTACCACTTCTTTATCCAAAGTTTATAGATATGTTCTGGAGCAGAAAGACAAGGAATTAGTGAGTTTAAAGGAAGAGCTGAATTTTGCCAATACCTACATTAAGTTACTGAAGATGCGTTTTGAAAATAGCATCTATTTCGAGATACCAGAACAATTATCAAACGAAGAAGCAAAGGTGGTTCCATTATCCCTGCAACTATTACTGGAGAATACGATAAAGCATAATATCGTCAATGAGAAAAATCCATTAAAAATCAGGATATACGAAGAGGCGGGGAATTTAATCGTGGAAAACAATTACCAGAAAAAGGAGGTTTTGAGCGACCGCAAAGGAGTGGGACTTCAAAACATTGTGAATAGATATAATGTGGTTACTCAACGAAAAGTAAGCATAGAACAAACTAAAGATTTTTTCAGGGTGAAATTACCTGTACTAACCAAACAAATTTCAATTATGGAAACAACTGTAAACAACGAGGAAAACGCTTATTTCAAAGCAAAACAACGTGTAAAGGAGATCAAGGAATTCTACGGAAATCTAATATCATACTGTGTAGTAATACCATTCCTGATTTTCGTAAATTATTATACTTATTGGGAATTTCAATGGTTCTGGTTTCCGCTTTTTGGGTGGGGATTAGGATTGACTATTCACGGTTTCTCGGTATTTGGATATGGATCTAACTGGGAAGAACGTAAGATTCGCGAACTAATGGAAAAAGATCAGGCACAAAATAAATCTTGGAGATAATGGAAACCGACTATAAAAATAACATCAGCTATAAAGCTGCACAAAAAAGAGTAAAAGATATTAAAGGCTTTTATGTTCACCTGGCGGTATATATTTTTATAAATGCAGGTATATTTATTCTAACAACTCAGGATGTTGGATTTATGAGTGGATTGAACGATATTTCAAATTACTCTACTTTATTTTTCTGGGGAATTGGGCTTTTTGCTCATTGGGCCAGTGTCTTCGGACCTAACTTTCTGTTTGGAAAGAAATGGGAAGAGCGCAAGATCAAGGAATTGATGGATCAGGACAAAAAGCAACTCTGGAAATAGTTAAAACAGCATAAGTGAAAGTACTAATTATTGAAGACGAGAAGCCGGCAGCAAGAAGACTGCAGCGCATGCTCTCTAAAATTGGAATAGAAGTGGATACTATGCTGCATTCAGTTATAGAATCTATAGAATGGTTTAAAAATAACAAACATCCGGATCTAATTTTCCTGGATATTCAATTAAGCGATGGGCTATCATTTGAAATCTTTGACCATATAAAAACAGATAGTGCCATCATTTTTACTACAGCCTATGATGAGTATGCGTTGAAAGCGTTTAAACTGAATAGCATAGATTACCTGCTTAAACCTATAGACGAAGAGGAACTGGAAGCTGCTATAAAAAAATTCAGGAATACCCAGCAATCATCTGAAAGTATCAATGTAACCGAATTAAGATCATTACTAAATCTTCCCTCAATTCAGAAAACTTTCAAATCCAGGTTTACTGCACAGGTAGGGCAGCATTTAAAACTTGTTAATATTTCTGATATAGCTTGTTTCTATTCAGAAAATAAGGCTACCTACATTCATTGTTTCTCCGGAAGAAACTATCCTGTTGAAATTCCATTAGAACAATTAGAAGATGAACTGGATCCTGAAAAGTTTTACAGGATCAACCGCAAGTGTATTTTGAACATAAAGGCAATAAAAGACATAGTTTCTTATACGAATTCCAGGTTAGAGATAAAACTTGAAAATTTCCAGGAATTTCAGCTCATAGTAAGTAGAGAAAGGGTTAAGGACTTTAAAACCTGGCTAAGTAACTGATCTATAAATGTTAAAATTGAATTTTTTAAAACCGCCTGGCATCTCCTTCCGTATATCTTGATACATAAACTCTAAAGGTTGTTTGAATAATTTTTGGTCGAATTATGTCGATTTGAGTTTTTGATTTTTTTGGTTGGTTAGATGCTTGGCGCTAGAGGTTTCTTCGGAAATCGTCCAAGTATTTACAAAAGTAAGCCCCGGAAGTCCGGGGCTTACTTATTATATATATGTGACAGTCTAATTGATCAAGGTGCGGCAACCGCTCCAAGCACGTATAGTTGATCCATTGTTGGAGATTCACTACCACCTTCCGGCTCAAGTGTGATTCCAAATGCTTCAGATTCATTTGCATTTTCAAGAAGGAAGATCTTGTTGTCATCAACTTCATACTCATCAAGTAAACCAATACTTGTAGGAGTTAAAGGATCAAGCTTTAAAGACCATACCTGGTAAACCTTACCTCTTGGAGGCTCAGGAAGTTCTGCAGCGTCTATATAAGCTTTGTTCTCTTTCTTATTCCAGTAAACAGCAGCAAATGCTCCCGGATCTACCGTTTGTCCCTGAAGAGGAATTCTTGATACATCCTTATCTCTAAGAACTGCTAACAATTCTTCAGTTTTATCTGCATCTTCTCTGGCATCAGCGATCTGCTGTTCCATTTTTGCAGTTTTAGCTTTTTCTGAATTTAATTGTTCCCTCAGATTGTTCTTATCTTCAAATACGAAGAACAGTCCGATAAGCAGAACAATTGTCGCAGCCCATCCAGCATAAGATACCCAATCAGTTTCTTTTTTCCTTTCAATGTTGATCACGGCTCCATCAGACTTATTGCCTAATTTTTGCTTAATGCTTGATAGTAATGCTTCAGCATTATATGTTGGCGCTACTGCAGAAGAAAGTTTTTGCAATGCAATCTCGATCTCTTCTACTTCTTTACGAATTTCAGGATGCTCCTTCAAAGCCTTACTTACTTCTCGGCTTTCAGCTTCGGTAAGTGCTCCGTAAACGTAAAGTTCTAATATTCCAGATGATATGTATTCTTGTATATCCATGTGTTATTCTACTAACATTTCTCGCAGTTTGTTGATACAGGCTCTGTTTTTTGTTTTCACAGTTCCTAATGGCATATCAAGTTCTTCTGCTGTTTCTTTTTGTGTAAATCCTTTAAAGAACAATAGATCTATTAATTTCTTACAAACCGGTTTTAAAATGCCGATGTATTTTTTAATTCCAATCGCATCAGCTTTTGATGAGAAATTAGATCCGCTCTCCAAAATATCTACGAAATTATCAGTAGTTAGGTTTTTTTGCGAGTTTTTATGGCTCTTAGACCGTATCTGATCTATAGATGCATTTCTCGCGATATTAAGAACCCAGGTAAAAAATCTTCCCTTGTCTGAATTGTAAGAAGAAGAATTATTCCAGATTTTTAGAAAAACATCCTGAAGAACCTCTTCAGCGATTTTTTCATCGTGTACGATGCTATAAATTATTCCGTAGGTACTTTCAGAATACAATTCATAGATTCGTTCAAAAGCCCTCTGATTACCGTTCTGTAATTCGAGGATTAATCCGTCTTGTTGCATAGGTGGTTGTTTGAGGAAATAAATATAGCTTTAAATAATAAATAAAAAAAGCGACTATAGAGCCGCTTTTAATTTTATAAGTTTCTGTGAACTACATTTCTATCACACCACAACCAACACGGTTTCCTGCTGCTCCAGAAGGTTGTGACGTATAATCGTCTACACCATCGTGAACGATCACGGCTTTACCTAAAATATCTTTTTCCTCATCACCACAATCTATACACCATTCATCTGTAGTTAAGTTAACAGTTCCATTACCGTTAGCATCTACTTTAAAGTTTCCTATATCTCCTTTGTGGTATCCTTCAGCGCTTCCCCATTTACCATGTTGAGCATCTGTTGGATTCCAGTGTCCTCCGGCAGATTTACCATCTGCAGCAGAGCAATCACCTTTTTCGTGAATATGTATTGCGTGAGTTCCTTCAGCAAGACCAGAAATGATAGCGGTCATAGAAACCTCTCCATTTTCTTCTGTGAATACCACGTTTCCACTTAGATTAGAATCGCTTTTTGCCTCAAGGGTTACTTTTACTTTTTTTACTTCTTCCTCTTTTTTGGTTTCCATATCAGACTTCATTTCAGTTTCTGACTGGTCTTCCATTTCTTTTTCTTTTTTCTCATTCTTACACCCGGTAAAAATTAATCCAGCACAAAGAATAAGAGATAAACTGATACGTTTCATAGTTTCGATTGGTTTAATATTTCAATTATTTAGAACTAAATTAAACGTATTCAGAAGTATCACCAAAGATTTAAGGATAGCTTAACAGTGGTGCTATTTAGCAATAAAGTACTATTCTTTTAATTTTGTAGAAATGTAGGCGTTGGTTGAAAGTGTCTTATGCACAGGGCATTTATCGGCAATTTCCAGTAATCTTTTTAGCTGTTTTTCATCCAGTTTTCCTTGTATGGAAATCTCTCTGTCAAAACTGTCTATTTTCGCCGAAGCATTCTCACAATCCTCACAATCATCGGCATGTTTTTTTGAATGATTCACATGGGTCTCTACATTTTCTACCTGCCATTTTTTTCTGCGTGCATACATCTGAATAGTCATCGAGGTACAGGCTGCAAGTCCGCTAGAAAGTAATTCGTAAGGAGTAGGGCCCAGATCACTGCCGCCAACTTTTATTGGTTCATCAGCAATAAAATAATGATTCCCGGCGACCATTTGAGTGGTAAAACCTTCCGGACCCAGATTTGCCATGACTTCGTGATCTGTTTTTAATTCTGGAGAAATAGATTTTTCAATATATTTTCCAGCCCAGGCAGAGATCACATCTCCTACATATTTAGAATCTTCTTTATTACTCAGCATATGATCTGAGCCATTAAGACTCACGAAACTTTTTGGATGCCAGGCAGACCTATATAATTCTTCAGCATGATCTATAGAAACGATGTCATCCTGAGGGGAATGCAAAATAAGCAGCGCTTTACGAACCTCTTTCAAAGCTGTACCTTCTTCATTTTTCCTGAGATCATCAATGAACTGTTTTTTGATCTTAAAACTCCTTCCGCCAATCTTAATATTTGCAAATCCTTCCTTTTCTATCTGTTCTAAACTCGATTCAAAATGTTTCTGAACATGAGCGAGGTTAGAAGGCGCATTGATGGTAACCATACATTTAATGGAATCTAATTTTTGTGAAGCGAACAATGCCGCGGCTCCTCCTAAAGAATGACCAATGATCATCGTAGGAGCTTTATACTCCTTTTCCAAATAATCTGAAGCGGCTATAAGATCCTGAACGTTACTGCTGAAATTTGTATCTGAAAAATCACCTTCGCTTTCACCTAGCCCCGTAAAATCAAACCTCAGAACTCCGTAGCCCTTTGAGGCAAGGGTTTTACTAATATTGGAAGGTGCATGAAAATTCTTATTACAGGTAAAACAATGAGCGAAAATTATAAAATTTTCGGGTTGCTGATTTCCCGGTAATTCAAGGATTCCCTTTAGCTCTTTGTCATCAGAATTTTTGAAACTCACTTCGGTCTTTTGCATAATTTCAATATTTACATTTGAGTTTTATCGAATATAAGCCAAAAAAAAGCCGCCTGAAAAGGCAGCTTTATAATTTGTTCAGATAAATCTATAGTTGCTTGATCTTGATATTTCTATACCAAACCTTGTCACCATGGTCCTGTAAAGCAATATGGCCTTTAGGAGTGGTTCCAAAGCCTTCCCATTCGCTGAATTTAGATTTGCTTACCATGTTTTTCCACTCTTCGCCTTTTACCGGGAATTCTGTAACTCTGGTACCATTCAATTCTACCCAGCCTTTATTTGCTTCATAGTCAATATGAATGGTCTCTTTATTCCATTCGCCAGCAGGTTTTGTTGCGTCCTCACTCGGTGGAACCATATCATATAATGCTCCGGCGGTACGATTTGGTCCATTTTTAGCGTCAGGGTGTTTCTGGTTATCCAAAACCTGAATTTCAGGACCGGTTAAATAAGGTTCATTGTATTTTTCATCTTCCTGAACAGCCCACATTATACCGCTATTTCCACCTTCCGAAATTTTCCATTCCAGGGAAAGTTCAAAACTTTCAAATTCTTCTTCACTGATAAGGTTTTCGGTTTTCTCCCTTTTACCTTCAGCAGGAGTGAAGGAGATTGCTCCATCTTCAACTTTCCATTGACCTGATATAGAATCTTTATTAAAAGCCTTCCATCCCTCAAGATCCTGACCGTTAAACAGTTCCTGCCATTCTTCCTGAGTTTCTTCTGAACTTTTCATTTCAGTTTTCTCAACCATTTCAGTCTCTTCAACTTCTTTTTTTTCATTTTTGCAGGCAGTAAGCGCCAATACAGAACATCCTATTATTAAAATTTTCTTCATTGTTGGTTATTTTAAATTCCTAATATTCCTTTTAATTTATTTTCGTCAATTTCAGATCCTGAGAAATCATCGAATCGTTTTTGCGTTGCTTCAATGATATTGCTGGCTATGAATGGTGCACCTTCTTTAGCTCCCTGGTCTGGAGATTTTATACAACACTCCCATTCCAGAACAGCCCATACATCACAACCGTATTCAGTTAATTTTGAAAAGACTGTTTTGAAATCAACCTGCCCGTCTCCCGGATGGCGATATCTTCCAGCCCTGTCTTTCCAATCGCCATAACCACCAAACATTCCCTTTTTTCCTGTAGGATTGAATTCAGCATCCTTTACATGAAACATTTTAATGTAATCGTGATAATGATCTATGTACTCAATATAATCTAGTTGTTGCAGCACAAAATGACTTGGGTCATAAAGGATATTCACTCTTTTATGATTGTTGGTAGCTTCCAGAAAGCGCTCAAATGTAACTCCGTCGTGAAGATCTTCACCTGGATGAATTTCATAACATACATCTACGCCCTGTTCATCAAATTCGTTCAGAATTGGCATCCATCTTTTTGCAAGTTCGCTAAATCCTAATTCTACAAGTCCGTCAGGTCTTTGTGGCCATGGGTGAGCGGTATGCCATAAAAAAGATCCGCTAAAAGTTCCATGCACATCGATCCCTAAATTTCTACTTGCTTTTGCTGCGAATTTTAGCTGGTTAATAGCCCATTCAGTTCGCTTTTTCGGATCATTCTTATAATCATCTGGCGCGAAGTTATCGAACATGATATCGTAAGCAGGATGTACAGCCACTAATTGGCCTTGAAGATGAGAACTAAGCTCAGTGATCTCCAAACCATATGATTCCACTTTTCCTTTTAACTCATCGCAATAAGTCTTGCTGTTCGCTGCCTTTTCCAGGTCTATAAGCCTGGTTTCCCAGGTTGGTATTTGAATACCTTTATAGCCCAGGCCAGAAGCCCATTTACATAAACCGTCTAAAGAATTGAACGGTTCTTTATCATCCATGAACTGGGCTAAAAATACAGCCGGTCCTTTGATAGTTTTCATTTTATAATTTTTATTCTTCTAGATTAGTCCAAACATTACCCTTTTTATGAGAATCAACGGTTTTTTCAATAAAATTCATTCCGCGAAGTCCATCATTCAATTTTGGGTAAGCTCCTTCATGTTTTGTTTTGTCTTTTATGGCCATGGCAACACCATAGTAAATGTTACCCATGGAATCAAAAATACCTTCAGGATGTCCGGGTGGTAATTTTGTTCCTTCAAGAGCGAATTCACTATTGTACTCATGTCCCGGTTTTAGAACCTGTAATGCCATACCTTCTTTTAATAAATAAAGATAATTTGGGTTTTCCTGTTCCCATTTCAAACCACCTTTATCACCATAGATCTGTACGGTGAAATTGTTTTCTTCCCCGGTTGCGATCTGGCTAGCTCTTAGCACACCTTTTATATTATCCTTAAATCTTAATAATACGGTTCCGTCAATATCCATGGGATTATCCTCGTACAGGTAATTTAGATCAGCAAGTACCTTATCTACCTGCATCCCGGTAACATATTCTGCCATATTATAAGCATGTGTTCCTATATCTCCAATACAGCAGCTGATCCCTGATTTTTCCGGATCCAGTCTCCAGGTAGCAGACCTCTTTTCCTTATCATGAATTAACGGATTTATCCATCCCTGATAATATTGCACATCAACTTTCTGTATTTTCCCAATCTCACCATTTGCGATCATGGTTTTCATCTGTCTTATCATCGGGTAACCCGTGTATGTATAAGTAACAGCGAAAATAGTGTTCGCCTTTTGCTGAGTTTCACTTAGGATCTTGGCTTCTTCGTAAGTTGTAGTGAGCGGCTTTTCACAGATCACATTAAATCCATTTTCCAGAAGTTGCTTTGCCATTGGAAAATGAAGAAAATTCGGTGTTAATACTGAAACCGCCTGAATCTTTTTATCTTCAGGTAGCTTAGACTCCTGTTCAACGAACTCGTCCAGATTCTTATAAATCCTGGAGCTATCCAGTTGAAGTTTCTCTCCGAATTTCAAGCTTTTCTCATGTTGAATGTCAAATACTCCTCCAACAATTTCGAATTGGTCAAACATATTTGCGGCAACCCTATGCAGGATCCCTATCAAAGAATCTTCACCACCACCTAAAATTCCGAGTCTTATTTTACTCATAAATTGTAATTTATATTTCTATATCTTTTTTATCGATCTTCTCGTTTCTAAAGAATAATGCGAAAAGGAGCATTACTAAAAATGCAAATCCTGCCGGGTAGATCCAAATGGTTTCCCAGTCGTGCATTTTCTCTCCAGTTAAATATGCATTAGTAATTAGTCCAGCTACATAAAAACCTATTAGCATACCAACGCCATAGGTCGCAAGTGTTATTAGTCCCTGAGCTGAACTTTTATATTTTGAACCTGCCTTAAAATCAGTATAGATCTGTCCTGAAACAAAGAAGAAATCATAGCAAATTCCATGGAGCGCAATTCCTGTGATCAGCATGAAAATCAATTCACCTGAATCTCCATAAGCAAAAAGCAAATATCTAAGCGTCCAGGCTACCATCCCGGCGATTATGGTTAATTTAAATCCGAATCGCTTAAAGAAGAAGGGCAGGAGAAGCATGAATAACACTTCAGAAGCCTGACCTATGGTCATTAATCCGGTTGGATTATCTACACCAACTTCAGAAAGAAAAGGGTTTGTATTCTGGTAATAAAATGCCAGCGGAATACATATTAATACCGAAGCAAGAAAGAACATTAAAAAGTTCTTGTCTTTTAATAAACTAAGAGCATCCAGGCCTAAAGTTTCGGTAATACTAACTTTTTTAGATCTATCGGCAGTTGGAGGTGTTTTAGGAAGTGTAAAACTGAATAATCCTAAAAATGCTGAAGCGATCGCAACCATTAGGAAAGTGTACTTCAGTAAACCTTCTTCACGGCCCTGAGCCCCATCCCAGCTTAACCAACTAATTACCAGTCCGGCCACGATCCATCCAATCGTTCCAAATACCCTGATATAAGAAAACTCTTTTGCAGGATCCTTCATTTGATTAAAACTAACTGAATTTACCAAAGCAAGAGTTGGCATATAGGCGATCATATAACCAAGCACTAACGGGTAGAATTCAGCGAATTCAACACTTTGATACATTAAATACATTAAAACTGCTCCAACTAAATGAAGTATTCCCAATATTCTTTCCGCATTAAAAAAGCGATCAGCGATCATACCTACAATAAATGGCGCTATGATGGCTCCCCAGGATTGTGTTGAAAATGCTGTTGAAATTTGAACATCTGTAGCTTCAAGATTATATCCTAAGTATGTTCCAAGCGTTACAAACCAACCGCCCCAAATGAAGAATTCCAGAAACATCATCAGGGAAAGTTGAAATCGTATAAGTTTATTCATGGTTTAAATATTGGTTTTTATAATTCGCTTCCGGCTTTGATCAATAAATCCTTAGTAGCCATGATACCTTCTTCAGGAGAAAGATCCTCACCTTCATACTCGATACCAATATATCCATCATAACCGGCATCCTTTACAATCTGCAGCATTTTCTTATAATCGATAAGGTCTTCATCACCCTCATCATTAAAATTATATGATTTTGCACTTACTGCCTTGGCGTAAGGCATCATTTTCTCAACACCTTCATATCTTGGGTATTCCTCTACACATTCAGCATTCCACCTGGCGCCATCTTTTCTTTTCAGGCAGAAATTACCAAAATCAGGAAGCGTTCCGCAATTTTCCATATTCACACCCTTCATTACTTCAACCAGAAGATCTGCATCTGAAGAAAGATAGCCATGATTCTCTACGAGCACATTTACTCCTTTAGTTTGCGCATATTCAGAAAGTTTTCCAAGTGCATCTATAGAATTTTTCTTCCATTCTTCAGCGTCGTCACTTCCAAAAAGATTTACACGAATAGAGTGGCATCCTAAGAATTCAGCCGCATCAACCCATTTTTTATGATTATCAACAGCCTTATTTCTGGCAACTGAATCGTTGACTGCAAGGTCACCTTCCCCGTCTATCATCAGTAATAAATTTTCAACATCATATTTTTCACTATTCATTTTTAGAGTATCGAGGATATTCTTCATTTCAGCTTCTGGATCTTCAGCTTCATTGATACGTGCTGCATAAAATCCGGTTACATATTCAATACCATCAAATCCCATTTCACTTGCTTTCTGGGCAAAATTCATAGGGTCTAAATCACCTTCTCCAATAGTCTTGTGTAAAGACCATTCGGCTAAGGATAGTTTGAAAAATAAAGAATCTGAGGAAGTTTCAATGTTTTCTTCCTGAGCTACTTCAGCTTTCTTATCGGCGTTTTGCTTGCAGGAAGTCAATGATAAAGAAAACGTAGTAAGGAAAAGGAAGGATAATACCTTCAGTGATTTTAAATTCATTGTGAATAGGTTAAATTTTAATTGGAATCCTTGAAAAAATGAAAAATAAATGTAGCCTTTTTTTTAAAGATGTAAAATTATCCTCTGAAATTTATATATTTGGTAGACTTCGAGCTATTATTTCATCAATAAAATAAGGAATTGTGAGCAATTATTATCAAAATGACAATTATGACGCTATAGTTGTGGGAACAGGTATTAGCGGTGGTTGGGCTGCAAAAGAACTTTGCGAAAAAGGTTTTAAAACACTGGTACTGGAAAGAGGTAGAATGGTTGAACATGTTAAAGACTATCCTACGATGAACGATGATCCATGGGATTATAAGTTCAAAGGTCAGGTTACCAAAGAAGATAAAAAAAGACAATTAAAGCAAGCCAGAACCGGCTATACTGTTTCTGAACCGAGTAAACACTGGTTCGTAGATGATGTTAAACACCCCTATAATGAAACGAAAAGATTTGACTGGATGCGTGGTTATCACGTAGGTGGTAGATCTATTATGTGGGGGAGACATAGTTATAGATTAAGTGATCTTGATTTTGAAGCGAACAAAAAGGATGGTCATGGAGTAGACTGGCCTATTAGATATAAAGATATCGCACCCTGGTATGATAAAGTAGAGTCTTATATAGGTGTATGCGGAGAAAAATTAGGATTAAGTCAGTTACCAGATGGGCAATTTTTACCTCCAATGGATCTTAACTGTGTTGAAGACTATTTTAGAGAAAGCATCGCCGAAAAATTTGACGGGAGAGTAATGACTTCCGGCCGTGTTGCTCATATTACCGGAGATAAAAAGTTTGAAGGAAGATCTAAATGCCAATTTAGAAATCGTTGTATAAGAGGTTGTCCTTACGGAGGATACTTTAGTAGTAACTCATCAACTTTACCTGCTGCAGAAAGAACAGGTAATATGACGCTTAGACCAAATTCGGTAGTAAGTGAAGTGATTTACGATCCAGATACAAAACAAGCTACCGGAGTTAAGGTGATTGATGCCAATACAAAGGAAACAATGGAATTCAAGGCAAACGTGATTTTCCTTTGTGCTTCTGCTGTTGCTTCTACAAGTATTTTGATGCAATCTAAATCTGACCGATTCCCTGATGGAATGGGGAACGATTCCGGAGAATTAGGTCATAATGTAATGGATCACCACTTTAAAGCTGGTGCGTCAGGAAAATATGACGGATTTAAAGATTCATATTATAAAGGAAGAAAGCCTAATGGGATCTACCTTCCAAGATTCAGAAACTTAAACGATAGTGATAAAGATCTAGGTTTCTTACGTGGTTATGGATACCAGGGTGGAGCAAGTAGAGATAACTGGTCTGATAGCATTGCCGAAGCAGCCTATGGAGCTGAACTGAAAAAAGCAGTTTCAGAACCAGGTGGATGGACAATGGGTCTTATGGGATTTGGAGAAACTTTGCCATATCATGAAAATAAGATGACTCTTGATTATAATAAGCTAGATGAATGGGATCTTCCAACAGTAACCTTTGATGCTGAATTCAAGGAAAACGAATTGAAGATGCGTAAAGATATGATCTCACAAGCTGTAGACATGCTTGAAAAAGCAGGATTTAAAGATGTGAATGGATATGATGATATTGGAGCACCGGGATTAGGGATTCATGAAATGGGAATGGCAAGAATGGGACGCGACCCTAAAACTTCTGTACTTAATGGAAATAACCAGGTTCACGGAGCTTCCAATGTTTATGTGACCGATGGAGCGTTTATGACATCTGCCGGATGCCAGAATCCATCATTAACTTACATGGCCATGACAGCGAGAGCTGCAGATCACGCATCGAAGAATTTCAAAAAGTCAAATGCCTAAAATATCAGTATCATGAAAAGGAGACAAGTCTTAAAAACTATAGGATTAGGAGCAGGAGTATTCATTGTTGGTCCATCCACTCTAAGTTTATTACAAAGTTGTAAGAATGAGCCTGAATATGACTGGCAACCAACATTCTTATCTGCATCGCATGGTTTTGCCTTGCAAAAAATACTGGATGTTATTTTACCCGCGACCGATACTCCGGGAGCTTCAGATCTAAACATAGCACAATTCATTGATTCATATATGAATGAGGTGGCTCAAAAGGAGCAGAGCAGTCAATTCGAGAGATCGGCAGGAGCATTTTCCAGAGCTTTTAAAGCTGAATACGATAAAGAGCAGGAGGAAGGGAAACAGGAAGACTTTGAGAATATCATTAAGAAGTATTTGAAAGCCACTCCGGCTGAAAAAGAGAAATACGCCAAACGTAATACTGAAACCCAGGATGCTCAGGAACAGGAAACTGAAGTGCAGATGGATGCAGATGCAGGAGCATTTGCATATTTAACTGCAGTTAGAGGAATGGCAATTTGGGCATGGAAAAATAGTGAAGAAGTAGGGGAGAATGTATTATGGTATGATCCGGTTCCGGGGCAGTATATCCCATGCGGACCTGTTTCTGAACTTGGTAATGGGAAAGCGATGTCACTCTAAAATATTGCATTTCGCAGTATTTTAGGCACTTATCAACAATTGTGAGTAAAATTTATGATTTTATTGAATTTTCAATAAAACCTAATTAATGCCTCATAAATTGTGTCATTATCAATGTTTCTAAAGAATCTGTAATTATTTTTCGAATAATTGAGGATATTTTTTTCTCAAACGTTTGAAATAATCAGATTATTAAAAACTGATTTGTTTTATTAACAAATATTTATCTAAATTTAGCCTGCTCAGCGTGGTCTGAGTGATTCCAACTAAAACTTTATCTTATGAGAAAAATGATTTTCAGGAGCCTTTTGTTTATCGGAGCCCTTATAACCTTCGGTATGGCAAAAGCGCAAACTGTATCCGGAACAGTGACAGATGAGAGTGGTCCGCTGCCCGGTGCAACTGTTTCCATCAAGGGAACTTCGACGGGTACCACTACAGATTTTGATGGTAATTATACCATAAACAATGTTCCTGAAGATGCTACACTGATGTTTAGCTTCGTAGGTTACGTGACCCAGGAAGTTCAGGTTAATGGTAGATCTACTATAGATATTAATCTGGAGACTGATGCTGCCGAACTTGATGAGGTAGTATTGATCGGTTATGGTACCACAACCGTTAGGGATGCGACCGGATCAGTATCTGCTGTTACCGCTGAAGAATTTAACAAAGGTAATATTGCATCACCTGAAGAACTTATTCAAGGTAAAACTGCCGGTGTTCAGATCACACAATCAAGTGGTGAGCCTGGAGGTGGAGTAGCGCTAAGAATTCGAGGTACAACTTCTGTACGTTCAAATAACAACCCTCTGTTTGTTGTAGATGGTGTGCCGCTTGCTGGAGATGCAACTGCCGCTGGAGCTCCAGATTTAGGAGTAAGTGGAGGTTCATCTAAAAACCCTTTAAATTTCTTGAACCCAAGTGATATAGAAAGTATAAGTATCCTTAAAGATGCTTCTGCAACTGCTATTTATGGTTCCAGAGGTGCTAATGGAGTTGTAATTATTCAGACTAAATCAGGTAGAGGTGCCCAGGGAGGTTCTTTTACTTATGATGGGTCTGTAAGTTTTGCTGAACCGGCAAATACTTATGATTTATTAGATAGAGAAGGATTTCTTCAAGGTATTGAAGATTTAGGTGGTAACGCCGCAGACGCAGATTTTGGATCTGATACAGATTTTCAGGATGCTATTTTTAGAACAGCATTTTCTCAAAATCACAATGTATCTTATATGAATAATTATAGTACTGGAAACGTTAGACTTTCTTTAGGCTATAACGATATTGAAGGTATTATTGAAGAATCAGGACTTGAGAGAATTACAGGTAGACTTAATGCTAACCAGAGATTTCTTGATGATAGATTAAATTTAAGTTTACAGGCAACATATTCTGTAGTTGAAGATAATGCTGCTGCAATTGGTAATACTCCGGGAGCATCTGGAGACTTACTTGCTGCGACTTATTATACGAATCCTACGTATCCTAATGATGTAGCATTTGATCCGGGAGGAGGAAATTTAAATCCTTTGCAATTGCTTTACTATACTGAAGATGTAACTGAGACTGATAGAATTCTTTTAAACGTTTCAGCAGATTATGATATTTTCGATAGTTTAAATGCTAAAGTTACTTTTGGTTATGACAATTCTAATTCAGAAAGAAATATTGCATTTTCTAGAGATATCGTAGGTTTAAGTAATGGTGTTCCAGGAAATGGTAGAAGTGCTTTAGATGATCTTGAAGCTACGAATACATTATTAGAGTTTGTACTTAATTATAATAAAGAATTTGAAAACTCAACTTTTACTGCATTAGCTGGTTACTCTTATCAGAAATTCGACAGACAGGGTACTTATGGTTCTGGTTTTGGATTTAGCTCTGGAAATACTGGAGATATTATCAACACTTTCAGAGGTGATTTCAATGCTGTTAGAAACAGTTTATCTGGAAGTAATTATCAAACTTTTGGAGTTGGATTAAACTCTTCAAATTACACTGGTCTTTTTCCAGACATCCAAAATAACATAGCTTTTACAGCTCCTAACATCAATTCTACTGCAATAGTTGGTGGATTCTATGATAATTATGATGAATTACAATCTTTCTTTACAAGATTGAATTACTCGCTATTAGATAAGTATTTATTTACGTTCACGATGAGAGCTGATGGTTCTTCTAAATTTGGACCTGAGAATGAATATGGATATTTCCCGTCGGGAGCTTTTGCATGGAAAATTGATCAGGAAGATTTTATGCCTGATGCTTTCTCTACACTAAAGCTTAGATTGAGTTATGGTATCACTGGTAACCAGGACGGTCTTGGTTACGGTAACTTTACTATTCGTACAATCGCTAATGGTTACGGGATTGACAACGGTGGTAATGTAAATGGTGGTGGTACTGCTAGAGCAGGTTTCCCAGAGCCAGGTTTACAATGGGAATCTACTTCCCAAGCTAACTTAGGTTTTGATTTCGGATTTATGAATGATAGATTATCCGGTAGTTTTGATGTATATCGAAAAAACACCGAAGATCTTCTTTTGTTAACTCAGAACGCACAGCCTAGTCCAGCATCTACTTCATTTACAAACATTGATGGGAATTTGATAAACCAGGGTGTTGAATTCGCGATAGATTATGATATTATCGATAACGATAATTTCTTCTGGAATTTTGGATTCAATATAGCATACAATGATAATGAACTTCAGGATTTTGATGGACAGATTGAAAGTGCGCAAATCTCTGGTCAGGGTCTAACAGGAGCTTTCGCTCAACTTTTAGTTGGTGGAAGACCTTTATATTCTTATTACCTGAGAGAATTCGCTGGATACGATGCTGATGGAATTTCTATCTATCCAAACGGTGATGCTCAGGAATTTGTTGATAAAAGCGCATTGCCTACTACCAACATAGGTATTAGTACCAGAGCAGAATTCGGAAACTTTGATGCTTCTTTATTCTTTGCAGGACAGTACGGATTCTATGTTTACAATAACACTGCTAACGCCTTGTTTACTGCTGGTAACTTGAATACTGGTAGAAATGTAACTGAGGACGTTCTTACTAGTGGTGAATCAAGATTGAATGCACCAGATGTTTCAACTAGATTCCTTGAAAAAGGTGATTTCTTAAGATTGCAGAACGCTAGTCTTGGTTATACTTTTGATCTTGGTGAAAATTCATTTTTGGATAACTTAAGACTGTATGTAAATGGTCAGAACCTGTTATTATTTACAGATTATAGCGGTTTAGATCCTGAAGTTAGTACTTCTACTGCTCTTAATGGGATTCCAACTGCCGGTATTGATAATACGGCTTATCCTAGACCAAGAACTTATACTTTCGGTATAAATGCAAAATTTTAAAAAAATGAAAATGAAAAATAATAGATTTAATATAATCCTATTAGGTCTTGCACTTTCCCTTGGAGCGTGTACAGATTTGGATATTGAAGAAACCGATTCCAGAATTGCCAATCAAACTGGTGAGTTTACTGGAGTGGCGGATGTTGAGGGAGCATTAACCTCTGTCTACAATAGTGTTCGTGGACAAATGGAAAACCAGGCCAACCTTTATGCTTTAAACGAAGTAAGTTCAGATGAATTCGTTGTACCAACACGAGGAACTGACTGGGGTGACAATGGATTATGGAGAACGCTTCACCAGCATACATGGTCTGCGATTCATCCACACGTTAGAGATACTTGGAATGAGCAGAATCAGAATGTATTTAATACTACAGAAATTATTGATTCTAGAAGTCAAGCATCACCATCTCAGGAAGCTGAAGCAAGATTTCTAAGAGCATTAAGTATGTTCTGGGTAATGGATTTATACGGTCAGGTACCATTTAGAGAAGTAGACGAAGGTATTGATATTGATCCGAGAGTATTAAGTAGACAGGAAGCTTTTGATTTTATAGAAAATGATCTATTAACTGCATTGAGTGATCTACCTAATCCTTCACCTGGTGACTCAGAGTTGAATTTTGCATCACAGGCAGCGGCTAATCATTTATTAGCAAAACTTTACCTGAATAAGCATATTTATTATGGATCTGAATCTCCTAGTAGTGCAGACATGCAATTGGTGATAGATAACGTTAATGCTTTGGAAGACAAAGGATTTGGTTTGGTAGAAGGATATTTTGATATTTTCGCGCCAGCTTTAGATAATGAAACTATTTTCTTCACTACTTCAAGTGTTGGTAACGTAATTTGGCATGGTTTACACTATAACCAGAATGCTCCGGATAATACAGGAGGTGGCTGGAATGGTTTCACCACACTTGCTGAATTCTATGATTCTTTTGAAGGGGATCCAAATACCAACTTTGTTGGAGATGGCCAGGAAGAAAGACGTGGATTTGTTCCTGATGAAACTACAGCCAATGATGTGAATTTTGGAATTGGATATGGATTCCTAGTAGGTCAGCAATATGATGATGATGGTTCAAAACTTAAGACTAGACAGAATACAGATCTTATGTTCTCTAAGAATCTACCTGGTTTAGTTGGTAATGGTGAAGACACAGGAATTAGAGTTATTAAGTATCACCCAACAAATGGTTCTTTTGCCAACCACAAAATTGTATTCAGATTCTCTGATGCTTATTTGATGAAAGCTGAAGCAATGATGAGAATGGGAGACGACGCAACAGGAATGGTAAATGAGCTTAGAGCATTAAGAAAAGCTTCTCCTTTATCAAGTGTTACCGAAGAAGATCTTCTTGCTGAAAGAGGACGAGAACTTTATGGAGAGTATTGGAGAAGAAACGACCTAATTAGGTTCGGTACTTTCTCAGATACCTGGGGATTCAAGGATAACACAGAGAACTTCAGAGTTCTTTTTCCAATCCCATCATCGGCAATTATTTCTAACCCTAATCTTACACAGAACGAGGGATATTAATTATTTAAAATTTGTTTGAAAAAGAGGGCTAATTTTTAGCCCTCTTTTTTTGTTATAGGTTTGTTAATATTTTTTATCTTTCCGGTTAGCGCCACAAGGGAATACAATATGAAAACAGCCACCCGGCTAATATCTTATCTACTTATAATTTTCTGCATTTCAGGTTGTGAAAAGGAGAGTTCGCTGTTTCAAAAAATGGATTCTTCAAAAACAGGAATTGATTTTAGTAATAATCTAAAGCAGGATCCAAAATTTAATATTCTAACCTATTTATATTATTACAATGGTGCGGGAGTAGCCGCGGCAGATTATAACGGTGATGGTTGGGTAGATCTTTACTTCATTTCCAACAGGGAGTCCGATAAATTATATATAAATCAATCCGATTTTCAATTTACAGATATTACAGATAGTTCAGGGATTAATAATTCAGATGGCTGGTCTACCGGAATTAGCAATGTAGATATTAATAACGATGGTCGTATGGATATTTATATCTGTAAGGTTTCTGGAACTAATGACTTAACAGGACATAATCTGCTTTTTGTCAATCTTGGAAATGATGAGCAGGGAAATCCTAGATTCGAGGAGCGCTCAAAGGAATACGGACTTGATTTTTCAGGATTCTCCACACAGTCTGCTTTTTTAGATTATGATGATGATGGAGATCTTGATATGTATTTACTGAATCACTCTACTCATCCAAATAAAAATTATGGAAGTGGAGCAAAAAGGAAAACATTCGATCCTGCTTCCGGTGACAGATTATTTAAAAATGATAACGGAAAATATGTAGATGTATCTAAGGAGTCAAGAATATTTCAGGGTATTACCGGCTACGGACTTGGAGTTTCAATCGGCGATTTAAATAACGACTCGTTTCCGGATATTTATGTTGGGAACGATTTTTTTGAAAATGATTACATCTATATCAACCAGAAGGATGGAACTTTTAAGGAATTGAACTCTCAGAGTTCTCAGAATCTGGGTCATACTTCACATTACTCGATGGGAAATGAGATCGCTGATATTAATAATGATGGTTTCCTGGATATCGTTTCTCTGGACATGCTTCCGGAAGACCTGGAAACTTATAAAACTTCTGGACTTGAATATCCATTTCAAACCTATTCAAATTATTTACGAAATGGCTTTGCTCCGCAGTATATGCAAAATACGCTGCACATAAACAGAGGTGATCTAAATTTTTCCGAAACCGCATTTTTAAGTGGCATTGCTGCTACAGAATGGTCCTGGAGTCCTCTTTTTGCAGACCTTGATAATGATGGTTTTAAAGACCTCTTTATTACCAATGGCATAAAAGGAGCAACCAATAATATGGATTATATCAAATATATTTCTACAGATGAGATCCAGAAGCAATTGAGCAAAGGTGGAAAAGTAGATCTGGCGACTCTCACCAGGCAATTGCCAGAAAAGAAAGTACAGAATTATATCTTTAAGAATACGGGTGATAAAACTTTTGATGATTTTTCTGATTCCTGGCTACCTGCGGAAACATCTTTCAGCCATGGAAGTGTATATGCAGATCTTGACAATGATGGTGATCTTGACCTGGTAACTAACAACACCGATGAACCGGCGTTTATCCTTAGAAATAATTCAAATTCAGAAAATACGAATTATCTGGATATCGAATTACAGGGACCTGAAAATAATATTCTTGGAATTGGATCGAGAGTTGAAGTTTATAGTAAAAATGACAAACAGACGCAGGAGCATTATTTGAGCAGGGGATATCTTTCCTCAGTAGCTTCCGGACTACATTTTGGTTTGGGTGATAATGTATTAATCGATTCAGTAAAGGTGATTTGGTATGATGGGAAGGAATCGAAGCAGTTAGACGTCAAATCAAATCAGAAAATTAAGATTAGTTATAATAAATCGAAATCTGTTAAAGCTGATTCAATAAAAGATTTCAATCGATTTGAAAAGTTAGATTCAATTTTCTCCTATACCCATACAGAGCAAAGTTCTCTGGATTTTAATAGGCAATTGCTTAGTCCATTTGCTTATTCTAATTTGAGCCCGAAGGTAACAGTTGCCGATATGGATAATGATGGATTGGATGATGTGATTTTTGGCGGAGGAAAAACTCAGGCGTTGCAAATTCAATATCAGCAAAAGGATGGCTCTTTTAAAACTCAAAAAGTAGATCTATTTGAAGAACAGGCAATTTCTGAAGATACAGACCAATTTATATTTGATGCTAACGGCGACGGTCTTATGGATATGCTGGTTGTAAGTGGCGGAAATGAATTTAAATCGGGGCAGGCTTTAAGACCTAGACTATACCTGAATTCTGATGCCGGATTTAGCCTTGATAAGAATAATTTTCAGGATATAGAATTGAATGCATCCAGCGTAACCGGTTCAGATATAGATCTGGATGGAGATCTGGATATTCTTATTACGTCTACGATCAAATCAGGAGAATTCGGTATGTCCTCAAATCATCATTTTTTTAGAAACGACGATGGTATATTTGTAGATATTTCTGAGGAATATATTCCTGAATTAATCGGAATAATTCAAAATGTGGCCTGGGAGGACTTTGATGCTGATGGATACGAAGATTTGATTGTTGCTGGTCACTGGTCTGCACCCCAGATCTTTCTAAATAAAGCTGGTAAATCCCTAGAGTTATTGAATTCTAATTTAAGTACTGAAAAAGGCTGGTGGAATGATGTGGTTATAGATGATTTTGATAATGACGGAGACCTTGATCTTATGGCTGCCAACTGGGGCTTGAATAGCCGACTAAGTGCATCTTCAGAATCACCTGCCAACATTTATATTAATGATTTTGATGATAATGGAACTTCCGAGCCTATTCTTACTTACAATTATAAAGGCAGGGAAACTTTATTTGCTTCAAAAGATGAATTAGATCAGCAATTACCTTTTCTGAAAAAGAAATTCACAACTTATGAGGAATTTGCTAGGGCCGATTTTGAAGAGATTTTTCCAGAAGACAAGATTCAGAATTCCGTTAAAAAACAGGTTTCTGAACTCGCTTCCTGTTATTTTGAAAATACCGGTAATGGTAATTTTATAAAACATTTACTTCCTTTTGAAGTTCAGGCATCTCAGGTATTTAGCCTTCAGAAATTAGATTTCAATAATGATGGTTTTCAGGATGTTCTTTTAGTTGGAAATAACTATGAAATTAGCACCCAATTAGGTAGATTAGACGCATCTCACGGTGTTTTACTAGTTAATGATGGGAATGGAAATTTTGAGGTCTCTAAAGCCTTGCCAGACATTCCCGGGGCTTCAAGAGATATAGAAAAGCTTTGCATAGACGGAGTTGAACACATGATTATTACCAGAAATGGTGATAGCCCAATAGTTTTAAAAATTAATAATGAATCGCATGAATAGAACCGGAAAGATCTTTAAGGTTTTAGGAATATTTAGTTTGGTATTTTTCGCATCTTGTAATTCTGATGATAAAAAAGAACAGGAAAATGTAGATGCAGATAATGTTAGAAAAGAGAATACGCTTTTTACTGAAATGCTTCCTGAGGAAACAGGAATAGATTTCATTAATGAGGTAAAGAACGAACCTGATTTCAATATTTTCAAATACCGAAACTTTTATAACGGAGGTGGAGTTGCCATTGGAGATATCAATAATGACGGACTTCCGGATATATATTTAACGGCGAATAAGAAGCCGAATAAATTGTACCTGAATAAGGGTAATTTTCAGTTCGAAGATATTAGCAAATCTGCAGGCGTTGAAGGGAATAAGCCCTGGTCTACCGGTGTGAATATGGTAGATATCAACCAGGATGGATTACTCGATATATATGTGAGTAATGCCGGGAACATGGAAGGAAACAACCATGACAACGATCTTTTTATCAATAATGGGGATCTTACCTTTACCGAAAAAGCAAAAGAATATAATCTTGCTGAAACCGGATTCAGTACACATGCTTCATTCTTTGATTACGACAAGGACGGAGATCTGGACGCATATATTCTGAATAATTCCAATATACCGGTTAGCAGTCTTGGATTTGCCGAACAGCGTAATGTGAGAGCACAGGATTGGGAAGGTGTTCCTGAGATCTTTAGAGGAGTGGGAGATATGTTGTTGCGAAACGATGATGGTAAATTCACTGATGTTAGTGAAGACGCGGGTATTTTTGGAAGTTTGATAGGTTTTGGACTTGGTGTAATGGTCAACGATTTTAATAACGACCTGTATCCTGATATTTATGTATCCAATGATTTTTATGAAAGGGATTACCTGTATATCAATAATCAGGATGGGACATTTACTGAAGAAATAGAGAACTGGACACAACATTTATGTTTATCTGCAATGGGTGTAGATATGGCAGATATCAATAATGATGGTTTTGCGGATATCTTTATTACCGATATGCTTCCCGATACCGAGGAACGGGTTAAATCTGTTATGGAGTTTGAAGGTTATAATGTTTTTAAACTTAAGCAGAGCAAGGATTTCTATCAGCAATATATTCATAATACCCTTCAGCTGAATAATGGTAATAATACATTTTCTGAGATCGCACATTTTAGCGGAGTAGAAAGTACAGACTGGAGTTGGGCTGGTCTTATTTTCGATATGGATAATGATGGAAATCGGGACATTTTTGTAACCAATGGGATCAATCATGATCTTACAGACCTTGATTTTGTTGAATTCTTTGCTAATGAGATTATCCAGAAAATGGCCCTTACCGGGAAGAAGGAGGCTATCGACTCGATCATTAATAAAATGCCGGTAACACCACTTCCTAATTATGCTTTTCAGAATCAGGGAGATCTTAAATTCAGTGACAAGGCCGAAGAATGGGGCTTAGGGGTGCCAAGTCTTTCTAATGGTTGTGCCTATGGAGATCTTGATAATGATGGAGATCTTGATCTGGTTGTAAATAATGTGAACATGAATTCTTTTGTTTACAGAAACAATTCTGAAAAGAAAAAGGATCATAACTATCTACGCGTAAAACTTAATGGTAGTGAAAAGAACAAATTCGCTATTGGAACGATCGTCAGGCTTTTTATTGGCGATAAAGTGATACTTCAGGATGAAAATCCTTCCAGAGGATTTCAGTCTTCCATGGATTATGTTTTAAATATTGGTCTGGGTAAAGAAGATAGAATTGATTCGCTTCGAGTGATCTGGCCAGATAATGCAACTCAGAAACTAGAGAATATAGGGGTAAACCAAACACTTACCTTAAATCATTCGGATGCAAATGGTCAGTACCAAGTTCCGAAAACCCCTGAGGTTAAAACTCTGCTTACTGAGCGTTCTAACGATAGCTTCGAGCAGCATTCTGAAAATGCATATACAGATTTTGACTATGAAGGAATGATCTATAAAAAATTGAGTCAGGAAGGACCGGCAATGGCAGTTGGAGATATCAATAATGATGGGAATGAAGATGTATTTATCGGCGGTGCTAAAAAACAGGCTGGAAGCATTTACCTGAACCGTGGTAATGGAAATCTTCGAAAATCGAATCAATCAGCATTGAATGCAGACCTTATGTTTGAAGATACTGCTGCTGAATTCTTTGATGCCGATGGCGATGGAGATCTTGACCTGATGGTTGGTTCCGGAGGAAATGAAGTTGGAGATGCTCAGAATTATAAACCTAGACTTTATCTGAATGATGGAAAAGGTAATTTCAAACCAACCACGAAAACGATTCCAGCGGTAGACCAGAATGTTGCAACAATAGCTTCCTACGACTTTGATAGTGATGGAGATATGGATGTTTTTATAGGATCAAGAAGTGTAGCCGTTAATTTTGGGCTGGATCCTAAACATTTGTTCCTTGAAAATAAAGGAGATGGTGAGTTTGTAAATTCTACCGAACGTATCGCATATGATGTGAAATACGCCGGTATGATCACCGATGCGATCTGGGAAGATATAGATGGTGATGGAAAAAAGGATCTGGTCACAGTTTCAGATTGGGGCGCACCACATGTTTATCTCAATTCAGGACGTAGATTGAGCCTTCTGAAAAATGATCTTGATAAATATACCGGATGGTGGAATACCGTAGAAGCTGCCGACCTGGATAATGATGGAGACATGGATCTCGTTTTGGGAAATAAGGGAAGTAACCTTGCCTATAAAACATCTGCAGAAAATCCTGTAAAAATGTGGGTGAACGATTATGATGATAATGGTACCATAGAGCAGCTGGTTACGCTTCAGCGCGACGGGAAGGATTATCCATTGCACATGAAAAAGGAAATGATCTCCCAATTAGTGTTCCTGAAAAAAGAGAATCTTAAAGCTTCTGAATATGCTAAAAAGACTATTCAGGAATTGATTCCGAAGAATAAGATTGAAAATGCAATTGTAAAGGAAGCAACGATTTCAGAGACAGTTATTGCTATTAACGATGGTAAAGGCTCATTCGAGATCAAAAAATTACCTGGACGCGTTCAGTTTTCATGCGTTTGCGGAATTTCATGTACAGACGTAAATAATGACGGTAACCTCGACCTGATCATGGGTGGTAATGATTTTGAGTTCAAACCACAATTTTCAAGACTTGATGCTGGTTATGGTAATGTTTTGCTAGGAGATGGAAATATGAATTTTGAGTGGCAGGATTTTGACCGAACTGGATTCAACATCAGGGACGAAGTAAAATTCCTGAAAACGATAAAAGACAGAAATGGTAAAACATTTTTAATCGCGGCTATTAACGATAAAAAACCCCGAATTTTTGTAGTTAGTCAATAGTAGATTTTTACTCTTTTTACTCTCTTTGATCCTGATCTCCTGTCAGGATGAAGAAGAGGAAAAGGTTCAGGAGAAGTTTTTCAGTAATCCAGATTATGAAACGTCCGGACTGGATTTTACCAATACACTCAAAGAAACCAGAGATCAGAACATTCTGGACTATCTATATTTTTATAATGGAGGAGGAGTTAGCATAGGCGATATTAATAATGACGGGCTTCCCGATATTTATTTTACCGGTAATCAGGTGAAGAACAAGCTATTTCTGAATAAAGGAAATTTACAATTTGAAGATATCACTGAAAAGGCCGGAGTAGCTGGGAATAGCACCTGGAATACAGGAACTACCATGGCCGATGTGAATGGTGACGGACTTCTGGATATTTACGTTTCTGCCGTAGTAGGAGTCAATGGTTTTCGAGGTCATAATGAACTTTTTATCAATAATGGTGATCTGAGCTTTACTGAAAGTTCTGCTGAATACGGCCTGGATATGGATACTTATTCTTCTCAGGCTGCATTTTTTGATCTGGAAAATGATGGAGATCTTGACGTTTATATTCTAAACCACGCCGTACACACCAATGAATCTTTTGGACCTGCCAGTATTCGTAATAACCGGGTTTATGAAAGTGGTGATAAATTATTATTGAATGAAAACGGAAAATTCATAGATATAAGTGAAGAGGCTGGTATTTACGGAGGTGCGAACTCTTACGGTTTAGGAATCACCACAGCCGATTTTAACAATGACGGATATACAGACATCTATATCGGCAATGACTTTCATGAGGACGATTATTACTATATCAACAACGGTGACGGCGCCTTCTCTGAAAATTTGAAACAATTTTTCGGTCACACTTCACGCTTCTCTATGGGTAATGATGCTGCTGATGTGAACAATGATGGATTTATGGATCTCATCACGCTGGATATGCTTCCCGAAGATGAAAATGTATTGAAGTCTTCTGCTGGGGATGATAATGTGAATTTGGATCGTTTCAGAATTGAAAAACTTGGCTATCATCCGCAATACACCAGAAATATGCTGCAGATGAATAAGGGAGGGAACTATTTTTCAGAAACAGCCTTAATGAGTGGTGTTGCAGCAACCGATTGGAGCTGGGGACCTTTATTTGCCGATTATGACCAGGATGGAAAACAGGATCTGTTTATAAGCAATGGAATACCAAAGAGACCGAACGATCTTGATTACGTAAAATATACTTCTAACGAGCAGATCCAGAATAAACTCGATAAAACGACGCTCGTAGATAATGATGTTCTGGATAAAATGCCTTCCGGCGCGGTGACCAATTATATTTTTAAAGGAGAAGGCGATGGAAATTTTGACAATAGATCTGCAGAATGGATCAAAAATGACTCTATCATTTCAACCGGTGTTGCCTACGGAGATCTGGATGGTGATGGCGACCTTGATATAGTTACCAATAATATCAATCAAAGAGCTAGTATTTATATTAATGATTATGCTGAAGGTGATCATTTAAAGATCAGATTAAAGTCAGATTCCAATAATACCTTCGGGATTGGTTCAAAAGCGATTCTATATACTTCAGAAGGCAAACAGGCAAGGCAACTGTATACAACTAAAGCTTACCAGTCTTCATCAGAACCTATTCTGCATTTTGGATTTAAAAATTCAGCTCAATTAGATAGTCTTATAGTTATCTGGCCGAATTCTAAAACTCAGACCTTATTAAAACCGGAAAAGAATAAAACCCTAGTTCTGAAGGAAAAGGATGCAAAAGATTCAGCTGATTATTCAAGATTATTTAAGTCGAATAATACCAAAGGTTTCAAAAAATTAGAGTCAGATTTCGGAATTACATATGAGCATGAGGAGAATCGATACAATGATTTTGATATGCAGAAACTTATTCCGCATCAAATGTCTGATCTTGGTCCATCGGTGAAGGTGGCAGACATTAATAATGATGGTAAGGAAGACATCATTTTTGGAGCTTCAAGATTTAAACCGGTAGAAATTTTTATTCAGCAAAATGGAAATTTTAAGAAACAGGATTTTCCAGAAATAGCAAGAGATTCATTAGCAGAAGACCAAAGCATCGCAATCGCAGATTTCAATGCTGATGGAAAGCAGGACCTGTTTTTTGCTTCTGGTGGTGGTGAATCTGTGGGAAGAAACGAATGGCTTTTAGATAGACTATATCTTGGTAATAATTCTTCATTTAAAAAAGATAGTTTACTTCCAAAGATCTACAATAATTCTGCTGTGATTAGAACTGCAGATTATGACAATGACGGTGATCAGGACATTCTTGTAGGGAGTAATTCGCAAAACTATGATTATGGCGCCATACCAAAATCATATTTGTTACAGAACAACAATGGAAAGTTTAAAATAGTTCAGGAAGATCTTTTCGATGAATTGGGAATGATTAACGACTTGATATTTACAGATATTGATGGAGATAAAGACCTGGATATATTAGCGGTAGGAGAGTGGATGTCTCCGGTAATCCTGGAAAATTCTTCTGGTAAATACTCAGTGAATAAAAATCTTATTAAAAACAAAAAGCTGAATGGACTCTGGCAAAAAGTGACCGCAGCAGATATAGATCACGATGGTGATATGGATTATCTGCTCGGAAACTGGGGTTTAAATACCAAGCTAAATGCTTCAGAAGAGAATCCAATGCGAATGTATTACAAGGATTTCGATAATAATGGTTTAACCGAAACTTTACTGGCTACAGAAAAGAATGGTAATTATTATTTCCCTTATGGTCTTGACGAGATGGCGTCTCAGTTAAGTCAAATGCTTCGTAAGCGTTTTACAAAGTATAAGGACTTTGCCGGGAAGAAGATCGATGAAATCATGACTAAAGAAGAACTTGATTCAGCCAGATTATTAGAAGTTCATACTCTAGCAAGCGGATACCTGGAGAATACCGGTTCTGGATTTAGCTTTCGAGAGTTTTCAAGAGAATTGCAATCAGCACCTATTCGAGCAATGTTGAGCTATGATTTCAATAATGATGGAAAAAATGAAGTGTTAATTGGGGGGAACTATTTTGGAGTTACTCCGTATCACGGCAGGTTTGATGCACTAGGTGGATCATTAATGTTAAACGAAAATAAAATTCTTGATTCTGATCAAATTCAATTAAATTTATCACAAAAATCTGTTAAAGATTTTTCTATAATTCAAATTGATAACAAATCTTATTTAATAATTACTATAAATAATTCGAAAATTGAAATCTATGAATTCGATTTTTAAAATTAAATCTATAACTGTTCTAGTGCTAGCATTAAGCATTTTCTCCTGCAATCAAAAGGAGGAAAAGATTGTTGTTACCGCTGATGATTTTCATTCAGCTAACGATAATGTTAGCAAAACGATGGTACATGATATTTTTTCTCCACCTGTGGCAAGCAGGGTTTATGCTTATTCAAATATTGCGGCCTATGAAGTTATGGCGCAGTTCGATGAAAATTATAAAAGCCTTGCCGGACAGCTAAACAATCTTGAAGAAGCACCTGCCCCGGAATCTGATCTTATTATTCCTGAAGCTGCCGCAATCGTTGCATTTTATGACATCAGTACAGGACTGGTATTTTCTGAGGATAGAATCGGCATTAAAAGAGACAGCCTTTTCAATAAATGGAAAAATATAGATGAAAATGCCTTCAAAGTTTCTGAAGCTTATGGAAAAAGAGTAGCAACTCATATTAAAGACTGGATGAAGCAGGATAATTATGCTGAAACCCGTACCATGCCAAAATTTTCAATCCATACAGATAATGAAAGTCGCTGGCAGCCAACTCCACCTTCTTATATGGATGGAATTGAGCCTCACTGGATGAAGATCAGGCCTTTTGTGATTGATAGTGCAAATCAGTTTAAACCTGCACCGCCACCTGAATTTTCAATGGAAGAAGGTTCTAAGTTCCATAATGAATTGATGGAAGTTTATAATATTAGAGAGAAGATCGCTGCAAATGAGGAAAATAGTGAAGAAATGGCGATCGCTAAATTTTGGGATTGTAATCCTTATGTCTCCATCTTAAGAGGGCATTTGATGTTTGCCACGAAGAAGATCACTCCTGGTGGTCACTGGATGGGAATCGTAAAGATCGCCTGTAAAAAAGATAATGCCGACTTTAATAAATCTGTTTATGCTTATTCTAAGACAGCTATTGCTATCGCCGACGGTTTTATAAGCTGTTGGGATGAAAAATATCGCAGTAATTTGGTAAGGCCGGAAACGCTTATCAACAAATACGTAGATGAGAATTGGAGCTCTGTTTTACAAACTCCGCCATTTCCTGAATATACCAGCGGACATTCGGTGATATCTGGTGCTGCAGCGATTGCACTTACAGATATTTTTGGTGACGGATTTGCATTTGAAGATGATACTGAAGTAGATTACGGTTTGCCAATTAGAAATTTCGAATCTTTCAATGCTGCTTCACGAGAGGCTGCCAATAGTAGGCTATATGGCGGAATTCACTATCGTTCAGCCATTGAAGTTGGGCTTGTTCAAGGTAAAGGACTGGGTAATTTTGTTGTTAATAAACTTGAGATGGCTAAAAAAACTCAGGAAACTAAAGTAGCTTCGAAATAATTCCATGAAGAAATTCTTATTTATTTTACTAGGCCTAATTCTTTTAAGCCTTGTATGGTTCTTGTTTATAAAAGAATATGATTACCGGTTTCATTTTCAGGCGGATTATAGTCCGGCAGTGGTGAAACGGGAACTACAGGATCTTGGAACGTATGAGATTTTTAATGCAACTCCCAAGATTTCAAATTTACATTCAGATCAATTTTCAGAATTAAAACAAGAGATCGATTTTAGAAATAATAGGTTAGACCTCTCTTGGGAATTGGAACAGGAAGAAGATAGCTTAACTGATATTTATCTTCATATCGCCGGACCGGATAAAATTAAAAACAGACTTTCTATTTTAAATCCATTTGCTGAAAGTAATTATATCGATTCCCTAAAAACTTCCTTCAGTAAACTTGGAAAGGGACTTATTGAAAAGCAAAAACTTTATAGAATTCACATTGAAGATACTATTTCTTTTTCCCCGTCTCTGGATTGTGTTTGTAAACCGGCAGAAAATATTAAGATTGAAAATAAGGCGAGCCAGATGGTTCGTGATATTCAATATCTCGAAGACTTTGTCATGATTCATGAACTTAAACTAACCGGTTTTCCTTTTCTAAAAATAAAAAGATGGGATCGTGAGAATGACGTGATCGATTTTGATTTTTGTTTTCCAATTAATCTAGCTCAGGATATCAGGCCAAATAGTTTTGTTGAGTTTCAGCAATTTCCATCATCTACTTCTTTAAAAGCTATTTATAATGGAAATTACAGGATTTCAGACATTGCCTGGTACGAATTGATCTATGAGGCTAAAAAAAGGAATTTAAGGACCACTGAGCTGCCTATTGAGATTTTTCAGGATAATCCAAAGGAAGGAGTTGATGCTTTAAGCTGGAAAGCGGAGATTTATTTACCTATTTCAGAATAGGGTTTTAAAAAATCATGGAATTGCGATCCTTAGCTTTTCCGGAAGGATACTTATATCTATCCTGGTCTCTTCCCCTATATATTCGCCGTCCACCTGAAATGCTACTGGCTTTTTACAGGTGACCCGAGCTTCTTTGGCGGGCAGGATCTCTACAAAATCTGAATCCAGATTTGTTTCATTTTTAAGAGTTTTCAGAATTTCAATTAGGTTGAGTTTTTTAAATATCAGTATTTCAAAAATGCCGTCATCTGGTCTTCCTTGAGGATTTACATTAGCTCCTGTGCCATATTTATTTGCATTGGCAAAACCAAGCAATACGGCTTCAGCTTCTTTGGTACTCTCATCGGTTTCAATATGGAAATTGAAAGGATATTCACTCTTGATAAGTGTTGGTATGGACTGGATCAAATAGCCCACCTTCCCCCGGATAGGAGAGTCTTCATAATTCTTGATGAGTTCAGCATTAATCCCAAGATCACCCATATGCAGACAAATGATCTCATTGAGACAAAGAATGTCAAGGTCGATATACTTATCTCCCAGGGCTACTTCAAGTTGCTCTTCCATCAATTCCGGCAGATCCAGGTTTTTGGCCATTCCATTAGCAGACCCTGCAGCTATCACTCCAATAGTGATATCAGTCTTTTTAACCGCTTCCGCTACAAGATTGATGGTTCCATCTCCACCAGCAACAATAAGGCGTTCAATTCCATTTTTATTTACTTCTTCATAAATCTTTTCCTTATCATTTTCACCGGTCGTAGAAAATTGATGAAAACTCAATCCCTTTTCTTCAAGGCGTTTCTTAACCTGCGATATGATCTTTTTTTTATCTGTTTGTCCGGAAATAGGATTTACAACCAATAAAACTTCCTTAAAATTCATGCAGACTTGTTTATGATACGCCTAAAATTAATTAATTTGGAATGAAGGAATTTTAAAAAAACGCCAATATTTTGAAGTTAGACCTCAAGTTGTACCGTGGATATGTGAACGATGAAGAACTTGTGGTATTCGGACATTTATTTCAATCCTGGGCACCGGATAAATATAGCATTGAAAAAAAAGGGATCAGGCATGCCTATGCGATCCTGCATAAATTCAGGATCAAGCCGTTTGAAAATTATGAAATTCGATTGAAATTCAGAGATCTTGAGGTTACTACAAAAACGCAGGAAGACGGATATTTTAGGTTTACTATTCCTTATGATGCAGATTTAGAACCCGGCTGGCACACTTACGAAGTGAGTTGTAAAATGTATGAATTCGGGATGGTTGAAAAAGGGGAGCTTTTAAAACCTTATCCAGGAAAACTGGGAATAATCTCAGATATTGATGATACTTTTCTAATCTCGCATAGCAATAGCTTTTTCAAGAAGTTATATGTAATGCTTTCTAAGAATATCAATAAACGTAAGGTTTTTGATGATGTGGTAAAACATTATAAGCGATTAAGCAAGGCAGGCCAGGATTCTGAACATTCTTCTAATTCATTTTTTTTTGTTTCCAGCAGCGAATGGAACTTATATGATTTCATCGCCGAATTTGCAGATCTGCATGAATTACCCAAGGCGGTAATAAAACTTAAAAAGATAAAAACCGGGCTTCGGGATTTTGTTAAATCGGGGAGAGGTAACCACGATCACAAATTCATTAAGATCAAGGATATTATTTCCTTTTATCCGCACATCCAATATGTTTTGATTGGTGATGATTCACAGCATGATCCTTTTCTATATGAACGTATCTGTAAAACTTTTCCGAAAAATATAAAGGCAATTTATATACGGCAAACTACCAGCAAGCAGAAGAAAAAAGTTCAGAAAGTTATGGCTAATCTTGAAACTATGGATGTTAGTACCTGTTACTTCAGGGATAGTGAAAAAGCCATACATCATTCAGAAAGAGAAAATATTATTTGACATTAAAAAAGGGAAGTTTTAAACTTCCCTTTTTTAATAATTTATATACCGGTAAACTAGTCACGGTTGTAAAATTCTCTTCTGTCATAAAAATCTTCACTGGTTCGAGTTTTCTTTCTTCTGTTTGTATATAGATCTTCATTATCGATATCTCGATCATCGCGTACCCAATTTGAATCATCATCCAGTGTTCTTTCTGGTTGAAGATCTCTCGGAGTATCATGGTGATGTAAAGCCCTGTTATGATCATCGATAGGCCTGTTATGACCTTCAGACTTATATCTTAAATTTTCTTTTTCTCTGCGCATTCTTGCTTCAGCATCCGTCTCAACCCTATCGTCACGATGTCTTGCTTCTTCTTGAATTCGAGCCTCCTCTCTTCTTCGAATTTCTCTCTCTTCCAGTTCAGCATCGCTATATGCAGTTCTGGTTCTTCTTAATTCATCTTCCCTATTGAAGTGTTCTTTTCTACGATCATAAGATCCAAGAACATGATTTTCATAGTCTCTGCTAATGGTAGTTCCAGATCTGTATCTCTTCGTTTCTGCAAAAGTCTGGTAGTTAATACTTTCAGAATAGGCATACTTATCATTAAGATCCAGATTCACCAATCCAATAGGTATGATGATATGGTTTTCACCTTCTTTGTTGATGAATTCTTTCACTTCAGAATTTTGATGTGAAGAGAAAGGGTCATGATTGGTATCGATAATACTTTGATCTACTTCCACATCTACATAAACTACTTTTCCGAGTTCTTTATTCACAAGTAGATTATCCACTTTTCCGATCGTTCTGTTATCAAGGTCTTTGACATGCCAACCTCTAATGTCTGGATCCTTACTGTTAACCTTATAATCCTTCAGTTCACTTAAATAATATAAATGCTTTTCTCTGGTACTCATAACATTGATTTTAATTAGATAGTTTCATTTTCATTGATATGCAATTCCATCTGCGGTTTTGCATAAGTCACTTCTTCCATACTTGTATTATCCACGTCATCTGGTTCATCTGTATCCAGACTGCCATAGAAATATAAAAAAGCCAGCACACCTAAAATAATGATTAATAATATCCATGGCCATACCGGTTTTTTCTTTTCAATTCTTATGTCTGCCATAATTCAAATTTTTAATTGGTTTGATCAAAACTAAATTACCTATGAACAGTCCTAATTTTATTTAAGCTTAATGTAAAGTATTGTTAATTAGTCTTTTATTTGAATTAGCTGAGAAAAAGGCATAAAAAAGCCGGATATCATACTTATACCCGGCTTTTCTTTAAATTATTAAAGAGATTATTTCAGTAGTCTAAGCAACCTTTTCCATGCTTTATCGTGTGCATTTTTATTTCCATCGTTAGCATCTGTTTCATGTCCGCTTCTCATGAAAGCATGCCCCGCATTATCATAAATTTCATATTCATATTTTTTCCCTGCAGATTTCATTAAGTTTTCGGTTTCTTCAATGGTGGAATTTACTCTATTATCATTTCCGCCATAATATCCGTAAACAGGAGCTGATATTTGGGAATAACTGCTTGTGTCTTTTGGTGCGGTTCCATAAAATACATGTGCTGAAGTTAAATCTGAATTCTTTGTCACATATTTAAAAGTTTGTGAACCTCCCCAGCAAAAACCAATAACTGCAACTTCTCCAGTAGATGCTGTATCATTTTTGATGTATTCAAAAGCAGCATCAAGATCTGCGATTACCTGTTCTTCATCAAGATCGTAAATAGCATCCCTTGCTGCGTCTGAATTTTCAAAATCAGTGGTTCTATCAACACCTTTTACAGTATTCGAAATAAGATCTGGCGCAATAACCAGGTAACCTTCAGAAGCCAGTTTATCTGCGAATAATCTTGCCCAGTCATTTAATCCTCTATTTTCATGAATCACTATCACCGGTTTAGCTTTTTCGCTGGATTCTGGATAGACTACAAAGGCATCGAACTCCCTTTCGTTATGTGATAGAGTCACCCACTCATGATGTCTTGGTGAATCTGAAAGTTCACCTGACTCAGACTTTTCTTGATCAGATTTAACTTCAGTAACCTCTGAATTTTTGTCTGAATTATTTTTACATGAATTCAAGCTGAAGATCAGAATTGTAATGGCTAAAAAAAGTTTAATATAATTCATAATGTCGATTGTTATCTAAATGTACCTGAAGGAAAAACGACCATGCTTTCATGACCATTCTTTCCAACTGCTGCCACACCGAAGAAAAAGTTATCTATCACAATTCCGTCAAGAGTGAATTCAGTAATATCTCCTACAAATCTGGAATATTGCCATTGCGGAGCGGTAGTGTCTCTCCAGTATATTTTATAACCAGCAATATCACCATCAACGGCTTCCCATCTCAGTTTTGTATCTGGTTCCACGATTCCTCCAATTTCAACTTTTGAAGGAGCAGGGGGAGCCCAGGCTAAACTTGCCAGGTTAATTGCATTTACAGCGGTTAGTTTTTTAGCGTAATTGAAATTCACACCTTCTACAACATCGCCATATTCAATTCCATCTTCGGTTCTGATATCCTGATGCTGTCGATTATAATTTTCATGCGCTTCCATAATACGAACTCCGGCGAAACCGAGATCATTGAATGGTCTATGGTGACCACCTCTGCCAAATCTGTCTAATCTGTAGATCATCATTGGGTTCATTTCAGGCATGTAGGTTTCTACATTTTTATGAATATACCTGGCCAATTGTCTTGAAATACCATCTACTTCACCTCCATAAAACCTTCTCATTCTTCTTTCTCTTTCAGTTTCGGTAGGAGGTACCGGTTCTGAAAAAATTCTGAAACTTCTATTATCAATAACCCCGTCAACGCCTTCAATATTCCCGATCATATCGTTATTCAGAATACCGATAATTTCCCAGTTATTATTTTTGGCGTATTCAGCAAGACCTTTTCCTCCAAACAATCCCTGTTCCTCTCCAGATAGTCCTACATATATAATACTACTTTCAAACTTATACTTGGAAAGTACTCTGGCTGCTTCCATCGTTCCGGCCATCCCGCTCGCATTATCATTTGCTCCCGGTGCATCAGTTTCAAAATCCATGGTGTTACTCGCGCGGGAATCTATATCACCGCTCATAATTACATAACGATTTGGATATTTGGTTCCTTTCTGAACTGCTACAACGTTCACTACCCAGGCTTCTTTAGGTATGCGCTCACCATCTTCTGGAGTTACAAAATCCTTTTGGTAGAAAACATCCAGGCAATCACCACAATCTGAAGAAATATTCTCAAACTCAGATTTTATCCATCTTCTTGCAGCTCCAATTCCTCTTGTATCTGAAACGGTATCGCTAAAAGTATTCCTGGTGCCGAAACCGGCTAGTTTTCTGATATTATATTCCAGGCTATCTGCCGATACATTTTCAATAATTTCATAAAGACGTGAATCTGTAGTCTGTGCAATTGAAAATTGAGTGAATAGGCCTAAACATGCTAAGCCCAGAATTCTAACGGGGGTAAATATTTTCATAGTAAATTTTTAATTGGCTCCCTAAAATACGTAAGTTTCAGGAATATGTAAAAAAACAAAGCCCCGAGAAATTCCCGAGGCTTTGCATATAATCAATTTGTCTATAAATTAACTAGCTACTTCGTGCATCTCTGCTTTAGCTTTATTAATTTTTTCTTCTGATTTAGATCCTGCTACAGTAGCTTTAGTTCTAGCTTTTAAGGCTTCCATCTTGTGGTTCACTGAATTAGTGAAGTCATTTAAACTTCTGTTTGCACCTTTAAGATAATCATCACCTTTTTCAGAGATAGCCTTACGGGTATCTGTTCCTTTCTTAGGCGCATATAAAAGTCCAACTACAGCTCCCGCTACAGCTCCGGATACTAATCCTAATAACAATTTTCCTGATTTCATAGAATTTGGTTTTAAATTGGTTCGATTTAATTTACGATGTAAAATTAAGCAGAAATTAAAGCGAAGCCATCTCCTTTCAGTTAATGTATATTTAAACTTTTATTAGAATTCCCAAATTATTTAACAGAGAAAATCGGCTATAAATTTTCTTTGAAATTTTCCAGTAGGTTGCGAACTTTCGGAGTTCCTTCCACGTAGTATCTCGCGCTGGTTTTCTTGATCCCAACTTTAACAGTATAAGAACTTTCCGGCAGATCCTGGAACATATATTCATCTGTCCAGTCATCACCAATAGCAAATATGAAATCGTAATCCTTTCCTACCAGTTTTTTGGAAGAAGCCTTTCCTTTATTTACTCCGCTACTTTTTATTTCGAGAACTTTATTTCCTTCAAGAACGCTTAATCCACGATTTGAAATAAGCTCTTTTAGAACATTACTCAATTCGTTTGCTCTTATTTCACCAAGTTCAGGATCGGCTTTTCTATAATGCCATGCCAGTGAATAATTTTTCTCTTCAATAAAAGTACCCGGAGTTCTATCTACAAAATTTTCGATCACAGGTCTAACGGCATCCATCCATTCGCTTTTTACATTTTCAGATAGTTCCCACTCACCGTCAATCTGTCTCATCCAGACTCCATGTTCTGAAATCAATTCAACCGGGACATCCTGCCACCAATCTCCAAGAGTATTCTTATCTCTACCGCTAATCAAAATAACATCTGTATTTTCCTGGGCATTTAATGACCTAATCAATTCTTTCAGTTCAGCATCAGGGCGAGCATTTTCTGGCTTGTCAACGAAGTTTACTAAGGTTCCGTCATAATCAATAAACAGTACTCTTTTCTTAGCATTCTTGAACTGATTCATGATCTCCTGGGAAATATCAGGAGTAACCCTGATAGACTTGAATGAATCTCTGTTTTCTTTTGTGCTTCTAAGCGATTTCATGAAATCTTCAGCCCATTTTTCTACACTATACCTGCGTAGTCTCTTCTGAAGCATCTTATTTCTCTCTATCTGTTCTTCTTTCGGCATTTCAAAAGCCGTTTTAAGAGCTTCAGATACCTGTTCGAAATTATTTGGATTAATGATAAGTGCTTCGTTCATTTCGTGCGCTGCACCCGCCATTTCGCTTAAAATTAGTACACCTGTTTTATCTGTTCTGGTAGCGATGTATTCTTTCGCCACTAAATTCATCCCATCTCTTATTGGTGTAAGAAGTGCAATATCACAGGTTGTATAAAGATCAATTAGATTTTCAAATGGCATAGATCTGTAGAAATACCATATTGGCGTCCAGCTAACCGTAGAGAATTTACCGTTGATTCTACCAACAAGTTCATCAACTTCACGTTTCAATCTTCTGTATTGCGGAACATTTGATCTCGATGGAACTGCCAGCATCACCAATCTTACCTTTTCAATATATTCCGGATTCTTATCCAGGAAATACTCGTAAGCCCTGATTCGGTGTGCAATTCCTTTAGTATAATCCAGCCTGTCTATACTCAGGATCATCTTGGCATCTGGAGTTGCTTCAAGATGATGATCCAGTCTTTTCTGAAGTTCAGACTGATCTGCAGAAGTGCTTTCAAAATGGTCTAAAGCGGCCTGTTCGAATTTTTTATAATCGATTCCCATAGGGAAAGAGTCTACTTTTACAATTCGATCTGGTAAGGTGATCTCATTAAAATCTACCTGATGTCTCAAGATCCTACTAACAGAACTCAAAAAGTGACGTTCATAATCATAGGTATGGAAACCAATCAAGTCGGCACCAAGTACTCCTTTTAAAACTTCATCTCTCCAGGGTAAGGTTCTGAAAACTTCGTAGGAAGGAAATGGTATATGGTTAAAGAAACCTATGATTGCATCAGGAGCTTTTTCACGTACCATATTTGGAACCAGCAATAATTGATAATCGTGCACCCAGATCACATCTCCTTTCTCGTAATGCTTCAAGATCTCATCGGCATATTTCTGGTTTACCTGCTTATAATATCTCCAGTAGTCATCATCAGACTCTGTATATTCCATAAAATAATGGAATAATGGCCAGATGGTTCTATTGCTGAAACCATAATAAAATCCGTCAATTTCAGCTGAATTTAAATGCAGGGCGACACAGTTCTCTTCCTTTGCCTTTTTCTGAACTTCATCCTTCAAATTTGAAGGAATTTCTTCTTCAACTAAACCTGGCCAGCCAATCCAGATACTATCTCCATCCTTATGAAATGATTTTAAGCCGGTTGCAAGTCCACCAACGCTTGGAGTTACATCCAGATCGTTGTTTTCAATAGAAACTTGTAAGGGTAATCGGTTGGAAATAATGATTGTTTTACTCATAATTAAATGTAAATGCTGTTGTGACGAATTCGATTTTTCTTAAATTTCCGAAAATCATTTCACACAGCCATTGATTTATAAGATTTTTAAGATATATGGATAACCTCGATTACGGTATAATAAGCAATTGCAAAAGCGCAGCATTAATTTCTAAAACAGGTTCTCTTGATTGGTGTTGTATGCCCAATTTTGATTCTTCAGCAATGTTCGCCAAAATTCTGGATGAGAGAAAAGGAGGGAGTTTTGAGATCCTTATTGATGATGAATACGACATTAAGCAGGAGTATCTTTGGGAGACCAATATTTTAAGCACTGTTTTTAATAATGGGAAGGATTCTTTTCAGCTTATAGATTTTATGCCGAGGTATCCACGCGAAGATGGGTCATATTATGCTCCGCCAGATGTGATTAGATTTTTCAGATTGATTAGTGGAGAACCAAAGTTCAGTATCAAATATGATCCTAAACTGGACTTTGCCCGTGAAAAGACCTATAGCGAACATAAAGGTGAATATATTAAGAGCTTTACCAAGGAAGGAAAATATGATTCAGCTTATTTCTATTCAAGTTTCAACCTGAATGATATTCTGGAATCTAATGAGATCACCTTGACCGGTAACGCATACTGCCTGGTGGGTTATCATGAAAAACTCGTAGAACAATCTTTAGATCGCTCTTATCTGAAATTCCAGAGAACCAAGGTTTACTGGATGAATTGGAGTGATAAGACTACTCGTTATACACATTATGGAAACGAGATCATGCGTAGCGCATTGGTTCTTAAAGCCTTGTCTTATAAAAAATCTGGAGCTGTACTTGCTGCTGCAACTACTTCCTTACCTGAGACGATAGGAGAGGAGCGAAACTGGGATTATAGATTTTGCTGGATTCGTGATGCATCCATGGTGATTAAAGTAATGGCGGGATTGGGACATATTAAGTCGGCAAAAGATTTTCTTCAATTCATTCTGGATATTATTCCGAACAAGGATGAAAAGATCCAGATCATGTATGGGATCAACGGGGAAAAGGAATTGACCGAGCATATTTTAACCCATTTAGACGGGTATAAGGAATCCAAACCTGTAAGAACCGGTAATGCTGCTTACATTCAGAAACAAAATGATATCTATGGGATCCTGATGGAAGTGATCTATCAGCAATTCTTGATGTTTGAAACATCCTTAGAAAATTCTGAGGCGCTATGGACCGTTGTTCGTGGAATTGTGATGATCGTTGAAGAAAACTGGAAGAAACCAGATAAAGGGATCTGGGAATTGAGAACTGAAGATCGTCATTTTGTATTTTCTAAGCTTCTTTGCTGGGTAGCTGTAGACAGAGCGATCAAAATTGGAGAAGTTCTAAGAATGGGTATTAATGATACTAAATGGAAAGCACTTCGAGAGGAGATCTATCAGGATATTTATACCAACGGATGGAATGAAGAGAAACAGGCATATACTCAATATTACGGTTCTTCAGATCTTGATGCTTCTACTTTACTAATGCAATCCTACGGATTTATAGAAGCAGATGACCCAAGATTTGTAAGTACAGTTCAGGCTACAGAAAAGGAATTATGTGAAGACGGCCTTATGTATAGATATAAGAATAATGATGATTTTGGTAAGCCAACATCATCATTTACGATCTGTACATTCTGGTTGATAGATAGCCTTTACAAAATTGGAGAGAAAAAGAAGGCAAGAAAAATGTTTGATCAGTTATTATCTTACAGCAACCATTTAGGTTTGTTTAGTGAAGACATCGATTTTAAGACCAAGCGTTTGCTAGGAAACTTTCCCCAGGCATATTCACATCTTGCGTTGATAGAAACTGCGGCAAATTTCAGTAAAGGGATTGCTACGGAAGGGATGATTTTCCAGGATTGATTTCTGTATCATTCTTTTTCACGGTAACCCTTGTTTTTGGTAAATGTTCCGGATAATTATTCTGAATGAATTCCAGTAATTTCTCTCTGAGGTAAACCCGAAGATCCCAGGCTGTTGGTGAATCTTTTGCACTAACCAATACTCTGAGTTCAACCGACTTTTCAGTAGCATTGGTCACCTGCATAACATTTACGTTACCATCCCAGAGATTTGTAGCATTCAATAACCTGGTCTGTTCTTTTCGAATGGCATCAAAAGGAAGTCCGTAATCAGCATATATAAAAACGGTTCCCAGGATATCTGCTGAAGTTCGGGTCCAGTTCTGAAATGTATTTTCGATGAAGTAAGTCGTAGGAACCACAAGTCTTCTTTTATCCCAAATTCGAACAACTACATAAGTAAGGTTAATTTCTTCGATCCAGCCCCATTCACCTTCTACGATCACCACGTCATCTAGCCGAATTGGTTGAGTAAGCGCGATCTGAATCCCGGCAAGTAAGGTTCCTATAGCTTTTTGTGCGGCCAGACCAATAATGATTCCGGCAATTCCAGCCGAAGTTAGTAAACTTACTCCAACAGACCTGATGCTGTCAAAGCTCATTAATGCGATTCCCACGGCTAAAGTTACAATGATGAAAATGATGATATTTTCAAGGATAGCATATTGAGTATAAACTTTTCTGGCTTTAAGATTATTGGGACTGTGCACATCATACTTCCGAAGCATTCTCTTTTTAAAAACTTTAAAAAACAGTATTAGGAACCAGGCAATGCTTAGAATAACGGTTATAGTACTAATGTGACCAACGATATCCTTAGTCGCATCAAATCGAAAAATATCACTGATAACCGCAATTTTTGCGATCAGCGAAGCTAGAAATATGAGAAGTGGTACTCTTAATTTCTCTGCAAAGTCTATCGGAAGAATATACCTTGGATCTTTACCGATCTTCTTCAGAATAAAGAAAGCAATGGTAAAGCTAAATAATAGAGCGAATATTCCTATGATGAGGTAGTAGAGTCCGTTTCTTTCTATATCCAGCATGAGTTACTTTTTATATGAATATAAAGTTAGCAGTTCTCATGAAAAGCTATTACCAGATGGAAATGTTTAACCTATAAGGTTTTCGGAACTATTCAGCATTGATATTTTGCTCCAACTTCACTCTGGTTTTAGATAAATAAGTTCCGTCTTCAAGTTCTGCGACATATTTAATCAGGTCTTCCCTAACCTTACAATGTAAGTCCCACGCGGTTGGATAATCTTTTGCAGTACAAAGGCACCTTATTTTTATAACCTGGTTTGTAATTGCTTCTACCTGTACAGTAGGTTCCTCTTCATCGTCCCATTCTTCATAATTCTCCAGAAGTTCTTTGAATTTAGACCTGATTTTTGAAACATCTACACGGTAATCTGTCTGCATTTCAATTTCCAGTTTACTTTTAGAGCTTGTCATAGAAAGATTTTCAAAGCTTTCAGAAATTACAGATTTCAACGGAATTACTTTTCTCTTCAAATCCCAGGTTCTTACCACCATATAAGTAAATGTGATATCCTCAACAAAACCGTAAGAGCCCGCAATTATTACGGCATCACCAATCTTTGCAGGTTTGGTGATGGCTATCTGGACACCTGCTACTATATTACCCAAAGTGCTTTGTGCTGCTATACCGAAAACTACCGTGGCAATTCCTGCGGAAGCCATGAGGGAGATACCTAGTTTTTCAAGAGATGGAAACTGAGAGAAAACTACTGAGGCTCCAATAAAAACAATTACGAAAATGAAGATCCTTCTTCCTACCGAGATATAGGTCATCATCTTCCTGGCCTCCGCATTTTCTTCTTCACTAAGATCACCTACCTTATTTTCCGCGAAGAAATCCATGATATAATCTATAATTCGCATTACCAGCCAGGTAACGATACCAATGATCACTATTAAAAGCATCGTATAAATTCCGCGAGCCAGTGGACCCGTAAATGAAATGAGGTTATTTAGGAGTAAATAAAAAATTAGAATTCCAACCGCGGCTCCAGCCGGTGAAGCTAATCGGTTAGCGATATTCTTGATCCAGTATTTTTCAGTGCCAGAGAAAATTTTTCTAATATAATGGGAAACTATACGTGATATGAAATAGGCGAGTAAAATCAGTAAGATCGTTCCTATCAATTTCCAGACAGGTATTCCAAAAATCTCAAAACTGATCCAGCTAGGGATCATTCTGTCTAATTTCCGCGGGCCATAAGTTTTATAAAGAGGTTCAATATTTTCAGTAGTTTGTGAAGAGATCAGCCAGATGGGGCTTTTATCCTTGAATTTTACTCTTTGCAGGCGGAAAACGATATCCCTGCCATCAAGATCGGTTTTACCGAAACTTACGCTTCTTCTTGGTTTACCAGCAACTGCTTTATTGGTTGAGGTGCTAACATCAATCTGACCGTCTGGTCTATCTGAAAGTTCATCCCAGCCAATTGAAATTTGTCTTTCAAAAACAAAATTGAGCTTTTCAGCCAAAAGGGCTGCTTCTTCTTCTGAAAGATCATCTGGTAATAAATTAAGGTTCAAAGAATAAGCAGCTACCTTGAATTTATTATTTCTGGAATTGATTATAAAGTGCTCCAGCGCTGCCTGTGGTGTTTGCAGGTTGATATCCACAGGTGGATAACCGACTCCATTATTCCATTTATCCGCGATATAATAGGCATCTGAATATTCATTTAAAGTATTTCCGGCATTTGCAGTGCTATCTTTTAGAATAGTTTCTTTGCCAGGTAATTTTTGATCTTCAGATTGATCTGTTGTGTCTTTTTCCTGTGAATAGAGTAAGCTTATGTTCAAAAATAAGCACAGGAAGATTTTTAAAGCGTAGCTTGTATGGCTGGTCATTTGAAAATTATTGGTCTGAACCCAATATAACATTTTTACTTTGAGACGTAAAATGCACTATACCATAAAAAAAGCCACCCGTTGAGGTGGCTTTAATTTTATATATTGAGAAGAATTAGTTTACAAAACCAGCTCTTGGTCCACCATCCATAAAGACAGTTCTCATACGAGCTTTCTGACCTTCAGAGAACATGTACATACAATCGTCATATACATAATCCATGTAGTTCATTGTCATATCTGCAGACTTACAGTTTACAGTAGGGTAAGAAGGACATTGGTAGTTTGGTCCGTCAGAATCAGGAGTATCAGCTACAAAGTCATCTTGACGACATCTACCATCACCCCAAATGTGACGAAGATTTAAGTAGTGACCAACTTCGTGAGTTGCAGTTCTACCACCATCATAAGGAGCCTGTACATATCCAGTGTTACCGAAGAATTGTGGAGCTATAACTACACCATCAGTAGCAGCAGGTCCTCCAGGGAACTGTGCATAACCTAGAATTCCACCACCAATGTTAGCTACCCAGATGTTAAGGGTATTAGATGGAGATACAGGTGGGTAAGCATATTTTACATCATCTCTTGTTCCCCATTCAGCTCTTGAGTCACTATGACGCTGTACGCCAGCAAGAGTAAATGAAACTTCAGAATCTGCTACAACACCTGCAAATTCAGAAGGAGTATTGCTTGCATCAGAGTTAGCAGCTCTAAAATCTTCATTTAAAACAGCGATTTGAGAATTGATCTGCTGATCTGAAATGTTTTGTTGAGAATTACTGTAAACCACGTGTACAACAACAGGTATGTTAACCACACCTAGATTATCGGTTGCTGGTGGTTCAGTAGTTCCTCCACCGCCGCCTCCTGGCTTACCTTTGGCGTTTTCAGATTTTGCAAGAATAGAACGTGTATTCTTTTCAATTTCGAACATTCTTTCGTGAAGTCCTTTGTTCTCATTAAGAAGACGGTTAAGGTTCTTCATACTGTAACATTTGTCTGCAGCATTTTCAGATCTTCTTTCATCTGCAGCGTCGGTGTAAAGGTAGAAATCACTCATGTCTACCTGAGCTTGTTGCTCTTCCAAAACGGTTTCTTTGGGGTCTTGCTCACAAGAAGCAAATAAGAAAGCCATTGCGGCCATTCCTAAAATAACTTTTTTCATGTTTTAACTAGTTTTTGTTTGAGTTTCGCCGAATATATCTAAAATTTTATGTTTTCTTAACACTATTCGAAACTTTTTATGACATTATTAGAATTTGTAGTAATGGTTCACTTGTCTTATAAGCAGTAGAAGTAGAGAAATGCTCAGGCTAAATAATTTATTGCCAATATTTTAATAAAAGTCTTAAAACCTTATTTCTGATAAAAAATTTGGTGTTTGATTTTCAAGTTTTTAGAATGAGCTTTTTTAAAATTAAAATTAACCTTATTAATAAAAGCTTAAAAAATTAAGAATTGTTCAATTTGAAGGTGTTGTCCTTTTATCTATTTTTTCTATCAAATTCAAAACGTAATTATGAAAAAGACCAAACTTATTATGCTCGCTGCTAGCTTGAGCATCTTTGCTTCCTGTGAAAAGGAAATTGAAACTCCTGGCATTGCGGAGGTACAAAAACTTGAAACTCCAGCAATGGAGTTTAGACCACTGGAGAATAATTCTTTTAATATCAAATTACCAGATAATACAGACTCCAAGGTAAAGTCGAAAATAGGAGATTATAATATTTCATTATTTTCAGCGGAGTATATTACAGCTAATGGTTCGGAAGAATTGGGAACCACTATCTTTTTTACAAACCGCGGCAATAAAATGTTATCCTCAGACTTTGTTCCAGGCTTAGCTTATGATGGCACTTCAGACATATCATATTATATTGATAAAAATCGTCCATCTAATGATATCGATGTAAAAGTTAGTACCGCGGCTATTGGAAGAGCTATGGATAGCTGGAGAAATGTGAACTGTTCAGATATTGGTTTATACGAAATTCCTTATGATGAAGTAGAAGAAGGTGAGGAATTGCAAGAATATGGAGTTTTTGCATATTTCTATGGTATTTTTTCCGGAAATGATTTCGGTGGAGCCCCATTATACATAGCAGATGTTTATCATGGCGGTTGGTTAGGAGCAGAGTTTTTTGATTATTTAACCGAGCGTGGTTCTGAATTCATTCTTGGTGTAACTTTAACTTATACATTTACTGATGAAGATGGAAATTTGGTAGACACCGATAATAACGGTAAAGCAGATGTTGCATTTAGAGAAATATATTACAATGACACTTTTACTTGGAATGACGGTAGGACATATGATATTGAAACGATTGCTTTACATGAAGCAGGTCATGGATTAAGTCAGGCGCATTTTGGAGAGGCCTTTAGAACGAATGCAAATGGAAAAATTCATTTTTCACCTAGAGCTGTAATGAATGCAACATATTCTGGTATACAAACTGCGGTTGAGAAAACTGATGAAGCAGGACATTGCGCGAATTGGGCTGAGTGGCCAAATAAATAAGTTTTTTTAATTATTAATTAAAAAAAAACCACCCGAACTGGGTGGTTTTTTCAGTTTAAAGAATGTTTCTTAGAAACAATATTTATTTTCTGAGGTCAGCTTTTCAGCAATGGTATTTCTTAATGCCACTACATTTGGCTGATTTGTATATTTCGTGAAACGCTTAAGTCCCATCAACATCATACGCTGCTCGTCTCCTTCAGCAAAAGAACCAATTCCTTCTTTAGCTTTTACAGTTACCGTATCAACAGCATGATATAGGTACAATTTCGCCATTGCGATCTCTTCTTTCTGGCTATCTACTCCGTTTCTCTTAGCATTCTTTTCAGCTCTAAGAATTCCAGATTCTGCCATATAGATCTCTATCAGAATATCTGAAGCAGCCAGTAATAATTGCTGGTGCTCTTCCAATTGTGGTCCAAATTTCTGAACGGCGCTACCTGCAACCATCAAGAATACTTTTTTAAGCTTAGCGATCATTTCTTTTTCTTCAGCAAAAAGCTCAGAATAATCAGGCTTTTCCATAGAAGGAATTCCTGTAAGTTCATCAGCTACCTTCATTGCAGGGCCTAAAAGATCTACATGACCTTTCATCGCTTTTTTCACAAGCATACCAACAGAAAGCATTCTGTTAATTTCATTGGTACCTTCATAGATACGAGCGATACGTGCATCTCTCCACGCAGATTCCATTGGAGTATCTGCAGAGAATCCCATACCACCATATACCTGGATACCTTCATCGCTACAATTCTGAACATCTTCAGAACAAGCAACTTTTAGAATTGAACATTCTATAGCATATTCTTCAACACCTTTTAATTCAGCTTCTGAATGCGATGCACCTTCTTCTAAACGAATATTTATTCTGTCTTCAATATTTTTTGCTGCACGATAAGATGCTGCTTCCCCAACGTATGCTGAAGTTGCCATTTCTGCCAGTTTAGATTTAATAGCTCCAAATTTTGAAATTGGAGTATCAAACTGAACTCTATCATTAGCATATTTTACAGAAAGATCTGTCACTCTTCTTTGAGCATCAAGAGAAGCTGCAGCCAACTTGATACGACCTACATTAAGGGCGTTCATTGCGATCTTAAATCCGTTACCACGTTCAGAAAGCATATTCTCAACCGGTACTTTAGTGTCGTTAAAGAATACCTGGCGGGTAGAAGAGGAGTGGATACCTAATTTCTTTTCTTCTTCACCAAAACTGATTCCGTTCTCTTTATCATTTTCAACAATAAATCCGGTAATGTTCTTATCATCCTCGATTCTGGCGAATACAATAAATACGTTTGCAAATCCCGCATTTGAGATCCACATTTTCTGTCCGCTAATACTGTAATGTTTTCCATCATCAGAAAGAACAGCTTTCGTTTTCCCTGAATTCGCATCAGAACCTGCTCCAGGTTCAGTTAAACAATAAGCTCCGAACCATTCACCAGTAGCAAGTTTTGGAACGTATTTTTTCTTTTGCTCCTCAGTTCCATAAAGAGTGATAGGCATTGTACCAATCCCGGTATGTGCACCGAAGGCTGTAGCCACAGAACCTGTAGCTCCAGAAATATAATCACAAACTAGCATAGTAGAAACGAAGCCCATTCCAAGACCATCGTATTCTTCAGGCACGGCAACTCCAAGGAAACCAAGTTCCCCGGCTTTACGCATTACCTCTTCGGTAAGTTCATAATTCTTCTTTTCAAATTCTTCTTTGTGAGGCCAAATTTCACGCTCAACAAATTCCTTAACAGAATCACGCATCATTTTTTGTTCCTCGTTAAAATCTTCAGGAGTGAAAACGTCTTCACATTTGGTCTCCTTTACAAGGAACTGACCACCTCTCAAAAGATCCTTTTTAGCTGTATCTGTACTCATTTTTATAGTAGTTTGATGTGAGAACTATGTCTCACTTAATATTATTAATTTAAAAATTCAAAGACTCCGGCAGCTCCCTGACCTGTACCAACACACATAGTTACCATACAATGTTTATTTTTCAGATCACGCTTACGCATTTCGTCAAAGATTTGAACTGAAAGTTTCGCTCCAGTACATCCAAGCGGGTGTCCCATAGAGATCGCTCCACCATTCGGATTCACTTTATCTTTATCAAGCCCCAGTTCTCTTATCACGGCAAGTGACTGAGAAGCAAATGCCTCATTTAGTTCGATTAGCTCCATGTCTTCTTTTTTCAACCCGGCTTGTTTTAAAGCTTTCGGAATTGCATGAACCGGACCGATACCCATAATTCTTGGTTCTACTCCAACCGCTGAATAGCTAACCATTCTTGCAATTGGCTCAAGATTAAGTTCTTTTACCATGTCTTCGCTCATTACCATTACAAAGGCAGCACCGTCACTCATCTGAGAAGAGTTACCAGCGGTTACACTTCCGCCTTCGGCGAAAACAGGTCTAAGTTTATTCAGAACTTCAATAGAGGTATCCTTTCTAGGACCTTCATCTTTATTCACGGTATAAGACTTCGTTTGCTTTTTACCATTTTCATCCACGTAAGTCTCGTCGATATTAATTGGAGCAATCTGATCCTGAAAACGATCTTCCGCCTGTGCTTTGATCGCTTTTTGATGAGAATTGTAAGCGAACTCATCCTGATCTTCGCGGGAGACTTTGTATTTATTGGCAACCGCTTCCGCAGTTAATCCCATTCCCCAGTAATAATCTTCATGACCTTCTTTTGCCAGTTTATAATCTGGTACCGGTTTGTAACCTCCCATCGGGATATAACTCATGCTCTCAGCTCCACCGGCGATCACACAGTCGGCCATACCGCTCTGGATCTTTGCCGTTGCTATCGAAATGGTTTCCAATCCTGAAGCACAGTATCTGTTTACAGTCATTCCCGGAACGTCCTCGATCTTTAAGCCCATCAAAGAGATCAATCTACCAACGTTTAGTCCCTGTTCAGCTTCTGGCATCGCGTTTCCAACCATTACGTCGTCGATACGAGTTTTGTCGAAATCTGGTAATTTATCCATCATATACTGGATGGTTTCCGCAGCCAGCTCATCTGGCCTTTTAAAGCGGAATACACCTCTTGGCGCTTTTCCTACTGCGGTTCTATATGCTTTAACTATATATGCTGTTTTCATTTTTTGTAAATTTTGATTTTTAGATCTTTAAACGACTCTTAGTTTCTAAGCGGTTTTCCTTTCTTCAGCATATGCTGTAAACGCTCCAGGGTTTTTCTTTCCCCTGTAAGCGACAGGAAAGCTTCTCGTTCCAGATCTAATAAATACTGCTCACTTACCAACTGGTTTTCTGATAAATCACCTCCGGCCATTACATAAGCCAATTTGTTTGCGATCTTCTTATCATGTTCGCTGATATATTTCCCGGCAGCCATCTGGTCTGTTCCTACAAGGAATGCACCCAGTGCCTGTTTACCAAGAACTTTAATATCTGTACGTTTGATTGGCTTTGTATATCCGTTTTCAGCCATTAGCAAAGCGTGTTTCTTAGCGATCGCCAATTGTCTGTCTGGATTTACCACCACAATATCTTTCCCTTTCTGAAGAATATTCAGGTCGTATGCTTCATAAGCTGAAGTTGAAACCTTCGCCATACCAATAGTAAGGAAGTGTTCTCTTAATCGGTTTAATTCTACGTCATCTTTTTCAAAAGTATCGGCAGCCCTAACGGTCATTTCCTTGGTTCCACCACCACCTGGGATCACACCAACACCAAATTCTACTAATCCGATGTAAGTTTCAGCTGAAGCTACAACCATATCTGCATGTAGTGACATTTCACATCCACCACCAAGGGTCATTGCATGCGGAGCAGCAACGGTTGGAATAGAGGAGTAGCGCATTCTCATCATGGTATCCTGGAAATATTTGATCGCCATATTAAGCTCATCATATTCCTGTTCCACAGCCATCATGAAGATCATCCCGATATTGGCACCTACAGAGAAGTTCTTACCATCATTGGCAACAACCAGTCCCTGATAATCTTTTTCAGCCATATCGATGGCTTTGTTAACTCCGTCAAGAACATCACCTCCAATAGAATTCATTTTACTTCTGAATTCTACGTTCAGGATCCCGTCTCCAAGATCTTCAACGACGACACCGCTGTTCTTGAATACTTCTTTTGATTCCCTAATATTATCAAGAATAATGAATGCATCCTGACCAGGAACTTTAGTTTGTTTCTTCTCCTGAATATCATAATAATAGGTGTTGCCTTCTTTCACGGTATAAAAACTATCGCTACCGTTCTCAAGCATTTCAGTTACCCAGGCATTAGGCTCGTAACCTTCTTCCTTCATCATTTCGATACCTTTCTGAACACCGATCGCATCCCAGATCTGGAATGGACCATGTTCCCAACCGAATCCTGCCTTCATGGCATCATCGATTTTATAAAGCTCATCTGATATTTCAGGAATTCTGTTTGATACGTATGCGAAAAGTGAAGAGAATGTCTTTCTATAAAATTCTCCGGCTTTATCTTTTCCTTTAACCAGTACCTCAAAACGATCTACTACATTATCTATAGTTTTGGTCATTTCAAGAGTAGCGAAAGAAGCACTTTTCCTATCTCTATATTCTAAAGAGTCAAGGTCCAGAGATTTGATCTCACTTGAACCGTCTTCTTTTTTTATCTTTTTATAAAATCCCTGTCCGGTTTTGCTACCTAACCACTTATTTTCCATCATGGTATTGATGAAATCTGGAAGAGCAAAAAGGTCATGTTGCTCATCATTTGGTACATTTTCATGTAAACCATTGGCAACGTGAACCAGAGTATCTAATCCAACAACGTCTACAGTTCTAAAGGTTGCCGATTTCTGGCGACCAATTACAGGGCCTGTAAGTTTATCAACCTCTTCAATGGTCATTCCCATATCCTTAACCATATGGAAAAGGCTCATAATAGAAAAAATACCAATTCGGTTACCAATAAATGCAGGAGTATCCTTTGCAAGAACAGCTTTCTTTCCAAGGAATTTCTCACCGTACATCTCAAGGAATTCAAGAACATCCTTAGAAGTTTCTTTCCCTGGAATGATCTCGAATAATCTTAAATATCTTGGTGGGTTGAAAAAGTGAGTTCCGCAGAAATGCTTTTTAAAGTCATCACTTCTACCTTCGGTCATGAAGTTGATCGGGATACCAGAAGTATTTGAAGTGATCAAAGTTCCCGGTTTTCTATGTTTCTCCAGGTTTTCAAAAACCTGTTTTTTAATATCAAGACGCTCAACAACAACCTCAATGATCCAGTCTACTTCAGAAACCTTTGCGATATCATCTTCAAGATTTCCTGTAGTAATTCTACTAACGAAATCTTTGTGATAAATAGGAGAGGGCTTAGATTTTACCGACTCCTGAAGAGAATCGTTTACGATCCTGTTACGAACCACTTTGTCATCAAGGCTAAGGCCTTTTTTCTTTTCCTTTTCATTCAGCTCTCGAGGAACAATGTCCAGAAGTAACACTTCCACGCCGATATTGGCAAAATGGCAAGCGATACCACTACCCATAATTCCGGATCCGATCACTGCAACTTTATTAATCCTTCTTTTCATTTCTTGGTTTTTATTGTTTTATCTGATACTAATTTCTTCAGTGTAAATTTTCTTTTCGCTAATCAATTCAAGTATTGTATTGGCAACCTCAATAAATGTTTTAAGATCTTTATCTGAAACATTTTCTTTAACAGCTTCATCAAACCTGAGAACCACTCTTTTTGAATAATCTCTCATTTCTTTCCCAAATTCAGTTAGATGAATTAAGACGCTTCGACCATCATTCGGATTTTTCTTCCTTATAATGAGACCTTTTTCTTCCATGGTTTTTAGAATCCTTGAAAGACTGGTAGCTTCCATGCCCATTTTGGGGCCAAGTGAAGTAGATGGGGTACCTTCTTCTGGATCTATGCTTAATAAAGCGAATCCCGTAGCCATTGTGCTGCCTGCTTTTCCAGCTTCCTCATTATACATTTTGGAAACTGCCATCCAGGTGGCGCGCAATACATAATCTATGGTTTTTTCTTTCATCTGGATTATTGAATGAATCCAAAGTTAGGAAAAAATATTATGCATGCATAATAAAATTAGCTTAAAAATATTAATATCGTGAATTAATGGCGTTAATATTCTTAAAACAAGAAAGCCCCTCTGAATTTGAGGGGCTTTTTTTATCATTTTCTTAATGCTTTCTTAGAAGCGACTATATAATTTCTCATAGAGATCTTTATATCTTTCTCTAATTACTCGTCTTTTTAATTTCATGGTAGGAGTAAGGTGTTCGTCTTCTACCGTCCAGGCTTCTGGAGTAAGTTCGAAGGTTTTGACTCTTTCCCACTTTCCGAATTTCTGGTTATAGAAATCAACCTCTTCCTGAATTCTGTCTTTCACCATAGAATTTCTGGCAATGTCGGCCGGTGTTTTATCACCAAGATCGATATTCTTCCTATTAGCCCAATCTGTAATAAATTCAAAATTAGGCTGAATTAATGCCGCCGGCATTTTTTCTCCATCTCCAACAACCATGATCTGCTCGATAAAGCGAGACTGTTTCATAGTGTTTTCTATCAACTGTGGAGCCACATATTTACCTCCTGAAGTCTTAAACATTTCCTTTTTCCTGTCGGTAATCTTTAAGAAACCATCTTTATCGATCTCTCCAATATCACCAGTATGAAAGAATCCGTTTTCCAGAACTTCATTCGTTTTTTCCTCATCCTTATAATAACCTTTCATAACGTTTGGTCCCTTTGCAAGGATCTCTCCATCTTCGGCTATTTTAACTTCTACGTTATCCAGGACTTTTCCAACAGTTCCTATTCTGAAACCATGATCGCGTTCATCATTCACCGCAATAACTGGAGAAGTTTCTGTAAGTCCATAACCTTCCATTACCGGAATTTCAGCAGCGGCAAATACCCTGGCGAGTCTAGGTTGCAATGCTGCACTACCTGAAACAATAAGGTCTATATTTCCACCCAAACCTTCTTTCCATTTAGAAAAGATCAGTTTACGAGCTAATTTTAATTTCGTTTCGTACCACCAGCCGTTTGCACCATATGGTTCATATTCAAGACCTAATTCTACAGCCCAGTAGAATAATTTTTGTTTGATTCCTCCAAGTGCAGTTCCCTTGGCAATGATCTTATCGTACACTTTTTCCAGTAACCTTGGAACAGCAGTAATAACATGAGGTTTTACTTCCTTAAGGTTGTCGCTGATCATTTCTATAGATTCAGCAAAATAGATGGAAACAGAATAATACTGATATAGGTACAGGATCATTCTTTCAAAAATGTGGCAAACCGGTAAAAAACTTAATGCCTTATAGGTTCCGATTTCAAAAGGCACTCTTGGTGCACTTCCAAGAACATTACTTACAATATTTTCATGGGAAAGCATTACACCTTTTGGTCTGCCTGTAGTTCCGGAAGTATATATTAAGGTAGCAAGATCATCTGTCTTAACCGCCTTTTTTAGTTTTTCAACTTCGTCCTGGTTTTCTTTATCCTCACCGTCCTTTAAAACTTCTTTCCAGTTCTTGCAGCCGGTAATTTCATCAAAACTATAAACCTCTTTCAATTGAGTAGTTCCTTTGATCTTATTTACTTTATCCAGAACCTCTTTGTCTGATACAAAGCAATAAATAGCTTCACTATGATTAAGAACATACTCATAGTCATCTTCAGAAATAGTAGGATAGATGGGCACGTTTTGAGCTCCAATTTGCAGGATCCCGATATCCATCACATTCCATTCGGTTCTATTATTAGTAGAAATAATGGCTATTTTATCATTGGGTTTTACACCTAATTTCAGCAGTCCACGGCTAATTGTATTAGCCTTGTCTATATATTCCTGTGTAGAAAGTGTCTCCCATTTACCATTATACTTTGTAGCCAAAGCCTCCTGTAAAGGATGGTTTTCAAGTTGGTAATAAGGGAAGTCAAAGAGTCGTTTTATTTCATTCATGAAATTGAACAATTTTAGATATGCCTTGCAAAATAGCAAAAAAGGGGGCTACTTCAAATTGATAATTCAAAAAAGAAGGGATGTTTTTAGCATCCCTTCAAAATTATTCATAAAAATTTCTGCTTAATGCTTCTTTTCCAGCCATTTTCTGGCATTTACAAAACCTTCGTGCCATGGAGAAACTTCATCTTTTCTTCCATTAGGATAATTTGCCCAGTTCCACTGAAAAGTTGATCGTTCCAGGTGAGGCATCATAACCAGATGTCTACCTGTTTCGTCTGTTAATACTGCGGTGTTATAATGAGATCCGTTTGGATTGGCAGGATAGCCTTCATACCCGTATTTACCAACAATATTATATTTCTCTTCTTCGTAAGGGAAGCTGAATTTGCCTTCCCCGTGTGCTGCCCAAATACCAAGTTTACTCCCAGCAAGCGTAGAAAGCATAACAGAATTGTTCTCCTGAATTTCTACGGAAGTAAAATTACATTCAAACTTATGAGATTCGTTATGCAGCATTTTTGGTTTTTGGTCATGTCCAGGATTTATAAGGCCCAGTTCAATGAATAACTGACAACCATTACAAACACCTAAAGATAAAGTGTCTTCTCTGGCAAAGAAATTATCTAGAGCTTCTTTGGCTTTTTCGTTATATAAGAATGCTCCTGCCCAGCCTTTGGCACTTCCCAGAACGTCCGAATTCGAGAATCCACCAACTGCAGCTATGAACTTAATATCTTCAAGGGTTTCACGACCACTAATAAGATCGGTCATATGAACGTCTTTTACATCGAAACCTGCCATATACATCGCTCTGGCCATTTCCCGTTCTGAATTCGATCCTTTTTCCCTGATGATCGCAGCCTTTATTCTAGGTTTAGTCGAATCTAATTCAGGTAATTTCCCGGTAAAATGTTCCGGAAATTTAAATTCTAATGGCTGTTCCTTATAATTATGATAACGCTCTGTAGCTTTATCTATTCCGCTTTGATGTTCATCTAAAAGAAAAGAAGTCTTATACCAGGTTTCTCTTAATTCTGGAATATTAAAGTTTAAATCTGCTCCAGAATTCTTGATTTTTAATTGATTCGAGGAAGAAACTTTTCCAATATTGAAAAATTCAATTCCTTTTTCATCTAAAAGTTCTTCTACAGAATTGTCTTTGGCCTGGAATACAATTCCGCAGTTTTCGCTGAAGAGCAATTTGATAATGTCTTTTTCACCTAAAGCAGAAAGATCTAATTCTGCACCAAGAGCTACATCAGCAAAGCACATTTCCAACAGTGTGGTAATAAGTCCACCTGAGGCAACATCATGACCAGCAAGAATAAGATCTTTTTTGACCAATTCCTGAACGGCATTAAATGCTTCAGCGAATTTCTTATCGTTTTTGATCGTTGGAACTTCGCTTCCTACTTTATTCAGAGTTTGAGCGAAAGAAGAACCACCGAGTTTAAATTTATCCTGAGAGAGGTTGATATAATAAATATCACCACCATTTTTTTGAAGAACAGGTTCAACAACTTTCGTTATATCATTACAATGTCCAGCAGCAGAAATGATAACCGTTCCAGGGGAAATTACCTGTCCATCCTTATATTTCTGTTTCATGGAAAGTGAATCCTTCCCGGTAGGCACATTGATGCCCAAAGAAATAGCAAATTCTGAAACACCTTCAACAGCCTCATAAAGCCTGGCATCTTCGCCTTCATTATTACAGGGCCACATCCAGTTAGCGGAAAGTGAAATAGATTTTAAACCTTTTTCCAAGGGAGCCCAGACAATATTTGATAGAGATTCCGCAATGGAGTTTTTAGAACCAGCAACAGGATCTACAAGGGCAGAAACAGGCGAGTGGCCAATTGATGTGGCGACGCCTTCTTTACCTTTGTAATCCAGCGCCATCACTCCGCAGTTATTTAATGGTAACTGTAGCGGACCTGCAGTTTGCTGTTTTGCAACCCTACCCGAAACACATCGGTCTACCTTGTTAGTTAACCAATCCTTACAGGCAACGGCCTCTAATTGTAAAACCTGATCTAAATATTCATGAACCTTTGAGGTTTGATAATTTAATTCATCGTAATTTCTTTTGACAGTTTTATCATTCATGATTGTTTTAGGAGAACTTCCAAACATATCTGAAAGTTCAAGATCCATCGGCTTTTCACGCGATTTCTCTCCTTCAAATGTAAATCGATGATCACCAGTTACATTTCCAACTTCGTACATAGGGGATCGCTCCCTGTCTGCAACTCTTTTTAGTTGAGCGATTTCGGATTCACCAATTACAAGTCCCATTCTCTCTTGAGATTCATTGCCTATTATTTCTTTAGCAGATAGCGTAGGATCTCCAACGGGAAGAGCGTCCAGATCTATTTTACCACCTTTTTCTTCTACAAGTTCACTTAGGCAATTTAAATGTCCGCCAGCTCCATGATCATGAATGGAAACGATTGGGTTATCATCACTTTCAACCATTCCACGAACTGCATTGGCTGCCCTTTTTTGCATTTCAGGATTTGAACGTTGTATCGCATTTAATTCAATACCACTGCTAAATTCACCAGTATCGGCCGATGATACTGCGGCACCGCCCATCCCGATTCTATAATTTTCACCACCAAGAACAACGATCTTATCTCCTTTTTTTGGAATATCTTTTATTGCCTGGTTTTCCTTTCCATATCCAATTCCACCGGCAAGCATGATTACCTTATCGTAACCTAGAGCTCTGTCGTGTTCAGTATGTTCAAAAGTAAGTACAGATCCAGCGATTAATGGCTGACCAAATTTATTCCCGAAATCTGAAGCTCCATTGGAAGCTTTTATCAGAATATCCATTGGCGTCTGGTACAACCAGTCTCTCTCTTTCAATCCATTTTCCCATTTCCTGTCTTTTTCAAGTCGGGAATAAGACGTCATATAGACTGCAGTTCCAGCAAGTGGAAGGGAACCTTTTCCTCCAGCAAGCCTGTCTCTAATTTCACCACCACTTCCCGTAGCTGCGCCATTAAATGGCTCAACCGTAGTTGGGAAATTATGAGTTTCAGCCTTTAATGAGATCACAGAATCAAAATCCTTTACCTGGTAGTATTCCGGAACGTCTGGTGCTTTTGGTGCAAATTGTTCAACTCGCGGACCTTTTACAAATGCTACATTATCCTTATAAGCCGAAACAATATCATTTGGATTTTCCTCAGAAGTTTTCCTGATCATTTTGAATAATGAAACCGGTTTTTCTTCCCCATCGATCACAAAAGTTCCATTAAAAATCTTATGTCTACAATGTTCAGAGTTGACTTGTGAAAAACCAAAAACTTCAGAATCTGTTAGTTTTCTACCGATTTTTTCAGAAAGACCCTCCAAATATTTTACTTCTTCTTCATTTAAAGCAAGACCCTCTTTCTGATTGAATGCCTCGATATCATCTACTTCTATTATTGATGCAGGATTGATATGAATATCGAAAATGTCCTGGTCAAGACCTTCATATTTTTGAGATAACATTGGGTCGAAATCATGAAAATGCTCATCTACTCTCAGAAATTCTTCAATTCTAATGAGTCCGTGAATTCCCATATTCTGAGTGATCTCAACTGCATTGGTACTCCAGGGAGTAATCATTGCGGCGCGTGGACCAACAAAAAAATCTGCCAGCGCAGATTTATTGATTTGTTGAGTATTTCCGAAAAGCCAGTTTAGTTTTGAAATTTCCTGGGCTGAAAGTTCTGAGTGTGTTTCCACAGCAAAAACCTTAGTTGTTTGGTTTCCGAAGAAAAGGATCATTTATGTTGTGTTTGTTGTTGTTTTTAAAGGAACAAATTTACTTTTTTAATGCTAATACATAAAATTAATGCTTAGAATAATTCTTTAACGTTTAACATGTTTATACGCAAGGCTTTTTAATTTAAACGTCTGTTGGGTACAAAATCTATTTATGAGATGTTTACCTGAATTTATTGCTGGAGTAATAATAATTCTCTTTTCCTGTTCAACGAGTTTTGCGCCAAAAAAAGATATTGATGTAAGATTAGATCATTATAAGACTACAGCAGTTGGACTTGAGCTTCAATTAGTTTTTAGAATTCAGGAATGGGATAAGGTTGGTACAGAGGAATGGAGCCAATCATTTGAAGGAGTTAGAGAACTGGATTATGAATCTGGATTTATTTATGATCTAAAAATTAAAGTGATCGAAGTTAGTAATCCTCTGGAAGATTCTTGTTTAAAAGGTCTGAAACTGGTAGAGGTTATATCTATAAAGAAAGCAAGTGAATCTGCTATTATTTCGATCCCAATTATATGGTACAAGCATAATGTCTTTCTAACTGGTAATGAAAGTTTAGGTTTCGGTCTATGAAATGAAATCGACTTTGTTTGTGCAGAAAAGTGTAATGATCTTGGTGATGTAAAGGAAATGGATGGCCTGGTAAACGCAAACTTTAAGCGTATTTCTAATACTGAAAACGAACTCCTTGAATTGATGATTCAAAATTAACCTAAAACGATCTTATTTTAACTCAACTAATTAAAAGTCAAATATTTATGATTATTAATTTAAATCAGGTTGATTTATTTCTTATCTTTTGAATATCAATCATTTATATTATGTATTTCAAAGTTTCTCTCATGTTAATTGTGGGAATCCTGACATCATTCTTCAGTGTTTCCTGTTCCATTAAAGGTAATCCTCCGGGTAAGCCCGAGATGGTAGATTTGCGCATAAATCATTTTAGACAAACTGCGATGGGTGAAGGTCCTTATCTTGTTTACTTAATACAGGAAAGTGAGGATATTGGTGGTGAGAACTGGGGTTATTTGTATGATGGGATTGAAGGTTTTGAATATGAACTAGGTTATGTCTATGATCTTAAGGTAAAAAAGATCACCTTGGAAAATCCTCCAGCCGATGGATCCTCAATTAAATATATACTGGTAAACGTGAGGCATAAGGAGAAAGCTCCTGTAAATGCTGAATTTGATATTCAGTTAAAAGCTTACAATTATAATTTCGTGACCATGGAAGATGATGATATATGGTTACTTAATACCTACTCTATAAACTGTAACATACTTTGCGAAAGTTTTTTATCTGAACTTGAAACCAGTGAGCAAATAACAGGTACGTTTATACACGGACCAGAGGAAAATCTAGTTTTACAAAGTTACCGATAAAAAAAGCGACCTGAGGGTCGCTTAAATTTATGCTTTTTGCAGAAGAGCCATATAGAATCCGTCATATCCACTTTCACTTGAAAGTATCTTCTTTTCTTTTAATAAGGTGAAATCTTTACCAATTTCAGTTTTAAGGAATTTCTGCACTTGTTTCTCATTCTCAGAAGGGAGAATAGAACAGGTTGCATATACAAGCTTACCACCTTCTTTTACAATTCTTGAATATTTTTCAAGAATCTCTAACTGCGTATTTTTAATTTTTTCCAGAAAATCTGGTTGAAGTTTCCACTTCGCATCAGGGTTTCTGCTTAAAACTCCTAAACCACTACAAGGAGCATCGATTAATACTCTATCTGCAGAATTATATAATTTCTTGATCACCTTCGTGGAATCAATACTTCTGGTTTCTACATTATGAGCACCCGCACGTTTGGCTCTACGCTTTAGTTCTTTTAATTTATTTCCGTAGATATCCAGAGCTATGATCTGACCTTTATTTTCCATTAAGGCAGCCAGATGTAAAGTTTTTCCGCCTGCACCAGCGCAGGTATCAACTACTCTCATTCCTGGTTTTACATCCAGTAGATCTGCAACTCTTTGTGAACTGGCATCCTGAACCTCAAAAAGTCCATCCTGAAATGCCTTTGTTTTAAAGATATTCGCTCGCTGCTTTAATTCAAGAGCTTCCGGATAATTTCTAATATTTGTTGTTTCAATGCCTTCAGCCTCCAGTTTTTCTGCCAAATCCTTCGGATTGGTCTTTAATCTATTAGCTCTAATAACCACCGGAGCCTGCTCGTTTAAAGCATGTAATTCTTTTGTCCAAACTTTATCTCCCAGCTCGGTTTCACCTAGTTCATCCATCCAGTCTGGAACAGATTCTCTAAATTTTCTAATTCGGCTAAGCTCATCAAACTTACCTTTAATGCGTCTTACCGGAGTTCCTTCAAATTGTGGCCAGTCTGGCAGTTTAATACCTCTCAAAACACACCATACAGCAAAAATCCTGAAAAGATCCTCCCTTTTAAAAGGTTCTTTAACTTCAGCTATTTCAGCATAAAGTCTTTTCCATCTAACGATATCATAAGTTGTTTCTGCGATAAAACTTCTATCTCGTGAACCCCAGCGTTTGTCACGCTTCAGAGTTTTTTCGATCACCTTATCGGCATAACTTCCATCATTAAAAATTTCGGCTAAAGCATCAATAGTAGCAAAAACTAAATTCCTGTGTAGGCGCATAAAAATTCTTTAAAGCCGCAAAGTTACGGTTTTTTGAAACGGAATAATTTATATTTGGTTCAAATTCCTGATATGAGAAAAATAAGTTTTTTACTGATTTTACTAGCTTTTGCTTGCAAAGACACAACCAAAGAGAACAATGTAGATGTAGCCCAAGATTCAGCTCCTCAATATTTTGAATCTGTTGATACGGAAGTGATCCTGGAAGATGATTCACTAAGTGTAAGAGCCATTGAAGTGATTGGAAAAAATCTTGCTTTTGCGGGAAATAATGGAAAATACGGCTTGTATAATTCAGTGAATAATACATGGAAAACTAACACTCAGAAGTTTGATACGATCTCACCTGAATATAGAGCGGTAGCAAGTACAGCAAATGACTTTTTCATGATAAGTGTAGCCAGTCCGGCTTTGCTTTATAAAACAGGAAATTCTGGTAAAATGGAATTAGTCTATAAAGAAGATGATGAGAAAGCTTTTTATGATGCCATGGCATTCTGGAATGATAATGAAGGTATAGCAATGGGAGATCCAACAGATGGATGTATATCAATGATTGTAACCCGTGATGGAGGTAAAAGCTGGAATAAAATAAACTGTGAGAATCTACCGGAAGCTGCCGAAGGTGAAGCTGCATTTGCAGCAAGCAATTCTAACATTGCCATTCAGGGAGATAAAACCTGGATTCTGACTGGTGGAGTTAAATCTAGAATTATCTATTCTGCAGATAAAGGGAAATCCTGGGAAGTTTTTGAAACTCCATTACTTCAGGGAACTCCAACAACCGGTGGCTATAGCCTCGATTTCTATGATGAAATGAATGGAATTATTATTGGAGGCGATTACACGAATGCGGAAGGGAACACAGGAAATAAAGCGATAACAAAGGATGGAGGGAAAACCTGGGAATTAGTGGCTGAAGGTAAAGATCCAGGTTATAAGAGTAGTGTAAGGTATGTTCCTAACTCTAATGCTGAACAAATTCTCGCTACCGGTTTTACTGGAATACATTATAGTAAGAATGCAGGTAAATCCTGGGAAAAAATATCAGATGAAGGATTCTATACTCTAAGGTTCGTAAATGATAGTACAGCATATGCAGCAGGGAAGGGGAGAATAGCTAAGCTAACTTTCCGCTAAAAAGAAATAATCCGACAGATAAAAAAATCTGCCGGATTATAACTACTAACTAACCAAAAAACTAAACATGAATAGTATTACTACTCACTGCTATTCGCGTCTTTACGTCCACGTTTGGAACGGTATTCTTTAATAAGCTTTTTATGGAATTCATCTTCCAGCTTATGTAGTTTGATGATATCTTTAGCAGATATGATCTCTTTAAGCTCTTTAAAAAGCTGCTTCTTGATCTTATATTCTTCGTTTTCAATAGTGAGATATTCATTCAGAAGATCGTTGGCCGTATCTTCATTCATGCACTCTACATTTTCCAGCTCAATATGTTCTCTTGCATGTAGTTCTCTTCTTTTGGTCTCATAATCATTATAGATTGGCCAGAACCTTTCAGCAAGCTTATCTGTTAGATTGAGTTCCTGTGTAAGAAAAGCAACCTTTAAGGCCTTGATTCGTTCTCTTTGAGCATCACGATCTTCTTCCTGCCCGATCATCTGAATGCTGGAAATAAGAACGATAAATATTAATACAAATTTCTTCATAGTTTATTCTAAAATAAAAGCCGGGTCTTCAATGTTCTCATCAATATAATCGAAAACAGCATCTGAATTTACCGAATTGAAATCTGAATCATCAATAAGCTTACCATCTTCAAAAACAAAGTCTGAAATTTCAGCAGAATTCAATTCTATATAGCCCATATCATAACCTTCATCAATATAGCTTTCCATCGCAGAAACCTCAATATCATCCCATCCAATTGGCTGAGCGGTTTCTGTTTTAAAGAAATTACCAAGCATTAAAATAAAGATAGCAGCTACAGCAGCAGCATAGAGAAGATATTCTTTTCTGAACAATTTTACTACCTTGGTTTCATCTTTAGTTTGTGCAATAAGTCTATCTTCCAGGGTATCAAAATATCCCTGAGGTGTATGGAAACCAGAGGCACTAACCGGTAATTCAGTAAGATCGTCTCCTTCCAGTTTCTGCATAAATCTATCTTCAAAATTCCTGAAATAATCTTCAGGTGCTTTGAATCCAGAATTTTTCGGATATTTAGACTTATTGGTTTTCATCAATGTTATGACTCAGGTTTTTCTGAAAGGTTTAATTCGATTTTAGATATTCTTCAATTTTTTTGGCAGCTATGTGGTAAGAAGCTTTAAGGGCTCCTTCACTAGTTTCTAATAATTCAGACATCTCCCGATACTTTAGTTCTTCAAAATATTTCATGTTGAAGACCAATTGTTGTTTTTCAGGTAAGGTGGCAATCGCTTTTTGCAGTTTTAACTGGATCTCGTCACCTTCAAAATAGACATCGCTTTCCAGATTGTCAATGATTTGATTCTGTAATTCTTCTGAAGTGATCTGTAATCTTCTAGATTTCTTATTAAGGAAAGTGATAGACTCATTAGTGGCTATTCTATACATCCAGCTATATAACTTACTATCTCCCTTAAACTGATCTATGTTGCGGTAAACCTTAAGAAATGTATTTTGTAGGACATCATCAGAATCATCATGATTTTTGACAATATTACGGATATGCCAGTAAAGCCTCTCTTTATATTCAGATATAAGATCCCTGAAAGCTTCCTGTGAGGAAGACCTGTCCTGCAAGCGGCTAACTAATTTATCTTCGGAATTCTGCAAAACTGGTGAATTACTGTGGTAAAGATATTGAACTCTTTAGGCTTAGAAAAGTAATATTTACATTTAAAATGTAGGAAAATAGTGTCGAAAACAGGTGTTAGGGTCGATTAAAAGCAAAAATTAGTGATAAAAAGCGTTAAAATTTTGGGTGCGTTTAAGCTTTGACATATCTTTACAATAAGAAAATGATTTAATCCTTTTTTTGCCCCTATAAAAACTGAATTGAATCGCATTATTTTCATTTGCCCCAAAGTGGAAATAATTTGATAAAAATGGATGATATCTACTTATATCATCCATTTTTTATTTTTAGTCCTTTTTATATTTTTACAACCGGAAATTTTAGAATCTTAATTATGAAATGCTTCAGGATATTATCTATATTTTTAATTTTAATTATATCTACCCCTGTAAATGCCCAGGAAGACGACCAAATTAGCGTAGGTGAAACACTGGAAATTGGGACATCAAAGAACTTTCAATATTCTGATGTTCGCTTCCCAAAATTGAACTTTATAGCAAAAAGAGGAGGTAGAGCAAGTTATGACCAACTTGCAGGAGTTAAAGTAGTTGTTTCAGAAATTAAAAATTCAACTGTAATTCTGAAAAGAAAAGACGGTAAAAAATTCTTTGGAAGCTTTCCTGAAATAAAAGCGAATTATTCTGATGCCATCGCTTCCGGTGAATTATTGAAAAAATAAAAACCTGAAATTAATCAGGCCTCTTTATTAATCAAAAGATTGCATTGCAACCAATTTCTTATAGGTTCCATTTGCATCTATTAATTCCTGATGCCTGCCTTGTTCTACTATTTCACCTCGTTGCATCACGATGATCTTATCAGCATTCTGAATTGTTGAAAGTCTATGTGCGATCACAACTGAAGTTCTATTCTTCATCATGTTTTCCAGCGCTTTCTGAACAAGTTTTTCGCTTTCGGTATCCAGAGCAGAGGTGGCTTCATCCAGGATCATTACCGGCGGATTTTTCAATACCGCACGGGCAATAGAAAGTCTTTGTTTCTGACCGCCACTAAGCTTATTACCGCTGTCCCCAATATTAGTATCCAGGGTTTCCGGAAGATCCTTTACGAATTCCCAGGCATTAGCGATCTTCAATGCATCGATGATTTCTTCATCACTAGCATTTGCTTTACCTAAAAGAATATTATTTCTAATAGTATCATTAAAAAGGATAGAGTCCTGTGTTACCAGCCCCATTAGATCACGTAAAGATGCTTTTTTGATCTCTCTGATATCTTTCCCGTCAACTTTTATGCTTCCTTCGTTTACATCGTAAAAACGTGTGATAAGGTTTGCAATCGTTGACTTTCCAGATCCGGACTGACCTACCAGAGCCACAGTTTCTCCTTTTGGCACTCTTATACTAAAGTTCTTAAGAACCTTTTCTTCTTCGTAACTAAAACTTATGTTCTCAATGCTGATTTCGCATTCAAAATCCTTTTTCTCAATAGCGTTTGGAGCATCTGTAATAGTAGAAGGTGTTTCAAGTATTTCCAAAATTCTCTCTGCTGCTGCATTTCCTTTCTTTACGCTATAGGAAGCTTTGGAGATCTGCTTTGCAGGTGTTAAAATGTTATAGGCTAGTCCGAGAAACGCAATAAAAGTAGCAGCGTCAAGAGATTGCTCAACCAGAACCATGTTTCCACCAAACCATAGAATGATCACAATGACAAAAATTCCAAGAAACTCACTGGTTGGAGAAGCCATGTTTTGCCTGTTAATCAATTTATTGAGAATATTGTTCAACCTGTTTGTGGAGTCCTGAAAACGTCCGTAAAATCTTTTTTCAGCATTAAATCCTTTAACGATCTTCAAGCTGGATAAGGTTTCTTCTACAATACTTAGAAAGTGGCCGTTTTCTTCCTGCGCCAGATTAGATTGTTTTTTAAGCTGTTTTCCTATTAAAGAAATGATGAATCCTGATATTGGTAGAAATACGAATACGAACAAAGTGAGCTGTGCGCTCATCAATAGCATTGCAATTATGGTAAAAAGAATGGTTAGAGGCTCTCTTACGATCAATTCTAATATAGACAGAAATGAGGTTTGCACTTCATTTACATCTGCCGTGATACGTGAAATAGTATCTCCTTTTCTTTTTTCTGAAAAATAGGAAACCGGTAATGCCAGGATCTTCTTATACATGGCGTCTCGAACATCTCGAAGAACACCATTCCGTAAAAATGTAAGAAAGAATGAACTTAGATACCCGAACATGTTTTTCAGGAAAAACAGAAGAACTACAATTCCGCAAATAAAAACCAGTGCTGCAACCTCATCTTCATTAACTCTCTGGGTTACCTCGTAATTAAAATAATCGGTCACATAATCTTTTAGACCTCTAATTCCGACCCAGACAGGTTCTTTAGAAACTCTTTTCGTTTTATCGAATAATACCTGGATCACAGGGATTAGCGCTATAAAAGATAGCGTACTGAAGATCGCGTAAAATATGTTGCAAATAATATTGAGTATCGCAAAATGTTTGTAGGGTTTTGCGAACTGAAGTATTTTCCGGAAATAGGTCATTTAAAATAAGTTAGCCCAGTTTTAATTCCTCTTTAATGCGGGCAATTTTGTCACTTAACTTTTGATCTTCTGTGTCATAATTCTCAACAGAGTCCAGATCTGAATTTACGCTTATGTAAAATTTGATCTTAGGCTCAGTCCCACTTGGCCTGGCAGCGATCTTAGTACCATTCTCAGTGTAATATATAAGAACATTAGATTTTGGAATATCTATAGTTTCCTCGGTGTAATCCTGTATATTTTTAGCTACAGAACTTTTATAATCTTCTACAAGAACCACTTTTTCACCATCAATCTCTTCCCAAGGATTTTCTCTCAGGTCTATAAGCATTTGCTTAATTTCCTGTTCACCCTGAATTCCTTTCTTCACTAATGAAATCAATTCTTCCCTGTAAAGACCGTGTTCAGTGTAAAGTTCCAGCAGTTTTTCATAAAAAGATTTTCCTTCATCTTTCATTTTTGCCGCAATCTCACAGGCGAGTAGGGTAGCGGTTACAGCGTCTTTATCTCTTACAAAATCACCAACCATATAACCGAAGCTTTCCTCACCACCCCCGATGAAATTCATTTCAAGATGATCTTTGATAAGTTTTGCGATCCATTTAAACCCGGTAAGAACTTCCATATACTTAACCCCGTAAGATTCCGTAAGGTTTTTCATCATTGGAGTAGAAACGATGGTTGAAGCAACAAATTCATTTCCTTTGATTCTGGATTGTTCTTTCCATTCTTCCAGTAAGAACCAGGTCATAACCAGCATGGTCTGGTTTCCATTTAGAAGAATCATTTTTCCGTCCAGGTCTCTAACCGCAACACCTAAGCGATCGCAATCAGGATCTGTACCTATAACTATATCAGCATTTTTATTATCTGCTAGTTCCAAAGCCATTTTCAGAGCTTCCGGTTCTTCCGGGTTGGGAGATTCTACTGTTGGAAAATTACCGTTAGGTTTTCTTTGCTCTTCAACGATATGAACATTGGTAAATCCTGCTTTTTCTAATACTTCAGGGACCATAGTTATTGAGGTTCCATGAAGTGAAGTGAAGACAATATTTAAATTTTCTCTGGCAGAAGCAGAGTTGTCAAAACTTCCATTCTCTACTGAAGCTTCAGCAAATGCCTTGTCAACTTCAGCATCAATTTTTTCGATAAGGTCTTCATTAGCATTGAAGTTGATTGCTGAATATTCTAACGCATTAATTGTTTCCACCAATTCTGTGTCCTGTGGTGGTACTAATTGTCCGCCATCTTCCCAATATACTTTATAACCATTATATTCTGGCGGATTGTGACTCGCTGTGAGAACTATTCCGCATTGACAACCTAATTTCTTTACAGCAAAAGATAACTCTGGAGTAGGTCTTAATTCAGAGAATAAAAAAACTTTGATTCCATTAGCAGAAAACACATCTGCAACCACTTTCGCCAATTCCTGACTGTTATTTCTACAATCATAAGCTATTGCTACTTTGATATCTTTATTCGAAAAAGATTTTTTCAGGTAATCTGAAAGTCCCTGAGTATTCTTTCCCAAAGTATATTTATTGATGCGGTTAGTACCAACACCCATAACACCACGCATTCCTCCAGTTCCGAATTCAGCATTTTTATAAAAGCTTTCTTCCAGTTCTTTCGGGTTTTCATTTATAAGTTTATTTACCTCAGTCTTGGTGTCCTTATCAAATATATCAGTAAGCCATGCTTCAGCCTTCTGAAGAATTTCAGGTTTAATAGTAGCCATAATTAGATTGTTTTGCTAAGCAAAAATAAGGATTAATCCTTGAAAGGGACTAAATATTAGAAGTGGTTTTCTTAATTAGGTATCGTTCCTTATCTCTTTTTGATCTCAGGATGAGTTCTCCTAAAAATCCAGCAAGGAAAAATTGCGTACCAATGATCATTACAGCTAATGAAATATAGAACCACGGGTTTTGTACTACAAGTATATTTGGTATGCCATGATAAAGCTTATATAGCTTGGATAATCCTATCCATCCAGCTGAAACAAAACCTATAATGAACATTAGAACTCCTAAAGATCCAAAAAGGTGCATAGGTCTGCGACCAAATTTTGATAAAAACCAGATGCTTATTAGGTCTAAAAATCCATATATGAACCTGCTTACACCAAATTTTGTCTTTCCATATTTTCTTGCCTGGTGTTGCACTTCCTTTTCGGTGATGTTATAAAACCCAGCATTTTTTGCCAATACCGGAATATACCTGTGCATTTCTCCATACACATCTATATTTTTAATGACTTCATTCTTATAAGCTTTTAACCCACAATTGAAATCATGAAGTTTTACTCCAGATGTCTTTCTCGCTGCCGCATTAAATACTTTAGAAGGAAGATTTTTAGTAAGAACGTTATCGTAACGTTTCTTTTTCCAACCGGAAACCAAATCATTTCCATCTTTTACGATCATATCGTAAAGATCAGGAATCTCTTCAGGGTTGTCTTGCAGATCGGCATCCATGGTGATAACTACATCGCCTTCAGCTTTTAAAAAACCAGCATGTAATGCCTGCGATTTTCCGTAATTACGGTTGAACCTAATACCCTTAACGCGATCATCACTTTCAGATAGAGCCTCGATTGTTTTCCAGGAGCCGTCGGTGCTTCCGTCATCAATAAATATGATCTCGTAAGAAAAGGAATTGGATCGTAAAACTTTTACGATCCAATTATATAATTCTACCAAAGATTGTTCTTCGTTAAGAAGTGGTATTACAACCGATATCTGCATAAATTATGCTTCGTAAGGATTTTTATTCTTTTTAATAAGTCCAACTACTAGAGAGATCAAAAGTCCGAAAAATAAGTTTCCTACTAAAGAAAAAGCTGCCATGATCCCAGGAGAACTGAATTTCGCACTCATTTCCAATGCATTTTGCTTTTGCTCATCGTTCATGTTTGGATACTGACTATCAATTTGCTCTCTTTGAACGTCTGCTAATTGACTAATAAAGTCTGGCTCTATAACATACATAAGTAATAGTAACCAGATAACGCTAATAATTCCGCCAATAAGCGAGATTCCAACACCTATCTTTAAAGCTTCTTTAATTGAAAGGTAATTAGCATTTTCTTTTTTATAAGCGTTAATCCCTAATGTGATAAAAACAACCAGAATTGCGAATCCTATTAGGGAGTAAACAAAACTGGGATTTAAATAAGCGTTGGTTACATACATAACTACGCCTAAAAGGACAGATATTAGACCTAACATCAGTCCGTAGTTCAAAATAATCTTTTTTGAATTTGGTTGTGGATTTTCCATAGGTTAGTTGAAGATTGATTAATTTAGCAGTTAGTTAACAAATATAGCAAAACGTTACATTCTGAATTCAATAAAAAGTTTTTTCAAAATTATTTGTAGTTCAGGAGTTATTAATTAAATTTGCACCTCGAAAATTAAAAGATCAAAGCGATGAAGCAGGGAATCCATCCGGAAAATTATAGATTAGTAGCTTTTAAAGATATGTCTAACGAAGACGTATTCATTACCAAGTCTACTGCGAAAACAAAAGAAACTATTGAAGTTGACGGAACTGAATACCCGTTGATTAAACTGGAAATATCCAGAACTTCTCACCCTTACTATACTGGGCAAACTAAGCTTGTGGATAGTGCTGGTAGAATTGATAAGTTCAAGAACAAATACTCAAAATTCAAGAAGAAGTAATTTCTTCTGTTTTATTGATACCATATATAAGCCGCTAATTAGCGGCTTTTTTAATTTGAGGATTTTACACTAAAGTCTTTTCATTTAATCAGGAACTATTAATTTTGAGAAAATTTCAATGAAGATGAATTATATACTTTTTGATGGTCCTTCCAGAAATGACCTATTACCATTTACTTTTACCCGTCCGGTTGCAGACATTAGAATTGGTATTCTAACTATTCGTGAGAAATGGGAGAAAATGCTAGATGCCAAAACTTCTACCAAAACAGAGGATTACTTAAGTGGTAGATGGCCACTGGAATTGGATAAGGAAAATTTCTATATTAATTCATCGTATGTTCCTACAAAGGAAATTGTAGACCAGGTAAGATCATTGAAAAAAGATCAAAAACTTGTTCTTAACGACGATGTGCTGGCGTATAACATATCAGAGGGCAAAAATGTTGAAGAGCTTGAGGCGATTGAAATTGATGTTGAAACCATTAAGGTTGCAAATACCTGGGATATCTTTTCAAAAAATGGAAAAGCCATTGAAATGGATTTCGAATTATTGACTAAGGGCAGAAAATCTCAGAAGATCGATAGTTCAAATTATGTAAAAAGTAAAGAGAACATCTTTATAGAAGAAGGAGCCGTTGTTGAGAATTGTAGTCTTAATGCATCATCAGGTCACATTTATATTGGTAAAAATGCAACTGTGATGGAAGGTTCTTTGATAAGAGGTCCTTTTGCCTTATGTGCAGGCGCAACCATTAAATTAGGAGCAAAAATCTACGGGCCAACTACCATTGGTCCCGACTGTAAAGCTGGAGGAGAGATAAGTAATTCGGTTTTGTTTCAAAATTCGAACAAAGGTCATGATGGTTTCTTAGGGAATTCGGTTTTAGGGGAGTGGTGTAATATTGGAGCAGATTCTAATAATTCAAATCTTAAGAATAATTACGCTGATGTAAGATTATGGAATTATAATACCGAGAATTTTGCAAAAACTGGCCTTCAGTTCTGCGGCCTTATTATGGGTGATCACAGTAAATGCGGTATTAATACAATGTTTAATACCGGTACCGTTGTAGGAGTAAGTGCTAACATCTTTGGTAGTGGATTCCCGAGAAATTTTATTCCTGGATTTAGCTGGGGTGGAAGCGGAGGAACTTCTACTTATAAAATAGAAAAGGTTTATGAAACTGCTGAATTAGTTATGAAGCGAAGAGGAGTGGACCTTACCGATGAAGATAAAAAGATCTTGCAGCATGTTTTCGATTATTCAGCGAAATGGAGGAGAAGCTAGAAGGTAAAATAAATCAGGATGAGAAAGCAGATAAATATTACGGCTGAAACTGCCAGTACATTATAATGCCTTTTCTTGTGAACCTTCAGGATATTCGAGTGAAATTTATCAAGATCTTCCTCGGTTAACCTTCCTCTTTGCAACAGATTACGAAATCCGGAACCCGAATTAGGCTTTTCTGTACTTATTTCTCTGGTGGCACGCCTCTTTGTAGTATTTTCTACTGAAACGCTGTTGGCACTTCCGAAATTCATAACAGTTTATTCAAAATAATTTTTTAAATATAACTATAAATAACCTATCTGATATTAACTTTCACATTGTCTTAATATTAGGCTTGCAGGAACATTTTACAGAAACATTTTTAGTTGGTATCTTTGCAGCCCGAATTACCGACCGGGAGAAAAATGATCGTTTATGGAAGCTAAAAAAGTCGCGTTTTATACTTTAGGATGTAAATTGAATTTTTCAGAAACTTCTACTATTGCAAGAAGCTTTGAGAATGAAGGTTTTGAGCGTGTTGAATTTTCAGAGAAAGCTGATATTTATGTGATTAATACATGTTCAGTTACCGAAAATGCAGATAAGAGATTTAAGACGATTGTAAAGCAGGCCCAAAAAGCGAATGAAAATGCATTTTTGATCGCTGTTGGTTGTTATGCTCAATTAAAGCCAGAAGAATTAGCTGCGGTAGATGGAGTAGATCTGGTGCTTGGCGCTACAGAAAAATTCAAAATCACAGATTATCTAAATGATCTTACTAAGAATGATCACGGAGAAGTTCATTCTTGTGAGATCAACGAAGCTGATTTTTATGTAGGATCCTATTCTATTGGAGACAGGACTCGTGCATTTTTAAAAGTGCAGGATGGTTGTGATTATAAATGTACTTATTGTACTATTCCATTGGCAAGAGGTATATCTAGAAGTGATAAGCTGGAGAATGTTTTAAACAATGCTGCAGAAATTTCTGAAAAGGGAATCAAGGAAATAGTTCTTACCGGGGTAAATATCGGGGATTATGGAAAAGGAGAGTTTGGAAATAAGAAGCATGAGCATACATTTTTAGACCTTGTAAAGGCTTTAGATGAAGTAGATGGTATTGAAAGACTTAGAATTTCTTCTATTGAACCAAATCTGCTTAAAAATGAAACAATAGATTTTGTTTCAGTAAGCCGCACTTTTGTTCCGCATTTCCATATTCCACTTCAAAGTGGAAGCGATGAGATCCTTAAATTAATGCGTCGCAGATATATGAGCGATCTTTATGTTGATAGGGTTAGTAGAATCAGGGAGGTAATGCCGAATGCCTGCATTGGGGTTGATGTGATCGTTGGTTTTCCAGGTGAAACTGATGAGCATTTCCTTGAAACCTATAATTTCCTGAATGATCTTGATATTTCTTACCTACACGTATTTACATATTCTGAAAGAGATAATACTCCCGCAGCAGATATGGAAGGTGTAGTTCCTTTAAAAATCAGAAAAAAAAGAAGTAAAATGCTTCGTGGATTATCTGCTAAAAAAAGAAGAGCATTTTATGAAAGTCAGATAGGTAATACGGTAACCGTTCTATTTGAAGGTGAAAATAAAGAAGGGTATATTCATGGGTTTACTGAAAACTATGTAAAAGTAAAGGCTCCTTGGAATCCTAATAAGGTAAATACACTTCAGCGCATAAAATTAACTGAAATAGGAGAAGATGGTCTGGTACGATTTGAGGAAGTACCAGAGGCTGTTGCTGTTTAAATATTGATTCCTACTGGGAGAAGGTCTTTATATTTACGTCTGTTTCTTCTAATAAATCCTGCGATCTCAGGACTTGTTGGTACAACTCTGGTGTTTCTTTCTTTAATTTCAGCAAGTACGGCTTTAATAAAATCCTCCTGTCTGTCTTCACTGTTCTCTGGCATTCTTAACTTAGTTAGAAAAATCTTTCTTTCCTGTTGAGAATACTCGATAGTAGCAAGTTCATTATTAATCTGAGTTTCAAATTGTCTCAGAAATTCATTGTCGGTAATCACTAAATCTTCATCGCTCATACTGCTCATTTTAATTCATAGGCACTTCTATAAGGAGCACCCTTGAAGGGTTTTTAAAGTCTAAGGTAATGCTGGAGCTATTCCAGATCCCAACGGCGTCACGTTTCTTTAATTTTGTATCACTAACATCTACTTCTCCTTCAATTAGAAAAACATAAACACCATTATTTTCATTCTTTAAATTATAATCAATTTTCCTGCCAGCCTGAAAATCACCAAGATGCATGTAAGCCTGCTGATTTATGTATAAAGAATTTTCAGATTGATCAGATTTAGGGGAAACGATATTGATCAGCTCACCAGTTTTGAGTAATTCAGAAAAATCTTTTTGATCATATCTTGGTTCCAGACCATTCTTTTCAGGAAATATCCATATTTGAAGCATATTTAATTCTTCCTGAGAAGTATTGAATTCACTGTGTTCAACTCCTGTGCCTGCGCTCATTACCTGGACTTCACCTGCAGTGATCACTTCAGTATGATCCATAGAGTCTTTATGCCTGATTTCTCCTGATAATGGGATAGAAATGATCTCCATATTTTCGTGGGGATGTGTTCCGAAGCCCATTCCTGATTTAACATAATCATCATTTAATACCCTTAAAAGTCCAAATTGAAGTTTATTGGGATCAAAAAAGTTAGCAAAGCTGAATGAATAGTTAGCGTTAAGCCAACCGTAATTTGCAGTACCCCGTGAATATGCGGGATGTAATACTTTCTCCATTATTTGTGGGTTAGGAAATTTGAAAGTCTAGTTTTAAGCAGTAATTTTGATAGTTAAATTTACAACTTAATGCGAGGATTCTTTGTTATATACATGTTAAAATGAGACAGGAACAGAAGCGTACTCATGTATATTTGATGCCAGGTATGGCAGCCGATTCGGCCATATTTGAAAATGTAATTCTTGCTCAGGAACAATTTGAAGTTCATCTTTTGGAATGGGAAATTCCCGAACCCGATGAAAGCCTGGAGAGTTACGCAAAAAGAATGTTGAAGCATGTGCATCATGAGGATATTGCGTTGATTGGCGTATCCTTTGGCGGAGTAATTGTACAGGAAATGGCGAAGTTCCTTGATTTAAAAAGGCTTATTATCATTTCCAGCGTGAAATGTTCTAATGAATTACCACCCAGAATGAAATTTGCCTCCAGGACCGGACTTTTTAAAATTATTCCGACTGGTCTGGCAACTTATGTAGATCATTTCGAAAAGTTTGCTTTCGGAAATTTTCTGAAACAAAGAGCTAAGCTTTATAAACAGTATATTTCAATAACAGATAAGGTTTACCTGGATTGGGCTATAAAAAATATGGTGAACTGGAAATGTGAAAAACCTGATGAAAAGGTGATACACATCCATGGAGATAAGGATGAAGTTTTTCCAGTTAAGTATATCGAAAATGCGATCATAGTAAAAGGAGGAACACATATTATGATCGTAAATAGGTTTAGGTGGTTCAATGAAAATCTACCCTCATTGATTCTTACTGGGAAAATCAAGAAGAAAAAGAAAAACGAAAAAGTAAATAAAGAACTATGAAGATTTTAAAAAATGGATTGCTGATCGTTGGATTATTTACGGTATGTGCCGTTAGTATAAATGCCGTTCAGCAGGAAGATGGAGGCGGAGGGAAGAATCCAGAAGCCGTGGTAAAAACCGAGAGAAGTGTAGCCGATTCTTACAGGATTAAAGCCTTGCCAATGCCTGAAAATCTAGAATTTGCTGGAGAGGAAGTGCCATTGGAAGATCCTGATATTTATGAAAGAATGGATCGCGAGTTACTGGTAAACACTTACTGGCAATCTAACGCTCTACTTCTTATGAAGCGAGCTAATAAATATTTCCCTGTGATCGAACCAATTTTGAAAGAAGAAGGAATTCCTGATGATTTCAAATACCTGGCAGTAATTGAAAGCGGCCTTACTCAGGCAGTTTCTCCTGCTAAAGCTGTTGGTTTCTGGCAGATTCTCGAGAGTACTGGAAAAGAATATGGATTGGAGATCAATGAAAATGTAGATGAACGTTACCATATTGAAAAATCTACCAGAGTAGCTGCAGATTATTTGAAGAAAGCTAAAGCCAGATTTGGTTCATGGACTTTGGCTGCGGCATCTTACAACGCCGGGCAGTATGGTGTGGATAAGCAATTAGTAAGACAGAAAGTTGGTGATTATTATGATTTGCTATTAGGTGAAGAAACTGGAAGATATGTTTTCAGAATTCTGGCGCTTAAGGAAATCATGACGCAACCTGAAAAATATGGTTTCAATTTTACCGAAGAAGATCTTTACAAGCATATTCCTGTAGAAAAAGCGAAAGTTGATACGGTAGTAAAAGACTTTCCTGATTTTGCTGAAAAATTCGGAATTAATTATAAGATTCTAAAAGTTCATAATCCTTGGTTGCGAGATGATCATCTTAAAAATGCATCTCGAAAGGTTTATTATATAGATATTCCTGAAAAAGGATATTATCCTGAAGTGAAGTAAGAAAAGTTATTCAACCTGGATATTGTCAGCATAAACTTCCTCGTATTTATTTACGAGGTTGTTTGAAATCGAGGTTTCCAAAGCGATATAATTTTCACGATAAGCGGTTTCCTCTTCAGTTTGCATGGGAGGAAATACGCTTCTTCTTATATCCATGATCTTTTTATTTTCATTTAGAAGAAAACAGGTTGGAAGTCCTAATGAATGCTTTAATTGTCTTACCACGTAAGCGCCATTATTTTTTGACTCATCTACGTAAACTATAGAAATATCTGAAGAAAATTTTTCTGAAAGCTCTTTAACCTTGTCTTTCTTATCCCAGAAAAGAATAACGAAATCTATCTGATCCTTATACTCGGCCGCAAGTTCATTCAAAGCTGGTACTTCACCTTTGCTCGGTATGCACCACGAAGCGTACGTAATTAAGAAAACTGGTTTTTTGTAGTCGTATAAATTTACCTCTTTCTTTTTCTGAAGGCTCTGGAATTTAAAGTTATCCATATAAGAACCTTCCAGATGCTCACTTGTAAATGTTTCGAATAGCTCCTGACCTTTTTCGTAATCGTTAAATCTGTAAGCCAGATCTGCTTTACGGTTATAGTCGGAAAGATGCATGTAAAGCTTCTGGGTAAAAAAGCTTTTCTCCTGCAAGTTCTCTTGCTGGGAAAATACTGTAGGGCCGATAAATAGAAAAACTAGTAATAGTTTTCTCATGCAATCTGTGGGGCTTGGTTATCTCAAAATTAAATGAGAAAAGCCTTAACGAGAAAATTTATCGTTGAAGTGCCAAAATATTAGTTGAAAGAGATTCTGTTCTTAAAGTGTTTATAACTCAAAGACTAAATTTTCTTCATCTGCTCCTTCATCATTCTAATCTGATCATTCATCATACCATGCTTATCAAGCTTTTTTGCTTCATTTAGCAGGGTAGTGGCCTCTCTTTTTCTTCTCTTGGTCATCGCGATGCCTGCAAGATTCAATTTGGCCATCGCCAGATCATGGTCCATAGATAAACCTAACTTAAGAGCGCGCTTGAAGAATTTTTCGGCTTGGGTGATATTGGTTTGAGAAACCATTAAGCCATGAAGATACCAATAGTAACCTTGTTGCTTTTTTACTAATGCTTTTTCAGGATCCTTTATTTTGTCAAGCCATTTTTTAGCTCCCGTAAAGTCTTGCTTTCTTAGTCTTAAAAAAGCGAGCAAGATCATTTCATTTTTAAAATAAAGAAATATAAAAATACCGGAGAGTAATATTAGGAATATTCCATTTCCAATTTCACCTTCAATAAATTGCCAGATCGCTGCGGCTATAAGTAAACCGGCTATTACTACTTTGATATTCTTATTAAACATAGGTATCTTTATTTTCAGGCGGCAAAGGTAATAAAAACAATTAAAAATATTTTAATTTAGTATTTGCAGTACTTAAAAAGCTTTGTATATTTGCACGCAGTTTTTAAGAGAGACAAAACGAATTTACAGAAGATAAAAGATATTCACAATGAAAAGAACGTTTCAACCATCTAAAAGGAAAAGAAAAAATAAGCACGGCTTTAGGGAGCGTATGGCAAGTGCAAACGGAAGAAAAGTCCTTGCACGTAGAAGAGCTAAGGGTAGAAAGAAATTATCTGTATCTTCTGAAAACAGACATAAACATTAATGATTTTCATTAATTGAAATAATAAAGGTGTTACTTTTTAAGTAACGCCTTTTTTTATACCCAAACGCTTCTTAATTTTACTGCAAACACAACTAAAGCGAATACAACACATTATCATGCCTAAAAACAAAGACATCAAGTGCGTTTTAATCATAGGTTCAGGACCGATTATCATTGGCCAGGCCTGTGAATTTGATTATTCCGGAACTCAGTCACTTCGTTCATTGAGGGAAGACGGAATAAAAACGGTCCTAATTAATTCGAACCCAGCAACAATCATGACAGACCCTTCAATGGCTGATCATGTGTATTTAAAACCTTTAACCACGAAATCTATTATTGAGATTTTAAAAGAGCATCCCGAAATTGATGCTGTTTTACCAACAATGGGTGGTCAAACTGCTTTGAACCTTTGTATCGAAGCTGATGAAAAAGGAATCTGGTCTGATTTTAATGTAAAGCTTATTGGTGTTGATATTGACGCGATCAATATTTGTGAAGACAGAGAGCAATTTAAACAGTTAATGGGAAGAATCGGAATTCCTGTTGCTCCGGCAAAGACGGTTACTTCTTACCTTCAGGGAAAGGAAGTAGCTCAGGAATTTGGTTATCCTCTTGTAATTAGAGCATCATTTACTCTTGGTGGAGGTGGAGCAGGTTTTGTTCACCGAGCTGAAGATTTTGATGAAATGCTTACTTACGGATTGGAAACTTCACCTATTCACGAGGTTCTGATAGATAAAGCGCTTCTGGGATGGAAGGAATATGAGGTTGAATTACTGCGTGACAGGAATGATAATGTTGTCATTATCTGTACTGTTGAAAACATGGATCCTATGGGAATCCATACTGGAGACTCTATCACGGTTGCTCCGGCAATGACGCTTAGTGACAAAGCTTTCCAGAGAATGAGAGATATGGCCATCAAGATGATGCGCAATATTGGTGATTTTGCAGGTGGATGTAATGTTCAGTTTGCCGTTAGCCCAGATGAAAAGGAAGATATTTATGCTATCGAAATCAATCCACGTGTTTCGAGATCTTCTGCTTTAGCTTCAAAGGCTACAGGATACCCAATCGCGAAAGTTGCGACAAAATTAGCTTTAGGTTATAACCTTGATGAGCTGGACAACCAGATCACAAAATCTACTTCGGCACTATTTGAACCTTCACTGGATTATGTCATCGTAAAGATCCCTCGTTGGAACTTTGATAAATTCGAAGGAGCAGACCGTACGTTAGGTCTTCAGATGAAATCTGTTGGAGAAGTAATGGGAATTGGAAGATCTTTTCAGGAAGCACTTCATAAAGCAACACAATCTCTTGAGATCAAAAGAAATGGCTTAGGCGCCGATGGAAAAGGATATAAAGATTATGATCAAATCATAGATAAACTTTCCAATCCTAGCTGGGATAGAGTTTTTGTTATCTACGATGCTATACAAATGGGAATTCCGTTAAGCAGAATTCACGAGATCACAAAGATCGATATGTGGTTCCTGAAGCAATACGAGGAACTTCATGCTCTTGATACAGAAATTTCTAAATTCGATATCAATTCACTTCCAAAAGATCTTCTTTTAGAAGCTAAACAAAAAGGTTTTGCAGACAGGCAGATCGCTCACATGCTGGATTGCCTGGAAAGTGAAGTTTACAGCAAGAGGGAAGAGTTAGGTGTGAATCGGGTTTATAAACTGGTTGATACCTGTGCTGCAGAATTTAAAGCTGAAACTCCATATTATTATTCAACTTTCGAAGAAGGAATTCAGTCTAAAGAGGGTGAATTCTATACTGCAAATGAAAGTCAGGTTTCAGATCGTAAAAAGATCATTGTACTTGGATCAGGTCCAAACAGGATTGGTCAGGGTATCGAATTTGACTATAGTTGTGTTCATGGCGTCCTGGCTGCTTCAGAAAGTGGTTATGAGACTATCATGATTAACTGTAACCCGGAAACTGTTTCTACAGATTTTGATACTGCAGACAAATTATATTTTGAACCTGTTTTCTGGGAGCATATATATGACATTATAAGGCACGAAAAGCCTGAAGGCGTAATTGTTCAGCTTGGAGGACAAACTGCTCTTAAACTGGCTGAAAAGCTTAATAGATACGGAGTGAAGATCATGGGAACAAGCTTTGAAGCTCTTGATCTGGCTGAAGACAGAGGAAGTTTCTCAAAACTTCTACAGGAAAATGACATCCCATATCCTGAATTTGGTACTGCTGAGAATGCGGAAGAAGCTCTTAAATTATCAGATGAACTTGATTTCCCAATTCTTGTAAGACCGTCTTACGTACTTGGTGGTCAGGGGATGAAAATCGTTATTAATAAAGATGAGCTGGAAGAACATGTGGTAGATCTTCTAAGAAAGATCCCAAACAATAAACTTCTTTTAGACCACTATCTGGATGGAGCCATTGAGGCCGAAGCAGATGCAATTTGTGATGGTGAAGATGTCTATATTATTGGTATCATGGAGCATATTGAGCCATGTGGTATTCATTCTGGTGACTCTCACGCGTTATTACCTCCTTTTAACCTTGGAGATCTTGTAATGCAACAGATTAAGGACCATACTAAAAAGATTGCACTCGCTTTGAATACTGTAGGATTGATCAATATTCAGTTCGCTATTAAAGATGAGAAAGTATATATTATCGAGGCGAACCCTAGAGCTTCCAGAACAGTTCCATTTATCGCAAAGGCTTATAAAGAGCCTTACGTGAACTATGCAACGAAAGTGATGTTGGGAGCGAAGAAAGTGAAAGATTTCAAGTTCAACCCTCAGTTAGAAGGTTACGCTATTAAGCAACCGGTATTCTCTTTCAATAAATTCCAGAAAGTGAATAAGCAACTAGGGCCAGAAATGAAAAGTACAGGAGAAAGTATTCTGTTTATAGATAGTCTGAAGGATGATGAATTCTATGAATTATATTCCCGAAGAAAAATGTACCTGAGTAAATAATCAGGATAAAATAGAAAGGTCATTTCAGCTATATTTAGAATGACCTTTTTTTATGCCTTAATTTTATGAAAGAACTTGTATTGATTTTTGGTGGAATCTTTGGAACCTTATCTGTTATTCTCGGGGCCTTCGGGGCGCACGCCTTGAAAAGAAGTTTTAATGAAGATCAGTTAAAAAGCTTTGAAACCGGCGTAAAATATCAGATGTATCATGCCATAGTGCTTATCATTGCCGGAGTGACCTTCCCATTTCTGAAAGGTTTAGAGATCGTAATGGCCTGGTGCTTTATTATCGGGATTATACTTTTTTCTTTCAGTATTTATGGATTAACCTGGAGTTCTTCCAGAGGTAGAAAGATCAAAATACTTGGATCAATAACTCCCTTAGGCGGATTTTTACTAATTATAGGCTGGATTCTTTTAACGATCAATCTTGTTGATATCGCCGTATATCTAAAGCCTTAATAGCAATCAACTGGTTTTAAAAGAATATTCTCATTCAGGATCAAAGTACTGTGTTCCTGGAAAATAACTTTATTCAGGGTGTCCTTTAACGGTCCGTAGCCTTCAATAAGTCCGGATTCTGTCTTAAGAAAGAAGATCTCACGTGTAGAAGATTTACCTTCAGATTCAAATTCATAATCTGCAAAAAGACTATCTCCATGCCATTTTCCTTCAAAATTGCCCTGATTTCTATCCTTTTCAAAAAGATTGTAAGTAAGATTACCTTCAACCAATGAGTCTTTCAGATTAGTTACTTTCAGGTAAATGGTATCCTTATTCATGCTATAGCTGTAACACCGGCTACTAATGGTAAATTCTTTCACCTCTTTTTCAGCTAGAGGAGACTCAGTTTTTTTTGATTTATCCTGGTTGCAAGAAGTTAGAAGAAATATGAAAGTGCAGATGAAAAGGAACTTTAGCTTCATTGTTTTTATTCTAAAAATAGATAAAAACTTAATTGGCGGTATTTCTTTTTCGATATTTTTCAGCAAACCAGGCTACAAGTATGAGCTGTGTTGAGTGGTAGATCATTATTGGGAGCAATAAAAGACCGGAGCTGGCAGAACTTCCGAAAATAACCCTTACCATTACAGAGCCATGCACGAGCGATTTTTTGGTGCCACAGAATTGTGCAGCGATCTTGTCTTCTGTATTGAAACCCAGGATTTTTGAAAAATAAGCCAGTCCGAAAAAAATAAAGAAGAATAGAGCAATTACAATTACGGCCATTTTCAATAATTCGTTCATTTCAACAGATTCTATCAGATTAGAGTTGAACGAATTGCTGAAACTTGAGTAAATTATAAGGATAATGGTGGTCTTATCGAATAAGCTCAATTGTTTTCCGTATTTCCGTGCCAGGTGACCTACGAACCTTTGAAGAAAAAGTCCGATGGCTAGGGGAGCGATAATTTGTAAACAAAGTTTCTGTAGAACTGAAAGAAATTCAAAATCTGTGGTTTTTTCAAGAATAAAACTCAGCCATAAAGGTGTCGCGATAATCCCGATTAATCCAGAAAGGCTGGCATTAAAAATAGCGGTAGGTAAATTTCCTTTGGCCAAGGCAACCATAACCACTGAAGAAGATACGGTGGAAGGTAAAGTTCCAAGGAAGAAAAGTGCGATCCATAGATCAGACCTAATTCCATCTTCAAAAAGTGGTAAACATGCAAGGCATATTAGTGGGAATATGATAAACGTGGTTAGATGAATTACAATATGCACCTTATAATTCAATAAACCGGCTTTAAATTCTGATGGAGATAGCTTGAGGCCATAGAAAAAAAATATAAGGCCAATTCCAATATCTGTAATGGTTTTAAAAGGTAGTAATTCTACTCCTTCTGGAAATAGATAAGCAACGCCAATTGCTATAAAGATCGCGAATATAAATCCGAATGACTTCAAGAATCAAGCTCGATTTTAGCCTTATGGTCTTTAAGAATATGTAAGTATTTTTCTGAAGAGAAATCGGTTTCATGAAATTCCTGAATTCTCTTTGTCTTCATATTCTTTCTTTTAATGCTTTTTGCAAAACGTCTTACCTGATCATCATTATTCAAGATCAGGCCCGGAACCGAAAGTGAATTACCTTTTTCATCTTTAGCGACCATCGTAAAATAGGAAGAATTACAATGTTTTTTAGCTCCAGACTGAATGTTTTCAGCCTCAACACGAATCCCGATCACCATTGAGCTGCGTCCTACATAATTCACTGAAGCTTTCATGGTTACTAATTCACCAATCTCAATAGGCTTAAGGAAGTCAACAGTATCAACACTTGCTGTGACGCAGTAGGCGCCTGAGTGTTTGCTGGCACAGGCGAATGCGATCTGGTCTAACAGTGACAGGATATAACCCCCGTGAATCTTCCCATTGAAATTAGAATGGGAGGGAAGCATCAACTCTGAAATTACTACCTGACTTTCCTTAGTATATTTAAAATCTTTCTGCATGCTTATCTTCTAAAATGTGGACTTTCCGATTTTTCGACGTCCGTAATGAAATATTTCGTGTCACCCCAGAAAAAGAAAGTTGAAAACCGTTCTACGTAAGTGAGCTTTACATAATGGCCTTCAAACTCCTGCAGATCTTTAATCACTTCATCATTTTTATCTAATACTGAAAACTGGAAGATCTGCGCACCACTTATTCCCTGGGAAATTTCTCCTTCCCAGGTTTTAGAGATCACTCCCTTTCGGCTGAATTTTATCAACTCACCACTTCTTTTTCCTTCACTATACGGCACAAAATAGATGAAAGCATAATATAGCAGCCAGAGGATAAATATTCCACCAAGGATGTAAATAAGAGTTTTTTTCATGAACTTGAATTATCTCAGGTTTAAAGTTGGGTTTTCAGCATCTTCATTATCGTCGTCTTCATCTATTTCTGCACGATTGATCAGTTTTTGATCGAGTTGTTTACTGGCTTTCGCACCAAGCTTTTTTAATTTTTCTACTCTTCTTATGAGGTTTCCTTTACCTGTAAGCTTTTTCATGGCCCCTTCATAAGAATTCTGCACCGTTCCGATCTGTCTTCCAATTTTCAATAATTCATCGGTTAGGTTGGTGAATGAATCATACAAAGCACCTGCCTGTGTAGCGATCTGGATAGCATTCTGCTTCTGCTTTTCATTCTGCCACATACTGTCTATTGTTTTAAGAACGGCAAGTAGTGTTGTAGGAGTAACAATGATGATATTCTTCTCGAAAGCATCACTGTAAAGTGCAGGATATTCATTAGAAGCAATGGCAAATGCCGCTTCAATAGGGATGAAAAGTAGAACAAAATCTGGGCTTTCCATCTGGTATAACGAATGGTAGTTCTTATTACTTAATTCATTCACTCGATTTCTTACAGATATCAAATGATTCTTTAGGTGCGTTTTGTTCTCTGTTTCTTCTGGCTCGTTAATGTAACGCTCGTAGGCATTCAAAGAAACTTTAGAATCTACCACCATCTTTTTATCGCCTGGCAAATGAATGATGACATCGGGCATTACCCTTTTGCCTTCTTCGGTATTAAAACTTTGCTGAACAAAATATTCACTGTCTTTCTGAAGTCCGCTTCGTTCCAGCACTCTTTCCAGAACCATTTCGCCCCAATTACCCTGCATTTTGGTATCTCCTTTTAATGCTTTGGTAAGATTAGTGGCTTCCTCACTTATTCTGGTATTCTGTTCGTTTAGAGCTTTCAGTTTTTCACCAAGCTCAGCATGTCTTTTTACAGATTCTGTGTTGCTAAGACTAACCTTTTCTTCAAATTCCTTGATCTTCTTGTTTAATGGATCAAGAATGTTCTCAATATTCTGTTTATTAAGACTGGTAAATTTTTCAGATTTCTGATCTAAGATCTTGTTCGCGAGGTTTTCGAATTCCTTCGTAAATTTTTCCTGAAGTTTTTCCACTTCAGCCTTTTGCTCTTCATTTCGTTCCTGTAGATTACTGAATTCTGAATTTTTTCTGGTAAGTTCTAAACTAATTTGATCTTTTTCTCTCCTTATTTCTTCGCGCTCCTTTTCCAGCTTTTCAATCTCAGATTGATGATCAGATTTTAGTTCAGTTAACTCTACTTTATAATTTTCTAAAACATTGTTATTGTGTTTTTTAAGCTCTTCTATTTGCAGTGTAAGTTGATTGTTCTTTTCTTCAAGAATTCCTGATTCAGATTTGGATTTCAAACTCGAAATTAACTTTCCAATATAGACTCCTATTCCTAGGGCAACAAGAAATATTATGGAAATGAGAAGGTATTCGTTCATGTAAAATGTGATTTTCTCAAAGATACTTATTTAAGAATTTTTGAGAAGGCTGTGATGAAGAAATTGAAAGTGAATTCTATTTGATCTTAAAACTAGATGAATTTTTATCAAACTGGATTAGGTTCTGAGGGAACAGGTCGTCTAAAAGGTTCTTCTGAATGAGTTCATTCGGAGTTCCGAAAACAGCTCTGTTATCTTTAAGGATCACTAATTTATCACAAAGTTGCAGAGCAAGGTTAATTTCATGTGATGCGAAAAGAATCGCCTTTCCAGTCTCTTTGCTAAGTTTTTGAAGTAATTTTAAAACATAGGCTTTATGGTAAAGATCCAGGTGTGTGGTTGGTTCGTCAAGAATTATTAAAGAAGTATCCTGTGCGAGTGCTCGGGCTATCAGAACTTTTTGAAACTGGCCATCGCTTAACTCATGACATTTCTTATTCTTAATGTCTTCAATATTGACCATTTTGATGGCGCTCATGATCTTTTTCAAATCATTTTTTGTGAGGCGTCCTATCCAATTTGTGTAAGGTTGTCTACCTAATGCGATAAGTTCTGTAACACTTAAATTTTTTGATGGCATTTGATCGGTTAAGACTAAGCTTATGTGTTTTGCCAATTTGTCAGGATCTGTTTTTGATAGTTTTTTTCTAGATATAAAAACCTCTCCATCAATGCTTTGTGTTATTCCACTTAAAGTTTTTAATAAAGTAGATTTTCCTGCGCCATTAATTCCAATTACGGCAACTAATTCTCCCGGGTGAATCTCAATATCGATGTTTTTAGCTATAATTTGAGTGTCTTTTTTCTTTCTATAGCCAATGCTAAGATCTTCAGTTTTAAGGACAATATTTGAATTTTCTGAATTCATCTAAAAATTGAATTTCCTTTTTCTTACCAGTAACCAGATCACAACTGGAGCTCCAATAAGTGATGTTATAGCATTAATTGGTAAACTGAATTCGCTACCGGGTAACTGAGCTATGATATCACAGATCAGCATTAAAATAGCTCCGCCGAAAATTACAGCAGGAACTAAGGTGATATGATTAGCAGAAGGAATGATCTGTCTTATCAAATGCGGTACAGCCAGGCCAACAAATGCGATTGGTCCCGCAAATGCTGTTATGCTTCCAGCTAGCAAACTGGTCGCGATAATGATCATAAAACGGTTTCGCTTAATATTTGTTCCCAGACTTCTGGCGTATTTTTCACCTAGTAATAAGGAATTCAGGTTTTTAATGCTACCTATGGTGATCAGGATGCCGATAATCCAGAATATTCCTAATATCAATACTTCATTCCAGCTAAGATCTCCCAGACTACCATAAGACCAGAAAACGTATTGTTGCAGCTGTGATGCCGGACTAAAATATGCTAAAACACTTACAATCGCCGCTGTTAGACTCGCAAACATTAACCCAATGATTAATATAGCCATTGTGTCTCTTAACCTTATAGAGGCCAGGATAACGGCAAATAAAACGAGTAAACTCCCCAAGCTTGAAGCGATCACAAGACTCCATTCAGATAATAATATCCCGGCAAAAGTAGCTCCAAATACAGATGCACCCATAAAAACCAGCGCAACGCCCAGACTTGCACCACTGCTCAAGCCGAGCACATAAGGTCCCGCCAATGGATTTCGAAATAAAGTTTGCATCAAAAGTCCGCTAATGGCAAGACCTGAACCAGTGATTATCGCTGTGATTGCCTTTGGTAAGCGATAATTCAGAATAATATATCTCCAGGTTTCTTTCTCCACCTTGAATCCAAAAAGTGATGCAGTAACATCTTCAATAGGAATATTTACTGAGCCCAGACTAATATTAAATAGCGCCGTCACAATCACTGCCAAAAACAGGAAGATTATTGATAGCGTGTATTTTCTCTGGTTCAGCATTAATTCAAGGCTTTGTAAAATACCTGTTTATGATTGGGGAGCAATTCCGGATGAAAAATAGAGATCAGATCTTTCAATATCAAATCTGGTCTATGCGGACCTAATTCGTAAAAAATTACTCCGCCTGTAGCTCCTTGTGAAAGACTTACGCTAAATACATTTTCTTCATGTACTGCTTTGAACCTCTTGTAATGTTCAGATTCTTTGAATAATTGTTCGTATGAGGTAAACTGACCGGAACTTATCCAGTATTCAGCTTCTTCAGCCTTTTCCATCACACTTTCAAACGCCAGAGATAAGCTACCGTTACCTTTAGTTTCAGAATATAGATAATTCGCATTTGCGTCTTTTATAAACTGCGCCTGCCATGAATTGCCATAAGGCATATACCAGGTATCATTATACATGGAACCACTTATAACATTCGGAATATTTTTAGCAGATTGCGCTAATTTTTTAGCTTCGGAATATTCAGATTTGATATTCTGAAATATTTCGGCTGCTTTTTCTTCCTTTCCGTAAAGAGCTCCAAAGAATTTGATCCATTCAGCTTTTCCTAATGGAGTTAATTCAGTCCAGTCTCCGTTGTAAATCACGGGAATTCCGGTTTTCTGAATGGTTTCAAAGCTTTTATTGGAAGCATTTATCGCAAAACCAATCACAACATCTGGAGATAGATCTATTAAAACTTCGGTATTGATATTTTCATTCTGCCCTAATTCTGAAACAGCGCCATTATCTATTAAAGATCTGGTATTTTCAGAAGAGATATAATTTAGGCCGGGAAAGCCAACTAATGATCTTTCTTCATTTAATGCTTCGAGGGCTGGGATGTGAGTGGTGGAGGTAACAACGATCTTCTGAACCGGAACTATTACTTCCTGGTCAAATTCCAGATCTTCTGGAATCCTGATATTTTCTTCTTTTAGCAAATAGATGAAAGGATCTTTAGCTTCCGGCCAGGGTGTATTCACTTTCATGACGCTGTAGCCATCAAACCTGGTGATGCTGAATCCGCTAGCATTTTCAATTGCAACATCATAACCATTCTGATTATCAGTCTTTTTTGATTCTGATTCATTTTTACAGGAATGTAAAATGACTAAAACAATTATGAAAAGAATTTTCTTCAAGTCCGCTTATTTTGATTTCAAAAGTAAGATTATTTAAAATTTTGAGCCTGATACCAAACTTATTTGTTTAATTTTGCCTCGAAATTTTGGTTCAGCACCGATTTATTTCTGTGCGGATTAAAAGGGAATCAGGGGAAGTATAAACTTCATAAACCTGAGCTGTTCCCGCAACTGTAAGCTTAGCCCGAGAGGGTGGCTGCAATAATTCTTCAAACCACTGTTCAATAAGAATGGGAAGGTGAATTGCAGTACGTGAGCCAGGAGACCTGCCTGAATTTCAACTAATATCGAGTGACTTTCGGGATAAAGGTCGGCAGATTATGAACAGAAATATATACCTTTTATTCACCTTTTTTACTTGTGCCTGTATTTCTGCATTGGCTCAAAAGGATTCTATCAACTGGCTTGATGAAGTACGACTGAGTGATGTTAAACTCAAAAATAATTCTGAAGGGCAATTTGTAAAAAAACTGGATGATACTGTAATCCAGCAATCAGAACCTTTATTAACCTCCTTGTTAAAATTCAATTCTCCTTTCTTCTTTCGGGAAAATGGATACGGAATGGTTTCTTCTGCATCGGTTAGAGGAACTGCTGCTTCCCAAACCGCCGTTGTCTGGAACGGTATTAATATCAATTCGCAATTTACGGGTCAAACCGACTTCAATACTATAAACACCCAAAGTTTTGATAATATCAGTCTACGTCCGGGAGGAGGTAGTGTAGTTTATGGAAGTGGTGCGATTGGTGGAACCATTCATCTAAACAATGAATTCAGCTTCGACCATGAATCTGAAAATGAACTTATGCTTGGTTATGGCAGTTTTGATACTTATCAAGGTGTTTATAATGGGAGATTTTCAAATGATAAGACCGGTATAAACATTGGAGTTTCAGGTATAGATTCTGAAAATGATTACAGGTATTTAAATACTGATTTTAAAAATGAAAATGGAGATTTCTATAATGTTGCCTTGAATGCGTCTGTGGCGCGCTGGCTAGGAGATTCTCATATTTTAAAATTTTATACCAATTACTATCAGGGTGATCGTGGTTTTTCCGGGACCCTTAATATGCCTTCCAATAGTGAATACCAGGATCGGAATTCTAGAAATCTACTGGAATGGAAAGCTTTTCTAGGAAAATTCACCAGTAGTTTGAAAGTCGCATGGATCGAAGAAGAATTCAAATATTTTGAAAATAGAGATTCGGAAAGTTTTAGTTTTGGTGAGGCGGTAACAGGAATCGTCAAATATGATCTGAGCTATGATATTTCTGATGATAAAAGCCTAAATTTTATTGCTGATTATTCAAATATTGACGGAGAGGGTTCCGGGATTAATTCAGCTGAAAGAAAGATAGGCGGTTTGTCTATTCTTTGGTATCATGAGATTGAAAAACTTAACTACCAGCTTAGTTTACGGCAGGAGGTCACTGAAAATTATGAATCTCCTTTATTATTTTCGGCGGGCGCCTCATATAAGGTAACTTCGAACTATCTTTTGAGATTTAGTTCTTCAAGAAATTTCAGAATTCCAACTTTTAATGATCTCTTTTGGCAGAAGGGTGGTAATATGGATTTAGATCCTGAAACTTCGTTACAGGCCGAAATAGGAAATGAATTCAACTTCAGTAATTTCAATATCAATCTTACAGGATATTATATAGATATAGATGATCTCATTAGGTGGACACCAGATGCTTCCGGCACATGGAGACCTGAAAATTCAGCGAATGTCTATAATTATGGGATCGAATTATTTGCTGGCTGGAGTACAAAGATTGGAGAGAATCGTTTAAAACTTCAAAGTAATTATGCCTTTACACGGTCAATAGATAAAGCGACAGATAAACAATTGATCTATATACCACAGCACAAAGTCACATTTTCCGCAGCCTATAAATTAGACAGATTCAATGTATTTCTACAGTCGCTCTATAATGGAAGTATCTATACTTCTTCAGATAATAACTATGCTTTAGATTCTTATACGCTCGCTAATCTTGGTTTAGGCTATACTTTTTCAAATAAACCTGAAATTGGTCTAAACCTGAAGCTGAGCAATATTTTTAATGAAGTATATCAAAGCTTACCGTCCCGTATCATGCCTGGGCGTTCTTTCAATTCAACTCTAACAATCAATTTTTAATCATGAATTACAAACACATCTTATTTCTTTTTATCACCGTTTTATTTTTGAATTCCTGTTCAGATGAAACCGATTGCTGCCCAATGCCTGAACCGGAAGCTGATTTTGCTAGCGGAATTTTTGTTTTAAATGAAGGGAATTTCGGCTCGGCCAATTCTTCCGTAAGTTTTATTAATGAGGAATCAGGCGAGAAGCAAGTTCAGATTTTCAAAAACAAAAACGGTTTTGATCTTGGAGATACTGCACAGAGTATCGAATTACATGAGAATCTGGCGATCATTGTCGTGAATGTTTCTAATAAACTTGAGATTGTAGACAGGTACACTTTTGAAAGTCTTGGAACTATAGAGACGAATTTATTGAATCCGCGTTATGCAGAAGTGGTTGGTAAAAATCTATACGTTACAAATTGGGGAAATGGTGTAGATTCGGCAGACGATTTTGTGTCGGTTTTTGATCTAACCGATTATTCTTTTATACAATCAATCCCTGTAGCAGAAGGTCCTGAAAAATTAATAACTGCAAACAACAAAATTTATGTTGCTCACAAAGGCGGATATTCATTTAATAACCAGATTTCTGTTTTGGATGCCGCTTCAAATTCTGTAACTGCTGAATTAGAAGTTGGATTCTTACCAAATTCAATGCTTGTTTCCGGTTCAGATCTTTGGGTTCTTTATTCAGGTAAACCTTCTTACGCTGAAACTGAAACCGCCGGTGGATTATCCAGAATTGATATTTCTTCAGATAAAGTAATGGAAAGTATGAGTTTTAGTGAAAATAGCGTGCATCCGGAAAATCTAAGTACAAATGGTTCCGACGTTTTTTTCACGATTGGAAAGTCGTTATATAAATATTCAATTGGCGGAGAGTTGCCTGTGAGTGCTGAGTTCAGTTTTGAAGAAGCTGCTGTACTATATGGCTTTGCTATGAATAATGAAAAGATATACGTTGCCTCTCCAAACGCCGATTTCACAGGCGATGGTAATCTTTATATCTATGGTTTGGACGGTAGTCTTCTAGATCAGTATTCTACAGGAATAAATCCTAATGGCGTCTATTTCAATTAGAAAAAATATACATAAAAAAAACCCGCTATTCAGCGGGTTTTTTTATTTAAAATAGACTGGGTTAGTCTTTGAAATCTGTCACTTTCATTTTTTTGAATTCTTCGCCCGCAGGAACATCTATATACATGTTTCTATAAGCGTCCTCTTCTTCAAAGCTTTCTCCAACTACATTAGGTATAAATTTACCCTCGTCAATTGCTCTTAGGAAGCTTCTATTGCTGGTGATATCATTTAACGCAGCAGCTAATAATGGTTCGTTAGGATCTCCGAGCGTACCGAAATTATCCCATTTCTCAGATACTTCAATATCCGGAATTAATCCTCCTGGGTAAGCCTCTCCATCCGCATTGGTGGAAGTAGAGATAAGTGGCTGCATTGCGTATTTGTGATCTGGATTTAATCCAACTTTTTCATAGTAAGGAACATTCGCATCATATAGAGTGATAGAAGCCTGTACTTTACCAACTGTTTTCTTACCAACGTGAACTACATTTATATAAGGAGCAAGTCCGTTAATGATTAGCTCACTGGCAGAAGCAGATGATCCTGTAGCAAGAACATATACTTTATCAAGATTTAGGCTGTTGATAGGCATTGGAGTATGATCTGGATGATCACTCTCATTACCATCAAAAATCATATCGTCAAACCTGGTAACTTTACTCGCTTCGCTCAACTGAGCATCTATATTTGCATTATACTTGGTTCTGATGATGATCTTATCTTTAAACTGACCAGTGATCATACTAGCAAGGTCTACAGCAGTAGAAACTCGACCACCACCGTTATATCTTAAGTCAAGTACAAGTTCAGTTACTCCATCATTTTTAAACTGAGCAAAAACATCATTCAATTCGTCATCGTAATCATGTACAAAGCTGTTATACATTAGGTATCCTACTTTAATGCCATCTACATCAAGTGTTTTGGCTACTAGAATTGGATTTTCGTTCAACTGAACCTTGGTAAGGGTAGTTTCCATACCGTTGGCTTCAATTCCATTCTCTGTAAATTCAGCAAAACCAAAGGTAAGTGTTTCGGAACCTAAAAGTGTTCTATAATTTTCAAGAGTCAATTGCTGACCATCGATTTCAGTAAATAGCATTCCTCTTTGAAGACCTTCCATATCTGCAGGAGAACCTTCAACTATGTAGCGAATAATTCCAACAAGATCATTGGAATCTGAATCGATATAAGCTAATCCGTAGTTAATCCCGGTTGTTGTTCTAACTCCTGCGAATGTATTTTCTAGCTCCTCATAATCGTCAACGATCCAGCTAAACCTGTCTTCCTCATAAAGTAGACCTTCGTTAAAGAAACTCTCTGGAGTTGAATAGCCTTCAAGGAATTCGATATATTCACTTTCAGTTGAAAAAGCGTTATCAGCCAATTCAGGTACTTCGCCTTTATACAAATACCAGTAATTAAGACCTTTCCATATGAAATCCTTAATTTCAAGCTCTAGATTTCCTTCAATTTGCTTTTGTTCTGTTGGCGTGTCATCTGTAGACACCACATCATCATCTTTGCTACAGGAAGTAAATAAGCCTCCAACCAGAGCAAATAGCATTAAATATTTATATATTCTCATAATAAAAATTAGGGTTAATAGTTTTCTTGCAAATTTTTTGCTAAAAATAGTCACATAAATAGAATTAAAAAATTTCTTGTAACAAATCTCTTTACCATTCGTCGTAAAAGTGAGAAGGCATAATTAACTAACCATCAACTAATGAAAGAAAGCACCTTCCTGAATATTATTGATCCTGTTAAGGATAAGATGTATAGAATGGCTCTAAGACTGTTGACTTCTAAAGAAGCAGCCGAAGATGCTACTCAGGAAGCTATTCTGAAATTATGGAACCGGAAAGATAAAATCAAGCATTATGCCAATATCGAGGCTTTTGCCATGACAGTTACAAAAAACTACTGTTTGGATCAATTAAAACTGAAACAGAACAATAATTTGCGCATCGTTCATCAAAATTATGAAAGTAACCAGGCTTCCCTGCAGTCTGAAGTAGAGGTAAATGATGAAATGGAGTGGTTAGGCAGGATTGTTGCCACATTACCAGAGCAGCAAAAAATGATCTTTCAATTGAGAGATGTAGAACAGTACGATTATGACGAGATCGCTAAAATTATGGAAATGAATCAAACGGCCATTAGAGTTGCTTTGTCCAGAGCCAGGAAAGCGATTAGAGAAAGTTTAATAAAAAAACATAATTATGGAATTAGATAAAATCGAAAAGCTTTTAGAGCGCTACGAGGAAGGAGAAACCAGCCTTACCGAAGAAAAGCAACTTCGTGATTATTTCTTGAATGAAGATGTTCCAGAACATTTAAGGAGTTATAAGCTGATGTTCATGTTTTCAGCGAGACAGGCTGAAGAAAAATATGAACATAAAGTAGAATCTACTTCAAAAAGAAATTGGTATACATGGACATCAATAGCAGCTATACTTGTGGTGGCTTTGGGTATTTTCTTTTTCAATGACTCTTCCAGATCCCTGAATGATGGGGATATGGGGACCATTAGTGATGAAGAATTAGCCCTTCAGAAAACAAAAGAAACCCTGAATATGGTTTCACAATTTATGAATGAAGGAAAATCTGATCTGGTATATCTTAAAGAATTTAATAACACTAAAAACAAAATAATAAAAATCGAACCTTAAAACTAGAAATCATGAATAGAGTAATAATTACCCTCCTTTTAGCTATTGCGCCTATGTTTTTGCAGTCGCAGAACTTTGATAAGTACGAAGATATGAAAGATGTAGATGCTATGGTGATGACCAGTAAGATGTTTAAAATGCTGGCAAAAGTAGATCTTAGTGAAAATGATCCTGAGTCCAGAGAATATATGAAGCTTATAGAGAACCTTGATCGTATTCAGATTTATAAATCTTCTAATTCCAATGTAATGTCACAAATGGCAACAGATGTGAAATCCTACCTTCAAAAAGGATCATTGGAAGAGTTGATGCGTGTGAATGATAATGGTCAAAATATTAAGTTCTACTCACTGCCAGGTAAGAATGATAATTATGTAAGAGAATTATTTATGTATCTGGAAGGATCTGAAGGTGATAAGCCAATGACCGTTATACTAAGTATTACTGGTGAAATAGATCTATCTCAATTATCAAAACTAACTTCAGATCTAAAAGTTCCAGGAGCTGAAGAATTAAAGAAAGCCAACAAAAAATCCTAAACCATGAAATCAATTAAATTATTATTTACGGTAGCATTCGCAGCATTATTAATGTCATGTAATAATGACCAGTCATTGCAAAAATATTACGTAGAAAACCAGGAGGATACAGATTTTCTTGCTCTGGACATCCCAACTAGTATGTTCACCAATAGTGAATCCCTGGAAGCAGAACAAAAGGCAACGCTGGAAAGCATTAAAAAGATCAATGTTCTTGCACTAAAGAAAGAGGAAAATCCGGAGAAATTCGAAGAGGAAAAAGTTAAGTTATCTGAAATCTTTAAAGATGAGAAGTATCAGCTTTTAATGAAGTATGGTGGAGGGAACAGAAAGGCAGAACTTTATTTTACCGGAGAAGAAGATGCGATAGATGAATTGATCGTCTACGGTTATGATGACGAGCAGGGACTTGGCGTTGCACGGGTTTTAGGAGAAAATATGAATCCTCAGAAGATCATGCAATTGATGAAATCTCTGGAAAAAGATAATATTGATGTAGAAGGTCTTAAAGGTCTTGGAAAGATCTTTGGAGAATCGTCTGAAGATAAAGATTCAATAAAAATGGAAACTAAGGTCGAGATCGAAGATAGCATTGAAAATGCTATAGATGGAAATGAAGCTACGGAAATGTAGTCTATAATTAGTTGAAAAGAAAAAGCCCCGGATTCGGGGCTTTTTTATTTTATATCCCTGTATAATTCTGAGGAGTGATATTATGCAATTCTTCCTTGGTCTTATCAGAAACATCCAGTTGGTCTATAAACTCAGACATGCTTTTTTCAGTGATTTTTTCATTAGTTCTGGTTAAACCTTTCAAGGCTTCATAAGGATTTTTATATCCTTCTCTGCGAAGTATCGTCTGAATTGCTTCAGCTACAACAGCCCAGTTATTTTCCAGATCTTGATTTAACTTTTCTTCGTTAAGCAAAAGCTTATTTAAGCCTTTTAATGTAGACTTAAAAGCGATGATCGTATGCCCGATTGGTACACCAATATTTCTTAGCACTGTACTATCTGTAAGATCTCTCTGTAATCTACTTACCGGTAATTTGGCAGAAAGATGCTCAAAAAGTGCATTGGCTATTCCAAGATTACCTTCACTATTTTCAAAATCGATAGGATTTACCTTATGCGGCATTGCTGAAGACCCAATTTCTCCCTTTTTAATCTTCTGCTTGAAATAATCCATTGAAACATAGGTCCAGATATCTCTATCCAGATCCAGGAGAATATTGTTGATCCTTTTTAGCGCATCAAATAATGCAGCGATATGATCGTAATGTTCAATTTGAGTAGTAGGGAAGGAGTGATACAACCCTAATTTATTCTCAACAAAATTAGTTCCGAATTTTTTCCAGTCATTGTTTGGAAAAGCGACTTTGTGAGCGTTATAATTCCCGGTAGCTCCTCCAAATTTTGCAGCATGTGGCACCTGTTTTAGGAGTTTTATCTGTTCCTTCAGTCTTTCCACAAATACATTTACTTCCTTTCCTAGTCTTGTAGGAGAAGCGGGTTGCCCATGAGTTCTGGCAAGTAGCGGAATATCCTTCCATTCTTCAGTAAGCGATTCAAGTTTTTCAACGATTTCATTCAATGATGGCATATAGACTTCTTCAATCGCATCTTTAAGACTTAGCGGAATTGCAGTATTATTGATGTCTTGAGAAGTAAGTCCAAAATGGATAAATTCTTTCGAAGTTTCCATTCCTAACTTTCCGAATTCTTCTTTCAAGAAATATTCTACAGCTTTTACGTCGTGATTAGTGATCTTTTCGATCTTTTTTACCGCCTGAGCATCGATAGCCGTGAAATTTTCATAGAGCTCTCTTAGCTTCTTGAAGTTTTCAGTATCTACGTCCTGTAGTTGAGGTAGTTTTTCCTCGTAAAGTGCAATGAAATATTCTACTTCTACTAAAATTCTATATTTAATAAGCGCCTCTTCGCTGAAATAGGCTGATAATTGCTTCGTTTTAGACCTGTAGCGTCCATCGATAGGTGAAACTGCAGAAAGGGATGTCATGTTGTGTTTTTAAAATTAAAAGGGTAAAGATACCGCTTCAAATTGTACTAAAAAACTGCATCTATAATTTCCTTAAAATCTTTGTAGCTCGTGATTTATAGCCTGCCGAAGAATCTAAAATATCTTTTTGAAGAATAGCCTTCAATTCGGCAGTGATCCATTTCTGTTCGTTTCTTAGGTCAAACAAGTTTTGCATGGAAAATACTTTAACCGCAGGCTTTTCATCAGAAATCAACCATTGAAATGATAATTCAATAATATCTTTTTTCAATTTTGAGGAGAGTGTATAATTTCCGGATTGATCTTGCTCTTTATTTATAGCCAATCCGTAAATTTTTGAAAGACATCTTCTGGAAGAGGAGTCTTTTAATTTTTTACCCGATACGATCAATTCAGGAATTAGCTGTTGAATAAACTCAAAGTTATTTCTGGAAATAATCTCCAGTGCCAGTAAGGTTTTTGAACTTAATTCAGGATTGCTGCTTTTGATAAAAAGTACTACTTCGGAAAATAATTCCGGGTTTTCTAATATCTTATCAGCTACTTTTTCTCTATTTGCAAGGGAAGCATCCATATTTTTTAGAATGCCTGTAAGCTTCATAATTCCTCTTTTAACAGCCTTTCCACCAGTTGAGGTACACCGATTACGGCAGTTTTTCTAATGATCTCCAGATTCTTATTTTCTGAAATATTAGGTTTTGGATCTATAAAATATACCGGCGCATAATGCGGTGCAAAATCCACTAATCCAGCCGCTGGATAAACTTGCATAGAGGTTCCTATCACAATCACTTTATTTGCTGTTTCGGCAATTTCAGCAGCTTTTTGAAACATGGGTACAGCTTCACCAAACCAAACAACATGTGGTCTTAGTTGGTGATTATGCTCACAAAAATCTCCGATTTTAATATCGTTTTTCCAGTCCATCACCAGGTCTTCATCAAAGGTGCTTCTGGCTTTTAAAAGTTCTCCGTGAAGATGGGTCACATTTTTACTTCCGGCTCTTTCATGCAGATCATCTATATTCTGAGTAACTATTTCAACTTCATATGCTTCCTGAAGCTTTACAAGCGCATAATGTGCCGCATTAGGTTTTACCTGTAATAATTGCTTTCGGCGTTGATTATAAAAATCCAGAACCAGCTCTTTATCGTTTTCCCAGCCTAATGGGGATGCAACTTCCATAACATCATGACCTTCCCAGAGGCCATCTGCATCTCTAAAAGTTTTAATTCCGCTTTCAGCACTAATTCCGGCTCCGGTTAATACCAATATTTTTTTCATAAGGATGCTGAATTCGTTTTGAAAAAGTTAAGGCTTTTAATCTTTACAGGTTGAAAATTTTAAAAATGTTTTATTCAATTCTCAGGGATGTTATTCGAATTTTTAATTTTACACCAGAAATGGAAGAACAAGCAATCATAGAATACCTTCAGGATTATCTCACGCCACGAAGGAAAGCACTTTTTGAAAAAGTATTAGCTCAACGTACAGATCATATCACAGTGGTAGCGCAGGATGTTTACCAACTTCACAATACCAGTGCAGTAGTAAGAAGTTGTGATGTTTTTGGAATCCAGAACATACACGTGATCGAAGAAAAGATCCCTCGCAGGATTGATAAGGAAATTGCCATGGGGGCTCAGAAATGGGTAGATATTAATAGATATAATTCTGCAAAAGATTGCGTGAAGACTTTGAGAGAAAAAGGTTATCGAATTATCGCAACGAGTCCGCATGATGAGTCATTTCTATTGGAAGACTTCGATATTTCTCAACCAGCTGCACTTTTTTTTGGGACAGAAAGAGATGGTTTGTCTGAAGAGATCCTTGAGGAGGCAGATGACACTATAAAAATACCTATGGTTGGGTTCACTGAAAGTTTAAATATTTCAGTTTCAGCGGCTATCATCCTGCAGAGCCTAACCACGAAGCTCAGAAATTCTGATGTGAACTGGCAATTTTCAGAAGATGACAAGAATAGAATCAGGATGGATTGGACTAAAAAAACGGTAAAAAATTCAGAAGAGATTCTAGAGCGCTATAAGAATCAGTAATTATTTGTAACTTTTAATCGCCTTTAAAGCTATTACATGACCCTGTTTTTTTATTTGATCATTGCGCTTATTACCTTTTTCGCTTTTCTGCATGCCTGGGTGAAAAAAGATTATGATATAAGCCGCACGGTAGTTATTAATAAACCTCGCGAGGAGGTTTTTACTTTTGTAAGACAGCTTAAAAATCAGCCATTATGGAATCCATGGTTCCAAAGGGACCCAAATGCGATCATGAAATATAAAGGCGATGATGGTAAAGTTGGTGCTAGTTTTTACTGGAAAGGGAATGGTAAGGCCGGTGAAGGAATTCAGAGAATTACTAAAGCGAAGCAGGGGAGAGTTTACGAAACAAAAATCCTTTTTATTAAGCCTGTGAAAGTAAATGCTCTAACTTACGTTGGAGTAAAAGAACTGGAATCTGAAAAGACTAAAATGGTTTGGGGAACAAGGGGTCATTTGGCTTTCCCGTTAACCATTATCAGTATTTTCTATTCGCCAGAAAAAGCTCTGGGTGATAATTTTGATCAGGGATTAAAGGATCTGAAAAAATTACTTGAAAGTCGCTAGTTCTTCTGAAGAACTTTATATTCTTCGTAGCAGCTGTTAATTGCATCCAGAATTTGAAGGTCATTCGCCGTTCTCATGAAATCTTCTGAATAATTACAGTTATTTAGAATTTCATCAATCTCAGCGCGATTTACCTGGAGCAAGGCCATTAAAGTTTCCCTGTCGAATTTATTTCTAAGTAACTCACGAATATTGTCATCCTTCTTCATCTGTCTTAGCTTACGCATTTGCTTAGGCCTTGTTCCGAAGATATTATAAACGAGATCTGCAGGATTGGAAAGTGATCTTAAAGCTTTTGTAACAGCACTTGGAGAACCATCGCCACCTTCATAAGCACTGTTTAATCCAGAAATACTATACCTGCGATTGTCGTAAATAGGAATATTCTTAGCATCGATCTCCAGGTACCCGGTAAGATTTACAGAGTTAACCGTAACTTCCTCAAGGGCGAAGCCTAACTCGGTCATTTTAACCTTTACATTGCCGTATTTCAGCCAGTCATTAGTGACACGAACACGAATAGATCTAAATCCAAGATAAGAAAAATATAAGGTGTCATTTACTGTAGCCTGAAGTTCAAACTCGCCATTTTCGCCGGTTACTGCGCCTTTTACCTGGTTCAGGTTTACAATATGAACGTTTTCAATTGGCTTATCGTTTGCAGCATTCATTACAGTTCCTGTAACAATATCCTGTGCAGACATGATCCCTGTAGTAAGGAGTAAAAATAGGAGTAAAGCGTTCTTCATAACAATCAGGGCTAAAAATATAAAATCCTTATAAAAAACAATGCCAAACTTGTAGATTAAGTTTGGCATTAATTTTATTGATTAGGCTTTAGACCTTCTTCTCTTAACTGAGTTTTCGATATTCTTATTTCGGCTTCCTTTTCTAGGACCCTTCTTGTTATTTCTATCAGAGCCTTTTCTTTTTCCGAATTTACCTCCGTTACCATTGTCATTGAAGCTTTTGCCGTTTCTTTTTCCGCCACCGCGTTCTCTCTTTCGGCCACCTCTGTCAGATTTCTGGTCTTTAGTAACTTCTACATTTACGAATCTTCCGTTATGGTTGAATTCGCTAAAAGTCTTCAGAATAAGGTCTGTGTGTTGCTCATCTGTATTGAAGAATGAAAAACTCGCTTTTACATCAACTTTAAAGACATCGTCTCTTCCTAGATTTAATTGCTCTTTAAGGAAATCCTTAAGGCTCATCCAGTCAAAACCATCTTTAGAACCAACATTGATAAAATATCTGGTATTTCCTTCTGAAACTACCGGTCTTCCGCCAACTGTTTCTGAACTAAGATCTGGAGCCTTCTGGTAATAGTTGAAGAATCTTGTAAATTCTACAGAGAAGAATTTTTTGATCAATTCTTCTTTTGTGAAATCTTCAAGTGCTTCGTTAATTGTTGGAAGATAAGGATCAATTTCATGGTTGATCTCAGTCTTCTTAATATCGTTCGCTAAATGGAATAGCTGAGTTTTACAGATCTCCTTACCATCAGGAATTTCTTTCTGCTCAAAGCTCTGCTGAATGATCTTCTCAATAGTTCTAATTTTACGAACTTCACTTTTAGAGATGATCACCATAGAAACCCCGCTTTTTCCAGCACGTCCAGTTCTACCACTACGGTGCGTATAGGTTTCGATTTCGTCTGGAAGCTGATAGTTGATCACGTGTGTAATATCATCAACATCAATACCACGAGCAGCTACATCTGTTGCAACAAGCATCTGGATCTGGCGGGTTCTAAAACTCTTCATCACCAAATCACGCTGATTCTGACTTAGATCTCCGTGTAAAGCTGCGGCATTGTATCCATCTTCGATAAGCTTTTCAGCTACCTTTTGAGTATCTCTTTTTGTTCTACAGAAGATCACTGAGAAAATATCAGGATTTGCATCTGCAAGCCTCTTTAAAGCATCGTAACGATTACGGTGATTTACCAGGTAATATTCATGAGAGACATTAGAAGTTCCCATGTTCTTAGATCCAACGGTAATTTCTATTGGATCTTTCATAAATTTCTTAGCGATCTTTGCTACCTCTTTAGGCATAGTCGCAGAGAACAACCAGGTTTTCTTTTCTTTTGGAGTATGAGAAAGGATGCTTTTGATATCCTCATAGAATCCCATATTCAACATTTCATCAGCCTCATCCAGCACACAGTAACCTATAGAAGAGATATTTGCAAGATTTCTTCTAATCATATCCTGCATTCTTCCTGGTGTTGCTACAATGATCTGAGCTCCTCTTTCAATAGATCTTGCCTGGTCTGTAATACTGGCTCCACCATAAACAGCAACTACATTTAAAGATTTTTTATACTTAGAGTAGTTCTTGATCTCATTCGTGATCTGTAAACAAAGTTCTCTGGTAGGCGATAAAATTAAAGCCTGAGTTTTCTTTGAATTAGGATCTATTTTTTGGATAAGTGGAAAACCAAAAGCGGCAGTTTTACCTGTTCCGGTTTGTGCTAGAGAAACAAGATCTGTTTCCTGTTGTAATAATAAAGGGATTGATTTTTCCTGTACTTCACTTGGAGTTTCAAACCCTATGTCTTCAATGGCCTTAAGCAAGTCTGCGTCAAGTCCAAGTTTTTGGAATGCGTTCATTCTTTTAAATAAGTATTCGATTATTTTATGTAAGTGTTACATAAGAAGCGAATCGACATACTTAAACCTAAACTTCCAGTAACACATCCTCACCCTGAGGAATTTTTCAAGCGGCAAATGTACGCTTTTATTTCGGACTATCGATTAATTTGAATTTTTATTAAATATCTGAAAATCAGCAATTAAATAATTCTCTGGCTCTTTGAAATTTTTATTTGCTAAGATAATCTACTAATTCTCTGAAAGCGATACCTCTATGGCTTATTACAGCTTTCTCGTTCATCTCCATTTCAGCGAAGCTTTTAGAGTGATTCTTTGGTTGGAAAACTGGATCATATCCAAATCCGCTATTCCCTTGTTTTTTCTCCAGGATCTTTCCTTCGCAAATTCCTGTGAATAGATTCTGATTGCCTTTAAGGTTTAGGGCGATCACGGTTTTAAAACGAGCACTTCGGTCATCCCTTTTCTTTAACTGGTCCAGCAGTTTTTCAATATTTGCTTCATCATTCTTTTCTTCGCCAGCATACCTGGCCGAGAAAACTCCCGGAGCCCCTGCGAGCGATTCTACTTCCAGCCCGGTATCATCAGCAAAACAATCGTAGCCATAATGGTTTCGAACATAATCTGCTTTGATCATGGCATTTTCATCGATGGTGTCGCCCGTTTCTTCAATATCCTCCTCACAGCCTATATCTGTAAGCGATAATAGTTCTATATGAGATGGCAACATACTTTTGATCTCTATGAATTTATTCGGATTATGGGTTGCAAAAACTAATTTCATGGTAATTTATCTATGGTGATATGGTTCGTTCTTTAAAATGGTAAAGGCTCTGTATAATTGTTCGGTAAAAAATAATCTAACCATCTGGTGGGAAAATGTCATTTTGGAAAGGGATATTTTCGAATCTGCTCTTTTATATACTTCTTCAGAAAAACCGTAAGGGCCGCCAATTACAAAGATCAGTCTTTTTAAACCTGTGTTCATTCTTTTCTGAATATATTCTGAAAATGCTTCTGAACTAAACTGTTTACCATTTTCATCCAGGATCACCAGAAAATCTGAATTCTGAACCCCCTGAAGGATCAAATCGCCCTCTTTCGATTTTTGCTGATTCTCGTCCAGGTTCTTTGTTTTCTTGAGATCTGGTATGATATCGAGTTCAAATTTTATATAATGTTGTAATCTATCTGAATACACTTTGATTAGGTTTTCCAGTTCTCTTTTATCTGTTTTTCCAATACAGACTAATTTTATCGTCATCCCGTGAATTTAGTACAGACTTTACTACATTTACAAAAATAAGCAGAGAAAATGATCTCACCGGAACAATTTGAAAAAGAAATTGATTTAATTATTAAAAATGCAATAAGGGAAGATGTTGGCGATGGAGATCACAGTTCCCTGGCCTGTATTCCTGAAAGTGCCACCGGCAAGGCAAAATTGCTTGTGAAAGACCAGGGAATACTGGCAGGAGTGGAATTTGCAAAAAGAGTTTTCCTTTATGTGGATCCAGATCTTAAAATCGATATTAAGCTAAAGGACGGTGAAAGTATTAAAAGAGGAGATATTGCTTTTTACGTAGAAGGTTCTTCCCAATCAATTTTGAAAGCCGAAAGACTTGTTCTGAATGCTATGCAGAGAATGAGTGCTATCGCCACAAAAACTTCAGAATTTGTTCAGAAACTGGAGGGAACCAAAACAAAGATTCTTGATACTAGAAAAACTACTCCGGGAATTCGTGCTCTAGAGAAGTGGGCAGTTAAAATAGGTGGAGGAGAGAATCATCGTTTTGCCCTATATGATATGGTTATGCTAAAAGATAATCACATAGATTTTGCCGGAGGAATTACCAAAGCTATAGATAAAACCAAAGCTTATTTAAAGGAAAAGAATCTTGACCTTAAAATTATTGTAGAGGCAAGAGATATGAATGAGATTAGGGAGATTTTAAAATCTGATGGCATTTACAGGATCTTGATCGATAATTTTAATTTTGAAGATACCCGTAAAGCTGTTGATTTGATCGATGGTAAATGCCTAACTGAATCCAGCGGAGGAATTACCCTTGAAACGGCAAAAAGCTATGCGGAATGTGGCGTGGACTATATTTCCAGTGGAGCCTTAACGCATTCTGTCTATAATCTTGATCTGAGCTTAAAAGCCGTTTAGTATGGCCCCAAAAAAAGCGATCAAATCTAAACTTGAGGAATTCTCTGATTGGTGGAAAAGAAAGACCAAGAAGATCATTCTACCAGGGCTTGAAGGCTTGTCGCTTTATAATCTATGGATAATTTATTGGGGAGGTATTGTTCGCGGGACCTTTTCTACCCGGGCCAGTTCAATCGCTTTCAGTTTCTTTATGGCGATCTTTCCTTTTTTACTTTTTGTGCTAAACCTTATTCCGTATATAACTTTCATAGATGATTTTCAGATCGAGTTTCTTTTATTCATGGACACTTTGCTGCCACCAGAAACCTCAGATTTTTTCGGGAACATTTTTGAAGATATAGCCAGTACTCCTCGCGGTGGATTACTTTCTGTAGCTTTCGTGCTATCGATATTTTTAATGACCAATGGTGTGAATGCGATATTTACCGGATTTGAATTCAGCTATCATACCAGGACTAATCGATCTATTCCTCGGCAATATGCTGTGGCTGTGGGTGTTTCACTCATATTGGCACTGTTGTTGCTAATATCTGTTATAGGTGCGGTTTACCTAACTTATGCGATAGATGATCTCAGTGATCTGGGCATTGTGAACGCAGATGGTTTTGGTGCCGATCTAATTAAGTACATTGGTTTTGTAATATTGATATATACCGCAGTTGCTATTTTGTATTATTTTGGAACGAGGGAAGCCAGACAGGCGAGATTCTTTTCAGTTGGTGCTTTGTTTACCACGATACTAATAATGATAACAACAGTTTTGTTCAGTATTTACATCACTAATTTTTCAAATTATAATGAATTATACGGTTCCATCGGGGCACTATTGATTTTAATGTTCTATATATGGTTGAATTCCAATATGTTGCTTTTAGGATTTGAACTTAATGCGTCTTTAATAAAACTGAAGAAAAATTTTAAATAACTTTAAACCAATTAAAACCAAATTTATAATGAAAACATTTATCGTTGCTATTGTTGCCTTTATGAGTATAGGCGTTGTATCTGCTCAAACTGAAGTAGGTGGAGTGAATCTTCCAAATTCTGAATCTTTTCAAGGTGAAACCCTAAACTTAAATGGTGCAGGGGTTAGAGAAAAACTTTGGATAGATCTTTATGCCGGCGGACTTTATCTTGCTAAAAAATCATCTAATGCTTCAGAAATCGTTTCTGCAAATGAAGCGATGAGCATAAAATTACATATCGTTTCCAAATTGATCACCAGCGATAAAATGGTGGAAGCTGTAAACGAAGGATTTGAGAATTCTACTAATGGAAATACAAAGCCTCTAGCTTCTAAGATCGATAAATTCAAAGGTTTCTTCTCTGCAGAGATTAAGAAAAATGATGTTTTTGATATCGTTTATATTCCTGGAACCGGAGTAACTGCTTATAAGAATGATAAGGAGTTAGGTACAATTGAAGGTATGGATTTCAAAAAAGCTTTATTCGGAATCTGGTTATCAAATAAACCAGCAGATGATGACCTTAAAGAGGCTATGCTAGGTAAATAATATGAGATTTATTTTAATTCTGGTAGTTTCCTTTAGCTGTTTCAACATTGCTCATTCGCAGGAAGTTTTAGGGCGATGGGAGAATACAAATGAAGAAGGTAAGGTTAATTCTATTATCGAAATCTATGAAAAAGGAGATAAGATCTATGGAAAGGTTGACCGGATCATGAAGGAGGAAGATAGGGACAGGCTTTGTATCAAGTGCGAAGGAGAATTAAAAAATGTTCCTGTAGAAGGAATGGAATTAATGAAAGGATTGGAAAAAGATGGTGATGAATATGTTGGTGGAACCATTGTTGACCCAAAAACCGGGAAAGAATATAGATGTAAGATCTGGTTGGATGAAGATGATCCTGATGTTTTAAGAATAAGAGGTTACATCTCTGTTTTTTATAAAACCAAAACCTGGCGCAGAGCCGAATAGAAATAAATTTACTGAAAGCTGCTTTTTAAGTTTAAGTGAACTTTAAAAAACTAAAGATTCTTAATATTTTTGAATCTGATAGTTTAAAGTGATTGACTTGGAAAGCAGCTTTTTCTATTCTATAAATTAACCAAACTAAATGTCTTATTTCGCTGACCTGATCTTACCCTTACCGCTGGAGAAGCGTTTTACTTACAGTCTTACAGAGGAAGAAGCAAATTTTGTGCAACCTGGTATGCGATTGGCCGTACAGTTTGGAAAGAATAGGATTTATACTGGAATAGTTGCGATTATTCATCAAAATCCACCGGAAGTTTACGAGGCAAAACCAATTCATCAGATCTTAGATGATAAACCTTTATTAACTACAGAGCAATTAAAGTTCTGGGAATGGATAGCTAGTTATTATTTGTGTGCTGAAGGAGACGTAATGCGAGCCGCTCTACCGGGTGCATTCATGCTTGAAAGTGAAAGCATGGTAAAGCTATCCAAAGAAATAGAAATTGAATCTATCGAGTTAAATGATGATGAATACCTGGTAATCGAAGCCTTGCAAAGGCAATCTTCCATGAAGATCCAGGAAATTGAGCAGTTACTGGATCGTAAAAAGGTGTTGCCGGTTATTAATAAATTGGTCGCTAAAAATCTGGTAGATCTAAATCAGGAGATCTATGAGCAGTTCAAACCGAAAGAGATTAGGTATGTTTGTCTTAATCCGGCGTTTGAAGCTGAGGCCGAAATGCATAGATTACTAGATGAACTAAACAGGGCACCCAAACAAAGGGAAATTTTATTATCCTATTTTTCAATCACAGCAAGATCAAAAAAACCTTTGAAGGTTAAAGAGTTGCTGGAAGAAACCGGTGCAAGTAGTTCTGTTCTAAAAGCATTAATTGACAAGAAAATTTTTGAGGAATTTTACCAGGAAACTGACAGGGTTGTTTTTGAAGGTGAGATAAATCAGCATGAGATCAATCTTAACAAAGTTCAGCAAAAAGCATTTGATGAGATAAAAGAATATTTTGAAGAAGATCAGGTTTGCTTGCTGCATGGAGTGACTTCTTCTGGTAAGACCGAAATATATATCAGGCTTATAGAAGAAGCTTTAAATAAAGGGAAACAGGCTCTTTATTTGCTTCCTGAAATTGCACTGACCACTCAGCTTATTAAACGACTTCAAAACTATTTTGGGGAGAAAGTCCTGGTGTATCACAGTAAATATTCTGTCAACGAACGTGTTGAGATCTATAAAAAAGTTCTGGATAATTCAGAAAAAGGTAAGATCGTTATAGGAGCGAGGTCCTGTATTTTTCTTCCTTTTCAGGATTTAGGATTGATCGTGGTAGACGAAGAACATGAATCTACATTTAAACAATTTGACCCGGCCCCAAGATACCATGCTCGGGATGCTGCAGTGGTTCTTGCTAATATGTTCAAGGCTAATATTATACTAGGATCTGCGACTCCTTCGCTGGAATCTTATTTCAATGCTGAACATAATAAATATTCGCTGGTTGAATTAAATAGAAGATTTGGGAATGTTTTGATGCCTGAAGTGGAAGTGGTTGATATTAAAACAGCTCATCGTAAGAAAAAAATGACCGGTCATTTTTCTGAAAGGTTGATAGAAGAAATTAAGGCTAGTTTAAAGGAAGAAGAGCAGGTGATCCTTTTTCAGAATAGAAGGGGTTTTTCTCCTATTTTGGAATGCAATACCTGTGGGCATTCACCTCAATGCCCTAATTGTGATGTAAGTCTTACTTTTCATAGTCATAACAATCAATTGCGTTGTCACTATTGTGGTTACCATATTGCGATGCAGCAACAATGTATGGCTTGCGGAAGCGATGAGATCTCAACAAAAGGATTTGGAACCGAGCAGGTGGAAACTGAATTAAAAGCGCTATTTCCTAAGTACAATATTGGAAGGATGGACCAGGATACTACCAGGGGAAAGCATGGTTACGAAAAAATCATCCAGGCATTTGAAAATCATGAAACCGACATACTTATAGGTACTCAAATGCTTACCAAAGGACTTGACTTTAGAAAGGTAAGCCTTGTGGGTATTATGAATGCAGATAATCTTTTAAATTTTCCTGATTTCAGAGCTCACGAGCGAAGTTTTCAATTAATGCTTCAAGTAGCTGGTAGGTCTGGTAGAACGAAGAAAAGGGGCAAGGTGCTAATTCAAACTTATAATCCGCATCACCAGATCATTCAGCAGGTTTCCACAGGGAATTACGAAGAAATGTATAAGGAACAGTTAGAAGACAGATATCAATATCAATATCCTCCTTATTTCAGATTAATACGGTTAACCCTAAAATGCAGAGATTATTCTAAAACAAATGAAGCTGCAGAATGGTTAGCAAGAGCTTTAGAGAATGTTTTTGATCGATACGTTTTAGGACCCGAATTTCCTCCAGTGGCCAGGATCAGGAATGAATATTATAAAAATATTCTTATTAAAATACCACAAAAGCAGTCTTTAGGGAAAACAAAGAAAATGGTACACCGCATACTTACCAGCTTTAGAGCTATAGGTGCTTATCGTTCTGTGAAAGTAGTGGTGAATGTAGATCCCCAATAAAAAAGCCACTCTTTAGAATGGCTTTAATATAATTATAGGTAGTTGTTAGTTTTTTATTGAATGGCGCTAAGAGCCTCTACCAGATTCGCTTTCTTATGACGACTCAATGGTAGTTTTTCTTTATCGATCTCAATATTCTTACTGTTGTATCTTTCGATCTTTTCGAGATTAACTATATAGGATTTGTGAGTTCTTAGAAAACGTTCGCTAGGTAGTTGTTTTTCAAACGACTTCATCGTAGCTAATACTACAAAGTTATCTTTTTCGGTAACGAACTTGACGTAATCACCTAATGCCTGTATGTATTTTAACTTACTAAGAAATACCTTTCTATTCTTAAGATTACTCTTTACAAATATGAAATCATCATCTTCCGGAACCGGAGTTTGATGTTTAAGTTTATAAAGGTTTACTGCTTTATTTACCGCGTTATTAAATCTGTCTTTAGTTACCGGTTTATGAATGTAGTCTACAGCATCATAGTCAAATGCTTTAAATGCATATTTGGTTTTACCGGTTACGAATATAATTTGTGGTTTATTAGGTAGATTATCTAAAAGTTCAAATCCAGATAAAATTGGCATTTCTATATCAAGAAAGATAAGATCGGTTTCTGTGTCCAATAAACCATTCTTAGTCTCAATAGCATTATTATATTCGGCTACGAGTTTAAGGTTCGGATGGTCTTTTATAAGCTTGACGATAGATAGCCTTTGGAGGCTGGAGTCATCTACGACAGCACATTTAAGTAAAACTTCTTCCACAGTTTATAGGTTAGGTAGAAACAATATTACTCATTAAAAATAAGAAATACAAGGTTAATAATTATTTCGTCGACAAAAATAGTATTTTATCCTTCTGAATTTCCTTTGAAATAAGGAATATTAATTCTATTTTTGCACCCGATTTAATTTAAAGTGAATTTTTATGAACAATTATGAAACTGTTTTCATCTTGAATCCCGTTTTATCTGATGAGCAGATAAAGGAGACAGTTAAGAAATACGAAGATTTTCTTGTTTCTAAAGGAGCTGAGATGGTAGCTAAAGAAGATTGGGGCCTAAGAAAACTGGCTTATGCAATCCAACACAAGAAAAGTGGTTTTTATCACTTATTTGAATTTAAAGCTCCTGGTGATGCAATTGAGCCATTAGAGTTAGAATTCAGAAGAGACGAGCGTATGATGCGTTATTTAACTGTAAAGTTAGATAAGCATGCTGTAGCTTGGGCTGAGAAAAGAAGAAAACGTAACAAGGAAAAAGCGTAATCATGGCAACATCTATTGAACAACAAGCAAAAGGAAAAAAAGACGGAGAGATCAGGTATCTTACTCCTCTTAATATTGAAACAACCAAAGCTAAGAAGTACTGTAGATTTAAAAGATCAGGTATTAAGTATATCGATTACAAAGATCCTGATTTCTTAATGGGCTTTGTTAACGAACAAGGTAAATTGTTGCCTCGTCGTTTAACAGGTACTTCTTTGAAGTTCCAGAGAAAAGTGGCTACAGCCGTGAAACGTGCTCGTCACTTAGCATTAATGCCTTACGTAGGTGATTTATTAAAATAAAAAGAGGCAGTTATGGAAGTGATACTTAAAAAAGACGTAGATAATTTAGGCTTTAAAGATGACGTTGTAGCTGTTAAGAATGGTTACGGTAGAAATTATCTTATTCCACAAGGTTTTGCTGAACTAGCAACTCCTTCTGCAAGAAAGGTTTTATCTGAAACTTTGAAGCAACGCGCCTATAAAGAACAAAAGCATATTGACGAAGCTAAGAAACAAGCTGAGAAACTTAACAACCTTGAGATCAAACTTACTGCGAAAGCAGGTGCAGGTGATAAGCTTTTCGGATCCATTACAAATGGTGATCTAGCTGACGCTCTTGCTAAAGAAGGTGTAGAGATCGAAAAGAAATATATTAGCATCGCTGGTGGAAACATCAAGCGTCTAGGGCAGTACGAAGCAACTTTACGTTTTCACCGTGAGGTAGTTTCTAACTTTACTTTTGACGTTGTAGCTGACGCTTAATTTATTTTACTTATAGAATAAAGCCTGCTCATTCTTTGAGTGGGCTTTTCTTTTTAATATTCAGTATGAAATACGCAAGATTAACAAAAGAGCAGTTTGAAGAGATGCACCAGGAATTCATTAATTTTTTGGCAACCCAATCTATCACTGCAGATGAGTGGCAACAGATCAAAAAGGACAAGCCGGAAACTGCGGAAGCAGAGCTGGATATATTCAGTGATCTGGTATGGGAAGGTGTTTTAAATAAAGTGGAGTTTCTCGAGCATTTTTCACCTAACCAGATTTTCCTTTTTCATATTACAACCGCAACCATAGAACTTATTGCAATTAAGATTGAGAATGAAGCAATAGATATTACTACCAGAGAAGGTTATCAATGGTTGCAGACTAATCTTATGAATGATGCCGTTAACATTTATACTTCAACTAAGGCCATTAGTGAAGACAGGAATAAGGATATTTTTGCATTGATCAAGCAGGGTGCGAATATCACTCAGGGTGAGCTTTATGCTTATTTTAAAGATGTGGTAAACGGATAGGTTTTCGTCTATTCGTATCTAAGAGATTCAATAGGATCCTGTTTGGCAGCTTTTGCTGCAGGATAACTTCCTGCAAGAATAGCTACTAAAATGGTGATGCCTGTTGCCCAGAACATCGCTTTCCAAGGTGTGGTAAAGTCGAAATCCAGAGAAGAAGAGACCGCATAGCCTATCAATATACCTAGTAAAATTCCTAGTAATCCGCCAATCTGACCAATAACCAGAGTTTCCAGGAAGAATTGAGTTGCGATCGTATTCTTTTTAGCTCCAAGTGCCTTGCGAACTCCAATTTCGCGAGTTCTTTCGGTAACGGTTACCAGCATGATATTCATAAGCGCAATAGATGAGCCAAAGATTGTAATGATAGAAATGATCCAGGCCGCTACATTTAAAGCACCTGTGATTGAAAGTATCCTATTTATAAGATCATCACTTCTTTCAAGTCCGAAGTTATTATCTTCTTTTGGATTCAATCCGCGAATATTTCTGAAGGTAATTATGGCTTCATCCATGGCTGCATCCAGCAATTCTTTATTTTCAACTTTTACACTAAGACTATAATTGATATTTGGCTGAGAAAAAATAGAACGGGCATGCTGAATTGGAATGAAAACACGAAGATCCTGGTTGTTTCCAAAAGTACTTCCTTTAGACTCTAAAACTCCTATCACTTTAAATTTTGCTCCACGAACACTAATGGTTTTGTTTACCGGATCAAAGCCTTTAAATATTCCGTCTTTGAAATCTGAACCGATTACAGCTACATTGTTATTGTTTTCTATATCAAAGACATTGAATTCCCTACCATCTTCTACTTTAAGTCCTGAATTTTCCAGGTAATATTCATTTACTCCTAATACTGAAATTTCAGGATCTGTCTTTTCATTCTCATATTTTATTTCAGCAGAACCAGTACCTGTAAATGAAATGGCTGTTTCAGTATATGGATATTCAAATTTTTCTTCGAACTCTTTTACATCCCTGTAACTTATGATCGGATTGACTTTTTGCTCTTCATTACCAAAGCTCTGAGTTCTGAATTCATATCTCTGAAGATTGAATGTATTGGAGCCCATAGAAGCAAAATCTTTACTAATCGTATTTTCCAAAGCCGCTACGGCACTTAATATACCAACGAGCGCAGTTATACCAATAGCGATAATTAGAACCGTTAGAATGGTTCTAAGAGACTGATTCTTGATGGAATTAAGGGCGATCCTGATATTCTCCCGAAAAAGTGAAAACATGAATTAAATTTTCTGGCTTACCGGTTAGACTATAAAATTAGAACTTTGTTACTTAAAATTTCAAATTTGTTTGGGTTCGCTTAAAAATTAAGATATTTGCAATCCTATAATAGCAAATTCAGCTTAAAACAGATCATGGCACAAAAACCATCTATACCAAAAGGTACAAGAGATTTTTCACCCGAAGAAGTCGCAAAGAGAAATTATATTTTCAATACTATTCAAACAGAGTTTAAAAGATTTGGATTTCAACCTATTGAAACACCTAGTTTCGAGAATTCGTCAACTCTAATGGGGAAATATGGAGATGAAGGTGATCGCCTGATCTTTAAAATATTGAATTCAGGAGATTTTTTACGGAAAGCAGATGAAAAATCACTTTCAGAGAAGGATAGTTTAAGCTTGACTTCATCTATTAGTGAAAAGGCGTTGCGATATGATCTCACGGTTCCATTTGCCAGGTATGTTGTTCAGCATCAGAATGAAATAGAATTTCCTTTTAAAAGATATCAAATCCAGCCTGTTTGGAGAGCCGATCGCCCGCAGAAAGGAAGATTCAGAGAATTTTTCCAGTGTGACGCAGATGTGGTTGGCAGTAAAAGTTTGTGGCAGGAAGTTGAGTTCGTTCAATTGTATGATTCAGTTTTTAATAAACTCGGACTTGATGGTGTAAGTATTAAAATCAATAATAGAAAAGTGCTTTCCGGATTTGCAGAAGTGATAGGAGAGCAGGACAAGTTAATCGATTTCACCGTTGCTCTTGATAAACTGGATAAAATTGGCGAGGAAGGAGTGAAAAAAGAAATGCGTGAAAAAGGTATTTCTGAAGAGGCGTTGAATAAAATTCAGCCAATATTTAATTTAAAAGGATCTTTTGCCGAAAAGATCGAAGGTCTAAAAGGTATTCTGGAAGGTTCTGAAAACGGGCAGAAGGGTATAGAAGAATTACAATTTATCCAAAAAGCCATTGAAGAAATGCCATTAAGTGCAGCAAGGCTGGATCTTGATGTTACCCTGGCTCGTGGGTTGAATTACTATACCGGTGCTATTTATGAAGTAGCTGCGCCTGAGAATGTAAAAATGGGTTCCATTGGTGGTGGAGGTCGTTACGATGATCTTACCGGGATTTTCGGTTTAAAAGATATGAGTGGAATTGGAATTTCTTTCGGGCTTGATAGAATTTACCTGGTTCTTGAAGAATTGGGTCTATTCCCTGAAACAGTGACGGAAAATACAAAAGTTCTTTTTATCAATTTTGGAGAAAAAGAGGCCTTATATGCGATGAAAGCTGTTCGTGAACTAAGAGCGAAGAATGTCATAGCAGAGCTATATCCAGATTCTGCAAAAATGGGGAAACAGATGAAGTATGCTGATAAACGCCAAATTCCTTATACCGTTCTTGCGGGTGAGGAAGAAATGGATCAGCAGAAGTTTACCCTTAAAAATATGAAATCTGGAGAGCAGTCAAGTCTGGATATTTCAGGTCTTGCCGAGATCTTGAAATAGATACCGATAAGTAATTATAAAAAAACCTTCATTTCTTATGAAAGTTTTTTTATTTATGAGCTGGCCTGATTTAGCTTTTCCATCTCATCCCGCGATAATTCAAAGGATATAGCTTCCTTGAAAGATGTAAATTGTTCAGAATTTGTGGTTGAAGCTATTGGAGCAGTTATCCCCGGTCTTTGAATGATCCAACGCAAAGCTATTCCTGCCTGTGATTTATTTCTATGATCTGAAATATCTTTTAAATCAGCTAGAATTTTCTGGCCTCTATCGTCAAAATAGTCCTTTAAGAACATTTCACGGCTACTGCCTGAAATTTCCTTTTTTGAGGAGTATTTTCCTGTGAGAAATCCGCTGGCAAGTGAAAAATAACTGGTTACTCCCAGATGATGATCCTTGCATATTTTCAAAATTTCACCTTCAAAATCTTTTCTATTCACCAGGCTGTATTCTGGCTGAAAAACTTCATATTTTGGTAAGTTTTCCTTTTCTGAAATTTCCAGTGAATTTTTTAGTCTACTGGCTGAAAGGTTAGAGGCACCTATATATCTCACTTTACCCTGATCTATCAGCTTTTCGTAAGCTTCGAGGGTTTCTTCAATTGGAGTATTCTCGTCATCCTTATGGGTGAAATATAGGTCTATATGGTCTGTTTGAAGCCTTCTCAGCGATTCTTCTACCTGGTTCAGAATATAGGCTTTTGAAAGATTGCTGTTTCCACCTTGTTTCATACTGGAACCAACTTTTGTCGCCAACACTATTTTATGTCTGTTACCTCTGATTTTTAGGTGCTTACCTATTATAGATTCAGATTCACCACCTTTATTTCCATCTGCCCATTTCGAATATACATCTGCTGTATCTATCATATTAAAACCCATGTCCAGGAATTCATCGAGTAGATCAAAGGATTCTTTTTCATTTGTTGTCCAGCCAAAAACATTTCCTCCAAAAACAATTGGAGCAGTCTTTAAATCGGTATTTCCTAATCGTCTTAATTCCATATTTTAAATTTATAATTATTTAGAGGTATTCGCTTCGGGATGATGCTTCAAGGATAAAAATATTGATCCTCCCAATACTACGGCGATAAAAACCAGTGAGATCCAGATTGGTATCTCAAATTGATCGCTTATAAGAAACTTAATTCCAACAAATGCAAGGATAATTCCCAGACCTTCATTTAAATATACGAATCTGTCTTTCATATCTGCCAGCAAAAAATACAGGGCTCTTAATCCTAATATCGCAAAGGCATTAGAACTTACGATCAAAAATTTATCTCGGGTCACTGCGAGAATAGCAGGTATAGAATCCAGCGCAAAAATGATGTCGGTTAATTCAACAATGATCAGTACTACCAGCAGAGGAGTAGCTAGCTTCTTACCATTCTTCCTGACAAAGAATTTATCTTCCTCATAGTTTTTAGTTTGCGGAATTACCTTCTGAACCCATTTAAAAATCCTGTTGTTCTCTGGGTCAGTGTCTGAAATATCGCTTCTAAATATCTTGTAAGCTGTGAATAACAGAAAGATTCCAAAAACATATATGATCCAGTGTACACTTTCTATCAATGCAATCCCGCCGATGATGAATAATACTCGAAGCACTAGAGCTCCAAAGATTCCCCAGAATAAGACCTTATGCTGAAATTCTTTAGGTACTTTAAAGTAGGTGAATAAAACGGCCCAAAGAAAGACATTATCCATGGATAATGATTTCTCGATTAGGTAACCGGTTATGTATTCTCCTGCGGCTCCCCAACCTTGCCACCATGCTATCACGCCGGTGAAAGCAACACCTAAGCTTATCCATGCAGCACTATACCAAGCCGCTTCACGTGTATTGATCTTGTGTGGTTTTTGCATTACGAGTTTCAGATCCACGATCAATAAAATAAAAATAAATGCAGCGAAACTTATCCAGATCCATGGATCAATTTCTGTATTTCCTGGAGTGGAATTTTCCTGTATTAAGTATAAAGGTAAAAGGTTAAGATGCATTTGCGATCAAAAAAATTTACCCAAATAAAAGAGTTTTAAAATGAAAAGACTTTCACTTTAAAATAAATATAACAGGCTTATCTAAAGTTTTAAGAAGAGTTTCGGGAATAAAAAAATCCCTTCAAAATTGAAGGGATTTTACTTTGTAGCGAGACCGAGATTTGAACTCGGGACCTCCGGGTTATGAATCCGACGCTCTAACCAACTGAGCTACCTCGCCATAGGATTTTTGCACCGGTAAAAAATCTTGAAATGCCTTATGATAAAAGGCTTCGCAGGATTTCTGTAATGCGGGTGCAAATATAAAAACAATTTGTTTTGGCGCAAACTTTATTTTCTAAAATATTTATTTTGATTTCTTTTTATCTTTCTAATTAATATCTATATTGCCCGAAACTAATTAATCAAGAATGGAAGAAAAGATAAAATACGAAATGGAGTTTCCTATTCAAGCTTCTCCTTCATTACTTTACCAATATATTTCAACTCCCTCAGGATTAAGTGAGTGGTATGCCGATAACGTGAATTCCCGAGGGGAATTTTTTACTTTTATATGGGAAGGTAGTGAGGAAAAAGCGAAGCTCGTTAGTAAGAAAAGTGACGAGCGTATCAAATTCAAGTGGATCGACGATGAAGACACTCCTTATTTTTTCGAATTACGTATACAAGTAGATGATATCACCAAGGATGTTTCTCTTATGATCACAGATTTTGCTGAAGATGACGAGGTGGATGAAGGAAAGATGCTTTGGGAAAATATGGTTTCAGATCTTAAACAGATTCTAGGATCAGCCTAGATTTCTTATTATAAATAGTAACTTTGCCCCGTTTTAAAACGGGGTTTTTTTATGATCAATTTAGACGGAAAAATAGTAGAACTGGAAAACGCAAAATTATCGGTGCTAAACCGTGGCTTTGCTTATGGAGATTCAGTATTCGAAACAATTAGAGTTATTAATGGGAAAATTATGTTCTGGGAAGATCATTATTTCCGATTAATGGCTTCTATGCGTATTATGAGAATGGAGATCCCATCCAGTTTTTCGCCTGAATTTTTAGAACAGGAGATAAAGGAAATCATTGAAGCAAATGATCTTTCAAACTCTGCCGCTCGAATTAAATTTGCTGTGTACAGATTGCAAGGAGGCTATTATACTCCTGCTACAAGAGATATTGGATATGTGATTAGTGCTGAAGAGATGGAGAATTCATTCTATCTTTTCAATGAAGAAAAATATGAAATAGAGCTCTTTAAGGATCATTACGTGACCAGTGGGTTACTTTCTACCATAAAATCTAATAACAGGGCGGTAAATGTTCTTGGAAGTATTTACGCCAGTGAGAATGGTTATGATAATTGCCTTTTACTGAATGAGAAAAAGAGTGTAGTGGAAGCATTGAACGGAAATCTATTTCTTGTAAAAGGGAACACGATCAAAACTCCACCGATCACAGATGGAGTTCTAAATGGTATCATTAGAAAACAATTATTGAATATTCTGAAGAAAACGGACGAATATACTTTAGAAGAAACTTCAATTTCTCCATTTGAACTTCAAAAGGCTGATGAATTGTTTATTACCAATGTGGCAAAAGGAATACAACCGGTAAGTAAATACCGAAAAAAAGAGTATGCACACAAAGTCTCTAAAGATCTTTTGAGCAAACTTAATGTAAAAGCAAGATTGGGTTAATTATAGGTTGGATTTTCTGGAGAATTAGACCAAAGCATGTATTCCCCACCTAATTCAAGCATTTTATCCTTCCAGAAGGAATTGTAAGGTTTTTCCAGCAAGTCTTTATTGTCTTCATTCACGGTGATTACCCAGGAACGTGAACTTAACTCTTCGTCAAGTTGATTTGCATCCCATCCAGAATATCCTAAAAAGAATTTGATCTGCTTATCATCTATCAGATCCTTGGAGATAAGATCCATAACAGCTTCAAAGTTACCACCCCAAAAGATACCATGGGCGATTTCAATACTATCTGGAATTAGATCTGGAATCTTATGTATAAAGTAAAGATTGTCCTGTTCTACCGGTCCACCATTGTATACTCTAAAATCTCCCTTAACTTCAGGAATCAGGTCTTTAAGGGTAAAATCCAGGATTTTATTCAATATAAATCCAACCGATCCATTGTCAGAATGGTCAGCAAGGAGAACCACAGAACGATTAAAAGAGACATCCCCAATTATGGATGGTTCTGCGACTAAAAGATGCCCCTTGGTTGGTTTTAACACGATCATTGTAGCAGTCTTTTTATCTAAACTAATTATTTATTGTAATAAATGCAATACAATGCTTAAAATTTTAAATAAAAAAAGCCCTCCAAATGGAAGGCTTTGATTTTTTACTAATACAAATTATTAGTTCACAGCTTTTTGTAAATCTGCTCCGGCTTTAAATTTCACTACGTTTTTAGCAGCAATCTTAATAGTTTTTCCGGTTTGTGGGTTTCTTCCTTCACGAGCAGCTCTCTTAGATACAGACCAAGATCCGAATCCTACTAATGATACTCTATCTCCTTTTTTAAGAGACTTCTCAACGTTCTCAAGGAAAGACTCTAATGCTTTTTTTGCTGCTGCTTTAGAAATTCCAGCGTTCTCAGCCATTGCGTCGATTAAATCTGTTTTGTTCATAATTTGAATTTTAAATTAATTGTTGGTTAAACATTCTGTTAAACTGGTATACAAATTTATACGGATTTCTTGTCCATGCAAGTAATGACAGGGGAAAAGCGCATATTTGTTGATAACTCAGCTGATTTGTTAATAAAGATAATTGTTTTTTACTAAAATGCAACAAATTCAGTGTTAATAAGGCTTTAGCGCATTTTAGCATCTGGTGCAAAATTAAATCCGTTTAAAAGTGCTTTTGATAGCATTTTTCTTTTTCCTGGTAACTGAATTTCATTAACTATAATATAACCGTCAATGGCTGCCACTTTAATTTTATTATCAGTGATAGAAATTGTTCCATTTGGTAAATGGTGATCCTGTGTTATTTTTTCGATATCGTAGATCTTAACCTTCAATTCATCGGTAGAATTTTCCAGGTAACACCAGGCTGCGGGATACGGGTTAAGTCCTCTAATCAAATTATATATCTCATCAACCGGAGAATTCCAGTTGATCCTGGTGTTTTCTCGGGTTAATTTTGGAGCTTCTTTTAGTTCATCAGACTCCTGTTGCGGTTCGGTAGTAATATTATCTGCTGCGATCTCCCGAAGTGTTTTAACCACTAAATTGGCTCCCATCTCCATTAACCTGTCATGGAGCGACTCAACATTTTCTGAATCTAAAATTGAAGTTTCTTCCTGCAAGATCATTTCCCCGGTATCTATTTTTTCATCTAGAAAGAAAGTAGATACTCCTGTTTTCTTATCTCCGTTAATGATCGCCCAGTTTATAGGAGCAGCACCTCTATATTGAGGCAGGAGGGAGGCGTGTAAATTGAATGTTCCATATTCCGGGTAATTCCAAACTGATTTTGGAAGCATTCTAAAAGCTACTACCACCTGAACGTTGGGGTTTAATTCTTTTAATTCTTGCTGAAATTCTTCAGCTTTCAGATTGGTAGGCTGCAATACCTTTAATCCTTTTGAGACCGCATAAGTCTTAACGGCGCTTTCATTAAGTTTTCGTCCACGTCCTGCTGGTCTATCTGGTGCGGTAATAACCCCTACAACATTAAAGCCTGCTTCTAATATTGCTTCCAGGCTGTTCACAGCAAATTCTGGTGTACCCATGAAAACTATTCTAAGGTCTCTCATTTATTTGAAATTTTATATTTATTATTTTCTGTTCTTTGAAGTATTCCTTTTTCGCAAAGTAGGCTTATGATCCTGATAATTGACTCTTCGGAATAATTCAATTCGGCTACCAATTCTCTGGAACTTTTAGATCCGTTTTTCAATAATCGCTGGATTCCCAAATAGATCTCATTCATATCGTCCTTAGAGAGCGAATTGTCTTCCTTGATACAAACAGAGCATTTTCCGCAGGGTTTAGGATCCTTATCTCCAAAATAAGTTAAAAGCTGAACCTGCCTGCAGATATTTTCATTCTGAACAAAATCCAGCACCGCCGCGATCTTTGATCTTTTTGTATCATTATATTTCTTGATGAACGCTGCTACAGGATTAATCGTTGAATCATCTTCACGAGGCACGAGGTAGGTAATGCTCGCATCATGCCTGGATAAATGGAATTCAATGATCTCTTTCTCATGCAATTCTTCAAATATCTTAATACACTCATTTTCTGAAATGCCTGATTTTTCACTGACTGAAGAAAGATTAAAAGCGATCAGGTTTTCAAATACACCACCGTAATTTCTTAATATGGTTCGTACTGCGTTTGCATATCTTGGATTATCATCCAGGTAATTATCAAGATGATTCCCTGATAATAAGATCTGAATTTCGGTTTTCTTCTGATAATTTTGCGATAATCTTAAAATGCTACACCTGTCTAGAAGTTGCAAAGCATTATAAGTTTTATGAGCATTGAATTTATACTGGTTACAGAAGTGTGCAAAATTGAAATCATATTCGGTATTTTCGCCTTCCCCAAATGCGATTGCGAAATAAGCGTTTAATTTACGGTAGACCAGCTTTACATCTTCTACGGCAGCCAGGTTATTCAGAAATTGATTTTTTAAAACTGGAATATCTCCTGCATTTGTCAATATTATGGCTTTTGCAGGCTTGCCATCTCTTCCGGCTCTTCCAGCTTCCTGGAAATAGCTTTCCATACTTTCTGGTAGATCAATGTGAATCACCGTTCTTACATCGGGTTTATCTATTCCCATCCCGAATGCAGTTGTGGCAACCATTACACTTACCTTATTGGTGAGCCATTTTTCGAATTTTGCAGATTTATCTTCTTTTTTCATACCACCGTGGTAAGCAGCGGCAGTGATTCCGTTTTTATTCAGGAAATCACTTATTTCCTGAGTCGCATTTCTGCTTCGAACATAGATAATAGCCGAATCTGTATTCAGAAGTTGTGTAAGTCTGAACAACTTATCTTCAGTTTTCACGACATCATATTGAAGATTTGATCTTTCAAAAGATTTCTGATGAACTTCAGGGTTTTCAAGTTTTAACTGAAGACAAATATCCCTAATCACATCTTTAGTCGCAGTTGCGGTAAAAGCAGCGATCTGTACTTCTGGAAGTAATTCCCTTATTTCCGCAATATTTCTGTATGCCGGACGAAAATCATGTCCCCATTGAGAGATACAATGAGCTTCATCAACTGCGATCAGGTTGATATTCATCTGTTTCAACCGCTCGCGTACTAATTCCTGCTGCAGTCTTTCCGGAGAGAGGTATAAAAATTTAAAATTTCCGAAGATGCAATTGTCTAGATTTCTATCCAAATCGGCATAGGAGATGCCACCGGTAATTGCCATGGCCTTGATATTCTTCTGTTGAAGAGTATTTACCTGGTCTTCCATTAAAGATATAAGTGGCGAAACCACCACGCAAATACCTTCTTTAATCATTGCCGGTACCTGGAAACAAATAGATTTCCCTCCACCTGTAGGAAAAAGAGTTAAAATGTCTTTCCCTTCCAAAATAGATTCAATGACTTCCAGCTGCTGAGATCTGAACTCGCGGAAACCCCAGTATTTCTCTAATATTTTTAAAGCTTCCTCCTGCAATTTTGCTTATATCTTATCCAAAATAAAATTAGTGCGGTCTTCAACGCTTAATTTTGGAACCTCAATTGGCTCATAACCGTACCTTTTATAAGTAGAATAAAGATAAGACGAAATTTTTAAGGCTTCTTCAAAACTCTCGTAGCGTTCATTATCACTTTTATAGATCTCCTTCCAGGGTGGCAGAATAAAAATCTGGTCATAACGATTATTCTGGCAGGTGTTGTCAAATATTTCAGGATAATTGGTGTCGAAGTAGTCCATATATGCGACAACATCTGGTAATCCACGATCTATGAATATATGATCAGAATTATAGGCTGATGCCTCTTTGAACTGATTAAGTCTACCTTCTAAAAGTTTCTCACTGAATAGTAATGGTTGCTCCAGGAATAATTGATCAATACCTTCCTTTTGTGCTTCAAGAGTCACTTGTCGGGAAATTTCATGAAGGCATTTTTCACCTTTCTTTTCCAGGTTATGCACTATGGACGATTTTCCGGTTCCCGGGCCTCCGGTAATTACGATTTTTCTATTTTTCACGCCGCAAATTTCGACAATTGAATTTGATTATAAAAATGCTATCATTCCTTGTATCTTTGTGCTGAATAGAAGGAGAAAAATTATGAGTGAATCTAAGAATCCCGAAGAATTTTACGCGAAATTAAAAAAGCAACTTCAGGACACGGCAATGTGGCCATCAGAATATTTATACAAATTCATCGTTCCTACTAAAGGAGATAAGATAGATGAAGTTGAATCTATTTTTAACGATATGGGTGCTGTGATAGAAACAAAGCAGTCTAAGAAAGGGACTTACACCAGTGTTTCCATAAATGTTAGGATGAAAAACCCAGACGCTGTAATAGAGAAATACAAAGAAGTAGCAGAGAAAGTGGAAGGTGTAATATCACTTTAAGCCTTATGTAATAAAGAAACTTTTTTGTTGTGCTTCTTTAGTAATATTTAGTATTTTGCAGGCAGGAGTAAACTTCAATAAATTACCTAATTAAACTTCAATTTTGACAAACGCATTAGAATATAACTCTGAAAGGAGTAAACTGATCATTCCCGAATACGGAAGACATCTTCAGAAAATGGTAGAACACACCGTAGAAATTGAAGATGATCAGGAAAGAAATAAGGTTGCTAACTCTATCATCGCAGTAATGGGGAATATGAATCCGCATTTACGAGATGTTCCAGATTTTCAACATAAACTTTGGGATCAGTTATTTATCATCAGTGATTTTAAACTTAATGTTGATTCACCTTTTCCGAAGCCAACCAGAGAAATGCTAGCTGAAAGACCGGAAATGCTTGAATATCCTGAGAATAATCCTAAATACAGGTTTTACGGGAACAACATCAAGCGTATGATCGATGCGGCTAAAGATTATGAAGAAGGAGATTTTAAAGAGGCTCTGGTTCTTACGATCGCTAATCATATGAAGAAATCTTATCTAAACTGGAACAGAGATTCAGTAGATGATGAAGTGATCTTTAATCACCTTAAAGAACTTAGCAACGGCAAGATCAATGTTAAGAATATAGATGAAGATCTTAGTCAGGCCTCAGATCTTATAAAAGGCGGAGGAAAGAAGAAATACACAAAAAGCAAGAAGCATACCGGCCGAAAAGGAGGTCGTAAACGCCACTAAACTCAACTACTTTTAATGGGAACTTTTCAAATTGAAGGCGGTCATCGTTTGAGCGGGGAAATTCAGCCCCAGGGAGCAAAAAACGAAGCACTGCAAATCTTATGCGCTGTTTTGTTAACCGATGAGACAGTTACTATAAATAATATTCCAGACATCGTTGACGTAAACAAGTTGATCAACTTGTTGCGTAACCTTGGTGTAAAGATCCAGAAGACTGGTAAGGGTAGTTACACTTTCAAGAGTGATGAGCTTAATATGGAATATCTTAACAGTGAGCAATTCAAGATCGATGGTGGCGGACTTAGAGGTTCTATCATGATCGTTGGACCGATGTTAGGTAGATTTGGAAAAGGATTTATTCCCAAGCCAGGCGGTGATAAAATTGGTAGAAGAAGACTGGATACCCATTTTGAAGGTTTCATGAAACTTGGTGCCGATTTCAGATATAATAAAGAAGAGCGTTTTTATGGTGTGGAAGCGCCAAACGGACTTAAAGGTGATTTTATGCTTCTCGAGGAAGCCTCGGTTACCGGTACCGCTAATATAGTGATGGCAGCAGTTCTTGCGAAGGGAACAACTACCATTTATAACGCGGCCTGTGAACCTTATCTTCAGCAATTATGTAATATGCTCAATTCTATGGGAGCTAACATCAAAGGTGTTGGTTCAAATTTACTTACCATAGATGGTGTTGAAAAATTAGGTGGTTGTGAGCACACTGTTCTTCCAGATATGATCGAAATCGGATCATGGATAGGACTTGCAGCTATGACTAAAAGTGATATCACGATCAAGAACGTGAATTGGGGAATGCTAGGGATCATTCCAACTACTTTTCGAAAATTAGGAATTACGGTTGAAAAGAAAGGCGATGATATTCATATTCCTGCACATGAAGACGGTTATGAAGTGCAGAGTTTTATTGATGGTTCTATCATGAATATTAGCGATGCGCCATGGCCTGGATTTACGCCCGATCTTTTAAGTATTATCCTTGTAGTTGCCACTCAGGCACGAGGAAGTGTGCTGATTCATCAAAAAATGTTTGAAAGCAGACTTTTCTTTGTGGATAAACTTATAGATATGGGGGCAAAGATCATACTTTGTGATCCGCATAGAGCTACAGTTATTGGGCATGATTTCCAATCTCAGTTAAAAGCTACCACCATGACATCTCCAGATATAAGGGCTGGAATTTCATTATTGATAGCGGCACTTTCAGCAAAAGGAACTTCTACAATTCATAATATTGAACAGATCGATAGAGGATACGAACATATCGTGGAAAGGCTTAAAGGGATTGGAGCCAGAATTACAAGACTGGACTAAAGATCTAAATACATTAAATAAAAAAAGCTGCTCAAATGAGCAGCTTTTTTTTGTATCAGAATTGAAAACTAGACTTCCTCAGTCTTAGCCTTTGCTTTATTTTCTTTATAATGAAAAAGATTCTTTTCCTTGATCATAGCGGTAGTTTTTTCAGGAAGCATTTCTTCCCATCCTTCTTCACCTTCAGAGATCATTTTTAATACTTCTCTGGAATAAATATCAAGAATTTCAGGATTGTAATTCTTAATATCCTCTACACGACCATTATATTTAAAGAACTTATATAGTTCCTTCATTCTAGGATGAACTTTTACACTGTCACTAGTTGTAATTTCACCAGTTTCAGGATCTTTAAGTGGGTATAGATAAACCTTTAGATCTTTAAAGAAAAGCTTACCAAAGGCCTCAAGAATACCACCACTTAAATGACGATAATATTTCTCATCGAATACATCCACCAGGTTATTTACACCCATAGTTAATCCCATTCTTTGCTTAGAATATCTTGAGAAATACTCTACAACCTTAAAGTATTCCTGGAAGTTAGAGATCATCACTGTTTGTCCCAGCGAACATAAAAGTTCTGCCCGATCCATAAAATCTCGTTCATCGATTTCACCTTCCGCTCTTAAATTGGATAAAGTGATTTCAAAAATAATCTCTGTATTTTCTTCAGATACCTTGCTCTCGTTCAGGAACATTTCCTTAGATCGCTCGTACATATCCATATTCACCTTAGTAACGGGTCTGAAGCTACCTCTAAGTGCAAGAATATTCTTTTTGTAAAGGATCTTCGCGGGAAGAACGTTATTTCCATCAGGGCCAAACATTACAGCCTCGGTCATTCCGTTCTTAACCAATTGCAAGCTCATAAGCCTATTATCAACATTTTCGAATCTAGGTCCGGAGAAGTTGATCGTATCGATCTCTATTTGATCCTTGTCTATGTGATCATACAGGTATCTAAGTAATTTCTTAGGATTATCGTATTTATAATACGCACCGTAAATAAGATTCACTCCTAAAATTCCAAGAGTATTTTGCTGATGTCTTGCATCATTCTCATGGAACCTGATATGAAGTAAGATCTCGTTATAATCTTCACCCGGTTCCACCTGATATCTGATACCTACCCAACCATGTCCTTTGTATTTCTTGGCAAAATCTATGGTTGCTACAGTATTAGCGTAGGTAAAGAATAATTTATTGGGATGTTTTTCGCGGGAAATTCTTTCTTCGATAAGACCCGTTTCGTGGGCCAGCATCTTCTTTAGTCTTGCTTCAGTCACATATCTACGATCATTCTCAACTCCATATATCGCGTCACTAAAGTCTTTATCGTAAGCACTCATCGCCTTGGCAATGGTACCAGAGGCTCCTCCGGCTCGGAAAAAATTTCGTACCGTTTCCTGACCTGCACCAATCTCAGAAAAAGTTCCGTAGATATTTTCGTTTAAATTGATACGAAGAGCTTTGCTATTTATTGAAGGAACATTTTCAAATTCCTTGTCGCCCATTATAGTAATTGGCATATTTTTCCTTTTAAATAAACAATTTCGTTAGAATACTCCAAAAGTACTAAAAGCGGTAGGCATACAAAAAAATATATTTACTTTTGTGCTAAAAATAACACGGCTTGGACGTAACATTTTTAGGAACAGGAACATCGCAGGGGATACCGATTATTGGTAGTGAACATCCGGTATGCCTTAGTGATGATAGTAAAGACAAGAGACTCAGGGTTTCGATACTTATCACCTGGAATGATCTCAATATCCTTATAGATTGTGGTCCTGACTTTAGACAGCAAATGTTGGCCAATAATGTTAAAAAGCTGGATGCTATTTTTTATACTCACGAACATAACGATCATACGGCTGGTCTTGATGATATACGGCCCTTCTTTTTCAGACAGGGAGATATTCCGGTTTATGCACATCAAAGAGTCTTAAGTGCTCTAAGAAAAAGATTCGACTATATTTTTACTACGGAAAATAAATATCCCGGTGCTCCCGGTGTAACTGAAAATATTATTAAAAATTCTCCTTTCAATTTTCATGGTTTAACGGTTACCCCGGTAGAATTCATGCATAACAGGCTTCAGGTCTTTGGATTCCGAATGGAGGACTTTGCTTATCTCACAGATCTTAAAACGATTGAAGATGAGGAAGTAGAAAAACTCAGAGATCTTAAGGTTTTAGTCGTAAGTGCACTAAGAATTGAGCCTCATCATTCCCATTTCAATTTAGAAGAGGCCTTGGAATTTATAGATAGAGTTAAGCCAGAAAAGACTTATCTCACACACATAAGTCATATGCTTGGTTTTCATGAGGAAGTTGAAGAGCAACTTCCAGAAAATGTTCATCTTGCTTATGATAATTTAAAAATAACGGTTTAGAATGCGTAATAAGATATTGATGTACCTGTTCATTTTCAGTTTGTTGTTTACCATATTCATTTATGTGAACGATAAAAAGATTCTCGATTCAAAACAGGAAAAGATCGAAATCCTGGAAACAAAACTAGCGGAAGCCGAGTCTGGACTTGAAGCCAGTGGAAATTCAACTGAAGAGGAATATTTCACTCTTGAAGGAAATGAAGCAGCTCTTACTTATTTTGAAAACAAGGGAATAGATCCTGAAGGGATCATTTTTAAAATTGAAGATGCGATTTTAAGTAAAAATAATGCCACTGAAGATAACCCAATCGTACCAATGGATGGTATGGATGGCGTAATGCGTATTAACCAATTAAAAGTTTTAAATCACAAGTGGGTGATCGCAGATTTCACCGATGGAAAACATTGGGGAGAAGTGATACTTAGTTACGATATTTCAGAAGATGGAACTATTGAATTCTATTCTGAAAAATCCTTTATTTACCCTCAATACTAAAGCCTCTTTTCAAGCCACTCCTTAAATTCGAAGAAATTTTGCGGGGCTACTCCGTGACCTACAGGAAATTCTGAATATGAATTTTCAATTTCAAGCTTGTCAAGAAAAGGTTTTGTTTTTCTGGCCCAGTCTACTGGAATAACCTGGTCTACCGACCCATGGGAGCAATAAAATTTTAAATCTGAAAAATCATTGTTTTCGAATCCATCTTTGAGAATTCCCTGGTTAACGTAACCACTCAATGCGATCACATTCTTGACTTTTTCAGGATAGGAGAGTGCAACGGCATAGCTTAAAATACTACCTTGGCTAAATCCAAGAAGATTGATTTTAGCCGGATCCACAGGATATTGTTCAATAATCTCGTCTATAAAATTTTTAATAGTGTCTCTTGAAGTGATCGCCTGTACATCATCACTAAATTTACCGTCATTATTATCAAAATGTATAGCATACCATGCATTTCCATAAGGTTGCATTGAATAGGGTGCTTTTGCCGAAATAATAAAGAGATCTTCCGGTAATTGCTCAGCAAAAGAAAAAAGGTCGTTTTCGTCGCTTCCGTATCCATGCAGAAGTATCAACACCGGTGCTTTTTCGATATTCGTCTTTGGTTTTCTAATAATATGTTGAAGAGAAAATTCTGTAGTCATTATGAAATTGTACTAAACCATTTTTGAAATAGAGGTCCCAGAAATGGCACCTCACGTGTTTCACCTTTTATAGCGGTTACCAGGCCGTAACCCCAGAGCACAATAAAACAAAGGTAGAATGCTCCAATAATAAAACCCTGATCAAATAGTCCCATTAAGGCACCGATCAAATAAAAGGTAATATTGATCCCGAAAGCCTGTCTAATATGAAAACTGGCAAACCTATCCTTGGTATCAAGGTTCATAAAATAGGCGATTATTGTACCAATGATGGTAATATAGGCAACGATAGCTGTGGTTTTAGCCTGTCCGGTTGTTTCCATCTTTCAGCTTATTTTAAAATTAAACCATTATTGCTAATAATTCCAATAGTTTTACCTGTGAGTTCTTTATTCAGGAAAATACTATTCTTCGAAGTTGAAAAAATGTCCTTTTCAGAAAATTTATATTCTTCTCCCGGAACAAATAAACTCAGATCTGCGATCTCACCTTCCTTTATCTCATGATCCTCAATATTAAACCTGATTTTTCCATTGGTGAGAAACTTTACAGCTGTTTCGGTTTCAAAGATTTTACATAGCGCTCCAAATGCCGTTTCAAGCCCTAGAGACCCGTACAGAGCATTATCGAACTCTACTTTTTTATGTTCTACATCAATTGGATTGTGATCTGAAGTTACCATATCGATTGTGCCATCTTTTAATCCTTTGATCAGCGCTTTTATATCTTTTTTTGTTCGTAAAGGTGGTAGAACTTTTGAGTTGCCATTAAATTCTTTTAATTCTTCATCGCTCAGGATCAAATTATGAATGGCGACGCTGCAACTCACATCCAGCCCTTTCTTTTTAGCCTCTTTGATAAGCTTTACAGACTTTTCAGTAGAAATGGTTGGAATGTGTAATTTCCCGCCAGTATATTCCAGTAAAAAAAGATCTCTCGTGATCTGTAATTCTTCTGCCAGGTTTGGTATTCCCTTAAGACCTAGAGAAGTGCTATTTTCATGTTCATTCACCATTCCATTACCTGCAATTCTGTTTTCCTGCGGGAAACTTTGTATAAGAGCATCAAAATTTTGAGCATACTGCAGGGCGATCTTTAAAAGATTAGGATTACGTAATGGCGCCTTATAATCTCCAAAACTAACAGCACCAGAATTTTTCATGTCTAAAAGTTCTGCGAGGTCTATACCTTCACTCTTCCTAGTTAAAGCTCCAATAGGGAATAATTTTACCGGGTGTCCGTTTGCTTTTGCTTTTACTGCTGAAATACTCCCGCTATTATCTAATACAGGATTAGTGTATGGGTTGAGAGCCACATTTGAAAAACCTGATTTTCCAGCTGTATCTAAACCATTTTCGATAGTTTCCCTATCTTCATATCCCGGTTCGCCAAAACTTACGCTACTATCAAACCATCCTCTCGAAACATGAATATTTTTTATCTTAATCTCCTTATCTGATTTATCCTCAAGGCTTTTTCCAATTTTTTTGATCACACCGCGATCAATGAAAATATCCACTTTTTTCTTGTGATGCATAGAGGTCTCATCAAGGATCGTAACCGATTTTAAAAGTATCTTCATCTGAGGAATTTTATAAGTAGCATTTCAATCGCTAAAAAGATCAGGGCAAAAATAACAAACCATTTCCAAAGTGCCGTAATTTGAGTAGCTGCATTTGATTCGGAAAAATAATCCTGTACAGAATCGTAAATATTTATGTTTTCACTACCTGAAACATCAAGATAGTTGAGTTTACTTTCTCTTCTATCAAAATTAAAACTTACAGTTCCTATAGTACTGGAAGCATTCGTTACTTCATAATTTCCAGCTTGCAGATCTATATTGTCTGTATTTATTTCCACTCGGTTACTGAAATTCTGTTGTTGGGGGATAACATCGAAATCTGGTTTCTTTAGATGTAAAACTTCATCCTTACCTAGTTTAAGAGGAATATCGATCGAATTTTCTACATCAGCTATATAATAAAGATCATTCTTCTTCAAAGCATTCAGACCAATCTGGTAAAGTACCGGCACGATCAAAGGTGAATTCTGAAAATTAGAATTGTTAGAATTTAGTGCAGATGTAAAGAGATACCTTGAATTATTTCCTATTAAAAAGGGCTTACCATCCTGATATTTCAAAATGGAGCTGCTGGAAGTTATATTGAACGACGTATTGACCTTTGGGTATTCAAAATTTTTAGTTCTGTTCTCGAAGACGCCCTGGAATAGGGGATGATCATAAACGATTTCAGTAATTAATCTATTCGTTTCAATCTTTTTATTGAATTGCGGAAAACCAAGAGTATTTAAAAACTGATCATAATTTAAAGCGTTTTCCGAAGGAATAATTAAAATACTAGTTCCGTCTTTAGACAAATTAGCGAGGTTGTTTTGGAGCGAGGAAGATATTTGTTCCACCTCATTTAATACTACCAGGTTTGCTGAATTCAACCGGTTGAAATCTATTTGATCAGAAGAAAAATTTGCCAGTTCAAATTCTGGTTCAGCATATATTCTTTCCAGGAAACCAAAATCGGCATCTGAAATAATCACAGTTTTTATAGACTCATCCTTATTAATATTGAAAAACAATTTATTGTCGTAGCTTAATCCAGAATCATCGATCTCAATCCTTCCATTGCTTAAGGTTTCATTCTGAAGTCTGAAGTTTGCCTGGGCTTTATTTTCGCTAAATTCCTGAATTGTATTTCTTCCTAAAAGTTCATCGCCGTTGAAAATAGAAATGGTAACAGGTTGTTTTAATTCACCTTTTTTAGAAAGGAGTATCGCGAGATTTAAATTTTCAGGATTCGATTCTTTTATAAAAGCACTATCAATACTAATATTAGAGGTTTCTTCAGTTAATGTTTTGACTAGATCAATGTTATAAACTTCCGAATCGAGCTCAGACAATGCTCCAATCGAATTCTGAAAATCAGAAATAATTAGAATGTTCTTTTCCTGATTATCGGTTTTATTAAAATATTTATCCGCCTTAAGCTGTAAAGACTGAAAATTCAATTGGTTATCAGCAAATTCAATATCCTGCAATTGCTTTTTTAATTCTGAAGTAGTTCTGCCAAAATATTCCGAGTCATTTGTAATTAATCCGTATTCCTTAGTTTCATCTATGCTTTCCAGTAATTGATTTATGGAAGAGCTCAAGAGATCTGATTGATCATTCTCAGCCTGCATACTGAAGGAATTATCAAGATAAATTAAAGTTTTAGTTTTAGTAAGTGCTTTATCGCTAGCTGGAATAAAAGGCTGAGCAAAAGCAAGGACAAGACAAGTGATTAATAAAAGTCGGGTGATAAGTATCAGAAATTTTTTTAATCTCGAACTTTTCCTGGTTTCCTGTATTACCTTTTTTAAGAACTTAACGTTGGTGAAATCTTCCCTTTGAAATCTTCTTAGTCGGAATAAATGAACGATCAACGGAATTATGAGAAATAGTAGCGCATAGAGTAATTCCGGATGTTGAAAATGCATATTCGGGAATAAGGTTTCTCAAATATAGAAAATGATATGCGATTGATCGCTAAAACCTCTTAACGCGAAACTTAAAATTACTTCCTTTTCCAGGTTCTGATTCTATTGAAATACTACCGCCCATGGATTCAGTTAGTTTTTTAACCGTCGCCAGGCCAATACCACTTCCTAAATTCCCTTCTCTATCTGCAGTTTCCAGTGTCGTGAAAAGATCAAAAATATCATTGAATTTCTCTTGAGGAATGCCTTTCCCGTTATCTTTTACTTCAAAGAAATAATACTCTTCATTTTTGGAAAAGCCGATATCTACTTTTCTGATATCCTTGTCATTATATTTTAAGGAGTTACTAATAAGGTTCATAAAGACCTGCGTTAATGCAGCTTTATTAACATTATGAAGCATTACATCATCTGGATACGTGATCTCGATATCATCAGAAACCTGGTAAAGATCAATAATACCTTTCAGCATTTTTCTAAGATCTACATTCGTGTAATCCTTCTCCATTACATGGTCACTGCGGTAAAAGCTAAGAATACCATCAATATAATTCCGAAGAGAGTAGGAGGACTCTACAAGAAATTCAAGATATTGCTCGGTATCTTCATCAAACTTTCCTTTGTTCTCATCTTTCAATAATTCGCTAAGCGAAATGATATTAGCCAAAGGTGACTTTAAATCATGAGAAACAAGGCTGGAAAATTTCTCGAGCTCTCTATATTTTTCTTTCAGTTTGATCTGAACCTGGTAAAGTTTGGTTTTTTGTTTTCTGAATTCGAATAATTTCAGAGTTTGCTGAGCCAGTGCTCTAAGTGCTTTATGTTGCTGATCTGAAAGATGTCTTTCTTTAGTATCAAAAATACAGAAAACAGCTATGGCGTGACCCTGCGGGTTATGTAAGGGAATACCTGTATAAAACGAGAATTCACGGTCATAGATACCTTCTGCCTTTTTAAAGGTTTCAGGATCTTCAGATTTGTTGAGGATAAGCATAGGTTCATCTCCATGAATCGCCTTATCACAAAAAGAGTTCTTACGGTCTATTTCTTCAACCTCTGCTCCGTAAACAGATTTGTTCCAGATTCTTTCTCTATCTACAATACTTATTTTGACTACCGGAACATTACAGATAGCGGCCGCAAGAAACGTAAGATTATCATAATCTTCGTCTGGTCCCGAATTTAGAATATTATACTCTTTCAATGCAGCTCTTCTGAGCTTTTCATTGAATGGTACTAATTTGTGTTGCATGCCCCAAGAATCTTGTTTTTAAAGTTATCCAAAAAATAATAACTTTTATATAAAAATATCCTAATCTACTATTTTGGGGCGTTTTATTGTAAATTCGAATAAGGCACCCTGATCGCGGTCTGAGGTAAGTTTAATATTTCCGCCAAGCGTTTCAATAAGTTTTTTTACAGTAGATAATCCAATTCCGTGACCTTTTCTTCCACGTCTGTCTGCATCTGCTGCTGTTGCAAATAATTCAAAGATCTTATTTTGTTTTTCCAGAGGAATCCCGATTCCGTTATCTTTAATACTGAAATTAAAAAACTCACGGTTTTCAGTGCAGTCGATATCTATGAAGATTTTTTCGTTGTTATTATATTTCAAACTATTGCTGATAAGATTCATAAAAATCTGGCCAAGTGCAGCGCTGTTCCCATACAACTTCAGGTTATTGTCGGGTATATTTATTTCACAGTTCTCAGCGATCTGTAGAAGATCAATTATATCTTCCAGAAGGTCATTTAGGAAGAATTCTTCATTGGTGCCGGAATATGTTCTACTACTTGAATAATGATCCAGCAAGCCGCTAATATAATCGCTAAGGGTAAGCCCAGATTGTTTTAGATAATCTATATACTCCAGTCCCTGAGTATCCAGCTTGGAAGCATACTTCACTTTAAGTATATCTGCTGTTAAGATCATATTAGCTAAAGGCATTTTAAGATCATGAGAAACTGTGCTTGCAAATTCGGTTAGAACGCGATTGTTCTCATTCAATTCCAATTTGAGATCTTCAAGGATCTTATTTTTTCTTCTTGATTCAAATAACATTTCAACCTGTTTTCCTAAGGCTTTTAAAGCTATTTTCTGATCTTGATTAAGATGATGCTCTTTGGAATCATAGACACAGAGCGTTCCCATGGGAAGACCATTATTATCTAGTAAAGAAATACCTGCATAATATTTAATGGAAGTGTCGCTGGTAACAAACGGATTATCCTTAAATCTTTCATCCTGAGTGGTGTCTGGAACTTCCAGAAGTAATTCAGGATCTAAAATGGTATGGCCGCAAAATGATTCCTGCCTGGTAGAACCGGTAAGGTCTGTGCCAAATTTAGACTTGAACCAGTTCCGTTCAGAATCTATCATGTTCACTACGGCAATAGGTGTCTTACAAATATAACTGGCAAGTTTGGTAATACTGTCATATGCTTCTTCAGGGAGACTGTCTATAATATCCAATTCCCTAAGAGATTCCAATCTCTTTAATTCATTAAGAGGCACCGCAGGATTAATCATTTTAAGATAATATTAAGAAGGTTAAAATAACTCAAATTTCATGAGAATTCCAAGATCTAAAATCGCCCTTTCTCAAAGACGCCCAGTCCAAACAAGGCAAAATCGTATTTAACAGGATCTAATGCATCCATCTTTCTTAAATTCGAATCTAATTCTGCTAAAGCCTTGGAATCGTTCATTTTTCGCTTCAGTATACCCAACTTCCTTGCCACGTTTCCAGAATGAACGTCGAGTGGGCAGGAAAGTTGTGCCGGCGACAGATTTTTCCATAAACCGAAATCAACTCCTTTCTGATCATTTCTCACCATCCATCTTAAGAACATGTTTATCCTTTTCGCTGCTGATTTCTTCAATGGATCGCTCACATGTTTTTCAGTTCTTTTCTCATGTGGTAGTTCGAAAAAAACCTTTTTGAATTCATGGATGCTCAGTTGTAAACTATCTGAAGTTGCATTTTCCTGAAATACATTTTCTAACCCATTATGATTTTGATAGATATTCCGGAGTGATCTTATAAAGTATTTTAAATCATTTGAATTAAAAGTTCTGTGAACAAAACCATTCAGGTTTTCCAGATCATTTTCTTCATGATTCATAACGAACTCAAACGGACTCATATCCATCATTTTCATGAGTTTTTCTGAATTATTCAGTATGCTTTTTCGATTTCCCCAAGCTATCGTAGCGGTTAAAAAACCGGAGATTTCAATGTCTTCTTTCTTCTGAAATAGGTGAGGGATTTGAATGGGATCTGAAGCAATAAAATCTGGAGTATTGTATTGTTCTACTTTGTAATTTAAAAAGGATTTTAATTCTGCTTTATTCAAATAAATAGATTTCTAAATTAAACGATCTCGCCATCTACCATGGTTAGTTTTCTATCGGCCATATTTGCCAGCTCTTCGTTATGAGTTACAATTACAAAGGTTTGATTGAATTCATCTCTTAACCTGAAAAAGAGTTTATGAAGATTTTCGGCAGATTCACTATCAAGATTTCCAGAGGGTTCATCAGCAAAAATTACCGCAGGATTATTTATTAAACTTCTGGCAACAGCAATTCTTTGTTGTTCCCCGCCACTTAATTCACCAGGTTTATGGTCTGCTCTATTTTCAAGACCGAGAAAACTAAGTAATTCCATAGCTCTCTTTTCAGCCTCCTTACGCGGAGTCTTATGAATGTACGCAGGAATACAGATATTTTCTAAAGCAGTGAATTCTGGCAATAACTGGTGAAACTGAAAAATAAACCCGATATGCTTATTTCTGAATTTTGATAATTCCCTGGATTTTAAACCATAAATATTAGTTCCGTTTATGGTCAATTCTGAATTCTTCTTTTTTGAAGGTTTATCCAGCGTTCCCATGATTTGTAAAAGGGTGGTCTTTCCGGCACCAGAGGCACCAACTATAGAAACGATCTCACTCTTTTTGATATGTAAATCTACAGATTTTAGAACATGAAGATCTCCGTAATATTTATGGATATTTTTGGCAATTATCATTTGTGCGTAATAAGTGCACCGAAAATAGCCAAATTAGGCAGATTCCCCAAGTTTAACCCTGTAATAAGTTTCTAACTCTATTATAATCTATATAATAAACAATGCGTAGACTTAAATTGTGCCTGGCCGGTTGTGCGAACAGATTATCCAGACTTTCATTGAAGCCAAGGTAACTTAGGTCATCTTCATTAAAGATGGAATTTCGGTATAATAAAACCGCTTCACTTCCAGGAGCAAATTGCCACCTGTAGCTCAAATCAAGATTCCAGATATTGAAATTTGCATCTGGATCTCTTCCTTCAGAAACATCGTAATTAACAGGTCTTAATTGTCCCTGGCCGAGTAGTTCGGTATACCCGTTATCAGCAAAGCCCGCAACAGACCAGAAGTGTCTGAAACTTAAATTTAGTCCCTGTTTAGTGCTGAAGTTATAACTTCCTTCCAGCGAATTTTCAATACTTTTCTGATCTCTAAGTCCAAAAATGATCTGATCTCTGGTTCTGGTTACATAACTGGGACGCTCTTTTTGATAGGAGTATTCAAACTCATAGATCATATTGAATTTATCACTAAATCTATATCTCGGTTCAATATTCAGATTGAAATCGCTTTGGGAGGATTTGTGGTATTCCTCAAAATACACCCGAATATCATAAGCAAAGGTTTTTCTATAATCTGTAGAAACAAATGCATTTACAGACCCAAAAGGCTTATATTCTATATATGTATTTTCAGCTCTGGGTTCAAAATAATCCCTGAATTTTGAGTTGATATTCATTCCGCCGCCAAACGCGAATCGTTTCCTCGTCATTGCAAAGAAATCTCCGCCAACTCCAGTATTAACAGGAACATCTGGCCTGTATCGCCTTAAATGCTGTCCGTAAAGTCCTATTCTGTAAGTATTGTAATTTCTTTTGGGTTCAAATATCTGGTAAGAAGCTCCCCAATTAAAGTTGTTGTAGTTATTTGTGAAATTTACTCCGAGGTCATTAATATCATAAGTTTCATTCGCAAACTCATTCCCGATCTCGTATCTGATATTTCCTTTGGTTCGTTCAACAGAAAGGGAAGAGGCAAAACCTGTTTTGTTCTGTCCGGGTAAATTAACATTGCTCATTTTCGCCTGACCTTCAAAATTGAAGGAATTTGCCTTATTATAAATATCAAATAGAAAACCGGTAACATTTCCGTCCCGGAAATTACCATCCCTGGTAACATTGGTATTAATCAGCGTTATAGATGAATTTTTATTAAAACGCTGATCAAGAACCAGGATATTATAATTGGCAACAGATTCACTTATTTCTCTACGGATATTTCCAGTAAGCGTATCTCTGAAAACCGCTTCCTGCTTATTTGTGATAGCATTGAAAAAACCAATCCCAAGACCTCTGTCTGTTCTTCCGGAAATTTTCAGTGCATTTAAAAGATCTGTTTTATCTGGATTTTCAATGATCTCTTCATTTTCTAAAGCATTGGTTTGAACAGCATTAAAACCAATCGGAGTGCTTCCAACCCGTCTTGAATAAAATAGATCACCTTTATTGAACAATTCAGTGCCCTCCGTAAAAAAAGCCCTGTTCTCTCCAAAAACCTGCTCGAAAGGGCCCAAGTTCAACTCGATCTCATCATAAGCAGTTTGTCCGAAATCAGGAACCAGCGTCATGTCTAATGTGAAGGAATCGTTGATGCCGTATTTTAAGTCCATTCCAGCGTTAAAGTTGAAATCGGCATTACCATCAAAACGGTCTACAGACATCTGGGTAAATGGATACAAGCTAAGTCTTACCGGAGGATCAATATTTGAAATTCCTTTTAACAAACCTGTATACTGACTCATTTGCCCAACAGATTTATTTACATAGTTCCAGACATAGGTAGAATTTAAGTGAGTGATCTCTCTGGCAAACTGAATTCCCCATAACTGATTTGATTTTTCAGGAAATCTAAGAGCAGAATAAGGTATTTTCATTTCAACATACCAGCCATTTTCATCATTGGTAACGGCAGATTCCCACACAACATTATAGGCGTAATCTTCATTGTTCCCGGTCATTCTGGCATCAGCCTGGGTACCTGCACTGGTTACTATGAACCTGGTTTGGTTTTCACCATCATCGTAAGTATTAATATCCATCAGAAAGAATTCAGACTGATTGATGTTATCTCGCTGAGTAAACTGACGCATTGTTCTCTCTGGATTGCTTTCTAGCATAACTGCGGCTACATAAATAGCTTCATCGTCATAAAGTATTCGAGCTGTAGTTCTGTGAGATTCCGGAATGGGATCACCGTCGCCAGGTTCTACCATTACAAAATTATCTGCGACATCAATATTTTGCCAGACCTGGTCATCAAGTACTCCGTCGATCTCAGGCTGATTTTCAATTTTTTGAGTTTTGTAAATTTTTCTCTGATCCAGATCATTCTGAGCGAAGGTAGAAAAGCTTAAAATCAGGAAAATTGAAAATAGAATTCGATTTAGAGGCATTGATTGACGGATTGTTATTTTAAGACCGATCAAATGTATTATTGTTATTAATAACCGGCAAAAGATTTCTTTAAAATCAAGTTAAACAGACCATATTTTGTTTATTTAAAAACTAAATTTGATAAACAAAAAATAGAATTGCTTTTATGAATGAACTGAAATTGAAAAAAGCCACATTAGCAGGAGGATGTTTTTGGTGTACCGAGGCTGTTTTTCAAAGACTGGAGGGTGTTGAAAATGTTGTATCCGGGTTTACCGGCGGACAGATTAAAAATCCTGCATATCGGGAGATAATTACGGGTAGAACCGGTCACGCAGAAGCTATAGATATAGACTTTGATCCTGCACGAATAAGTTATGAAGAATTATTGTTGGTATTCTTTGCAACTCATGATCCTACGACCCTGAACAGGCAGCAAAATGATGTTGGAACTCAGTATCGTAGTGCAGTATTTTATCATGACACAGAGCAAAAAGAAAAAGCTGAAGAAGTTATAGCCTTACTGGAATCCAAAAAAATGTTCGAAAATCCCATCGTTACGGAGGTAAGTGAAGCTTCTCCTTTTTATATTGCAGAAGAGGAGCATCAGGATTTTTATAATCAGCATAGGCAGCAACCATATTGCCAGTTTATAATTGACCCTAAGATTACCAAATTGAAAAAATTGTTTTCAGATAAATTGAAATAAAATAATAATGGCATATAAATTCTTTGAAGAGTATAACGAAGAGATCACCGAAGGGATGAAAAATAGTTTTCACGACATCATTAAAGGTGTTGGTGAAGATCCAGATAGGGAAGGAGTTTTAAAAACTCCAGAGCGTGCTGCTAAAGCCATGCAATTTTTAACCCAGGGATATTCAATGAATGCTGAAGAAATTCTGAAAGCTGCTGTATTCGAGGAGAGCTATGACGAAATGGTGGTAGTCAAGGATATCGAGCTATATTCTTTATGCGAACACCATATGCTGCCTTTTTTCGGAAAAGCTCATATAGCATATATTCCAAATGGAAAGATCATAGGATTAAGTAAATTACCAAGGGTGGTTGATGTTTTTGCAAGGAGACTTCAGGTACAGGAGCGACTTACTCATGATATCTTAGAATGCCTGAATGAAACTTTGCAGCCACAGGGGGTAGCCGTTGTGATTGAAGCAGTACATATGTGTATGATGATGCGCGGAGTTCAGAAGCAGAATAGTGCTACTACAACTTCAGGATTTAGAGGTCAGTTCAAGGAAATTGAAACTCGAAATGAATTCTTAAAGCTCATCAGTTCAGACCTTAGATAAAAATTTGGCACTCTATTTGATTTTTTTAAGGAAAAAACCAAAAAGATGAAATTATTTAGAGATAAAATTTTTGTAAAGGGACTTGTTTATGATCTTGCCGGTATGGCAACTGTAGCAATTCCTTTGGTGGGTCCTTTTCTGGATCTTCTTTGGGCACCTTACGCCGCTAAGAAAATGAGCGAAATGTATCCCGGAAGAAAAGGTAAACTAGCTTCAGTACTGGTTTTCTTAGAGGAGATCTTGCCAGGAACCGATATTATTCCGACTTTCACCTTAATGTATCTGTATACTCATGTATGGATGAAAGAGCCGTTGAGAGCTCAGGTAATCGAAGTTGAAAGTTATTAATTTGCTTAATTAGTTAAAGAGAAAAAGGCTGTCATTAATTTGACAGCCTTTTTTGATTAAATACTCAACTTCGCAGAGAGCACGATATTTCTACCAATATTATTTATTCCATCAGGTTTAAGTCTGGAGAGATGAGAGATATACTGTTTATTCAGCAAATTGCTTCCACTTAGATTAAGATCTAGTTGTACAGTACTCAGTTCTAGCGATGTTCCAACACCGGCTCCTAATAGGGGATATCCGCTGGTCGCTGTTTCAAACTGACTTGGATTATCCTGATCAAAAACATTTTTTAATCTTAGGAATGTATAACTGTCCTTGAAACTATTACCACTTTCAAACTCGATCCTTAGCGTATTGGTTAAAGAATTTGCAGGAATTAATGGTAAATACGTATCATCATTCAATTTTCCTGTTACCGTCTCAAAACTACTTTCCAAGTGTAGCCAATCCAGTGGATGCGGGTGAATATGAACACCTATTTCTCCTCCGTACAGGTTGGCATTAGCTTGTTCATAACGAAAAACCGGCTCTTCTTCCAGAGTTTCCCCTGTAGGACTTATGAAAATATAATCATTCACACTATTGTTAAAGGCATTTACAAAGGCTTCAAAATGTTCATTTCTCCATTCCAGAGCAAGATCTATTTGAAAATTCTGCTCATTAGTAAGATCTGGGTTTCCAATTTCATACCTGTTAGCTCCATTGTGATTTCCATTTGAAGTAAGTTCTGAAAGGTTTGGAGCTCTGAAACCGCTAGCAAGATTCAGCCTGGCTATAAATTTTTGATCGAATTGATATTTTGCTCCAAGAGCTGCATTTATACTATTAAAATCACGATCAACTGCATTTATAATATCACCATCTTCTTTTTCAAATTGATCGGTTTCTAAAGATCTATTATCAAATCTAAGTCCTCCCTGGAAATCCCAGCTTTCAAGATGATAATGGGTAGTTACAAATACACCAAAATCAAGAGTTTCAGCATCAGGAATAAGTATTTCTTCTCCGAAATTCGAGTTGGTTTGATACATTCCCTGAACACCAGCAATAGTCTCAAAATTTCCTATTTTCGGCAGATTGTATTTCAAATTATAGTTCAGGGTTTCAAGATGCATTTCCAAAGCTGGCTCTGTGGCAGCTTCTTCTTCGTGCTCTTCATGCTCTTCATGTTCTTCCTCCTCATGTTCTTCGTGTTCTTCCTCCTCGTGATGATGATGCTCCTCAAATTCCTTTCGATCATTATATTGGTAGCCAATCTTGAAATCTATACTGGAATTATTAAAATAGAATCTATTATCCAGGCTTAACACATGATTGTCAATTTTTTGAAAGGGTAGAAGAGGCTCTTTATCTTTTGATTGAATCCCTATCTCTTCAGGAATTCCAATTTCACTTCTATTGAAATTATATCTTAGATCGGCTTTGTAATTCTTATCCTGGAAACCAATTCCTGCTTTCAGGTCTTTTTCATTAAAACGAGTATTCGTGATCCTTACATCGTCGCCATCCTCGTAATCACTATGAGCAGCATAACTTCCGCGAGCAAGAAATTTCAGCTTTTCAGAAGATGTTTTCGCCATAAGACTCGTTTGATATCCTATAGTGTTGCTGAAATAATCTGATTCTAACTCGACATTTGTTTCTCCGGCACTGGCATACCTTTCAGGATTCAGGTAAAGAACTCCCCCAATAGCATCACTTCCGTAAAGTAGGGATGCCGGGCCTTTGATAACCTCAACACTTCCAATACCTTTTGAACTGATTCCCAGCCCATGTTCATCACCATATTGTTGGTTTTCAAGTCTCACTCCTTGCGTGTAAACGAGCACTCTATTTGAGCTAAGACCTCTAATGACCGGTTTTCCAATTCCAACTCCGGTGGTTAGGCTTTCAACTCCGGCGATCTGCGTTATCCCGTCTGATAGATTTATGGCGCCCTTTTTATTTAATTCGGAAACACTTTCGCGCTCAACTTTCATGACATTTTCACTCTGTAATTGGTGAAAAGGAGTAGAGATAATAACTTCCTCCATTTCAATTGCTGAAGGATTTAACTGGATCTGCATAGCTTCTGAAGGAATTTTTACATCCAAATTCAGAGTAGCAAAACCAATAGAAGAAATGATAAGTTTATAATTTCCATCAGGAATATTATTTATACTGAAGTTTCCGTCTAGGTCTGTCATCGTACCTTTTTCTAATTGTGGCAGATAGACATTAGCGCTAAAAACAGCTTCTCCAGTATTTTGATTGGTTACAACTCCCGATAATTGATTTTGTTGACTATATATAATAGAATTCACTGCTAACAGCAGTGTAATTAACAATGTATTTCGCATTGGTAAAATTTAAATGATTTATGAATTTGCTTTCTGTAGAATTAAGCAAAGGAAGGTGGTCCCCTTAGATCAAAATAGAGGGGTTCATACTCATTTAAAAATTTATAATAGTCGAAAATGCCATCCTGAGTATTTTCTTCAATTACCAGTACAAATTCTGGTAGCTGAAAACTGATGGCTGGATTTTTATGAAACTTGTTTAGATCGCAATCTATAGACTTCGAGTGATAATGATGTTCGGCATAATTATCACATAGCTTATGATCATGATCTGTGTAAATATGGGAAAAACTTACTGCTGACGGTAATAATATTAGAACCGCAGTAAAAACCAGCAATATGTTTTTGATCCAATTCAAATCTTATTTGAAGAATTTAGCGAAACCAAGTCTACTTAGCATCTTTTTTTCAAATGACCAGAAGAACTGAAACTGTCCAAAGATCCATCCAAAACTTACTAATAGTACCTGGTAAATAGGGAAAATTAAAAGGATTCTGAAGAGCCAGTAAATGCTCCAATGACTATTTTGCTGAGTAATACCAACAAGTTCACAAACCGGACTTGCTAATTTAGCAGCTGAAGAGCCGGTAATTGCAAATACCAGTAGAATGATAAATAATTGCCAGTTAGAATCTATTTCCCAGCGATCTTTCAATTTCTTCATGTTGCAAATATAAGGAAATGACTAAAGAATCAAATCCTTGTAGGAACACTAAATCGCTGATTGTAATTTCTACTAAAATAAACGAAATAATTATAGAGCAAATAATTCACCTCGTAACCATAATCTATGCTGGGATCATAATTGATCTCATTCATATATAAGTTTGCATCGTATCTCAAAGGCTGTCCCACGCGAACATTATATTCAGGAACAATTAATCTGTTTTTATTCTCCAGATAGCTTTGAGAATAATAACCTCTTTGCCTGGCATACGAATTAATAAACAGATTGAAACCAGGTTCAATTATAATGATCTCATATTCAAGGCTGTCGTTGGCGATTCTTACCGTATCATTCTCAGAATTATTCTTTCCATTTGGAAAATCACGGCCACCTGAAGATCCACAACTATAAATGAATAAGGCTAATAATGCTATGTATATGATATTTCTCATAATCTGTTTTATTATTATTTCCTCAAAAATTATTCCTGTCTAATCTTCCAAATAATCTAACGTGAATAATTGTTGCTAAGAGTGCATAATTTACCAAGTTTATTTCCGAAAACTACTAAGGAAATAATAAAAAAGCCGATGGAACTTATCCAACGGCTTTTATAAGTTTTGCTAAGTAATAATACTTAAGCTTTTTCTTTTTTGAGTATAGAAATGATCTGCTCTGCGAGCTCAACTCCAATACGTTCCTGAGCTTCATTAGTAGCAGCACCAATATGCGGACTCAAGGAAATACTTTCATTCATCAATAATTTGATAGCTGGAGTTGGTTCATTTTCATAAGTGTCTAAAGCGGCGAAAGAAACCTTTCCTGCTTCAATTGCGGCAAGTAAAGCTTCTTCGTCCAGAACTCCACCGCGGGCAGCATTGATTATTCCGACACCATCTTTCATTTTTTTAAATTGTTCAGCTCCAATAATAGGTTTTTCCTGAGCAGGAACATGAAGTGTTATAAAATCTGAGTCTTTTATTAGCATATCAACTGGCTCGGTTTTTATGGGAATCTTAATGGATTGATCATTATAAAATTCCAGCATGATCTCAGCTTCTCCAATTTCCTGATCACTAGCGATCACTTTCATACCAATTCCCAAAGCGATCTTAGCAACTTCTCTTCCAATTCTTCCAAATCCTACGATACCAAGAGTTTTTCCGCGAAGTTCAACTCCTCCAGCATAGGCTTTTTTGAGATCTTTGAACCTGGAATCACCTTCTAAAGGCATATTTCTATTCGAATCATGAAGTTTTCTTACTCCGCCAAATAAATGAGCAAAAACAAGTTCTGCTACAGAGCTTGACGAGGCAGCAGGAGTATTGATCACAGAAATTCCTTTACTTCTGGCGTAATCCACATCGATATTATCCATTCCTACACCACCGCGACCAATAACTTTGAGGTGAATGCAATTATCGATAATATCTTTTCTAACCTTAGTAGCACTTCTAACCAGAAGCACGCTTATGGCATTTTCATTTAAATAATCTTTTAGCTGCTCCTGAGCAACCTTTTTGACGATAACCTCGAAACCGGCATTTTTTAATGTATCTACTCCGCTTTGCGAAATACCGTCATTTGCTAGTACTTTCATTTCTTGAAATGATCTATAATTAAATTATACTTTGCTTTCTAATTCTTTCATACAATCTACAACTACCTGAACACTTTCCAGTGGTAACGCATTGTACATCGAAGCCCTGTAACCACCAACACTTCTGTGGCCATTCAATCCATTCACTCCCGCATCTTTCCAGAGTTTATCAAAGGTGTCTTTATGATCCTCATTGACAAGGTTAAATGTGGCATTCATCGTAGAACGATCCTCTGTTGCTGCAAATCCTTCAAATAATGGATTGCGATCTATTTCTGAATATAATAGATCTGCTTTTTTGTTATTAAGCTCCTCCATTGCTTTTATTCCACCTTTTGATTTTATCCATCTTAGAGTCAGCATCGAAACATAAACTGCATAAACTGCCGGTGTATTGAACATGCTGTCTTTTCCTATATGAGTCGCATAACTCAGCATGGAAGGGATCTCGCGTGATACCTTACCAAGAATATCTTCTTTTATAATAACTAGGGTTGTTCCTGCCGGACCCATATTTTTCTGGGCGCCCGCATATATCAGATCGAATTTTGAAAAATCAATTTCTCTTGAAAAAATATCACTACTCATATCACAAACCAAAGCTTTTTTAGTCGCAGGGAATTCTTTCATCTGGGTTCCGAAGATGGTATTGTTACTGGTGCAATGGAAGTAATCTATATTTTCTGGAATTGCATACGATTTTGGGATATAATTAAAGTTCTTGTCTTTTGAGGAAGCTACTTCATCTATTTCTCCAAACAACTTTGCTTCTTTGATCGCCTTAGAAGACCATGTTCCTGTATTAAGATATGCCGCTTTTTTCTCCAGAAGATTATAAGCAACCATCAAAAATTGCATACTAGCTCCACCTTGAAGAAAAAGCGCTTTATAACCTTTATCTTTTAAACCTAATAATTCCAGTGCTAAAGACTGTGCTTCATCCATCACCGAAACAAAATCTGCACTTCGGTGGGAAATTTCTAAAATGGATAAACCTGAATTATTAAAATCTAAGATAGCCTGTGATGCTTCTTTAAATACCTCCTGAGGTAAAATACAAGGTCCTGCGCTAAAGTTGTGCTTTTTCATAAATTTATAGTTGATTGTCACAAAGATGCCAAATTTTGGATGGAATCGCTGTTATGGAAATTATAAGATTAAAGTTTGGAAAGGAAGTCTATCGTATCAATATTATCGGCATAATCCCATAACTGTGGTTTTTGAGTCTGGCCAAAGCTCACTTCATCTTTTCCGGCGTTATTTCTCACAACACATTGGATCTTTTCTACGTTTTCCTTCAGCAATTTTTTCAGTTCAGCTTCATCTTTATATTTCTCGTAGAAAAGTGTTGCGATAGGCGAGCCAAAACTTTGGTCTTCCTTGAGCATTAAAAAGCCATTATCAAGTAACTGAAATTCGCTCATGAGATAAACCGCCTTATTATAATCGTAATTATTGGCGTATTTATCCTGATTTATTATTGAATTCCATTCGTACATAGCCTTGAAAAATGAATCAAAATCATAATCTTCAGGAACGAACAATTTTGAAACATTACGGCAACCAAGCCCATAATATCTGAAAACATCTTCGCTTAATTTTGAAAGTTCTTCTTTGGTTTCTTCACCGGTAATAATTGCGATTGAATTTCTGTTCTTACGAATTATACTGGGTTTGCCTTTGAAATAATATTCAAAATATCTAGCAGTATTATTACTTCCGGTTGCGATAACGGCATGGAAATCTTTCAATTTGTTTTCAGTGAACTTGATCCTATTCTCATACCTGCTGTCCAAATCCATCAAATATGCTGCAATAACAGGTAGCAACTGCCTGTCGTTCATAGATAATTTAACCAGAACATTGTGTCCAGAAACCAATACCGATAGAAAATCGTGAAAACCAACCAGGGGTATATTTCCAGCCATCACGATCCCAACAGTTTTTCCGCCGCTTTTTGACAGATCATATTCAGCAAGCCAGAGTTTCAAGTTTCTAGGAGTTAAGGCTTCAGCCCATTGCTGAAGAGAATAGATGATATTCTCACGGTTAAACCAGCCGTTATGATGAATTGCCGAATCTATCTTTTGATCCATTTCAGCAAAGAATTTATCGTTTCCTGGAAGCTCATCATTTCGAACTGAATTTACGACCTTAAATTGCTTTAAAAATTTGCCTAATGTTACCAGATGTGATTTATGGTCATCAATTGTCATCGTCTAATTTGGTTAAGAGGGTGTCCATTGTTAAATTTGTGCAGCGAAATTAAAGTTTCCGCAGCTGAAAACCATAAATTTTCCTAAAAGCTACCGGTCTTTTTTCGTTCAGTATTTAAATTTACAAATAAAAGAACAGCTATGGCAATTGTTATAACCGATGAATGCATAAACTGCGGGGCCTGTGAGCCGGAATGCCCTAATACCGCAATTTATGAAGGTGCAGATGACTGGAGATATGCCGATGGTACAGATCTGGAAGGTGAAGTTGTGCTTCCTAACGGAAAAGAGGCCGACGCTAATGAAGCCCAGGAACCTATAAGTGATGAAATCTATTATATAGTACCAGATAAGTGTACAGAGTGCCAGGGATTCCATGAGGAACCTCAGTGCGCGGCCGTATGTCCTGTAGATTGTTGCGTACCAGATGATGAACACGTAGAGAATGAGGAGGAACTATTAGCTAAGCAACGCTTTATGCATCATGATGAATAGAAAAAGTTCATTTTAAAATATTTAGATCCCGTTTTAAAAAGCGGGATCTTTTTATTTAAGATACACTGAACTTCAATTCATTTCTATAGGTAGACGGAGATTTACCGGTAAATGCTTTGAATTTTTTATTGAAATGACTGAAGTTGTTGAAACCACTTTCAAAGCAAACTTCTGTAATACTAATCTGTTTTTCATGTAACAACTTAGCCGCATGAGCTAGCCTGTATTCATTTACGAAATTGGTAAAGGTTTTACCCGTTATCTTTTTAAAATATCTGCAAAAAGCGGGATTTGTCATACTTACCTTTTCACTTATCTCATCCAGGCTAATAGACCTGGTAAACTGTTCCTTCACAAAGTTGAAAATCACATTGATCCTATCATTATCCTGTAGAGAAGTTTCAAGGATGAAACCACCGGCATTTAGAATGGTATATTTCTCAGCTTTTTCTAATTCTTTGAGAATGGAAAGAAGACCTAAAAGCTTTGATAGTGGTTCCAGATCTTTTAGCTTTTCAATTTGAGCACCAATCTTTCGTTTTGTATTTCCATGGAAAACGATTCCTTTTTTAGCCCTCTCCAGTAAGTTTCTAATCCCACGAAACTCTATAGCTTCAAAGAATTCTTCACCAAGAAAGTCATGTTTTAATTGAATCACTGTTTCACATTCATGCCCGGTAAGACTGTCTGTAAAAGAGCAATGGGGTAGAAGTGAGCCTATAAGAATGAGATCTCCGTTACGATAATATGAAATATGACTTCCAATCTGTCTTTTTCCGCAGCCTCCATTTACATAGACAAGTTCAATTTCAGGATGATAATGCCAGAAGGTTGGTTTCTTATCATTATGAGATTTAAGATAAGTGCGATATGAAAAAGAGCTTCCAAAACCGGGCTCGATCTTTTCCAGTGTTGGTTTATTTCCCAAGTTCATATTCAACTTATTTCTTCTAAAGTTAGGATTTACATTCAAACAGGCCTAATACAAAATTACCTATAATATGTTGAATATTAACCGAAAACGTTTTCTGAAGCAATAACGAGGTTAATTTAAGACATAATCTGGTTTTAGGAGTTCTATCATTGCATATACTTCTGAAGTAAGTTTGACTAAATCTTTAATCAAAGTTCTAACCTTTAAAATTTAAGATTATGAAAAACACAATTAAAAATTTAATGATGGCACTATTGTTTATGGTCGTCATAAACGGAAAAGCTGCAGATGGAGTAGATCTGAAGGTTAACGACCAGCAAAGTCTGGTTGTTGAAGTTAAAAAAGTTGAAACAGGCTCGGTTTTAAGCTTGATAAATTCCAATGGTGAAGTTTTATATAAGGATAGGTTCCTTAATGAAAAGAACTTTTCTAAGGTGATCGATTTTAAGACTTTGCCTGATGGAAAATATCTGTTGATCATGGATAAGGAATTTATCAAATCAACTTCGGTAATCATCAAGAAGGACGATCTGGTGAATATTATTCACGAATCGTATTCAACGATCTTCAAGCCTTGTCTAAAAATTAAAAAGGACCAGGTATCCTTTTACCTGGTGAATCCTTCAGAAAAGTATATTGAAGTAGAGATTTTTGATAAACAGGGAGAAACTGTTGGTAATTTAAAGTCCAGAGACAGTGTGGTAAAGAAAACTTTTGATTTTTCTCGAGTGAATCCCGGTGATTATACTTTTAAGATATATACTAAAGCTGAAAAGTTTACTGAAACAATTACTATTATCTAACCTGGAATTCGTTCATTAAAAAAACCCACTGAAAAGTGGGTTTTTGATTTTAGTTATCATCCATTTTCCGTTTAATCTTGTCAATGGCGTTCTGTATAGATTTTTCGGGTTCAATGATATTATTACTTCCCCAAAACTCTGAATCGTAAAATCCAGCAACATCATCTACCATTACAATATTTGGCCTGATTACATCATTAGATTTTCGCCAGTCGTCTCCAGCATATGGTTGCCAGTCGGTCACCACCATCTCACTATTGATCTTGTATTTTGAATTGAAGATCTTTCTTTTCCAGTTCACCACGTATTCAAGCTGAGCTTTTCCATAAGCATAATGCCATCTTCCATTATTCTGGGCATAGTCTACCTGGTAATTCAATTCGGTAGGAAATACCTTAGAACCATTCGGTTTCTTTTTCACGAACATTGCGGCAGCAGCATCACGATCATCTACATTCAGGCTGTATTCAGCTTTCACTAAGGTTGAGGTTTCGGCATCTATGAATAGCTTTCCGTAATACCATGGATCAGATTCATCGACTTCTCTAAAATCTACCACATAAGTGTAGCGATCGTTAATTTTTGTAGGATCGTCAAACTTGAAGCTGTAACTATCCATCATTTCAGGTCTTAATACATATTCGGTATATTTCATCATATCAAGATACAATGTATTGAAAGGCCCACCCCGAAGTTTTAGAGCGACTGTATCCAGTTTTTCATAATCTGTGCTTTTACGCGCCTTATAAAGTGATACCAGATCTTTTTTCGAAGAATTATATGGGCTCTTCTGGATTTTTACTACAGCTTCAGAAAGACTTACATTAGACCAACCCTTTTTTATGGTTTCCCTGTAGAATGAAGTCATAAGGCTTTCATCTGAGAGATAATTATCATCTTTCTTATCGAGCATTTCCTTTACCAGTAAGCTGGCATTAGTTGCCTTATACAGGCTTACTTCGGTAAGTTCTTCCACAGTTTCTTCAAGTTCTATCACGGTGCCTTCAGGCTTGAAATAATCAAGAGGAAGTGTTTTACTCTGAAATCCAAAAACAGATGTAGTCACTGTAGCATCTATTAGATCTTCAGGAACTTTCAGAGAAAATTCACCGTCTGAATTAGTAATTGTTGAAATATTACTGTTATTCAATGAAAGATATGCTGATGAAATACCTCTTCCATTATTAGCATTGACAACCTCACCTCTGTATTCTACATACTCAATATCGGCAGGCTGAAAAGCAAAACTTTGCATGGTGATGAAAATAAGGCAAAGACTTAGAACGGCAGAATATGTTTTGCCGCTAAATATTAAATCAAATCTTTTCATAATCGTATATATTTAAGTTTGAATAAACTTATACAATATAATGAATTTCAGGCTTAATTTGATGTGAAACACCTGCTTTTTGAATTAAACGATTGTTATATTTTCAGTTTATTTCTATTTATTTTGAAAATATCATAATTGATGCTGAAATTTTTACTCTGATATTATTTTTATGAAAGACAACTTCTCAGGACATTCGAAAGATTATGCTCAATACAGACCAAAATATCCACCGGAAATTTATAATTGGCTGAAGCAAAATTTAAACGGATTTGAAACTGCCTGGGATTGCGGAACAGGAAATGGTCAAGTAGCTGCTGAACTTGCTGAATTTTTCGAAAGGGTGGAAGCTACCGATATAAGTTCAAATCAAATTAAGCAAGCGATAAAAAAATCGAATATCAATTATTCGGTGCAACCAGCTGAGCAAACTAATTTTAAAAATCATCAATTTGACCTTATCATTTGCGCACAAGCTGTTCATTGGTTCAATTTTGATAAATTCTACTCGGAAGTTAAGCGGTGTCTTAAACCTGATGGTTTAATTGTAATCATGGGCTACGGGCTTTTTAGAAGTGTATCAGAGGTTAATCAGATCATCCAGGAATTCTACGATGGAATTATAGGATCATATTGGGATGAAGAGCGAAAATATCTGGATGAAGAATATAAAACGATCCCTTTTCCATTTCAATCGATCAAAACCCCCGGTTTTGTGAGAGCTTATGAGTGGGATATTGACCATTTCCTGGGGTATCTGCGAACCTGGTCTGCTGTAAAACATTATGAAAGGCAACATGGTGAAGATCCAGTGGCATTGGTGGAAGATCAATTAAGAAAGGCTTTTGGCGATAAGAATGAAATCAACTTTCCTATTTTGTTTAAAGTGGGGAAATTAGAAGAAGCTGATCAATAATTCTACACTTATAAACCTACTGAGCTTTAGTTTTATAGATTATGGAGATTATATTTCTACTGGCATGAAATATGCAAATTGGTATTGCGTTAATACATTGACTAAAACCAATACCTTATGAAGAAGATAATCTTCGTTTTTACAGCTGCTTTGTTCAGTTTTAATTGTGCAAATGCGCAGATCTATGCAGATAATCAAAATACATCGGTTACAGAACAGGTTCTGAAGGAATTAAACAGAGAACGCTCGCTACTAAGCCAAAACCTTGAATTCAGAATAAAAGAGATCGATTCCAAGATCACTAACCTGGATGAAAGCATTAAGAATACTAATTCAGCTTCAGAAAAAGTGGAAAAATTACTTGAAAGAGTAAAATACCTTGAGGAAAGACAGGAAGAGATTGATAAGAACACCATTAGTGTTTATAAATATAATTATAGCTCTGCAGTTCTCAACCTTGCTTCCATGGAGCGAGAGATCAAGCCTTTAAATTTATTTAATACCTCCAGAGAGTTCTATACAACCTTAGACGCGGTTGGAAACCCTATGAACTATAAAGGTTACCAGCAATGGTTTGGTAAATTCAAAGGCTATATTGCGGAAGAGAAAGAGGACAACGCACGCCTGGAAGCATTAAATCACATGCTACAGGTAACGGGAGACCTTGCTAAAGGAACTCCTTTTACCGGAATGTTTGCCGGAAGCTTAATAGACGGAATAAGTCAGTTTGTTGGGTCTTTAAATAGGAGGGATAAAGAATTAAGGGAGCAGAGCATAAAAATGCTGAAATTAACCACTTCTATCTCTCAGTTCACCCATGATAAGGATCTTATTGAAACTGAATGGGAAGGAATTAATAAAAGCCTTAATGAGTTGAAAGAACTTCAGAATAAAGCAATGAAAGACAACCTGGTTGAAATCCTTGATATTAAGAAGCAAGACTTTACTGAGAATTTCACCAATGAGACCGATGCAAAAAAGCGAACTCAATATATTCTTGATATCTCCAAGATCGCTGAAAACAAAATTGCTGAGGAACGTAAAAAGAATCCAGAAAACTGGAAGCAGGAATATCATGATCAGATGCTTTCAGTGCAAAATCTAAAGATCAGGTTTGGGATGCTAACTTTTAGAATCCTTGAAAATTTAGATAAGTACGAAAAGCTTATTCAAAAATACCAGAATGATTCGTTTTTGATGGATGAGATGAAAACTTTGAAATTAAAGTTAGACCTGGTGAGAAACAGTTTTGAATCTACCTTTAATCCCCAGGAATATATCAAAGCATCTAATGAGATGTATATTGTTGAGTAATATTAAAAGCCCCCGTAAATGGGGCTTTTTTATTTCCAATATCAATTTAAAAACCAATACCGTTTTTCCAATAGTTGGTTCTTAGTTTTTGTAATGCTGTATAATGGCTTTTATTCCGCGAATAGGAATAATTATCCATTCTGGGCGATTTTCAATTTCATAATTCAATTCTATCAAGGCCTTTTCCAATAGAAAGGTATGCATCAGAATTTTAAAGTCTTCCTGATCTTTTGGTACATAATCTTTACTTCCGGCTTTATCAAAGTATCCTTTTATATATAACCTGCTAATATAATAGTGCCAGGTTTCAGCCCATTCTTCCAGATTTCCTTCTTTACGCTGCTGTGAATATTCCGGAGAAAGAATATTGCTATAGGCGGCATAATGCAAAGAACGTATCATCGCAGCAAGATCGCGCATGGCAGATCTTCTAATCCTTCGTTCACTAAACGATTTGGAAGGATCTCCTTCAAAACTATTCATAATGTATTCGCGACCTGTCCAGAGGATCTGTCGTAGATGATAATCTCCATGAGTCCTGATCTTCATGACAGGGATCTTATGATCATATATCTCGCGGAAACAATCCAGTATATTATTTCTCAGGTTAATGACTTCAGCAGCCTCACGACCGGTATCTTCTGGCAGATCTTTAATTACTTTTTTCAATTTTTCCAGGCTGGTTCTCGTAAGGGTTTGTAGCCCTGAAAAAAGTGACCTCTGATAATGTAAAGATGACTCCTCTTTATTAAAATCTTTATCTATAGCATTTTGCGAAAGCGCGTCATGCAGTTCTGCAGTAAATTCACCAAGCTGATACATCCTTTCCGGTAAAATTATGCCCATCATTTCCTGGATATACTTCGGAAATTCTTCATAACCTAAAGGCTCGGTTATATGTTTATCTGGTGACTCTAAGCTGAGGTTTCTGGAGGAAGTTAGAACTCTTTCAAAATATCGGTCTAAAGAGTCTTTTACATGGGTCCATACTTCTCCCTGGTTTTCAATAATTCGCTGAAGCATCCCGAAATAATATGGCTTCCCAGTTTTTTGATTGAATTTGATGGCACCTGCATATCTCGATATCTTTTCAAATTCAGATTTTGTAGAAAGGAATTTAATGGTTTCCACATCCGGATTGAAGGTCTGATCTAATTTCCTGTAAAGCTTGAGAAACAATTCATTATTATAGGTAATGATTGTTTGTCCATGTTCAGTACTAACCAGATCTGATCGAACTTCATCCTCAATTTGTTTTAAAACATTTTTATCTGCGATAAACTCTAATTCACCTGAACCCGATCTGGATCTCTTGGTGTTTAAAAAACCTTCGAATAAATGGTCTCTGAAACCTTCTGAATAAACTGAATCAAATAAGAAACCTTCATCTTCTCCAATATTAAGCTTGGCAATAATTCCTCTTTTCGGAATTTCTTTCAAAAGATTTTCATTTTCACCATCAACAAAAGAAACGGGTAACTGGTAATATTCCGGAAGACCTTCATTATAGGTTACTTCAAGAATAATAATCCTTGTTGGTAGATGATCAACCTTAACTTCAATAGATTCTTTAACTATAATATCCTGAATGATCCTTCCGGCACTTTCAAACCATCGTCTGTGCTCCAGGTAAGGTGGTAAAATCTGTTCAGATAAATTCTGAAGGGTTCGATTCTTTAAAAGATTATTCCAGTTATCGATCTTTAAAACGGGTATCTTGCTTTCACCTTCAACTCGCTCTCTTTCCTTTTCCAAAACGAACCAGTAATATCCATGTGGTGAAAGAGTGAATAAATATGGCCTTTCTGTTATTACGGGAAATTTATTATGGCTGAAGACCTCCACAGGGGTATAACCCTTGTAATCTTCAAGATCTATTTCAGCGGGTTGTGAGAATCTCGAAAGATTAGCCACAACCAGAATATTTTCATCTTCATATGTTCTGGTGTATGCTATGATCTTGGAATTAGTGGGAGAGAGGAATTCAATATCGCCTCGTCCGAATGCTTTAAATTTCTTCCGCATACCAATAACTCTTTTCATCCACCATAAAAGAGACGAAGAGATCATTTGCTGAGTTTCCACATTAATAGACTCGTATTTGTATTCAGGATCTATTATTAATGGCAGGTATAATTTCTGTGGATTGGCCAGGGAAAAACCTGCATTTCTATCGGCAGTCCATTGCATAGGTGTGCGAACTCCATCGCGATCACCGAGATAAAAATTGTCACCCATACCAATTTCATCACCATAATAAATAATAGGCGTGCCCGGAAGAGAGAAAAGCAAAACGTTCATCAACTCTATTTTATTCCGATTATTTTCCAATAATGGAGCAAGCCTGTGCCTGATGCCAACATTGATCTTTGCCTGAGGATCTTTGGTATAAACTTTATACATATAATCTCTTTCTTCATCGGTCACCATCTCGAGGGTTAATTCATCATGGTTTCTGAGAAAAATTCCCCACTGGCAATTTTCCGGGATTTCCGGAGTTTGATCTATAATATCAATAATAGGGTAGCGATCCTCCATTTTTACCGACATGAACATTCTCGGCATGATAGGAAAATGATAATTCATATGGCACTCGTCGCCATCACCAAAATAGGCAGCAGAATCCTCCGGCCACATATTCGCTTCGGCCAGCAATAGTTTATTATCGTATTTCTTATCAACGTGAGCTCTGAGCTTTTTCAGAAATTCATGCGTCTGCGGAAGGTTTTCGCAATTGGTATCTTCTCTTTCGAATAAATAAGGGACGGCATCCAGGCGGAAACCATCCACTCCCATTTCGCACCAGTAATCTAGAATATTAAAAACCTCTTCCTGAACCTGCGGATTGTCAAAATTGAGATCTGGTTGATGAGAAAAGAACCTGTGCCAGTAATAAGCTTTAGCTTCAGCATCCCAGCTCCAGTTAGACGGCTCGGTATCGGTAAAAATAATTCGAGCATCCTTATATTTCTGAGGATCGTCACTCCAGACATAATAATTTCTCTCGTCAGATCCTGCCGGAGCCTTTCTGGCTCTTTGAAACCATTCGTGCTGGTCTGAAGTATGATTGATCACAAGTTCAGTTATAACTTTTAGTCCGCGATTATGGGCTTCATCAAGGAAAAGTTTGAAATCCTCAATATTTCCGTAAGATGGATTTATGGAATAATAATCCGCAATATCATATCCATCGTCTCTAAGTGGCGACGGATAAAAAGGTAATAGCCATATTGTGGTCACGCCAAGGTCTTCGAGGTAATCAAGTTTTTGCATTAAGCCTTCAAAATCACCAATGCCATCGCCATTCTTATCAAAGAAGGCTTTGATGTGTAATTCGTAAATGATAGCGTCTTTATACCATTGTGTTTCTTCAGTACTTGATTTAGCTGACATAAGTGGAGGATTATTCTATGATTAGCAATTAGTTCTTCTAAATTTAAAAAATATGCCAGCCTGTTCAGTTAAAAAAATACTAAACAAATTTGCTAAAGCTCTGTCACATAAATGTTTTAATAGAGTGTAAAGCTTGTGATACATCCTATTAAATTCTCGATTCTAATACTTATCTTTGCAGCCGCAAAAACAAAGCATCTAAATAATTATATATGAAAGCTGGAATTGTAGGACTTCCTAACGTTGGTAAATCAACTCTTTTTAACTGTTTGAGTAATGCAAAGGCTCAAAGTGCGAATTTCCCATTCTGTACCATTGAACCTAACGTTGGAGTAGTGAATGTTCCAGATCCTAGACTTCGTAAACTGGAAGAATTGGTGAATCCTGAAAAGGTGATTCCTGCAACTGTAGAGATTGTAGATATTGCCGGACTTGTTAAGGGAGCGAGTAAAGGTGAAGGATTAGGAAACCAGTTTCTAGGAAATATCAGGGAGACAGATGCTATTCTTCATGTGCTAAGATGTTTTGAAAACGATAATATCGTTCATGTTGATGGTTCTATAGATCCAATAAGAGATAAGGAAACCATCGATATGGAACTTCAGCTTAAAGATCTTGAGACTACTGAAAAGAAACTTGAGAAAGTGAAGAGGGCTGCTAAAACAGGTAATAAAGAAGCTCAGAAAGAGGAAGCTGCATTATTAAAGGTAAAAGCAGGTCTTGAAGCGGGAAAATCTGTTCGTGCTATAGATCTTACCGAAGATGAAAGAAAAGAATTCATCGCACCACTTCAATTTATTACCGATAAGCCAGTAATGTATGTATGTAATGTTGATGAAGGAGCTGCGGTAGATGGAAATGCGCATGTTGAGAGAGTGAAGGATGCCGTTAAAGATGAAAATGCTGAGGTTTTAGTGCTGGCCGTTGGAACTGAAGCTGATATTACAGAATTAGATGATTTTGAAGAAAGACAGATGTTCCTTCAGGATATTGGATTAGATGAACCAGGTTCAGCTAAACTTATTCGTGGAGCCTATGAGCTTCTTGATCTTCAAACATATTTTACTGCGGGAGTTAAAGAAGTTAGAGCCTGGACAATTCCTGTTGGCTCTTCTGCACCTCAGGCTGCCGGTGTGATCCACACAGATTTTGAAAAAGGGTTTATTCGTGCTGAGGTAATTGGATACGATGACTACGTAAGCTTTGGTAGTGAAGCCAAAGTAAAGGAAGCCGGTAAAATGCGAGTGGAAGGAAAAGAATATATCGTTAAAGACGGGGATGTGATGCACTTCCGTTTCAACGTCTAATTCCCGGCTATAAAAGTCATATATCAAAGCTTTTTTCTAAGGCTATCTTCTTAATTATCTAAGCAATTAACATTTCTTCTAAAATCTTTGTTAATTACTTTAGTGCGGAACTATTTTAGTTTTTTAGCTATTGCCTTATATTTAGGCCATAACTCCATTACTACCTATGAGCGAGAATACTAAATATACCGAAGATAATATTCGGTCATTAGACTGGAAAGAACATATTCGCATGCGTCCCGGGATGTATATCGGGAAGCTTGGTGATGGTTCCAGTCAGGATGACGGGATTTATATTCTTCTAAAAGAAGTTATTGATAATAGTATTGATGAATTTGTGATGGGAGCAGGGAAGACCATTGAGATCTCTGTTCAGAACCAACGCGTTATCGTTCGTGATTATGGTAGGGGAATTCCACTAGGTAAAGTGGTGGATGTGGTTTCTAAAATGAATACCGGTGGTAAGTATGATACCCGTGCCTTTAAAAAATCTGTAGGTCTTAATGGTGTTGGTACCAAAGCGGTAAATGCACTTTCTTCATATTTCCGCGTGGAATCTTCAAGAGATTCAAAAAGTCACGCTGCTGAATTTGAGCAGGGAGAATTAAAAGACGAAGAACATCTTGATGAAACTTCACGTAGAAGAGGTACCAAGATCACTTTTGTTCCAGATGAGGTCATTTTCAAGAATTACAAGTTCAGAAATGAGTACATCGAAAAAATGCTTAAGAATTATGTGTATCTCAATCCTGGATTGACCATAGTTTTTAATGGTGAAAAATTCTATTCTGAAAATGGTTTAAAAGATCTTCTTGGTGATAGCATCAGTGAAGATGACATGCTATATCCTATTGTTCACCTTCGTGGAGATGACATTGAAGTCGCCATTACACATAGTAAATCTCAATATAGTGAAGAATACCATTCCTTTGTGAATGGGCAGAATACTTCTCAAGGTGGTACTCATTTAGCAGCATTTAGAGAAGCAGTAGTAAAAACCATTCGGGAATTTTACGGAAAGAATTATGAAGCCAGTGATATTAGAAAATCTATTGTTGCGGCAATTAGTATAAAAGTAATGGAACCGGTTTTCGAAAGTCAGACGAAAACTAAATTAGGTTCTACAGATATGGGAGGGAAACTTCCAACGGTAAGAACGTATATCAATGATTTTGTAAAAAGAAATCTTGATAACTATCTCCATAAGAATGCAGAAACTGCTGAAAATCTTCAGCGGAAAATTCTGCAGGCTGAAAGAGAACGTAAAGACCTTTCGGGAATTAGAAAACTGGCGAAAGACCGGGCTAAAAAAGCAAGCCTTCACAATAAAAAATTAAGAGACTGTAGAGTGCATCTTGGCGACAGTAAACATGAACGTTGCCTGGAAACTACTTTATTTATCACCGAGGGTGACTCGGCAAGTGGTTCCATCACTAAAAGTAGGGATGTGGTTACTCAGGCCGTATTTAGTTTAAAGGGTAAACCTTTGAATAGTTACGGACTCTCGAAAAAGATCGTTTACGAAAATGAAGAATTTAATCTTCTTCAGGCGGCCTTAAATATTGAAGATTCTCTGGAAGATCTTAGATATCATAATATTGTGATCGCTACAGATGCCGATGTGGATGGAATGCATATCAGGTTATTATTGATTACTTTCTTTCTTCAGTTCTTTCCTGAACTGATCAAGGAAAACCATTTATATATTCTGCAAACACCGTTATTCAGAGTGCGTAACAAAAAAGAGACGATCTATTGTTACAGTGAGATGGAGCGTAAGCAGGCCATAGAGAAACTATCCGGAAAAGTAGAGATCACACGATTTAAAGGTTTGGGTGAGATCTCACCAGATGAATTCGTGCATTTTATTGGGGAAGACATTCGTCTGGATCCGGTAATGTTAGATAAGGATAAGTCTATTGAAGAAATGCTAAGTTTCTATATGGGTAAAAACACACCAGACCGTCAGGAATTCATTATTGACAACCTGAAAGTTGAACTTGACCTTGTTGAAGAGCTTGGCATATGAGATTTACCAATAAAAGCGAGGTTAAAATAATACCGTCTATTTATATCGTACTGGTTGCGGTATTTGTCACTAATATTTTCGTGAACATAGAGATCATGGCGTCTACTGAAACAGAACAGGAGTTAAGTTTTAGTCATTTTGTTCCGAATATTGTCACTCTACTAATTGGTTTATATGTTCATCGAATCGGTCAGGTATTTGATTTTGACAGCGATGGAGAAACTTTAAATTTTAAAAATAATGGTGTCTTTTTCTCCAAATTTATGGAGTATAGAGTAAAGAGGGCTGAATTTCCGAAGCGAAAACTGGGGAAATTCAAGTTCGTTGATTTTGGGATCTATTCAGCTTTGACTATCTATATTAGATCCAAGAGAAAAAGGGGCTATAGAAAATACACTTTCAATACCACATTTTTAACCCGAAAAAAGAAAAGGGGAATGGTTGATTCTTTGAACAAAGTATTACAAACCGTTCCTAAACCAACTGCCTAATGGAAGAAAACCAAGAAGGAGCTCAGGACGAGCAGTTTGAAAATAAAGAAGAACTTATAAAGGTAACCGGCATGTACAAAGACTGGTTCCTGGATTATGCTTCATATGTAATCCTTGAGCGAGCGGTACCTGCAATAGAAGATGGTTTTAAACCTGTACAGCGTCGTATCATGCACTCTATGAAAGATCTTGATGACGGTCGGTACAATAAAGTTGCAAATATAGTTGGGCATACCATGCAGTATCACCCTCACGGTGATGCCAGTATTGGTGATGCCATGGTTCAGATAGGTCAAAAGGATATTCTTATAGATACTCAGGGTAACTGGGGAAATATTCTAACTGGTGACCGTGCGGCGGCACCTCGTTATATTGAAGCGAGACTTTCAAAATTTGCTCTTGAAGTTCTTTTTAGTCCTAAGCTTACCGAGTGGCAACTTTCTTATGATGGAAGAAAACAGGAACCTGTAAATCTTCCGGTAAAATTCCCTATGCTTCTGGCTCAGGGAGCTGAAGGTATTGCAGTTGGTTTAAGTACCAGGTTTCTTCCGCATAATTTCAATGAACTTATTGATGCTTCTATCAGGCATTTACGAGGAAAGACTTTCAAGCTTTTCCCAGATTTTCCAACTGGTGGTATTGCAGATATTTCAAACTATAATGATGGTAAACGTGGCGGACGAGTAAGAATAAGAGCGAAAATAAATCAGCTGGATAAAAATACACTCGTAATTAATGAAATTCCTTACGGAACGAATACCTCCAGTCTTATCGATTCTATTCTGAAAGCGAATGATAAAGGTAAGATCAAGATAAAAAAGATCGAAGATAATACAGCTGCAGATGTAGAGATCCTAATTCATTTACCAAATAACATTTCACCAGATAAAACCATTGATGCCTTATATGCTTTCACTCAATGTGAAAACTCATTAGCGCCTTTAGGTTGTGTGATTATCGATCATAAGCCGGTTTTCCTGGGGGTTTCAGATGTTTTGCGCAGATCTACAGATCATACCCTTCATCTTCTAAAAAGGGAATTAGAGATCAAACTCGATGAACTTGAAGAACAATGGCATTTTGCATCATTGGAAAGGATCTTTATTGAAAATCGTATTTATCGAGATATTGAAGAGGAAGAAACCTGGGAAGGTGTAATACAGGCAATTGATAAAGGTTTAAAACCGCATACAAAGCATTTAAAAAGAGCTGTTACTGAAGAAGATATCGTTCGATTGACTGAAATCAGGATTAAAAGGATCTCTAAATTTGATATTGATAAGGCTCAGCAAAAGATCGATGCTCTGGAAGGAGATATCGCCAAGGTAAAGCATCACCTTGATAATATTGTAGATTTTGCGGTAGACTATTTCAAAAAATTAAAGAAAGATTACGGCACAGGAAGAGAAAGAAAAACTGAGCTCAGGTTATTTGAAGATATCGAAGCGACTAAAGTTGTTATTCGAAATACCAAGCTTTACGTAAATAGGGCTGAAGGCTTTGTTGGTACTTCTCTTAAGAAAGATGAATACGTAACTGATTGTTCAGATATTGATGATGTGATCTGCTTTACGGCAGACGGTAAGATGATGGTGACAAAAGTCGATACCAAGACTTTTATTGGCAAAGACATCATCCATGTTGCGATCTTCAAGAAAAAAGACAAACGAACCACCTATAATATGGTTTACCGTGATGGTAAGGCGGGGAATACTTATGTGAAAAGATTTGCCGTAACATCAGTCACCAGAGATCGAGAGTATGATCTTAGTCAGGGTAAAAAAGATTCCAAAGTACTGTATTTTTCAGCAAATCCAAATGGAGAGGCAGAAGTTGTTACAGTATTATTACGTCAGGTAGGTAGCATTAGAAAAGTAAAATTTGACTTGGATTTTGCCGAGATCCTTATCAAAGGACGAAATGTAAAAGGAAATATAGTCACCAAATATTCAGTAAAAAGAATAGAACTTAAGGAAGAAGGAGTTTCGACTTTGAAACCTAGAAGGATCTGGTTCGACGACACGGTGAAAAGACTTAATGTTGATGAACGTGGTGAATTACTTGGAGAATTTAAAGGTGAAGACAGATTATTGATCATCACACAGGATGGGGTTGCTAAAACCATTAAGCCTGAGCTTACCACAAGATTTGACGAAGAGATCATCGTTTTAGAGAAATGGATCAAGGATAAACCTGTATCTGCTATCTATTGGGAACCGGAGAAAGAACGTTATTACGTAAAACGATTCCTGATTGAACATCCAGATAAAGAGGAGAAATTTATTTCAGATCATGAAGATTCTTTCCTGGAAATGGTTTCTACAGATTATTACCCAATGGCGGAGATCGTTTATACTAAGCCAAAGGGCAAGGAACGTCGTGAAAACGAAGTAGTGAACCTGGAAGATTTTATTTCGATAAAAGGTATAAAGGCTCTTGGAAATCAATTGACTTCAGAAAAAGTTAATCAAATAAACCTTCTGGATCCTATGCCTTATGAAAAAGAGATTGAGGAAACTGAAGAAATAGAAAAGGAAGATTCAGATGAGATCACAGGAGAAGATATCAAATCTGGTAGCATAAAAGCTCCGGACAAGAAATCAAAGTCTGATGATCAGCCATCCTTATTTGATGAATAATGGGAATACTTAAAGAATTCAAGGAGTTTGCCGTTAAAGGCAATATGATAGATATGGCGGTTGGTATCATTATAGGTACCGCTTTCAACAAGGTTGTTGATGTCCTGGTGAAACAGATCATCATGCCGCCATTGAGTATGCTTACCAATGGCGTTAATTACGCTGATAGGAAAGTTGTTCTGCAGGATAGTGTTGGTGTAAAAGGAGAACCAGGTTTTGTGGAGGAAGTAGCTGTAGGTTACGGTCTGCTAATAGAAACCCTGGTAGATTTTCTGGTAATTGGCTTTGTGGTATTCCTTGTAGTGAAATTCATGAATCGTTTTAGAAATAAGGCCCAGGATCCTAAAAACGATAAGGTGGTTACTCCAAAGGATATTGAGTTGCTGTCTAACCTTAACGATCTAATGGAAGAGCAGAATAAATTACTGAAGCAACGCCAGAATTAATCTTCTGAAACCTTTATAACTTCTCCTCTTGCTTTTTTCGGATCGCCAACCTGGCCGTATTCGAATTTATAGCTATTATTCTTAGTGGTGAGGATCTTAATATGTATTGGCTTTTCTTCAGCCATACCTTTGGGATTAAGGTTCTTCAGGATATATTCACAGTCATTTATCCATCTAATGGACGAAGTATCGGTCTTGCCCTGATATTTCTCTATTTCTATACTATCATTTCTAATAAAACGTGAAGTTTGTAATTCACCATTAATATAGGTTTCAAACTCAAAAGTTCCAGTCTTAAAATCTTCACAGTTTCTTTCAGCATCGAAACAAGAATAAAATAGGAATATAGCGGCAAATGGAATAATTCGTTTCATGCTGCAAAATAATTCAATTTAAACGGGATTATCAATTTTCAAAGGCTTCAAAACTTCCGTCTGTATAAAAGATCACAATTTTTTGAATTTGTTTGCCAGATCGGTTTGGAAGAAAATTTACAGCATTTGATTTCTCTTGTGATGCTTCCTGAATATTTTCTTTCGGCAGAGACTCATTTTTAGGTTGCTCTTTTTTAACTACATTTTGTTCTGAATTAGAATCTAAATTGGAAGGGAAGGAACCTTTTCCATTTAGCAACCAGTATAACTCGACCTCTGGAAAATTCTTAACCACCTTCATTACAAAGTCCAGACTCGGTTTATTTCGTCCCGATAAAATATGTGAGATGGAAGAGCGGCCAACTTCAATTTTATCAGCAAAGCTCGCTGCAGAAATATCATAATATTCCAGGATCTTATTGAGCCTTGCAGAGAATTTATCAGTGTTTACCATTGTAACAAAATTGAATTGTGAATTGTATTTACAAATGTAAATAATATTTACAAGAGTACACTGTTACATCTGTAAACATTTTGTATTTGATTAAATAATAAGGTTAGATAAATAAGCCTAAATAACTAGAAACATGTTAATTATAAATTTAAAATTGTTTTATTGGAAAAATTCCATCATCAAGATCTAGTAAATCGCGACCGCTGTTTACATTTGTGTATAGTATTATAAATTTTAACTGTTTACAATTGTAAAATTTACATTGTTTAGTTTTGTAAACATGAAGAATGAGCAGCTTAAAGAAGTATTTAAAAGTGACTTTTATACCGGGATAAAAGTCAATGAAATTTCGGGTAGATATGTTGCAAATAGAGATCTGAATATTGTTCGGAAAAAACTTGAGAATATATTTCCATCTGAAAAAATTGGAGAATCGGTTGAAGGTAGATCTATTTATAAATTCCAAATTGGGAATGGAGAAAGAAAGATTTTGATCTGGTCTCAAATGCACGGCAATGAGTCTACGACCACAAAAGCAGTGTTCGACCTTTTAAACTTCCTTTCTCTGGATGATAAAAATTCATTGGGTTTAGAGATCTTAAATTCCTGCACTTTATATATAATTCCTATTTTAAATCCAGATGGAGCTAAGGCATATACTCGCGTAAATGCTAATTCTATAGATCTAAACAGAGATTTACAGGACCTGAGTCAGCCGGAAAGTAAATTACTAAAGAAAATATATTATGAGTTTAAACCTGATTTCTGTCTGAATCTACACGACCAGCGAACTATTTTTAGCGCGGGAGATGTCCCGAAGACGGCTACTTTGTCATTTTTGACTCCTTCTAAGGATGAGGAGAGGAATATAGATGAAAGTAGAAGGTTAAGCATGGCGGTTATTGCCAAAATTGCTGAAGATCTAGACGAGTTTCTTTCAGGTCATATAGGAAGGTATGATGACGGGTTTAATATTAATTGCGCCGGCGATACCTTCCAGAATCTCTCAACACCAACAATTTTGTTTGAGGCTGGACATTCAAAGGATGATTATGAAAGAGAAGAAACCAGGATGCAGGTTTTTCGGGCATTGATATCTGCAATTTGTCAAATATCAAAGTCAGGTATTGATACTTCAGATTACGAGAAGTATTTTAAAATTCCTGAAAATAGGAAGTTATTTAATGATCTCATTATACGCAATGCCTCGGTTAAAGGAAAAATAAGGGATGTTAGTATTCAATTCAAAGAGTTGAGAAAAGGGGAGAAGATTGAATTTGTGCCGATAATTGAAAAAATAGCCCCTGAAATTTCGAATTACGGACATAGAGAAATTGACGCTGAGGAAAATACAATAAAACTTCCAGATAATTCAGAAATTATCGAAAACGTTATAGTTAATAAAATTATCTTAAATAATGAGGAATTAGAGGTTAAACTCCGATAAATATCCAATTATTTGTCAATAATTCAATGATTTTGTATTAATTTTGAAGTTCATTAAAAAAAAGAACTTTAAAATGGCCAAGTTTAAATTAGACGAAACAGACCACCAGATTCTTGATATGCTGATCGAGAATACTAGGACTCCATTTACTGATATTGCTAAAAAACTTCTTATTTCTGCCGGTACGGTTCACGTAAGAGTTAAGAAAATGGAAGAAGCAGGGATTATTATAGGTTCCTCTTTAACTCTGGATTATAAAAAACTTGGATATGCCTTCATCGCGTATGTAGGTGTTTTTCTAAAAAATACTTCTCAAACAAAATTTGTTCTTGAAAGAATCAATGAAATTCCGTTTGTAACTGTTGCCCACGTTACTACTGGCAAATTCAATGTATTCTGTAAAATTCGTGCTAAGAACACGCAGCATGCAAAAGATATTATCTTTTTGTTAGATGATATTGAAGGAGTATATAGAACAGAAACTATGATCTCTCTGGAAGAGAGTATCAATGACAAAAAGAGACTGATGCATTCTATTTTTAAAGATATGTAGGCAGTCCTAAACTTATATTAAAGAACCCTTTAGACTGCTTTGTTTAAAGGGTTTTTTTATAAATTTAAAATAATTGACCACCCTAAAAATTAATTATGCACAGAGAACCAAGATTAGATAGATTTAATGATAACGTGCTTGCAAAATACCAGGTTTATAACAGTATATTTTTAACCCTGCCGTATGATGACATTAGAAAAACGGGAGCTTTATTACCATTGTTTCAGGAAATTTGCGAGACAGGATTTAAAAACAACGAAAATCCTTCGCAGATCGTAGATAGATTTTTTGATAAATATGGAGAAGATCCTTCAGAAGAAGAGAAAGTAGGTCTTCTTTTTAGATTTATTCAATACATAGAAAGACAGGTCGTATTATTTGATGCGATAGAAGATGCTTCATTCTCTATAGTAAATAATATGGATGGTCGCGGTACGTTAAGAAGTGTAAAGGAAGAAGCTGAGGCCAAACAAAAAGTTGGAGAGCTTAAGGAGTACTTAAAGCGATTCAATGTTAGACCAACGCTTACAGCACATCCAACACAATTTTATCCTGGAACAGTTCTGGGGATTATTACAGACCTGGATAAAGCCATTCAGAAAAATGATCTTGTCAAGATAAAGCAATTGCTGGCTCAGCTAGGGAAAACACCTTTCTTTAAAAAGGAAAAACCAACACCTTATGATGAAGCGGTAAGTTTGATCTGGTATTTCGAGAATGTATTCTACCAGAGTGCCAGTAAGATCCATAATTATATTCAGCAGAATATTTTTGATGGTGAGGATGTAGGAAATCAGGTGATTAATTTAGGATTCTGGCCTGGTGGTGACCGTGATGGGAATCCGTTTGTGACTACTGAAATCACTTTAAGAGTGGCGAAAAGACTTAGGAGAACCATTCTCCTAAATTATTATAGGGATATCAGAAAATTAAAGAGAAGACTAACCTTTAGAGAAGTTCATGAATTAATGACCGAAATTGAGAAAGGACTTTATGATTCAGCAGTTTCAAAATCAGGAAGTATTAAACTATCGCTTGAAGATTTAAAGTCTAAACTTCAAAATATCAGAGAAATACTTGTAGATAAACATCAGTCATTATTTATCGATGAAGTAGATGATATGCTTAATAAAGTACACCTGTTCGGATATCATTTTGCGACGCTGGATATTCGTCAGGATTCAAGCATTCACCAGGAAGTTCTGGAAGAAATAAGTAAACTTCATCCAGATCTTATTCCTTCAAATTACAACGAGCTAAGCGATTCAGAGCAGATTGATTTACTGAGTAATGTTCAGGCAAAGATCGATCCTGAGAAGATGGAAGATGGAATGGCGAAATCCACTATTTCTTCGATTTATGCTATGCAGGAAATTCAGGAGAAAAGTGGAGAGTTAGGTGCCAATCGTTATATTATTAGTAACTGCGGAAGTGTACAGGGGGTTTTACAACCATTTTCATTTATTAGAATGACTGGCTGGGAAAAACCAAGCGTAGATGTAATTCCACTTTTTGAAACAGTTCCAGATCTACAGGATGCTCACAATGTTATGGAGCAATTATATACGAATCCTGTATATAAAGAACACCTGGAGCGAAGAGGCAATAAGCAAACCATCATGTTAGGTTTTAGTGATGGTACCAAAGATGGTGGTTATTTAATGGCCAATTGGAGTATCTATAAGGCAAAAGAATCTCTGACTAAAATTTCAAGAGAATACGGAATTAAAGTTGTCTTTTTTGATGGTAGAGGAGGACCGCCGGCAAGAGGTGGAGGGAAAACTCACCAATTCTATGCTTCATTAGGTCCAACCATTGAAAATGAAGAAATTCAGCTTACTGTTCAGGGACAAACAATTAGTTCAAATTTTGGAACTAAAGATTCATGTACGTATAACCTTGAGCAATTATTGAGTTCAGGTGTGGCAAATGAAATTTTCAGCAACGGTAAGAATGCTTTGAGCGATGAAGACAGGAAAACCATGACCGATCTTGCCGAGATCAGTTATGAGACCTATACGAACTTTAAAAAACATCCTCGTTTTATTCCTTACCTCGAGAAAATGAGTACGTTGAAATATTACGCTAAAACCAATATTGGTAGTAGACCTTCAAAAAGGAATAAATCGGCTGAACTTAATCTTTCAGACCTTAGAGCTATTCCTTTCGTGGGAAGTTGGAGTCAATTAAAGCAAAATGTACCTGGATTTTTTGGAGTTGGTACAGCAATGGAGAAATTAGATAAAGAAGGTAATTTTGATAAAGTGAAGCAGCTTTATGAAAACTCTGAATTTTTTAGAACACTTCTGGAAAATAGTATGATGAGCCTTACCAAATCTTTCTTTCCTTTAACTGCTTATATGAAGAACGATGAGGAGTTTGGAGAATTCTGGAAACTTATTCATGAGGAGTTTGAACGATCTAAGAAAATGCTTCTAAAAGTTACTGGATATGATATTCTAATGCAGAATCAACCTGCAGGTAGAGCTTCAATTCAGGCAAGAGAAAGAATTGTATTACCATTACTAACCATTCAGCAGCACGCTTTAAGGATGGTTCAGGAGTTAAGCAAAGATCCCGAGAAAGCAGGGGAGAAGTTAGAAACCTTTGAAAAAATGGTAACTCGTTCACTCTACGGAAATATTAATGCAAGCAGAAATTCAGCATAAATGATCAAATCAAAACTTACCAATGGTGAAATTGGAGAATTTTATTGGGGATATATTAATCGTATCCCTGATGACGCTGAATTAATTCAGACCCTTGAGGAAAACACTAAGGAATTCAGTGAATTTTTAAAGACCATTCCTCAAGACAGGTGGAGTTATCGCTACGAACCAGGAAAATGGAGCATTCTGGAAATGGTTCAGCATATTATAGATACAGAACGTATTTTCCAGTATCGAGCTTTATGCTTTGCCAGAAATGAGAATGGCCCCTTGCCAGGTTTTGATCATGATATCTATGTGTTAAATTCTGATGCTGAAAACAGAGAACCAGAAGATCTTATCGCAGAATTTAAATGCGTGAGAGAATCCTGTTTATACTTATATAAGAGTTTATCTGAAGATAAATTGAAAGTAAATGGGAATATGAATGATATGAATGCAACGCCCAGGGCCATTGGTTATATAATGGCCGGGCATGCATTACATCATAAAGAAGTGATCACCAATAAGTATCTTTGATGCTTAGTTCACTAAAAATCTTTTTTAAACTACTCAAGAATACCTACGTAAGTTGGGATAAAAATGAGCCCTATGCACGAAGTGCGACTATTGCATATTATGCATTGTTCTCTCTTCCATCATTATTGATCATCGTTGTAAGTATTGCCGGTTACTTTTTTGGACGTAAAGCTGTGCAAGGTAGAATTACCGGACAGATAGGTCAGTTTATTGGTGTGGATGCCAGTAAGGCAATTGAAGGAATGATAGAGAGCGCCGCACTATCTCAGGATTCTACATTAGCGGTGATCTTTGGTTTGGCCATGCTTGTTTTTGGTGCTACCGGAGTTTTCTTTCAGCTGAAGATCGCAATGAACAATATTTGGAATGTAGCGGCGAAAAGAACTAATTTCTTCAGGTTAGTATTAGACCGGGTTATTTCTTTAGGAATGGTTTTCGTGATTGGGCTACTCTTATTAATCGCCCTTATTGTTTCTGCAGTAATGAAATTGATTTCAGAAAGGGTAGAAGTGATATTACCTAATATTACAGAATTTGCAGTGCATGCCGCTAATTCTGTATTGTCCTTCATATTTATTACAACGTTATTCGCCATGATCTTTAAGTTGTTGCCAGACATCAGAATCAGGCTAAGAACGACCTATACAGGTGCAGCCTTAACCGCTATCCTCTTTTTGATTGGAGAGTGGCTTATAAGTTTTTATTTTGGACAGAGTGAACCGGCTTCGGTTTATGGGGGAGCATCTTCTGTAGTTCTAATCTTACTCTGGGTCTACTACACCTGCCTTATTCTATTTTTTGGTGCTGAATTTACCGTTCAGTATGCTTTGATCAAAAAGGAGAAAGTAGAACCGAACAGATTTGGTGAACCGGCAATCTATCAGGAAATGGAAAAATTGGAAGAGCGTCGTGTTCAACTTAAAGAAGAGAAATACATCGTAGATAGGCTTAAATCTTATTTGGATATCGATGAAGAGAAGGCCAATGAGAATGATTCGTCATCCACTTAATAAAGCTTTAACTGAATTCAGTCCATTTTTAGTAGAGCCTTAATATACTTTCCCTAAGACAGTTTTTATCTTTATCAAAAGAAAAAAATAGAATTATTATGGAAAAGAGAATTGCAATTTTAGCAACGCATGGATTTGAAGAAAGTGAATTATCATCTCCAAAGGAAGCGATGGAAAAGGAAGGCTTCAAAGTGGAAGTGGTAAGCCTGGAAAAAGGTAAAATTAAGTCCTGGGATAAAGACAATTGGGGAAAAGAATATGACGTAGATAAGACTTTAGAAGAAGTATCTGCAAAAGATTATAATGCTCTGGTTCTTCCAGGAGGAGTAATTAATCCTGATACGCTGAGAAGAGAGGAAAAAGCTCTAATTTTTGTTAGAGATTTCTTTAAGCAAAGTAAACCGGTAGCAGCGATTTGCCATGCTCCATGGACACTTATTAGTGCAGATGTTGTAGAAGGTAGATCAATGACATCTTTTAATTCAATAAGAAAGGACCTGGAAAATGCAGGTGCACTATGGGTAGATGAAGAAGTGGTGGTAGATGAAGCATTGGTAACTAGTAGAAATCCAAATGATCTTCCAGCATTCAATGCGAAAGTGATTGAAGAAATCAAAGAAGGAAAACATGATTTACAACATGCCTAAGATATTTGATTAAGAAAAAAGAAAAGGGACGCAATTGCGTCCCTTTTTTTATTTGTCTTCGTCTTCATCCTCAGCGTCTTCAGACTTCTCAGGAATGTCAACGATAGGGTCGTTATATTCTGAATCATCGTAGTCGTCCTCATCAAAGTTCGCCATGGTATTTTCTAAACGAGTACTAACTTTTACAAGGTAAACCGTGTCTTCGGTTCTCACTTCAACAGCATCTACCGTTTCGTTTTTCGCGTTTTTGAAAGAAATGACCTGGTCGTCATCATAGCCATCAGGGTACTTTTCTACAAGTAATCCTAAGATCTCCGGAGTGAGCTTTTTGTAATCTACGATTATTCTTTTCATAGTTTCATTGGTTTATGCAAGTATAAATAAAAAAATAAATCAGACACAATACTTAAATAGATAATATCTTATTTTTTAATCGATTCAAATTCAGTTTGTTGAGTAGAATTCAAATGCTTTATCGATAAGCTCATCTGGCACAGTTACGTCCTGAACAGGCTTACCAATATCATTAAGGAGCACAAAATTGATGTTTCCGCGCTCATTTTTCTTATCGAATTTCATGAGTTGTTTTATTTCCTTTATATCAGATTCTGAAAAATCTTCAATCCCATACATCTTCTTAAATACTTTTGAGATCTGCTTCAGTTTTTCTTCTGGAAATTCTTTTAATTGAGCAGAAAGATAAGTTTCAAGGATCATTCCTGCTGCAATGGCTTCCCCATGCAAAAGTTTTTTCCTTTCTGAATGGGTTAGACAGTAAGATTCTATGGCGTGACCAAGTGTATGACCATAATTAAGATTCTTTCTGATATTCTGTTCAAAAGGGTCTTTCTCTACGATCTTGCCTTTGATAATTACCGAAGTTTCAATGATCTCGTCAAGATCTGAAAGGTCTAATGTTGAAAGATCTGATACCTTATTCCAGTAGTCTTCATCAGCAATAAGCCCGTGCTTCATAATTTCTGCCAGGCCACTCCTCATTTCCTGTGGAGGTAAGGTGGCTAAATAAGAAGAATCTATTAATACAAGTTCCGGCTGATTGATAACCCCGATTTGATTTTTCAGATTACCGAGATCAACGCCTGTTTTACCTCCAACCGAAGCGTCTACCATAGAAAGTAGGGTAGTAGGGATGTTAATGAATTTGATACCACGCTTAAAAGTAGAGGCAACAAAGCCACCAAGATCTGTAACAACACCTCCGCCAAGATTGATCATCAGGCTCTTGCGGTCGGCTTCCAGCTCTGAAAGCACATTCCATACACCTTCGCAGGTTTGCAAATTTTTAAATTCTTCGCCGGCTTCAATCTCAATTACTTCAGTTGTAACGCTACTTTCAATATTCTGTAAAAATTTAGAAAGACAATATTGATGCGTATTGCTATCTACAAGAATAAAAACCTTTGAAGCTGGAGTTTCCTTCAAGAAATCGTTTAGTCTGGAATATCCTTTTTCCGCATAGATTACAGAATCCAGAGAGGCCGGTAAATCACTCATAGTATTAATATTTATGCGGTCGAAATTAAATAGAAATTATGAATTAACTCAACTTCAATAATTATATTTGCTCGATTAACAGCTTGAAATGATAAATAAAAAGATATTCAATAACACAAAATCGGCTTTTAAATTAAAGTCTAATGCTGAGCTTGATAGAGCAATTTTTTTATTCAGCATGATGAATTATTCTTCTTTGGTTAAAACAGGTTCTGCCTTAACCAAATTATCCTTGAAACTTCATTTGCCGGTTGAGACTCTTATTAAAAAAACCATTTTTGAACAATTCTGTGGAGGAGTTACTGAGAATGATTGTAAGCCGGTTACCAAAGAGATGTATGACGAAAACCTTCATAGTATTCTTGACTATTCGGTAGAAGGTAAGGAAACTGAAGAAGAATTTGATTCTGCGATGGAGAAGAAGCTGAGTCTTATTGAATATGCTAAGGAGAGTGATGAAGTATCATTTGCTATGTTCAAACCTACAGGTATTGGAAGGTTCGAGATCTGGGAAAAAGTTAGTGAGAAGATTAGTCTTTCTGAAGATGAAAAGGAAGAATGGGAAAGAGTTCGTAAAAGAGTTGATACCTTATGTAAAAGAGCTCATGAACTTAATGTTCGTCTTTACGCTGATGGTGAAGAAACCTGGATGCAGACTTCTGCAGATGAGCTTATGGAGGAAATGATGCGTAAATATAATAAGGATAAAGTGTTGATCTTTAATACGCTTCAATGCTATCGCTGGGATAGATTAGATTACTTAAAAGGTCTACATGAAAAAGCAAAGGAAGAAGGATTTAAGATAGGAGTAAAGATTGTGCGTGGAGCATACATGGAGAAAGAGAATGCTCGTGCTAAAAAGCTTGGATATCCAAGTCCTATTTGTGAAAGTAAAGAAGCGACAGATGTTAACTTTAATAGCACATTATCATATTGCTTAAATCATCTTGATGATATTTCAGTTTTTATAGGAACCCATAACGAGGTGAGTAGTTATCTTGCTCTTCAGATCATGGAAGATAAAGGAATTTCTATAGATGATGAGCGTATTTGGTTCAGCCAGTTATATGGAATGAGTGATCATATTAGTTATAACCTCGGACGAAAAGGATATAACGCAGTGAAATTAGTTCCTTTTGGACCTGTTCGCGATGTAGTTCCATATCTTTTAAGAAGAGCCCAGGAAAATACTTCAGTAAAAGGGCAAACAGGTAGAGAGCTTTCTCTGCTTAGAGAAGAGAAAAAACGTAGAAGAGGGGATAAATCTACAAAGCACCATAGAGAGTAAACCTATATGAAATGGTTAGCAAATCTTGTATTTTTTAAGATCCTCGGGTGGAAACTTGAAAATAACTTTGATCCTGCTATAAAAAAATGCGTGGTCATTGTTGCACCGCATACCAGTTCCTACGATTTTCTTATCGGCATTCTTGTCCGGAAAATCATGGGTGTTCAAATAAATTTCGTTGGAAAAAAAGAACTATTTAAACCACCATTTGGCTGGTATTTTAGAGCTGTTGGAGGTTCTCCTATTGATAGAACCGGAAAACAGAAAAAGGTTGATGCGATCGCTCAGATTTTTACTGAAAAAGAGGTTTTTAGATTAGCGATGTCTCCCGAAGGAACCAGGCAAAAGACCGAACAATGGAAAACCGGATTTTACTACATCGCCCTTAAAGCAGAAGTTCCAATTATCCGTGTTTCTTTTGATTATGGAACTAAAAAAGTAAAAATCTCCGAGGCATACTGGCCAACCGGAGATTTTCAAAAAGATTATACTGAAATATTCAGTTATTATGATGGAGTGGTAGGGAAGATCCCTGAAAACTTTTAATTAGTCTTCCTCTTCTTCTGAAGCTTCCATGGTGTGATAAACGTTCTGCACGTCATCATCTTCCTCTAATTTTTCCAGTAATTTTTCAACATCAGCTGTTTGTTCCTCATTCAGGCTTTTAGTTACCTGCGGAATTCTTTCAAATCCTGAAGAAACGATCTCGATCTCGCGATTCTCTAATTCTTTCTGAATCGATCCAAAATTTTCAAATGGTGCATAGATGTGGATTCCTTCTTCGTCTTCAAAAACTTCTTCAGCTCCAAAATCTATTAATTCCAGCTCCAGCTCTTCCGGGTCTATACCTTCAGAATTAATTCTGAAATTACACGTGTGATCGAACATGAATTCAACAGAACCTGATGTTCCTAAGTTCCCATCAGATTTATTAAAGTGAGAACGAATGTTAGCAACCGTTCTATTGTTGTTATCTGTAGCTGTTTCAACCAGCACCGCGATTCCGTGTGGCGCATACCCTTCGAATAGAACAATTTTATAATCACCCTGGGACTTATCAGAAGCACGCTTGATGGCACGCTCAATATTGTCTTTAGGCATATTCACACTTTTCGCGTTTTGAATAACCGCACGTAACTTAGAATTTGTGTCAGGATCCGGACCACCTTCTTTAACGGCCATAACGATATCCTTACCAATTCTTGTAAACGCTTTTGCCATTGCAGACCAACGTTTCATTTTACGTGCTTTACGGAATTCAAATGCTCTTCCCATGCTTATAATAAAATTTGATTCGGGCAAAAGTATAAAAAAAGCTCCTAATTTTCCTCGGAAATTTAGGAGCTGTTCAATTATACAAGTTGTTCATTAATTTGTAGCTTCTATAATATTTTCAATTGCACGGGCGAGTTTGAAATCTTTTTCAGTAACTCCATCGGCATCATGAGTCGATAATGAAATTTCCAGCTGATTGTAAACATTTCCCCAATTTGGATGGTGTTGCTGTGCTTCAGCCTCGAAAGCGATTCTTGTCATTACTGTGAAAGCTTCCTTGAAATTTTCAAATTGAAACGAAGTATGAATGGCTTGTTTCGCATAGGTCCATCCGTCAAACTCTTTTAGTTTTTCCTGGATCTCTTCCTCGTTTAATTTTTTCATCACTTTAAATTTTTTGGTTTTACTTAAAGTTAGAAATTAAGAAGTGAATTGGACTGAGAATGATTTTCTTTAGTATAAGATTAACAGCTACAATTTTGTAGAAGCCTCTATAACCTGGTGTACGGTAATCTGAAGATTGGCTGGTAGCTTATTGTCTTTGGGTAGAACGGCCAGAAACCTGTCGTAATTGGAATCGTAGACATTTTTAAAAAGAGGGTTCTCATAACCTAATTCCTCACAGAGCTCTTCAATAAAATCCTTCTGATGGGTCAAGTCTGAGCTTCCTAAATGAAAAACACCTTGCTTGTTTCTGTTAATAATATAATGGATCTGTTGAGTGACTTTTAGAATCTCAGTAGCATTGATAACTACATTAGGAAATACTTCCAGAGGCTCGCCAAGATCTAGAATTGTCTTTATTTGCTTCACTCTTGGAGAGGCTTTCCCGAAAACCATTGGAAGGCGAACAATATTATAATTATGATTGGGTAACCGTAATAGCGCATTTTCAATTTTTATCTTGAACCTGCCGTAAATACTCTGACTTAAAGTTTTATCGTATTCATAAGAAGGAAAGTTGGTAAATGCATCAAAAACATTTGCCGAACTTATAAATATAAGCTTCGAATTATACTTAAGAATATGATTGATAATAGAAAAGTGGGTAGAGATCTGTGCTTCGAAACCACCTCTTAAGGAAGAAATGATCACATCTGGCCTCAAATTCTCCAGTAAGATCTCAATATTTTCAGTTTCCATATCAAAATGGTGAAACTGATGATTGTCTTCGAAAAAATTATTCTCGGTGAAATAAGTTCCGTGAGTATCAAAATAGGAGCATAGCTCTTTATACAAGGCGTTGCCTATAAATCCGCTAGCTCCTAAAATGAGTATTCGTTTCAAATAAATTAGCCTTTATAAAAGGGCAATTTCACCTGAGTTGCAGGAACAACTTTTTTACGAATTTGAATTGAAATTTTATTTCCAACGCCTGCAATTTCAGCTGGTACATATCCTAATCCAATTCCTTTTTCAAGGGAAGGGGACATGGTGCCCGAAGTTACCTCTCCAATTTTCTTACCATTTTCATCAACGATGTCATATCCCTGGCGAGGAATTCCTCTTTCATCAAGTTCAAAGGCAACCAATTTACGAGCTGGTCCGTTTTCTTTTTGAGCCTTAAGTTTTTCACTATTAATGAAGTCTTTGGTGAATTTGGTGATCCATCCTAATCCAGCCTCGATTGGTGAAGTTGTGTCGTCAATATCGTTTCCGTAAAGACAATAACCCATCTCTAAACGTAAGGTATCTCTTGCTGCAAGACCAATTGGCTTGATGCCGAAATCTTTTCCAGCCTCCATAACTGCATCCCAAACCTGTTCTGCATCTTCATTTCTGAAATAAATTTCGAATCCACCACTACCGGTATAACCTGTAGCAGAAATGATCACTTTTTCTACATCTGCAAATTTTCCAACTTCAAAAGTGTAGAATTTCATGTTCTCAAGATCAACCTGAGTTAAAGCCTGCATGGCTTCAGCGGCTTTAGGACCCTGGATTGCAAGTAAAGACATTTCGTCGCTCATATCACGCATAGTAGCATCCATCGTGTTATGGTGTGCGATCCAGTTCCAGTCTTTCTCAATATTGGAAGCATTTACTACCAAAAGATATTTTTCAGAATCTATGCGATAAATAATGAGATCATCTACAATTCCACCATCTTCATTAGGCATACATGAATATTGTGCCTTTCCGTCTACAAGTTTGGAAGCATCGTTAGAACTGATCTTTTGAATAAGTTCCAGCGCATTTTCCCCAGAAATAAGAAATTCACCCATGTGAGAAACATCAAAAACCCCAAGTTTTTCTCTCACTGTTTCATGCTCAATATTTACTCCCTCGTAAGATACGGGCATATTAAAACCGGCAAAAGGAACCATTTTGGCGTTTAATTCTCTATGCTTTTCAGATAATGCTATTTCTTTCATTATTTTCAAAAATTTGGGCAAATTTATTCAATTCAGGAAGAATACAATATTTATTCGGCCTTTTTATCGATTTATATTTAATATGTCTTGCTTTACTTTATATTTAATGAGTAAAAAGGAATTCAAGTTTTATGAAAATACTATCTGCAGAGCAGTTGTCGGAAGCTGATAAGGTGACAATCAATAAACAAAACATCACTTCAGAAGAATTAATGGAAAGAGCTGCAACTCTTGTTTTTAATGAGATAAACAACAGGTTGCAAGGTGCGCCTATCCCTATCAAGATCTTTTGCGGTATTGGTAATAATGGTGGAGATGGACTCGTGGTGGCAAGACATTTAATCCAGCATGGATATCATGTGACGGTTTATGTTGTGAATTATACCGATAAAAGATCTGATGATTTTCTCGCCAATTATGAAAAGCTGAAAAATATTACGAATGACTGGCCAAAACTAATAAAGGATAAAGGAGGTTTCCCTGAAATCAATATTGGTGATTTTGTGATCGATGCAATCTTCGGAATTGGTTTAAACAGGCCAATCGAAGGTTGGGTGGCAGACCTGGTTAAAATGATCAACGAATCCCAGGCTTTTACTTTGTCTGTAGATATGCCTAGCGGATTATTTGCTGATAAAACACCTGGGAGAAACACTGCCATAATCGAAGCCAACTACACCTTAAGTTTTCAGTCTCCAAAATTGGTGTTTTTTCTACCTGAAACCATGGATTATGTAGGCGATTTACAGGTTCTGGATATAGGTCTGGATAGGGAATTTATAGGAAAAGCTGAATCTGGAATATATCTCATAGAAAAGCAGGAGGCTATAAGTATGTATAAACCCAGAACAAACAATTCACATAAAGGAGATTATGGGAATGTATTGATCGCAGGTGGTAGTTATGGAAAAATAGGAAGCGTTCTTTTAACTGCCACGGCAGCTTTAAGAACAGGAAGTGGTTTATGCACTATAAATATTCCTAAATGTGGATATGATATTGTCCAGACCGGATTGCCAGAAGCTATGGTGATTACCGATAATGAAAACGAAGCACTTAGTAGTTTTCCTGGAAATTTTAATCCCGATGTAGTATGCTTCGGAATGGGAGCAGGAACTTCTTCTAAAACAATGGAGTTCTTTAATGACTTTTTAAACACTTTCAAGAAACCAGTTTTAATAGATGCAGATGGGATCAATCTATTATCAAAAAATAAAGAATTGCTTAGGTTGATTCCAGAAAATTCAGTTCTAACTCCGCATCCCGGGGAATTAAAAGGGTTGATAGGTGAATGGAAGGATGATTTTCATAAAATTAAGTTGGTAAAAGATTTCAGTAAAAAATACAAAGTTATCGTGCTAATAAAGGGCGCACATACATTCACTGTTGAAGGGGATAATTTGTACATCAATAATTCAGGAAATCCGGGAATGGCAACAGCGGGCAGTGGAGATGTGCTTTCCGGCATAATTACTTCATTGATGGGGCAGAACTATGAATCTGTTAATGCCGCGGTTCTTGGAGTTTATTTACACGGACTCTCGGGAGACATTGCTGCTTCAGAAATAGGTTATGAATCTGTTTTGGCTGGTGATATTGCTAAGAATACAGGAAAGGCAATCAGGTCGCTTTTTAACAGAGAGGTAAAAGAATTGAGGAATAACTAAGAATTTTATAATTGATATTGATTTATAGCGCTATTTATTTGGAATCTTATTGTTGAAGTAAGATTTTTGCAATCTATAAACCTAAGCGATAATTATGCAAAATCATCACTATATAAGTACAGCAGTTTTAGATCTTGAAGTAATTCATGATATTATTAAGAATAATAAAAAACTTGCCTTAAGTGATGAATCCAGGCTAAATATTGAAAAATCGAGACAATATCTTAATGATAAGATCAAAACTAGTGATGTGCCGGTCTACGGAATCAATACTGGATTTGGAGCTCTTTGTAATGTAAAGATCACTTCTGAAAAACTTACTGAATTACAGGAGAACCTGGTAAGATCTCATGCTTGCGGAACCGGGGATAAAGTTTCTAAGCCTGTTATAAAGTTGATGCTTCTATTAAAAATTCAGTCCTTAAGTTATGGAAATTCAGGGGTTGCCTTAGAAACTGTGGAGAGACTTATCGAGCTTTACAATAATAACTTTTTACCTGTGATCTATGAACAAGGATCGTTAGGAGCTTCCGGAGATCTGGCTCCGCTGGCGCACTTGGCGCTTCCGCTTATTGGTGACGGTGAAGTTTATTTTGAAAATTCAGTACTAACTGGTTCAGAATTACTTGAAAAAATGAACTGGGAACCGATCAAACTGCAAAGTAAAGAAGGACTTGCTTTATTAAATGGAACTCAGTTTATGAGCGCTCATGGAGTGTATGCACTTTTGAAAGCCTACAAGTTATCTTACATGGCCGATCTTATTGGAGCCATCTCTGTAGATGCATTTGACTGCAACCTGTCGCCTTTTGACGAACTGGTTCACTTGGTTAGACCGCATAGAGGACAGGTTAAAACTGCTGAAAGAATAAGAAAGTTTTTGGAAGGTAGCGAGATATCAGAATCTGAAAAAGATAATGTACAGGATCCATATTCCTTTAGATGTATTCCACAGGTTCACGGCGCTTCAAAAGACACGCTTTCATTTGTTCGTAAAACGATAAAAACTGAAATCAATTCGGTTACCGATAACCCGAATATTTTCATCGAAGCAGATAAGATTATTTCAGGTGGAAACTTTCATGGTCAACCTCTGGCATTAGGATTAGATTACCTAGCGATTGCATTGTCTGAACTTGCGAATATTTCTGAACGCAGAATTTATCAGTTGGTTTCAGGGCTTCGAGGATTACCTAATTTCCTGGTTGAAAATCCGGGATTGAATAGTGGCTTTATGATCCCTCAATATACTGCAGCTAGTATTGTAAGTCAGAATAAACAGTTGTCTACACCTGCGTCGATAGATTCTATCGTTTCTTCAAACGGGCAGGAAGATCATGTGAGCATGGGAGCCAATAGTGCTACGAAGCTTCTTAGAGTAGCGGAGAACCTCAATTCTGTTCTGGCCATAGAATTATTTAATGCATCTCAGGCTATTCATTTCAGAGAACCTGCAAAGACTTCAGAGATTTTAGATAGGGTTATTACTAAATTCAGGGAATCTGTGCCAGTATTAACAGAAGACAGAACTATGGCACCTTATATTAAAAGCGCGAAGGTTTTCGTAGATGAATTTGAAGTTGAAGATTTTCTTGATTAGATCCTGGTCTTGATCCAGGCTACGGCTTCTTCAAGAGTCTGAAAAACGCCGAAGCAATTGTTGTCTTTATAGAATTTCTTTTCGACACCCTCGGCATTTTTACGAGTCATTTCACTTTCACTAACTACAGCGATAGCTTTTAAATTTCCAGCGCTGGCAGATTCCATATAAACCATTGGATCTACAGCATAAGAATTCACCCTGTGAGAAATATAACCATAAGATTTATCCTTAAATATTTTCTGGCCTATTTGAAGTAGTTTTCTGTTTGATTCCACATCGAATAGGATTCCTTCATCCAGTTTCGCAATTAGAATATTTTCGTAGGCATAGACTTTTCCAAAGTCCAGTTCAATCTCGTTCGATAACATTTTGTGTAGGGGCTCTTTTGCGCTAATTTAAAATAATAAGACTACTTCTAAAAATAAAATATAAAAAAAGCCGCTTCGTTAAAAGCGGCTTGTAAGTTGAAATTTATAATCTGTTAAGATTCAGTTTCTTCTACAGATTTCTGAATGTCTATGGTAAGTTCATTCTTCTCCTCGTCAAGATCCATTTTAATTTTGTCTCCTTCTTTAAGATTTGAACTAATGATCTCTTCTGCCAATGCATCTTCAATATATTTCTGAATTGCACGGTTTAACGGTCTTGCACCATATTGCTTATCAAAACCTTTGTCAGCAATGAAGTCCTTCGCTTTTTTAGTTAAAGTAAGATCGTATCCAAGTCCTTCAATTCTATTGAATAATTTTCCTAATTCAATATCAATGATCTTATGAATATCTTCTCTTTCAAGACTGTTGAAGATCACTACATCGTCTATACGATTCAGGAATTCAGGCGCGAATGCTTTTTTAAGGGCATTTTCGATCACGCTTCGGGCGTTATCATCTACCTGAGATTTTTGAGCGGTAGTTCCAAATCCAACACCCTGTCCGAAATCCTTCAGTTTTCTGGCTCCAATGTTAGAAGTCATTATTATGATCGTATTTCTAAAGTCGATCTTTCTGCCAAGACTATCGGTTAGATAACCATCATCAAGTACCTGAAGCAACATATTGAATACGTCCGGGTGGGCTTTCTCAACCTCGTCCAGTAAAATTACGGCATAAGGTTTTCTTCTAACTTTCTCAGTAAGTTGTCCACCTTCTTCATAGCCAACATATCCCGGAGGAGCTCCAATTAAACGAGACACAGCGAATTTTTCCATGTATTCACTCATGTCTATTCTAATAAGCGCATCATCATTATCAAATAGTTCTCTTGCCAGTACTTTAGCTAACTGAGTTTTACCAACTCCTGTTTGTCCAAGAAAAATAAACGATCCAATTGGTTTATTAGGATCTTTTAGTCCGGCTCGGTTACGTTGAATAGCTTTTACAACTTTTCCAACTGCTTCATCCTGACCAATAACCTTTCCTTTTATCACCTTAGGTAGTTCAACCAGTTTATTACTTTCAGTCTGTGCAATTCTATTTACAGGAATTCCAGTCATCATAGAAACAACATCTGCAACACTTTCTTCAGAAACAGTTTCTTTATGCTTTTTAGACTCTTCTTCCCATTTTTCCTGAGCTATGCCAAGTTCTTTTTCAAGATTCTTCTCATCATCTCTCAACTTAGCTGCTTCTTCATATTTCTGTTTTTTAACAACAGAGTTTTTACTTTCTCTAACTTCCTCCAGCTTTCTTTCAAGTTCAAGGATCTGCTTAGGAACATCAATATTGGTAATATGAACTCTAGATCCGGCTTCATCTAAAGCGTCAATAGCTTTATCTGGAAGGAATCTGTCGGTCATATATCTGTTTGTAAGCTTAACACAGGCTTCAATCGCTTCAACTGTATAAACTACATTATGGTGTTCTTCATACTTATTCTTGATATTATTTAGGATCTCAATAGTCTCATCAACCGTAGTCGGTTCAACGATAACCTTTTGAAATCTTCTTTCAAGTGCACCATCCTTTTCAATATACTGTCTGTACTCATCTAGAGTAGTTGCACCAATACATTGTATTTCGCCTCTAGCTAAAGCAGGTTTGAACATGTTGCTGGCATCAAGGCTACCTGTAGCTCCACCAGCACCAACGATAGTGTGAATCTCATCGATGAAAAGGATGATGTCATCATTCTTTTCCAACTCATTCATTACGGCTTTCATTCGCTCTTCGAATTGGCCTCTGTATTTGGTTCCAGCAACAAGGCTGGCAAGGTCAAGAGTTACCACTCGTTTATCGAATAATATCCTAGAGACTTTTCTTTTTACGATCCTAAGAGCAAGACCTTCAGCAATTGCAGATTTACCAACACCAGGTTCTCCAATTAGAAGTGGGTTGTTTTTCTTTCTTCTGCTTAAGATCTGGGAAACTCTTTCAATTTCCTTTTCTCTACCAACAACCGGATCTAATTTATCAGCTTCAGCTAAGGCAGTAAGATCTCTACCAAAATTATCCAGAACCGGAGTTTTTGATTTTTTATTTGGCTTACCTGTGGTTCCGCCTCCACTAAAAGGGTTCTCTCTGGTGGCTTCATCACCATCATCATCTGAAAATGATTCAGCAGACGGGCTGTCAGTGAAATCATCTTCATCACTTGCGATCATGTATTTAAACTGATCTTTTACACCGTCGTAATCTATTTTCAATTTATTCAGGAGTTTAGTTGTGGGATCGTTCTCGTTTCTTAAAATACATAACAATAGGTGAGCAGTATTTATAGAAGAACTCTGGAATAATTTAGCTTCCAGAAAAGTTGTCTTTAAGGCACGCTCTGCCTGTCTTGTTAAGTGCAGGTTCTTTTTCTCGTTACTAATGGTAACGGTATTTGGATTTGCGGGGCTAAGAATCTCAACTTTACGTCTTAAATGACTAAGGTCTATATCGAGGGCAGTTAGTATATCTATAGCTTTACCATCTCCATCTCTAAGTAAACCAAGCATAAGATGTTCAGTCCCGATAAAATCGTGACCAAGTCTTAGTGCTTCCTCTTTACTGTAAGCAATAACATCTTTTACTCTTGGTGAAAAATTATCATCCATTTTATCTTCCTTTCTCAAATTTTATTTCAGTCGAATTGGGTCAAAAACTGTACCTAATAGGGAGTTAGTAGCTAATTGACAAAATTACTTTCAATTTTCAAAGTGTAAAATACTGAACTTATTAACCAAATCACAATAAAAATTTGTTAATAAAAAGAGGGCTATCCGTTGCTTCAATGCCCGTTAAATTTGATAAAATATGTAAATTGCCCCTTAGATTTTTTGAGATAAATTAAATTTTTAAATATGGCTGAAGGAGAAAAGTTAATTCCTATCAACATTGAAGATGAAATGAAGTCGGCCTACATCGATTATTCGATGTCGGTCATTGTGTCACGTGCCTTACCAGATGTTCGTGATGGTCTAAAACCGGTACACAGGAGAGTGTTGTACGGTATGTATGAACTTGGAGTTCTTTCCAATAGAGCCTATAAAAAATCAGCAAGAATTGTAGGGGAAGTACTAGGTAAGTATCACCCTCACGGAGATTTATCAGTTTATGATACCATGGTTAGAATGGCGCAGCACTGGAGTATGAGATACATGCTAGTGGATGGTCAGGGTAACTTTGGTTCTGTAGATGGAGATAGTCCTGCTGCCATGCGTTATACGGAAGCTCGTATGCGAAAGATCAGTGAGGACATGCTTGCAGATATCGATAAAGAAACTGTAGATACGCAATTAAACTTTGACGACTCATTAAGCGAACCAGTGGTAATGCCAACAAGAGTTCCTAACCTTTTGGTTAATGGAGCAAGTGGTATTGCTGTTGGTATGGCTACGAACATGCCTCCTCATAACCTTACCGAAGTAATTGACGGAACAATCGCTTATATCGATAATCACGATATTGAGATCGATGAACTTATTGAACATATTAAAGCACCCGATTTTCCAACTGGAGGGATCATCTATGGATATGACGGAGTTAAAGAAGCCTTCAAGACAGGTAGAGGTAGAATTGTCATGCGAGCGAAATCTCACATGGAAGAAATCAACGGGAGAGAATATCTTGTAGTTACTGAAATTCCTTACCAGGTGAATAAGGCCGATATGATCAAAAAGACGGCCGATCTGGTAAATGAAAAGAAAATTGAAGGTATCAGTCTTATCAGAGATGAGTCAGACCGTAATGGTATGCGTATCGTTTATCAAATGAAGCGTGATGCCATTCCTAATATTGTATTGAATACCTTATTTAAGCATACAGCGTTGCAGTCTTCATTTAGTGTGAATAATATCGCACTTGTGAATGGTAGACCTGAAATGCTGAATCTTAAGGATCTTATCTATCATTTCGTAGAGCACAGGCACGATGTAGTTGTTCGTAGAACAGAATTCGAACTTAGAAAAGCTAAAGACAGAGCACACATCCTTGAAGGATTGATTATTGCTTCAGATAATATTGATGAAGTGATTGCTCTCATTAGATCATCTTCTAATGCAGATGAAGCTAGAACTAAATTGATGGAGCGTTTCGAGCTTTCAGAAATTCAGGCGAAGGCAATCGTTGAAATGAGGTTGAGACAACTTACCGGTCTTGAACAGGATAAGCTGAGAGCTGAATACGATGAGATACTTAAAACTATTGAAGACCTTGAAGATATTCTAGCACGAAAAGAGCGTAGAATGGAGGTAATTAAGGACGAGCTTATTGAAGTAAAAGAGAAATACGGAGATGAGAGACGTTCTCAAATTGAATATGCTGGTGGAGATCTAAGTATAGAAGATATGATTCCAGATGAGCGAGTAGTGATCACTATTTCTCATGCAGGTTATATTAAACGTACATCTCTTACAGAATATAAGACACAGAATAGAGGAGGAGTTGGACAGAAAGGTTCGAATACCAGAAATGAAGATTTCCTGGAATACCTATTTGTTGGAACTAATCACCAGTACATGTTATTCTTTACTCAAAATGGTAAATGTTACTGGATGAGAGTTTACGAAATTCCTGAAGGAAGTAAGGCTTCTAAAGGAAGAGCGATCCAGAACCTTATCAATATTGAGCCAGACGATAAAGTGAATGCATTTATCTGTACTCAGGATCTTAAAGATGAAGAGTATGTAAATGAGCATTTTGTGATCATGGCTACCAAAAAAGGTCAGGTTAAGAAAACCCGACTAGAGAGATATTCCCGTCCTAGAACAAATGGTATCAACGCGATTACTATCAAAGAAGGTGACGAGTTGCTGGAGGCTAAACTTACAACTGGAAACAGTCAGGTGATGCTTGGTCTTAGAAGTGGTAAGGCTATCAGGTTTGAGGAATCCAAGACAAGACCAATGGGTAGAAATGCTTCTGGTGTAAGAGGTATTACTTTGGCTAGTGATGATGATGAAGTAGTAGGAATGATCGCTGTGAACGATTTTGAATCGGATATCCTGGTAGTTTCAGAAAACGGATACGGAAAAAGATCAAGTTTAGAAGACTATAGAATTACTAACCGTGGTGGTAAAGGGGTTAAAACCATATCTGTTACTGAAAAAACAGGACAACTTGTCGCAATCAAGAATGTTTCAGATGTAGATGACCTTATGATCATTAACAAATCGGGGATCGTAATTCGTATGGCTGTAGAAGATCTACGCGTCATGGGCCGTGCTACGCAGGGTGTTAGACTTATTAATCTAAAAGGTAATGATGCTATAGCAGCAGTCGCTAAAGTATTACATGATGAGGATGATTTGGATAATATGGAAGACGCTGAAAAGCCTGTAGGCGGCGAGGATACAGCGAATGGCACAACTATTGTAGATGATAGTGAGGAATAAAAATTAAAACCAAAACAAAAATGAAAACTAATATTTTGACAGCGGCGGCAGTGTCATTTCTAACCATGACTGCGGTTGCACAAAAAGATGAAGTAAAAAACGCTGAAGACGCATTAGAAGATGGTAATTATGCTGAAGCTAAAGCTCAGTTAAAAATTGCTGAACCTAACCTAAGCGAATTAAACGATAAATGGAAAGAGAATTTCTACTTATATAAAGCTAAAGCTTATGCTGAAGGAAATCCTACAACCGAGGATATGAAAACAGCAGCAATGGCCTATGAAAAAGCGGCAGAAATGGGTAACGAAGAAGCTGCTGAAGGTTTGAACGCCTTGAGAAACAATCTTATTCAGAGTGCGATTTCAGATCAGAATAATAAGGATTTTCAGGGAGCAGCTGATAAACTTTATGCTAGCTATGAATTAAGTAAGACAGATACAATTTATTTATACTACGCTGCCAACAATTTAGTTGAAGCTCAGAAGTATGATAAGGCTGTTGAATATCTTGAAATGCTTAACGAACTTGGTTATGACGGTTCAGGTAAATCATATACCGCTGTAAACGTTCAAACTGGTGAAAGAGAAAACCTGGGTTCTCAACAGCAAATGGATCTTATGATAAAGACCAAGCAATATAAAGATCCAGAAGTAGAGGATATTCCATCTAAAAAAGGAGATATCGCTCAACTTATCGCTAGAATTTATATTAATCAGGAAGATTATGAAAAAGCGATAACTGCAATGGATAAAGCAAAGGCTACTAATCCTGATGATATGGGATTACTTCAAGCTGAAGCAAATATGTATTACCAGATGGGAGAAACTGACAAAGCCAGAGAGATCCTTGAAGAGGTAGCTGAAAATGACCCTTCAGATCCTGCAACTTTTAATAATATTGGATTGATGTATGCTGAGATCGAAGATACAGAGAAAGCTATTGAATTCTATAACAAAGCGTTAGAGATTAATCCTGAATATAATGAAGCAAGAGTAAATCTTATCGCTGCAAAATTAAGCAAGGAGAGAGTTATCATTGAAGAAATGAATAATCTTGGAATGAGTAAGGCAGATAATGCTCGTTATGATGAGTTGGATGCTGAAAGAAAGGAAATTTATAAATCTGTAATACCAGACCTTGAAAAAGCTATGGAAATTGATCCTGATAATGAAGATATCGTTAGAACTGCAATGAATATCTATACAAACTTAGGTAACCAGGAAAAAGCCGATGAACTTAAAGCTAAGCTATAATTAGCAACAGTTAAATACATAAAAAAAGCCACCGAATTACGGTGGCTTTTTTATTTTTAAGAACTTAGATTAAATGATCTTTTTGATCACTCTTAGTTTATGCGTGTGCCTCTTCAATTCAGCATTAAATATTCCGGAATGATCTATTCTGTCTATTCTTACCTTCCCATCAACATGAATGATGTAATTATCTTTCATCATTAAACCTACATGATTTATCACACCTTCATTATCATCAAAAAAGGCTAGATCTCCTGGTTCGCTTTCTTCAATAAAACTTAAAGCTTCGCCCTGTTTAGATTGTTCAGCTGCATTTCTATGGATTTTATATCCATTCAGCTTATAAATAGTTTGGGTAAATCCGCTGCTGTCTATTCCAAAAGGACTTTTTCCTCCCGAAATATGTGGTGAATTAAGATATAAGGCAGCAGTATTTATCAAATTTTCTTTTACTGAAACCGATGGCTTTGTTTTTTCACCTTCAAATCTATGACCTAGCCTGTCTGTAAAGTTCAAAACAGATCCCAGGGCCACAGGCATTAGTAAACCATTCTCATCGGTAATATATTCGATAAGATCAGAAGAAAGCTGAATATCATCTTCTTCAAGAGAAAAATAGTCAGCTTCCTCAATCTTTTTATACTGCTTTTTATCAATCCAAGCCTCAAAACCATCAAAAGCATTTCTAATCCTGCTCCATTGAGCACGATCTTCCAGTACTTTAAAATGTTCTCCGTATAATAACTGAGATGTCATTTCACTTTCGTGAGATGCTGAAGCCCTTAGCGGTACAATACTTAAATGGCAAATTCCGTATTGCATTAATTTACTCGTTGTTCAATTTTAGGAATTACGTTCAATCACCATTGCAGAAGCTCCGCCGCCACCATTACAAATGGCTGCTGCTCCTAATTTTCCGTTATTTTGTTCTAATACGTTCAAAAGCGTAATTAAAATTCTAACACCACTACAACCAAGAGGGTGTCCTAATGAAACGGCTCCACCATTAACATTAGTATTTGAATCATTTAATCCTAATATTTTCATGTTGGCTAGTCCCACTACAGAGAAAGCTTCATTGAATTCAAAATAGTCAACATCTTTAAGATCTATTCCTGCTTTTGCGATAGCTTTTGGAAGGGCTTTAGATGGCGCAGTAGTGAACCATTTTGGCTCAGTTGCAGCATCTGCAAAACTTTTTATAGTTGCTAGAGGTTTTAAGCCAAGTTCATCAGCTTTTTCTCTGCTCATAAGAACAACTGCACCAGCTCCATCATTAATAGTAGAGGCGTTAGCAGCAGTCACTGTTCCTTCCTTAGAAAACGCTGCCCTTAACTGAGGTATCTTTTCTAGTTTAATATTTTTGAATTCCTCATCTTCTTTTACTATGATAGAATCTCCTTTTCTCTGAGGTACTTCTACCGGAACAACTTCATTATCAAATTTTCCTTCTTTCCATGCTTTTGCAGATCTTTCATAAGACTGAATTGCAAAATCATCCTGTTCTTCTCTGGAGAAATTATGTTCAGTTGCACAAAGGTCAGCGCATACACCCATGGCATTATTGTCATAAGCATCAACCAATCCATCCTTCTGCATTCCGTCCTCTAATGTTGCAGGACCAAATTTCTTTCCGTTTCTCATATGAACATAATGCGGTATCAGGCTCATATTTTCCATTCCACCGGCTACAACTATAGAAGCGTCGCCTAGCATGATAGATTGTGCTCCCTGCATTACTGTTTTCATACCGCTGGCACAAACCTTATTTACTGTTGTACATGGTACTGTATCTGGAATTCCTGCACCAAGAGAAGCCTGTCTGGCCGGAGCCTGACCATTTCCAGCCTGAACCACATTACCCATTAAAACCTCTTCAACTAATTCAGGTTTTAAATTGATTTTTTCTAATGCTCCTTTAATGGCAATAGAACCTAATTTTGTGGCTGGAATGCTTGATAAGCTGCCAAGAAAACTTCCTATTGGAGTTCTCGCAGCGCTTACTATTACTACTTCTTTATTCATGTTTTAAGTTTAATTAATTCAAGAGTTGCGAAGTTAGTGATTTTATAAGGAATTAAATAACCTAAGCTTATTCAGACCTATTTTTACTACATTTGAGCATTACCTGAATATCTATGAGCGATTTCGTTAATAAGCTGTACAAAAATCAGGCGCTTTTTTATAAAGTTTTCCTGTTTGTGCTTACCTCAGTATTAATCGTTTACCTGCTTCCGAAAGGCGGTAAATTTAAATACGACATCCCTAAGGGAAAGCCTTGGCAATACGAGAACCTTTACGCTCCGTTTGATTTTGCCATTCTAAAGACAGATGAAGAAGTTGCTGCTGAAAAGCAGGATATTACCAAATCTCATATTCCTTATTATAATTTTGATGCCGAGAAGCCCGAAAAGGTTAATGAGGACGCCCTGAATGAGGTTAAAAATGTATTTCCAGACACTACGCTCAGAGTGTATGAAAGTATCATTGATGATTTTGTTACAAAAACGGTAAATGAAATCTATGAATTCGGACTTTTACAGGAGAGTGAGCGGCTGGATCCCGATCAGTTGGTTTATTTGCTGAAAGGAAATGAAGCTTCAGAAGTTGCCTATCGAAGAATTCTGAAACAAAACCAGATTCGCGGATTTTTAAGTGAAGAAATTGCAAATGCCGGATTTTCTTCTTTCAAAACAGAATTGCTTGAAGTGTTTTTTAATTCTGTAGAGCCTAACGTTACTTTCAATAATCAGCTAACTCAAAAGGAGCTGGAAAGCAAACTAAATAATATTTCATATACCCGAGGTATCATTGAGCAGGGGAGCAGGATCATCGCTAAAGGTGAGGTTGTAGAAGGAAACAAATACAACATTTTACGATCATTAAAAGCAGAATATGAATCACAGGTCTGGAGTCAGACCAATTATAACTGGATCCTTGTTGGTTACAGTACGCTCGTAGCATTAGCATTATTAATGTTGTTGCTTTTCATGCGTAAATATCGTATTAGCATTTTTGAGAATAACGTTAAGGTGACTTTCATATTCTTCAATATTATATTCATGGTGATGCTAACCACGCTGGCAGTGAACTTCAATATTGATTATGTTTATGTGGTTCCTTTATGTATTCTGCCTTTAACGCTGAAAGCATTTTTTGATGCAAGGCTAGGACTGTTTACTCACGTGATCACCGTTTTGCTTCTCGGTTTTATTGTGCCGAATAGCTACGAATATATGTTCCTTCAGATCATCGCTGGTATTGTAACAATTTTGACCGTAAGTGAGCTATATAAAAGAGCGAACCTGTTTATTTCAGTTGGGCAAATTACCCTGGTATATATCATTGCATATTTTGCTTTTACGGTGATTCAGGAAGGGAATATTGATGATATGAAGCCGGAGGTTTTTCTAACCTTCTTACTTGGAGGATTGGCCACTCTTTTTGTTCAGCCAATGATCTACGTTTACGAAAAGATCTTCGGAATGGTGAGCGATATGTCTTTACTCGAATTATCAGATACCAATTCAAAATTATTAAAGGAATTGGCAGAAAAAGCTCCCGGAACTTTTCATCATAGTTTAAATGTGGCCAATCTTGCTGAAGCGGCGGCTAATGAGATCAATGCAAATGCCATGCTAGCCAGGGTTGGAGCCTTATATCACGATATCGGCAAAATGCACAATCCAACTTATTTCACAGAGAATCAAACGACTTCTGTGAATTCACATGATGAACTTTCCCCACGCGAAAGCGCACAAATTATCATCGAGCATGTGATCAAAGGAATTGAGATCGCTAAAAAGAATAATCTTCCAGACAGGGTTATAGATTTTATCAGAACCCATCACGGAACCAGTACGGTGTATTATTTCTATATGAAGGAAAAGGAAGCGAATGAAAATACCTCTGCTGAAGATTTTAGATATCCGGGCCCGATTCCGTTTAGTAAAGAAACTGCGATTTTAATGATGTGTGATAGTGTGGAAGCGGCTAGTAAGAGTTTGAAGGAACCAACTTCTGTACTTATAGACAATTTTGTAGAGAAAATAATTGATAAGCAAATGGAGGAGGGGCAATTCCTGAATTCTAATATCACTTTTAAAGAAATACAGATGGTAAAGAAAATCCTGAAGCGTAAGCTTAAGAATATCTACCATCTGCGTATTGAATATCCTGAATAATTTTAGTGTACGTTTAGGATCTTTTGTTCTTTGTCCTGAAATTTAAAGCTTTCTCCAGCTTTTTTTCCTTTCATTTCCTGGTAGATCGGAGCATCTGTTGAAATTGCATAAACAGTACTTCCTTCATCCAGAGTGATCTTACCAAGAGCGGCGGATATAAAGTAATAGTTTTCCGTGGTTTCCACTACACTTCCAAAATCTATCTGTTCTGTGTAATGTTTTTTATCAATTCGGTCTAATTTCTCCTTCATCTTCCTTGAATTATCGAGGTATTCTGCATACTTCTCAAAATCTCCTAACAACTGACCTTTACTGTCATCTTCGTCATAATCTGTATGAGCATCGTTGTTTTCCATAGATTCCTTTATCTGATCCATTTCATTCTCATACTTCTTGATCTGCCTGTTTACAGTATCCAGGCATTTAAAATATAATTCTTCTTTATTAGCTACCATTTTGTTTAGATTTCTTATTTGAATTAAAATTACTCAAGCATAATTTGCTTAAAGAAGTTTTAGCAAATATTTAATATCGACATCGATTAAGGAAAAATCAATAAATAAGCATATGAACTTATTATCGTTTAAAATAAGCCTTTAAACTTATTTTTATTATATTTGAATTATGATAGCCGTTATTTCAGCCGATTTACTCTCGTCAACCAGTTATTCTCAAGAACTTCTGGAGAAGGTGATTAATTCTTTAAATCAAGAGTTTAAGCTTATTAATAAATTGTTTCCAGAGGATTCAGGATTTAAAATATTTAGAGGAGATAGTTTCCAGGGAATTATATATGATCCTGGAAAAGCGCTTAAAGTTGCCATTCAATTAAAGACTTCTATTAACAGAATTCACCTGCATGAAGATGAAGTAAATAAAGCCTTTCGAAAAGAAGCAGATCTAAGACTTGCAATTGGAATTGGTACTTACGATTTTAAGCGAGATTCTATTATGGAGGCTAACGGACAGGCATTTCAGTATTCCGGCAGAACACTGGATGAAATGAAAAAAGAAAATCGAAAGATCCAATTAAAAACTCCTGTTGAGAATGTAAATAACGAGTTTGATACATCTTTACTATTATTTGATACAATCGCTGACAAATGGAGTACTGCTTCAGCCGAAGTGATCTATTATCTCTTGAGAGATCTTAAGGAAGCTGATATAGCTGCAGAATTAGGGATAAGCCAGTCTGCGGTTAATCAAAGAAAAAAAGCCGCAGGATGGGATGCAATTGAAAAATTACTAACCCGTTATGAATTTGTAACCAAAGAACATTTTTCTAATGGAGAATAGTATACTAATCTTATTACAATTGCTGTTGGCGCACATCATTACAGATTTTGTTATACAGCCTACGGGCTGGGTAAAACATAAAAGAAGAAATAAAGGAAAATCAGCTTACCTGTATATTCATGCGGCAATAGCTGGTTTACTTACTTTGATAATTTTGGCAAAGTTGGAGTGGTGGTATATAGCGGTTTTTATTGCTGTAACTCATTTTTTTATAGATCTCTGGAAACTTCAGTTCAAAAATGATGATCTTAAAATGTTCGTTTCAGATCAGCTATTACATTTATTGATGATCTTGATCGCCTGGTTATTCCTTATTTCAGGTTTTGATAGAATAATACCTTTCTTAAAAAATGTAATCCATTCTGAGGTTGTTTTGGCTTATCTTATTGGTTTTCTGATCATCATGTTCCCGACTGGGTTTCTAATAGGGAAAGCTACCAAACGCTGGCAGAACGAGGTTGAAGATGATCTCAAAAAGAACAGTCTTGATGCAGCCGGGCGCTATATTGGTATCTTTGAAAGAGTTTTAGTGCTCACTTTTATTCTTACCGGAAACTTTTCAGCTATAGGTTTTCTTATCGCAGCAAAATCTATATTACGCTTTAGCGATAAATCTGAAACTGGCGCGAGAAAGCAAACGGAATATGTTCTCATAGGAACACTTATGAGTTTTACGATAACAATCCTGGTTGGTTTCTTAATACGCCATATTGCTTTCTAAAAGCTGAATATTGCTCTGGATCCTCTCCTTTACTATATTCATCATTCTTTTATTCAGCGCTGATGAATTTTCGATATAAGCATCATATTCATCTAAGGTAAATTGACCAATAATGACACCCTTCAGGCTATTTCTGAATTTAATATCACGCTGAATGGCATTCTCAATGTACTCAAACCTCTTTTCAAGCTTAAGCTCGTAGAACTTATTCTTGTGTTTTTTAATGTAATTTCTGAAAACAGCCAATAAAAGTTCATCCTGTAATTTGGCCACAGGACGAAGGGTTTCGTTTTGAAACCTTTCATCAGAACTCATGTTATCGGTGATTCTTGCTGAAGGGATCTCAGGCCTTAGATCCACTAGGTTAATATCTCTCGGACTCATGGCAAGTAATGTTTCTTAAATATAATTAATTAATATGCTGCATTTACTGTACAGTAATTTGACTTGTAAACCGTTTATAAACAATAGGAGTTAAATCTGTCTTAATCGCCCGTTATTCTTCTATTCATCTTATTATATTGAAAAGAAAAGCTAAAGTTTATTAAAGAATGATCGAATCAAAAAATCCATATACAGGAGAAAGCATTGAAAAATTCAAGGAGCTAACCAAACCTGAAATAGATGATGCACTGGAAAAAGCAAATTCCAGATTTAAGAATTGGAGAAAAACCTCTTTCAAGGAAAGGGCAGATCTTATGAAAAGGGCTGCTTCAGAATTGAAAGATAATAAAGAAGAATATGCCCGCGATATCAGCCTGGAAATGGGAAAGCCCATTACACAGTCTATAGCTGAAATTGAGAAATGCGCCTGGGTTTGCGAATATTATGCTGAAAATACTGAAAAGCATTTAGCTTCAAAATCAATTAAAACCGATGCTACCAAGAGTTATGTAAATTATGAACCAATAGGAGTAGTGCTTGCGGTAATGCCCTGGAATTATCCTTTCTGGCAGGTTTTCAGGTTTGCTGCACCAGCATTAATGGCCGGAAATATTGGTATTCTAAAGCACGCCAGTAATGTTATGAGATCGGCAAACAACATTCAAAAAGTATTTGAAAGAGCCGGATTTCCAGATTCATGTTTTCAGAATTTGGTTTTAAGTAGTAGTAAAATTGAAAATATTATCAGAGATCCACGGGTTAAAGCTGTAACCTTAACCGGTAGTAAACCCGCAGGATCTGCGGTGGCATCTGCAGCTAGTGATGAAATAAAAAAGTCAGTTTTGGAGCTTGGTGGTAGCAACGCCTTGGTCGTTTTTAAGGACGCTAATATTTCTGAAACTGTGAAAACCTGTGTTCAGGCCAGGTTTCAGAATACAGGACAAAGCTGTATCGCTGGGAAAAGATTGATTCTTCATGAAAGTATCGAAGATAAATTCATGGATGAATTTGTGAAACAAGTGAGAGAACTGAAAAGTGGCGATCCAATGGATGAAGATACTTTTATCGGGACATTGGCTCGTGAAGATCTGGCGGAAGACTTAGAAAAACAAATTAAGGATTCGGTTAAAGACGGAGCCAAGATCATCTTAGGAGGTAAGCGGGATAAGGCTTATATGGAACCCACGATTTTAACCGGAGTAACTTCAGAAATGAGCATGTTTAAAGAGGAAACTTTTGGACCTGCGATTGGTGTTACCATTTTTAAAAATGATCAGGAGGCCATCGATCTGGTTAACATATCAGATTTTGGTCTTGGAGTTTCCATATTTACTGAAGACATGAAGTTTGCTGAAGAAATAGTACCAGAATTTGAAGATGGAGCTGTTTTCGTGAATGAACTTGTTAAAAGTGACCCAAGATTACCTTTTGGAGGAACAAAGATCTCAGGTTACGGTAGAGAGCTTTCAGAAGATGGTATTAGGGAGTTTGTAAACCGAAAAACGGTTTATTTTAAATAATTGCGTAACGAGAAATGAACTTGAATAAGGGTTGTAACCCTAAAAATATAAAAGATATATGGCACAAAAAATATCTGTAACTGTAGATAGCGTTGTTTTCTGTAAAGTTAACAATCAGTTCAAAGTTTTATTAATACAACGAAAAAAGGACCCATTTAAAGATGAATGGGCTTTACCAGGAGGATTTGTTAACGAAGGTGAAGACCTCGAAACTGCTGCAAAAAGAGAACTATTTGAAGAAACCGGAGTGAAGGTTAAGTCTATGCAACAGGTTCAGGCATTTGGAAAGCCAGGAAGAGATCCCAGAGGACATACGATCTCCATTGCATTTCTAAGTCGTATTTTTTGCGAGGAAGATCTAAAGCCATCAGATGATGCCAAAGATGCTAAATGGTTTGCGATAGAAAAGTTACATACGATGAAGCTTGCCTTTGATCATGATGAAATTATCAATGTTGCACAGCAATTTCTGTAATGAACTATATATCAAAATTCGAAATTATCATATTTTTTCTATCATTTTGAGAATTAAGTAAATCTATGAAGTTGTCTTTTATTTAGCAGGAATTCTGTTTAATTTCGAAATAAAAACATGAGATTTCACACTAGAAAATGGATAAAACCTGAAGATCTAAATCCAAATGGGACTTTGTTTGGAGGTCGACTGTTAGAATGGATAGATGAAGAATGTGCTTTGTACAGTATTGTTCAATTGGAAAATCCAAAAACGGTCACCAAATACATGAGTGAAATAGATTTCAGAAGTTCTGCTCACCAGGGAGATATTATCGAGATTGGAATCGAGGTTGAAAAATTTGGTTCTGCTTCTTTAACTCTGAAATGTGAGGTTAGAAATAAGATGACAAGGGAAACTATTATTACTGTAGATAAAATTGTCATGGTAGCATTGGATGAGGCTGGGAAGCCAAAACCTCACGGTAAAACAGAGATCGAATTTGTAAAGGATAGATTGAAATAAACTATTTTTCTGAACCATTTGTTACTTCCGGATTAGTAGCAAGTCTAACTGGAAATTCTTTTTCACCGCCATATAACTTGATTTCTTGAATATCTGCCGGCATGTAGTAACCATTGTCCTCTAGAGCTTCTTTTACAACTCTAACAACATTACCCTTCGTTATCATTGCCTGCATTCTGAAGTCCTTGGTGTCTACCCAGAAAAATACTTTCAAATTGACCGTGCTTGTTGCAAGTTCATCTTCAATTACAAAATTCTGATGGTCTTCATCTTCAATAACCATAGGCTCACCGCGTAAAGCTTCCATTACGGTCTTTTTTGCACCATCAATATTATCTTCGTAGGCAATCCCGATCGTGAAGGTCCATCTGTAAAAGCCATCTTCAGTGTAATTGGTTACAGGTTCTGTAAGCACATCACTATTAGGAATATAAACGTCTTTTCCGTCGAACGTTTTTAGCTTAGTGTATCTAAATTCAAGTGCTTTTACTTTTCCGAAATTATCGCCAATTTCTACGGTGTCTTCTACATCGAACGGCCTGTTAAAGGCTAATATGATTCCGGCGATAAAGTTTTCGCCAATATCTTTAAATGCAAATCCCAGTACAACTGCACTCGCACCCGCTGCAGTTAGAATTCCTGTGGCTATTCCACCAAGACCCGCTGCCTGTAAAGCCAGCATTATAGCTGTAACTATTACAATAAATCTAATAGCCTTGCCCAGGAACCGGCTCATTAAAGGATCTGAAGTTCTTGCAGATATCCTTCTTCTGAAAAACCTTCCGAGCCAGATACCGACTAATACACCTAGAATTATGATGAGAAGTCCTAATCCTATTCCAGGTAATTGGTCAATAAAATTGTTATAAAATTGTTTGAAAGATTCAGAAAGCGTCTCGGTTTCTGCTTCTACAGAATTTTGCATGGATTGGTTTTCTCTAAAAATAAAAATTAGAGCAAACAGATTGTCCCAATAAAATGTTAGTTTTTACTGATTACTCGAACCATTCTGGCCTTTTTCAGAGTTTTCTTTCTCTTCGTCAGCAATTTGTTCCTTCGCGTCCTTAATTTCTTCATCACTTGCAGGTTCCGGCTTTTGCTCATCTGCAAGCTCCTTTTGAAGATAAAGATCTGCATAATAAGGAAAGTGATCAGACTCTATATCATCTCCAGTATTTATGTCCTTTACTCTGAATTCTTCAGAAACAAATATGTGATCTAAAGACCAGCGCATTATGAAACTAGTGGCATTAAAGGTATTATAGAAACTACGACCTTTTCTAACGTCAAGTAATTCACCAACCGACTGAAACATGCTAGTAGTATTAGACCAGGCAACATCATTGAAATCACCAATTACAATAACCGGAATTTCTGAATCTCTTGCTTCCAAAGCAGTTTTCATCATTTCAGCATCTCTGTCTGAAGAAGATGGGTTGTGTTGAGGCATTGGTGGAGTTGGGTGAATTGCGTGTAATTGTACTCGATCTCCAGACCTTAATTCAATTTCTGTATGAATGGATGGTATGCTATCATCAACGACATACTTTACTTCGGTTCTATTCAATTTGAATTTTGAATACAGCAACATTCCATAAGTATTGTCTAATGGGACTTCTACCTTATAAGGATAATTAGAGCCTAAACCTTTTTTAATTGCATTGCTCCAAGCAAGATCGGTTTCTGTAAAAACAGCTACATCTGGATCCAGTTTTTTCATCTCCTGGATCATAAGATCTGTCTTTTTATTTTTCTGTAACACATTGGATGTTAGTAATCTAAATCCTGTCTCTTCATTTACCGCTTCAGTAGGCTTACCTACGTCATATGGAGCCATTGGAGTATAAGGATAGATCTTTCCAAACTGGAAAACGAAACATGCAACCAGTACAGCCATAAAAGTATAATCTCTCCAGGATCTAATTTCAAACCTGAAAAAATAGGCGGCAATTGCGGTTAAGGTTAAAAGCGTAAGTTGAATGTGTGGATAATCAAACATTCTAATCCACCAGAAGTCAGCAGCGATAAGTGGAATTAAGGTAATAACAACTGCCAGGATACCGAAGCCCTGTAGGAATGGTTTTAATTTCATGGTTGGTTCGTTAGTTAAGATTCAGATCTTTTTCCCAGATAATCTCGAAAATCATCACCTGAAGGTGCTTCAAATAATTGAAGATCAAAATAGGGAATGGCCGCAATTAAATGATCAAAAATATCAGCGGAAATATACTCAAAATTTTCCCATCGTTTATCTCTGCTAAAACAAAGTATTTCCAGAGGTATTCCATTGGCCGTTGGTGCCAGATGTCTAACTATAATGTACATTTCTTTATGAACTGCAGAATGTTCATGTAGGTAAGTGTCGGCATATTTTCTGAAGATCCCAAGATTTGTTTGGTTTCTACCGTTAATAAGTAAACTCTTGTCTACATTATTAGATTCATTGTATTTATCAATTTCAGATTGTTTGGTCTCCAGGTATGGGGCAATAAGCTTAATTTTCTTCAGTTCTTCGATCTTTTCAGAAGTAAGAAATTTCACAGAATTCTGCTTGATATAAACCGATCTTTTGATTCTCCTTCCCGGAGATTCCTGCATTCCCCTCCAGTTCTGGAATGAATCTGAAATAAGGCTGTAAGTTGGGATGGTTGTAAAGGTATTGTCCCAGTTCTGAACCCGAACTGTTGCCAGGTTGATCTCGGTTACGGTACCATCTGCACCAAATTTTTCAAAGGTGATCCAGTCTCCAATTCTTACAATATCATTTACTGAAACCTGAATGGAAGCCACAAGCCCAAGAATAGTATCCTTAAAGATCAAAAGGATTACTGCGGAAGCAGCACCCAATGAAATGGCAAATCCAACAACAGATTTTCCAGTAATCTCTGAAAAGATGAACATTAGCCCAACGATCCAGATAAAGATCATAATGATCTGGCTGAAACTTTCCAGTGGTTTATCGTTAAATTCTTCCCTGGTTTTTAGATAATTTCTGGTTGATCGTAGAACACTTCTGCAAATCCAGATCACCAGGATGATAATATAGATCTTCAGTACAAAATAAAATGCATGAAGGATATCGGGGAAATTGCTGAAGATCAGCGGGAAGAGCTTATAAACAACAAAAATTGGAAGAAACCTACCTACATATTTTGGAAAATTACTCTTGATAAGAAAATCATCCAGCGTTGTTTTGGTCTTGTTCGTAAAGAGCTTGAAACCTTCAATAATAAAATGCTTGATCATGTAATTGATACCCAGAACGATCAGGGTAAGCACAATTAGATTGATCAGTAAATTAAGGTATAGCGCTAACGCGGGATTCATCCCGTGATCAACAAAAAACTCTTCGAGAAAGCATATGATGTCTATAAGACCTTCTTCAATATTCATCTATCAAAGATATTTTTTTTCAACAAAGAATGGTCCGAAAGGAAGCACGGAGCATCCAAGGATAATTCCCATTTGAGCTAAAGTCCAGTTCATTGGTTTCCATAAAATGACTCCACCTAAAACATAGGCGATAAATAGAATACCATGAGCCATTCCTACCTGTTGTACCATTTGTGGCATATTATAAAGATATTTCAAAGGCATGGCGATGAATAACAATAACAGGAAAGAGGTACCTTCTAGGATACTTATCCATTTGAATAATTTCACCTTACTTTTTAAAGACATATGCAAAGTTTAAACTTACGGACAAAGATAATTTATAAAATAGACATGACCTTAAGGACTTAGAACAGGTTTATGATGTTTTTAATATAATTAGAGTCTCGCAGTTTGCCATTTTTCTTAATTTGCAGGCGTAAAATAAATTTATGAGTAATAAAAGAGTACTGGTCACTGGAGGCCTAGGGTTTATTGGATCGCACACTGTAGTTGCGCTTCAAAACGAAGGTTTTGATGTAGTGATCATAGATAATCTTTCTAATTCGTCTATAGATGTTTTGGGAGGAATCACTCAAATTACAGGAAAAACTCCTGAATTCGAGAATATAGATCTTAGAGAAAAAGCAGCAGTAAAAAACTTCTTTGATAAGTATCCAGACATTGAAGATGTAATTCACTTCGCAGCTTCAAAAGCGGTTGGAGAAAGTGTAACTAATCCATTGCTTTATTATGAAAATAATATTAGCACACTGGTTTACCTTTTGTATGAATTGAATAAAAAAGAGAATCCTAAATTTATATTTAGTTCTTCATGCACCGTTTATGGTCAGGCAGATAAGCTTCCAATTACTGAAGATGCCCCAGTAAAAACTGCTGAGTCACCTTACGGCAATACCAAACAAATAGGAGAGGAGATCATTCATGATACTTGCAGGACTGATGAGAAGTTAAAAGCGATCTCTCTACGATACTTCAATCCGGTTGGAGCTCATCCAACAGCAGAGATTGGTGAATTGCCAATTGGTACTCCTCAAAACCTAATTCCTTTTATCACACAGACAGCAATTGGAAAGAGAGAAGAGCTTTCAGTTTTTGGGGATGATTATCCTACTGAAGATGGAACTGCGGTTAGAGACTACATCCATGTAATGGATCTTGCTGAAGCGCACGTGAATGCTTTACAGAGATTGATGGGTGGTAAGGAGAAAAGCAATTATGAAGTTTTCAATCTTGGAACTGGAAAAGGAAATTCGGTACTGGAAGTAATCAACTCATTTGAAAAGGTTTCAGGTGAAAAGCTGAATTATAAGATCGTAGGTAGAAGAGAAGGTGATATAACGGCTGCCTATGCAGATACCACCAAGGCTAATGAAGAATTGAACTGGAAAGCCGACAGAACTCTGGATGATGCTTTAAAAAGTGCCTGGAAATGGCAGTTGGTTGTTAAAAAAAGGGAAGAAGAGGAAAACTAACTTAATTATAGAACAAAAGAAAAGGCCGGTAATTAACCGGCCTTTTTTATTTGATATTATCTGAAATCTATCGCGTTCCGTTCACTAGAAATGCGTGAATTACACCTGGGATCCAACCCAAGGCCGTTAGCAATAAACTAATAAGGAAAGTTACTCCTAGACCATGCTTCATAAATACAGCAAGTGGTGGTAATAGGATATTCAGAATAATTGTAAGTAATGACATAATTTTTGGTTTTAATGGTTAATCGTTAGTCTATGCAACGCTTTCACGTTATCCAGACCGAAGATAATACGATTGACACCTGAAACCTGAAGCCTTATGAAAAGTTTAGAAGTTTGGTTATAAAAGAGTTAAACCATTTCAAAAATTACCAGAGCATACAGATAGAATCTGGCATATCTCAGTAATCCGAAGATCAGATAACTGGAAAAAGGAAACCTTATAATACCTGCTGCGATACTGGTCATCGCAAATGGTATGGGAAGTAATGCACCAACGATAATAAGAAATCCACCCCATTTTCGAGTATTCTTAATATGCTTGGCCATCTTTAATTCCATAGCTTCATGTACTGCAGGAATTTTGGTGATTCCTACGCCCATCCAGTAAGAAACGATACCGCCAAGGTAAGAAGCCGTGGCCAGCAATGTTAAAAATAGAATTGGACTAACAGATTTGCCTGCCCAGGCGATAAATAATTCCGGAGGAACTAATCCCAGTAGAGATTCTGAAAGAAAGAAAATGCTAAGTACTTCGAATGGAGCATAGGTTTCGGTTATAGTAACCAGCATGTCCTCTATATCCAGAAGGAAGTGGTCTATAGCCCATAATGCTCCCACGAACAATACGATAGGTAATACCGCTTTTTTTAAACTATTCCATACAAAGGAATAAAAGCCGGTATAATTATAGTATTGATGTAATAAGCGGATTCGCGACTTCTTTTTAGATTTCGCTTTTTCTTCTTTCATCAATCAATTTCTTTTTATAGCAAAGTTCAGAACTTCTTCAGTAGTGAAGAAAGGAAAACTAGTAGTCTTCCCCAGCATGTTCTTTTAATGCTGTAACGTAATCGCGAAGTTCCATTTCATTCACTTTATTAGAATGTTCAGCCATAAGTGAAAGCATGTATTCTAAACTCTCCTGTCCTGTAACATCTTCAGTTTCTATAACTTCAGTCTCCTCTTCAGCATCTTCATCTAACTCAACAGGCTCATCGTCTGGAATAGCAATTAAAAAGTCATCATGCTCATCGATGTGTTCGTAAGTTAACCTTGTAACTTTAGCAAGCAATGGGATGTTCTCTTCAACCACAAGTTTTCTAAGTTCTTTAAGATCTTCAACAATTGTATTGGTGATAATTCCGTTGCGCATCAGGTCGCGCTGAATCTTATTGAGTAACTTCTGTGCTTTTATATTTTCCAAGGTATCTCTATTAAATTAGTCAGTACTGATTTTGCGAAAATTCAAATTATTGCTGAATTTTTCAATGGCACAAAGTTAGTTTTTTTACGATTCTATAAAAGTCTTTTGTTAGGTTTTATCAAGTATTTAACCTTTAAAATTAACACAATCTTAGAGCTTTAAATTTCAGGGGCATATGCGTCTTTAGTAGCTTTAATCCACAAAAATTGAATTATGAGTAAGAATAGCAAAACAGCTCTAATTACCGGAGGAAGTAAAGGTATTGGTTATGGTGTCGCTGAGACATTATTAAAAATGGGCTATAGGGTAGCGGTTACAAGTCGCTCACTTTCAGCTGCTGAAAAGGCTGCAGGAGAACTATCAGCGTTTGGAGAAGCATTAGGATTGGAAGCAGATGTGCGAAGTTTTGACAGTCAGAAAAAAGCGGTAGATGCTTTGATTGATAAATGGGGTCAGTTAGATGTTCTAGTTGCGAATGCCGGGATCGGAAACTTTGGATCTGTAGAAGATCTAACTGTTGAAGAATGGAATGATACAATAGATACAAATCTTACAGGTGTTTTCTTCAGCATTAAAGCAAGTGTAGATGCACTTAAAAAATCTGAAGGTTATATAATCACTATTTCCAGTCTGGCCGGCACGAACTTTTTCGCTGGAGGAGCAGCATATAACGCAAGTAAATTTGGAGTAACTGGATTTACACAAGCGGTTATGCTAGACCTAAGAGATAAAGGAGTGAAGGTAAGTACGATCATGCCAGGATCAGTTGCGACTCACTTTAACGATCATGAACCATCTGAGGCTGATGCGTGGAAAATACAGAGTGAAGATATTGGTGAATTGGTAGGAGATCTTTTAAAGATGAATCCAAGAACATTGCCAAGTAAAATTGAGGTTCGACCATCGCAACCACCAAAAAAATAATAGCAATAATAATTATGTAAAAAGTCCGGCATAATCTGCCGGACTTTTTTTATTCGATTTTAACAAGACTTAATAAACCGGGTTAAAGTATTTACAAACCCTTCTATTTTAAAGGGGTTTCCCACGTATTTCGGTTAATTTTGAAAAAACAAAAAATAAATTGCAATGAGTATTAAAGGAAAAACTTACGTAATCACAGGAGCCTCTAGTGGAATTGGAGAAGCAACAGCTTTGAAATTAGCTAAGGAGGGAGCAAATGTGGTTTTAACGGCAAGAAGAGAAGATCGACTTAAGGAATTAAAATCGAAAATAGATAAGGAAAATGCGGGGAAAGCATTGGTAGTTCCTGGAGATGTGACCAGCAAGAATGACTTTAAAAACCTGGTAGAAAAAACTAAGGCAGAGTTTAATTCTTTAGATGGTCTTATTAATAATGCCGGGTTAATGCCATTATCATATGTAAAAAATCTTCATACAGAAGAATGGGATACTATGGTAGATGTAAATATTAAAGGTGTACTTAATGGTGTAGCCGCGGTATTACCAACCATGATGGAGCAAAAGAGCGGTAATATCATTAATATTTCATCAAGTGCAGGAAGAAAAATGTATCCGGGTGGAGCGGTTTACTGTGCAACAAAATCTGCAGTTAGAATGTTTTCTGAAGGTTTGAGACAGGAATTAGCACCAAAATTCAATATAAATGTAACCTCTATTGAACCGGGATTCGTTTCTACTGAGCTTACCGATACGATTACAGATGAAGAAATTAAGGAAGGATTGTTATCTAACTTTAAAGAAATGACACCACTGGAAGCTGAAGATATTGCTGAATCTATCTTTTATGCCTTATCACAGCCAAAACGTGCAAATATTAACGATGTTTATATCATGCCTACAGAACAAGAGCAATAAAATATCATCTAAATAAATTAAAAAGCCCCGAAAACGGGGCTTTTTTTGTTTTATACTTTAACTACCATTTTTCCAAGGTTCTTACCATCAAAAATGTCGATGAAGGCTTGCGGTGTTTTATCAAAACCTTCAACAATAGTTTCATCATACTTCAAATCGCCAGACTTTAACCAGCCGGCAAGATCTGAGATCGCTTTTTGATAATCTTCCATATGATCTCTCACTAGAAATCCTTGCATTAAAGCCGACTTCTTAATTAAAATTCCCTCTGGTCTTGGTCCTGTTGGAACTTCAGTTTCATTATAAATTGATATCGCTCCACAATTAATTATCCGTGCAGCTTTATTGATGTTTTGTAATGCTGCATCAAGAATTTCCCCACCTACATTATCAAAATATACATTTACACCATCTGGACAGGTTTTTTTAATCGCATCTTTCATATTCTTTGTAGTCTTATAATTGATACCAGCATCAAAACCGAATTTTTTCTGGATATGCTCGATCTTTTCATCACTTCCGGCGATCCCAACTACACGACAACCCTTAATTTTTCCAATTTGACCAACCACACTTCCCACGGCTCCCGCAGCACCTGACACTAAAAGGGTTTCTCCTTTTTTCAACTTTCCAATTTTATCTAGAGCCAGGTAAGCCGTAAGTCCGGTTAATCCTAAAACTCCCAAATAGGCTGAAGCTGGAGCCATGTTAGGATCGATCTTTCGCAGGTCTTTTCCGGAATGATGCTGCTTTTTCTTCCAGTCCAGCATTCCTATTACGTGATCACCTTTTTTAAAATCTTCGATTTTAGAATCAGTAACTTCTGCTACCACCATAGATTCCAATGGTTCACCAACTTTAAATGGCTCTATATAAGATTTTTCATCACGCATTCTACCTCTCAGGTATGGATCAACCGAGATATATTTAGTTTCAAGAACAAGATCCTGGCTGTTCTTTTCTTCAAATTCCTGAAATTCAAAATCTTTTAATTCCGGTTTTCCTTTAGGTCTTGATTTTAATATTATTTGCTCGTTCATAACTAATGTTTTTCTCAAATTAATCTGAAATGAGCTATCCAACAAATAAGGAATGCCAATTTCTCCTTAAAATTGAAAAGTGCAGGAAAGCTATGATATATTGAGGTTAAAGCTTTAATTTCAATCTTTGAAATAACTTAGATTTTGAAGATCCTTATCACTAGATATAAGAACGACTTTATAAAATTTTTGAGAAGTACCGACTTTTCAAAAGCGATCGTTCTTACCATTTCTATAGTTTTACCTATTCTAATATTTTCTAATATTGGCAACCTCGAAATTGGTGTTAGTATTGCCATGGGCTGTCTATTATCTTCTCCCAGCGACGTTCCTGGAAGTTTTAAACACAAAGTTTATGGTGTTGTAGCCGCTGCAATTTTAGGCGCGACATCTTTTCTTCTGGCGGGGTATGCTGCTGCATATGTCTGGATGATCATACCGATGCTTATCCTTATGATCTTTTCCATTTCTTATTTATCGGTTTATGGATTCAGGGCATCTTTGGTAACATTTGCAGGATTATTAGCCGTGGTTTTAAGTTTTGCTAATCTTTCTTCAGGTATCGAGATTTGGCAAAAATCATTACTCATTTTATCAGGAGGAATTTGGTATTTACTAATTAGCATAGGTTGGTTTTTTATTAAACCTGAACGAGCCACTGAACAGCTTCTTGCTGAAACCATGGAGATCACCGCAGATTATTTAAGGCTTAGAATTGAACTTTTAAGATCTGATCATCAAAATCCTGAGCTTCAGAAAAGATTATTTCAGTTACAAACAGATCTAAATGATCATCATGAAAGTCTGAGAGATATCCTTATAAGATCACGGCAAACTTCCGGTAGTTCTGGTTATGCTCGAAAAAGATTATTGGTTTTCATAGACCTGGTAGATATTTTGGAGCTAGCCATGGCTCACCCGATAGACTACGAGAGAATGCGCAGTTCTTTTCAGAATGATGAGAAAACTTTAAAAGTATTCGGAGATTTCACCTTGCTCTTGGCAGATCAGTTGGAAGAAATAGGCCTTGCTGTTCATAAGCATACAAAAATGCCTAAAAATAGAGTTCCTGAGAAATTAGAGGAAGTAAAGCAAACCTTGCACGAATTCCGAAGTAAAATTGAAATCGGAGAGAGGAGGGAGGCAATGTTGCTTCTTAGAAATCTCTTTGATTATCAAACAAGACAGGCGCAGAAAATAAATAACATAGATAGGATTCTTAGAAACCTCGAAAGCAATAAGAAGATCTTTATCAAAGACAAAGAGGTACAGCAGTTTCTAACTCAGCAGGATTATAGCTTTAAAACCCTAGTCAATAATTTCAATTTTAGTTCAGCCATCTTCAGGCATTCACTTAGATTGTCATTGGTAGTATTAATAGGATATCTTATAGGCGATTATTTTTCAGTTCAGAATTCCTATTGGATCCTTCTTACGGTAGTGGTAATTATGAGGCCGAATTATGGACTGACCAAAGTGAGAACAAGGAAAAGGATAATCGGGACATTAATTGGTGGAGCATTGGCTGTTGGAATCGTAATTCTTACCCAGAATACTATGGTTTATGCAATTCTGGGAATATTATCCTTAACCCTGGCTTTTTCCTTAATTCAAAGAAATTATACTACGGCGGCGATATTTATAACTTTAAGTATCATTTTTATTTATGCCTTACTTCAACCTGAAGTTTTAAATGTAATTCAATACAGGGTATTTGACACCTTGATCGGCGCTGGCCTGGCAGCTTTTGGGAATTTGATCTTATGGCCAAAATGGGAATCTCAGAATATAAATAATGTGATCGCGACATCGGTAAATGCGAACCGGGAATATCTGGACCAGATCGATAAATATTATCATGAAAAAGAGAATTTACCGCTGACCTATAAATTAGCCCGAAAGAAGGCTTTTATTGAAATGGGAAATTTAAGTGGTGCATTTCAGAGAATGACTCAGGAACCAAAATCAAAGCAACGAGGAGTAACTTCAGTTTATGAAATTGTAAGTTTAAATCATACATTTTTAACGGCTTCTGCTTCTTTGGGAACTTATATTCGAAATCATCCAACCACCAGCGCATCTTCAGATTTTGAGACCTATACTGAAGCGATCACTTTTAATTTAAAGAATTCAGTTAGTATACTTGAGAATCAAAGAAAAGCTGAAAGTGGAATTGACCAGGTTTCAAAAGCAGGAAGATCACTTCAAAAAAAGTATGATGATCTGGCAAAGGAAAGAGATATTGAAATAAAGTCTGGCAAGAAACAAATAGATGAGCATATGAGACTTAAACTTCAGGAAGCTCATCTGGTAACAGGCCAGTTAGAGTGGTTGCTGGATATTTCAGAAAAATTGCTGGAGAATGTTGAAAGATTAAATAGCAGGGAACATGAGTAAAAGAGCTTTAAAAAAATATATAGCGTCTTTGGAGAAGGAAGATCTTGAAGAGCAGATACTTGATCTCTACACTCGTTTTGATGATGTGAAGACCTTCTATAATTTTGTATTCAATCCTAATGAGGATAAACTGGTTAAAGAAGCAAAATTTAAAATATCTAAAGAGTATTTTCCTCCTAATAACCGAAGACCAAAAACTCGGAGGTCTGTCGCTCATAAACTAATAAAACATTTTTTGAAGTTAGAAATGGAATCCCATTCACTTGCTGATGTGATGTTCTATAATGTTGAAATTGCTCAAACATATTCTAAGGATAAGGAAAATATTACCGAATCATTTCAAAAGAGCATTTTCAAATCTTTCGAGCAGGCTGTCAATTTTGTAATAGATAAAGGTATCTCTGCAGAATTTAATAATAGAATATATCAGATCACAAAAGAATCTGAAGAGCAGAACTGGACCAATTCCTATCAATTTGATCAATTAAACGACCGTTTTCTTTAGACTCTTAAATGAAGTATTTATTTACATTGGTTTTCTTATTCTTCATTTCTTCCATTAATGCTCAATTGGGTTTTTGTGAAGGAAGTAAAGGCGATCCAATTTTTCATGAAGATTTTGGTCAGGGTTCTGGAACCGGAAATGAGCTTGCCCCGGGAATAACCAATTACAATTTCGTTCGGCAGGATCCGCAGGATGGAGAGTATACCATTTCAAGTACTATTGGAAATCAAATCACCTCATGGCATCAAAATTTACCAAATACCAATTTTTCAGGAGGAAGGGCCTTAATTGTGAATGCCGATTTCACAGCAGGGAGGTTCTATAGAAAAGAGATTTCCGGCCTTTGTGAGAATACAACCTATGAATTTTCAGCCTTTCTTATGAACATTTACGATCTGGATAGTAATGTTTGTGAAGGAGGCGGAATACCAAATAACGTGAGGTTTGAGATCTGGGACGAAACCGATTCCTTTTTGATCAAAGCTGGTGACACCCCTTCAATTAATTCCACTTCGAATCCAGAATGGGAACAATTTGCACTCACTTTTAGATCTGAACCGGGACAGAACGCGATTATTTTAAAAATGTTTAATAATGGAGAAGGTGGCTGCGGAAATGACCTGGCCATAGATGACATTATCTTTAGATCATGTGGAGATCTTACAACAATTTCTACCGAGGACGGTTTCGGTTATTCTATTCAGGTATGTGAAGAGAATTCACCAATTAGCGTCAAATTAGAAGCTAATGCAGATAGCTCTGTGTATGATCAGCAATTTTACCAGTGGCAGATCAGTCAGGATTCTGAAAACTGGAGTGATATTCCGGGAGCAAATTCTGATACTTATGATACTTCTCTAATCGATGATACAGTTTATTTTAGAGTGAAAGTCGCAGAAGACTCAAATAACCTGGCTAGCAATGTATGTAGCTCTGCTTCTGAACCCTTCCAGGTTGAAATCATTGATACTCCGGAAGCACCCCAGAGCGAGGGTGACCTTACTATCTGCCAGAATGAATCGGCACCTGCTTTAAGGGTTAACGTGGCAGGTAATGAAACAGTGAATTGGTATGATGAAGAAACCGGGGGTAATTTGCTGGCAGAAGATACAAATACCTATTTTCCTACAGAAGGTGGAACTTTTTATGCTGAAGCTGTAAATCCTGACTACAATTGTAATCCAAGTTCTAGAACTCCTGTTACTCTTAGTTTTATTCCGCTACCAGCTTTACAGAATGAAGAGCTAAGGTTTTGTCCGGATTCCAATTTAACTTTAAGTGTTGGAGTAGAAGGTTATGAATACCGTTGGAATAACGGTGAAACTACAGAGTCTATTACAATCGATTCGCCAGGGACTTATTCTGTAGATGTCATTTCTGCTCCGGGCTGCTTTACCACTAAAAATTTTGTTGTAGCTGTGGTTGACAACGCCCAGATAGAAGAGGTAGTTTCAAATGGAATTGAAGTTGAAATAGTTCCAATTTTTGAGGGTGATTTTCAATATTCTTTAGACGGTATTAATTATCAGGATTCTCCTTTATTTAATAATATTTCCGGTGGAATTTACACCGCTTATATTAAAGATTCTGAAGGGTGCAAAATAGATACTATTGAGTTTGCTCATATCGTGGTGCCTCAAATGATCTCTCCAAACAACGATGGGTATAATGACAGGTTTGAGCTTAAAGGAGTCGAGTTTTTTGGTAGTTCAGAAGTTCAGATCTATGATAGGTACGGGAAGCTTTTAAAATATGGCGAAGGGAGTAGCTTTATATGGGAAGGCGTGTATAACGGGATAAATCTTCCTGCAGACGATTACTGGTATCGAATTAAAATAGAGGGTTTTGAAGATAAAACCGGATACTTTTCATTGATTAGATAACATTAAATATAAAGCCACCCTTTAGAGGTGGCTTGCTAAAACAATTAAATTCACTAAAAATTACTTTTTAGGTTTTCCTTGTTCTTTCGATTTTGGAGTCTGCTTAGGCTGGCTCTTCTGATCATTTTTCGGTTTTTTCTCTTGTGCCATTATATTAAAATTTATACTCCTAATTTACACCAGGAATGCTTCCCTTGTTTTCTCCTTAATAATTGTTTAACTATAAATTATCTAATTTTTATATATCCCGTGAAGCTTGTAATAATAAGCTTTTTGAGTTCATTGTAATTAATTAAATTTGAATGAGACTAAATCGTCGCTATGAATTTAGAAAAAGTTATTAAGGAGATTGAAGACCAAAAAAAACTACCCAATCTCAATTTCAGCATTAAGGAAAAAACAGAAGCATTTACCAGGAAATTATTCTATACACTGTTTGATAAGCAAACACCTGTAAAAGATAATTTGATGGAGTTAGGTATGGATTTCGAAGTCCTGGCTAAACTGGTATGCTGGGAACCGGGATCACCTTGCCAGGATATCTGGAGCGATTACCTGAATAAGCTTCCTGAACTTTTACAAAAGCTTAATCTTGATGCTGAAGCAATCGCCAAGAACGATCCGGCAGCTAATTCGGTAGAAGAAGTTTATCTTTCATATCCCGGGTTCTTCGCGATCGCGACATACAGGTTGAGTCATGAGTTCTATAAATTCGGACTGCCATTAGTTCCAAGATTAATGACCGAATGTGCTCATAGTCTGACTGGTACAGATATAAATCCAGGAGCGAAGATCGGGAACTCATTTTTTATTGACCACGCAACAGGTGTTGTAATTGGAGAAACGGCGGTGATAGAAGATAATGTGAAAATATATCAGGGTGTTACTTTAGGAGCACTTACAGTAAATAAAACTCTAAAAAATGTAAAACGCCACCCAACAATTGAGAAGAACGTGACAATTTATGCAAATGCCACTATTCTCGGAGGTGATACGGTAATTGGAGAAAATAGCGTGATTGGTGGTAACGTATGGTTAACCAAGTCAGTTCCAAAGAATTCCATGGTTTCTCATACACCTCAGATTAATATTAAAAACAATAACGACAAATGAATGATTCAATCATAGATCTTGTAGGGAACACGCCAATTGTAAAATCAAAAAGACTAGTAGATAAACCTGGTGTCGATCTTTATTTTAAATTGGAAGGACAAAATCCAGGAGGTAGTGTGAAAGATCGTGCTGCCTATAACATGATTAAAAGCGCTCTTGATAGAGGTGATATAGATAAGAATACAAAACTAATTGAAGCAACCAGTGGTAATACCGGTATAGCATTGGCGATGATCGCAGGAATTTTTGGATTGGATATTGAATTGGTAATGCCTGAGAATTCTACAATTGAAAGAGTTCAGACAATGAGAGCTTATGGCGCTAAGGTAACTTTAACCGATGCCGATGTGGGAATTGAAGGTTCCAGGGATTATGCTGAAGATAAAATGAAATCTGGTGATTACTTTATGTTGAATCAGTTTGGGAATGACGATAACTGGCAAGCACATTACAAAACTACCGGACCCGAGATCTGGCGAGACACAGATCATAGGGTAACTCATTTTGTATCTTCTATGGGTACCACCGGAACCATAATGGGAACTAGTACTTATTTGAAAGAAATGAATAAGGATATTCAGATCGTTGGAGTTCAGCCTAGTGATGATGCAAGAATTCCCGGAATTAGAAAATGGCCAAAAGGATATCTTCCAAAGATTTTTAATCCTGAAAAAGTGGACAGGGTTTTAGAAGTAAATGAACAGGAAGCAATTGAAATGAGTAGAAGACTGGCAGAAGAAGAAGGTATTTTTGCTGGTATGAGTAGTGGAGGAGCTGCTGCAGCTGCGGTAAGACTTTGTAATGAACTGGACAGCGGTCTTGTAGTTAGTATTGTTTGCGACAGGGGAGATCGATATTTATCATCAGATTTATTTAAGAAATAATAAAAGGCTGTAGAAAAATTAGCACTAACTCTGCTTTTGATCTGAGAGATCATTTTTATTAACTACTATTACATTCTAACATTATTGAACTGTCACTTGAGATTTAGACAGCCGCTAAAATTTTTACAGCCTTCGTATTATTTACTAATCGATTGATGCTACCCCTCTAACTGATGCACTTGGGGCCAGTTTCACTTTCGTTTTTTCGCCACCTCTTTCAAGACGAACCAGATATTTCTGGTTATCTAATTGTTCTCCGTTTCCAGAGGCGATGTACTTATTAGACGTCATAGTCCATCCTTGATGTGAGGAAAAGAGCTGATTTCTAATATCATATGGTAGTGCAATGTCTTTGAATTTTTGATAATTCTTTATGATCTCTCCGTCTTCATTATAAGTTGCCATTAGGTAACCTTTTGAACTTCTTGCCGTAACGACAATGTCGCCTGAAAGACCATCCTGAGCGTCCAGAAACTTCGAAATATCAAAATTCTCTTTCATAAATGCAATCGCATCAGATTGAAATTGAGTCTGATACTTTTCTTTAACTTTCACTATACCGTTTGCATAGTCTTCAAATACAATTTCTGCGGTTGGATCAAAATTCACTCTGGTTTCATCCAGTTGAATAATTTCTTGAGAATAGGAAGTCAACACCCATCCTGCTACTAAAATTAAAGTGATTAATTTTTTCATGATTTAAGTTTATAATTGATGAATAATGTAATTAAGTGTAGCTAAGATAATATGCAAGAGTCTGAACCAAAATCACTTAGGTAGCACAAGAAAATTATTTTCTATTTTTAACATTGTTCTCCAACTCCTGAAGAAGAAGATTAATATCCTTGATTTCAACCTGGTTCCTGGCAATAGAGATAGACCCTTTTTTCTTCAGTTCCTGTAAATGTCTGTTTACAACAGCCCGGGTAGAACCGATAAGGTGGGCAAGTTCTTTATTTGGAAGATCATTGATCAATTCCAGCTGATTAGATTTATGATCTACATTATCTACCAGTAATTTTAGGAGCCTGGTAGAAATATTTGCAAAAATGAGCTGGGAGACATTTTCTTCCAGTGTTCTCATGATCTTTGCAGAATAGGAGAGGAAGTGTTTGTAAAAAATGGGATTTCTATTTAACCATGATCTTAACTGATCCATGGAAATAGCAAGGACCTTAATATTGTCCAGACATTCATAGTATACCTTATGTTTAATACCATCCAGCAAGCAAAACAGATCGAATACATCTGCTTTTTTCAGGAGAAATAAAGTATGCTCCTTGTGGCTAATGTCATCTACATTATACATTTTCAATCTACCTGAGGTGATGATGTAAAAATGAAACAGGAATTTTTGATGATTGATGATACAGGTATTCTTGCTCCATTTTTCTTCGTGGAAATTTGCAAGAAAGTCTAACCATTCTTCCTTATTAAGGCCCGAGAATAGTTCACAATTAGAAAGTGTTCTTGAATATTTGGTATATAAATGTTCTGCTGAAGTCAATTCACCGGATTTTTAATCAATAAAATTCCGGGGGATTACAGAGTCATTTGTTTCAGGGTATGAAAAAATTAACCTCGAAAAGGTTCGTGCTAATTTACGATATTTTTCTGTGTTAGTTTGAAAATTCAGGGTTTATAAACTTCAATAAATTTTTGAGTAATGCTTAAAATGGCTTATTTTTGCAAAATTGCTTACTTAAAAAAATCTATGGCGTCAGAAACATTTGGTATTGAAAAGAAGAAAGTAGACAAGGAATTATACGATTATCAGCAAAAGGATATTGATAAGATCTTTGGGGTAATTGAAGAGCATCCTGAAAATTACAACCTTCTTTATCAGCTACCTACAGGTGGAGGAAAAACTGTGATATTCTCTCAAATGACAAGAGAGTATATTCAGCGAACGAATAAGAAAGTTTTAATTCTAACCCACAGGATAGAATTATGTAAGCAGACTTCAAAAATGCTTTCAGGATTCGGTGTTCGTAATAAAATCATTAATAGTAAGGTAAAGGAATTACCAGATCAGGATGATTATATGTGTTTCGTTGCCATGGTTGAAACACTTAATAACCGCCTGAATGATGAAAAGCTGGAAATTGAAGATATAGGCCTGGTGATCATTGATGAAGCTCACTACAACTCTTTTAGAAAACTATTTAAGTTCTTCGAAAAGTGTTTTATACTTGGAGTAACAGCGACGCCGTTAAGTTCAAATATTAAACTTCCGATGAAGGATAATTACAGAGAACTTATTGTTGGAGACTCTATCTCTTCTCTTATAGAAAAAGGTTTTCTTGCCAGGGCCAATATTTACAGTTATAATGTTGGGCTAACTAATCTGAAGGTTGGTATGAACGGTGATTATACCGTGAAGTCTTCAGAAGAACTGTATTCTAATTATAGCATGCAGGAAAAACTACTTACGGCTTATTACGAAAGGTCTAAGGGCAAGAAAACACTTATTTTCAATAATGGAATCAATACTTCGGTAGAGGTATATTATACCTTTAAAAACGCCGGACTTCCAATCAGGCATCTGGACAATACTACCAGCAAGCAGGATCGTAAGGATATTTTAAAATGGTTCAAAAATACTCCAGATGCTATTGTAACTTCGGTTAGTATTCTTACCACTGGATTTGATGAACCTACAGTAGAGACCATTATTCTGAATAGAGCAACAAAATCTCTTACCCTGTATTTCCAGATGATTGGTCGTGGTTCGCGAGTGCTGGAAAACAAGGAAGAATTCAATGTGATAGATCTTGGGAATAATATGGCGAGATTTGGTCACTGGAGCACTGCGGTAGACTGGAAACAGATCTTCAGATCTCCAGATTTCTATTTTGAAAATCTTCTTAGTGATGAGGATATTGAAAGAGAATTTCAATATGAAATGCCTCCGGAAATTAGAGAGCAGTTCTCAAAAACTGAGAATGTAACTTTCAATATAGAAGAGGCTTACGATGAAGTGATCAAAAAAGGATTGAAGTCTAAAGCCGTTCTTGAATGGTCTATGGAGCAGCACGTGAAAATGTGTGTTGAAAACAGTGAAGACGTGTTTGATGCAAGGATCCTTGCTAAGGAGCTTAAAGATGATATTTCATCACGAATCAAACAATATTCTTACTGTATTAGTAAAAGCACTAAAAATTACCGTGACTGGCTGGAAGAAGATTATTCTCGTAAACTAAGAATGCAGATCAATAAGGAGTTTTAATTATCATCCTTACTGCCGAAAATACGTTTAAAAAATCCTTTCTTTTTCTTTTTACCCTTTTCGTCTTCATTATTCTTATCATTTGAGCGCTTATCCTTCTTACCGGAGAACAGGCGTTCAAAGAAGTTATCTCTTTCTTCAGGAGGACATTCCATCATTACAGCAAGGTCTGAAGGTAATGCCTGAAATCTGGCATTGGTGATTTCATTGAATTGCGAATCTGAATTCATCTTCTGCATCAGTTTTGCAAATACTGGTAGCGCCGAATTGGCTCCCTGACCAATAGCCGTATTTCGGAAACCTATTCTATGATCATCAGATCCAACCCAGGTTACACAAACTAGTTCCGGCGTAATCCCAACAAACCATCCGTCTTTATTATCCTGTGTGGTACCAGTTTTCCCGGCGATATCGTTCTGCAATCCGTATTTGTATCTCAGCCTGGTAGCCGTACCTTCATTTACTGTCGCCTGCATCATGTTCAGCATGATCTTTCTGGTATTTTCAGAAAAGGCTTTGGTCGCTGAAATTTGAGGTTTAAATTCTGCCAGTTTATTCCCGTTTCCATCTTCGATCTTAGTGATGTAATATGGCTTGGAATAATGCCCGTTATTTACAAAACTTGTATATGCTGAAGTAAGTTCTTCCAGATTCAATGAAGCAGTTCCTAAGGCTATAGATGGAACCTGTGGCAAATCAGATTCTATTCCCATTCTTCGAGCCTGGTTAATAACATTACCAATCCCGGTCTCCATTAGGACTTTTACGGCAATGGTGTTCATGGACCTGCTTAAAGCTGTTTTTAAATTATAATTCATATTTGGATCATCTCCTTCAGAAGATGAATTAGAAGGTGTCCAGCCATCATCATAGGTGACCTCCCTTACAGAGAAATAAGAACAGGGATCCATTCCATTTTCAATGGCAGCAGTATATACAAATGGTTTAAAGGTTGAACCAACCTGTCTTTTACTTTGCGCCACATGGTCATATTTAAAGAATCTGAAATCTACACCACCAACCCAGGCCTGGACGGCTCCATTTTCAGGATTGACAGCAAGTAAACCGGAATTTAAAAACTTCAGATAATGAGAAATACTGTCTATGGTACTTACGTTCTTCGTTTCCATACCATCGTACTGAAATAATTCTGTCGGTCGAGTTTCCTCCAGTTTCTTCAGGATCTCTTTTTCGCTCAATCCTTCTTTTTGCAGATTTTGATAGCGCTCAGATCTTTTGATCGCATCATTAAGAATATCTTTGTTTCTTACCCAAGGTGCATAATTACCATAAGATTTCTCGTGTTCCTCCTGAAGTTCAGACATATGTTCTATCATGGCTTCTTCAGCCAGGATCTGCATATCGTAATTCAAGGTTGTATGAACTATAAGTCCGTCGCGGTAGATGTTATATTTTTGTCCGTCCTTATTTTTCAGGGTGTCCAGGATCTTACTTACATCCTTTCTTATTTGTTCTCTAAAGTAAGGAGCAACACCTTTATTATTGCTATAACTTTTATAGTCCAGAACCAAAGGCTGCATTTTAGATTCTTCGGCTTCGGTTTCAGTAAGATAACCGTATTTAGCCATTTGCATTAAAACAACATCTCTTCTTAGTCTGCTTCGTTCTGGAAAAATTCTTGGGTTGTAGTAGTGACTGGCCTTTAACATTCCCACCAAAACTGCAGCTTCTTCAAGCCTAAGTTCTGAAGTATGTTTATTGAAGAACTTCAAAGAGGCGCTTTCAATTCCATAAGTATTATCACTAAAAGGAACAGTATTGAAGTATAACTGGATGATCTCATCTTTAGAATAAATATTCTCCAGTCTTTTAGCGATAACCGCTTCCTGCATTTTATTGATCACGATCCCGAACATTCCGAAATCACGTCTACCATAAATATTCTTTGCTAATTGAAGTGTGATAGTACTACCGCCTCCCGCAGAATCGTCCTGAAGTAAAATAGATTTAAAGAAAACTCTTAGTAAACTTCGATTATCAATCCCGTCGTGTTCATAGAATCGAACATCTTCTGTTGCGATCAAAGCTTCGATAAGATAGGGTGGAAGCTGCTCAAAATCTATTGGCTGCCTGTCGAAAATATAAAATTTACCAATCAGGTCTCCATTAGATGCAAGAACCTGAGTAGCTTTATTTTGTTTTAGTTCGGTAAGTTCTTTAGTGCTGGGAATCTTTCCCCACATTCCAAAGTATATGCTCCCGAAAAATAAAAAGAAAAGAGCGATTAAACTGGTTACAATAATTAATGCCCACTTTAATTTGGGGTGTCTTTTTATCGTTTCTAACATTTGTTGAAGGTAAATGCTGCAAATAAACAAATGTTTAGGCCAGATGGTTAAATTTTAAGCTAATTTTAATGTTTTTTAACCAAAATTATAGCCGGTAAACGTGAATTTACCGGCTAGGTTGAAAAGGTTTTCATACGATAGATTTTAGTTTTCTACACGTAGCGTCTGCGATTATACCAGCAAGAACGTCCGCTTGAACTTTTTGAATTAAGGAATGGTTTTCTGTGTGTAAGTCCAGAGTCATTTGTCACTCCGAATTCCTGGATTAAATTTGATAAAGCTGTCATGATGATAATTTTTTGATTGATGAATGCTTAGGCGTAGGTCCTACGACTATACCAATTGATATGGCCGCTGGTTTCCTTAAGGTTCAAAAATGGTCTGCGATGAGTAAGACCACCTTCTTTGCTCGTTCCAAAATCCTGGATGATGCTGTCTAGAGATTTCATGATTGATGAATTTTAATGGTTGATGATTAGGAAAATCTTTTTCTACCTAGTAAGCTATGTTTTTCTGAACTAGCTTCTGTACTCATAAATGATCTTCTACTTTTGGTGTTGCTTAATAAAGTTGTCATAATTGATGATTTTGATGATTGATGAATGTTTTTTGATTGCTTAAGCGAATCTTCTTCGATTTATAAAACCTGTTGCTGAATTTGCTTCGGTGTTCATAAATGATTTTCTACTCTTTGTGTTACCTGATGAAATTGTCATGATTGATGATTTTAATGATTGTTTCTATTTAATAGACGACAGTAAAATAAAACCGTTACAGTACTATGTAATAAAAGGTACCGATTTAACATATTTTTAACTAATAGCTGATTTTCAGAAAGATAGATAGCGAAGTGGAAGTAAGTGCCATTTCAAAGTAATGTTAATCTTTTTGAGGCGCATATTCATTAATGTAATTTTAGTTTTCTAAAATCGGTTTATGAATAAGTGGGTCATAGGAATTGTAGTTTTTGTTTTACTCTTATCTGGAATAGTTTATGCCATTTATGAAATGAACGATTATGATTACGATGATTCCACGAAATCATATGAAATTGTAAAGCGATGGAAACTTCCCGAGGAGCTTAAAGAAATTTCAGGTTTATATTGGGTTGGAGATGAAAAAGTAGCTTGTGTGCAGGATGAAGACGGGATTATTTACGTTTATGATCTTGCAAAATCGAAAGTTACCAGTAAATACAAATTTGCAGATGATGGAGATTATGAAGCCTTATGTTACAAGGATGGTGAATATTGGGTAGCAGAAAGTAATGGCAAATTGTTCAATATTAAATCTCTGGATAGTGCACAATTAAATACTGATACCTATGATCTTGAATTTGAATACAGGAATAATATAGAAGGTCTTGCGGTTAGTCAGAATGGTGAACTCTGGTTGTCTGTGAAGGAAAGGAATTTAAATAATGAAGGCGGATATAAGGGCGTATATGCATTCGATCCGGTTACTAAAAAGCTACAGAGAGAGCCCATTCTAAGAATAGAATATAGTGATCCTAAATTTGACGTTCTAAGAACACAAAATCCCAGAAAACTTATAAGACCTTCAGATTTATCATTTTCTCCTGATAATAGTGAACTATATGTTTTAGATGCTGAATTTCAGAAAGTTTTGATAGTTCAACTGGATGGGAAAATAAAGGAATTGCATTTGCTGGATCCGGAAGAATTTGAACAGCCGGAAGGAATCTGTTTCAGTCCGTCCGGCCGTATGTTTATTTCTAATGAATCTATTTCAGGACCAGCAAATATTCTGGAAGTGAAATTTAACTGATTAGGATTTCTGAATTGTTTCTGCAACGGCGCTTACTTCATCCATCACTCTTAGAAGATTCTCACCCCAAAGTTTTTTGATCTCTTCATCGCTATAACCTCTTTTTACCAATTCAACGGTAATATTCAGGGTTTCTGAAGCATCATCCCAGCCATCAATTCCTCCGCCACCATCAAAATCTGAACTTATTCCAACGTGGTTTATTCCAATTTTCTCTACCAGGTAATCAATATGGTCTACAAAATCTGAAACATTTACAGGATCAACTCTTTCTTTCAATTTTTCAATTTCGGGCTTCGATTCAGTACGGATCTGATTATAGGTAGTATAATATTCTTTTCGCTCCTCATTTGAAAGTTCTCTAACCGAATCCCTTTCAAGCAACTTAAAGTTCATTTCCTTTGCTTTCTTTTCATAGATCAGTTTACTTGAATCTGCAAATACCTGGTATTTTTCAGGATCAAGATAAGATCTGAAAGCAACGGTTTGCACCACACCACCGTGTTGTTTAAACAATTCCAGCAACTCATCGTCCAGGTTTCTGCTAACATCGCCAAGCGCACGTGCAGAAGAATGTGAAGCGATAAGTGGAGCTTTTGAAAATTCAAACATTTGCTTGATGGCTTCTTTACTAGGATGTGAAACATCTATCATAATTCCAAGCCGATTCATTTCAGCAAGAGCCTCTTTTCCAAGATCGCTTAATCCATTATGCAACCATTCATCATTTTCTTCTCCGGTATTCGAATCACTAAACTGGCTATGCCCATTATGTGATAAAGACATATATCTCGCGCCACGATCGTAAAATTCCTGAATTCTGTTCAGGTCAGTACCAATGGGATAAGCATTTTCAACACCTATCATTGCAACTTTTTTATCTTCAGCAACCAATTTTCTTACTTCTTCAGAATTTGTGGCCAATCCAATTCTTTCCGGAGCGTATTGGTCAGTAAGTCTATGAATCGCTTCAAATTTGCTTATAGCATTCTCGTACGCTGCCTTATATCCTTCTTCATCAAGATCTCCCTGACCAGTATAAACAATTAGCCAGGTCACATCCATACCTCCCTTATCCATTTTCGGAAGGTTTACCTGTGTGTCAAGGTCCATCGTGTAATTTTTGGATTCCGTAAAATTGTCTACATTAATATCATTATGAGTATCTATAGTAATTGCTTCCTGGTGTAATTTTTTCGCTTTAGCCATAAGATTTTGGTCTGTGGATTGAGCATTAATACCTAGCAGGCTTGAAAAAAGGAAAATTCCGGTAAGTTTTAGTTTCATAAAAAGTGGGTTGTTATTTAAAAACCTGAATTTAAGAATTAATATTAAGCTATACTTAAAATCTAAAATCGGATTGGATTTTAATATACATTTGATCAAACATTTTCATTTTTAATGAATAAATATATTATTGTAAATCAGCCGGAGACCTGGACGATCTCTTCTGAGAATCTTAAGATCATTTCGTCCAAAGATTACCTTACCAATCCTGAATATTCTCAACTGAAGAAAGCCAGGATCTTTAATTTATGTAAGGATTATTCCTATCAATCTAAAGGTTATTACGTTTCACTTCTAGCAGAGGCGAGAGGTCATTTAGCAATACCAACCGTGAAGAATCTCGTAGACCTTGGAGAACCTAAACTGGTAAAGATCGTTTCTGAAGATTTTGATGATCTAATTCAGCAGTCTTTAAAGAATATAAAGTCTCAGGAATTTACTTTAAGCATCTATTTTGGCCAGAATGTAGCAGCGAAGTATAAGGAATTGAGCGCGATTTTTTTCCGGCATTTTCAAATACCATTTTTACGTGTAAAATTCAATTATACCACAAGATGGAATATTAAGAGCATTAAAGCGATCTCGGAATCTGAAATCCCGGAAGACCATAAAGAAAGCATGTTGTATTTTGCTGAACAATATTTTTCGAAAAAGCGATACGATACTCCGAAGGCAAATAATTCTGAATATGATCTTGCTATCTTGGTTCAACCTGGAGATGTGGCTCCGCCAAGTAATGCAAAAGCACTTAAAAAGTTCATGGAAATAGGGGAGAAACTTGGTTTTTATACTGAAATTCTTGGCCCTAAAGATCTTTCCCAATTATCGGCGTTTGATGCATTGCTGATCAGGCAAAGTACCGAAGTTAATAATGAAGCTTATGCTTTTGCCCGTAAAGCTCAGCAGGAAGATATTGCTATTGTAGATTATCCAGATGCCATTTTAAAATGTTGCAATAAAGTTTTTATGGCAGAAGCCCTGGAGAATTCCAGGATTCCTGCACCAAAAACGGTGATCGTTCATAAGGATAATATTGATGCTGTACTGGAGATCACAAAACTACCGGTAGTATTAAAATCACCTGATTCAACTTTTTCCTTTGGTGTAAAAAAGGCCAAAACAGAAGAAGAATATTTGGAGTTGGTAACAAGCATGCTCAAAAAGTCTGAACTTGTGATCGCACAAGAATTTTCACCTTCAGATTATGACTGGCGTATTGGAGTTCTAGATGGGAAAGCTTTCTATGCCTGCAGATATTACATGGCTAAAGGACATTGGCAGATCTATAACTGGGATGCCAAGAAGAAAGACGATCAGGATGGAAATGCAGATTGTTTACCTATTGAGCAAGTTCCGGAAAAAATCCTTAAAAATGCCCTTAAAGCGGCCAAATTAATGGGGAAAGGACTTTACGGAATCGATATTAAAGAAGTGAACGGGAAAGCTTTGGTTATAGAAATCAACGATAATCCAAATATAGACGCGGGAGTAGAAGACGGTTATTACGGTGACCAGGTTTATTCAGATATTCTGATGGCTTTGAAAAACCGCTTAGAAAATAAAATATAATGGCATATCATCTTTTTGAAGTATTCGGGATTGAACTTGAATATATGTTAGTTAATAAGTCTGATCTCAAAATTAATCCAGGCGTTGATCAACTTTTTATTGCAAAAAATGGTTCGATTACTTCTGATATTGAAAATGGAAAAATTGAGTGGAGCAATGAGCTGGTAGCCCATGTAGTTGAGTTGAAAACCAATGGCCCTACAAAAAACCTGTCGGAGCTTGATGCACTATTTTTAGAAAATATAAAAGAGATCAATTCATACCTGGAAAAAAGGGGAATTTGTCTTCTTCCATCAGCTTCACATCCTTTAATGGATCCACATACTGAAACTAAATTGTGGCAGCATGATAATAATGAGATCTACTCATTGTACAACAAGATTTTTGATTGTAATGGGCATGGCTGGAGCAATGTACAAAGTATGCACATTAATCTACCTTTCTTCAATGATGCTGAATTCGAAAAGCTTCATGCAGCAATTAGAATATTGCTTCCCATAATCCCGGGACTTTCAGCCAGTTCACCAGTACTTGATGGTAAGTTTACAGGTTTCAAGGATATGCGCATGGAGTATTATAAAACCAATCAAAAAGAAATTCCTCACATGACTGGTAAGGTAATTCCGGAACAGGTCTTTAATAAAGCAGATTATCATCGGGTAATTTTTCAACCAATTACTTCCGCCATAAAATCGTTTGATACTGAAAATATTCTTGACCATCATTTTCTGAATTCCCGCGGTGCCATTTCCAGGTTTGACAGGAATGCCATTGAGATTAGAGTAATAGATATTCAGGAAAACCCTTCTGCAGATATAGCTATTGCAGCTTTTATTATTGAAGTGCTAAAATTACTGGTAAGTGAAGAACTGGTTTCTCTGGAAGATCAGAAGTCCTGGCATGAAGATCAATTATTTGATATTTTCAATGATGTGATCAAAAGCGCTGAAACTACTTTGATTATCGATAAGAAATACCTGGCCATTTTTGATCTTCAGAAAGATGCAGATGTGAAGAAAATCTGGAAAAATCTTTATGCCAGAATAGGAGAGAAGCTGGATAAAAATCACCAGAAACATATTGAATTTCTACTGCAGAACGGAAGTCTTTCCACAAGAATTCTAAAAGCTTTACGAAACGATTTTTCCACGGAAAATATTCAGAAAGTATATGCAAAGCTTGCAGATTGCCTTCAGGACAACAGGATGTTCCGGCCATGAAATTTTTACTGACATGTGAACATGCATTTTCTGATATTCCAAAATTTTACCAGGAATTGTTCAAATTTGATAATCATGTTCTGGAAACACATGAAGCTTTTGATCCAGGTGCTTTTGATCTCTTTAAGTACTTAGAACCGCTGGCTGATTTTAGTAAATATCAAAGAGTTGGTAGATTGCTGATTGAAACTAACAGATCACTGCATCATCCAAAACTTTTTTCCCGGTTTTCTCAGGACCTCAAAAATGAGGATAAACAATTTCTTATTCAAAAACTCTATCAGCCTTACCGGGATGAAATTGAAAAAAAAATAGCTTCCTGGCTCAAGAATGGAGAAAAAATCATACATATTTCAGTTCATAGTTTTACTCCAATCCTAAATGAAATTGAAAGAAACTGTGATATTGGACTTTTATATGATCCTGCCAGAATTCGGGAAAAAGAATTTTGCAGTGAATGGAAGAAAAAAATGAAATTGATAAACCTCGGTTATTCAGTGAGATTCAATTATCCTTATTTGGGTAAAGCTGACGGATTTACAACATATCTTCGAAAGAAATTCGGAACTGAATATTGCGGGATAGAACTGGAAATAAATCAAAAATGGGCTAATGAAAATAAGATGAATTTAGATTTAAAAAATCTTGTCTTCGAATCCCTGAAAATATCAAAATAAAAAAGCCCCTATTTCTAGAGGCCTGTATATTTCATAATTGAATAGATCTTATTTTAGATCATATTCCAATGTGATTTCTGCGTTAAGCAATTTTGATAACGGACAGCCTTCTTTAGCCTTATTCGCGATCTTATCAAATTTTTCTTTATCAATTCCCGGAACCACTGCATCCAGAATTAAATGAGATTTTGTGATCTCGCCATCCTCAAAAGTGATTTCAGAAATAGTTTCTATTTTATCAGGTTCAAACCCATCTTCAGTTAGAAAAGCAGACAACTGCATGCTAAAGCATCCCGCATGAGCAGCTCCAACCAATTCTTCTGGATTAGTTCCCTTGCCATTCTCAAAACGAGTCTTAAATGAATATTGAGCATCTTGCAGAACTCCGCTTTCTAGGCTTACCGTTCCGTTTCCTTCTTTCAATGAGCCTTTCCATACGGCCGATCCTTTTCTTTTCATAATTTAATTTTTATTGATTTACTCTAAATTAAGGAGCAAAGCCTGAACTAGAAAAGAATTATAATAACCTTAACCAATGATGCAAATGCCAGAAAACAAAAAAGCCTGAAAATATGATTTTCAGGCTTCTTGATATTATAGTACTGGATATTACTTGATCTCTACTACTTCTAGATCGAAAACAAGATCTTTACCAGCAAGGGGATGGTTAGCATCTACTACAATACTAGCATCTTTAACTTCTGTTACAACAAGATTGATCTCACGACCATCAGGTCCTTTAGAAACAAGTGGCATTCCAACTTCCGGCTTAAGTTCTTCAGGTAGCTGACTTTTTTCAACTTCCTGGATCAACTCAGCTTTTGGCTCGCCGTAAGCTTCTTCTTTTGGTATATTGATGGTCTTCTTCTCATTTACTTCCATACCGATAAGACCTTCTTCAAAACCTGGGATAAGTTGACCCTGGCCTAGAGTGAACTCTATTGGCTCTCCTCGTTCTACTGAACTATCGAAAACCTGACCGTCTTCTAACTTCCCTGTGTAATGTACCTTAACGGCGTCATTTTGCTTTACTTGACTCATAAAAAGTATTTTTTCAATTTTAAATTTGGCTATAAAATAATTTTCAGCCATTTAATACCAACTTGAGCAAGTACCCTGCCGAATGCCAAATAACCCGACAGAATAACCGATGATGACGCATTTTGTCATATTTTCATTAAATTGGTTGCAATAACATATTAATAAATACATAACTCTGTCAAACTAATTACTTTAAACCATGAGTAAAAGCAAGAAAAAAACGGGTGTGGAGTCTAGAAGAGACTTTATGAAAAAATCGGCTATTGCAGCAAGTGGAATTATGATCATCCCGCGACATGTACTAGGAGGCCCGGGATTTACCGCACCAAGTGATAAATTATTAATTGCCGGAATTGGTGTTGGAGGTAAAGGAGAATCAGACCTTCATAGCTTTTACAAAAGTGGTAAGGCAGAAATTGCCTTTTTATGCGATGTAGATGACAGAAGGGCAAAAAAATCCAGAGAACGCTTCCCAAAAGCTAAGTATTATAAAGATTACCGGGAGCTATTAGATAAAGAATCAAAGAATTTTGATGCAGTTTGTGTGTCAACTCCAGATCATAACCATGCAGTGCAAACCATGGCTGCTATGGAACGTGGTAAGCATGTGTATGTTCAGAAACCTTTAACGCATGATATCTACGAAGCCAGAGCACTTACTGAAGCTGCCAGGAAATACGAAGTGGTGACTCAAATGGGTAATCAGGGAGCTTCTGGTGATGGAGTTCGTAAAATGAAAGAATGGTATGATGCCGGATTAATTGGTAACGTAAATGAAGTATATGTCTGGACAGACAGACCGGTATGGCCACAGGGAATTTCCTGGCCGAAAGCTTCATCGCCAGTTCCGCCGGAATTAGACTGGAAATTATGGTTAGGAACAGCACCTCACAAAGAATATGTTGATGGTCTTGTACCGTTTAACTGGAGAGGCTGGTGGGATTATGGAACAGGAGCCCTCGGTGATATGGGATGTCATTTAATTGAACCACCATTTAGTGTTCTTGGTTTAAAATATCCAAAAGAAGTTGAATGTAGTGTTGGTAGTGTTTATGTGGATGAATTTCAGAGAGGTTATTTCCCTGAAAGCTGTCCGCCTTCGAGTCATGTAATTATGAGTTTTGATGGAAAGGATACGAATTCTGAAGATATTACGTTACACTGGATGGATGGTGGAATTAAACCAATGCGTCCGGAAGAACTTGGTCCTGAAGAAGTATTTGGTGATGGAGGAAATGGCGCTCTAATTATAGGAGATAAGGGTAAAATGATGTGTGGCACCTATGGTTTAAACCCTAGATTGCTACCAACCTCTAAAACTGATGAAGTGAATGTTCCACAAAAATATGAAAGAGTGAAAGGTGGAATGGACGGTCACTATGCGCAATGGGTGGAGGCAGCAATTGCAGGATATGGGCAAAAAGAAGTAAGTTCTCCATTTGATATAGCAGGACCTTTAACCGAATCTCTTTTGATCGCGAATCTTGCTATACGAGGTTATGATATTCAAAAGACCAGAAAAATAAAGGATTCAAACGAGGTTAAAACATTCTATCCAGGTAGAGATATCAAAATGATCTGGGATTCAGAAAATATGAAAGTGACTAATTTTGATGAGGCAAATCAATTTGTAAAGAGAGAATATCCGGATGGATTTACTTTGTAACATTCAATGAAATTAAAAACTTCCAAAATTTTAAAAGGATCGAGGTACTATTACAGTGCTTCGATCCTTATTGTTATTCTAATTGTTCTAACTTCCTGTAAAGAGTTCAGTTCCTCAGATGAAGATATAGATTGGGATACCATTTGTGTAACAGCTACAGCTTATAATTCCGTAGAATATCAAACCGAAGGTCATCCTAGCATTACCGCCTGGGGCGATACTTTAAAACCAGGAATGAATGCTATTGCCGTTTCCAGAGACCTGCTTCGTATGGGATTGGATCACAATTCAAAAATTAAGATCGAAGGTTTTGACAGTGTTTTTCTAATAAAAGATAAAATGCACTACCGCTGGAGAAACCGAATTGATATCTACATGGGTAAGGATGTGGAAAGAGCCAGGAAATTCGGGAGAAAGAAAATCAATATCTCTTACATCTTCGAGAAGGACTCACTTCCAAAATAATTGGAGACTGATTTCTTTATATTATATTCGAATTTTAAATAATTTCGATGTCTTTTGTCCGTAATTCAATTTTATTAATACTATTTCTATCATTTTCATTCAAAGGAATTTCACAAACTCCAGATTCCTTAAAGGTCAGGAATAAGCTCATCATCGGAATTACAGAAACTCCTCCATTCGTTGAAAAGCGCCCAAATGGATATGCTGGCTTAAGTATTGCTTCCTGGAAAATGGTCAATGAACAACTTCAGGTGGCATATGAATTCAAAGAATATGAAGACCTGGGAAGTTTACTAGATGGTGTGGAAAGTGGTGAAGTAGATCTTAGCGTGAATCCCATTACGGTTACCGATAATCGTATGACCAGAATGAATTTTTCACAGCCTTATTTTATTTCACATACCAGTGTCGCAAAGAAAAAAGAATCCACTTTTTTGAAGCATATAACGAATTTCTTCAGCTGGGACTTTTTCTCTGTAGTCGCTTTATTGCTGCTAGTGATCTTTATATTCGGAATTTTAGTTTGGTTATTTGAACGAAAAAAGAATCATGAAGAATTTGGTGGTAGTTTTAAAGGTATCATGCAGGGCTTCTGGTGGAGTGCCGTTACCATGACCACAGTTGGTTATGGTGATAAATCTCCTAAAACAACCGGAGGTAGAGTAATTGGTTTGATCTGGATGTTTATGGCCGTGATTATTATTTCAAGTTTTACTGCTGGTATCGCCTCATCATTAACCGTTAAAAGTATTAATGAAGAGATTACCAATATCCAGGATCTCGAAAGATTTGATGTTACTACTGTAAAAAGTTCAAGTTCACAGGAATTACTAGACCTTTATAATATTGAAAATGTTCTTGTGAATAATGGAGTAGACGGTTTGAATGCTGTCCTGAATGAAGATACGAAACTCTTTGTTTATGATGAACCCATTCTGAAATTTGAAATTGAAAGGCTTGGTCTTTCAGATGACCTGGAAATTCTAGGGCAAAGCCTTAAAAAGGATTATTACAGTTATGCTTTTCCGAAGAATTCTGAATTACTGGAAAAGATTAACCCGGTCCTGGTTAGAACCTTAAAATCAATGGAGTGGGCTACTTTGATGAAAGACTATAACTAGCTTCCTAAGCCAAGATAACCTAGAAGTATCCATAGAATTATAAAAACTACAATCACACCGAAACAACCACAACCACCTCCTAGTTTTTTCGCACCCCAACCTGCAAGTATCGCCCGAATAATATTCTTCATAGCATTGAAATTTGAATCTAAATTTAGATGCTGTTTTATTTAAAAACACTCACATTATGAAAACTTTAATTCATATTGTTTTAAGTCTTTGATTTTTAGTATATTGTGTGCCGTTTTCGAACTAACTAACCAAAAATGTATTCTCAGGATAAATCAAACAGAAAGTCTGATCTCGAGTTTTTCCGCACTTCCAGACAGGGAATAAATAAAACAATTTACGTTGCGATTGCAGTTGTTATTGTATTAGCAATAGTGGCAATGACAGGTGTTTATCTTGAATATTGGTAGATCACTGCTTGATCTCATTCATCAGTAAAAATGCCTTGTTTACGTATTCCTTCTCCAGGAATAATGCGAAATAATTTGAAGTTGAGATCATCTCAAAGATTGGAATGCCTTCATAGGCCAGTAATTTGAATATATAGAAATAGAGCCCAACGCTTTGTGAACTATTTTTAGGTAGTTCTATGGTAATAGAAGAGAGTTCTTCCTTTATCGAAACCCTTACTTCACTTCTGAAACATTTTTCAACTAGATCGGTTAAAGAAGAAGAAACCAGAATATTGCTTTCCTGATAGTTACTGGAATAATTAAGATAAACTCCGGTCTGATCCTTCACAGCATCCATAAGTTTGATCTTATTAGATATGATAGTTTTCGAATTTAGAAAAGTATATTCAGTAATTCCTGACCGAACAATAATATCACCTAATTCACGCAGGCTTTGCATATTTACCTTGGTTCTGCTGGGAGCATAGCGTCTCAAAGCCATGGTGATACTTCCTTGTTTTACAGGTTTTCTCATTTCCTTTTCTACCTGCGCCTGTATATCTGCAGCCAGGCCGCTAAAATTCACAATATCTCGTGCGATAGCATCGTCTAGAAATGGTTGGTGTCTGATGATGTCGTGAACACAAGTGGTGATCGTCTTCATTGTTAATTATTGAACATTTTGTACAAATGTATATAAAATGAAATATAATTTTTGTGTCACTTCAGATTAATAATACCTATGCAGCCTGAAATTATCAGATATGAAAGTTTTAAAATTTGGAGGTACATCAGTTGGTTCTACCGCGAGTATAAGAAATGTAAAAAATATCATTTCAGATATTACCGGGAATAAGATATTGGTACTTTCAGCGATGTCTGGAGTTACAAATCATCTGGTAGATCTATCTGCAGCAGTTAAGATTTCTTCTGAAAATGATATTTCTGAAAAACTGGAATTTTTAAAAACCAAGCATTTTGATCTTATAGATGAATTGATCTCTGATCCGGATTTCAATTTTTCAGTAAAAGAGAATGTCACAGAGCAGCTCCTTGAACTTAATCAAGTTTGTTCAGGAAACTGGTCAACCGAAGTTGATTCTAAGATCGTAACTACTGGCGAGCGCTTATTAACTTTTATATTCAGTTCATTTCTGAATTTTGAGTCACTAAATAACACCTTATTGGATGCCAGGGATTTTATGCATGTTGAGAACCTTGAAAATCCAGATACTGGACTGGTTGGAGAGCTCTTGAATGATTGCCTGAAAAAGAATGCTGAAAATGAAATTATCATAACCCAGGGTTTTGTTAGAATTGACGCAAACAATAATATAAACACCTTGAAAAGAGGAGGAAGTGATTATACAGCTACAATTCTAGGGGCAGCGATCAGGGCGACTGAAATACAGATCTGGACAGATATTAGCGGTTTGCATAATAATGATCCAAGGTTTGTTGAAAATACGCGTCCTGTCTCTCAATTAAGTTTTGAAGAGGCGGCTGAGTTAGCTTATTTCGGAGCTAAGATCTTACATCCTCAAACTATATCGCCGGTAATTGGAAAGAACATTCCGGTCTATCTTAAAAATACATTTACTCCTGAGGCAACTGGAACCTGCATTAGCGCAATGGCTGAAAGAAAAGGTCTTAAAGCGATTTCAGCTAAAGATGAAATTACAGCGATCAAGATCAAATCTAACAGGATGTTGATGGCTCATGGTTTTCTAAAAAAGATCTTTGAGGTTTTTGACAAATATGAAACTTCCATAGATATGATCACCACTTCGGAGATTGCAATCTCTCTTACTATAGATGATACAACTAACCTAAATCAAATTCTTACGGAATTAGATCAATATGGTGAAATAAGTGTAGATGCAGAGCATAGTATCATTTGTGTGGTTGGCGAAGGATTAATTGAAGAAAGAAGTACTTCCAGATTATTCGAAATTTTGCAGGACGTGCCTGTAAGGATGATCTCTTACGGAGGAAGTAATAACAATATTTCTCTGCTTGTTGATACCAGGAATAAAGTAGAGGTCTTGCAAAAGCTAAATTCCAAGCTATTTGCAAATCAATTAAAAACTGTTTGACAGTTTTGGTTAGAGTTTGATTAAACTGTTTTTTGTGTAGTGAAAACCGCCGGAATGCTTATGCTGAAGGCGGTTTTTTAATTTTTGTTCTTATTTTTTTCTTCTATGAATCGGGACATGAAATAGGTGCTTTTATGAATATGATGTTTCAACATCTGTCCAGTAAAATTAGTGGAACGATGAGATTCTAAATTTTCCTTCAGAAATTGAATCTGGCTATTAAATTTTTTTAAATGCTCTTTCTTATTGAAACGAGCTTCAATAATCTTAAAGCCATTCGATCGTTTTTCCACCCACAAATCTTCATCGGTATATAATTCTACCGCCTTTTCAATAAATTCTTTATCTGAATTGCAGATAAAACCATTCCATTCCAGGTAGCCATTGATTCCTTCCGCGCCAATAGTAGATGTAACTGAGGTGGTGCCATTTTCCATAGCTTCTACCAGCTTTCCTTTTAATCCGGCACCAAACTGAATAGGAGCAAGGCAAACACAAGCATTACGCATCACTTCCATTGAATTTTCAGCCCAGCCATGAACTATGAAATTTTCCTTGGGATTATGAAGGTTTAAAACTTTTTGAGAAGGATATGCACCGTAGATATGCATTTTCACATTAGGTAATCTCTTTCTCAGTTCTGGCCAGATCCTTTCTTTTAGATATAATACTGCATTCCAGTTAGGCTCATGTAGAAAATTCCCAATGCTTATAAAATCTTTTCTTTCTGAAAATGTTGGTAATTCGCTTATCTCTTTGTTTGAAATTTTATCAATTAAGAAAGGAAGATAGTGCAACAATGAATTCGGAACTTGAAATTGAGAAGCCAGTAATTTTATTTCTACTTCAGAAATGATCAGGCTTAAATCACACCTGTAGATTGCTGCGATCTCTCTTTTAGCAAGATCAGATTCAGATATATGTTTTTCTACTTCCGTTTCGTCTTTATATGCCTGCTGTCTGGCATTTCGAAGGAAATGCAGATCTTCGGTATCCAGTATTTTTATTGCTTTGGGACATACAGAATCAACGCGCCAGCCATATTGTTCTTCCATCATAAAGCGATCGAAAAGCACAACATCTGGCATAAGATTCTTCAAGAATAGATCAAATTCCGGATCATTCAATTTAATTTTTTCTATTGAAATATCCAGTTCTGCCAGGTTTACCATATTATCGGTTTCACGTGCGGTGGTCGCAAATGTTACTTCATAATTTTCAGAACGAAAAAAATTGATCAATTGCATCATCCTGGTACCCGCAGCAGATGATTTCGGCTCAGGCCATACATAACCTATAACAAGTAGTTTTGGCATTTAAAACTTTTTTCAAAAATAACATTTTAAAGCAGCCCGGAAAGAAGTATTGTAGCCGTTATCCAGAGAGCAATAGATACAACTCCTCCAATCAAGAGGAAATGTTTGAATTTGTAAATACCCATTCCGTAGATGATCGTATTGGTTTGATAACCTACAGGGGTAAACAAACTAAAGTTAGCTGCGAATAGGACGGCCAGGATAAAAGGTTTAGGGTCTAACTGAAGCGAAGTTGCGATAGTGATGGCAATAGGCGCTATGATGATCGCAGTCGCATTGTTGGAAATGAATCCGCTGAGAAACATAGTTACTAGAAATAATAAACCGATGATCATGAAATTACCTTTGTCATCAAATAGTAAAAGTAGATTGTCTGAGATCCATTGATCTGCTCCTGTATTACTCATGGCAACCCCAAGAGGGATCATTCCCGCGAGTAAGAATATGATCTGCCAGTTGACTTGTGAATATACTTTACCCAGGTCTATACATTTTAAAAAGATCATTAAGAAACAACCTATTAAAGCACTTTTAAGAATAGGGAAAATTGAAAATGCAGAGAGACCAATAACCAGCAACAGGATTCCGAACGTGAGATTTCGCTTCCAGATAGTTGTAATATTAATGTCCCTATGTTCCTGGAGAATACTGATATTATCCATTTTGCTGAGATGCTCCAGATCGTTTTCAGTCACTTCTACAAGAAGCCTGTCTCCAACGCGTAATTCTATATCGTCAGATTTTTTATCAAAGATCCTACGGCCCGGATTTCTAAGGCTTCTACGTTTTCTTATCGCTAAAGGAACAGCGCCATGAAGATCATACCAACCTACGGTTTTAATGCTTTTACCTATTAAAGGAGAATTAGGAAGCATTAGTAATTCAACAACCTGAATATTTTCTTCTAGATTTTCATCAGGCTGCTCGATTTCTTCGGCTTTATCCTGATGTGACTTTTTGATAATGGTTAAATCTCCAGATTCTTTAAGTTTGATCAATTGCTCAATGCTACATCTTAGTAATAGCTGATCTCCTTCTTTAAGGGTTGTATATTTTCCTGGGTGATCATTGATTATAGCTGCCCTTTTCATTCTTATGACTTCAATACCTTCGTTCTCGCTGCCAAAAACTTCCTGAATATTCTTACCGATCAATTCTGAATCTTTGGTAACAATTCCCCTGGTAATAAATTCATCAAGATCATATACATTGGAAATACTGCTCTTTTGCTTTTTCGGTAAAAAATGAGCCATCAGACTTACTATTACGATGGTGATTACCAAAAATATTACTCCCAGCCAGGTAAATTCAAAAAAGCTAAATCTTTCCACACCTCTTTTAACCGCTACGGCGTTAACGATCAGGTTAGTTGAAGTTCCCATTAGTGTACAGCTTCCACCAATTATTCCAGCGAATGATATGGGCAATAATAATTTAGAATTGGGAATATCATATTTTTCGGTGAGCTCATTAATGATCTTCACAAAAACAAGTACTACCGCGGTAGTGTTTATAAATGCAGAAATTCCTCCGGCGATAAACATAAAAACGGGCACCATGAAAAATAGGGGCAGGCCTCGTAGTTTTTTCAATCCGTTGGCGAGCCAATCTATTACGCCATTGTCTTCCAGGCCAATAGCGATGATCATTAGAGCAAGAACCGTTATTGTTGCCGGACTTGAAAATCCGGAGATGGCTTCTTCAGGACTAATAAGATTTGTGATTAGTAAACTAACCATTATAAAAAATGCGATCTTATCTACAGGAAATACTTCAAGTGCGAAAAGAAAGATCACCACTAGAATTATAACGAACAATATGATGATCTCAAAGCTCATAAATCAGTAATTGATCATATAAAAATACTTTTAAGTTCGTTTCACTGTCATTCTTTCTGAAATATTTATGATTCAGGTTTTGGGTAGAAGAACTAAATTGGATATTATAGATTATTGATAAATAGAAGAGTATGAGCAGGGGATTTGTAAAAGAGGAAGATCAGGAAGAACCACTAATTGTTCCTCCAAGAGCTGCTTTACCTGAGGGAGTTACAAATTATGTCACCCCAAATGGTTTAGCAGAATTAAAGCAGGAATTAAAGGAGCTTGAACATCAACGAGCTCATGTAGAAGCAGAAAACGAAACTGAAAAAAGAAGATCCCAGAGCCTTATTGATGGAAAGATCAATTTATTGGCCGAAAGGTTACAATCTGCCAGGCTTTTAGATCCAAAAGAACAACCTGGCGATGAAGTCAGGTTTGGCGCCATTGTGGAATTACAGAATCTAACATCAAATCAAAAACAGGAATTTCAGATCGTAGGTGTTGATGAGGCAGATATCAAAAAGAAAAAGATCGCCTTTGTAGCACCTATAGCAAAGGCTGTAACCGGCAAAAAAGTAGGAGAGGAGACCGATTTCAAGTTGGGAAACGAAGTTAGAAAACTTAAGATTCTCAAGATCTCTTACTGATTCTTTTCTAAAGTGAATTCAATATTATCTACAATGTCTCCATATTCACTTATTTCTATCTCGAATTCTATAGCTTCGCTACTGCTAAAATTAAGATTCTGAAGTTGGGCTGAATCTATCTCAGCTGTATAAATACCAGGAGAAAGTCCTAAATGATAGAAATATCCATCACCCTCAGTAAGTAAAGATTTTATCACGTTACCTTGGTTATCTTTGATATTCACGAGGATTCTTCCAATTCCGCGAATGCTTTCTTTGTCTTTTAAATTGACAAACCCAGAAACCTCACCTAACACTTTTACCGGAACATGAATAGGTTTATAATAGTTAGCAACGCTTTCTACTTCAATAACAGGATCTTCGATTTTCCAGGCGATATTATCAAGACTGGTTTCATCTACCTGAATTTTCATTATTACATAAGGTTGAAGATCACTGATCCTTAGAATCGTTTTATCGTCATTATAGGTTACGATCCCAGGATTCGATTCTAAAGAAAGACCTGGGACCAGAGGTTCTAGTTCAGATTTTTTACCATTATTATCAAAATCAAGAAAAGCCATAAGTGATATTCCACCACGAGTAAGCGCACTACGATTGCTGAACATTACATCACCATTATTGTCATCCAGCCGAATACTTCCTCTTGCCGTTTCGATAAACGAGGAATTCCTGTTACCAATTCTAGAAGTGATGCCAGTTTGGGCAAAATCAAATGAATATCTCATCCCAACTTCAAATACAAAGGCATCTCTAAGAAAATTATTTTCAAATGAGAAATTCAGAAATCCTTTATCAAATACCACTTTTTGGAATTCCAGATTAATGTTTCTCAATGATTCATCACTTATATCATATTGAATTTGGGGCGAAAAGTAAATGTTATAAGGCAATCTATATGTTTGTCCTAAACTTGCATATATAGTGGGGTTGTCCTGCCTGTCATTATGAAGTGCATAAGCAGATAAGTTTGTACTCACACCAAAAAAATTACCAGACATTAATAGCTGACTGGTAGTAAATGTTGTAGAAGGAAGTATTATCTGATTTATACTGAATCTTGTAAAAAGGTTGAATTTACGGTTTCTTAAAGGCGCTGAAACACTAAATTTTCTTTCTTCAAGGTAATTATAGTTAATAGCTGTCTGCTCCTCGTGATATTTCGCATAACTAAGGTTGAACTGAAGATTAGAAGGTGTTCTGTAAGTTAATAGTCCCTCTCCTTTAACTCCGAATGTATAATCACCAGTAAATAGAAGGTTGTTAAGCAATCTGATCGAAGTATTGAAAAACGGCATGTACTCACCGCTTTCTACTTCAGATAAATATTCTACACCACCACCGATGGTAATACTGTTACTTAATCCATAATTAAGATTGAATCTTGAAAACTGTCTATTTTGTTCATCTTCAACTACACCTGCACTGAGGGTATATTCCAATTCATTCTTCGGAACAAAATTATAAGGTATATTGATATTCCTGGATTCTGTTATTTCTTCTCCGTATGGTCCATAAAATCTAAGGTCTACATTCGTATTACCGTACATTAGAGGAACGTCGAAGGTATAAAAACCAGAAGCATCAGCCTTAGCGTAATCAATCAGAACATTATTTACATATAATTCTACCGTCCAGAGAGGCTCGGTATAATCGCTCAAAACGTATGTTCCAAAAGATCTTCTGTTAGTTAAAGGTGAATTACTGAATTGCACTCCTACAACCGGTGCGAATAAGGAAGAGGTTGCGCCTGTAAAGATTTTACCTGCGGTAATCTGCTTAAATACAGGACTATTATTATTTACATAACGCCATTGGTAGAACTGGTTTCTTGATTGAAACGGAATCCTGTCAGAGTAATTTAAACGTACGGTGGTTTCTCCTCCGGCAACCATCCCTCCAAAACCAAGAACGAGCCTGTTATCATTGAAACCATTTGTTTGCTGAGTTCCAATAACACCCCAATCTATCAAACCTCCTTTTAATAAGGGGTAGTTCTTTTCTACAATAGTATCGGTTTCAATGTTATTTTGATATTTCCCGGCATTATCGCGTGCCCTAGCAAGCTTAATTTCCTTTATAACAGGAAGTTCGATATCAGTATTGAAGTCGATTGCTAATTGTCTGAAATTAAAATCTGTATTCAGGCCGAAGATTTGCTCAAATAGATCTGATTTTAAATATAGACTGGTGGGTGTACGAATAAAATCATCTTCTGATATGACCGTTTTTTCACCTTGATATGTGATCTCGAAATTCCGGGTATCTACTACGTAATTTGCATTTGGAGAGATAATATATCCCTGAGCCGTTCCTTCAGCAATATCTATATCATTTTTCAACTGAAAAATATCGAAGAGATCAGAAATTGAGATATAAGCCGTTTCACCTTTTATGGCAACTGGAATCTCTACCACACCGTATTGAGGGATATTCATTTCTACAGTGAGCTCGTCATATCCGGGATAATCCTGCGAAAATGATTGCAGAGAAATCAGCAGAAAAAATGCAATTAGCAGTTTCTGAATATACCTCCTCAAAAAAGAGAAAAACGATCTGGTCATTTAAATATTCTCTTCTTTATTCTTGAATAAATGTCAAAGTAATAGTCCCGCTATATCTGCCTGGCGGGCTGGCTTCAGATTGCCCCATGGTAAGAGTACCTCCAATAAAAACAGTGTTTGGAATTTCTGCATTTTCAGTAGTTATAAAAAAACCGTCCAGGATCTCTTCTCCATTTGCCAGAAAACTATCCAGGTTAAGTGTTATTGTTCCTCCTCCTGTGCCTGAAAGCATAAAAGGAGAGCTGTGAGAAACTCTTAAAATCGTCCCCGGATTTGCATATACATCAAAAATAGCAGCTGCTGCAGGTTCTCCGCTGTTCATGAGCATTACTCCGGCGCCAGGAGTCCTGATACTATTATAATCCATACTTAATGTTCCACCATCGGCATTCACTAGAAATGAACCGAAATTCATAACATTCACCGGGTTAACTTCCACGTTTGTTGGGATGGGTGGATTCTCCTGTGCGCTTAGATCACCTGAAATGATCAACGCTAAGATCATAAAGAGAAAAAAGCCTGTATGTTTAGGAGATATAGTCATCATTTCACAATTACTTTTTGAACTTCTCTTTTATTTCCTGAATTATAGCTAACAAGGTAAATCCCTTTTGCCTTAATATTAGTGAAAGCAATTTCAGAAGATCCGGTAGAAATTTTCTGTTCCAGAAGTTTACCGTCTATAGACCATAATTGGAAATAAGCTTTTTCATTATCTGAGACATTTGTTTTAACCAGGATATCCCTTTCCTTGCTTATCACATCAAATAAATGATTTTTATCATCAAATTCAGGTAAGTCAGGTTGAGTGAAACTCAAATAGAACCTGGAGTCTATTCGACCTGTGCTTGCATTGAATTCGAAAATCTCTTTAATAAGATCTGTGAAAGAATTAGTTTTTGTATCGATTAGAAAAACTCGAATACTGCTGTCCAGGCCTTCAAAGTCTTTAATTGAAATGGTCAATTTTCCATTCCTTTTCAATTCCATCCCTAACGGAAGCCATTCTTTACTCATTAATTGAGAATCAGGAATAGCGTTAATAGATAATTCTTTGTCTCCTGCGATTCCATATATATTCGGCAGATCATCGCTGGTATTAAAAAGTTTTAATGCATCTTTTGATCCATCGAAATCTTTCGAAGAAAAATTCTCCATGTAAACAACCATATGATCTTCTTTCTCCTGATCACTGAATTTAGCGGAAATTCGGATTAAAGATTTTTGAATTTCTGGTGTTTTGAAGAATTCCTGGTCATAATCATTAATTCTAACGTTATTATTCATTCCAAAGGTTCCTGTGGTTCCATCCTTTACGTGAACAAAAAAACCCTGCATGGAAGGAATTACGGAAGAGGTAGTTCCAGAGCTCGAAATATCGTTTACATACGAAGTATAACTTCCGGTATATTGATCTGTATTATCTGCTGAAAAGAAATATGCGGCAGCATCCATATTTGTTCTGGTCCAACCACTGGAAGCATTCCAGTCTATAGGTGAGGGGTAAGGATTCCCAACCAGGTGAAATCCTTTTGTATATGTACCGTTGTTATTCATTAGATTTTTAGAATAACTACCGTTATTTATTGTACCGGTTAATGTTACGTTTTTCGCCACAGTTTCATTGCCAAGATTCGCTACATATCCTCTCATAAGATCAAGAGAAGATGTGGGATCTGTATAAGCCTCCCAGCCTGTAGCATCATTACCGTTAGAGTCTTCCCGATCTTCGTTATATCTATAAAAGTGTGGAAATGCTGAAGCGAAATCTACCATAGCCGAAAAATCTCCAACCATGGTATCTGAAAAAGGTGAGCTGAAATATTTATACCCGAATGCAGGATCTATATAGCGTTGCATGCTAACCAAGCCAATAATATTACCTGTTCCTGATCCATCGATCAGCGCAGTTTGCAAACTGGAAGAAATCAGATTTAAATTGGAATTTGCAGTTAGATCTCCGTTGGTTAATAATACACTTCCAGTAACCGCAATAGAATCATTCAATATAAGTCCGGAAGAATTATTAAGTTCAATATCTTCAATAGTATTTGAAATCAATTCTGACCCTAGATATTGAGTAGTACTTCCTGAAAAGATCAACTTTCCAGAAATTAAATTTAAACTTCTATCTGTCACATTTAAATTACCAGCAAGTTCCAGATCGTTATTCTGAACTTCAATAGAAGCGCCGTCTTCAACTTCTATATTATTGGCAAAACCAGAAGAACCCGTACTTAGGATAGGGAAATTCGTTGCATCAGCAGGAATTAAAACATCTTTGGTAAGAACAGGTAATTCTCCACAGAACCAGTTAGAAGTTTTATTCCAGTCAGCATCTGTATTTCCTGTCCATTTTGCTTCGATCACCACATCAAGGGTTGCAGGCTCAGAAATTGCGATTTTACAAGTACCCGCCGTTGTAGTTCTTGCAATTACACGATACTCATTTAGATCCATTGCGGTAGTAGTTGTCTCAATTGCATACTGAAAAGCGGTAGCTCCTGAAATATCGCTAAAATCTGTATTCAAGGCTGAACGAACCTGCCAGGTGTATGTTAGATCAGGATCATTAGTAGTGGTAAAAATCGTATTACTTCCCAGGCAAATTTCCTTGTCTGTTGGATCTAATAATGAATAGCAGGATAAAAGATCTTTTTCTTCATCAGAAAAACCATTTTCGTAATTATTGATATAGCTGGTTTCGTCACCATAATGACATGTGTTCGTTTCGGTGCTTGTAGAAGTGTATGTCGCACCACATGAATTTAACGGAACATTTGAAACTGTACCAAAATTGTAAAATCCAGTATCGGTAATTTTAATGACTCCGGAATTACCACCTCCTGAAGATCCAATAATATTACCGTGTACGATGACTAAATTCTGAAGTTCAAGATCAACAGTATTAGAAATATTAAGATTCCCATAAACGATGAGGATACCTTTCCTTCCCATTTTTAGCCAGCTATCTTTTTTAGCAAGATTCAGATCTCCCTGAATGATAAGCGTTCCATCTACAGTTAGATAACTGTCTTTTTTATCGAAATAACCAGTGGAATAAACTTCAGTACTACCGGCCGCTACCGTATAAAGATTACCCCTGTCTATACCATCAAAAAATATCTGACTAGTTAACGTAGAACTGAAAATTAAGGCAATAAATAGTATAAAATATTTCCGGAGAGATTTTAGCATTTTAATCGACAGAGATTACCTGTTCGTCATATACTTTTCCTTTACTAGTTTCGTAGGAAATGATGAGATCACCTCCAGAAATATCAACCTTATCCTTGTTTTGAAGTTCAAACGAAAAGTTACGTTTCGAGTTAGGAGTATAAACAGCGATACCCTTTATAAGACCAACTTCTTTCAATTCATCTCCTGAACGTCTCAATTCTACTTTAAGATTTCCATAGGTCGAAATATTTCCAGATCGGTTTAAAACAAGAGAGATCGTATTTGCTTCTTTATTAAATGAAATATCAGAAAGTTGAATACCTGCTTCAGTTTCACCTCTTCGTATGATCACGGGAATGCTTATTCCAAAAACTGTTTTAATATTAATGGAGATGTTGTCCTGGCTTTCTTCCTCAGTCTCACTCTTTAATGCGGTTTGCTTTTCAATAGCTCTGAAGTATGCATGTGAGCGGTATTCGCCATCACTCATTTCACCTGTGCGCGTAACCTGTAATCTAACGGTTTGTGCTTGTTGAGGAGGAAGGGTAACTCTTCTTGGAAAAAACCTCAGAAATGGATCGGCAAATTTCTGTCCTTCAGCAGGTTCAGAAACCTGAGTGAATTCACCATTCTCATCCATCAAATACTGAATAAAGGATATCGCAAAAGTAGCGGTATCCTTTCCCGTATTGATTAAATTGATTTCCTGGGATCTTTCATTTCCTTCGAAAATGATTCTTTTCGGCATGATCATTAAATCTCCCTGTGCTAATATGCTTAAAGGAAATAATAAAATGAAAAGCCCTATAACTGCAGTAATTCGATTCTTCATGGAAGAAATAATTTAGGGGCGTTTAGTTATAAGTCACAGTCACTGTAAAACCGGAATTATTTGTGTATAAACCTCCAGACTGATTAGCCTGAATATTTAAAGTTGCACCAATTTTTAGAACATCATAATTTTCAGCAGATGTTTCCGGAGAGACTGTGAATTCATCAATAATTAAAAATTGATTCGGATTGTTCTGGTTATAGAGTTTAAAAGTTTCAGGAAGAGTGACGGTATAGTCATAACTTCCGTGAGTAACTATAGCTTCTGCAGCACTCACTTCTCCTGGATTTGCCGACGATATATCAACACCAAAAGTTGTTCTGTTTCCATCTGGAGAAAGAATGAGTCTCCCTGGATTAAAGCTGCTGATCACATTTCCAAAATGTAGATCTACATTTTTCTCTATTTCAATCGGTTCAACAACTACCGCGGTTGATCTAACGCTAGTATTAGCTGAATTTTGAGAGTAAAGAAAGCTTGTGGAAAATAAAAGTAAATATAAGAGAGCTATACGCATTTACCTGGATAATAAATTATGGGCTGCCCGCAGGCAGCTCTTGATAATTTATATTATTCGTAAGTAACTGTAACAGAAATTTCTCCTGTATAGGTTGCTGCAGCTGCAGTTGTAGGTACGTCTAAAGTTCCTCCTACCGTGAATGAAGTTGCAGTATTTCCAGTGGTCTCATTTTCTAGATTTGTAATAACATCCCTTAAAGTTAAAGTTGCATCATCAGCATTTTTTGGATCCTGTGTGACAGCTGTAGTAACGCTGTAAGTTTCACCATCTTCTAGGGTAACTGTGAAATCTGCAGCTGTAGGCGTACTTCCAGTTGATACTTCCATATCTGTCTGGGTAAAAGATCTAACTCCGCCAGGAGTTACAGTAACAGATCCAGCAACAGAAGATTTAGTAAAAGATCCGAAATTAAGTCCGTTTGTCCCTTTTTCAATTGTGATTGGAGAAACAAGGACTGCGTTTACATCTGCAGTTCCAGTTTGTGTATTTTGTGAAAATCCAATGGCACTTAGCATTAATGCAGTTACGAGCAGGGTAATTTTTTTCATTTTAGTAGGTTTTGTAGTTTGATTTGGGAAGTAAATATGCGTGTATCTTTAAGGAACCACCAAAATTATTCGTTGAGTGGTGATTTATAATCGTTGAATGGTAGATTTAGTTAGTTGACTTTAATGCTAATTATTAAATATTCACGATTAAACTCTAATAAATAGGGGTGTGCTGAAGAACTGAAATGTTTTGCATTAAAATTTTAGGAAAGAATTTGAAGGAAAAATAAATTCAATGACAAGAAAATACTTACAATTGATTTATGCCATTGCTTAATTGTAACTCACCATGATTTCAATTGGAGTAGGAGTAGTGTAAAGACCAGGTTCCTGATTTGCTTGAATATCTAAGGTAGCGCCAACATTAATCGTCTGAGAATCTGAATTTAAGGTGGACTTATTGGAATTTGTATTGAAGTCTCTGATTACAATCTCACTGGTTCCATTTACCATTCGGAATGAATTCTGTGAGATATTAATATTGTAGGAATATCCATTCTGTCCATTTACCTCGAAAGTAGCTGCGGATACGTTGGCAGAATTATCAAGTTGAACGTCACCAGTAGAAATTCTGGAGTGGTCAGGATTTAATATAACCGTTCCACCATTGCGTGCATCGATACTTGCAAAATTCATGTTAGCAGTAGTTTGTATCGATATGGGTTCTACAATATTTACTGAAGCCGTAAAAGTCGCTGATGCACTATTTTGCCCGAAACTATATATCGAAACAAACAGGATTATAAAAAAGGTGAAAATTATATTTCTTCTCATCAACATACCTAAAGATATAAAACAAATTCAATAAATCGATGAAATGCTTAAATAAATCGATGAAGTGCATTTTTATAAACTTTAATGAAGTTAAATGGGGTCTTATTCTGATAATTTTTGAAGGAAATATTTTAACTATGTAAGAACTAGAACTGCCTTATTATTCCTTTAATTTTCTATTTTAGTTGAAAATCAAAATTTTATGAATAATACTTACCGAACTAATTTAAGTTTAAATAATGTAGATCTGGGTTTGTTAATATTCAGAATAGGAATTGCCGGTTTAATGCTTACCCATGGATTTCCCAAGCTGGTAGACTTTTTTGGATCTGACGAAATTCAGTTTGCCGATCCCATAGGAATAGGAGAACAATTGTCTTACACGCTAACGGTTTTCGCAGAATTTGTTTGTGCGGTTTTTATACTCATCGGTTTTTTAACCAGGTTTGCTGCAATCCCGCTAATAATTACGATGGCCGTAGCAGCATTCATCGTTCATGTGCCAGATGGCTTTTCCAAACAGGAACTTCCAATTTTATTTATGCTAGGCTTTATTCTTTTAGCGATTAGCGGAGCGGGTAAGTATTCTATGGATTTTTTCATTCGAAACAAAAAATAGCCAGATTTTGAGCAGGGTTTATGTTTTAATGGGAGTTTCTGGCGTAGGTAAAACAACGCTTGGGCTTATGTTAGCTGAAAAACTCTCTATCCCGTTTTATGATGCCGACGATTTTCACTCTTTATCTAATAAGGAGAAAATGCAGAATGGAATTCCACTAAACGACTTAGATAGGGAAGAATGGCTTGGAAAATTACAATCTAAAATTCCGAAATGGCAGAATTCAGAAGGAGGTGTTCTGGCTTGCTCTGCTTTAAAAGAAAAATATCGGGAACAACTCGCGATTGAGGCAAAGGGAGACTTGGAATGGGTATTTCTTTATGAAGATTTCAGCATCATTGCTGATAGGATCAAGAAAAGAAAATTACATTTTTTCGATCCAGATCTTTTAAAATCACAATATGACACTCTTGAACCGCCTGACTATGGTATTCATATAAAGGTTGAAAATTCTCCCGAAGAATCATTAAAAGAAATTATTGCAAAAATATCAATCCCTGAAATTGGAATAATCGGTCTGGGAGTGATGGGAAAGAGCCTTGCTTTAAACCTGGCTGGAAAAAACATTTCAGTTTCAGTTTATGATCCTTTAGAAGATGAATCGAATAAAAATATTGCTCGAAAATTTATAAACGAGCACTCAAATATTTCAAATCTTCAGGGATTTGACGAGCTTAAGACATTCGTTTCAAATTTAAGCTCTCCCAGAAAAATCCTTATGATGATCAAAGCCGGTGAGCCTATTGATGGTATAATTGAAAAATTGATTCCTCTATTGGATCAGGGTGATTTAATCATGGATGGCGGCAATTCCCATTATAAAGATACTGAGCGAAGACTTAAAAGATTAAACGAATTAGGTATACATTTTTTAGGCGTTGGTGTTTCCGGAGGGGAGGAAGGCGCCCTAAATGGTCCTTCTATAATGCCTGGAGGTTCCCTTTATGGTTATAAGATGGTTAGAGATATACTTGGTGAAATAGCGGCAAAAGATCTACAGGGAAAAGCATGTTGCAACTATATTGGACCAGGAAGTTCGGGCCATTTCGTGAAAATGGTACATAATGGTATTGAGTATGGAGAAATGCAGCTTATAGCTGAATTCTATTACTTCATGAGATATTTCCAGAATCGTACACCACATGAAATTTCTGAAATATTTACGGAATGGAACCAGTTGGAAAAAAGCTTTCTCCTTGAAATTACGGCGCACATTCTAATTAAAAAGGAAGGTGAAGAATATTTACTGGATAAGGTTTTAGATATCGCTGGTCAAAAGGGTACTGGTGGCTGGACAACAATTGCAGCATTAGAAGAAGGTGTCTCGCTTGATACAATAACAGCTTCAGTTTTTGCCAGGAATATTTCTGTTTTTAAACCTCAAAAAAAGGAAATACAGAAAATTTATAAAGTAAACAGTAAAGATGATCAGGAAATATCTAGTGATGATCTTTATAAATCATTTAGATCTGCTTCCATTATAAACCATAGTACTGGTATGGAATTGCTAAGGAAAACTTCTACCGAGTATGGCTGGAATTTAAATTTATCTGAAATCGCAAGGATCTGGACAAACGGATGTATTATAAGATCTACTTTTATGGAGGATTTGGCTGATGTTTTAAATCCTGAGACTAATAATCATCTATTATTAAATCCTTCCGTAGCGCTTATGTTAAATGAGAGACAGGAAACATTCAACCGGGTTATCCCAGCCATTTTAGCATATGGATGCCCTATGCAGGCCAGCTCTTCAGCATTGAATTATTTCCTAAGTTTTACCAGAGAATTTACATCAGCAAACCTTATCCAGGCCCAAAGAGATTATTTTGGCGCTCACACTTATCAGCGGACTGATAAACCCGAAGGAGAGTATTTTCATTCGAATTGGAAACCAGAATAACTTATGGATCTTCAAATTCTATTAGCAGTACTTGGCGGAATTGCAATTCTATTATTTCTCATACTAAAACTTAAAATTCAGGCTTTTCTTGCATTGCTTATAGTTTGCATTCTTGTTGGTATTTTTGCCGGATTACCAGCTTCTGAAATTTTAAGTACCATGCAGGAAGGTATGGGTGGAACCTTAGGTTTTGTAGCTACCGTAGTTGGTCTGGGAGCATTATTTGGAGGTATTCTGGAGCAATCTGGTGGTGCGAACAGTCTCGCCAGATATTTACTTAATAAAACAGGAGAGAAGCGTTCTCCCTGGGCTATGATGCTAACCGGTTTTTTAGTCGCAATTCCGGTATTTTTTGATGTTGCATTTATCATATTAGTCCCAATCACTTATGCTCTTAGTAAAAAAACTGGAAAATCACTGGTATTATATGCCATGCCTTTACTCGCCGGTCTTACAATCACTCACGCTTTCATTCCGCCAACACCGGGTCCTATAGCAGTGGCAGACATTCTTGGAGCAGATCTTGGATGGGTAATACTATTTGGAATATTTACAGGGATTCCTGTTGCAATTATTAGCGGACCAATATTGGCAAAGTTTCTTTCTAAAAGGATGAAAATTGAACCTCCATCTTTCGCAGAGTCTCACGTTTATAATGAAAATGATTTGCCATCTCCCTGGCTTATATTAGCAATCATATGTGTTCCTATAGTACTTATTGTGATCAATACGGTATTAAGTAGTCCTTTAATACCCGATAATTATATTTCAGAACCTGTCCTTTACTGGATTAACTTATTAGGACATCCCTTTACTGCCCTGATCATTGCCAATCTGCTTGCCTGGTATTTTATAGGAATTAAAAGGGGAGCGGGAAAACAGTTTCTTAATAAGACAGCCGTAAAGTCTTTTGAAGCAGCCGGAATAATTATCTTATTAACTGGTGCCGGCGGAGCTTTTAAACAAATTCTTATAACTACTGGTGCTGGTGAAATGATCGCAGAATCACTACAAGGCACTTTTTTTAATCCGTTATTATTCGGTTTCACAATAGCTTTAATTGTTAGATTGCTTCAGGGATCGGCTACTGTAGCTATGATCACGGCTGCAGGAATAACCGCTCCGATATTAACTTCAGCTGAGTTATCTTCACCAGAAATCGCTTTAATAGTTATAGCGATTGCCGCAGGTGCTTCTGGCTTCTCTCATGTAAATGACAGTGGATTCTGGCTGGTTGGAAAATATCTTGGTCTTTCCGAAAAACAAACTTTCAAGTCCTGGACACTCATGACAGGGATTATTGCTATAATGGGGTTATTGATTAGTTCTATATTTTACTTTCTGATATAAAATAACTCTACTTGATAAAACTATAAACAAAAAAAGGAAAGCTTAAAGCCTTCCTTTTTTAAAATATATGTGGGGTAAATTTAGTTCTTAGCTACAGCTGCATCACCTTCAAGCATTGCAAAGAATTTATCCAGATTAGGAATAATTACAATTCTTGTTCTACGGTTTTTAGCCATATTATCTTTATTAGTATTTTCAACTAATGGTTGGTAACTGCTTCTACCGGCAGCAATCAGTTTAGATGGCTCAACATTATATTTATCCTGTAATAATCTTACAATAGATGTAGCTCTTCTAACACTAAGGTCCCAGTTATCTTTTAGGTAAGATTCTTTAACCATAGTTCTATCATCAGTATGACCTTCGATCATTACTTCCATAGCTGGCTCACTATTGATCACTTCAGCAAGTTTTTTCAATAATGGTTGAGCTTCTTTAGTAACTCTGTAACTTCCGCTTCCAAATAAAAGTTTATCTGAAACATTGATCATTACTACAGTTTCATCAACGCTAATGTCAATATCTTCAGAATCTGCATCTTCAGAAATGTTTTGCTTTAGGTTGTAAGAAACAGCAAGATTAATAGAATCTTCAAGTGTTTTCGCTCCTTTCACCTTTTCAGGATCTATTTTAGCGATCGTGCTCTTCATTTTCTCCTTAGTGTTCTTAGACATAACCGTAAGGTCATTCATTTCCATCATTCCCTCATTTTCTGTTCTAAGAGAATTGATCTTTGCATTATAGTCTGCAACTCTTTCTTCTATACGTGCATACTTTTGTTCAATTTCTTCTTTTTCAACACGTGTTTTCTGAAGTGTACTTTTAGTATCGTTCAACTCACCTTCAAGTGCAACATATTTTTTCTTAGAAACACATGATGTTAGCATAGTGGCTGCTAAAGCGGTTACAGTTATTACTCTTTTCATAAATCGGATTTTTTAATTTTAAATTAGTTTGATTATTTAGTTTGACTAATCACTTCAGTTAGGGCGATAATAGTGCCAACACAATCGATTTACTTCCAAGGGGCATGTATTCTTCAATAAAATTACAGATCAAAAATATCTTTTATATACTGAAAATAAAGGCTTTGCAATTTTATGCAATTAGTTTTACTAATATTCAGTTGCTCAAATTTCTATCTATTTCTAATTTGTGGAGATTCTAATAAAAATGTGGAAAATGTTAAAAAGTGTGTATAATTTCTCCACAGTTTTATACGTGATCCAATGATTGAAAGGCATTATATAAACCTGGTTATAGCTGAATTTAACACAAGTTTATTAGAAATTAGGAAAACCTAGTTTCGCAGTATAGTGTCTAAACGATAACTTTGAAATTCTTTAAAATCTACTCATTGACAGAAGCCAGAAGGAAATTCTTTAAAATTTTTAAAATCATAGGAAAGGTATTCCTCGGCATTCTCATTTTTTTGATTCTGCTCATTTTGTTTGTAAGGAGTCCGTGGGGTCAGAATATTATTAAAGACAAATTTATCTCTTCTATAGAAAAGGATACTGGCGCTAAAATAGAACTAGAAAAGCTGTTTATCCAGTTCAATGGTGATATTCAAGTTGATAAGCTTTATATAGAAGATCCTGCTGGCGATACGATTGTTTATTCTGAAAGCATTTCAGCCAATATTCCAATTTGGCCTTTGATAAAAGGAAATAGTTTCAGTCTTAACGGACTTGACGCAACGAATTTGAAGGCAAGGATCATTAGAAAAGATTCTATTGAAGGATTCAATTACGAATTCCTGATGAATTCCTTTGCCAGCGATACAACCCAAACCACGACACCAACAGATACAACTGCCGCTCCAATGAATATTTCTATTGGAGATATAGATCTGAAAAAGATTGATCTATTGTATAAGGATGATGTATCGGGAATAGATACGAGAATAAGATTTGATGATCTAAAACTTGAATTTACGGAAACAGATCTTGAGAATATGGTCTTCCAGGTAAACAATGCTATTCTTGCCAATGCCCAAATTCAATATGAGCAAACCAAAGCGTTTCCTGAAAGTGATGAAGAGCCTGCTCCAATGCCGGTTCTGGATATTGAAAATATAAAGCTTACTACTATTAATGGTTTTTATAGATCAGTACCTGATTCTTTGGATACAGATTTTCGTATTTCTTCGCTGAACCTTGAAAATTCAAAATTTGACTTGAAATCTAACCAGATTGCAAGTGATCTAATTCAACTTTCAGATTCAGATATTAGTTTAAAGATGCAGCAGAAGGCAGAACAGGTTGAAAGCACTCCAGAAACAAATTCTGGTTTTGAATGGCCTCAATGGAATGTTCAGATTGCAGATATTAATTTAGATAATAATTCATTTCTATATACCGTAAATTCTGCAGTAGTGAAAAAAGGATCTTTCAATCCGAATGCTGTAAAATTAGATAGCCTTGTATTTATTGCTGAAAATATAAATTATAAAGAAGGACTTGCAGATGCAGGAATTCAGAAGCTGGAATTTAAGGAAGGTTCAGGTATAGAAGTAAATAAATTCAATATCCAGGCGACAGTTACTAACGAGAATATGAAATTTTCAGATCTGGATGTTGCGGTTAATGCCAATAGCCTTTCAGGAAATATGGAGCTGACTTATACCAGTCTAAATGATTTTATGAAAGAACCTGGTAAGGCTAATCTAAACTTGAATCTTAATAATGTATATCTCAATATAAGAGATATATACAGATTCCAACCCGCCTTAAGACAAGATCCTTATATGCAATCATTAGATGACTCACCTATTAGAGGTAGTCTGAGCGCCAACGGAAAACTTGATAATATTAGCCTTAATTCTCTAAATCTAAATTGGAGTAGGACACAAATTACAGGGAATGGTAGAATTGTAAATCTTCAGGATCCCGAGAGGCTAGCCTTTGATCTTCCAAATGTTAGAATGAGATCTAGAAGAAGTGATATGCTAAAGTTTGTAAAAGAGGAGGATCTTGGTTTAAAACTTCCGGAAGAATTATCTATCACAGGGAGGTTTGCCGGAAATACTTCTGAAATCAGAACCAATTCTACACTTGTAACTTCCGATGGAACCTTGAAAATCGACGGAGATTTCAATATGGGTGATAAGATCGTTTTTGATGCAGAAATTCAGGGAGATAGTATTGCGCTAGGAAGCCTATTACAAAATGATGCTTTAGGAGATATTCAGTTGAATTTAAAAGCTTCCGGAAGCGGTAGTTCTGTGAATGACCTGAATGCAAGTCTGGAATCTCAGATTAGTTCATTTACATATAAGGAATATGAATTCAGAAATATTGATATAAATGGAGAGCTTGAGAATGGTCAAGGCCCGGTTAATCTGATTTACCAGGATGAAAACCTGGATATGGAAGCTCAAACTACCATAAAACTTGATTCGGTTTCTCCAAGATTCGACTTTAATCTGTATATGGATGGCGCCAATCTGGGAGCGCTAGGTATTACTCAAAAGGATATAAAAACCGGTTTTACGCTGGAAGGTTGGTATGAAGGGAATGGCAAAGATTACGAACTTCAGGCTGAAATAATTGATGGAGTAGCGGTTTATAACAATAAGACCTACTTGCTAGGTAGTTTTGATGCTGCAGCGTATGTTCGGGAAGACACCACTTCGGTGAAGATCCAGAACAGGATGTTAGATCTTGATCTTCAATCTAATGCAAGCCCGGTGGCATTTTCTGAAGCTATCAACAGGCATTTCAAAAGATATATTACTGAAAACTACCAGGAAGATTCAATCGTTAGTCCGGTAAATCTAAAATTGAATGCGAAGATCAGCCAGGCGCCTATTCTAAATGAAGTTTTCCTGGTGAATCTTGAAGAACTGGATACCGTAGACGTAGTTGTAGATTTCAGGGAGAACGAACGTGAACTTGATGCTTCTATTTCGGTCCCATTCATTAATTTTTACAGCAGCGAAATAGACAGCCTGAAGGTGGATATGAGATCAGATCCCTCAGATCTTAATTTTAGTCTCGCCTTTAATGCTTTAAATGCAGGACCGTTGGCTATCAAGAGAACTGTATTAGAAGGTGATGTTCTAAATAGAAAATTAAATCTTGACTTTTCATCTACCTACGAAGAAGAGCAATTGGTTCACGTGAAATCTGAACTTAATTTCCAGGGTGATACTTTAAAATTTCATGTAGATCCTCAGGATCTTATTCTGAATAAGAATTCATGGAATATTGATAATTCTAATCAATTAAGCTACGCAACCGAGTATCTAAGCTTTGATAACTTCCGCTTATTCAGAAATGATCAGGAAATGATCTTGAGCAACAATAAGCCAAATGTTGAAAAAGAGCATTTAAGCCTTGATTTTAAAAACTTCAAGTTAGCGGCATTTCTTAATTATTTGAATCCGGAAGATCAACTGGCAACTGGGCAGCTAAATGGTAATATCGTTTATGAAGAACCTTTTGGAGAGACAGGTATTTTGGCAGATATGGCTGTTAATCAGTTCAAAGTGATGAATGTTGATTTGAATACATTAAGCTTGAAAGGTAATTCCAGCGGTTTTAGTAACTATGATTTTGAAATGGCTGTAAAAGGCGGTGAAGTAGATCTTGACCTCACCGGTTCCTACGAAGCTGCAGATCCTTCTGCCATCCTAAACATGAATCTTGATCTTAACGAAGTTAAAATGACAGCTCTGGAAGGTTTCTCTCAGGGTGAAATTAGAAACGGTAGCGGTACGTTCTCCGGAAATTTTAAAGTGAATGGAACTCTTCTGGAACCGGAGTATGAAGGTAACCTGGATTTCAACAATGCGAAGTTCAATATTGCAATGTTAAATGCAGATTTTATCTTACCTGAAGAACAGCTTCGACTTGATAATGATGCGATCTATTTTGAGCGATTCAACATCAATGATGCGAATAATAATTCGATCGTAGTAGATGGAAAAGTAACGACGGTAGATCTTTTAAATCCTGGATTCGATCTGGACGTTCAGGCAAAAAACTTCAAACTTCTTAATTCTACCGAAGAGGATAATGACCTTTTTTATGGTAGTGCTGTGGTAGATGTAGATGCACAGATCAACGGAGATCTCAACCTGCCTAAGGTGAACATGAATATGGACATTAAAGAAAGCACCAATTTCACCTATGTGGTTCCAGAAACCGAACTTCAGATAAAGGAAAGAGATGGGATCGTGATCTTTGTGAACAAGGAAAATCCAGATGATATACTATCCCAAACTCAGGAAGAATCTTACGTGGTTTCCGGATATGATATATTTTCAAGAATATCTGTAAATGAAGGGGCGACCTTTAATGTGATCATTAATCCTGAAACCGGAGATAAATTCCAGGTTGAAGGAGAAGGAGACCTTATTTTTAATATGTATCCTAATGGGCGTACAGCGCTTACAGGAATTTACGAGATCAATGACGGTTTCTATGAAATGAGCCTCTATAACCTTGTAAAAAGAAGATTTGAAATCGCAGATGGAAGTCGTGTTTCATGGGCTGGAGATCCTTTTGATGCACAACTGGATGTTCGTGCTATTTATAAGGTTGAAACTTCTGCCTCTTCGCTTATGGCTTCTCAAACTTCCGGATTAAGCGCTGGCCAGCAACAACGATATATGCAGGAACTTCCATTCCTGGTATATCTAAATGTAGATGGTGATCTAATGGAACCCAAAATTTCCTTTGGCCTTGATTTGCCTGAAGAAGAGCAGGGTGTTGCCGGTGGAGAAATATTTGGAAGGGTTCAGCAGCTTAATAACCAGGAACAGGAATTGAATAAACAGGTTTTCTCATTATTAGTACTGAATAGATTTTTCCCTGAGTCTGGTAGTGACGGGAGTAGTGGAGGGACTCTTGCAGTGGCCAGGGACAACCTTAATTCTGCGCTTTCAGACCAACTGAATATGCTTTCCAATAAGATTCTAGGAGAGAGCGGAGTCCAGCTGAATTTTAATGTAGACAGCTTTACAGACTATCAGGGAGCTAACCCGGAAGAACGCACACAGCTTGGAATTAGCGCTCAGAAAGCCTTTTTAGAAGATCGTTTGATCGTGGAAGTAGGTAGCGAAGTTGATATCCAGGGAGGGAATCAGCAAGGCCAGGAAGCTAGCCCTATGATTGGTAATGTGAGTATCTCGTACCTTTTGGATGAAAATGGTGTATGGAGATTGAAAGGTTTTAGTAAAAATCAGTATGAAAATGTGATCGACGGTCAATTGGTGGTAAGTGGTATTGCACTGATCTTTACCAAAGAATTCAATAAGTTCCAGGATATGTTTGAAAAGGCCGTGATGGAGAGCGTGAAAAATAAGGAGGCTGATACATCGAAAAAAGAAGAATCTACGACAGATGAGAATTAGAGATATAAGCATAATAGTTATTCTGATACTTTTATTTCAGGCTTGTAGCGTTGAAAAGTTCATTCCTGAAGAAGAGTTTCTTTATACAGGCGCAGAGATAAAAATTGAATCTGATACTACGATCAAAGATCGACCGCAACTAAAAGCTGAATTAGAAAGTGTTCTGCGACCAAAACCCAATACAGAATTTCTGGGAGCACGTCCTGGACTGTATTACCATTACAAAGCTCAGCGTGAAAAACCTGGATTCATCAATAAATTTCTAAATAAGAAAATAGGAGAGGAACCGGTTTATTTATCAGATGTGGATCTAACGAATACTGAAGATCTACTTCTAAACCGACTCGAAAATAGAGGTTTCTTTTATAGCCGGGTTAGTTCAGATTCTGAGAAAGATGAAAAGAATAAAACAGCCTCAACTTCATACACGCTTACTGTTCCGACTCCCTACACTATGGAAACTTATCAGCTGGATACAGATTCCATGCTGGTTTACAAGGATATTCAGAAAGATCTCGATGAAACCATCCTGGAAAATGGTATGCGATTTGACTTGCCAAAATTAAAGCTTGAAAGGGAGCGTATAGATATTGATCTTAAAAAGAAAGGATATTATAATTTCAACCCTGGATTCCTGATTTTCGAATCTGATACCAATCAATATGATCAAAAGAAATTTGATCTATTTCTAAGACTGAAAAAGGATGTTCCTTCTAAATCTGTGATTCCTTACCAGATCTCGAACGTGAATGTTTATGTGAATTACAACGTTGATGAAGATTCTGTGACCAAAAATTACAAGCGATTTAAGGATAAGAACTATTTTCAGGATGAGCTTTTCTTTAAACCAGAATATCTGGATCCATATTTATTAATTGAAACCGGAGATTATTACGATCCTGAAAAATCAAGAAACACCAGCAGGAGACTAGGTTCTATAGGTTCCTATAAATTTGTGAATATAAGGTATGATGAAATTGATACTCTTGCCGGAGACGATCTAGGTCTTTTGGAAGCTAACATCTATTTATCTCCACTTAAAAAACGTGCTATCAGGGCGGAATTGCAGGCAGTGACTAAGTCAAACAGCTTTACCGGGCCACATCTCGCCTTATCATTTTTGAACAGGAATCTTTTTAAAGGTGGAGAAAGTCTGAATATTTCAGCCAATCTAGGTTATGAGTTTCAGCAGGGGACAGGAAACTTACCTGGAAGAAATTCACTGCAATTGGGATTAACGAATGATCTTATTATTCCGCGGCTTTTATTTCCGGTAAAATTCAGCAAGAATTTCTTTAAGTATGATATTCCAAAAACGAAAATCAGTCTTGGCGGTGATTATTTGAGAAGAAGTCAGTTGTTTACGCTTACCTCGTTAAATGCCTCATTTGGTTATTACTGGAATGCAAATAGGTATGTAACGCATGAGTTTAACCCGATAAGTTTAAACTATGTAAGCTTAAGTAATGTTACTCCAGAATTTCAGGCCACCCTGGATGAAAACCCATTTCTGGAAAGTAGTTTCGACCAGGAATTTATTGCTGGTTTAACTTATTCTTTCATTTATAATGGATTGATAGACACCAGTAAAAGGCATGCGTTCTTTTTGAATACTAATTTTGACATGGCGGGGAATACTATGAGCTTATTCGGCAAGGAAGCTGAAGATGGTAATAAGGAAGTTCTTGGATTGGAATATGCGCAATATGCTAAGCTGGATATGGATATTCGTTATCATTTGAGATTAGGCAAGCAGCAGGTAATCGCGACCCGTTTATTTGCGGGTTATGGACATCCTTATGGCAATTCTGATGTGCTGCCATTTAGTAAACAGTATTTTTCTGGCGGGCCTTACAGTGTAAGAGCTTTTAGAACAAGATCTCTTGGCCCAGGAACTTATAATCCTGCTGAAGACAATTTAATTGAAGATGACCCTGTAGATCCTGATAATCCTGAAGATGATCCTGTTAATATAGGATTCAGGGATCAGACAGGAAATATTAGGTTTGAAGCCAATGCAGAATACAGATTTCCTATTGTCACTTATTTGAATGGTGCATTCTTCATAGATGCAGGGAACGTCTGGACCTCTAAAGCAAACCCGGAAACTACCAATGCAAATAGCGATGGAACAGGGAAATTTGATTCAGACTTTTTGAATGAACTGGGAATAGGAGCAGGAGCTGGATTAAGAATAGATATTCAAAGCTTCGTCATTAGGTTTGACCTCGCATTTCCCATGCATGACCCACGAAAACCAATGGGAGACAGATGGGTAAATGATTTTGGTAACCCAGTCTTTAATTTCGCTATTGGATACCCTTTCTAATGCTGCATTTTATTTCCGAAGCATAGATCTCCGGCATCACCCAGTCCGGGAACTATATATCCATTCTTATCAAGTTCGTGATCTATGGTAGCGATCCAGAGTTTTGAATTTTCTGGAAATTCAGATTTTAGATATTCCACACCTTCATCTGATCCTATTACAGATACAAGATGAATTTTTTCCGGTTTTCCCATAGATCCCAACGCATTTAAAACATTGCTGAAAGATCTTCCTGTAGCAAGCATAGGATCGGCCAGGATCAGGGTTTTACCTTCAAGAGAAGGGGACGCAAGATATTCTACCAGGATCTCAAATTTTTCATCATTATCTGGATGATGTCTGTAAGCTGAAATAAATGAATTCTCAGCATCATCAAAATAATTAAGGATTCCCTGGTGTAAAGGCAAACCAGCCCTTAAGATCGAGCAGATCACCAGCTCGTTTTTCGGCATAGGAACTTCAGACTTTCCTAAAGGTGTATTAACCTCTTTATTTTCATATTCAAGTTCCTTACTTAATTCATAAGCCATAATCTCTCCAAGCCTTTCAATATTCCTTCTGAAACGCATTCTATCCGTTTGAATGCCAGTATCTCTTAATTGAGAAATAAACCTGTTTGCAATAGAATTATTTTTGAGAATTTCCTGAACCTGCATGCTGATATTTTAATGATTTCAGTTCAAATTTAAGCTTTTCCTATTAGAACATAAACCGTAGCTAAATGCTAGCAGATCTATTCAAATCTATAGGCTGATGATTTGATGCAATGTTCATAAGCTCAGATCATTAAATATTTTTTATTTAAAATAATGATGTAAATTTAGATTGTAACAAACAAAAGGTCAGTCGTTTATATTTAGACTAATCACAATTTAAATGCCCCATTATGTGAAATGATGAATGGAATGCTAATCAAAGATTAGCTTTCAGATACCTACAATTAAAAGTGTTCAATTTTCGTAAAATATTCAGGTATGGAGGGAAGAGAAAAACTATTAAGAAAACTTAACGAAGCCTTTGCCGATTGTAATACTAAATTTCTGGCAGATAGTGTGACAGATGATATTCGATGGATCATAGTCGGAGAAAAGATCATTTCCGGAAGATCTGAATTTGAAAGCTCTCTGGATAGAATGAAACATGGCGGACCTATGCAGATTACAGTTAGTGAAATGATATCTCATCAGGAAAGATCTATAGTGGAAGGTGTGGTAGAATTTCAAGTTGAACCAGGGAAAAAGAGGAAATATGCCTTTTGCGATATCTATATATTTTCGGGTAATAAGGGTAAAGTAAAAGAGCTGAGAACATATGTTACCCAGATTAAAAAAGCATAAAAATTGATTTGATTTAAAACTTTAAATAAGAACTTTAATTAATTAAATATGAAAACATTAGCAACATTTTTTAGTTTTATTTTATTCGGAGCGATCTATATTGGAAATCCAATTCGTGCAGATTCGGACACAATTTGTAAAAGTGAAAATGAAAAGGATATTTATGAATATCTGGAGGAAACCGAAGAGGCGTTAATAAATAGTACCCAAGATCTATCTGAAGAACAAATGCAATATAAACCTGATGCCGAGAGCTGGTCTGTAGCTGAGATCGTAGAGCATATTAATCTTGTTGAAAATTCATTGAAATCTTTAATATCAAGTAATATGGGAGCCGATGCGTCCAAAGCCGATGCTAAAGCTGCAATGACAGATGAGGAGGTAATGCAGTTGATCACCAATCGAAGTCAGAAAATGAAAACTCAGGGACAGTTTGAACCTACGGGAGAATTTATGACTTCAGATGAAGCAATAAAAGCTTTTATAGACCAGAGAGAAGAGATTACCGACTGGTTAAAAGATTCAAATGTAGATATGCGTAGCATCATGATTACGGAATTTCCATTTGGTCCTGTAGATGGTTATCAAACTCTCCTATTTCTGGCAGGACATACGGAGCGCCATACTGCGCAGATCGAAGAAGTAAAAGCTAGTGCTGGTTTTCCTGGTGAATAATTTTATCTGAAGGAAAAAGAGAACGTAGATCATAGAATAGCAAAAGCGGATAAGTCCTTAATGACCTTATCCGCTTATGTTTTTGATACTAAGCTGAAAGAATTTGAAATTTTAAACCTTGACTTTACTAAATTTAAAATCTTTTAGAACGATAAATTGACCTGGTTAAAAAATTTTAAGAAATTCATTGGGCTTTTAAGGCTTGCTATCTCTGGAAAAGAACAGGATTACACGAAAATAAATATCAAACGTGCAATCCTTCTTTTATCTGTACCCATGATTCTGGAAATGATCATGGAGTCTTTATTCGCAGTTGTAGATATTTTTTTTGTTGGAAGATTAGGTGAAGATGCCGTGGCAACTGTAGGCTTAACCGAGGCCGTAGTTATTATAATTTACTCCGTAGGTGTAGGAATAAGTATGGCGGCTACCGCAATGATTTCCAGAAGATTTGGTGAAAAGGATTTTATAACTGCTGGTAGTACTGCCTTTCAATTATTGATCTTTGGTGGATTAATTTCCATAATTCTTGGAATCATAGGTTGGTTCTATGCTGAAGAGATACTTAGTCTCATGGGTGCATCAGAGCGTGTTTTAAGAACAGGAGTGAATTATACAAAGATCATTTTTGCCGGAAATACGGCAATTATGCTGCTTTTTCTCATCAACGGTGCATTTCGAGGTGCAGGTTTACCACATCTGGCAATGCGTACTCTTTGGTTATCTAATGGGTTGAATATTATTCTCGATCCAATACTTATATTCGGAATAGGTAATTTTACCGGATTTGGCATCGAGGGTGCTGCTATTGCAACAACAACCGGTAGGAGTATAGGTGTGTTATACCAGCTTTATCACTTGCTGAATTCTCAACATAGTCTCGTGATCCTGAAAGAGAACATGATTATTCAACTAAAAACGATCAAAAAGATAATTTCAATTTCTGCTGGCGGAATGGGGCAATTTTTAATTGATTCTGTTGCCTGGATATTTTTAACCAGGATCGTAGCTGAATTTGGTAGTAGTGCAGTTGCAGGGTTTACGATTTCTTTTAGAGTGTTGATGTTCAGCCTGATGCCCGCCTGGGGTTTATCTGCGGCTGCAGCGACCTTAGTAGGTCAGAATATGGGTGCGCATAAGATAAGAAGAGCTAAAATATCAGTTTGGTTAACTGCGAAATACAATGCATGGTTTCTCGCTATTGTAACCCTGCTCTATTTATTGTTTGGAAATATTTTCGCTTCTTGGTTCACACCAAATGAAGAAGTGCAGGTTATCGCTTCTCTAGGCTTAAAGATCATAGCTCTTGGCTACATCTTCTTTGGTATAGGAATGGTAATGATCCAGGCTTTTAATGGAGCAGGCGATACCAAAACGCCATCATTTATAAATATTGGAGTTTTCTGGTTATTGGAAATTCCTATGGCTTATTTCCTAGCGGAATACTTTGATCTAGGAATGCTCGGAATTTTCATTTCTATCTCTTTTTGCCATTCACTGCATGCGCTTATTAGCTTATGGTTCTTCAGAAGAGGGAAATGGGCACAGACAAAAGTTTAGGCTCTATTGTCCAGAAATTTAGAATTTGGCTGTATTTTTGATATATTCTTCACCTAAGAAATTATTTAATGAGATCAATTATACTTTTAATTTTAGGCTTATTGATTAGCGCGAGTGGTTTCGCTCAAATCGATATTCCCAGAACGACTAATACAGGTCCTATCATAAAGGCTGAAGAATCCAGTTCTACCGGATTTCCTATTCTTAAGAAGGAGGAAACCAATACGGAAAGTAGATTTTTGAAGGAAAAGCCTAAACCTATAGATCTAAGAGAGAACCCAAAAGGTTTATTAACCGAAGCTGATGCAGTCAAGGAGCGTTGGAGTAAAGATAATGAGGTTAAAGAAGAATACAGAAATGATCAGAGCCTTGGAAGTGTAGTAACACAGGGAAGGTTTGTAGAAGTTTATTGTCGCGACCATCAATATATAGACGGAGATAAGGTACAGATATTTGTGAATGGAGAACTTGTCGCCAGAAGTGTAAGTCTTACGGCTGGTTTTACACCTATCCTGGTCAATCTTCAGGATGGATTTAATAGCATTGAATTTGTGGCTCTAAATCAGGGAAGTTCAGGACCAAACACGGCAGAACTAAGAGTTCTCAGTGAAAAAGGAGAGCAGTTAGCCAAAAAAGAATGGAATCTGTTGACCGGCGCAAAAGCCGAATTGATCGTAGTTAAGAACTAGATAAATTTTATAAAAACAAAAAAGCCGGGAGATTTTCCCGGCTTTTTTCATTAGTCTTCAAGATCTTCAAGGATCTTTATCTGCCTTAAAGTCTTTTGAATGGCATCTCTGTGACTTTCCAGCAATTCCTTAATCTCCAGTGTAAACATATGATTTTTCAACTGTTCTTCATATTCTTTTAAACTGGCTTTTTCACCTCTAAGACATTCTTCCAGTATCGATTCATCATCTTTTTTTGCCCAAGATCCTTTGATCTCCATCCAGAACCTATGAATACTTCCCAAAGTACTACCATTGCTTTTTTCCTTTGGATGTTCATTAAGAAGGTGGATTTGTTTATCGATTTCTGTAGCGAAATGATTTCTTTGTACAGCCTGATTCTTTAAAAATTGTCGTAGATCAAGATTACTTGTATGTTCCATGGCTTTTTTATAGCCTTTTTCTGCATCATAATTCTTTTCCAGAAGATTAGTAAGAACATGAACCAGACTTTTGTGACTTGCCTCCCTTGCTATTTCTCGAGTAGTTTTCATACAACTGAAATTTTATGGATTAACTGATTAAAGATACTCCAAAATGAAGGAATTTTATAAAATTTGAAGGCCTTTTTAATTGAATTACATGATTTTACGAGTATATCTAAATAATCATTTTTATAAGGGTTTTCACCTATATTTTCAAAATTAGATAAGCAGTAACTTTTAATTTTATATGTGGTTTTATTGCCCCGGATTGCTAATTCTAAATTCTGATATTATGAAAACTTCCGCGTTGATAATTAGAACCAGTTACCTGATCATTTTATTACTCTCGCTTTTTATTTGTTTTACTTCCTATGCCCAGGAAAATTCTGTTTCCATCAATTTTGATGATCTAAATCTGGAATGGGGTGGCTGCCCCGATTTTATGCCTGATGGCTGCAATATTTCTGTTCTTCAGGGAGATCCTTCAGAAGCAAATACAGATGTATTGTTTAAAGTTCCAGCTAATTCATCTATACCAATGCACTGGCACACTTCTGCTGAACGTATGATCTTATTATCCGGAGAAATGCAGGTAACCTATGAAGGTGAAGAGCCAACAATACTGAAAACCGGAAGTTATGCCTATGGTCCTGCCAGAAAACCACATACTGCCAAATGTGGAGATTCCGGTCCTTGCGTTTTATTTATAGCATTTAATGAACCTGTAGACGCAAATTCAGGTAAACCGGATGAGTAGGTCAACTGAATTTGGTTAAATTAGAAGAACCAATTTTAAACTTATATAATGAAAAAGGTTCTAATAGGTCTGGATTATAATCCAAATTCTGAAATAGTAGTTCGCAGCGGATACGAATTAGCGAAAAAACTGGGAGCTGATGTTTGTTTGATCCATGTCCTTGCAGACGTGAGTTATTATGGTGTCAACTATCCAAGCTTTATGGGTTATGAAGGTTATAATGAACTAGCCGTAGATCTTAATGTGATTGCCGAACTACGGGAAGTCGCTAAAAATTTCGTTGAAACTGCTGCTGATCATTTAAATGATCCAAGTGTCACCACACACATGGCAGATGGTCCCACTTCAACTGCGATTCTACAATATGCCGAAGATTGGGGAGCAGATATGATCGTCCTGGGAACTCATAGTCATTCTGTGCTTGAAAAAGTTCTGATGGGAACAACTGCAAGCCATATTCTGGAAAAGACAAAAGTTCCAGTGTACTTAGTGCCCATCAAACCTGAAAAGCTTCAAAAATAAGAACAGACATTCTGGTAATCTTGTGTTAATCATTTCATATTCAAATGCATATTGGTTAAATTCATAAAGAATAAAGTCCAATTAAAAAATTTGAAATTATGGGAATTGTAAAGGTTATTGAAGTTATAGCAACTTCTGATAAGAGTTTTGATGAAGCAACCAGAAATGCGGTAAAAGAGGCGGCTAAATCAATAAATAATATCAAATCTGTCTATGTAAAAGAAATGAAGGCTCAGGTAAATGGAGATGCCATCACTTCATATGCAGTAAACGCTAAAATATCTTTTGAAAAGAACGCATAAGAGAATTTAGAATACAAAATAAAAAAGGTCGGAAACTTTCCGACCTTTTTTTATTTCTAAACTTCTCTCATTCATTATTAGAAAAGGTAGTTTTATTTTAAAAACTGATCACATTCTTACCTATCGATTTTCCAGATTCCTGAAGCCTATGAACCTCCTTGATAGTTTCTGAATTCAATCCTTGAAATTTTTCATTGATAGTAGAAACTAAAACACCTTCATCAACTAAGTCTGATATTTTATTCAGTATCTCATGTTGCCTGATCATATCATCTGTTTCAAACATACTTCTGGTAAACATCAATTCCCAGTGAAAACTTACGCTTTTATTCTTCAGTAAATTAAGGTCTACCTGATCTGTATTATTCACGATACAGCAAATACCTCCTTGTGGAGCAATAAGTTCTGTCATCGCTTTCCAGTTTCCTGAGGTATCGGCAAAATTCAGAATATAATCTACATTCTCGTAATCTCCCATGCTCTCCATCAGGTCATGATGATCTACGATCTCGTCTGCACCCATTTTTTCGCACCAACTCCTGGTTTCATCACGTGAAGCGGTCGCGATAACTTTAAAATTAGTTAACTTTTTTAAGATCTGGATAGCGATAGATCCAACACCACCTGCACCACCAATGATTAGAATGGTTTTATCCTTTCCTTCATTTTCTCTAATTCTAAGCCTGTCAAAAATTGATTCCCAGGCGGTAAGTGAAGTTAAGGGTAAAGCCGCAGCTTCTTCCCAGGAAAGACTTTTAGGTTTATGGCCTGTGATCCTTTCATCTATTAATTGATATTCAGCATAACAACCAGATCTTGTAATATCACCAGAATAATAAACTTCATCTCCAACTTTAAAAAGTTCAACATCGTCACCAACTGCTTCTACAATTCCAGAAGCATCCCAGCCGATAATCTTTGGAGAATTAAGCTCCTTATCTTTAGCCGCACTTTGCCTGATTTTATAATCTACGGGATTAACCGAGATTGCTTTAATCTTTACCAAAAGGTCTTTTTTCTCGGGTTCCGGCTTTTCAACTTCTACATCCTCAAAACTTTTTGGATCATTAATAGGTAATGATTTTTTAAATCCAACTGCTTTCATCTTTTTTATTTTTAAGATAATTGCCAGAGCTTGAAAAATCACTTTTCTGCCTCATAAACTTTTGCTAAAATCTAATAGCCGTTGGAGACTATATCTGCATAGATTAAATTTGAATCAAAATAATTAGATCATGAAAATTGGATTTTTAGGTTTAGGAATAATGGGTAGCCGAATGGCAGCCAATCTTTTAAAAGCTGGTTACGATATAAAGGTTCATAATCGTACCAGGGAAAAAGCAAATGAACTCATTAAGAATGGTGCAGAATGGGCAGAATCTCCATCTGAACTTGGAGCATATGTAGATGTATTGTTTACAATGCTTGAAAAACCAGATATTGTTGAAATGATCGCGCTTGGCAATGATGGTTTTCTTCAGAATATGAAGGAAGGTTCAATTTGGATAGATTCCAGCACTGTTAATCCATCCTTTAGTGAGCGAATGAATAAGGAAGCTGAAAAATCAGGGGTTAGATTTATGGATGCACCGGTTTCAGGATCTAAACAACCTGCTGAAGATGCCGAATTGTTATTTCTGGTAGGAGGGGAGAAGGATGATTTTGAGGAAGTAAAAGATCTTTTTCTGAAAATGGGTAAAGATGCCATTCATATTGGCTCTGCTGGAAAAGGTTCGGCAATGAAGATCATGATCAACCAATTGCTGGGTCAAAGTATTCTCGCTTTTTCTGAAAGTCTGAATTTAGGAATGGCCATGGGAATTGATAAAAAAACCGGGATGGACATTCTTTTAAAAACTCCGGTAACAGCTCCTATAATCAATGCTTTTAGAGGAAGAATTGAAAATAATGAATATGAAGCAAACTTTCCGTTAAAGCATCTTCAGAAAGATCTGCATTTGTTCACTGAGACTGCTTATGAACTTGGTCAGCCAAGTCCGCTAACCAACACAGCGAAAGAAGTCTATGGTTTAGCAAAGCATAAGAATATGGCCGATCTTGATTTTACGGCTGTTTTCAAGTATTTGCATGAGAAAGAATAATTTTAATAAGTCTCAGCCTTAAATCTTTTATTATCGAATTGCTATGACTATCTTTACAAAAATTTTGATGCAGGCCAAAACTGGCCATTGCTCTCTCTGAATTAAACCTTCAAAAGATAATCTTACACATTAAATTTTCCTGGTATTCGTTTAGACGGTTCAAAGCATTGAAGTTGGAAACGAATATTAATTAAATTATAGTGAATGGCAAGATCCGGACAAACCCAAAACAAAAGAGAGAAAGAAAAAAAGAAGCTTAAGAAACGTAAGGAAAAAGAAGCCAAGCGTTTAGAAAGAAAAGAGAATTCTAACAAAGGAGGATCATTTGAAGATATGATCGCCTATGTTGATGCAGATGGAAATCTAACCGATACTCCACCAGATCCAACTCAGAAAGTAGAAGTAGAAGCTGAAGATATCGAGATCGCTATCCCTAAAAAAGAGGATAGAGAAGAGGAGGAGATCATCACAGATACTGAAGGAAAGGTTTCATTTTTCGATCACTCTAAAGGATTCGGGTTTATTATTGGGAAAACAACCGGTGAAAAATATTTTGTTCATGTTAGCGGACTAATCGATGAGATCGATGAGAACGACAAAGTGAGTTTTGAACTTGAACAAGGAATGAAAGGGCTTAACGCCGTTAGAGTAAAGAAAATCTAATTCTTTAATAAACAGTATTTTACTGTTTCTACCAGCAAAACTTATCCTGAATTGTAATTAATTGAAAATTAATAGATTATTGTAGTGTACGCTGATTATTAAAGTGTACATTTGCAGAGTAAAAATAATTTAGTTTCTTCACTTAAGTAGATCCGTTCAGGATATTCCAAGTTTTGTTTACTTCAGTATTTAGACAAAATCATTAAACAGTACCAATATCAATAATCCAAAATTTGCTCAAAGAAGAGCCTCAGAATTTTCCAAGACCTTAAGAAGTCGGGTGAATTCTTATTTTAAGACTAACAATATTAGTAAGCATGCTAATACCAGCATGATTATAAAGACAGTCTTGATGCTTCTTGTGTTCATAACTCCTCTTGTTATCATAAACACGGGAATAGTTGAAAGCACTTTGCTTTTATTTGCATTATATATTACCAGTGGTTTTGGAATGGCCGGGATAGGAATGGGAATTATGCATGACGCAATTCATAATTCTTACTCCAAGAATCAGAAAGTAAATCAATATTTAGGTTATACGCTTAATTTAATTGGAGCTAACGCTAGTATCTGGAGAATCCAGCATAATGTATTACATCACACTTTCACGAATATAGAGGAGGCCGATGATGATATTAATCCACCGTTCTTTTTAAGGTTTACACCTCACACTAAAAGACATGGTATCCATAAATTTCAGCACATTTATTCCTGGTTCTTTTATGGATTATCTACTGTATCATGGGTTACAGCTAAAGATTTCGTAAGAATGGCTCGCTTTAAAAAGATGGGATTCTTCAAAGGAGGAAAAACTTTCAATATGGAGCTAATGAAAGTAATTGGATGGAAAGCTTTATCCTTTACTTTTGTACTGATATTACCTATGATCATGTCCCCACAGGCATGGTGGGTGGTGTTGCTAGCATTTATAAGCATGCACTTTGTAACCGGTCTAATGATCACGACGGTATTCCAGTTGGCGCATATCGTTCCAACAACCGAATATCCTCTACCAAATGAAGAAGGGGTTGTTGAAGGAGATTGGGCTAGTCATCAATTATTTACAACCAGTAATTTTTCCCCAAAAAGCAGGTTATTTTCCTGGTGCATTGGTGGACTTAATTACCAGATAGAGCATCATTTATTACCAAATATCTGTCATGTTCATTATAGAAAGATCTCTCATATTGTAGCTCAAACCGCAAAAGAATACGGTTTGCCTTACCATAACAATCATAATTTTGTCTCAGCCGTTGGTGAACATTTTAAAATGCTTCGTCAGTTAGGAAGGATGGATAATCTAAGAGCAGGATAATAATATAGATTGGATGTCGTACAATCTCTAAGCAAAGACGGCAGTTTTATAACAATTAATAAGTAAAGTAATGCAAGAAGGTAAAGTAAAGTTTTTCAATAATACCAAAGGATTTGGTTTTATTAAAGCTGATGATTCAAACGAGGACATCTTTGTACACTCAAGTGGTCTTATTGACGAAATTCGTGAGGATGACAGAGTACAGTTCGAAGTTGAGCAAGGTAAAAAAGGACTTAACGCCGTAAACGTTGAAGTAATTGACTAATTATTTTCAGAGTCTTTAGAGATCTGCAGATGATGAAGATTGGATGTCGTACGATCTCTAAACAGGGACGGCAGTTTTATAATATATAACAAGTAAAGTAATGCAAGAAGGTAAAGTAAAGTTTTTCAATAACACCAAAGGATTTGGTTTTATTAAAGCTGACGATTCAAACGAAGATATCTTCGTACACTCAAGTGGTCTTATTGACGAAATTCGTGAAGATGACAGAGTACAGTTCGAAGTTGAGCAAGGTAAAAAAGGCCTTAACGCTGTAAACGTTGAAGTAATTGACTAAGTTTTTTTAGGTCTCTGACCTTTAAAAATATGATCATAAGCCGAATGATCTAAAATATGATCGGCAATTTTAAACAATATAATAAGTAAAGTAATGCAAGAAGGTAAAGTAAAGTTTTTCAATACAACTAAAGGTTTTGGTTTTATTCAAACTGAAGGTTCTAATGAAGACATCTTTGTACACTCTAGTGGTTTGATCGATGATATTCGTGAAGATGATAGAGTTCAGTTTGAAACTGAGCAAGGAAAAAAAGGATTAAACGCTATTAATGTTGAAGTAATCGACTAATTAGATATATCTTTAAAATGAAAAGCCATCCGGAAGGATGGCTTTTTTGTTTTATATCAGCTATTTCCCAAGCATTTAAAATTTAGATCTTACCTAATACGATAGATAGTAAGGTTAAGAAGTTGAAATTGTTCTTATAAATGATGGTCTTTTTGTTAGAATCCAAATGAGGATTATAAGGCTTTTTGATTTCTTTAATAGAATGTGGACAAAACATTTACGATATTGATAATTCCAACCAGAAAACTAACCACATGATCACTAAAAAGAATTTGCTCCTTTACGGTACAGCGTTTATTCTAGGTATATACTTTTTATTCCTGGGGCTTACAAAGGCAAAAGGCTTTTTTGCACCATTAGTTACAGCCATAATATTGAGTCTTGTTGTTTTACCTCTTTCCCAGCTTATGGAGAAAAAAATGAAAAGACCAGTAGCAGCAATTCTTAATAGTCTACTGCTGTTTGCAATTTCCATTGGACTTATGGCCCTCGTTTCTTTTCAGATAAGATCTTTTGCTGAAGACTGGCCTGAAATAAAAAAGACCATGCAACCCAAAATAGAGCAATTCAAGAATTTTGCCTTGGAGCATACTCCGCTGGATGAGGAGGATATCAAAGAAGCTAAGAACGAATCATCGAAAGCCCCTTCAAACACCAGCGATAAGATCACAAAATTTATGAGCGGGCTGTCTAGTTTTCTAGCGAACTATTTACTCACCTTTGTATATGTTTTCTTCCTATTAAATTACAGAGATGTCTTTAAAGGTTTTTTCCTCAGGATATTTCCTGATAAGCGTAGGGATACCGTGAAAACCATCATAACAAAATCTGCAAAAGTTGCCCCGCAATATTTATTGGGTAAATTAATTTTGATGGGATTACTGGCCGTTTTATACTCCATTGGTCTGGGTATTTCAGGTGTAGATAACTTTATACTGGTAAGTGTTATAGCTGCTGTGCTTACATTAATACCTTATGTAGGAAATATTATTGGTTTCACGATGGCCGTGGCCTTTGGTTTTTTAAGCTCAGGAGATACGACAGTGCTTATTGGTATAGCATTAACCTTCACCATTACACAATTTGTGGAAAGTTATGTGCTGCAACCTTATGTAGTAGGAGAGAGGGTAGATGTTCATCCTTTCTTTGTGATTGTTTCTGTAATTCTTGGAAATATGGTGTGGGGAGTTATTGGGATGATACTTGCAATTCCAGTCATGGGAATAATTACGGTAGTTCTTCTTAATATTAATGAGCTAAAACCTTTCGGAATACTTTTCAGCAAAAAAGAGTTTTCTGAATAATTATATTCTGAAAGTATTTTGTCTTAAATAAAGGAGAGAAAACGTTTTAATGAAAATTGTTCGAAATTTAATTTTCAAAATCTAAAGTTAGAAACTGAGCAATAATCCATTATTAATAGGGTTAACCGTAAAAGCTTCGATTAAAATTTTATATTTTTAAGGCTATAACCTTAAAAATTACATAATGCGTAAATTTCATCTGCTGCTGGCGTCGGTATTTCTGATTTCCGGTAGCCTTCTTTCTCAAACCGGAGACCCATCTAACCTGGAATCCGAATTTAAAATAGATTACGAAAAATTTACTTTAGACAATGGTCTTGAAGTGATTTTACACGAAGATCATAGTGATCCTATAGTAGCAGTAGCTACCATGATGCATGTGGGATCTAATAGAGAAAAACCAGGTAAGACCGGTTTTGCTCACTTCTTTGAGCATATGAGTTTTAATGATTCAGAAAATGTTCCTGTAGGCGCTAACCGTAAAATGATCCCGGAGTGGGGTGGAAGCCGAAATGGCGGAACCTGGAGTGATGGAACCGTTTATTATGAAGTAGTACCAAAAGATGCTTTTGAAAAGATCCTGTGGATAGATTCAGACAGGTTTGGTTATATGATCAATACGGTAACTCAGGCTGCATTGGATAGAGAAAAGCAGGTAGTTAAGAATGAAAAAAGAGAACGTGTGGATAACGCGCCATATGGTTATACTGATGAGATCATTAGAAAAAATCTTTATCCTGAAGGGCATCCTTATAATTGGACTGTTATAGGTCAGTTGCCAGATCTACAATCTGCAACTTTAGATGATGTAAAGGATTTTTACAATAAATATTACGGAGCTGCAAATGCTTCTCTGGTCATTGCTGGAGATATTGATGTAGAAGAAACTAAAAAATTAGTTCAGCAATGGTTTGGTGAAATCCCAAGTGGACCTGAAGTAAGTTCATTAGATCCAAAACCGGTAAGTCTTGAAAAGTCTAAATCTCTTTATTTCGAAGATAATTTTGCCAAGCTTCCAGAATTGAGAATTGTGATCCCAACGGTAGAAGATTACAATAAGGACATGTATGCCTTGAGAATTCTTGGACAGTTACTTAGCGGAAGTAAAAAATCTCCACTATATCAAACGGTCGTTGAAGAAGGTAAGTTAGCACCAAATATTGGTACGTATCAAAGCAGTAGTGAGTTAGCTGGAGAATTTATTTTCAGAGTTAGAGCAAATGCGAATACAGATCTGGACAGCGTGAAACTAGCCATAGAAAACGGACTAAAGAGATTTGAGCAGAACGGAGTTAGCAAGGATGAACTTAAAAGAATCAAAGCTGAACTTGAAACTGGACTCTATCAAGGCGTAAGTACTGTTCTGAATAAGGCATTTCAGCTAGTACAGGACAATGAATTTAATGGTGATCCAGGATATTTGGCTACTACGGCAAAACTTACCAATGCAGTGACGAGCGAAGATGTAATGAGAGTTTATAACCAGTACGTAAAAGATCAGAACTATGTAATGACCAGTGTTGTTCCTAAAGGACAAACGGAACTTGCTGTAGAGGGTTCAGAGAAGGCTGAAGTATGGATCGAGGAGGTTAAGAACGATGTTGCCAGCGAAGAAGTAAGCCAGGGAGAGGAAGCTGAATATGAAAAGACTCCTTCTAAATATGACCGAAGTGAACCTGATTTTGGTAAACTTCCACTTTTTGAAGCTCCAAATGTTTGGACATCAGAAATGGCTAACGGCATGGAAGTTTTCGGAATTGAAAATAATGAAGTTCCTTTAGTACAATTCGAGATCAGTATCCCAGGTGGACAATTGCTGGATCCTAAGGGCAAAGCTGGTGTTGCATCTCTTCTAAGCGATCTAATGATGCAGGGAACTGCAACAAGAACTCCTGCAGAACTTGAGGAAGCGATAGGATTGTTAGGTGCAAGCATTAATATGTACACCTCTAATGAAGATTTCAGAATCTCAGGAACTTGTCTTTCTAAGAACTTTGATGAAACCATGAAACTTGTTGAAGAGATCTTATTGGAGCCTCGATGGGACAAAGCCGAATACGATCGACTTAAAAAAGCGCTTGCAACTAATCTAAAAGGTCAGGAGGCGAATCCTAGAGCAATTGCATCTCTTGCTTTTTACGAGTTATTATATGGTCCTGAAAACAGCTTCGGTATTCCAGGTTCAGGAACTCTTGAAACTGCCGAGGCGATTAGCATGGATGATCTAAAGAATTATTATTCCAAATTATCACCTGAAGATGCCAGCTTCCACGTAGCCGGTTCAATTAAAAAGAATAGAGTAGAGGAGGTTCTTGGAGATCTGGCTGAAAATTGGAATAATAAGGCCCCAGAAATTAAAAATGACAGGATCGCTGCAAAAGGTGAAGCTGGAACACTATATTTTATTGATGTACCAGATGCAAAGCAATCGGTTATTTTAATCGGGAAATTAGCGCTTTCTGAAAAGGATGAAGACGCAAATGAACTTGTATTTGCCAATGAAATATTAGGTGGGGGATCTAACGGAAAATTATTCCAGACCCTTAGAATTGAAAAAGGTTATACATATGGTGCATATTCAGGAGTTTCTGAAAACCTTGAGGTTTCTCCATTTTACATAACTACAAGTGTTCGTGCGAACGCTACATTAGCTTCTCTTGAGATCATTCAGGAAATGGTGAAAAATTATGCCAATGATTTCGGTGAGGAAGAAGTAGAACTTACTCAGAATAAACTTTTAAAAGAAAATACCAGAGCTTTTGAAAGCCTTGGTGCCAAGCTTGGAATTCTTCGTGATATGAGTAAATATGATAAGTCTGAGGATTTTATTGAAGAAAAACAAAAAGCGCTAATGGCAATGGATCAGGAAGATTTTAAAGAAGTAATTAATGAATATCTGAATGAACAGGAAATGATCTATGTGGTTGTTGGTGATAAAGCTACTCAGTTTGAAGAAGTGAAAAAACTAGGCAAACCAGTTGTAGAACTAGACATTTATGCTGAAAAGCTTGAAGCTCAGGATCAGCAAGCTGCAGGTGAATAAAAATTAAAAATGAGTAAAATTGAAAAGCGCCGTTATATCTTCGGCGCTTTTTTTATTCGTTCAATGCTTTTTCAAAGCAAATGCTATTCTCTATATTTTCAAACGGCGGATAGTTAGGAATAACCCTATAATTATTTTTTTTATAAAATTTCACTGCCTCAGTCATCCTTAGACCTGTTTCAAGAATACAATTTAAATAATTAAGTTCTTTCGCCCAGGTTTCCAGTTCTTTTAAGATGATACAGGCATATCCATTATTTCTATAGCCTTCATCAATATACATTCGTTTTATCTCAGCAACACGGGCATTTTTCTTCTTAAAAGCTCCACATCCCACCGCCTGATCTTTATGGTATAAAATCACTACATGATTTAGTGAATCAAGTTTATTGAATTGATCGTAAAATTCATGTTCATCGCCGTCACAAACAGCCAAATAATCGTCAAGCTTCTTAACCAGCTCAATAAAATCTGAATTCGATGCATTTGTTCTTATAAGCTTGATCATTTTTTTGAGCTATTTGGAATATTATAAAATTATCAAATTTTTAGGTTCGTGAATTTAAAAATTATGATTTCATTGACGGGAAAAGCTTAATGAGCTTTCTAATTTTACATAAATGAAAACTAATCAATTATGAAAAGGATATCAATAGTAGTAGCAGGTTTATTGAGCGTAGGAATACTGAGCTGTCAGGAAAACAAGGATAAAAAATCTGATAGCAAAAACACTGCTCCCGAAGCAGTACAAATGGCTTTTCAAAAGAAATATCCAGGCGAAAATGATCCGGATTGGGAACAGGATGAACATGGTTACTGGGAATCTCATTTTAAGCAAGATGGAGAGAAATACAGGGCAGATTTTAATGCTGATGGTACCTGGGTGGAAACTGAAAACGATATAAAAGATGAAGAATTACCTGATGCTATTAAAAAAGTGATCAAGGAGAAATATTCGGATCATGAAATTACTGAAGTAGAGCACGTTCAAAATGCCAAAAAAGGTGAATTTTATGATGTTGAGTTCAAGCAAAAAGGTAAGAATAAGGATGTTATGTTTCGAGAAGACGGAACTATTATAGATTAATAATTATTAAAAAACTTATTGAAATAGGATTTGGAGGTGGTTGTCACTGGTGTACTGAGGCCGTATTTCAATCTATTAAAGGTGTCGAAGAAGTTCGTCAAGGATATATTTCTACATCTTCAGATCCTGATAGGTTTTATGAAGGAGTTCTTATCAATTATGATCCAGATCAGGTAGAATTACATAAACTTATCGAAATTCATTTAAAAACTCACAAGAGTACATCTAATCATAGTATGCGGGATAAATATTTATCTGCAGTATATACTTTTCATAAGAATCAGGAAAAAACTGTAAATAATATATTAAATGACATTAGAAATTTATTTCCTGAATGCATAATTACCAGAGCTTATAATTTTGGCAAATTTATAGCTTCCAGAAAGCAAATTCAGAATTATTACCTAAAAGATCCAGAAAGACCTTTTTGCAAGAGATATATAGAACCTAAGTTAGAGATGTTGAAATTAAATGAAACTATAAATACCAAATAACACCTATTTGCACTATAATTTATAGTATGTTTTAAGCTAACATACTGAAAATCAAATTAGAAAATAAATTTATAACGCTTGCTCCTAAAAAATCTCTCAATCGGCATTTTTTTTGTTTTTAAGTGCTTTATATGAAGCACTTAGACTTAGAGATTATACAGTACAAAAACAAATATCAAATACATTTAGGAAAAGGCAAATTCCTTGTATTTGATACCAAAACGAAGGCTAAAAAACATTTACTTAAACTAAAGAAAATCCTTCGTGAAAATATTAAGATGTTGAATCATTTACAGCCTTCTGTAAATATTCTTTACAGACAATCATATTTTCAGCTACAACCTTCAGAAATAAGAAAATACAACGATCTTTTTCATTTATATGATAATCGTTTCGATTTTATTTTTAAAAGTTTTTCTTCAGGAAATAAAAATGCTTTCGTATTTCAGAACGTTAATAATTGCTTTGACATTTTAATTGAAATTGTTTCTGAATTACATTCTACTGGGCAAGTTTATAAAAATTATTCAATCACTTCCCAGACTTCACCATTGATTACTCATTTGCAGATTTTGAAAGACTCTTTTAATAACTATAAAAGAAGTCTTTTTATTAATCAACCTTACGATAAAATAAGGCATATAAATACTCAAAAACGGCAAAATGAGCAATCTAATATTAACAACGTCCGAAGAAAAACATAACGGACAGACCTTTATTCATGTAGATAAAAACCGGGGAAAAATAAGACCTGGTGAAAAATACATTTTTGCAGAGTTCGACCCCGGGGCACCTAATAAACAAGGTGCGCTAATTGGTCGGAGACTTTGTGTTGACTTAGAACTAAAACGACTTGACGACCTTACACCAACTATCGCTTTTTTGGATAAAAATTGCGAATTGGACACTTACAGGGAAATTTTAATCAAACTCCGAAAAATCAAGCCCAATGACATGTTAGTCATTGCTACGTTCACAAATGAGTCTAACACAAAAAACTACTGGAAAAATGCACCAATTCATAATTAATACCTTCTTTTTCATGGCTTCTCTGCAGCTGAATGTATCACCACAATCAGTTGAAGAAAGTTTAAAACAAATGTATTCGCTTTATCAAAATGATGATTTTGATCCTAGCGATTACAATGATAAGCTTTTGCAGATATTTCAATATTATTTGGAAAATAGGTTTTACTTATGCTTGACACCATAGGTTTAAGACTACATGCCATCAATGACATTAAGACAGGAACGCTCAATATAATTAAATCTGAAAATGGTTTATCTCCCTACGCCGTTCCTGCTCATAATGATTTATATAAAAAAATGATGGCTGCAAAAGATCGTGATTTTACGATGACGGTTCATTATAGCCGTGAGCGTGAAACTTACGAAGAAACTGACGCAGAAACGGTGCATATTCTTGAAAATGCACCCAGACTAACCAAGCATTGGAGTGTAAAAGACCGCATGCGTTTTGTGCATGGTGAAAAATCTAAAGATGTTATCAAAGGCATTAACGGTGAATATCGTGTGCCTTCAAGTTTTTCAGACGCTACGTTTTTCATAAATCCAAATGCTGGATATATCGACTTTCAGGTCTCTATACCAAAGTATCTATACGGTCATTCTTTGGCTCAATTTATTCCACAGGAAAATTCAGACTTAAAATTTAAACATGGTTTAAAATTTAACGAATGGAAATTCCAGAAGGAACATTTATATGAACGCCTGCGAAAATTCATAGAAAAGTTTTTTACTGATCTATGTCATCATTTTGGAGTGGAAGTTTTACCTGACGAAAATTACATTGAAATAACTCGCCTTGACCTTTGTTACAACATGTATTTCAAGGACAAGGAAGAAGCTTTAAAAGTTTTAGACAATCTTAAAAAGATTAATAAAAAACGTCGCAAAAAGAAGCTAAATGAGGGTTTAATGGATCATGATACCACATTAGATTTTAAATCAAGTGTAGGGGCTTATTATAAGATTTATCACAAAGGCACCGAATACAGTGAATCGAAGTATGGCGACTTGAGGAAGCATTTAAAAATCAATCGAGAGTATATCGAAAAAATGATAAATCGATATTCGAACCCGGAAAACAAAAAGTTTTACGGTGATCATCATGCCGAAATCTGGGGGCATTTTAAAGCCAAAGGACAGGGTAACGATTATATGCTTTCGGAAAAGAATAAAGACAAACTTCAAAAAGTCATTGATCATATTAACTCCGAAGTGCCTTATAAAGTCAATTTCTTAAAAAAAGAAATGGACAAAATTTTAAGGTATGAGGTTTCTCTGAAAGGGGCTTTTTTCGCTAACCTTTTCAAAAGGCATTGTTTTAGGCGTAACGACCCGGTTCATTTCGATGCAATGAAACGCTATAAGAATACAGCCTCAGTTTTAAATAATCAGGCAAAAGACCCAACGAAAATAACAAGGCATGACCGCAGGAATTATAAAATGATGCATAAATATTTAAACCGTGCCTTGGTATTGATTGTCGGAGATAATCAAACTTTAAAAAGGCATGGTTTAAGGTCTGGAAGTGATCATAATTCAATTACCAATGAATATAAAATCACAAAGTTTCAATACGCTTATACTGGTATTGGTAAGCATGATACGGCGCATTTTGATGACTTCTTTTTAAAGCAATGTGTAAAAAAGCTTAGTGATTTTATAAGTGAATATACCATCGATGTTATTGAACCTTATGACGATGTTATGAGTAAAATTAAACATCACAATGAGCAGGTTAAAAAGAAAGTTGAGATATATAATTCTGTTAACCATTGGAAATGCATTCAACCAAATGGAGAGTATAAACGTAAAAGAGTTAAGGTGAAAACCTTTGAAGGAAATTATATTCATGTAGATGGCCCTATCATTTCTAAAGCAACTCAATTATTATCTAGAAAAGAATTGATGGAGGAAGGAATGAAGACCATCAACCAGACAGTTTTAGGCTCTATTATAACACAGTTATATGTTCATCATAAATCTCTTGATAATATTTTTAATGAAATGGGAACGCATAAGAGTACCCGAAGCCGTTTAAGGGCAGATTTACGCATGTTTGACATATATGATAATACCATGAACGTAAGTGAAGCTGTCATCATGAAAACTGATTTTTCAGACTATTACTGGAAAACTTCCGGCCTTGAATACCAAAAGAAATTTTACCGCAATCTTAAATTAATATCCGAAGACTATGGCATCAATCCCTTTGACCCCAGAGACGAAGCAAATATTGCTTAAGCTTAAAGACGATTTGGGCGAGAAAACCCAGACTGGAACTCTTGAACGAATTATCAATGAATTTCAGGAAATGAAAGTGAAATATAAATCATTGTATTGGCTCAATGAGCTTAATAAAACTAACGGCACTAAAAACGCAATTGAATTATGAAAAAAAGAAAAATAAATCTTCAGGAATTTAAAGTAGGAGACTTTATATCTCCTGAAAATAATGGTGAATTTTTTGAAATTCTTGAAATCAGAGATTATCAGGGAAAAACAACAAATTATTTTCTTCTACTTAAAAAGCATTCTGATTTTAATTTAACACGTTCATTACCAAAATCTAATTCTTATTTATTTAAATGATATCATTCCACGGCTGAAAGTTTCATGATCTACCCGGAACCAAAACCCAGGAATGTTTAAAATCATATCAAAATGACAAAACAAACTGAACAGGATATAATTGTAAAATGGATGAGACAGCTTAGAAATGATCATCATGATAAAGTTCAAAGATTTTCAAACTATCATTTATGTGACTTGGTTTTTAATTTTTTTGATTATTTTAAACTATATCATGAAATTAAAGCAATTGAACGCTTTAATAATATGTATTACCTCTTTCCTACTGATACACATATAATTTTAAAAAGTACCCAATAAAACCAATATAGGTACTAAACTGATAAAAGGGGCATTTCGCCCCTTTCTTTGTGTCTGCAATCGAAGTATTAATAAAAATTTTAAGATGGCACGTACAAAGAAAAAATATTTTGGAATGAACCTGTTTACAGGGCTGCTTTTAGGTGGTGTTGTTTTGGCGGCTGTAAAATTCCACGAAGAAATTAAGGCGCAATTGTCAAATATTCCTGTTGTAAAAGACTGGATTTAAAATTTAGACGATGAGAAAGATTTTAAATTTTGATACGCCTTATCCAATTGAGATTACAAAAGAAACTGTTGGGGCAATTAACCTAAGGGTTAAGGCCATGAAAAACAGTGGAGTTAATGACGCAGACGGTAACCCAATTTTAGAGGCTGCCCCAATTGTTGATTTAAACCGAATCTCAATCGAATTAGAGCTGCAAAGACGAGGGCAAAGGAAAGTGAAGATTATGAGAGGTAATCTTGCTGATAACCTTATAGGAATGTATGCTCAGAGCATTAAATATAAGCATGCGAAAGCTTCTACCTCACAGGGGTATAATCACTATTTAGATTTCAATCCTTTTGCGATTGCACTAAGGGAAGGTGATAAGCTTATAGCAAATATTACCGTTGGTTCTGCGGCTTATGATTCCGTAAGAAAAATGGATAGTCTTATTGAATTTGAGACGGTTCAGGTGAAAGATGGTACCAATGTATTCCCGGTGGTTCGTTCGTACCCTGTTGGAAAGGATAAAGAATTCTTTGACGGTGATTTGGGAAACAATGTCGCTAAGGTGGTTGCTTTGACTGATCTTTCAAAAGATTATCAAGGAAGTACTGAGGCTAAAGTAAGACTTGGTAAAATCCGCGCGAATAACTTTGATAAGTCCTTCACAGATACTGCGCTGTTCGTTCAAAATCAACACATGTTTGATGACAATGATCAGACGGATATCGAAGACCTTATAATCTATCAGGGTAAACCGTTAGACAATGTTTGGCTTGAAGCTGACTTTGATAAACCTGTTTTGGAATCCGCAAAAATTCTCGTAGTAGCATACGAAAGAATATAAAGACAACTTTGGTCGGTTAGTTTGTTTTATTTCTAGTTAGTAAAAGGCCGCCTAATTTCGGCGGTCTTTTTCTTTTAATCCACTCTCTATTATGTATTTATTCGACGTTTTTTTAAAAATAATTAAAGCTTTTCATCTGGTTGATTCTGATGGTTACAACGCCTTAAAACAGGACGTTAAATCATGGGAAGAAAATGCGCTTTCACCAAAAGACGAAGGCAAAGATAAAACCCAGTTGATCTATAAAAAGATTCACAAAGGAGTTCTTGCACGTTTAGCAATGCCGATTCTATATTTTTTCGCATTGAAAAACTTGTCAAGTATTATGACACCAGAGAAAGAAGAAGGGCTTTACTAAAATATTATTATGGGTTTTTTAAGCGATTTAAATTTTGGTGGTAGCACTTCTGCGTTTGGTTCATCTACTTCCTCTTTTGATTTTGGAAGTCTTGCAAATTCCGCAGTTTCCGCAGGTGCTCAAGGCTCAGACGGTTTTAACACCGGGGCGGCCGCCAACATGGCATTGGAAGGTGCTGCTTCTCTTATTCCTGGGGGTGCATTGGTTAAAGATGTACTTGACCAATTAGGGCTTCAGGATCGCATTGACGCTGTTTCAAAATATGGCATTGGATCATGGGGCGCAATGACGCCAGAGAAAAGAAAGCAAGAGTTTCACAACAATGTTTACCCTTGGGTTCAAAAAACATTGCAAAGTGTAAATAATAGCAATTTAGAACAAGTATTAAATGAGCTTTCAGTAAAGCTTACTTTCAATATGCATTTGTATGATAAACTCTATCAAAATCATTCCAATGCAAAGAGTTCTAAAATTGCTAATTCTTGGGCTAGGGATGAGTTTAAAAAACTTTTGAACGATTACCCTGCAGAAATTGTAAGACAATTCAAAAATCAAGGAGTTACGATAAATGTGAATACTATTCAGGCGTCTCCAATTGATTACAACGTGATTGATTTGGGTGATATGGACGGCAGAATTTTAGAGCATGATATGTTGAAACTTCCTGTATCTCTAAAAACGTATTCTGTTGATTTTTCAACTGTTTCTTCTTCTACTATTAAAATTGGTGAAGATGGAAAACCAATTGTAAAGGCGAATTCCTCAGGATCAGGTCTTTTAATGCTGGGCGGTGGAATTCTTCTGGCAGTTAAAAAAGGACTTTTAAAAATCTAAATGTTAAAAAAATAAAACTTGGCAAGATGGCAAAAATTAAAAATAAATGGGGTAGTAAAAGAGGTTCTAAAACCTCTGGATCAGTAACCATGAAAAACAGTAATAAAAAAGCTCGCTATGCTAAAAAGGTGAAAGAATATAATAAATCTGGGAAGTTGAAAGGCGTTAAATACTTCGCCAAGGCTTCACAGAAAAGAGCTACAAAAGCATTCAAATTTTAATAATGCAGCGATATTCTAAAATAAATACGACGGCAAATAAGCAAGGCTCATTAGAACAATGGGCGTTGCTGTTTGCTTTGTTACTGCTGTTGTTTTGGGAAAAGGTTGCGCCAATGGCAAAAGGATTTCTTTGCGAGTGTCAGAGTCAGAATGAATCTGAAAGCGAGGAAATAGATAATACAATCGATTTGCCGCAAACGGTTCCTGGTTCTTTCGGTCAATCTTTTGAAATCAATAAAGAAGAATTTGAAAGGATGAATGATTTAAATGTATTCAATATTGAACCCTCAACATTGGTAACTGCTTTTGATCATGAAAATGACACTTTAAAAATTATTCAAAATGGCATTCCTACTTAAACAAATCTGGCTAATACCTGTATTGATATTGATTCTCTTTAGAGATTCAATTTTTAAAATAAATCAAAATGGTGTTGATGGTCGCAGTGATATCGGAATGGGCCATAGATCAGAATCCGGCGCAACAATTACAGATGACCAAGCTAATGAATTGGCAACACGTTTAGAGGTCTCTATGAATAGTATGGGCACTGATGAAGAAGCGATTTGGGCAGTTTTCAAAAAGTTTAAGAATAAGGCTGATTATGATAAAACCCATAATGCATTTGGTTATCGCCAGTATGATAAAAATTTCGGTAATGTCGGAACTCCTTTTTCACCTCAGTATAATTTAACTGATTGGCTTAATTACGAATTAAGTACTGAAGATATCCAAAGGCTTGCGACAGATTTTCCCTTTACCAAAATAGCTTAAAATGAAACAAATTATAAAACTGATTGACCTTTGTTTATTGATAGTCGCTGCTGTGTGTCTTATAGTTATACTGCTTGCGACGATTGTCGCTCTTTCTCCTGCTATTGCATTGTGTTTTATAGCTTATCAGGTGAAAGAATATTTTGTGTACAGGAAAAGTGCGCATTGCAAGCTTGAAGAAAAGAAAGCATTAAAACGAAAAACAATAACAGATTTTTTACAGCATGAAAATTCTTGATATACATGAATTCAGAGAGGGTGACCGTCACGGGTTTGGTCATTTCGGTGCTTCTCGTTCTGGTGGTACTAGAACACATAAAGGAGTTGACTTAGTGGCCAATCCGGGCGATTACGTTTACGCTCCATTCAAAGGAAAAATAACCAAATATGGTTATTGCTACGGGGATACTTTAGAGTATAGATATATAGAAATTACAGGTGATAAGCATATCTGTAGAATTTTATATTCTGAATTGGATGACGCTTTCGATGTTGGTGATTCGGTTCCTGAAGATCAATTTATTGGAATTGCTCAGGCTATTGAAAAAAGATACCCTGGTATTACTCCGCATGTACATGTGGAAATCTATAAGGTTTCAGATACTAGCCGAAAAAGTCCGCTTGATCCGACGGAACTTTTAAAAAAAAAGGACTTGTTCACGGAGCTTTAGGATTTTTCCTAATTCTCCTGTCAATTTTAATATTTAAGAAAGCGAAATAATGAACGATTATAAATTTCTATTTCTTTCAATTGCTTCGATTTCTCAAAATTATTTGATAGAAGCAAAGCCTTGGTTTAATGCGATTATATCAATACTTACTATCGCTGTTTTATGCTTTAAATTAAAAGATTATGTTCGAAATACTAGGGGGCGCATTAAGTAAAATTCTCGGTGGTAAAACGCCAGAAGGTGAGAGCCAAATCCTTGAAATGGTTGGCGAAATCTTCAAAGGTAAAGAAGAAAAGAAAAGAGCTTTTCTACTGGCTTTAGAAGACAAGGCTATGGAAAAGGCCAAATTAGAAATTGAAGACACTCAAAATGCCCGACAAATGCAAGTAGAAGCATTAAGGCAGGACGATAAGTTTTCAAAAAGGTTTGTTTACTATTTCTCAGCTGCGGTTATATCTATCATTTTATTAGGTCTTGGCGGTCTATTGTATTTTGATATTCCACAACAAAACGAAGTTTTAGTAACTCGAATCGTTGATCTTTTTAAAGATTTAGCAATGATCATTTTGCCGTTTTATTTCGGAACTCGAATAAAAAGAAATACAGAAAATGTTTGAAAGTAAAATCAATAAGCCAAAGGAAATCCAATATGTGGATTTGGTTGGTGCAATAGCTTCTTTAGGTGTTGCCGTTTGGACAATTTACCAAGTATGGAAAAACATGAAAAACGATAATTAATGAGTGTTTTAGGATATTTTAAAGTTAAAAATAAAGGTGGCTCAATACCTGATCCTATATCAGTAAATGAAGACACTTACATAACGGCTCAAATGAACAATGTAACAATTAGAGTTAAGTCTGATTGTACTTTGCTATTTACAGCAGAATTACCGTCTAATTTTACTTTAAAAATAGTTGTTTACGGTGGTTGCCAATGCCGTTTAATTGGCGAAGGTGTTACAGTTACAGGATATGAAGGAAACTTAATACCTGAACACACATCATGCACCGTTTTTCGCGATGAAGACACAGGCGATTTTAATGTCATAAGAGATCAACCTGTGATTGATTATAATTATTATAGATTGTTCTCAACGAATTCTGAGGACATTAATTATATAGCTTTAAATCTTGAGAGAAATCATCTTTTAAGAATTAAAGAAGGTACAGCTTTAATATATGAGAAAACTAATGAAGCTCATCACATGTCCGCCGGTGTTGATCTATCAGAAATTAAAAGCGCCTTAGATAAAGAAGCAACGTTCTGGGCTACCGATAATCGAGTTATTAGATTAAATCAAAGTACAAATCAAAATTTATTCGCAATTTATTTTGACAATTGGAATTTTGATGCTTTTGATTTTGATAGCATTATTCAAATTGGTTACACAGAATTTATTTACGGTATGGAAAATATACCTCATAATTTGAAGTGGCGTATCAATTACGGAAGTGTACCGCTAATTCAACAGCTATTAAATACTATTGATTTTAAAGAACTTTCTTTAACCTATGGTATTAATCAAAATTATGAGCCTGTTAATGTAATAGCAAAACAAAATTTAGAGCTTTTTAAAACAAATAGTTACCCTAGAGATAGAAGTTTAGATTTTGTTGTAAAAGATTGTCCTAATCTTTCTCACTTAGAATTAGACCATAATAGAAACGTCAATGCTGTTAAAAGTTTAGATGTTCAAAATTGCCCGTCTTTGAATTATGTAAGGTTAAACAATTTTTATGCTCGTTATGGTTCCCAGTATGCCCCGGCTAAAAATGTAGATCAATTATTAACTGATCTCGATAACAACGGCATTGAAAACGGCTATTTAGAATTGACTGAAGATTATCAGTGGACGGCAACAGGGCAAGCTGCATTAGATAATTTAATTGCAAAAGGTTGGGATACATCAAACATTATACAATACGCATAAAAATAAAATTATGGACTATACTTTAGACAGTGTAACACTTGTAAAAAAAGCCTTAAAAAAAAGGTTTCCAGATTATAGAATCGATAATGAAGAGAAATTTTTAGTAGGCGCTGAAATGGCTGAAATGAAAGAAAAAGAAAATAGGTTTTTCTTTGGAATACTCACCGTTTCAGATGTTAGAACTGCTGATCTTACTTTTAATGAAAAACCTATAATCCAAATATCTGAAGGTTCACAAATCGGTAGTCAATTATTCACCGCAGCAGAATTTAAAAATTTAAATGGCGATCCTTCTTCCCCTGAAGGTTTGTTTTTAGGCCACGAAATAAATGTTTTACCTCACTAAATATCAAACAATGAAAAGATTTAAAATTTTAGCGTTTATCGCTTTGCTTACCCTTACTGCATTTACTTGTATAGGGCAGAACAACCAAATGATAGAAATTACTGCAGTTGGTTCTGTTATCGAGATAGAAGATAATATTGCTGAAGTAACTACTTCAGATTACGCCAAGCATTTAGAAATCGATGCAAAAGGCTTAGAAGTAGGGAAGGAGTATAGGTTTAGACTTATAGTTTCTGAAGTAGAAAAGTCTGAAAAATGGTGTTCAGGTTGCACAGGCGAATTAAAAGCACATGTAATCGGTTTTTCAATTACGCAGGATCAGGCAAAAAAGGATGCAATGAGAGTTGATAAAATCCCCTGGTCATATTCAAAAAGTCCAAGACATCACTAAAATTAAAACCCTCTGAAAATATCAGGGGGTTTCTTTTTTGATATCAAAAAACAGGCGGCCAGCTCGATATCTACCCGGAACCAAACCGCCAAAAATTCAAAAATGATATCAAAATGACAAATACTGCAGAAATCTTCCGGAAGATATCAGCTAAAAATGATATCAATTAATAAAATTCAGAATCATCTTCCTTTTCTGGTAAACCGCTCTGAATATTCCATTGAATCTGCTTAATGGTTTCTTTATACATTCTGAGTTCACGTTCTGCATTTACAAAACGCTGAATAGCTTTTTTTAATGCTAACTGATCATTTTCATAATTCTCCAGCATTTTTAAAACAGCCTTGGAATTAGTTTTTTCATTTAAAGAAGATTTTGCCTTTTCTAAGGCTTCTTTTTGATCATCTGAAAGATCACGTATAATTATATTCATCTTAAATATTATGAAGTTTATCAAATAGTGATTTTATCCTCAATCTTACTTGTGAATCTGGTTTTAATAACCTTATAGATAAGTAAGCTAATTCAGCTACTTGAGCATTTAAATGAAACAATGAGTTTCCAATAGCATATTTAGATTCCTTTTCTAATTCTTCTATCCTCTCCAATAAATAATTTTCTAGCTCTTTCATTTGTTTTCTTCTTTAGAATAAATAATCGGTTCTTCATCTTTACGATGTTCAACAAAGATTTTTTCCTCTGTTTTAAGGTCAATCATAATTTCGTCTATACGAAAGGGGTAAGGCCTTCGAGAAAAGCTCACAAAATTGCTCCTATTTCGTTTACGGTTGATTTCCTCAACCTTTTTGCTTGATCGCTCAAACCATTCGGCAGATTCGCCAGTAAAAAGAATGTCCATAACAGTCGGGTTTGGTTAAAAAAAAATATTTTTCCCCCTAAAGGCCTAAAATCTGAACGCTTAACCGTACGGCTTCGGCTTATAGGCAATTTTTGCCAAAAAAAATACTACCCCGTAGGGGTGGAGATTATTTTTGAGCAAACCCGAAGGGCTTGAATTGATCTTAAGTTGAAGTTGTACGACTTTTGAGAAGATTTCTATGCATTTCAGGGGGAATACTTCCCCGAAGTACAGAATGAAAATAAAAGTCATTATACATTCCTAAAATAACAACTTGGTTTACTTCAAAAAGCGGGTACAAGTAACACCCGCTTCCAAGTTGCACATGTGCAACCTTTTACCACTTAAAACATTGAAAACTAGAATATTGACGTTTTTCTAAAATTTCAGGATTTATGTTAAAAAACTCGTAACCTAAATAACTGAATTACAGTGTTTTACTTTTTTATTTAAAGTTATACTTTAATGGTTGATTGCTAACATCTGTATATCAGCCTTTTAACCTATTTTTTGGTATTTTTTAAGGAATATTCTTTCATTTTCTAAAAATCCTCTTAAATTTGTGATTGTAAGTTCTTTGATTTATTGCAAATGAATAATTGACGATGCTGTGAGAGATTTTTTAGTTTAAAAAATCTTAAACATGGAAATATTACAAATTACAGGCTATATCGGTTCTGATGCCGAATGTAAACAAGAATCAGAAAATAAATTTTTAACTCGTTTCTCAGTTGCTTCTACAAAAAGATGGAATGATCGAGAAACCGGGGAAGAAAAAGAAAGTACTAATTGGTACACTATTTTTCGTCGTTCCTCAAAACATCCTCAGAAATTACTCAATCACCTTAAAAAAGGTAATAAAATCTATATAGCGGGGCAACCTTCTTACGGCGTAAATACGCATGGGAATGGCGTTAGGGTTGAAGTTATCTTAAATTCCAAGGAGATTGAAATCCTTACTTTTGTTAATTCTATTCAAGGGAATTCTAACGAAAATCCTTCGTAATGGATTATTTTTTCGTTTTAATTCATTGGTTTGAAAAGAATCTAAATTTCAATTTTTTACAAAAGTTTTTAATTGTCTTTTTCCTTTGGTTATCAGGGTATTTAACCCACGTAATCATAGGTATATTGTATGATTTAAACTTCTGACATCGCAAATTTTTCCTAAAAAATTCATTTAAAATATTACAAGGCTCAAAAAATTAGTATTTTTGTTATAGCCGAGTATTTGTTCTATTCCATTAGACAGCTCATTGTCAATGAATTAGATGCAATATTTTATAAAAGAGAGGGTTTTGCCACCCTCTTTTTTAGGAAGAATCTTGAACTATAATTTATATTATGTAAAATAGATTATTTCTAGTTTTATTTGTTCCGCTATTAGGTTACATATGAAGTCTATAGAAAAATTCACTTAATATCCTTATAATCAAATAATTATAACCGTTGTTTAATCAATAAAGAATTAGAAAACCTAATCAATTGATTATTAAACTCTTAAATTTGTAGTTCACTAATTTTTAAATAAGTGGCTATTCATCCAAATTCTATAGTGAATTACGTTCCGCAGAATTCTATAAAGGAAATTCATCATATGGAATTCGGAGATATTTATTTTCTCAGGAATACAATTATCGCAGAGATAGCTGAAGGAATGGTTTATGGTTGGGAATCTGGTAAAAAGGTAATTGAATTGGCTGAAAAGTTTTACGGTATAGATTCTCGTTTAAATTACATGGCTAACCGTATTCATGATTATACAGTTATCGCCCAGGACTGGACCAGGTTTTTTTCTGAAAATAAATCTTTGCAAAACTTTTGTATAGTAACCCATGGTAATACTGGAGTTACAAATATCGCAATTGAACGTATTTTCTATAAAGATGGTGAGATACAGCATTTCACCAATTTAATCGATGCTTTGAAATTTCTGAAGGAAATGTAATTAATTAAAGGTTTCCTCTAATTTTGAAAAATCTCCCCGATAAGAAATTCTTGATCTTTCAGAACTATTTACGGAAGTATCTGCTTTACCATTTGAGTATATAAAGATCAGAAAGTTGAAATCCTCATTATTTTCTGAAGTCGCTTTAAATTCTATTTGTATTCGAGATTTATCTGGTTGCTCCTTTATTTTATAATCTTCAATCAGGCCTTTACAAACAATGCCTCCCTCCTTTTCCGAAGGATTACCGTAGAATCTCCTACCAAAAAAAGGCAGATCTATATTAACACTGTCCTTATCCATTCTGAGAAAATTTACGGTATTTATGATGCTGATGTTGTTGCCTAATTGAGAATTTGCAAAGTTATTTACTATCTCAAATTGCCTGTTCTCCACTAAAGTTTCTAATTCCTGAAACTCTTTCAGGTCGTTATCAGTTAATTTTTTACTGGATCTACAGGAAGCGAAACTGATGACGAGAATCGTCAATATGAGATAGTAATTCATTTTCATAATCTAATCATCATCCTCTTCACTAATGGAGTCCAAAGTACCCTGAATAGTTTTGTTTTCTTCATCAGACAATCCATCACTGTTCTTATTAACTTTTAGATTCCCATCTCCATCTTTCTTAAGCTTTTCATCTTTTTCATGGAAATTAGATGGTCTTCCTGAATTCTTTTGCCAGTCGGCTTGTTCGTTATTGTTTTCCTTATTCATAATTATTGTTTTTCCTAAATTAAGGATTTGTCTTTCGAATGTCTTCAGGTTTAATGATGATTTAACAGCAGTTAAGGCATTTTGACGTTGAATATGAATGCTCGATATTTCAGTAAAGCCACAAAGATCGTTGCTCCCAGTGCATTACCAGCTAATGCTGTAAATAATGTTTTTAAATAAACAACAAAATCTATTTCAGGAGAAACCAGCATTCCGGCAAATATCTCGATCTGTCCGATAATACTATGGTGTAGACCGGTGAATCCCATAACAGCGGTAATGATATAAATGATAAAGATTTCTGAAGTAGTTTCTTTTGAAGAGGTAACCAGCCAGCTAAGTAAACCCATTAACCATCCTGCCAAAATTGCGCTCACCAGGATGGTAGGAAGACTATAATCTACATAATGCTTCCCTATTTTTGCGATGATCTCAGCATCAAATAATCCAAGATTGGGACCAACCCAGGATAAGGTAAGAGCGATCAGAATACCACCAATAACATTTCCTAGTATCACGATTCCCCAAATTCCGAATAAACTTAAAATACTCCGCTTATTGTTAAGTACCGGTAAGGCTAATAATGAAGTTTGTTCTGTAAATAGAATTGATTGACCCAGAACTACAAGGATGAAACCTATTGGATAAACCAGAGCCATTAACTTGAAAATGCTTTCTTCAGCAACTTTGCCTTCAAGAAATCCAAATAATGAACAAAGCATTAAAAAACTAAAACCTATTTCTAAACCGGCCGTAAATGAACTTAGTAAAATACTTCGTTTACTCCTGTCATAAGTCTTACAGCCTTCAACTATTTGTTCTTTTAATATCTCACCGTGGGTCTTAGTCCTGGTAGAATCATTTGACGAGGAATTTTTCAACTCCTCGTCAACCTTTTCTTCTTTTTCTTTCAATTTAAATTTCTTTTCTAGTTGCAGTTAATTTTATCGCAAGATATATGTTTTACTAATTTATGCATGCAACTCCTCCTGTTGAACTTCTTCCCATAACTCTACCGCTTTATCTCTGCAGATTTGAATCATCTTGAATTCATCATGGCGAGCATTATTATCAGAATTATAATACATTTCACTGTATTTAAAACCATATTTTTTAGCATCTCTGGCAGAAGCTGCATAATATATATAATCTATATCTGCCCAATAAGCTGCTCCAAGACACATCATACACGGTTCGCAACTGGTAAAAAGCACACAACCTTTTAATGTTCTTGTTTTTAATTTCCTGCAAGCTCTTTGGATTGCTCTTAATTCTGCGTGCTGTGTGCAATCACCTTTACACAACACCTCGTTACGGGATTCGGCTACAATTTCATCTCCCCTTGTAATTACTGCACCAAATGGACCTCCATTATCCATATCCCTTCCTTCCCGAGCTAATTTAATAGCTCTTTTCATCATTCTTTGTTGTAAATCCTTTGTTTTCATAGTTCTATAAAATTAAGCATTATTCAACACCTCAAAGATTATTTCACACTATTTACCGCTGGATTATGTTCAATTTATGCTTATAGCGTACAAGTCTAAAAATACTCCTAAAACTTTGCCAAATCTAGCCTAAGAACTATGGCTAAACTTGAAGAAATAAGTTTATTTAATCAATTGAAAAACCGAAAAATTATGGAAACTATATTTGAATTTGTAAATATTGACAAGAGTCAGAATCTTGAAGCTTTTACTCAGAAAAAACTGAATAAGATCGAAAATAAATATGATTGGATCGTAAGAGCAAATATTTACTTCAAAAGAGATGAAAATCAAAAGCCTAATGGTTATATCACCGAAATTAGATTAAGTGCTCCGGGACCGGAGATCTTTGCTCAATCAAACGAAGATTCATTTGAAGCTTCTATTGCCGAAACAGTTAGAGATCTTGACAGACAGTGTGAAAAGCGTAAAGCTAAAATGAGCACACATTAATTGATTAATAGAGAATTAAAAAGCCCTTTCGTTTGAAAGGGCTTTTTTTATATATAGATAAATTAGAAAACCTACGCTTTCAAATCTTCCTTTTCCAGTTTATCTTTAAATTCATTAATAATACCACCTTTAAGTAATACCTCTATCTGTCGATCACTCATAGTATGTTTGGTTTCGAATTCCTCTTCCTTGCCATTATCTTTTTTGACTATAACTTTGATATTATTTCTTTTCTTCACATCATCACGTAGATTTTTAAAGGAAATAATATCGCCCTGTTCAATTTTATCATAGTCTTTAATATCAATAAACTCCAATGGCAGAATCCCAAAATTCACCAGGTTTTGCCAGGCGATTCGGGCATAGGAATTAGCGATAACAGCTACCTGACCAAGATATTTTGGTGCTATTGCAGCATGTTCTCTACTTGATCCCTGAGCATAATTATCTTTTGCCACTACAATATGACCGCCAAATTCATCTTTTGCATCCATGGCCCTGTCGTAAAAAGACTCATCAATAACCGTATATGAATATTTACTGATCTCCGGAAGATTACTTCTGAATGGCAATACCTCTTCTCCTGCTTTAAGAATCTCATCTGTTGAAATATTATCTCCCATTTTCAATAAAACTGGAACATCATACTTTTCTTCCATTGGTTCTATATATGGTAAGGATTTAATATTTGGTCCTTTTTTTAGTTCAATACCGGTTCCATCTTCAGGTGGGGCAACCAGCATTTCAGTATTTATGATCTCAAGATCTGGATGTTTGAACTTAGGATACTTCATATTGTAAAGTTTCTCCATATCCCTAGGATCGGTAATTTTTCCTGTTAATGCTGAAGCCGCTGCAGTCTCAGGACTACATAAATGTACCTGATCATCTTTAGTTCCAGATCTATCAGGAAAGTTTCGAGGCATTGTTCTTAAACTAATCGTTCCAGATGCCGGAGCCTGTCCCATACCTATACAGCCCATACAACCGGACTGGTGAAATCTTGCTCCCGCTTTGATTAGATTGGCAAAGGCGCGATTATCGATCATGTTCTGTATCATTTGCCTGGAAGTTGGGTTTATATCAAAAGAAACATCGTTATTTACCGACTTCCCTTCTACCATTGCTCCTGCGATCCAGAAGTCTCTCAATCCCGGATTGGCAGAAGAGCCAATAACGACCTGGCTTATATCTTTTCCCTCAACCTCTCTTACCGGAACTACATTTCCAGGACTTGTAGGTAAGGCAATAAGTGGAACAAGCTCATTGAGTACGATCTCATCCTCGAAATCATATTTACATCCTTCATCTGCTTTAAGTTCTACCCAATCTTCTTCTCTCCCCTGTGATCTTAAAAACCTTTTTGTTTCTTCATCACTTGGAAACACTGTAGTAGTAGCACCTAATTCAGCACCCATATTTGCAATTACGTGACGATCCATCGCACTAAGATGTTTTAAACCATCTCCATAATATTCAATTACTTTTCCTACACCGCCTTTCACATCGTATCTTCTTAGCATTTCCAAGATTACATCTTTTGCACTAACCCAATCTGGTAATTTACCGGTAAGCTTAACACCCATTACTTTAGGCATTTTCACAAAATAAGGTTGTCCAGCAATGGCCGCTGCAACATCGAGGCCGCCGGTACCAATAGCGAGCATTCCAAGTGAACCTGCAGCAGGAGTGTGACTATCAGATCCTACCATGGTTTTACCGGGTTTACCAAAGCGTTGCATGTGCACGGGATGGCTTACTCCGTTTCCCGGCCGGCTATACCATAAGCCAAATCTTTGTGCTGCTGAATGCAAGAATAAATGGTCATCTGCATTTTTAAAATCGGTTTGTAATAAGTTATGGTCAACATATTGAACTGCGACTTCTGTCTGGGCCTTTTTCAGTCCCATCGCTTCGAGTTCCAGCTGTACTAAAGTTCCAGTTGCATCCTGAAGAAGCGCCTGGTCTATTTTGATCCCGATCTCTTTACCGGGTTCCATCTCACCTTTGAGCAGGTGTTCTTTAATAAGCTTTTGAGTGACATTGAGTTTTGACATAGTTGGAAATTTTAATCTTTAATTTACCAACTTTCATAGGAAAGACAGGTCTTTTTAACAGAACCTTAGTTTTAAAAGCACGAATCATCTTGAATTCAACAAGAATTGTTATTTTCAATTTATTCTATATTTAGTTGCAAATATTTTAATCAATGAATCAAATAGTAAAAAGAGCCATCGTAGGAGGAATCGTTTCTACAATCGTTATGGGAACAGGAACTTTTATTCTAGGGCAAATCTCAGGTTACAAAGCCATGGAATTATTGAAAAATTCCATGTCCGGAATCAATATGCTATGCAATACGGTAATTTTAGGTTCTACAACCATTCTGGCTTTAATGCTTACTTTACTTGGATTAAGCAGATCTTCAGAATCCAGATTGACAGACCGTCATTATAAAGATGTACTCATGATCGCTAAGTCTGATACTATTCTTATAGTGGCCGCGGTAATCGCTTTTCTATTGCTGAATCTCCCAATTAGTGAATCACAGGAAGTTGGCAGCAGCTGGTATGAAACAATTTATTATGCGAGTTTAGGTCTAGCATCTTTATTAGGTGGTGGCTTTATTGCGGTTGTAATGATGCTTTACGGAACAATTACAAATGTTATTCTTATAGTTGGATTGAATATCAAGGATCATCCATTAATTTCTACGGAAGATGCTGAAGAAGTAGAAGAACAGTAAGAAAGAGAAAGAAAAGAAAAATCGAATTCCTAATAAATAGTAAAGGGCATTTCTAAAGTAATTTAGTTTAACGGATTTGCTGAATTCAAGGCAATCATGGTCAAACAGATTCTTTCGAAAAGCCCTTTCGGAAAATTATATTTATATAAAATTAGCTTTTACCAAGCTTATTTAAAATGTCAATTTGATTTCCTTCTTCCAGATTAAAGCCTGGTTTTCCTTTACGTGGAAACAGGAATGTAAATTCTGTATCAAACGCAGCCCAGCTTTCAGCTAAGCCATAATCGTTATTTGCATTCTTTTTCTCAGGTCTTATAAAAGTATTCAATTCAGAATCATAGTCAGATCCAACAGCGTCTTCTCCTGGAAATAACATTCCGTCATTGATTTCAGTATAAACTACAACTGAAGCACCTTCACTTCCCGGTAAATCAAAAATATTGATATCAAAACTATCCAGAACTTTATCTTTCGCAGTAATATCTTTTGTTTTAAAATCATCCTTGAAGTTATTTCTAGGATGAGCATAAATTGGAGCACCACCAGCGTCTTCAGAAATAGTTTTCAGATCTGAATATGCTGTATTAAGGATTCCATCGCAAGTGATCAAAATACCCTTAATATTATAACCTTCTTCCACCAACTTTTTAACTGCTGCTTTTGAAGATTTTTCCACTACATCAATAAGGATCATATCTCTACGATTCAAATGCCTGATTGCATATCCCTGATTGAAAACTCCGTTTTCTTCATCTCCCTTTATGATAAAAGTGTCAGGAATCAATTTTAAGAATTTTCCCTGTTCACCTTGTTCTATAAACTCTGCCGACTGGCTGTGAAGCACCTCCATTTTATCTACTGTCTTCATATATAAATGATTTTTAATTGATGATTGAAGATACAAAAGAAGGCTGTAGAGGTCAACCTAGTTTTTAAATGTTTAACTGCTTTTAGGACTTAATTAACGGAATTAGAAAAGCTGTAAAACTGCCGTGATGGCTCAGGGAAATTGGTAGAGTTTTATCTGTTCTATTTAGCACAAGAGAAGGAACATAATTCTCATTTTTTTTGATATCGATCAATGCTGGAGGAATACTTAAAAGCTCCCCTACTCTTGAAATTATCTGGTGGCGGGATTTTTTAAGACCGGAATATATACCAAGATCAATATAACCAGACTCTACGTAGCTGTGAATATAATCTGTAGTGATTTCAGAATTTAAATTATACTGAAATTCATCTATCTGTACAACTGCGTTATTTTTCGAACTAATAGAGCAATGGAAAGATGCAGGATTGAACTTTCTCTTTAAATTAAATCTTCTCTGGTGAGCCTTATAGGTAGCTTCTTTTAATGACCAGAATTTCCAAACTAATAATTGAGGGTCTAAAGTGTTATTGATCTCCTCAATTTCTTTAGTAGAACATATTTTATTTAAAAATCTTGGACTTAAGGATCTATCTGATCTTGAAGCCAGCTTTAAATCTATAATATCATTGCCAATCAATTTAGTGATAGTTTTTTCTGAATGATATCTTTCGCATCACCAACGGTAAGCATACCTTCCATTGAATCATTGTCTATCTCAATGTCAAATTCATCTTCTACATCAAGCACAACATCTACAAGGTTTGCAGAGTTTATTTGAAGATCGTTTAGAAAGTCTGTTTCTTCATTAAAATCATTAAGCCCTTCTTCTCTTTGAACATATGGTTTCACGATATTTCTAAGCCTGTTAATTATCTCATCTTTATTCATAGGTATATCTTAAGCAATATATTTTTTAAAAATCACTACAGCGTTCACGTCCCCAAAACCGAAACTTGCTTTTGCGAGAACATTGATCTCCTGTTCTTTTTGCTCTCGTGGAATTTTATCCTGGTCTATCAATTTTAATATTTCCGGATGTATATCATCACAGTTGATATTCGGAAAAATGAATTTATGGTGTATCTGTAGAACCGAAGCTACACATTCTATAGAACCAGAAGCGCTAAGACAGTGACCAGTCATTCCTTTTATGGAATTGATCATCGGAAAATCATTTTTAGTTCTATTTAGGGCTTTGGTCCAGTTGATGATTTCAACTGAATCTCGATTTGTTGCGGTTAAATGACCATTTATTAAGTCTACATCATTGGATGAAATATTCGAATTTTTCAATGCATTCTGAATGCATCGTTCTACAGCCTCATTATTGGCAGCCGTCATGCTTCCTTCACCTCTTTGTCCACCGCTATTTATATCTCCTCCCAACACTTCAGCATAGATCCTTGCTCCTCTTCTTTTAGCAGATTCCAGGTCTTCCAAAACTAAAGCTCCTGCACCACTACCGGGAATAAATCCGCTGGCAGATGCACTCATAGGTCTGGATGCTTTTTCAGGCTCATCATTATATTTATTCGGAAGAATACGCATGGCGTCAAAACCGCCCCAAATATAAGGGCCATGATCTCCACAACTACCTACCAGCATACGTTTTGCTTTTCCAGCTTTTATACGGTCATATCCCATTAGCAAAGCTTCAGTTCCTGTTGTACAAGCAGAGGAGTTTGTGGTAACCTGATTGCCACATCCTAAAATTCCACCTAAATAGGCACTAATACCGCTGGCCATGGTTTGTAATACACTAGTGCTACCCAGTCTTCTGGTTTTACCCTCATCAATAAGATGGATTGCTTCCCTAAACTTGTCTACCCCAAGAATGCCAGTTCCGAATATGATCCCGCTATCCCAATCTGGATAATCATTTTGTTCAATTTTTAATCCGGCATCTTTCCATGCATCAGTACCAGCGATAACACCGTAAATAATTCCACTACTATTCAATCCTCGTAATTGTAGTGGAGTGAAATATTTATTCAAAAGTTCCTCTGAAATCTCAGGCTTTCCTCCTATCTGGCAACTAAAATTTAATTCGTCAAGTTGCTTGAAATAACGAATACCACTTTTTCCGTTTCTGAGTGATTTTTCGAAACTGGAAATATCAACACCATTTGGTGCAGTAACTCCCATTCCGGTAATAACTACTCTTCTCTCCACGAATTATTAATTTTTAATGATCATTCCGGCAATCACTCCTTTACATACCAGATTTGCTTCAGAGTCTCTCATTTCCACATTACATTTTAGCTTGTTAAATCTGAAATATTGTTTTTCAGAATGTACAGTCACCTTTTCGCCTGGATAAACAGGTTTCAAGTATTCAATGTCTGAAGAAGTTAGCGCTACATTTAAGGTGCCTGAGATATCATTTGAATTATCCATTAAATAAATTCCCAGGCTTACTAAACCTATCTGAGCCATACATTCGGTTAGAATCACACCAGGAGTGACAGGATTATTTTTAAAATGACCTTTATAAAATTCAAGATCTGGTGAGAAAGTATATTCACCTGAAATTTTATCTTCATCAACGTCCAGGATCCTGTCTACAAATAAAAATGGAGAAGTATAAGGAAGTAGTTCTAAAATAGATTCTTTATTCAAGGCAGTATAATTACATTAAATGCTCACCTCCATTTACCGGAATTATAGTTCCTGTGATCCAACTAGCTTCATCTTTGCTTAACAGATAGACGGCATTTGCCACATCATCTGGAACTGTAAGTCTACGGAATGGATTATGCTTAAGAGCATGAACTCTTAAGGTTTCATTTCCCGGGATCATCTGGAATGATCTTGTAACCGTTATCCCTGCCTGAATACAATTTGCCCTAATACCATATTTCGCAAATTCAAGGGCCATGCTTCGTGTAATCGCTTCAAGAGTAACTTTGGCGGCAGAAACAGCCGCGTAATTTTTCCAGGCCTTTTTATTACCATCGCTGGTGAAAGAAATCACCCTTGCGTCCTTGGTAAACAAGTCATTTTTAAATACAGCCTGTGTCCAATCGTAAAGACTCAAGGCCATGGCATCTATAGTTAATTGAAAATCCAGATTTTCCAAAAGGCTATCTTCACCAATCATAGGTTTTAGATTCCCTTTGGCAATGCTATGTAGCAATGTTCTTATTTTACCTTTTCCACCAAGAATACTCTTTATCTTTTCAATTAGATCTTCCCTACTTTCTCGTTTAACGGCGTCAGCATTAAAACTTTCAAAGTGCACTCCGGATTCTCTAATTTCGTCAAAGGCTTCTTCAATATCAGGAATTTCACTTCTACGATCACGATGAATTATGATAATATTCATTCCGTGTTTAGCCAGTTTTTTCGCGCTGGCATAACCCAAGCCGCTGCTACCGCCTAAGATTAAAGCCCAATAATCTTTTCCTTGAAAATCCATTACCATTCAATTAAAATTCGCTGCGCCGAAAACCCGGGTCCAAAACTTAGCATTACTCCCTGTTCTCCTTTATCGATATCTCTATGCAAAAACCTTTCAAGTACATAAAGGACGGTAGCACTACTCATATTTCCGTAAAGTCTCAAAACTTCCCGAGTATCGTCTATATTCTTTCCTAAGTTACCAAAAAGATCAGAAACCGTCTGCACAATTTTTCTGCCTCCAGGATGAAAAATTAAGTGATCTACTTTTTCAATTGATGAATTATACTTTTCAAGAAATGGATGTATAATCTGCGGGAAATGATTAGATATTGTTTCAGGCACTGCAGGGTCAAGGATCATTTGCAATCCATGGTTTGTAAGATCAAACCCCATCATATGAGTCGCATCGAAAAAATGATACATATCTTCACCAATAATTTTTGGGCCGGTTGCGTTTTCTTCAGAAGACAATAATACGCAGGCAGCTCCATCACCAAAAATAGCAGCGCTTACCATATTAGCCATACTAAAATCATTCAATTGAAATGTAGCAGTTGGGCTTTCTACTGCTACGACAGCAGCACGTTTTCCGGGATTGTTCTTTAAAAATTTATAAGCATAGATCATTCCTGAGATTCCAGCCGCGCACCCCATTTCCGTTACCGGAAGGCGAGTAATATCCTGCCTTAATCCTAATGCATTGATAAGATATGCATCCAACGATGGGATCATGATTCCCGTGCAGCTAACTGTGATAATATAATCTAAAGATCCTTCCTCCCAGCCTGCACTTTTTAAAGATTTATCAAGTACATTCTTTCCTAATTTTTTTACTTCCCGTACATAAATATTGTTCTTATCCTCAAAAGACGTCGCGGTGAAAACATCCTCGGGAGACATTATAGAATAGCGTTTATCTACTCCTGCTCCTTCAAATATCTTAAGGATCTTTCTTCGAAACCTATCATCCTGATCTTCCAGCCAGTTTTCAACCAATGGCAGCACATCTTTTGTTTCTCTTGAATACTCTGGTAGTTCCTTTTCAACTCTGGTAATATGTACACTCATAAATTATTATTCTGTCTTATGATCCATTGATATCTAAATGCCCATTTCCATGATACTTCATGAGAGCCCTTAATCTTCCTGGCAAATTCGATAATATCATCTTTTTTAAAACCTCGTAAAATGGAGATCAATCCATCTTTTCTGGCAATTTCATTACTGACAAATACTGCACAAAATGCCTGAAAAAGGATATAAGCCATTCTTGTTCTATGAAGATCATTGATCACTACTCCATATTCCGCCTGATCTATTAATTGATTTAATAACTCTACAATCTGTCTATCCTTAAAATGATGTAGGGTTAAAGTACAAAGGATAACATCAAATTTCATATCCTTGAATACTTCGCTGAAAATATTCAATTCCTGAAATTCGACATTTTTATATTCTATTGAAAGGTTCCTGGCGATTTCAATAGCATAAGGATTTGCATCTACGCCGATCAGTTCAAAATTATAAGAATTAGATTTCGCCCAGTCTGAAATTTTTCTAAGAATAGCGCCGTTACCGCAACCGATATCTACAATACGAATTGTAGCTTTAGTATCGGGTAATAGCTTTTTAATTCCATTTATGGTAATTTGATTTCCGCCCAGCCATGAATTAATATTCTCCAGATCCTTCAAGGTTCTATCCAGTTCCCTTCCTTGAAGCTCGAAATCATCCATGATCTCGCTCTCATCTGTGCGTTTTGAAGTATCTATTCTAAACATAGATCTGGTTTCCGTGAGTTTTCTTGATAATATAAGGTAATATGCCTGGAAACCTACGAATGATCTTTTGAGAGAAATCTGCCAAGGACTGATTCAGCAAAATCTTTTGTAGAATCCTTCCTGCTTTGATCCTGGTTCTGAAATTTTGATTCCATTCTAATATATATTGATCTTCAATATCACTTCTGGTAAGATCGGTTTCTTCGTAAAAGCTGATAAGATTTTCTGAAGCAATTTTGGCACTATGAATAGCCATGGCCATACCATTCCCACAAAGAGGATGAATTAGCCCGGCAGAATCTCCTATCATTAAAACATGATTTTCAATCAAAGATTTTTTATCGAATGAGATCTGAGCGATGGCGAGTTCTTTTTCAAATTCCAGCCTTGCATTTTGAAAAAATTCTTTGAGTTTCGGGTTTTTCATTAAAACCTTGGACTTATATTCTTCGGTATTTTTGTGTTTCTTAAAGCTTTTATAGGTAGCAAGGTAACATACATTAACCGTATCCATTTCAGTTCTTGATAAACCACAATATCCTCCTTTAAAATTGTGCAGAGATACAAGATTAATAGGGTATAATTCTGGTTTAATCTTGTAATGAGCTTTTACTGCAAGCCAACCTGATTGCTCCTGAATAAATTCCCGATTTAGAATCTTATCAATATTAGATCGTTTACCAAAGGCACCCAAAACAAATTCAGCTCTTACTTCAGTCGAATCAGATGCAGTAATATTGAAATGACCTTCCTTGAAAACGACTGCTGTAACATTAGAATGAATTATTTCGCAGCCAGAGCTCTTAGCTTCTTCATAAAGAAGATTATCAAGGTTATACCTACTAATTCCTAATCCTCCAAGTTGCATTTCAGATTCAACGATCTTACCCTTAACAGATGAAAACTTCATCCTGTTAATTACCGGAGCATTTAATTTTTTAAGATCAATAGATAGAGACTCGAGATATGGTAATATTTCCCTGGATAAATATTCTCCGCAGACCTTGTGATGAGGAAATTCATCTTTTTCAAAAAGGATTACTTTCAAACCTTTTTGGGAAAGATGAATGGCTGCAGTTAGACCTGCAAGTCCACCGCCAATAATTGCGATCTGGGTGTTTAGCACGATTTGAAGTTACTTAAATAGACAAAAAAATCCCGGAATATCTCCCGGGATTCTTCAAAAACTTTATTTATAAAAATAAACTAGTTCTCATTGTTCTGTTGTTCAGCTTCCTGTTTTGCCTGTTCTTTAAGTTCTTCATTGGCAACAATAGCAAGTTCTACCCTACGGTTCTTAGAACGTCCGTCTGCAGTAGAGTTATCATATTTTGGTTGAGATTCACCATACCACTTAGTAGTAAATCTACCTCTGTCAATTCCATTATCTACCAGGTATCCTGTAACCGCCTGTGCTCTGTTCTTAGACAAAGTCAAGTTATAACTATCACTACCAGTATTATCGGTATGACCTTCTACCAGTATGTTAGATTGTGGGTATTCTTTAAAGATATCAGCAAGTTTATTTAAAGTAGTTTGCGATTTAGCATTGATGTTATATTTCTCAGTGTCAAAATAAACACCACTACTTTCATCAAAAGTTACGTTGATACCTTCACCAACTCTTTCAACTTCAGCTCCCGGAATTTCTTCTTCGATCTTCTTGGCTTGTTTATCCATTCTGTCACCAATGATCGCACCTGCAGCACCACCAACAACTCCACCAATAATGGATCCTAAGGCAGTATTACCATCACCAGTGTTATTACCAATAACACCACCAATAACGGCTCCACCGGTTGCACCAATTACGGCACCTTTTTGCTTATTATTCGCATTTCTAGTTGCTTCACAACCAAATAATAAGCTGGATACCACTAATATTGCGAACATTTTATTAAAAACTGTATTCATAGCTATTCTGTTTAATTTAATTATTATTTAGAAAAATTCATTCTTATGGTAAATGGAGAACCGTCAAGACTTACTGTTTGTTCCCAAACCATATTAGTATCAGTTAAACTTTTTAAATTAAGTCTGAATCCCTGATTACCAGTTGTAGATTTGTAACTATCATTAGTCGGTTTTAGTAAGAAATCATAAACTCCAGCAGGAGTGTTTTCTTCATCAATAGACCAGATGAAATAGTTGGTTTCTCCGTCACAACCTACTCCGCTAACAGTATATGTACCACGATTGTTGTTGGAAACAAAATCCCAGGTGCTATTTTCAAAACATGAAGCAGAGGCTTCATTGAAAAGAGTAACATTAAAGTCTCCAGGATTATTTGGATATGTAATACTAGTTAAGGTCCAGTCACCATCAAAAGTTTTTCTGGCTTCTTTAGCCACTTTACTGGTTCCACCGCAAGCAGCCATAATAGCGGCAACGGCAAATAAAATTAAATACTTTTTCATTGTAGATTTGTTTTAAACTAAAAATCCAATGTGCACTATGAGCTACATAATAACACATTGGATATATGAATTGTCCTTTTTATTATCTTCTGAAAAGTCGACTTAATAGCGAGATCACTAATAATACAAGGAAGATGTAAAAAATGATCTTAGCAATATCTGCCGCACCATCCGCAACTCCACCGAATCCGAAGATTGCAGCAACGATTGCGATAATCAGAAAAATAACGATTAAACGTACCATAATTTATAGAATTAATTGATTAGTTAACTCTAAATTACAGCAGGGGTATTCCCTCAACAAAAGATTATTAATAATTTAACAGTGGATTTGTTAAGGATTCTTAATTAGTTCAAGCAATTTAGATAGCCTTATTAATATTCTATTAAATCTTTTAATTTTTCCCGAAATCTTTCTTGAGGTAAGTACTGTTTTTCCAGATTTTCCGCAAAAGGTATAGGCGTTTCCATACTTCCAACTCTTATTACCGGCGCATCCAGGCTTTCGAAACAATTTTCAGAGATCTGTGCGGCAATTTCAGAAGCAAAGCTACCAAATTGAGAGTCTTCAGTTAGAATAATACATTTCCCGGTCTTGGTAACAGATTGGCATATTTTATCTAGATCTAAAGGTTGTAAACTCCTTAGATCTATAAGATCTGCTTTATCATATTCCATTTCAGCTAATGTATCCAGAGCCCAATGAACTCCTGCACCATAGGTAATAATACTTACTTCTTCACCTTCTTTAATTAAAGATGCTTCACCAAATGGAAGGGTATAATAATCTACAGGAACATCCTGCCTTATGCTTCTATATAATCCTTTGTGTTCAAAAAACAGAACTGGGTTAGGATCATTGAACGCGGTATTAAGTAATCCTTTTGCATCGTAAGGAAATGCCGGATAAATCACTTTTAAACCAGGGACTTTTGTAAACCATGCCTCATTCGTCTGGCTATGAAAAGGACCTGCACCTACTCCACCACCGCAAGGCATTCTTAGAACCACATCAGCATTTTGATTCCATCTGTATTTGACCTTGGCCAAATAATTCACGATTGGATTAAATCCGGAGCTTACAAAATCACTGAATTGCATTTCTACCATAGCTTTCATACCATTTATAGAAAGCCCCATAGCAGCCCCGACTACTGCAGATTCACATATAGGAGTATTTCGTATTCTATCCTTACCGAATTCTTCTACAAATCCTTCAGTTATTTTGAAAACACCTCCATAATCTGCAATATCCTGACCCATAAGAACCAGGTTTTCATGTCTTTGAACTGAAGTTTTCAGAGCCTGCGAAATTGCATCGATGAATCTTATATTCCCATTATTTGAAGAGGGGCTAATTTCCTGATATTCAAATCCTTCGAAGACGTCATTTAATTCTTGAGTTGAATTAGAAGTAATCGGTTCTTCTGCAAAAGCCATTTGTAGATTTTCATCAATTTCGGCAAGAATTTCAGATCTGTAAGTTTCTTTTAAATCTGAAGTTAGTATTTCCTGCTCTATCAAATATCCTTCAAAATTCAGGATTGGATCTTTTAATTGCCACTCATCCATCAATTCCTGGGGTACATACTTGGTTCCACTTGCTTCTTCATGCCCTCGCATTCTGAAGGTCTTGAATTCTATCAATACCGGGCGGGGATTCTGTCTAACACTTTCTGCGATCCTGGAAACCTTTGAAAATACTTCGGTAATATTATTTCCATCAATTATGTGAGATTCCATTCCGTAACCAACACCGCGATCAGCCAGATCTCCACAACGATATTGTTCAGAAGTTGGTGTGGATAGACCGTAACCGTTATTCTCAATACAAAAAATAACCGGCAGATCCCATACAGATGCTATATTCAGTGCTTCATGAAAATCTCCTTCGCTTGTTCCTCCTTCTCCAGAAAATACGGCTGTTAGCTTCTTTTCATTTCTAAGTTTATGTGCCAAGGCAATACCATCTGCCACTCCTAACTGCGGCCCTAAGTGAGAGATCATTCCAACGATCTTATATTCCTGCGTCCCAAAATGAAAACTTCGATCTCGTCCTTTAGTAAAGCCAGACGCCTTTCCCTGCCATTGTGAAAAAAGTCGATTTAAAGGAATTTCCCTGCTGGTAAAAACTCCAAGATTACGATGCATGGGAAGAATATATTCATCATTTTCTAATGCCTTCGTAACTCCAACAGAAATCGCCTCCTGACCTATTCCGCTAAACCATTTTGAGATCTTTCCCTGTCTTAATAGAATGAGCATCTTTTCTTCTATCATTCTGGGTTTCAGCATAGACCTGTAAAGGTCTAGTAAAACATCATTAGATAAGCCATTTCTATTGTATTCTATTCCTGAGGATCTGGTGGTATTCGAGAGCATAAAATAATTTTATATCTCAAATGTAACTAAATTTCTATATGCTAAGAAAAATATAAACGAACGGCATATCCCTTAATTTTACTTAACTTTGCCTGTTACCTTATAACATAATACTGCTAAAAAATGGCAATGAATAATATACCTAGCGTAAATCTGGCCGACTTTTTATCGGAAGACCCAAAGCGCAAAGAGAAGTTTGTAAACGAGATAGGAAAAGCATACGAAGAGATTGGATTCGTAGCATTAAAGAATCACTTTCTTAGTGATGAACTTGTTGAAGAACTATACAAAGAAGTAAAATCGTTTTTTGACCTACCTGTTGAAACAAAGCAGAAATATGAAATCGATGGCCTAGCCGGTCAAAGAGGATATATCTCCTTTGGAAAGGAACATGCTAAAGGTAAAAAAGAAGGAGATCTTAAGGAATTTTGGCATTTTGGTCAGGAGCCTTCTGAAGATGCTAATCTTACAGAAGAATATCCAGAAAACGTTCAGGTTGAAGAGTTGAAAGATTTTAACCATACCGGAATGGAAGCCTATAGAATGCTTGAGAAAACAGGAATTTATGTTTTGAGAGCTTTGGCATTGTATATTGGTCTTGATGAGCATTATTTTGATCATTGGGCCAGTAATGGAAATAGTATTTTAAGACCAATCCACTACCCTCCTATTCAGGAGGAACCAAAAGGAGCAGTTAGAGCGGGAGCTCATGGAGATATTAACCTTATTACGCTTTTAATGGGTGCATCTACCGGAGGACTTCAGGTATTAAGAAAAGATGGTGAATGGATTGATGCCATACCACAAGAAGATGAATTAGTGATCAATGTTGGAGATATGTTAGAAAGACATACTAATAACAAATTAAGATCTACAATACACCGAGTGACCAACCCACCAAAGGAGCAATGGGGAAAACCAAGATATTCTATTCCTTTCTTTATGCATCCTAGAAGTGAGATGAAATTAGATTGTTTAGAAGAATGTATCGATGAGGATCACCCAAAACAATATGAAGACATCACTGCAGGTGAATTTCTTCACCAGCGTTTGGTTGAGATAGGCCTTGCAAAATAAATATTATGGCAAAAAAGAAATTAGGTCTCGAAGATCTGGGAGGTTTCGTTTTTTCCACCAATGATGATTTTGACGAATCTGAATATACTGAAGGAGGATCCCAGGAAGAACTTGCTCCTAAAGACCAGCAGCTAGAAGCTCATTTCAGCAATAAAGGTCGTGGCGGTAAAACTGTAACGATCATCAAAGGTTACGAAGGTCCGGATGAAGATCTAATAGCCTTAGGTAAACTGCTGAAGAAGAAGTGTGGTGTTGGAGGATCTACTAAGGATGGTGAGATCATCATCCAGGGAGACGACAGAGAAAAAATTATGCAGATCTTAAAGAAAGAAGGATATAACGTAAAGCGTGTTGGAGGTTAATCTTACACGCTTTTTTATGCTTTAAAATGGAAAAAAGAACCCTTCACATAGTAAATGGTGATAGCCTAGCTGAGCAAATGCAGGAATTGAATTTGCCCGGTGTACTTATCATATGGAGAGAATTACTTTGTGAGGGTCCCACGCAAAAAGATATCAATGCAGACTTCTACAAGTTGCGAAAAAAATTTCTTCAAAAGACCTATAATATTTCTGCAGAGAATTACGAGGAGCGGTTTATAAATGAAATAAAGCGTTTAAAGTTTTTAAAGAATTATGATCATGTAGTGCTTTGGTTTGAATTTGATCTTTTTTGCCACATAAATATGCTTGCGGCCATTAGTATACTTGCTGATAAGAACAGGGAAATTCCAATTTCACTGGTTTGTAGCAAGAAACTACAGGGAGAAAAAGAATTTCAACCACTTTCTCAATTAAGTCTGAAAGAATTAGAGAATCATTATAAGAATAGTATTCAGCTAAATACTGAAGATATTGAAACCGCTGTACTTATCTGGGAACTTTATTGTGGCGATAATCCTTTAAAATTGAAGCCACAAATCAAGGTAAATACAAATTTTGAATACTTATCCAGTTGTGTTAGAGCACATATAGAAAGATTTCCAAATAGTATTACCGGTATCAATTCTCTGGAAAGAAATGTTCTTAGACTAATAGAAGGTCATAATATAAAAAGTTCTAATCATTTATTAGGTTATGCGTTGCAGTATCAGGGCTATTACGGATATAGCGATTCACAGATGCAAAGGTTACTTGACAAGCTTTCTATCTTTTACGAAATAAAAGATGATAGAATCGTACTTACTGAAAAAGGTGAACAGGCGGTTCAGGGAAAAAAGAACTTTTACCGGGAATTGAAAAATGGAGAAATCTTTGGCGGAGCTAAAATGTATGATTTTCTTTATGAATCTGAAACACACCGATTATTAAAATTATAGAATGAGTTTAAAAGCTTCAGAATTGATCCTTAATGAGGATGGTTCTATATATCACTTAGGCCTTCTGCCTGAAGAGTTAGCCAATACCGTTATCACTGTTGGAGATCCTGCAAGGGTATCTAAAATAAGTGTTCATTTTGATTCCATAGAAGTAAAAAAACAAAAGCGTGAATTCTGTACGCACACCGGTATTTATAAAGGGAAAAGAATTACCGTAATGTCTACTGGAATGGGTACAGATAATATAGATATAGCCCTCACTGAGCTGGATGCATTGGTTAATATAGATCTGAAGCAAAAGAAGATCAAGGAAGACTTAAGCCGTCTTGATATTATCAGGATAGGTACCACTGGTTCTATACGCGAAGAAATTCCAATTGGAAGTTTTATTGTTAGTGAATATGCTTTAGGCTTTGATGGACTAATGCATTATTATAAAGATGATTCTTTCCTGAGAAAAGATATTGCTGAAGCCTTTGTAGATCAAACCGATTGGTCTCCTAAGAAGGCTTTGCCTTATGTTGTTGAGGGAGGCAAGGAGTTAATTGAAAAATTAAGTTCAGATTCTACTATTAAGGGACTTACAGGTACTAATGTTGGTTTTTACGGACCTCAGGGAAGAATTTTAAGGGCTGAAGTTCCAGATCCTGAAATGAATAATAAGATTGCCGCCTTTAACTTCAATGGTCATAAGGTTACCAATCTTGAAATGGAAACCTCAGGTATTTACGGAATATCAAAATTACTGGGTCATAATGCCGCTTCAATGAACCTGGTATTGGCGAATCGTGCAACAGGAGAATTTTTGGAGAATGCATCTGAAATGATGGATAAGCTTATTATTTATACATTAGATAAGATCGCTGGTTAGGCTGCTTATTTAACAATATATTAAAAGCAAAGCATGGTCTACTTTGTATTTTTGATCAAACAATTTACATTCCATGCAGCAACCTAATAAAGACCGCTTTAGACATAGAGATCTAAACTGGTTGAGTTTTAATGAGAGGGTTCTTCAGGAGGCCACAGATAAATTAAATCCTCTTTATGAGAGGATGAAGTTTCTGGCCATTTTTTCTTCAAATCTTGATGAGTATTTTAGAGTTCGGGTATCGCAACTCCGCCAGATGAAACGGGTGAAGAAAAGTATCCGTAAGAAACTAGCACTTCGTCCATCCAAGATCACAAAACAGATCATACAGGAAGTTAAAAACCAGCAGGACGCTTTCGGTGATATATACAACAAAGAAATTATTCCAGAGCTTGCTATAAATGGAATTCATATTCTGGATGCTGAACATTATAGTAAGGCGCATAGAAAATTTGCCGATTCATATTTCAATGAGAAGATTGAAAAGCATATAAAGCCCATAATGCTGGATCTTAAGAAAGAAAATGAACTATTTCTTGAAAACTCTGTTCTCTACTTTCTGGTCACTTTTCAAAATGAAAACAAATTAGGTGTTGTAAATATTCCGGTTGAACATTGCGGAAGATTCGTAATGATTGACGATGTGACAGACGAGCACAGTATTACATATCTCGATGAAATTATTAGGCACGAAGCTTTTAAGATCTTTCCTGAAAACGATATTACCGGTATTTACGAGATCAAATTATCTCGCGATGCAGAATTATATATAGATGACATTTATGAAGGTGTGCTGGCTGAAAAGATATATACATCCTTAAAACAGCGTACAGACGGTCAGCCTACAAGATTATTGTATGATGCTGAAATGCCTAAGGATATTCAGAAGAAAGTCAGAAAACTTCTGAAACTTGGCAAAATAGATATGATGCCTGGTGGTCAGTATCATAATTTCAAGGATTTCTTTTCTTTCCCTGATCCTACGAATAATAAAGATTTACATTTCAAGAAATTACCTGCACTGCCCCATAATACTCTGGATAAGAGTAAAAATTATTTTGAGGATATTGCAAAGAAAGATCAATCCCTTCATTTTCCATATATGTCTTTCTCTTATGTAGAAAGATTTGTTGAGATGGCCGCAAATGATGAAAAAGTTACTGAGATCAGTATTTCTTTATATCGTGTAGCCGATGAATCTGAACTGACTAGTTCATTGATGAAAGCTCTAGATAATGGAAAGCGCGTCACTGTATTCGTTGAAGCCAAAGCGAGATTTGATGAGAAAAACAATATTAGCTGGGGACGAAAATTTGAAGAAAAGGGTGCAAATGTTATTTATAGCTATCCTAAAGTAAAGGTACATTCCAAGATCATGCTTATTTCCAGGCAGGAAGGTGATGAGAATGTAAAATATGCATATATAGGCACTGGTAATTTTAATGCGGAAACCTCTGCAATTTATTGTGATCATGCCATATTTACGGCGAATAAGAATATTACTAAGGAGCTGCACAGACTATTTAAAGTACTTGAGGGCGAATTGATCATTCCTAGAGAAAAGAACCTTCTAATTTCTCCATTTTCTACCAGGCAGGAATTTGTAAAGCTAATTTACAATGAAATCGAAAATGCACGTGAAGGCAAGAAGGCTAAGATCACAGCTAAAATGAATAGCCTCGAAGATGAAGAAATGATAGATCTGCTCTATAAAGCTAGTGATGCTGGAGTTGAGATACGAATGCTTATAAGAGGTTTCACATGTTTAATTCCAGGAGTTAAGGGATTAAGTGAGAATATTTATATCACAAGTGTAGTTGATAGGTTTCTTGAACATGGAAGAATTTATATTTTCGAAAATGGCGGAGATGAATTGATGTTTTATGGAAGTGCAGACTGGATGAATAGAAACCTGGATCGTAGAATTGAAGTGATTTCCCCTGTTCTTGATGAAGATATTAAAAAGGAATTCAAGGAAATACTGAACATCCAGTTAAGGGACAATGTAAAGGCAAGAATTCAGGATCCGGAAGAATCGAATACCTACGTTGAAAGAAAAAAAGGAGAGAAAGAAATTCGTTCACAATACGAGATCTACAATTACCTGAAGAAAAAGCATAAATCATGAAAAAGATAATAGTTGGTGGTGTACCAGAACATTTTAATCTTCCATGGCATCGTTGTATCGAAAAGAATAAGTTTCAGGAAGAAGGAGTTGAAGTGACCTGGAAAGAATTTCCTGAAGGTACTGGAGCCATGTGTAAAGCATTACGTGCTGGAGAGATCGATGCAGCCGTTATATTAACCGAAGGTATTATTCGTGATATCATCAATGGCAATAAAAGTAAAATCATTCAGACCTATATAGCGAGTCCGTTAATCTGGGGAATTCATGTAGATGCTGCGTCTCCATATAAGAATATTCAGGATCTTAAAAATACTAAGGCTGCTATAAGCCGAATGGGTAGCGGTTCTCATTTAATGGCATATGTAAACGCAAAGCATCTTAACTGGAATATTAATGATCTGAAATTTGAAATCATCAATAACCTTGACGGAGCTATTGAAGCTTTGAAAAATGATGATGCTCAATATTTTATGTGGGAACATTTTACAACCAAACCTCTGGTAGATAACAAAACTTTCAGATTAATTGCCGACTGCCCTACTCCATGGCCATGCTTTGTAATTGCTGCCAATGAAGAAGCATTAAATTCAAAAACCGAATCTCTTCATAAAATGCTTTCTGTGTTAAATGAGGAAACTAAAGATTTAAAAGTTCAGAAAAATATTGATGTTGAGCTATCTGAAAGATACGGACAGAAACTGGAGGATATTAGAAAGTGGCTTGATTTAACCCGATGGAGTCAGGAACAGATCAGTGAGGAAGATGTAACTGAAGTCCAGGAGCAATTATTAGATCTGGATCTAATTGAAGAGAAAATTTCTTCAGAAAAAATTATTGCAAATATCTAATATGTTAGTTTTTAATGAGCTCCGAGATATGTGGATATAAATGAATATTCACTATTCAGAAAGTTGTTAGGACTAAGTCCAATATATTTTTTAAAGTCCTTAATAAAATGAGATTGGTCAAAGTATCCGCAATCTAAAGCTACCTGGGTAAGATTTTCACTTGTTTCTTTTTGCTGGAGAAGCTGAAAAACGGAAGTAATCTGTATCACTTTGCAGTAATATTTTGGTGGCATTCCTATAATCTCCTGAAATTTTCGCCTAAAATGCCGTTCACTTATTTCTTCCTTTTCAATAATTTCTCTTATCTCGATAACTCCCTGGCTTTCCAAAATTCTACGGAGTGATCTATCAAGCCATGGAATTGGCTCAAGCCTGTTTTTTTCCAATTGGATCAGGTAATCATAAATACGTTCCAGTTTGTCTCTGGTAATTTCAGCATTTTCAGTATTAGAAATTAGTTTATCAGCTTTTATAGGTGAAACTTTATCAAGCCCTGTCCAACGATTCAAGAATATCTGTGCTGATTGATGAAAAAGATAATAAGGTGCAGCCGGTGATAGAATAACACCAATGGCATCCAAAAATTGATCATTAAAAGCCACAGATATATTACTGTTATAGATCTGTCCTGCGATATTAAGTTTACTTTCTGGCAATCTTTTAAACGAATCTGTAATTATTTCAGGAATGTCCTCAGCCCAGACAATTAAGGGAAAACCATTGGCGAACATAGGATATACAACATTCAATTTATTTTCAGATTTACCATAAATGCTATATAAAACAAATTCTACTAACTGTTCTGGAATAGGATAATCAATAGGTTTTGCGAAATTTGAAATCATGATCTTGTGATTTATAACAGTTGTCCGTTTTGTACAATTATGGGTTTAAAGATAGCTGTATCTTTCTATTTTACTAATAATCAGGTATTTAAAGTACTACAAATTTAGCTTACTGGATAATTTTGTAGCTAAATTTCTTGTAATAACTCTTCAGAGTTATTATGAAGCAGTAAACTGAACTATATGATTCCCCAAGGCATTAAGTGTCTGAAATGAACCTGTTTATCGTTTTTTAATTCTCCCCGGGTTAATTGTATTCTTATGAAAATCAAGATTTTACTACTTTTTTTTGTTTTAATCGGATTAGGACAAAATGCTGAAGCGCAATTACTGAAGAAGTTAAAGAACAAGGCAGAGAATGCAGCTGAAAAAGTTCTTCTGAAAAAGACCGAAAAGAAGGCTGAACAGATGACGGAAGCAGCATTTGATAGCCTTGCCAATAATTCAAAAAATAGAAATTTCGAAGGGGTATCCTCACCAAGTCCTATAAAGAAAAATTCGGGTACAATTGATTACGATACTACGGCAATGCATATCAACACTCCAGCTAAAAGGGATTTCTATTCCATGGATGTGGTTGTGACAACCGCCGAAAATAATAATGCAGGAAGTTCTTTCTTTTTCGATGCTGATCATCTGGCCATGCGAGGAATCTCTCCAGAGAAAAATTCTGAAATGTATACAGATAGTGAGGGTTTTCAATATGCTTTCAATGATTCAAACAATAGATGGGAAAAAACCGGGCTAATGAGATCTGACGCTATGTCTTTTATGATGCCAGCTATGAGCATGTCGCTACTTCAGCTACCATCTGGCCCAATGCTAGCGGCTACAGAAAAAGCAAAAGCTCAGGGAATGAGCCTGAATACTTTTATGATCGTGGAATGGGCCTTTATTTATCGCCCCGAGCACTTTAGAAATCAGGATTATATAGAAAGTGATACGAGTGAAGGTTTACGATTTAATTATACAGATCCTGATTATTCGGGCAGCTATGTCTTATTTGATGAAAAAAACAGATTATCTAAAGCCATAATAAATGTCAAAACTCCTGAAGGAATTAAATCAGGTTCCTATGATTTTAAATATCAGCCAGTAGAAGTTAATATTCCAAAAGCTGTTGAAGTTAAAATGCCATTCCAGGATCTTATTATGGCTGGAGCCGATGCTAATCCACCTGGAACTTCAAGTAATACTACACAAAATAGCGATTATGAAACGGCAGAATCGCAAGGGACATCGCACGCGGAGGTAAAAACGATGACTGAAAATTTGAAGAATAGCGATTTGGGAAGTGAAGATCTACCGGAATCTTATGATTTCGATTGGCAATACCGCTTAAAGATGCTAATGCCAAATCAAAAAGGAGATCCTCAAGACCTTGTATTCCTTCTTAAAAACAATAGTAATTATCAGGGCGTCAGTGTTGAAAATAAAGAATCTGGGAGTATTAACGACGCAACCATGGTTTTCGATATCAATCTAAATGCTATGGTGATGTTCGTTCATACAGATACAAATAAAATCCTTCAAATCCATCCTATTAAACAGCCTAAAGCCATTGAAAACAATGATGATTTAAAAGTTCGGGAGATTCCTGAAAAAACGATTATAGGATATAACTGTAAAGGATTGGAAATTGAAAGCGATAAATTTATAGTTCAGGTGTATCATACTACTGAAGCTCCAGTAAAAATGAGCAATCTGTTCAAGCTTTCCGGGCCTATGGAATTGAATATTCCAGAAATTGACCACAGACTGGTCGAACAATTTTCTGAAGGTCTTATAACCGAATTGCGATATACCGATAAAAAGAAATCAAAAAATGATGTTTTACTCACCGCTCAATCCATTCAGCAGAAAAAAACCTCTTTCCGTAAAAATGAATATCAGAACATGAGTTTCCTGGGGCAGCTTAAATCAATGAAGAATTAAATAAATATCAATAAATCATTTATTAACCAGTTAAAATTTAAAACATGAGAACAAAAACTAATTCAACCAATCATTTAGTCTCCAGACTATTAATTCTTAGTTTTCTAGCGGTATTCACTGCAGCTTGTGAAAAAGAATCTTCCGAGATTCCTTTAGAAGTGGCAGACCTCAAGGGAAAAAATGCTTATGCAGTTCCTTATGAATTTCCTGGAGGTCTGGTTTACGACATTTCAGCTACTCCAGATGGAAGTATCATGGTAGGTGTAAATGAATTTTCAGGTGATCGCAGTATTCAACTTATTAAAAATGGAGAGATCACTAAAATCATAGATCTCAATACAAATACTGATATTAACGGTATAGAATCCCTTGGAGCAGGAAACGCCTTCTTCACCACGGCAGGAGTAGATCTGGCCCAGGAAGGTGAATTATACAGAGCTTCTAATGGTAAAGTGAGAATGGTCGCAGATCTGGCAAAATTTGAAAGAGATAACGATCCCGATGCTTTTGAAGGTCCTCAATGGAAAAATCAGCAATGTGAAGAAGAATTTACCGAGAATGGTCAGGTTGTATTTTCTGCAGGACCACAAAATAATCCTTATAAACTCACCGCTTTTGATGGCGAAACAGTTCTCGTTGCAGATGCTGCCGGGAATACAGTTCTTCAGGCCACTACAGAGGGTGATGTTGACTGGAAGGCAATATTAACTCCTCCTTTGAATGACGAAGGTGAATGGATGGAGTTTTTTCAAACCACAGATGGAGATAGTAACATCACCTGTTATGTACAGCCTGTACCAACATCTGTGGCAATTGCAGATGATGGATTCATTTATGTTGGAGAATTATCAGGTGCTACTCCGGGAGTACTTCCGGTTGGAATTTCCAGAGTTTGGAAAATGCCTACAGACGGCATAAATATGGTATGTTCTGAAGTTGAAGGTTCTCCAGAATGTAATGTTCTTATCAGCGGATTAACTTCTGTAATTGATGTTGTAATGGGTCCAGATGGGTTGCTTTATATAGTCGAATTTGATGCTAACAGTTTCCTGTCGGCATTTGTTGAGGAAATTCCTATGGGAGGAGGAACAATTTCGGCTTATGATACTGAAGGGAATTTCGTAAAAACAGTTGCAGAAAACCTGGTTTATCCAAGTGCAGTTACATTTGACAAAAAAGGTAATTTATGGGTGTTAGAAAATAAACTCTTTATAGGTGGATCTTCCACAGTCAGCATGCTATAAATCCAATTAAATACTCAAGCCGGTTTATAAACCGGCTTTTTTTATGCCTAAATTTCAATTCATAGAAATTTTTTAAAAAAATATCTTGGTAAAATTTTAAAATTTTCTTTTCAGTAAAATTATCTTGGATCTGTAAATCAAACACTTATAAAACATCTCTTTTAGAAGATATATTTTTCAGCCCAAATCACCCTATAATTTTTAGCTCTAAACGATAGTTTTTAAATGGATTAATATATTTTTGATCGTCAAATCAAAAAACTATTACATCATGAAAAAATTATTACTACCCATGTTTATCTTGTTATTCTGCTTTAATATCCAGGCACAACAGGAAGACGAGGATGGAGAAAGAGATAAAGAAACAGGTTTCCTCATAGACGAAAATTTTGGCAAGAATGAATTAAGCATAAACGCATTAACCCTTATTGCTGTTGGAGCCTTTGATTTAAGTTACGAACGTAATATAAATGAAGATTCAAGTTGGAGTACTGAATTATGGGTTCAATTCAATGAAGAGATTGCAGATGAATTCTCTAGAGATCTTGCTGTAACCGGTAAATACAAGCATTTTTTCAGCTCTAATTATGCTCGTGGATTTTATGTACATGCTTTTGGAATGCTTTCACATGGTGACTATGGTGAAGAATTCTATTATATTGGAGATGAACTGGTAGAGCAAAATGAAATGAAGTACACAGATTTTGCTTTAGGTTTTGGTATTGGTGGTAAGCTGATCTCCTCTGGTGGTTTTAAAGCAGATTTTAGTGGAGGTTTTGGAAGAAATCTTTTCAATAATGATTCCCCTACTTTTACTGGCCAGATCATGGTTAACCTGGGATATAGATTTTAAGATCTAAAAATTTTCAAATTAAAACCGACTATAGTAATAGTCGGTTTTTTTATTACCAGTCAATTTTTAATTTTCCGTTTTTCTGCAAATATTCATTTGCTTTACTAAAATGTTTATTACCGAACCAATATCCTCTATTGGCACTTAACGGTGATGGATGCCCAGTTGTTAGAATTAAATGTTTTGAAGAATCGATCAATTTTGATTTTTTCTTGGCGTATCCACCCCAAAGCATAAATACAAGATTTTCTTTTTCGTCTGAGATCATTTTGATAACAGAATCGGTAAAGGTTTCCCAACCTTTCTTTTGATGTGATCCAGCCTGATGAGCTCTAACAGTTAAAGTGGCGTTTAATAGTAATACTCCCTGGTCTGCCCACCTTTCCAGGTTTCCGGTAGATGGAATCGGTTTATTAAGGTCTGTTTCGATTTCCTTGAAAATATTGATCAAAGAAGGCGGAAATGAAATCCCATCCTTAACTGAAAAGCACAACCCATTTGCCTGGCCAACGCCGTGATAAGGATCCTGACCAAGAATCACGACCTTGGTATCTTCAAAAGTAGAATGATCAAATGCGGCAAAGATTTCTGATCCCGGAGGAAAACATTTATCCTCAGAATATTCAGTTTTTACAAAATCTATAAGGTTTCGGAAATAGTCTTTTACGAATTCAGGTTCTAATTCCTTTTTCCAGCTTTGATGTATTCTTACGTTCATGAGAATTAAGTAACTTTGTAGCGCCTCAAAAGTAGGGAAAAATTGATATGATAAAAATTAGTTCAAGGAGTCTTGATGATCTTGAGTTTCCGGTTGTATGTGATCAAATTAGCGATCTATGCATCACGGGACAGGGAAAAGAAAAAGCTCTTAGTATTCAACCTTATCCAAATTATAAAAAAACAGTTTTTGGTCTCAACCAGACCAAAGAATATTTCGATTCTAAGACAGTAGATCAGCCTGTTCCAAATCACGGTTTCGATTCTATTCAGCAGGAAATAAAAATGCTTGGTATTGAAGGTTCGGTAATCGAAATTGGAGGTTTCAGAAAAATGGCTTCCATTACCGAAACGGTGAATTCTCATTTGAAATATTTCAAAAAATTCAGAGAACATTATCCGGCGTTATCTGAAACTGTAGCGCATATAGAATTTGATCTAACACTTACTGATAAGATCAATGGTGTAATAGACAGGTTTGGAGAGATGAAAGATGATGCCTCTCCACTTCTTCAGAATCTAAGAAGATCTATAAATTCAGTAAAAGGAAAGATCAACTCCAGTTTTAATTCAGCTCTTAGCACTTACCAGTCCTATGGTTATTTAGATGAGATCAGGGAAAGTGTTGTTGAAAATGTAAGAGTGCTTGCAGTTAGTTCCATGCATCGCCGAAAGGTGAAAGGCGGAATCATGGGGAATTCTAAAACAGGAAGTATTGTTTATATCCAGCCGGAAGCTACTTACCAGTTTACCAGAGAGCTTAATAATCTTGAGTATGAAGAAAAGGAAGAGGTTAAGAGGATATTAAAAGCGCTAACCGAATTTACCAGGCCCTATCGCGAAATTCTGATAGATTATCAGGATCTGCTTAGTGATATGGATGTGATCGCAGCAAAATCTAAATATGCTGAAAAGATCAACGGAGTTAAACCAAAAATCACGAAGGAACGTGAATTACATATTCAGGAAGCCTATCACCCTCTACTCTATTTAAGCAATAAAAAGAAAGGTGAGAAAACATTCCCACAGAGCATTGAATTGATGCCAGATAACAGGATCATGGTTATTTCAGGACCTAATGCCGGTGGAAAAAGTATTACGCTTAAAACCGTTGGTTTGCTTCAGGTGATGTTGCAGAGCGGAATTCTTATTCCGGTTCATGAATATAGCCGCATGTGTATTTTTAATAAAGTACTTACCGATATAGGCGATAACCAGTCTATCGAAAATCACTTGAGCACCTATAGCTACAGGCTAAAGAATATGAATTACTTTCTTAGAAAGTGTGATGATAAAACTCTTTTCCTTATTGATGAATTCGGAACAGGTAGTGACCCGGAATTAGGAGGTGCACTGGCTGAAACATTTCTAGAAGTATTTTACGAAAAAGGTTCTTATGGTATTCTAACCACGCATTATGCAAATTTGAAAAAACTTGCTAATGAACTGCCAGAAATGAGCAATGCGAACATGATGTTCGATAATAAAACGCTTGAACCTATCTATAAACTTCAGGTTGGAGAGGCTGGAAGTTCATTTACCTTTGAAGTTGCTCAGAAGAACGGAATTCCATATAGTCTGATCAACAGGTCTAAAAAGAAAGTTGAAAGAGGTAAAATTCGTTTTGATCGCAGTATTGCTAAACTTCAAAAGGAAAGATCTGTGCTGAGAAAAACAACAGATTCTTTAAAAACCAAGGAAGAAAAAGCTGCTGCGCAACAGGAAAAGCTGGAAGAAATCAATTCTAAAATCCAGTTGAAACTGGAGAATTATCAGGAGTTATATGACTCTAATCAGCGTCTTATTTATTTAGGGCAGAAAGTGAATGATCTAAGTGAAAAATACTTCAGTAATAAGAAGAAAAAAGAACTTATCGGTGAGTTTTTAAAGCTTGTTGAAATTGAAAATTCCAAGCGGAAGAAAGAATCTGCTAAAGAGCAGAAGCGTAAAAAGGCTCAGGAAAGACAATTAAAACAGGAGGTTCAGAAGAAGATCAAACCGATTAGGGAAAAGAAAAAAGAAGAGAAAAAGAAAGAAGAGCAGATAAAAAAACAGGAAGCCAATAAACCTAAAGCTAATCTAAAGGTTGGGGACAGGGTTAGATTGGAAGATGGTAAAGCTGTAGGTTCTATAGATACTATAGAAAAAGGTAAAGCAATTGTAAATTACGGTATGTTTACTACCTCTGTTGGCTTAGAGCAATTAGAACTTGTACAGTCCGCTAAAAAATAGTCTATGAATAACTTACCTGAAAATAAAAAGATCGTTCTATTCGATGGGGTTTGTAATCTTTGCAACGACGCTATTCAGCGAATTATAAAGCATGATAAGAAAGATGTCTTCAGGTTTGCTTCCCTTCAAAGCGAAATTGGTAAAAAGCTTTTAAAAGAACGCGGACTGAACCCTGAAGAACTGGATTCTATCATAATGATAGATCCGGGAGTTGCTTATTACAGAAAATCTACCGCGGCCCTTGAAATCTCAAGAGAAATGTCTGGTGGTTATTCTCTTTTAAAGAACTTTCTTTTTTTGCCTGAAGGACTTCGCGACGGTGTATACGATTTCATCGCAAATAATAGATATAAATGGTTCGGGAAAAAGGAACAATGCATGATCCCTACTCCCGAACTCAGATCTAAGTTTTTGGATTAAGCCTTTTCTGAAACGGTTTCTGTTTCCGGGTGATAATTATCATCCCAGTCTTTCACGTTTGGAGGGCCCATCATATCTACAGATTTTGCTACCATAAGGCAAACAGCAGCATCACCAGTTACATTCACAGTAGTTCTGCACATATCAAGTGGACGGTCTACAGCAAAAATAAGCGCAAGTCCCGCTTCTGGAATACCTGCCTGTGCTAGTACTATAACCAGCATCACCATTCCTGCTCCAGGTACAGCTGCAGAACCAATAGAAGCCAAAGTAGCCGTAGCAATAATTCCTAACTGTGCACCAATAGTTAGATCCATCCCAAAGGCCTGCGCAATAAATACCGCTGCAACTGCCTGGTATAAACTGGTTCCATCCATATTAATAGTTGCCCCTATTGGAAGTACAAAACTGGTAACTTCCTTATGAACTCCCATATGCTCCTCTACTCTTTCCATAGTTACCGGTAAGGTAGCAGCACTCGAACTCGTTGAAAATGCAAGTAATTGTGCCGGAGAAATCCCGTTGATAAAGAAAGATGGTTTGTTCTTGGTAAAAACCCATACCAGAAGAATATAAACTCCTATCATAAGGGCTAAACCTATTAGTACCGTTAGAGCATACATTGCTAACGCAGCAAAAAGGTCGGCGCTTGGTGATTCCACAACAAGTGCAGCAAGTAAGGCAAATACCCCGTATGGCGCTGTAAGCATTATAAGATCGATCATTTTTAGAATAACTTCATTAAAGCCATCAAAAAAGTCTTTTACAGGTTTGGCTGTTTTTTCAGGTATCAGGATCAAACCAATTCCGAAGAATATAGCGAAGAAAATAACCTGTAGCATATTCCCATTATCGCCAGCTGCACCAATAATATTACTTGGCACAAGGTCTTCAAGGGCTTGAAGCGGACCAGCATCTTTTTGTTTCTGAGCATCGGAGATCCTAACATTGGCGTCTCCTTCATAACTGGCAATAAGTTCTGATCTGGTATCTTCAGAAATTGCCTTTCCTGGAGCAATAAGGTTCACCATCACTAACCCAATGCTAACAGCAATGACGGTTGTAATGATGTAGGTTGCGATGGTCCTGGTTCCCATTTTTGAAAGCTTGGAAATGTCTTTCAAATCTGAAATCCCTTTAATAAGAGATGCCAGGATCAATGGCACTGCGATCAATTTAAGGGCATTGATGAAAATGTTTCCAAATGGTTTTATCCAGTCGCTAACAAAATCTGCTCCCCAACTAAAATTAGTCATGATAAGGGCAAAAACAACCCCGGCTGCCATTCCTAATAATATCTGCCAATGCAGTGCAAGTTTCTTCATGTTTAAGTTTTTCTAAATATTAGATTTTCGATGATTTATTCTGAAGGTAAAAGTCGGCTAGCACCAACGCTGCCATAGATTCTACGATAGGCACTGCTCTGGGAACTACACAAGGATCATGTCTACCCTTACCTTGCATCTCGACTTCTTCACCTTTAGAATTGATAGTTTGCTGTTTCTGCATTAGGGTAGCTACAGGTTTAAAAGCCACTTTGAAATAGATATCCATTCCGTTTGAAATTCCCCCCTGTATTCCTCCGCTTAGATTGGTTAGAGTGGAACCATCCTGGTTAAAATGATCATTATGTTCGCTTCCTCTCATTTTTGTTCCTTCAAAACCACTTCCATATTCAAAGCCTTTTACGGCATTTATCGAAAGCATGGCCTTTCCCAATTCGGCATGAAGTTTATCAAAAACAGGTTCGCCAAGGCCTTTAGGTACATTTTTGATCACACATTGAACTGTCCCTCCAACAGTATCACCATCAGCCCTTATTTCCTTGATATAAGCTTCCATCTCACTGGCCATTTCAGGATCTGGGCAGCGTACCGGATTTTTTTCTATTTCTGAAAAATCAAGTTCGGTATAATCTTTTTTTAGTTCAAGCTTTCCAACAGAAGAAACAAATGCATTGAATTGAACTTTCTGCAGTACTTGTTTAGCAATACTTCCAGCGACCACTCTGCAGGCAGTTTCACGTGCAGATGATCTTCCTCCACCCCTGTAATCTCTTACTCCATATTTTTCATCATAGGTGTAATCTGCATGTGAAGGTCTATACGTGTCCTTAATGTGAGAATAATCCTTTGATTTCTGATTGGCATTCTTAATTATAAAGCCAATAGGAGTTCCGGTAGACTTTCCTTCAAAGATACCCGAAAGAAATTCAACCGTATCTGGTTCCTTACGCTGGGTAACAATAGCAGATTGTCCTGGACGTCTTCTATCCAATTCTAATTGAACTTTTTCAACATCAATTTCAAGACCGGCAGGACACCCATCTATAACACCACCAATTGCGACACCATGTGACTCGCCAAAAGTGGTTAGTTTGAACATTTTACCAAAGGAATTTCCGAGCATCAGAAGGATTTTGAACAAATGTAATTTTTTAAGAACATATTTGAAAATGGAATGCTATTTAATGTTAGGATAACAAATAGCTTTCATTTTAAACATTTGGTAAACAATTTTTAATTCTTCGCTAAGCCATAAAGAGATGATATAGCCAATATTTGCAATAAAATTGATTCTACAATATTGAAAAAAAGAAAGCCGGAAATAGTCGTAATTTCAGATGTGCATTTAGGTACTTTTGGTTGTCACGCCAAGGAACTCTTGGATTACCTTAAAACGGTTCAACCTAAAAAGTTGATCCTGAACGGTGATATTATTGATATCTGGCAGTTCAGAAAAAGTTATTTCCATAATGATCATCTTGAAGTCATTAAAAGATTCATTGATCTTAGCACAAAAGGAACCGAAATTATATACCTAACTGGGAATCATGATGAAATGCTCAGGAAATTTAGTAATACCAAACTCGGTAATATTCAAATTTTGGATAAACTAATACTTGATCTGGATGGTAAAAAGGCCTGGTTCTTTCACGGAGATATATTTGATGTCTCTATTCAGAATGCAAAGTGGATTGCCAAACTTGGCGGCTGGGGTTATGACCTTCTTGTCCTTCTGAATCAATTATTAAACTGGGTGCTCGTAAAAAGCGGACGTAGAAAATATTCCTTATCCGGAAGAATTAAGAATAGCGTAAAAAGCGCCAAGAAATTCATTTCAAGCTTTGAAACTACTGCGGCAGAACTAGCGATACAACAAGGTTATAAATTTGTCATCTGTGGGCATATTCATCAGCCTAGAATCGTGAGAAAGGTGCTGAATAACGGTACTTGTCTCTACCTGAATTCTGGAGACTGGGTTGAAAACCTAACCTCGCTGGAATATGAGAACAAAAAATGGAAGCTCGTTCACTACAGTGATATCGTAGAAGAAAGAGCTTCTAAACCATTTGTTGCCGCAACTACAATTTTTGCCAGTTAATTAGATGGATATTTCTCCAGAATATCGTCAATCTTGGCGACAAGGGTATCCATATCAAATGGCTTCGAAATAAAATCTACCGCACCGGCAGATTTACAAATTTCTCCTACATTATGTAATGCAGACATCATAAGAATAGGCACGTCTTTCACGGCTTCATCCTGCTTTAGTTGTGCGCATACATCGGTACCATCTACTCCAGATATCAGTTTATCCAATAAAATGAGTTCAATATCATTCTCTAAAATATTCTCCTTAGTCTTTCTGGGCTGCTGGGAAACAGTTACCGTATGACCGTTAAATTCAAGAATATCTCTAAGCATGAAACCAATAGTTTGGTCGTCATCAACAATTAGGATTTTTGCCATTTAGTTAGTTTGTTTTATAGGTAAGGTAAAAGTGAATTCAGATCCTTTTCCAAATTCGCTTTTCACATTTATCTTTCCATTATGTCTTTCAATAATGTTGTTGGACAGGAATAATCCTATTCCGAATCCAGCATAGGTCTCATCTCTATCGCCTGGCACTCTGTAGAATTTTTTAAATATCTGGTGAATTTCGTTCTGATTAATTCCAATACCGTGATCTAATACCGTAATTGCCACAAATTCGTCATCACATTTCCATATTTTCACATCTACCCTATTATCTTCAGGCGAGTATTTATAGGCGTTAGTAATAAAATTAATAATTACCTGGCCAATTCTGTCTTTATCTGCGCTTACATCACATTCGAAATGATTATCCAGTTTTATCTGAATTTCCTTATTCGAAAAAGTGATATCTTCAATGATTTCTTCAACATGTTGATTGATATTGAAGGTTTCAGGTTTTAATTTTAATTCGTTTTGTTCTATTCTGGATAGATCCAGCATTTCTGAAATAAGCCTGATCAATCTTTCTACCTGGGTCTCTATTCTATTAAGGTATGGTTTTACAGATACCGATTTATTTACTTCCGAAGATTCCTTTGAAAGAATTGATAACAATAATTGAACGTATCCTTTTATAGAAGTGACCGGAGTTTTAAGTTCATGACTTACCAGCTTCAAAAAGCCTTCTTTTAGTTCTTCCTCTTCTTTTAATTTCTGAATTTCTGTACTGGAACTTATCCAGGAACTAATATTTCCTTCTTCATCCTTTACGCAGGTAGCGCGGCAAAGATGCCATTTATATTCACCATTATAATCAAGTAGTCTTACTTCAAGATCTATTTCACTACCATCTCCAAGACTTTTCCCGACCATTTTTTCGGTCTCTGCCTTATCTTCAGGATGAATTAAGCTTGTCCAGGGCTCTTCGATGAATTGCTCTTCGGTTTTACCTGTATAATCCAGCCAGCTTTGATTGCAATATAAAGTATTACCTTCAGGATCTGAATGGGTTATTTTGTGAGGCATGAAATTCACCAGTTCCCTGAATTCCTTCCCATTTTTCTTGATTTTTTTATTTAAAAGTGTCTGTTTAGTGACATCTGTGGCTATATCTGCTACACCTATAATTTCTCCATCTATATTTTTCTGCGGCTGATATGTAAAGTCGAAATAACGGATCTCGGGTTTGCCGTCTATAACCAATTCAATTGGTAATTCATCAGCGTGGTAAGCAATGCCTGTTTGATAAACCTGATCAAGCAATTCCTTTATTCCCTGACTTTTTAATTCTGGAAGAAGTTCCAATAGAGGTTTGCCAATCACATCATGTCCTTTTCCCCAAACTTCTCTTATCGATTCGTTTGCGATATCTATCACATGATCTTCACCCATGAAGATTGCAATTAAAGATTTAGAAGAATGAACTAACTCTTCGTATTTGTAGACTTCATCCTTAAGACCGCTTATAGAATCTGCCAAGGCATAGTTTCTATTTTTCAGCTGCTCAATCTCCTCTTCTCTTTTTGCTAATTCCTGCTCCAACTCCTTAATTCGGAGGTCCTGCTTCATCATAAATTACTATTCATTCCTGGGTGCGCTTTATCACGGCTAAAGTTAAGGTTTTAGTGAGGCGGGCAATAAAATTTAAAGAAGTATTAACATTGAAATTAGGACTTTTTTAATGCCTGTCTTAAAATGCTAACCGGGTGATGAGCGATACGGCCAGTTCCATCTTTGATCTGATGCCTGCAACTAGTCCCATTAGCTGATATGATCACCGATTCTCCCGCTTTTCGTATGGCCGGGAATAAGGAATTTTCACCAATTCGCATACTGATTTCATAATACTCTTTTTCGTAGCCAAATGAACCTGCCATTCCACAACAACCGGAAGGAATTATAGTAACTTTGTAATTCGTAGGAAGATTCAGAATATCAAAAGTTCTGGAAACATTAGAAAGTGCTTTTTGATGACAATGGCCATGAATTTTTACCGTTGCATGTTTTTTAGAAAATTGTTCCGAGGTAATGTTCCCTTTTGCTATTTCTTGTTTTAAAAACTCTTCAATAATAAAGCTATTATTAGCCAGTTTCTGTGCTGCTTCTTTTTTATCTGCAAGTCGAAGATATTCATCTCTAAAGCTTAATATAGCTGAAGGTTCAACTCCTAATAGTGGAGATTCATCTGAAATTAAATCCTTGAAAATCTCAATATTTTTATTCGCCAGAATTTTGGCTTTATCAAGGAAACCTTTAGAAATCTGACTTCTACCGCTTTCTGGATGATCAATGATCCTGATTTGATAATTAAGTTTAGTCAGAAGGTTTATTGCATCTTTTCCTACCTGAACATCAAGATAATTAGTAAACTCATCATTGAAAATAAATACCGTTTTAATAGGATTATTCAACTCAAATTTACCTTTATTCTTAGCGTAGTAATGCTTTAAGGTTTGCTTGGCTATTACCGGCAACTCCCTTTCTTTCGCCACACCAAGCAATTTCTTTGCCATTCCGGAAGTGAAATTATTAGTCATTACAAAGCGAGAAAGCTTCGGCAATTTTGAAGCTCTTTCGTTCTGTTGAGTGATATTAGCAAATGCTTTATCTCTGAAACTTGGCTTATGAGATTTGTGATACTGATGCTGAAATTCGGCTTTTAAAGCTGCCATGTCGACATTGGACGGACATTCGCTTTTACAACCTTTACAGCTAATACATAGATCCAGCACTTCCTTTAATTCCTGGTGATCAAATCGATTCGATTTATCTGAAGTGGTTAGGAATTCCCTTAAAGCATTAGCCCTAGCACGCGTAGTGTCTTTTTCATCTTTTGTGGCACGATAGCTGGGACACATGGTGCCACCTGCTTCTACAGATTTTCGACAATCTCCACTTCCATTACATTTTTCCGCCAACCTTAGAACTCCATCGGCATCAGAAAAATCCATGATGGTTTCTATTTCCGGCTCGGTTCTATCTCTAGTATATCTCAGAGATTCGTCCATCGCTGGAGCTTCAACAATTTTACCGGGATTGAAAATGTTCTTTGGATCAAATACGAACTTTACTTCTTTTAAAAGTTCATAGATCTTTTTACCGAACATTAATTCAATGAATTCTGCTCTAACTCTTCCATCGCCATGTTCCCCGCTTAAAGAGCCGTTATATTTCTTCACAAGCTCTGCAACATCCCTGGTAATACTTCTGAAAAGTTTTACATCTTCAGATTTTTTAAGGTTCAAGATTGGTCTTAAGTGAATTTCCCCAGCACCGGCATGAGCATAGTAAACCGCCTGTTGATCATAAGTTTTCATGATCTTGCTGAAATCTGAAATATAATCTGCCAGCACCGGTAAGGCCACGGCAGTATCTTCAATACAGGCAACTGCTTTTTTATCACCTTTTAAATTGGCAAGTAATCCAAGTCCTGCTTTTCGTAATTCCAGAGCCAGGTCTATCTGTTCATCGTACAGTACTGGAAATGCATAACCAAGATCAGATTCCTGCAGGGTTTTTAAAAGATCAATTACCTTATTTTGCAACTCGACTTCAGAATCTGATCGCAATTCCAACATTAAGATTCCCTGGGGATCACCTTCAATAAAAAACCGGTTATCCCTATACTTTAAACTCTCTTTGGTGCAATCCAGGATCACCTTATCCATCATTTCGCAAGTATAAAGGGAATGTCCCATTGCTGGAACAACGGCTTGCATGCACGCATCAATACTGGAATAATGAGCTGCTACCATCGCAGTATATTGTGGAGGAAGATCATCCAGTTGTAATGTAATTTCTGTAATAAAAGCCAGGGTGCCCTCACTTCCAGCAATTAATCTGGCTATATTAAAAGCAATATCAGTTTCTTTAAATATGGAGGTACTTAAAAGCTCATCGATCGCATAACCAGTATTTCTACGATGTAAACTTGCAGGGGGATAATTTTGTAATATTTCTTCCTGAATTGATTTATCTTCTAGTTGTTTAAAAAGCAAGCGATAGATCTCACCTTCAAGATTATCTAACTTCAGTTTTTTATCAAATTCAGATTTGTTTAGATCTCTGAATTCAACTTTGGATCCGTCACTTAATATTGCTTTTAAAGAAACAAGCTTATCTCTGGTAGTTCCATATTTAATGGAGGTTGTACCGCTGGAATTATTACCAACCATACCTCCTATCATGCAACGATTAGAAGTTGATGTATTTGGACCGAAGAATAAACCATGCTTATGCAGTTTTCTGTTCAGATCATCTCTAATAACACCTGGTTGTACTATAACTCTCTTATTTTTAGCATCAATTTTAATGATGTCTGTAAAATGTTTGGAAACATCAACCACTATCCCATTACCTGTACACTGCCCAGCCAGAGAAGTACCGGCTGTTCTTGGAATAAGTGATGTGTGATGTTTTCCTACGAAGCCGATTAGTTTAATTAGATCATCCTCATTTTTTGGAAATGCGACAGCTAATGGAATTTCACGGTAAACCGAAGCATCTGTAGCATAGATACGTTTCCATAGTTCATCATAATGTAATTTTCCAGTTAGCTCACCAGAAAGTTTTTGCAGGTTTTTGTTCATTTCCATACTCAAATTTAGAGGTTTTATCTGATCCTACTTAACAGTTTTTTAATTAATATTAACAATACATTTGCTCCCACAGACGTTGTTGTAAAGGGAATCGACATAAATTTGTGTTCATCTAACAAAAAAATCAAACATGAAAAAAATAGTTCTTTTAGCAGCTTTCACAATTGGAGCTGTTTTCTTTAGCGAGGTTAAAGCTCAGGAAATTTCTGAAAATGCCCTGGGTCTTAGAATTGGAGACGGAGGCGGTGTTGGTGCTGAAGTTTCTTATCAAAGAGCAGTTGGCGATAATAATAATCGTCTGGAATTCGATCTAGGATGGAGAGATGGTAACCATTATGACGCCATAAAATTAGTTGGTCTTTACCAGTGGGTATGGAATATTGAAGGTGGATTTAACTGGTACGTTGGTGCTGGTGCAGGTCTTGGTAATTATGATGATAACAGACATAATGACGATTTTGACCACGATGACGGACTTTTCGCGTTGATCGCAGGAGATATAGGTATCGAATATAATTTTGATATTCCTTTACTTATTTCCCTTGATCTAAGACCAGAAATTGGATTTTCAGATTATCACGATCACGATGAATTTACTCCGGATATCGCATTCGGAATCAGATATCAGTTTTAGATTTTCTTGAATAGGTTTAAGAAAGGAAAAGGTGGAGATGAAAACGTCTCCACTTTTTTTATGCTTTTACCAGAGCTTTTTCATAAAGATCCTCGTACATAGGGACAATCTGGTTGACATCAAATTTCTCTGCGGCTTCTCTAGCTTGTTTTTTGAACATCACTAATTTATCGTTATTGCCTAGAATGGAAATAGCACTTTTGGACATAGCTTCCACATCTCCAACATCATGCAGATAGCCTGAATAACCATCAACATTAACTTCAGGCAAACCACCTGTATTAGAGGATATTACAGGAACCGAGTGAACCATAGCTTCAAGTGCAGCCAATCCAAAACTTTCAGTTTCAGAAGGCAGAATAAATAAGTCTGAAAAACATAAGATCTTATCGATCTCATTACTCTGACCGAGGAAAAGAACACGATCTCTAATATCTAATTCTCGAACCAATTTTTCAGCAGTTTCTCTTTCAGGACCTTCACCAACCATCATCAATCTCGCTTTGATGTTTTTCTGGACTTCATAGAAAACCTTTACCACATCTTCTACTCGCTTCACTTTTCTAAAGTTACTAACATGAGTAATGATCTTCTCATCATCATGCGCCATCAATTCTCTCTGACAATCGGTAAAAGTCTTTTGTTTGAATTTCGAAACATCAATGAAATTTGGTATAACTTCAATCTCTTTTCGAACCTCAAAGAATTTCATGGTATCTTCCTTTAAACTATCAGAAACCGAAGTGACAAAATCACTGTTATTGATGCTGAATGTAACTGCAGGCTTATAAAATGGATGATTCCCAACTAAGGTGATATCTGTACCGTGAAGTGTGGTAACCATAGGTATACTTATTCCCTCTTCTTCAAGCATCTTTTTCGCCATATATCCTGCATAGGCATGCGGAATCGCATAATGTACATGAAGCACTTCAATTCCATAATTTCTTATAACATTCACCAGTTTACTGCTTAAAGCCAGTTCATAGGGTTGATAATGGAATAATGGATATTCAGGAACATTTACTTCGTGAAATCTTATATGACTGGAAATAGTCTCCAGTCTCACCGGTTGTTTGTATGTTACAAAGTGAACTTCATGTCCTCTTCGGGAAAGGGCTAAGCCCAGTTCAGTAGCAACAACTCCACTACCTCCGAAGGTAGGATAACATACAATGGCAATTTTCATCGGTTAATAATCTATAGATTCGTAAATCACTTTCTGGATCTCAGACCTTATATCTTCACGAATAAGCTTTCTATTATTTGAATCTGGATAAGTTCTGTTAGATAAAAATACGTAAACAATATCTTCTTCAGGGTCTGCCCAGGCAAAAGTCCCAGTAAATCCGCTGTGTCCAAAACTCATCATAGAAACACAATTACAGGTTGGTCCTACATCCTTGAGTTGTGGTTTGTCGAATCCTACTCCACGCCTTACATCATCCTCACAATAATAACAGGTATTGTATTTGTCTATAGTCTCTTTGTCCAAAAACTTTTCACCACCATAAGATCCACCATTTAAATAGACCTGCATAATTTTGGCAACATCATTCGCTGTACTGAAAAGCCCGGCATGACCGCCAATTCCTCCCTGCATAGCCGCTCCCTGGTCGTGTACATAACCGCGCACTACCTGTCCGCGCCATAGCTGGTCGTTTTCAGTTGGTGCGATCTGTAAGCTGTCAAACCTTGTTCTTGGAAGAAATCCCGTGTAATTAGCTCCTAATTTTTTATAAATATGTTCCTGAGTGATATTCTGTAAAGATGTGTCGTAATAAGCCTCTAAATAGTACTTCAATAAATAATAAGGCAGATCACTGTATTTATACTGTAGTCGTTTTTCAAGATCACTTTTAAGAATGGTATTTACAATGGTATCTCCTATATCTTTTCTGATATACATTTTATCAGCAACCTTCGTATTAAATTCATCTGATGGTATATCACTATAATACTTATCTGAAAGTTTCTTGGTTTTAGGATCCAAGGTTGAAATATAAAAAGGTATCCAGGCTTGTAATCTTGCATAATGCATTAACATATCCTGAAGTCTGATATTTTTCTTATTTGAGTTTTTAAAAGACGGTAACAGATCACCAAGTTTGGTATCAAAATTCACCACCTCTTTCTCATCAAGTTCCATAACAAGTGGAAGCGTTGCAAGAATTTTAGTTAAGGAAGCAAGGTCATAAACCGTAGTATCTGTAACCGGAATATCTTTTTCGTAGGTTTGAAATCCGAAATTTTTATTATAAATCACCTTTCCCTTCCTGGCTACCAAAATCTGTGCACCTGGAGTCATCTCTTTGTCTATCGCATAATTTATAATGCTATCAATCTTCTTTAATTTAGCAGAATTCATCCCCACACTTTCCGGAGACCCATAGGCTAACCTGTTTACATTGTTTGTATTGAAACCTGTACCTACCGGAAATTCATTTTTGATACTTACCGGTAACTTACCTTTTGCCGGTGCTGCACCAAATAGCACCTGAGCAACTTTTCGCTGAGCTACAGGATGATTTTGATAGCCAACAACAATACCTTCCAGATTAGCAAAACTCTTTACATCTAAGAGCGCGTAAGGTCTTGTAAAAAGAGACAACACAGTTTTGTTCTTCCTGGCGATCTCGTGAAGCCATACGAGTTCTTTATCTGAAAATTTATAAGACGCCCACGGACTACTATTAGATTTATGGAAGCCAATCACCACGTAATTATATGCCTCTAGCTTTTCTAGTAATTCAGGAAGCTTTACTGCTTTTATCCAATCTACTTCAGCATATCTTTTCATTTGTTCCAGAAACGGACTTCCATCATCATCACCAAAGTTCACATAAGCAATCTTTTGTTTCTGAAGATTTTTAACCGGAACTACTGCTTTATTATTCTTCACCAGTGTAATGGCATTTTCAAAAAGCTTTTCCAAAAGCGCCTCATCTCTTGAAGTATATAGTTCTTCGATCAGGAAATTCGTATTAATCGGTTTAAAATTATTTAAGCCAGCTTTATACTTGGCGTAAAGGATTTTTTTAACCGAAAGCTCCAGTCTTTCTTCTGTAACTATACCTGAATTTACTGCTTGAATAATACTTTCAGAAGCTTTCCCAATATCTTCGCTCATTAAAAGAACATCATTACCGGCAAGGAATGCTTCTAGATCTACTTCCCCGGGCTCTTTATCTCGAGAAACCCCTTTCATATCCAGCGCATCTGTAAAAATAAGGCCATTAAAGCCCATATTCTTTTTCAGAATTCCCGATATAATATTTTTCGAGAGTGATGCAGGTTTTCCATTTGGATCTAAAGCAGGAACATTTAAATGAGCTACCATGACGCTGCTTAAACCCTCAGGAATTAGTTCTTTATAAGGGTACAGCTCTACTTCATCAATTCTTTCCGAGGAAAAATTGACCGTTGGTAATGTTTTATGCGAATCTGAATCTGTATCGCCATGACCAGGAAAATGCTTGGCGCTACTTAAAACACCCTCTCTATGCATCCCGTTCATAAAAGCGAGAGCTTTCTCGGTTACATTGATCTTATCTTCACCGAAAGATCTATTTCCGATAATTGGATTATCAGGATTGGTATTTATATCTACAACGGGAGCGAAATTGAAGTGTACTCCTAATCTTCTGGTATGTTTCGAGATAGCAGCTCCAGCTTCTTCAATAAGTTGATTATCCTGAATAGCTCCCAAGGTCATATTCCAGGGTAAGGCAAATGTACTATCAAGCCTCATTGCCAATCCCCATTCAGCATCCATCCCAATAAGCAATGGGACTTTAGACATTTCCTGAAATTCATTAGTAAGCTGAGCCTGCCTAACAGGTCCACCTTTGGAATAAATAAGTCCGCCAATATAATTTTCCCTGATCTTTTTCCTGATGCTGTCAGCTTCATTTTCATTCTTAGACCAGATACTGGCCATGAACAACTGGCCAACCTTTTCCTTTAAATTCATGGAATTGTAGACACTATCCACCCATTTCTTCTGCTGAGGATGATCCTTGACAAATAATGGGCTTTTTACCTGTGAAATTCCGTGAAAGGAAATAAGTAAGAGAATTATAAACGTATAAAACCTTGGGGCTTGCTTCAAATTCATTAATTCAGAAAACGTTTATGCCAACTTTCAGATGCCGGAACTTCCCAGTCTGAAAGATATTCGGCTTTATTATTTACAAGATTATTAAAAACGATAGTATTTGGTGAGACAGCTCTTTGCTTCGCCATTTTTCTAAAATCAGCCAGGCTTTTATAAGCTACAAATTCTCCCTGCTTATAAGAAACATTCATCTTATCTAAAAGATCAACGTTATATTCCTTTTCTAATTGCTGAATGAATTGAACAGAAGCATCTATAGAGCAACCTGAAGCAGCATTTAATTGCTGATCAAGGGCTATAATAATGAAACGATTGTATTTTATTTCGTAGGAAGCTCTAAGATCTGAACCATGAACAGTCCATTTTTCAATAAACATATCAAGTTTATTTGAAATTTCCTGAAGTTCTTCCTGGGTAAAAGACCTGTTCGCCTGATAAATCCAGACTCTGGAACTATCGGGAAGGCTTTCAAAGGGTACTAACATAAGGGCTAAAATTGAGTTGTTACAAATCTAATTTATTTAGCCATTAGGTCAAATATAGTACCGTGATTTAACTTTTGGAATTTTTTAAAGATCTTCGGCATTAGCGATCATTTCTGCCACATCCATAACTGCCACGCTGTCCTCTTTCTCCTTGTTCTTAACACCGTCAGTCATCATGGTATTACAGAATGGACAACCCGCAGCAATGATCTCTGGCTGAGTTTCTAACGCCTGCTCAGTTCTTTCGATATTCACATCTTTATTTCCTGGCTCTGGCTCTTTAAACATTTGTGCACCACCAGCTCCACAACAAAGTCCGTTTTTCTTGCATTTACGCATTTCTACGAGCTCTACTTCTAATTTTCTTAAAAGATCTCTTGGAGCTTCATATTCTCCATTAGCTCTACCTAAATAACAAGGATCGTGGAAGGTTATCTTTTTTCCTTTGAATTTCCCACCTTCAACTTTTAATCTTCCTTCATTTAAAAGGGTTTTTAAAAATTGGGTGTGGTGCATTACATCGTAATTTCCACCTAAAGCAGGATACTCATTTTTCAGGGTATTAAAGCAGTGAGGACATGCTGTTACCACATTTTTGATCTCATAACCGTTAAGAACTTCAATATTCGTAGCGGCCTGCATCTGGAAAAGAAACTCATTACCAGCTCTTTTTGCAGGATCTCCAGTACAGCTTTCTTCAGTTCCAAGTACAGCGAAATCCACTCCGGCCTGCTGTAATAATTTCACAAAGGCTTTCGTGATTTTCTTTGCGCGGTCATCAAAACTTCCTGCGCAACCAACCCAGAATAATACTTCCGGTTTTTTACCTTCTGCCATATATTCGGCCATTGTAGGAACCTTTAGTGCTTCTGCCATATTGTTGATCTTTATTGTATTCTTAAATTTCTTATTTATTTTCTTCGGCCCAGTTCAAACGATCCATTTGATTGTATGGCCAAGGTGCTCCGTTGTTTTCAATATTGGTCATCGCGATGGCCAGTTCATTAGGAGCGGCGCTTTCTTCCATAACCAGATATCTTCTCATATCTAATATGATTGAAAGCGGATCTATGCCAATAGGACAAGCTTCTACACAGGCGTTACAGGTAGTACAGGCCCAAAGTTCTTCTCTTAAAATATAATCGTCCAGTAATTTCTTACCGTCATCTTCAAATTTTCCATTTTTATTGATGATCTCCCCTACTTCTTCTACCCTGTCACGAGTATCCATCATGATCTTTCTTGGAGATAATTTCTTTCCTGTTTGATTTGCCGGACATTCTGAAGTACAACGTCCACATTCTGTACAGGTATATGAATTCAATAACTGAACCTGGTTAAGGTCAAAAATATCTGAAGCTCCAAATTTATCCGGTTCTCCTTCGTCTTCACCCTCTGCAGGAGCTGCAAAAGGATCAGCATTAGGATCCATCATTAATTCAACTTCCTTTTTTACAGATTCCAGGTTATCAAACTCTCCTTGTGGAGTAAGCTTTGATAGGTAAACATTCGGAAATGCAAGCAGAATGTGTAAATGCTTTGAGTAATACAGGTAATTCAGGAAGAATAAAATGCCTAGGATATGTAGCCACCATGCTGTTCTTTCAATAATTATTAGCGTAGCATTACTCATTCCATCAAGTAGAGGCAATAAATACTGGCTAATTGGAAAACTACCCATGATTCCGGCTTCTGAAGCATAATGATCTGCTCCGTTCAACTGCAATTGATAATCAGCTGCATTCATGGTAAGAAATAGTATCATTAATACCATTTCAAAATACAGGATATAATTAGCGTCATTTTTTGGCCAGCCTTTCAATTCACGGCTTAAGAATCTTTTAATATGCGTTAGATTTCTTCTGATCCAGAATATGATCACACCTACAAATACAAGAAAAGCCAGAATTTCAAAACTCGCTATCAATACATCATAGAAACCGCCCATGAAAGCAAAAATTCTATGGGTTCCAAAAACACCATCAATGATGATCTCCAGAACTTCAATATTAATAATGATAAAACCTACATAAACAATGATGTGGAGAAAACCAGCAATTGGTCTTTTAACCATTTTGCTCTGACCCATGGCAACCTTGGCCATTTTAGCAAATCTGGCGCCTGAATTATCAGAACGATCCACTTCTTTTCCAAGTTTCACGTTTCTAATAACTCTTTTAATATTCCTGGCAAAAAAGCCAATTCCCGCCACAAGGGCAATCACAAATAAAATCTGCGCAACAATTTGCATGGTTGGTTATTTTAAAGAATCTTTCGGTTCCTCGTATGGTCCCGGATTTTTACCAAATACTGAAAAGTGAACATATCGCTTAGGATTTAATTTGATATCCTGAAGCAGCTGTTCCATTTGTTTGGTAGCTCTGTCTAAATTATTATAAATCGCCGGGTCATTGATAAGTTTTGCCGCTGTCCCATTACCATTGTTCAGTTTGTCTGAAATTCCTTCAAAGTCAGCAATTACTTTTTCAAGATCTTTAGTGATCTTGTTAATATTCATATTTGTAAGCGTGTCTGAAAACTTATTGAAGTTCGTAGACATCTCATCAAGATTGGTAAAAGTTCTGTCCAGTTTTTCTGAATTACCTTTTACGATTCCCTGTAGTTCATCTGCAGTTACTCTAAAAGAAGAAACGGTAGCATCTAAATTTCTAAAAGTTCCTCTGATATTATTTCGTGTAGAATCATCAAGAATTTCATTGATAGCGGTAAGCATTGAATCGGCACTTACGATTGTTCCTTCCACTTTATTCTGAAGCGGAGTAAGCCTATCGTTAACAAGCTCCATGATACCTTCTTCTTTTCCACCAGGAAGTGTGTCACCTGTTTTAGCCCATTCAACATTCTCGTTGTATTCCGGAACAATTGCCAAAGATTTACCACCTATGATACCACCACCATAGATCTGTGCCTGACTGTTCTTAGAAAACTGAAAATCATTCTTTACGGTAAAGGTTACTAATAGATCTCCAGAACGATTCAAGAAATCGATACTGGTGATCTGTCCAACCTTAAGACCATTAATGGTAACTTCTGAAGATGGCGATAATCCTTCAACATCATCATAGACTGCATAGAAGGTTCGACTGTTGTCCAGTAGATTTTCTCCCTTCAGAAAACTATAACCGAAAATTAAGATAACTATTGCAGTAATAGCTAGTAAGGCAGTTTTGACCTCTCTGGAATATTTCAAAAGCAAATTTTTTAATGAATACGCACAAATTTAGAAATAAAAATAGAAAAGACATTCTATTTAAGCTTAGATTTTAACGCGTCATTAACCGTGATTTTTTGCTCATCCTTGAATGCAACAATATAACTAGTTGTATATCCCTTCTTTATAGCATCCTGATGAAGGCGCTTTATTTGAAGATAATCTGAAGTTTCTCCGTAGTAATACTTGTACAACTTGCCTTCCTTAGTTCTATCTATATCACTAAGGCCTTTAAAATTGTAAGGTTTTGGATCTATTTTTTTTGAACCTGCAGCCAATTGTACCCGGAAAACAACATCTTCATATACCTGATGTTTTTCAACCTGAGGCTGTGCTTTTCCAGATTCTAAAGGATGACTTTTAGCGATTGTTTCCAGGAGATTTAAATTTATAGTCTCACTATATTTTACAATAGCTTTAGTAATTGCTCTGGCCATATCATCCTGCCCTCTTCCACTATTTAGATAAGGTCCTTCCTGGTTATTAGTAAGAAAACCGGTTTCTACAAGAACACTAGGCATATAGGTTTGATGCAATACGATAAGTCCCATTTGTTTTACGCCACGATTCACTCTTTTAAGATCATTTGTAAATTCTTTCTGAACCAGGTCTGCAAGCAAAATACTCTGATCTAAATATTCCTCCTGCATAATGGTAAGACCTATAGTAGATTCCGGAGAGTTAGGATCAAAACCTTCATATGTAACCTCGTAATTTTCCTCAAGGTAAATCACTGAGTTCTCCTTTTTTGCAACCTCAAAATTCGTTTCATTTCTATTCAAACCTAGAACAAAAGTTTCAGTTCCTTTGGCCTGAGAACCATGAGAATTACAGTGTACAGAAACAAAAAGATCTGCATTTGCTTCATTGGCGATTTTTCCTCTTTCGAACAATTCAACAAACACATCGGTCTTTCTGGTATAAACAACTTTAACACCTTCATACTTTTCTAATGACTTTCCAATCTTAAGAATAATACTCAGCGCAATGTCCTTTTCCTTAAAGCCATTCCCCATGTTACCAGGGTCTTTACCTCCATGACCGGCATCCAAAACAACAACAAATTCATCCTTATTCGGCGGTATTTCTGCAGAAAAGGCTGAATTAGAAAGACTGAATAAGACAATTGTGAATACGAAAAGTTTAAGTAAGTTCGTTCTCATAAAAAGCTAACGCTATTGTGGGGTGAATATTTTAATTAATATTTTGCTGCACTCTCAAAACTCAGCTAAAAAAATATATGTAATTTTGAATTTGCAAAAAGCAAGCCAATCTGTACAAAAATAGCACTTAAAGCATTGCAAACAAATATCCCTAATAGTCTTTTTTGCTTAGTTTTCACGCTGTTCTTTTCCCTTGTTTTATACCCGCAGGAAGGCGAAAATTCGTCTATTCCTGTAGAGGCGGAAAAGGATTCGATAGCCCCTGCCGTAAATTCTGAGGAAATTTCGGAACAATTCCAGGTTCAGGATACAGTTAAGACCGATAGTATAAGAAAACCAAGGTTTTTAACTGATGTTGTTCAGTATAAAGCGAAGGACTATATGAGGTTGAGTCCTCGGGAGAATAAGATGTACCTATATAATGAAGCCAGGGTAGTTTATGGGGATATGACCATTGAAGCCGGACTAATTATTATAGATAATGCCAAGAACGAGATCTATGCTTACGGGATCCAGGATTCTACAGACGCCTATTCTCAAAAACCCATTTTTACTCAGGCTCAGCGTAAAGTAGAACCAGATTCTATCAGGTTTAATTTCAATTCACAACGGGCACTGGTATATAATTCGAGAACACAGGAGTCTGAATTCAATGTAAAAGGTATGGTGACCAAACGTGAAAACGATTCGGTTTACTTTATGAAGAATGTTAGGTTCACAACTTCTGAAGATGTTGATGATCCTGATTATTTCTTTTACGCGAGAAGAATAAAATTTGTCCCGGACAAGAAGATCGTTTCAGGATTAGTGAACATGTATATCGCTGATGTTCCAACGCCATTAGGTCTTCCCTTCGGTTATTTTCCGCTTACAGATGAAGAGACTTCAGGATTTATAATTCCATCTTTTGGAGATGGGCAGTACGGTTATAACCTTCAGAACGGTGGTTATTATTTTGCTATTAGTGATTATGTAGATCTTTTAACTCTGGGAAGTTATTACACCAACGGTTCCTATACCCTGGAATTTTCATCTAATTATGCTAAGCGATATAAATATAGAGGTAATGCCCGTGTGAGGTATGAAAAGCTTTTCAATAGTGAGAGAGGTTTCCCTGATTTCAGCGAAAGATCTAGTTATAACATTCAGTGGTCACATAGCCAGGATGCAAAAGCCAATCCAACTTCAAGGTTCTCAGCTTCGGTAAACCTCGGTAGTAGTGAATATTACGCAGAATCCATAAACCAGGCAAACACTGGAAATTACCTTAATAACACTTTAAGTTCTTCGGTGTCTTACAGCAAAACCTTTCCGGGAGAACCACAGGTAAACCTGAGTCTTGCAGCCAGACACTCACAAAATACCAGAAGTGGCGAAGTTAACCTGAGCCTTCCAATACTTCAGTTAAGTATGTCCAGAATATATCCTTTTGCTCCCCAGGGAGGAGCTAAAAACGGGATAATTGAGAATATCAATTTTCAGTATAATTTAAGAGGAGAAAACCAGATGAATACGGTGGATTCTCTTTTCTTTAAGCCTGAAATGTTCAGAAATGCCAGATTAGGAGCTCAGCATTCCATTCCATTATCAACGAATTTTAAATTATTTAAATTCTTAAGTGTTAGTACAGGAACCAGTTATGAAGAAACCTGGGTTTCTAAAACTTTTGAAAGAAATTACGATCCAGTGATCGATGAAGTGGTTATTGACACCGTTAGCGGTTTTGATTCATATAGAACCTACAATTTTAATGCTAGTATAGGTACCACCGTATACGGTTTAAAGAATTTCGGAAAAGATAAAAAGATTCAGGCGATCAGGCATGTGATGCGGCCGTCTATAAGTTATAATATTAATCCTGCTTTCGATCAATATTATGATACTTATGAAAGGGATGATCCTACAACTGATGATATTATTGAACTGGTAGATTATTCCAGATTCACCGGTACTCTCTACGGAGCGCCTGGTCAGAATTTTTCCAGTTCCTTGGGATTAAGTTTAAGTAATACGTTTGAGGCAAAAGTTCGTGACAGGGATAGCACAGCTACGGAACCCAAAAAGATCACTTTACTTAATAACTTTAGTATTAGCACAAGATATAACCTGGCCGGAGACTCTTTAAATTTGTCCCCTATTTCACTTCGTGGATCTATTCCGATAGTAAAGAATAAACTCGACATAAACTTTGGCGGTAACCTGGACGTTTATGCGCTGGATAACAATAACAGAAGAATAGATAAGCTGAATATTGAAAATGGAGGTAGTTTATTCAGGCTTACAAATGGTACTGTAAACTTCGGGTATTCATTCTCTAATGAAGATTTTGAAGGCGGAAATGAGGAAGAAACAGATGAACTGGAAAATGAAACCTTTAGAAATGGTGGTAGACCAGATGATCTTTTTGGAAAAGGGATGGGACCGGATGGAGAATTATTTGATGAAGATCCGTTTGAAGGTGAAGAAGATGAGAATGAAAGCTCCTGGTATAACTACAAGATTCCCTGGGATGTAAGACTTGCTTATTCCATGAACTATTCGAATAACGCAAGGCAAAGTGAAATTTCTGCGCATTCAATAATGTTCAACGGTAATGTAGAATTAGCACCTAAATGGAAAGTCGGAGTAAGTTCTGGCTATGATGTAGTAAATAATGGCGTAACTCCAACTCAGCTTAGATTTCAAAGAGATTTGGATAGCTGGTTAATGAGTTTTAGCTGGGTACCATTTGGAAACCGAAAATCCTGGAATTTCCTAATCAGAATTAAATCTAGTATCCTAAGCGATATCAAATACGAACAACGAAGAGATAGGGATAGAACACTATAGAGAAATTAACCGAAAATATACTGAGCATGAAAAAAGTAGTACAGACAGATAAAGCTCCAGCTCCAATAGGCCCATATAATCAGGCTATTTTCGCCGGAAACACCTTGTATATTTCAGGTCAGATAGCTCTTGATCCTGAATCTGGTGAACTTAAAATAGATGACCTAGAAAATGAAACAATCCAGGTTCTTGAAAATTTAAAGGCTATTCTTTTAGAAGCAGGTCTTAATCTAAATCATGTGGTAAAAACTTCTATTTTTATTAGTGACATGAATAACTTCGGAAAGATCAACGAGGTATATTCTCGATATTTCAGATCTGAAAACGCTCCGGCAAGAGAGACTGTTGAAGTTGCCAATCTTCCGAAATTTGTAAATGTAGAGATCAGCGCGATCGCTGTGAAATTCTAAAGATTACAGTCCTTTTATAAGTAATCTCGCCGTTGCCGGATTTGTGGCAAGAGGAACATTATGTACATCACAAAGCCGCATAAGCATGAAAATATCTGGCTCATGAGGATGTTTGTCCATAGGATCTCTAAAGAAAATCACCATATCCACAAGGCCTTCAGCTATTCTAGCGGCGATTTGTGCATCACCGCCTAAAGGACCAGATAATAATTTTTCTACCTGATAGCCTGCAGCTTCAGTCTTTGAACCGGTAGTTCCGGTTGCAATAATCTTCAACTGCTTTGAATCAAGAATTTCCCTGTTTTCATTCAGGAATTGAACCATTTCAGGTTTTTTTCCATCATGCGCAATGATTGCAATCGTCTTCATATTAAGTAGATAGTATTTCAGAAATTCTTAATAGATCTTTATTGATATTGTGTTTGCCTTTTAAGGCCTGATCCAGACTACAGGATTCCATTTCATTATTCAGCATTCCAACCATCAGGTCTTTTTTACCGTCAAGCAAAAGTTCAACCGCTTTTACAGATAGTCTGCTGGCAAGAACACGATCAAAACAACTTGGCCTTCCACCTCTTTGAATATGACCTAAAACTGTAACCCGGGCATCGTAATAAGGAAGATGTTTTTTCACATAGTCTGCAAGCTCAAAAACATTTTTACCAATTTTATCACCTTCAGAAACCACGACGATACTTGAAGTTTTTCCGGCTCTTCTACTTCGCTCCAAAGAATCCAGTAAACGCTCCAGACCAAGATCTTCTTCTGGAATAAGAATTTCTTCAGCTCCTGCTCCAATTCCACTATTTAAGGCAATAAAACCTGCATCACGCCCCATTACTTCCACAAAGAAAAGTCGGTTATGAGAACTGGCAGTATCACGAATCTTATCAATTGCTTCAACCACCGTATTCAAAGCCGTATCGTAGCCGATGGTATAATGGGTTCCGTAAATATCATTATCGATTGTTCCGGGAACGCCAATTACAGGAATTCCATGTTCCTTACTAAAAACCTGTCCGCCTCTAAATGTCCCGTCTCCACCAATAAGGATCATTGCATCAATTTCAGCATCCTTAAGATTCTTAGCTGCTTTAGCCCTGCCCTCTTCAGTAAGAAATTCTTTTGACCGTGCAGATTGCAGGATGGTTCCTCCCTGGTTTACAATATTTCGAACACTTCTAGCATTCAGGTTGATTGATTCACCATTGATCATTCCCTGGAAACCTCTGTAGAAACCCACACAATCTGTATGGTAATATGCACAGGTTCTTACAACCGCTCTAATTGCTGCATTCATTCCGGGAGAATCACCACCAGAAGTCATCACTCCAATTCGTCTAACTTTCTTACTCATATAAAATTCAATTGAAACTTAAATCTACAAACTAAATTTAAAGAAACCAGCTAATAGCCTTATTTCCTCCAAAATTATAATGAAGAAAATTAATGCTGATAAATTAAATATTAAAATTCTAATTATCGTCGGCAGGTGTAAAATTCATGTAATCTGGCGCCATGGATTTTGCAGATTCTTTTCTTTCAATTTCTGAATTTGGATCTACTAACTCCGTATTGGCGATCTTTCTGATCAATTCTTTAAATGTGTCAAAATCTACATTATAAGAAAGTCCCACTCCCTGGGTAAAGCCGATCTCTTCACCAATGAACTGAATATTGTTCTCTCTATTAAAAACCTTTGCTCGGAGTGTTCCGTCTTCATTCAGTAAAAATTCGATTTCCAGATCACCAATAATAACAGACTCCGTAACTCCACCAATAGGCACCCCAACCTGGCCGTTGATGATCACTCGATCTGAAATTTGAGTAGATAAGGTTAATCCAAATCTATCTACAGTTTGTTGATCTGGTGTCCTGTCTCCCTGAACGTAATTCACTCCAACCTGGAATTTACCATCATCATCGGCGAAAATATCATTAACGATACTCGAAGCTCTTTCGGCTAAAGTCCCATAGATAGCAGCTCCACGCAGACCAAATTCACTATAAAAAGTACCTTGTGTAACCAGGAATAATGCCTGAAGCTCTGTAGTTGCTCTATCATCAATCCTATATTGCAACTCCGATTTTACAGTAGAACTTGCACTTGGAAAATCTATCTCGAAACCAATATCCGGTTGTTCAATGTCTCCCTGCAGATTAATTACCACATCAACCGGAATTTTACGATTTACAGAAGGATTTTCTAGTAATACTGCAGGGTTGGCGTTCAAGGAATAAACAGCGCTTACATCTAACTGAGCATCTGTTGGATCACCATCCCAATTGATACTTCCGCCAGATTCCACCGTAAATACTTTTTGAACCAGACCGGCATATTTAAAATTATAGACCCCTTCATAAACAATGAAGTCACCCCACATATTAAACTTTCCATTGGTGTTTATCTCCAGTAATAAGTTACCAGACCCACGACCACGCAGTGTACTACCGCTGGTTTTATCTACTACTACTTCTACTTCAGCATCATTGGTAATATCAAGATCAAAGATCATTTCAATTCCTTTAACCTCCGGAAGTTCTAATTCTTCACCTGCTAGTTTTGCAGCTTTCTCTTCCGGACTTAAAAACCTAATAAATGAATTATCACCTACAGATTCAGTGTCACTCAAAGGAATCTTAAACACAGTTCCTCTTTCGGTTGCTGCTGTAACGTCTATTACCAATTGGTCTGTAGGACCTTTGATACTCGCCTCTCCGTCTATGAATGCCGTTCCATAATACAAAGCATCTTCATCTGCTTCGGTATCGAGGACAAGCATTCTATTAGAATTAAGAGAAAGGTCCAGAAACCATTCAGAAAAATTGCGATGAGAAATGGTTCCATCCAGAACTCCACGAGTATTGAATTTTGTATCAACAATATTAATATTATCAAAAACGAACTGTTGTTTGGTTAAATTCACTTTTGCCCTATCCTGAAAATCGATATCCACATTGAGATATGGAATTCGTAAGCCGGCCTTAGTAAGGTCTAGACTTCCTGAAAAATCAGGATTTTTATAATTACCCGTTACAAACGCTCTTCCCGAGGCAAAACCTCTAATATCGGTAAGCACATCTGCCCCCAAAGCAGTAAAAATGGACATGTTGAGCTTATTGAGATTCACCTCGAGGTCTATTGCTGGTTCATTTCCGCTAACATTTATTCCTCCAATTGCTGAAAGGGATTCCAGGCCTTCCTTCTGTAAAACAGCATAAACCGAATAGTTAGTGAGATCTGTATTTCCTTTTACATCCATTTGAAGATTCCCCATATACGTATCATTCACTTCAAGAGAATCAATTTTCATATTAGTATTTGGAAAATAGGCACCGTCTTCCTGTAAAAGATCAAGATCTCCATTTAAGGTTCCGGCCAGATCGAGACTATCAAGATCAGGAGTAATCTTGCCAATATCCACATTTTCGAACTTCATTTTGAAGTTCTTATAGGTGGAATCCCGCATTTCACCACTCAGCCTAATTTGCTCGTTTTTATGGCTCATCACCAGGGAATCTATTTGAAGATCCCTGAAATTATTATCAAATATGATCTTATTACTCCTATTGTCTTCTTCATTAAGGAACCAGACATTTTCCTTGAATTTAAAATCTGATTGCTGAATTCCCACCACAGATTTATTGTTCTCGTTGATCGTATGGAAAAGATTCAGGTTAAATTCATCATTATTCTTACTTCCTCCTTTAAATTCTGAACGAATAAAAAGTGTATCTCTTTGCGTAACATTAATGAAACTGAATTCAGAAAAATTATAAAAATCGGTGGCAACACTATCGGCTTCAAAATAAGTATTATAGATAGGATTGGTATTATCTACCTGAAGATTGATCTCCTCGATCATATTGTCAAAAATGTCAATTCGAGGGGATTTAAAAGTGAGGCGAAATTCAGATTCATCAGATTCTACTCTACCACGAATAAAGGTATTTGGGGCCAGTTCAATTTCAGGATAGAAAACTTCCACGATCTGATTATAAATATCAAAATCAAACTCCATGTATTGATTCGTTGTGATCGTTCTGGGCTTGTAATTGGTATAGATCGAACCAATTGAATTTTCAACCAAGGCTCCAACTTCATTCAGTTTAAAAATACCAGTTACTTCCCCATTGATCACATCTGGAGAATTGATAGTTATTGTTCTAATAGGACCTTCAAAACTAGAGGCGATGCTCAGATCATCGAAATAATAAAGATCATTCTGGTTTTTATACGAAGTGTTTAGAAGCAAAATATTTCCGAAGGCGTTATCGATATTAGTTCCTTTCATGTTCATGATCACATCTCCTTTAAAAACTGAAATGCTATCACGGTTCACAAAATTTAACTCATTTAAATCTGCATATTCTACGGAAGCTTCAAAATCATAAACATTAATATCTTCTGAAACATCAGCCAGTCCGTTGAATTCCATCTGAAGATTTGGATCGTTTGAAACGAAATAACCGTTAAACAAAGGATTCCGAAGATTTCCAATTACCCGAATATCAGAATATGTATAATTATTGAACGTAAGTTTAGAAATGGAACCCTTTAATTGGGTATTCAGATGTTCACGATCAAAACCACCACCATCAAAATCAATATTAAAACTAGTTTTACCAAATTGTGGATTATTGATCAGCTTTCCAAGATTGAAGTTCTTGAAGACTAATTTTCCTTTATAGTTAGACCTCGAAGAGCTATTAAAATTTTTCAATACAAAATCGGCATTTGCAGATCCTAACTGACTACTCAAATAAACATCGGCGTCCAGGGAAGTTTTGGTCACATAGGTATTACCTTTCATATTCACACTTCCAAAATCACGAAGATTTTCAGGTAATTTTCCTAACAAAGCGCCAGGAAGAAAGTTTACCATATCGTAATAGTTGGTATTGAAATCTGAATAACTTCCATCGAAACTAAAATCATCGGGATTGTCTGAAAATGAACCTTTCACCTGAAATTCGCCGTAGATCTCTGTTCTATCAAATCCCTGTAACCGGAAATCTGCCAGATGAAAATCATTTAAAGTACCAGTAAGTTTAGTTTGAAATTTCAGGAGTTGATCATCGCCAAAGCCATCATAGAAGGCCTTTAGATCATTACTCGATAAGATACTTTCTCTGAAATTTGCCTCCACCTGCACCAGGTTCTCAAAATCTGAAAAGTCTGAAAGTTCATAGGTAAAATAAAGATCTGCATCTACTAATGAACCTGGAGTTTGCAAGGTCATATTTACCAGATTCATTTTATTTGGGTCGTAATGAAATTGAGTGGCAAGGTTGTCAATTTCAATTCCGCGATGCTCATAACCTTTTAAACTACCTATATCAATATCTATATTCTCATCATCTATCTGTAATTCATTTGCAAAAATGCTGAGGTTATCAACCACCACAACATCCTGTTTGTCCAGGTTTTCGTCGATATAACTATACCTGCTATTCAGTATCTGAACATTTTCAGCATGAAGTTCAAAATGAGAGGAATCTCCTGTAGGTTCTTTTCTAAGCTTTTCAATAAGAATTCCGAGATTATCTTTATCCTCGTTCTTATATCTCCGCATATGCATGTTAAGGCCATCAATACGGGTATCGCCTAGATTGGGTGAATTGTTAATAAGATTGGTGAAACTTATAATGGAAGATCTAATCTCTCTTGCAGTTAATAAGGTATCTGCATGATGATCTTCAACATAGATCTCGTTAAGTTTAATATTTCCGAAATAGCCAATAGAGACACGACCAATAGATAGGTTTACATCATTCTTCTCACGCAAGGAATCAGTAAGTCTTTTAGCTACAGAAGTTTGAACTGCAGGAATAGAAAACACTATCAATAAAATTATGAATAACAAAACGAGGGCAACCAGCGTTTTAGTTAGTATTTTCCAGAATTTTTTGATACGTTATTATGTTTTAACTTTGCGTCTAATTTACAACTTCTAAGTCCAATAATTTCTGATGCCAGATCAAAAAATCAACATTCTTGCTATTGAATCTTCCTGTGATGATACAGCTGCTGCTGTACTTTGCAACGGAAAAATCCTTTCTAATATTGTTGCAACTCAGGCAGTTCATCAACAATATGGAGGAGTAGTTCCCGAATTAGCCTCAAGAGCACATCAACAAAACATTGTTCCTGTGATCCATCAGGCACTTGCGAAGGCAAATATCGATAAAAAAGATGTTTCTGCAATTGCCTTTACACGTGGTCCCGGATTGATGGGTTCTTTGCTGGTAGGAACTTCTTTCGCCAAGTCTTTAGCTATGGGATTAGACATTCCTTTAATAGAAGTAAACCATATGCAGGCACACATACTGGCTCACTTCATAGAGGAAGACGGATTTGACAAACCTGAATTTCCTTTTTTAGCAATGACCATTAGCGGAGGTCACACGCAAATTGTAAAGGTTTCAGATTATTTTGAAATGGAAGTCATTGGTGAAACTATGGATGATGCCGTAGGAGAAGCTTTTGATAAAAGCGCAAAAATCCTTGGCCTTCCATATCCAGGAGGACCGCTTATAGATAAATATGCCAAAGAAGGAGATCCAAAAGCCTTCAAATTTCCAAAACCGAAGGTTGATGGTTTAAATTTCAGTTTTAGTGGGTTCAAAACCGCAGTGCTTTATTTCGTTCAGAGAGAAACTAAAAAAGATCCTGATTTTATTGAAAAGAATCTCAAGGACATCTGTGCTTCCATTCAATATACAATCATTGGTATATTGGTAGATAAACTCAAGAAAGCTGTAAAAGAAACCGGTATCAACCAGGTTGCTATTGGGGGCGGTGTTTCGGCAAATAGCGGGATTAGGCAGGCGCTTAGAGATGCTGAAACAAAATGGGGCTGGAAATGTTTTATTCCTAAATTTGAATATACAACAGACAATGCGGCGATGATCGGAATTGCAGGATATCATAAATTTCTGAAGGAAGATTTTGCAGACTTTTCTGTTACCGCCCAATCCAGATATAAAATTTAATATGCAGTTATTCTTTAATCCTAATATTTCTGAAAAAGATGAACTGGTTACTTTTCCCAGAGATGAGAGCAAACATATTGTCAAGGTTCTTCGAAAAAAAGAAGGTGATTTATTAAATATCACTAATGGGAAAGGATTATTATTTTCCGCGGAGATCATTCAGGCAGATATTAAGCAATGTGTAGTTAAGATATTATCGTTTGAGAAGCAAGCCCCTCCGCCCTATTATCTGCATATGATCGTTGCTCCTACCAAGATGAACGATAGATATGAATGGTTTCTGGAAAAAGCTATGGAAATAGGAGTTCACGAGATCACACCGGTAATTTGTGATCACAGTGAAAGAAAAGTAGTGAAATTAGAGCGTTACGAAAGAGTGTTGCTAAGTGCTATGAAACAATCGCTTCATTTAAGTTTTCCAGTATTAAATGAACCGGTTAACTTCAATGAATTAATGGATCGTGACCTGGAAGGCGCTAAAATGATCGCTCACTGTGAAGATGTAGCGGAAAAACCATATCTTCAAAAGAAAGTATATTCATCGCAAAAAGTTAATATTTTAATTGGCCCGGAAGGTGATTTTAGCCCGGAAGAAATTGAATTAGCTTTGAAAAATAAATGGGATCAAATTAGTTTAGGTGATAGTCGCTTAAGGACAGAAACGGCGGCAATCGTAGCCTGTCACACCGTTGCAATGAAAAACCAGGAATTATAATGAACCATTTCAAGCTTCCATTATTTTTATTTTTTTTGATTATTGGATTCGTAATTCATGCACAGGAAATTGCGGTACTCAAATATAATGGAGGTGGCGATTGGTATTCAAATCCAACAGCATTACCTAACTTAATTAAATTCTGTAATTCAAATATTAATACCAGAATAGATACGAAGCCACAAACTGTGGAACCTGGTAGTACTGATATCTTTCAATACCCTTTTGTGCATATGACGGGTCATGGAAATGTGATCTTTAGTCCTGATGAAATTGAGAATCTTAGAAACTATTTGCTTAGTGGCGGCTTTCTACATATTGATGATAATTATGGAATGAATGAATATGTAAGAAAGGAGATCAAAAAACTTTTTCCAGATAAGGAATTAACTGAAATAGCTTCTAATCACCCGGTATTTTCAATTGCCTATAAATTTCCAAATGGACTTCCAAAAATTCATGAACATGATGCCCAACCTCCGCAGGCATTTGGAATCTTTGAAAAGGACAGACTGATCCTATTGTTTACTTTTGAAAGTGATCTTGGTGATGGCTGGGAAAGTGCTGAAGTTCATAATGATCCTGAGGAAGATAGACTTAAAGCCCTTAAAATGGGTGCAAATATTATCAAATACGCCTTCGAGAATTGATAGATCAACTTACACACAACGAATCCAACTTTCAAAAAAAAGAATTTCCCATCCTCCTCTTACTGGACAATATAATTGGTGAAGCAAATTTAGGTAGCATGTTGAGACTAGCCGATGCTTTTGGAATTCAGAAAATAATTTTCTGCGGAAGTGAACCCAACTTAAAAAGTAACCGACTTAAAAGAACTGCTAGAAACACTCATAATACCGTAAACTTCGAGTTTGAAGAAGATTCCGTAGAATGCGTAAATAAATTAAAAAATCAAGGTTATAGAACTGTTGCCATTGAAATTACTTCTACAAGTCAATCTATAGAAAATTTTGTTTTAGAAAATGAGAATAAAATTTTGCTAGTCGCTGGAAATGAAAGACATGGAATTAGTGAAGAGGTGCTTGGTCTATGTGAAGATTATTATCATATCGAAATGTTTGGCGAAAATAGTAGTATGAATGTGGCACAGTCTGTTGGAATCGCGTTATATGAAATTACTAAAGCATTCAACAAGTTTGATAAGAAATAATATATTTACGCTGTGAAAGCACACGATTTTGCAAATGGAATTCTAAGAGCGACAGGTATCATGATTGGTATCGTACTTCTGCTCTATTTTTTATGGGAAGTACAATCTGTTATCGTTTATGTAGCGGTAGCGGGAGTGATCGCACTTATTGGAAGACCAATTGTGATTTTTCTTCGGAACAAACTTCGCTTTCCAAACCAGATCGCCGTAATCACAGTGCTCGTGATGGTCCTTGCTATTTTTGTTGGAGTGATATTCGTTTTTGTTCCAATCATCATTGAGCAGAGTAAATACCTGGGACAGATAGATATCGAGGCTTTTAAGAGCGATTTGAACGACTTGAACCAGCAGGTGAACAATTACCTTGGAGTTGAAGAGATCAATATCATTGAAGGCCTTAAAAGAAGCGAGTTTATTAGAAACTTTGATGTAAGCCTGATACCACAATTTCTGAATAATGTATTCGGTATTCTGGGTGCTACATTGGTTGCTGTATTTTCTATATTATTCATTTCCTTCTTCTTTTTAAAGGACAGCAAATTAATGCTGAATAGTATCTTGGTTTTTGCTAACCGAGGAGAAGAGCAGAAATTCCAGAGAGTTTTCAACAAAATTAAAGTTCTCCTATCAAGATATTTCGTTGGTTTAACCATGCAGATCGCAGTCTTGTTCGTTTTATATACGATTCTGCTATCAGTATTCGAGATCAATAATCCCATCGCAATCGCCTTTATCTGCGCATTTCTAAACCTTGTGCCTTATCTGGGACCATTACTTGCAGGAATACTAATGGCATTATTTGTAATATCAAGCTTCCTTGGTGCCGACTTTAGCAGCGTCATTCTGCCAAGATTGATCTATGTAATGCTTGGATACGGTATTTGCCAGTTGATTGATAATTTTATCTCTCAGCCAATGATATTCGGTGCCAGTGTGAAATCCCATCCATTGGAGATCTTCCTGATCATTTTAATAGCTGGACTTATGTTCGGAATTACAGGAATGGTTGTGGCTGTACCTTTTTACACAGCCCTTAAAGTTATCGCTAAAGAGACTCTAAGCGAATATAAGATCGTAAAAAGACTTACCAGAGACCTTTAAAATCAATAGTATGCTGAATAAGGCACTCCTTGATCCTGAAGTTTCAAAATTCATCAGGGATAATCGTAAAAAGGATTTGCCATCGCTTATTCTCAAGGGAAGTCCGTTTCACAAAATAAGCATACAGGAAATCGCAATACAGATCAAAGGCCTAAAGGTTGCAGAGAAGAAATTTCCAGAATTTTATAAGAATCCGAATATCCTCTATCCGCCAAAACTTAATCTTGAGCAGACATCTTCTGAAATTACCGCAAAATATAAGGCATCTCTTGTCGAAGGCGATAATGGAATAGATCTAACCGGCGGAATGGGAATTGACACTTATTACCTTTCTCAGAATTTCAAAGATTTCACCTATTGTGAGCTGAATAGTGACCTAGCACTAGTCGCCGAACATAATTTTAAAGAGCTTAAGACGAAGAATATTTCGGTGAATAGTGGTGATGGTTTACAAATACTGAAGAAAAGTACTAGAAGATTCGACTGGGCCTACGCCGATCCGGCTAGAAGAGATGATGCCGGCGGAAAAGTTTTTAAATTTGAGGATTGCGAACCGAATATTCCTGAAAACCTGGATTTGATTTTTAGTAAGTCAGGTAATTTGATGGTGAAAAGCTCTCCTATTCTTGATGTTACTGCGGGAATAAATGAATTACAACACATAAAAGAAGTTCACATAGTTGCGGTTAGAAACGAAGTGAAAGAACTGTTGTGGATACTAGGGAAGAATTACAGCGATGAACCTCTTATCAAAACCATTAATTTTGAAAAAGATGGAATTCAGGAATTTTCAGGAGATGATTATTTGACTGATGATCCCACAGAATTTAGCCTACCGGAAACTTATTTATATGAGCCAAATGCTGCTATAATGAAAAGCGGACTTTTTGATTCTATAGCTGTTAAAACAAACACCAAGAAGCTTCATCAGCATTCTCATTTATACACATCAAGAGATCTAAAAAAATTTCCTGGAAGAATTTTTAAAATTATTGAAATAAAGCAATTTAAACCGTCAGAATTAAAGCGATACTTTAAAAATAAAAAAGCGAATATAACTATTCGTAATTTCCCTGATTCAGTTGAAAATATTCGAAAAAAGTTCAAGATCAAAGATGGTGGTAGTGAATATATTTTCTTTACCACAAACATCTATGATGAGAAGATCATTATAAGCTGTAAGAAGGTTTAATTATCTAAGATCTCTAAAAACCTGTGGTTTCCTGCTTGCTTTAGAAAACCTAAGTTTTCGTAATTCATCCAAACCAATTCTTTTTATATCGAGGCTCACATTTAGATTAGACCTGAAATAATCCTTTAATTCTTCAATTTCAGTAAATGAATCCGGGACTAGAACCTGAACCTGATCATTCCTAAGATCATCCAATCGAGCTTCGATCACGAAAGAGTCCATCTTGCCATAAGAATTCAGGACTTCTATGATATGCTGCGGATAAAGACTAGTGCCTTTCAACTTGATCTTTTGTTGTTTTCTACCTATTACAGGACTCAACCTGATGGTATTCCTACCACAAGTACAGGTTCCTTCGTAATAAGTAAGCATATCACCTGTAGCAAATCGCAATAATGGCATAGTCTCGGTTCCTAAAGGAGTGACTACTAATTCCCCGGTTTGCCCAGGCTTCACCTGCTTACCATTTTCGTTTAAAACTTCTATATAAATAAGATCGGATAAAACATGATTCCCTTTATGCTCAGTACATTCAGTAAATGCCGTAGACATTTCGGTTGAAGCGTAAGTTGAGAAAAGTTCAATATCCCATTTCTCAGTGATCTTTCTGCCCAGTGCATTAAGATCAAAATCCTGATCTCTTAAGGGTTCTCCAATACATATTGCAGCCTTGATTGAGGAGTTCCTGAAATCGATATTATTATCTTCAGCAAACTGGATCATTTTAATTAGGAATGAAGGTACAGCTACCAGGTAATTAGGTTTAAACCTCTCAATACTTTCCCATTGCAATTGTGGCAAACCACTACCCGTTCTAATAATTCCTGCGCCTAATTTTCTTAAACCTAAGAAGTAAGCTAAACCCGCCATAAACCTTCTATCCAGCGTGGTAGTGATCTGAACTTTATCTGCTTTTGTTAATCCAGTCAGCTTAAATGAACGAAATTCATTTTCAGCTAGTCGGTCAAGATCGGCATTATTCAGGGCAAAATTCACCGGACTACCAAGTGTACCAGAAGTAGTCACATAATCAATAATATCTTCTTCTGGAACTGCTATGAAATCCTCATTACTACCTTGCAGGTCTTCTTTCGAGGTGATGGGTATTTGATGAAGGTCTTCAAATGATTTTATGTCATTAATATATATTGACTTCTCTTCAAACAATCGCTGATAATAAAGAGAATTGGCAGCACTATATTCCAGCTGTTTTTTTAGCAATTCCCATTGCGCAGCTTTTAAATATTCGAAATTATGGAAATATAATTCGCTCATATTATAATTTACGGTAGCTTTTTTTGATCATTTTATTTAATAACTCCAGATCTGGAACGGTGGTTACCTCTCTCCTCCTGGCCTGTTTGAAATGAATGATCGCATTCTTATAATCCTCATGTTGATAAAAAATCTTCCCGGCGAGAAACCATGCTTCCCAGAAATCTGGATTTAATTGAACCAGCCTTTCTGCTTTTTCTTTTTCAACGATTTCTTCTTTAGAAAACTGTTCATTTACTTCAATCTCCAATTTTCTGAATTCTTCATACTTCCTGAAAGAGTCTGTCTGAAGAAATTCACTTTCCGGAATATTCAATTCGTCATCTGCGACCGAATTTGAAACCAGTCCATTTTCAAACTTTTTAAAGACTTCATCCAGATCGTAGGCAACAAATTCGCCCATTTGGTAGGGATTTGAAGAAACCCATACCTTTCGTTTTTCAGGTTTAAATATAATACCGTGATGTGCAAGCAACTGATTTATCGCCTTTTCATTGCCATAACCAATTTTGTCCTCTTTTATCCCTTCTGTATTTCTAAGAATAGAAACTGCTTTTTCTGGATCAAGCTTTTCTGTTTCAGAAACCAGTTCTGACATTCTATCATAGCGATATTTAGAATGGCTTTCTTCAATCGCCTTTAAATTTCTTTTATCATCAAGGTACGGCTCACTTTGGAAATGATTGCTACAAATCAGCTGATCTGAATTTTCAACTTCATAAACCCCAAAATTTGCTGGTGAAACCTCTATAAGAATTGCTTTCTTTTCATCACCGCTTCCAACCATAATAGATTCAGAAACAAAAACCTCTCGTTTTCTAGCGATTTCTATAGCTTCAGTTGTAGTAGATGCATATTGCAGAATTTCACGAGCCAGTAAACTAATTGGAGTTTTAGCCATAAATGGCATTTTCGATTTTCCGGCATTAATCGTGACAGTGATCCCTTTTTCATTCATTCCGCTTACCGCACCTATCATTCCGCCCCAGGTATACATCATGAATTTATTTCCGGAATCCGGATTTACAAAGGCGGCAATCTTCTGTTCCCCAAATTCGTCTCCGGCATAAAAATCAAAATTTCGCCCAAGAAGCAATTCTCCATCTTCGGTTTTCGAATCCCATGCAGCAAAGGATGTACAGCCAACGAGCATTAGATCTTGTAAGGCATGCCCAATATCATGAGCTCCGTGAAAATAAAGCATCCTAACGTATCCTGGAGCAAATTCATCATAACGCTCTAAGCCATAGCGAGAAACACCGTAAATCTCCTGTTTATACTCTTCAGGGACATGCAAATACATTTTTCTATTGAACCAGGAAACGACAGATTTCAAAAACCCACGATAATTTTCTGAAGGCACCATTTCCTGAAGCTTATTCATAAAAGCGATTTCCTGATGATGGATAAGCTCTCTGGTAAGATTTCCGTTAGCGACCCCTCGCTCCAGAGCATCACCTTCTAAATAAAGTTCCCAGATACCCTGCTTATTTTGATAAAGCTTATTTTTACCAAGGCTATAAAAGGTCTCGCTATGTTGAAATCGCGTAGTATCGATCTTTTCGATTCCTGAAATATCTGGCCTTTGTTGCATGGCTTTTTTTACGCCGCAAGAAGCCAGGCTGGCAAAAAGAAATAATATTAGAAGAAACCTATTATTCATCTATTCAGCTTTTCTAAAGACCATTATATTATTTTGACGGTAAATAATCTCGAAATTAAGATCAAGCAGCCACCTGTTCGGGAAATCAGAATCTATAAAGATCACCTTCTCTGCTTTTCTCTGGATAATGTCTTTTAGCATTTTTTCCTGTTCGAAATTTCCATGGATCACATAAACTTTGGTTTCCGGAAGATTTTCCAGTTCATTATAGAACTTGATTTCTGAAGTCCTGCTTCTACCAGTGCTTTTAGCGATATTCATAGAATCCATATCAGATTCAAAAGCATGGATCTTAGAAGTTTCAAATTTATAAGATAAGAATAGAGGAATAATTCCGTAACCTGAATTGATCACCGTAATACTTTCCCCATCCTCAATATACCTGCTTATTCTTAGATTTTTCTCCCTTACAATTCTAAATCTTTTTTTCACCAAAGAATAAGATGATTTATATCGAAAATTATCCATAACGGCTCTTTTACGATATAGTTTTTCACTTTCACTCTGACTAATCCTTCCTTTATAATCCCCAAGTTTTCTCAAATATAACGGCGCCTTACCGCTATTAGTTCTATTCAATATCAATTTCCTGAAAATCGCTCTCTGAATAACAAAACTCACAGCAACCGCAGTTATAACTCCGATTATTGAAACGACCGAAACAGATCTCAAAGCCGGATGCTGAGCAAATATTAAAGCTCCCATTCCTAATAAAGTTGTGATCACTGAAATTAGAATCGAGGTCTGGTAAGTTTTCAATTCATAATTTCCGGTTTCATATTCGTTCAGACAGGCATTGGTAATAAAAATACTGTAGTCCAGGCCTAATCCAAAAATGAACGTTGAGATGATAATATTCAGAATATTGAATTCAATATCCAGCATTGCCATGATTCCCAACGCACAGATCCAGGTTATAGCAATTGGCAATAGAGTGAAAAGGCTAATTTCCAGGTTTCGATAAGAAATCAATAAAACGATAAAAACCGCCAGGACAGAGATCATGATCAGTTTATTAAAATCTGCTCTTAGATTTCCCAGGAAACTCTGGTTCATAGCTTTTCGATCTAAAGCGAACACCCCAGTTTCATCCTCGAAATTCGATATGAATTCGTCAGATTTCTCCTCCTCCAAGCTAACAGTGCTAGTAACGGTAGCGAGTTCTTCTCCATCAGAAATAAAATCGTCGAGGTATAATGAACCAGCGTTTTTATAATCGTTGAGTCCGATAGTTTTGAAATCTGTGTTTAGTTGATCGTAGAATTTATCGAAAGTTTCAGGCCTAAAACCATATTCCGAAGAGACACTTATCAGGTCTGCCTTTGTGCTATCCTTTCTTGATTCTAACCAAAAAGAGTCCCAGTTTTCGATCTTTTCTGCCTGAGTAGTCGTAGAATGGATCACTCCGCCAATACTACTGAAATTCTTAATGAGACCATCATTTTCGTATACCTGAAGGCGCTGATACAACTTAGAATTCTGTTGTAAGGCCTCATCTACAGTGTTTCCGTATGCAACCATATAAACACTTTTGCCCGATCTACCGGCAAGGGCTTCAAGCTCTTTTTCCAGCTTTTTTATTTCAGAAGGCTTATAATTCAATTTAGAAAGGTCATTATTGAATTCAACCTTATTGAAAAAGAATATCGACACGATAAACACAGCGACCACCCCAATTACCAAAGGTCTAAGCTTGGAATAATCAACAGAAGCAATTTTATCCAGAAAAGTACTCTTCTCAGCTTTTTCAGTTCCCGGATTATAAAAAACAGGAATTAAAGTGAGGGCAAAAACTGAGGATAATAAAACACTTATTGCAGCAAAAATCCCAAGATCGTTAAGAGCCTCGCTTTGCACAAAGATAAGACACAAAAAAGCAATGGCCGTTGTGATACTGCTCATCAAAACAGGCTTGGTAATATCGCGATACAAATGCTTTACATTCCGGTTATTTCTGAAATGCGTTAAAATATGCAACGCATAATCCAGGGTGACACCCAAAAGAATAGCACCAATTCCTAAAGAAATCGCTGAAACACTTTCTTTGAAAATGCTAAGCACTGCGATCGCTGACACTCCGGCCAGCATGCTGGGAAGGAATAATAATAACGGAACGTAAATCTTACGGTAAAAAAATATCAGTAAAAGTAATAACAGACTTATTGCGATTCCCATAGTAAGCTGAATATCACTTTTGATTCGATTTGCATTGGCCAAAGAATACAAAACACCTCCAAAGTAACTAGCCTTTACAGTTGAATAACTTTGGTTCAATCCGTCAACAGTAATTTGAAGTGAATCTATAAATATCTGGTTCTGATTAGTTTCAGAAGCAGGAAATTTGGGATCCAGGAATAGAATGATATTTTTCTTATCCTTCGTAACCAGGTAGTTCTTATAAATACTAAAATTATCGCCTACTTGTAATTCCTGAAGTTTAGCAAGCCCCAGATTAGTAAAATTCAAAGGGTCACTCAAAAAGTAATCCTTGGTAACAAAGCCTGTTGGTGACATCAATTGTCTGTATCCGGAGGCTATACGATCATTAATACTATCACGGTAAAGTCTGTTTTCAATTTCTGAATAATCTGATTCATCCAGAAAAATGGGGAGATTTCCATAAACGAAATTATAGATCTGCTTGATGTCTTTTTCTGGAACTTTCCCTTTAATCTCAAGGATATAATCTGCATAATCTTCTTCAAGAATATCAGTAAATTCATTCGCATAAAGCACGAGAGAATCGGGGTTTACTTCTTCAGATTCCGCAGAAATACTAACTATGAGCTTATCTGAAAAATCAGTTTCCTTCAAGATCTTCTTTAGCAATTGCTGCTTTTCCCCAGATGGAATAAGCTTTGTAATATCCTCCTCAAGATTGATATTCCAGGCAAAAAATGAAATGAAAATGGTATACGCAAGCAGTATGGAAAAACCGATGATCTTATGGTTTTTCAGATAACTGAAAATATTGTAGAAAGCTTTGTGCATTAAGGTTTGACCACCTGCTTTTGGTTAAAGACCGAAAATAAAAAATAAAATACAATCCAAAGACTAATTGCCATGACAATCGCCAGGGCGAAACTTCCCATAATGTATTGCCATAGGCCCATAAAAACATCGGTACCAGAATCGAATTTATGAAGTTTAAGATCCCAATCGAAACCCTTTCCTGTGATCAATGATCCAGCCTGATAGCTGGCGTAAATTATAAAAGGTATTAAAGGCGGTATGCTTATATTGGAGAATAAGAAGGCTATAACCTTATTTAATCTAAAAACAGCGGCCAGCGTAAAAACCAGTAAAGTATGGATTCCCCAGAATGGTGAGATACCAACGAAAATACCTAAAGCAATAGCAGCTGCCTTTTTATGTGGTGGTTCCTGACTTTTAATAATATCTTCTCTCCAGAATCTTTTGAAACCTTTATTCTTAAAATCCTGGTATTTATTTCTTGGATGGATGTAAAAGAAACTTACCAACACGAACCACATATAAAGCAAAACAATTCTTACTATATCCCAGAAAGGCCTGAAATGAGTAACTCTTTCCCCTTCCTGGTAAAGCACTTTAATAGGAATATTCCTGACTTCTGCTTTTTTCCAGGCTGCTTTTACCAATACCTCAATTTCCAGTTCGAATTTCCAGGTGATTAGTTTAAGAGAATTGATCAGTTTTACCGGGTAAAGTCTGTATCCACTTTGGGTATCATAAAGCTCTATTCCCGTAACAACGAGAAACCAGAAATTTGAAAAGCGGTTACCTTTACTGCTTTTTCCTGGAATACCATCACGCCCCATATTTCGGTCACCAACCAGTAATAATTCAGCATCCTCCTCTTTCTTCGATTCCAATTCTGTGAGAAAAACATCAAGATCATCTGGATAATGTTGACCGTCAGAATCTATGGTAATGGCATAATCATATCCTAATTCATCGGCATAGCGAAAACCAGTTTTTAGAGCCATCCCTTTTCCTTTGTTTTCAGCATGAAGTTTATGATGAAATTTAGGATGCTGCTCAAGAATTTCAGCAGTCGCGTCGGTTGAACCATCATTAATAATGATAATGTGATTCGTATACAATTTCAGATCGGCTAAAAAACTATCAAGAGAATGCGCATTATTGTAGGTAGGTACAATCACGCAACATTTAAGATCTTCAAATCTTCTTTGAAAAACCGGCTCTTTTTTCACTCTGAAATCATTTACTGCAAAAGTATTATTTATTCAGCGAGAAACATAACAAGAACAAAGAATTAGCAGGCTTTAAATAGGGAGCTGATCTTTAAAACGATACCGTTCTTATTCTTCGCCACTCCCCTAAGTTTTATGAATTCACCTGTTTCGGTAAGATTTGATTCAAGAATAAGTTCATTATCCTGAGTAGGATCAAAAACAGCGGTAAATTTTACGTTATCGGCTCTAACCAGTTGAAGTTTTTTATCGAAGATCCTTTCAGCATCTTCTTTGAAAAGTTGCATGAGAACAACACCTGGCGTAACGGGTCTGCCCGGAAAATGGCCTCTGTAAATATCGTGATCCTTATTTACCTTTAAAGTAGTAATAGCATCATCCCCCGCCAGCGCGGTATTTGATACCTCATAAAAACCTTCCAAAATCATAAATAAAATTTAGAAAGAGCAAGATAGTTTAGTTTTGAAAAACTGAAGAAGGAATCGGCTGATTAATTTTGATATTCTTCATTGAGATCTCGGTATAATCTCCAGATGGATCTATAAGTCTCACAGATCTAATAAGAAGCTCCGGATTAAAATTGATCCAGATTTCCTTGAACATACCTCGAAGACTATCATCTTTGGGAATAATAAGTGCTTTCACATTTTCACCGGCATGATGATAAGTTATATCGAAATCCTTATCGGCCATCAGGATCTTGCCGTTCACGCTTCCGGCTACCAGCTCTCCCATTTTATCAAAAAGCTTATTGGAAGTAAGATCGACTTCTGAAAGTTGGCCTTCTTCTACAATAAATAATTTTGAATCCTTAAAAAGCAGCTGATAATCATAAGGGCTTGTATATTCCCATTTTAATGTATTTGGAGATTTATAATACACCTTGCCTTCACTTTCGGGACTACCATCCATGGTTTTCATGTGTTTCTTCTGAGAAAATTCAGCAGAGAAACTATTAATATCGTTCGATTTTTGGATGACACTGGCCTTAAAAGCCTGCTTTTCGGAATTATTTAAAGTACCATTCTGAGCCAGCATGTTAATGCTGAAAAGGAATATGCAAAGTTTAATTATACGCATGAATATCAAATAATTTATCGGCTCTAACAATGCCGATTTTTCGTTGCTTTAAAATAACCAATAACTGTTCCAATATAGGCGCCGTATTAGGCATATTATCGTGTAAAAGTATCACGTCTCCCCTATTAATCTTTTTTGTGATTCTCTGCAAAATCTTTTCTGGAGATTTAGTGATGGCGTCATAGGGTCTGATATTCCAGCCAATCACCTTATGTCCTGTCTTGCTCAATGCTCGTTGAGTTTTAGGGTTTATGATCCCAAAAGGCGGCCGAAATAAATTCATTTTCACTTCTCCTATTTCATCAGCGATCTCATCGCATTTTTTGATCTCATTAAGAATCGTACGGCTTCCGAGGAAACCCATTTTTCGAGTGTGTGAAAAAGTATGGTTACCTACGATATGACCTCTATTTATAACCTCTTTAAATATTTCAGGATGTTCTTTGATCTTTCTGCCAATACAAAAGAAAACTGCTTTTGCATCATACTGATCTAATATATCAAGAATTTTCAAAGTGTTTTCATCTGGCCCGTCATCAAAGCTTAGAGAAATCACATTCTGAGAAAAATCAGGGTTTTTATTATAAGCTTTTACAAAAAAATTAAGCTGAACATTCGTAGAAAGAATAAGAATCAAAATAGCGTAAACCAATATGATCAAAAGAACTGGCCAGAAAGGCCATAATTGAAAATAGAAAAGCAGGATCGCTGCGAGTACAGCAATTGCAAAAGAGATTTTAATCAGTTTAAAGATCAAAGGCTTTGTAAAAGAATTAATCCGTGATTTTTTCCCAGATACTGATTGTAGATCAGGATATTTCTGGGATTATCGCAATTTAAAGTATTCAATTTAAATATTTCAGGAATATTTTTTTCTTTCAGAATCTTTGAAGCCAGCCAGAATGCATAAGATGAAACAGCATTATTTTCTCCTACAAGATGTTTAAATCCAACTTGCAATTTCCCAGAAAATATACCTTTTTGCAATTCTTCATAATAATTATCGAAGCGTATATCTCCATTCTTACCTAACATGATCACATCAATTTCTGAAACTGAAAGATCATTTTTTTGCAGAAACTTAGTTACGTATGCTTCCATTTCTGAAACCTCCATCGAATTTATGATCTCCACATCTTTCAGTTCAGCGTACGGAGCTGAAGATCTCTCTGTACCTAAGGAAAAGAAAGCTGCAGTTTCTGAAATGATCGTTCCAAGAGATTCAGATTTAAAAAGATCAGTATTTCTAATATCTTCAGATTTTATCTGACCGTCAAGCTTCTGAAAGCCTGTAAATTCAGGGGATGTTTCATCTACGCCACCCACCAGAATATTCTGAACATCTTCTTCCTTTACCTGAAGTAAAGCATCTATTAATGCACTTTCAAAAGAAACTGAATTCTGCGTAAAAGTCATATTGTGGCCCTTACAATTCAAATCCAGTGCGATCTGTCCACCAACAGTGTTATGGGTTGACTGGATGAAAGAAGTTGGACTCAACAGACCTTCTTCTGAATCCAGCATGCTAGTCATAAACTTTTCGGTGTCCTGCATACATCCCTGCCCGGTCCCGACTAGGATAACATCTGGCATTTCAATCCCGGCTTCTTGCAAAACCTTTTTTGAGCAAAAAAGACCCATTTTAACCGCTTTGGACATCCGCCTGAGCATCATTGGCTTTATGACAGACTTATAATCTTGATCTAATGCAGGTAAAATATTTTCATTATAAACCTGAGGTTCTTCTCCTTTAAAAATGTTTTCAGACTGAGAAGAAATGGATGATATGCCGTTGATATAGATTCTACTCATCCTTCTGAAAGATTAGAGAGGTACAATTTCCTCCAAATCCAAAGGAATTTGAAAGCACCGTTTTAATTTTTCTATTTTGAAAGTTAGTTACTGGTTTTAAACCTGTCTCGCTCATTTCTGAATGAAAATTCAGGTTCGGATAGATTTCTCCATTCAGGATAGAAAGCAAACTGAAAATCGCTTCTACTGCTCCGGCAGCTCCGAGAGTATGCCCGGTAAAAGCTTTGGTCGAACTGAATTCAGGCAAAGTTTCATTAAAAACTCTTTTTAATGCCACACTTTCGGAAAGATCGTTATTATTTGTACCGGTGCCATGAGCATTGATATAATCTATTTCACTCATCGAAATATTGGCTTTCTTTAAAGCTTTAGAAATTGCTTTAAAAGCACCTTCTCCATTTTCCGAAGATGCCGTTTGATGAAATGCATCATTTGCATTCCCATAACCTATCACACGACCTAAGATCTTCTTTTCCTTTGTGTATTCATCAGCTTCAAGCAATAAATACCCAGCAGCTTCTCCAAGATTAAGCCCGTCACGATCATTATCAAATGGACGATTCTTGTTTTGAGAAAGGATCTTTAGAGAATTGAATCCGTTCAAGGTAAATTTTGTAAGGCAATCACTTCCTCCAACAATCACTCGCTTTAATTTACCAGATTCAATTAACTGAGCTCCCATCATTATGGCATTAGCAGAAGACGAGCATGCTGTACTTATGGTTGTGACCATCCCCTTCAGCCCAAAATATTCTGCTATTTTTTCAGTAGTAAAACCCGGATGTTGGGCCTGGATATATTTTCGATATTCAGGACCGTCCTGGTAATCGTTGAAATGTTGTTCTGTTTTATCTATACCGCCAACACTGGTTCCCGAAATAAAACCGGTGTTTTCAGGAAAATGATCAAAGCCGGAATTTTTAAGTAGCTCCTTTATCGCAAAAACAGCAAGTAGAGATGCTCGAGTATAAGAATGACTTTCTGGTAATTCCAGAGTAGCAGATAATTCAGAATTTGATAATTTGATCTCGCCTACCGGTAAATTGGTATGGTTGGTCTTAAGAATTTCAGGTAAAGAAATTCCGTCATTCCCATTTTTAAGAGCCGAATGGGTTTGTTCCAGATTCCTACCAATAGCAGAAATAATTCCCATCCCGGTTATGGCAACGCCTCTCATATATTACCTGGTCCTGTTTTTCTCTATAAAATCGGCCATGGTATTAATAGAATTAAAGATCTCTTTGCCCTGATTAGGATCGGTTAATTTAATGCCGTAATCCTTCTCAAGAAGCACTATAAGTTCAAGCGCATCGATACTATCAAGACCTAAACCATCTCCAAAAAGATGTTCATCATTCTCAATTTCACTCACCTCCATATCTTCAAGGTTAAGTTGTTCGATAATGCTTTTTTTTAATTCGGTATGCAGGTCACTCATGTGTAGGTAAGTATAATTTCTTTAGCTCCTCTTCGTTAAAATCGGTTCCGCCGCTAAGGGCAATCTCCCACAAAAATACATCATATTCATTATTGTGCAAGTTAACCCAACCACAAAGCACGTTTTCCACTTTTCCCTGTTGAAATAAAGTCCTGGAATAATCTATAAAAAGGCTTCCATCAAATTCTTCGGAAACAAGAAAAATGTTTTCAGATCTAAGCTGATGCCTGATGCTGATTTCTCCCAGCATTATATTCGGTAAAGTATAAACAAAAAGTGAAGGCGATGGAAATTCTTTCATGGAATCTGCATAAGCAGAATCCGTCTCAAGGCTGGAAGCTGAATTGGCAAAGACAAGCGCCGTTTCTTTATCCTGAATATTCCCTGAAGTCAATATCTCTACACCTAAATAACCCAATTTTGAAAGGGCATCCATTTTGAAGAATTTGGGATATTTAAGCTCCTGGTCTTTATAAATACTTTTCAAAAATTTGGATAGACTTAAATCTTCATTATTTCTAAATACAAGTTTCTTATTTCTGAAAACCTTTGATTCTCGAATAATAACTGATTTTTTTATGAATAGCTTCTGCTTCATTATCTATCTTTTTTCAAAAGCATTGCCAGGTTACAGCCTCCAAAGCCGGAAGCAGTTTTTAGAGCAATTTCCAGTTCTTCGGATTTATTTTCCCTAATGATATTCAATTCCTGTGAAACTCCGGAATCGGTATAATTAAGCGAGGTATATAATTCATTATTCAGCAGACTATGTTTGGTGATAACAGTTTCGATTAAGGCTGAAGTTCCCAAAGTATGCCCGTAAAATCCTTTTAAACTATTTACCGGAACATGACTTAATTCAGCACGATTAAAAGCAATGGCTTCCATTTCATCATTATAGATCGTGGCAGTACCATGAGCTGATAGATAATTTATCTCTTTTGCCTCAATTTTATTTCTATTCAATAATCTGGAAATACTTTGAAACAGGCCCTCGCCTGTTCTACTGGGACCGGAAATATGGTTTGCATCGTTGGCCGTAACGGCATCAATATATTCCACTTTTTCTCCGGATTCTAATGCTGAAGGTCCAACTAAAACTGCTGCAGCAGCTTCTCCCAGACTCACTCCTTTTCTGTCGCTGGAAAAAGGTCTGCAAGGTTGATCGCTTATTGCCTGAAATGACTGAAATCCTGAAAGAACAAAATCTGAAACCAGATCTCCTCCGGCTACGATCGCGTATTTAAATCTTCCAGCGGCAATAAGATCGTTCGCTGTTTTAATTGCAAGTGCACCTGAAATGCAAGCGTTGGAAACTACATCCGGTTTTTTATTGATTCCAAAGAAATCAGCGATCACTTGCGCCATTTTCCAGAGAAAAATTCGATCTGGTGAAAATTGTTCTTTTTCCAGTTGATCAATATTTCCTTTAGTCGTAGAAACTACGAGACCGGTTTCAGATAAATCTAGATTTGGGTATTGATCCAGCACTTGATTGACAGACAGGATCATTAATTTCTCCAATTTGGTATAGGAAAAAGGATTTCCTATCGTATTGAATTTTTCATCAATTATTTCATTATCAAAAAGACTCGCATAATATCCATCTTCAAAAAACCTTGAGTTATTTTGAAGTTTTAATGCCGATTCAGAATTACGAATAGCCTTAAGATTTTCTTCGGTAGTAAATCCTAAAGGAGAAATTATTGAATCGCCTAGAAGATAGTTCATGCTCATTTAATCAATCCCATTTTCTTTTTCCAATCTAAGAAAAACGATGGATTGTTAAGGACCAATTCAGAATTATTATCAGTAAATACCTGGATGGTCTCTCCTGTACAAATTAATTTTCCTGAATTGAAGATCTTATAATGGAAGATAATTTTGGCAGCTTCAGAATTGATAAAAGTAGTTTCAACTTCAAATTCATCTCCATACTTCAGTGGAAATTTGTGTTCGCATGAAGTTTTGACGATAGGCGTGGCGAATCCATTCTTTTTTGCATCTAAGTAGGAAATTCCATGTTTCTTGCTGAATTCCTCTCTGCCTTCCTCAAAATATTTAAAATAGTTCCCGTGCCATACGATCTGCAAGGGATCGCACTCGTGGAAACGAACTTTTAATTTGATGGTTGATTTCAACGCAGATTTACTCATTCTACGGTAACAGTTTTCATTTCTGAAGTGGCAATCACCTGCCCCAATTCATTTTCGGTTCTGGCGGAAACTGAAGTCACATTCATGATCTCATGGAGGATCTCTACATAAGTTTTTAATTTCTCACCTACTTCTGGTAATCCAAAAATTTCTACCGTTTTTATAACTCCAATAAATCCTGTTTTAGGTTTTGTTTGTCCGCTTAACGAACCCTGATACCCACGATGCAAAGACATACTTTGTGCCATATGTTCAATTAATCCGCTTTCAGCAAGTTTATTTTCATCCAAAAGTACATGTCCTGCCGGCACCGTAAAACCTGTAACTCCGGTAAGGTTAGTATATTCATAAAGCGTATCCACCAATACAAAAGGTTCTTTCTGCGGAATAAGGTTAATGATCTCCTCATGAGAGGTAATAGGATGATGCAATAGGTTTTCTGCCATAATTAACTAAAGTCGTTCCAGTAATCGTAGTAATTGTACCACTGATGAGGATATTTTTTTACCATATTTTCAAGATCGTCAAGATAAGATTTTAATATTTCCTGAGCAGTGAACTCAGAAGGTTTATATGGCCTGGCATAAAAATGATAATGAAAATTCTTTTCTCTCATTAAATGAACGAACAACACCGGGATCTGGTTTCTACTTGCAAGTTTGAAGGGTCCTTGCGGAAACTTAACCTGTTCTCCTAAAAACTCTGATTTGTATGTTTTGGAATGTTTTAAATACCGGTCGGCTGCAAAAACAAGTAATTCATTATTGGCCAGGGCTTCTTTCATAAAGAAAATATGGCTAAGATCATCTTTCAGAACTATGATTTTCACTTCTGACGTCCCGGTTACTGATTCCAAATAATTTTTGATCTGGCGATGTTCGAAGTCTGTAACAACAAGATTTACAATAGCATCTGAATGTCGCTCTTCAAAAAAATGTTTTGCAAGGTTAAAATTGCCAATATGTGCCGTTAACAAAATCCCTCCTTTTTTCTGATTAAGAAGCTCCTCGATATGTTCTACTCCATCAAATTCAAAAGTAAACTTATGTTTTAACCCACTCGTGATGGCTATCCTGTCCAGTTGAATTCTCCCGAAGGTAAAATAACTGCGATACACATTAAATGCTGCACGAATTGGGTAATAACCTAACCGTTTTTTAAAAAGATAATAAGTGCTTTTGGTAGATGTAAAGGAAAAGAAAATGAAATATAGTGCTACAAAAAGAAGTACGAAATATGCTGAATAAAGCCCGGCCTTTTTGATAATTTGCACATAGATCTTGAAGCCTAAAAGTGTACCTCGCGATTTTCCCTTCCATGTTGCCATAGATCTATGAATATAATCCTCCGTTAATATTGATCACTTCACCGGTGATATAAGATGATTTCTCTGAAGCCAGAAAACTTACCAGGTTGGCCACTTCTTCAGCCTCACCAAATCGATTTAAAGGAATATGCTTTTTTAGCTCATTCTCATCAAAATCCCTGGTCATATCTGACTGAATAAAACCAGGAGCGACGGCATTCACCGTAACTTTTCTTTTACCTATCTCCTGAGCAAGAGCTTTGGTAGCCGAGATCATAGCGCCCTTGGCAGCAGAATAATTCACCTGGCCGGGATTACCTTTTAAACCGGAAAGCGATACGATATTGATCACTCGCCCATACCTCGCGCGAAGCATGTCTTTTAGAACTGCTTGTGTAACGTTATAAAAACCCTTCAGACTAGTGTCGATCACAGAATTCCATGATTCCTCATTTGTAAAAATGAAAAGACCATCTTTAGTAATGCCTGCGTTATTTACCAGAATATCGATTTTTGCTTCGGGATGATCTGCTTTCCATTTTTCAACAGCTTCCTTAACTGATTTATTATCGGAAACATCAAATTTTAAAATATCACAGGTAACTCCATATTTTTCAATTTCCTTCTTCGTCTCTTCCGCAGCCTTTGTGTTTGAATTGTAATTTAAAAGAATATTACAACCTAATTCTTCTGCAAGTTTTAAGCAAACCGCTTTTCCAATTCCTCTTGAACCTCCCGTTACTAATGCGTACTTCATAATTAGTATGCCTCGTTATTTCTTAAATATTCTTTCAGTTCGCTTATTTCCTTATATAAAGGTCTGTCTTCCTGGACCTGCGGAATGATCTTGCGCAATTCCTCCAGTCTCTGCTTAGTCGCGGAAGATAATTTGTCATCAAAATCCAGATAATATAAAGCCTGGATGATAGTTGCAAGTTCTGTAGAAAGAACTTCAAAACTATTTTCGATCACCTTTTTGGTCATATTCGCTGAGTTCGCACCCATACTCACAATATCCTGATTATCATTATTATTCGGGATACTATGAACATACATCGAATTTGAAAGCATCTGGTTCTCAGCAGTGGTTGAAACCGCTGTGAATTGCGCTCCCTGCATTCCAAAATTCAAACCTAAAGTTCCCATATTAACGAAGGGTGGAAGAATATCATTCAGCTTTGCATTCAATAGGTAATTTAATTGTCTTTCAGCAAGCATAGAAGTTTTGGTGATTGCCAGGCGAAGCTTATCCATTTCAAGGGAAACATAATCCCCATGAAAGTTTCCACCGTGATATACATGTTCTGTTTTCACATCAATTATTGGATTATCATTAGCTGAATTTACTTCTTCTAGAAGAATTTTGAGAGAATGATCTAAAGTATCTGATACCGGCCCGAGTATCTGTGGGACACATCTTAAACTGTAATATTCCTGAACTTTTTCCTTGAAAAATGTATTCTTATCAGCTCCATTGGAATATAAATGATCATTACGGTCGCGGGTAAGCTTTGAATCGGAAAGATGTTTTCTCATTACCTTCGCAATTTTCTGCTGACCGGGATGAAGTTTTGCTGAATTCAATTCTTCTGAAAGGTGATCGTCATAAGCCTGAACGATTTCATTTATCACAGAACTACAAAATACCGCCCATTTTAAAAGACGTTTTGAATAGATTAGATTTACGATCCCGATTCCGGTCATCGCTGATGTCCCGTTCATAACAGCCAAACCTTCTCTTATCTTAATCTCGGCGGGCTTGATTCCCAATTCCTGAAAAACACTTACTGTATCCCTACGCTTTCCTTTATAAATCACTTCACCTTCCCCAACCAGGACTAAAGCGAGATGAGCCAACTGCACCAGATCTCCGGAAGCTCCTACTCCACCGTGCTCAAAAATTACCGGAGTAATATTGTTATTGATCAACTCAATTAGGCTTAAAGCAACAGATTTATGAATTCCAGATTTTCCAAGACATAAAGTATTCAACCTGGCCAACATAAGAGCTTTCACATAATCTGGCTGCATCAAATCGCCAGCACCAGAAGCATGACTTCGAATTAGATTCAATTGTAGTTTGATCTTATCTTCATCATTAATCTTATACTGAGCCATGGGACCAAAACCGGTGTTTACTCCGTATATGATCTTATTTCTGGAAAAGTCTTTTAGAAATTCAAAACTTTCAGTAATTCTAGATTCTGATTCCTTCCCAAGTTCAATCTTTTCATTTTCAAAAAGAACCTTGTAAAAATCATCAAAATTGAGTGCATTATTTAAGTTCAGCATATACTTTTCTGCTAGAAATTATAGGTTCGGGACCACTGTTAAATCTTTTAACAAATGTAGCATAATTAATAGAAAAGACTGAAGAAGTTAGAATATGATATTAGAAGATACTAACAGGTTTTCCATTGATTTAGCGTTAATTTTAAGAGAAGTTGAATTTATTCTTAATTAATAATTTCAAATTTTAAATAATAGTTAGCAATCTTCAGTATGTCTAATAATTACAGTTCTTAAGCCTACATTTGAAATCGATTGGTCATAATTTACTGAATGTTAGAAACTTTGTATAAAGTATACTATAATTAACCACCATCAGAAATTATAGACTAATCATTTGCTTATATCTCAGGAAGCCCTGATCATCAATCGGGGCTTTTTTAATTTAGACTTGCGATTCAATAACTAGTTTTCTTTAAGTTTGTCTACAGATGAAAAAAGAAAATCGCGACATTGTAATTATTGGTGCTGGTCCTTCAGGTAGCATCGCTGCCGGATATCTCCAGCTGAATAATATTTCTGCTTTAATTCTTGAAAAACAGAAATTTCCACGATTTACTATCGGGGAAAGTCTTATTCCAAAATGCATGGATAATTTTGAAGAGGCAGGTTTTCTCGATATTCTTCAAAAACAGGATTATCAGAAAAAGTTTGGTGCGCGGTTTATTAAAAATAAAGAAGTAGCTGAATTTGATTTCAGTAAAAAATTCGGGGATGGCTGGGATTGGACCTGGCAGGTTCCCAGAGCCGATTTTGATAAGGTTTTAACTGATGATCTTACACAACGAGGTGTAGATATAAGATTTGAAACCGAAGTGACTTCAGTTGAGCACACAGACGAACTCTGGACCATTATTACAAAGGATAAAGATGGTGTTGAAAAGGAAATTTCTACTAATTTCATTATAGATTCCAGTGGATCTGGACGTGTTCTGGCAAGACATTTAGATCTTGAGGCACCTCCAAAAATTTATGATCATTCTTCAATTTTCACACATATTGAAGAAAACTCACGACCTAAGGGAATTGAAGGGAATCAGATAACCTTTGAGATCATTAATACCGAAACCTGGTTCTGGTACATACCTTTTTCTAATGGTGATTCAAGTCTTGGTTTTGTTGGTCCAAATAGCTGGTTTGAACAGTTTGATGAAAATATTGAGTTAGGTTTCAAGGAAATGTTGAGGCAAACCGAATACTACAAAAATAGGTTTGACAATTACTCCTTTAAATTCAAGCCTGTTAAGATCAATAATATATCTAAAAACGTAAAATATCTTCATGGTGAAGGATTTGTATTAACTGGTAATTCTGCAGAATTTCTTGATCCTGTTTTTTCTTCTGGAGTGGCATTTGCCTCCGAATCTGGATTGTTAGCGGCTAAGCTTGCATTGAGAGAAATAAATGGTGAAGAGGTGCATTGGGATAGCGAATATTCGGAATACATTAAGAAAGGCGTAAATGTGTTTTCAACCTATGTAAAAGAATGGTATTCTGGTAAACTACAGGATATCTTTTTTCATCCAGATCCCAGCCCGCAGGTTAAAGAGCAGATTTGCGCAGTTTTAGCTGGTTATGTATGGGATAAGAAAAATCCATTCGTAAGAAATCATGAGAAAGCAGTGCACAGTCTACATAGAGTTCTTCAAAAAGAACAAACAGCTTAATCATTTGAAAAAAATTAAATCAGGAAAAATCGGATTTATAATTTCATTTATACTATCCCTATTTCTATCTGAATCTTTAAATGCTCAGAAATTCTCGAATACAACAATTTATAGAGATTTCCCTTCTGAAAAATATATTAGATTGAATTATGATAATGATGTCTTTACCGATTCAGATCATGGTTATACCCAGGGAATTACTCTAGAAGTTGTCCACCCAACCTTTAAAAGAAACCCATTGAATATTCTTTTTTTTAATAAAAACAGTGAGAAAAAATATGGATTAAGTATTGAACATTTGACCTTTACACCGAGCGTGATTGGGAATGATAAAATACAGTTTGGTGATCAACCATTTGCCGCGGCATTATATATAAAATCATTTCAGATAAATGATAATTTTCAGAAAAAATCAAGATTCTATTCTTCATTTTTAATTGGTGTTTTAGGTCCAATTGCCCTAGGGAAAGAAGGTCAGAGCTTCGTTCATAGGATCATAGATAATCTGGAACCTATTGGATGGAAGAATCAAATTACTAATGATCTTCTCTTGAATTACGAGATCAATTACGAAAAGCAAATTATAAATTTTCAAGATTTTCTATTGATAAATTCTGATACGGGTTTTAGACTAGGCAGCCTTTATACAGATTTATCTGCAGGACTTTCAGGTATGATTGGTCTTATAAAAACTCCATCGTCTTTAAAAAGTAGAAATTCTAAATTTCAAATCTACCTGTACGCTAATCCTAAATTATATGCTGTAGCATTTGATGCGAGTCTTCAAGGTGGATTATTTAATAAAAAAAGCATTTACGTTATAGACTCTTCAGATATAGAGAAAATAAAATCAAGGATTGATTTTGGTATAACTTTGAAAACTGGCGGCTTCTATTTCGAATATACCAGAACTCAAATTTCAAAAGAGTATACTACTGGTGGAAAAGAAACCTGGGGAGGAATAAGATTAGGTGTACGAATTTAGAGTAAACCAATTTATCATAAAATCAACCATATTATATCAAATAACAGGTTTTTAAAATTTGAATTTGAAAATATTCAAAAAAATAATTTAATATTTTCTAATCCTATAGTTCTGAAGATAAGTTTGATAAAAAAACACCTACCGAAAATTCCAGATTTTAGAGCAAAAAAGAAATAAAAGGTTTGGATGGTTTATAAGTAAAAGTTACATTTGCAACCGCAAAAATACTTGCGAAGTTCTTAAATAACGGAGAGGTGGCAGAGTGGTAATGCAGCAGCCTGCTAAGCTGTCATCCTTCTTGGATGCCCGGGTTCGAATCCCGGTCTCTCCGCTAGATTTTTAGTCTGCGGTTTTTTATTCTCTTTTTCAGCGTGAAGAATCGGGATAAATTTCCTCCGCTTCCCGGCTGCTTTTTTAAGTAATTTGGAACGGAAAAGACTAAAAACATTAATAATTATTCGGGGTGTAGCGTAGCCCGGTTATCGCGCCTGCTTTGGGAGCAGGAGGCCGCAGGTTCGAATCCTGCCACCCCGACTAAAAAAGCCTGTTAATCGATTGATTAACAGGCTTTTTTATTTATGAATTAATTGTTATTTACCTGAGGCTTGCAACACTAATTGCAGGATATTTCGCTTTAATCAGCATATACACGCCATAAGCAACAAATCCTATCGCTACAATTCCCAACACCACAGAACCAAATTCACTTTGGATATAACTAAATGCATCTGTAGTAGTACTGATCTTATTACCACTTGAAAGACCTGATCTTAAAGTGAGATATGCCATCAAACCAATAACTGCACCTCTGGCTGTATGACCAACTTTACCAGCATTAATTAAAGTTTTCTGTTCCTTTCTGTCCATTCCTGCTTCTTCAACCTCTTCTCTAAATTTATTAGAGTAAGCTCTATAAAGGTCGTAAATGGCTTTAATAGCCATTCCTATTCCGATGATAATAGCAATGGTATCACCATTAGAACCTGACATTAAAGAACCCATCATACCTCCAGAACTTCCTGAGCTACTTCCAAAAGCAAGTTTTAATGCATAAAAGGAAAATCCTGCATAGATAAGACCACTAATAAAAAAAGCAACTCTCTTACCATAACCTTTAGCATCATCGTCAAAACCCTTAGGATTAGCAAAAACCTGGTACATACGCCAGAATACGTATCCTAAAAGGCCTAAACCTAGAATTACGAGCATGATCTGCCCATAAGACTGCTGAGCTAAATATTGCATGGCTCCCTTACCTCCTGCTTTTTGACCTCCTTCTCCAAAGGCTGCTAAGGCAGTTAGCACGCCAATTAAACAATAAACAGCTCCCTTAGCCGCCATTCCGAAGCGGGCAAAATTTTTCTTTTTACTCATTTTAATTAGTTTTTGATTGGTTAATCTGTACTAAGTTATTGGAAATAAATCGCGAGTCTAAACAATTAGGGGAATTTTAAACAAATTTTAGCGATTGTAAGCTTAAAAATAATTAACCAAACTATGATTCAATTAACTGAATGGTAATTACATGCGGAATTTATACAATTGATATAAATGTTATAAGAATCGAACTTATTAAGAAAAAAACAATCTTAAATCATTTTCTCTTTTAGCTTGAGGTTTCATAATGATGGGATAATTATATAAGAACCTGGTGTGAGGAATTAATTCTGCAGGAGAATAAAAAAAACTGTAAATCAGTTGTTTAAATATGAGATTAAAGATTGAAATATGTGATTATTTTTTTTCAATAAATTTCCTATGATCTTTTAGCCACTTTTCCAATCGCAGTTGCTTTTCCATGGAAACTTTTGAACCGGTACCAGGAACAGTCCAATATTCTTCTTCCTCAGATTTTACAAAAGTCTGTTCTCGAGAAAAAAATTGTTTTCCAAAAAACTTATAGGTAAGTAATGTTTTTACTTCGTAACCATTGCTGGTTTTTAATACTTTGATCAACTTCATGATTCCACCAATTCCTTCAAAAGATCTTTATTAAAAAGATCGCGAAATTTTTTTGGTGAAATTATAAAAGAATCGTTCAAACTTATATAAACCCTTGTTAAACTTGAATCCTCGGTTATTTCAAACTATAAATATCTACGGATTCAATTTCAAATTTTCTACTATTTTCGCCATCTTTTAATTTGTAAACGATCTGTTTGATCGTATCGGTTTTAATTGAATTATTATAAACCGGAAATCTTCTTATCAAACTCGTTTCTGCGATTGCAAAATCATCAAAACCCTGATAATCATTTTTAAAATCAGCATTGTCCTGAATTTCTGGTAAGTATATCATACTCATGGATTTTCCATTATTTACAGAATAACCAATCACCTTTCCAAAATTATCTGGTGTTACTATATAAACAAGAATTTCTGGATATCCATCGGAGTTGAGATCTTCAATTTCAGCATTTTTAATTCTACCCTTAAATGAATGGCTCACCAAATCATTATTTATAGAAAGCCCATATGGCTGAATTTGTAAAACCTTTTCTTTTTCATCCTGAATACTTTTAATGATGAACCCTATATTTTGAAGCATCAAATTTTTGTGATATAAAGTCTTATCAACCTGATCTGGATCAATTTCAGATGTAATTTTTGAATATGAACCGGCCACGGTAGCTCCTCCGGAACAATAAAAAGATAAGACCGCTTCTCCAGATTTATTTTCAGGATAAATTCTGAGGCTATCCTTAGAAAAATCGACCATGATTTTTTTACCCTGAAGTATTCCTGAATATTCCCCTTCTGAAACTTTGTTGATTGAAAGATCCATCAAACAGGTTGGCCTTTTTTTATCCGCTCTGGATCGGACTTTTAGCTGGTAATTTTCAGATGAAACCTGTTGGATATTTATGGCTAGCCAATCATACCCCTCATCCCTTTTATTGTATGAATCTGAAACATAATTTCCAATTATGTTTAATGTAGAATTGTTGGGAGAATCATTTACTTGATCATTTTCAGGCTTAGATTCCTTGCAACCTAAAATGCTTAAAAAGACAAGTATTTTAAATATCGATTTTAAGTTCATAATAGCGTATTCTAATTATTATAGAAGTTCATCCATTAGAATTGGAATTTATTTCTCAATTCCATATTTAAATAAAATTAACGATAAAAATCCTTAGAACCCTTATGAAGTCTGATATTTAGCGTATTACAAATGTCTTCAAAAAGTAATAGCTGTAAATTTAAATGTTAATTCTTAAAATTTCCTTAAATAAACACAATAGGATTTTTAACTTTACGTTCCCATTAAACCAAACAAAAAGATCCTATACCCTATGAAAAGATTTAAAATTGTCTTGGCCTTTTTCACAGTTTTAACCCTACTTTCCTGTGATGCAGATATGGATGATATCGACCTTTCTACCGCTGAAGCCCAGGAATTAAACGTTATTGTAAAAAATGGCGAATGGCAGGTCACTAACTTTACCTTAAACGGTTCAGACAAAACAGCGACCTACGAAGATTATTCCTTTGTATTTGAAGAAGATAACAACCTTTCAGCTACATCAACGATAGATCAAACTGAAGGAACCTGGAGAATCAATAATGATTCAGGCAGTGAATTTGATTCTTATGATGATGTTGACTTCAATATTTTCTTCACTTCAAATAGTAAGTTAGGTGAATTAACCAGAAACTATGATGTTATTTCCGCGACCAGTTCAGAGATCAATTTAATTCTCGAAATGGATGAAAATGGAGATACAGCAAGCCTTAGTTTTAGTAGGAACTAGAACTATCTCATAAATTATCTGAAGGCATTATAACAATAGTTGTAATGCCTTTTTTCATTTAAAGTTAAACCTTAACTGTAAATCAGATTTATTAAATTGCCTTTCTAAAATTTAAATATGAAACCATATATAGCCAACGAAAACAGATATGAGAAAATGCAATATCGCAGATGCGGTAAAAGCGGAATAAAACTTCCTCTTCTGTCACTGGGATTATGGCATAACTTCGGGGATAATGATAATTTTGAAAATGCTCGGAACTTGCTCAGAACAGGCTTTGACAATGGAATAACTCATTTTGATCTGGCAAATAATTACGGGCCACCTTATGGTACTGCAGAAAAGAATTTCGGAAAGATCTTTAAAGAAGATTTCAAGAAATACAGAGATGAGTTGATCATTTCCACAAAGGCAGGTTGGGATATGTGGCCGGGACCTTATGGAAACTTTGGCTCCAGAAAATATCTAATTGCCAGTCTAGATCAATCTCTTGAACGCATGGGACTGGATTATGTCGATATATTTTATCATCATCGTCCGGATCCTGAAACACCACTAGAGGAAACTATGGGCGCTTTAGATCAGATAGTAAGACAGGGAAAGGCTCTTTACGTTGGTATTTCACAATATAGCGCTGAAGATACCCAGAAAGCTTCTAAGATCTTAAAAGAGCTGGGAACACCTTTTCTTATTCATCAGCCAAGATATAATATGATGGATCGTTGGGTAGAAGATGGATTATTGGATACTCTTGAACATATTGGAATTGGAAGTATCGTTTTTTCACCTTTGGAACAGGGAATCCTCACCTCAAAATATCTTGGTGGTATTCCAGAAGATTCAAGAGCAGCTACCGAAGGAAGTTATTTGGATAAATCTCAAATCACTGAGGAGGTAGTTGACCAAATAAAACAATTAAACGCTATAGCTGAAGATCGTGGGCAAAGTTTGGCTCAAATGGCTGTAGCCTGGCTTTTAAAAGATCATAGAGTCACTTCTGTTCTGGTAGGTGTAAGCAGAGTTTCCCAATTAGAAGATAACATTGAAGCCATCAATAATATCAGCTTCAGTGAAGCTGAATTGAAAAAAATAGATTCAATACTGAAATTTTAAAATTGAATACCGGAACTTCTGGATCACTTTATATAAACCTCCAGAAGTTCCGCGTTTTCTGCTTCAATATTTACTTCTGCGGTCTTTGCCGGAATTAGTAAAGTTTCTCCTCTTTTAATTATCTCCGAATTACCATCTATGGATATTTTAGCTACTCCATCTACACACATGTATATTACGAAGCAATCCAGTTTGGTATAATCCTTATCTAGTTTACCATTTACCGGAAAATAATTAGTGGTAAAATATTCACAGGAAGCTATTTCTGAAGATTCATTTTCTTTTTGATCGTATTCCAGTTTATAATCATCCTTCTTTTCAAAATCTATCGCATCAATAGCTAATGCCGTATGTAATTCTCTGGAATTTCCTTCTGCATCTACCCTATCCCAATCATAGATCCTGTAAGTAATATCGGAAGTTTGCTGAATCTCTGCAAGCAGAACTCCTCCTCCAATTGCATGAACCTTACCAGTATTTATAAAAACGGAATCTCCTCTTTCCACTTCTTCAAAATTTAGGAGATCAAGAATCTTCCCATTCTCAAGATGATCTAAATATTCCTTTTTATCGGTATTCTTCTTAAATCCAATGTTCAGTTCAGAACCTTTATCAGCTTGCATCACATACCACATTTCGGTTTTGCCGAAAGAATTATGTCTTTGTTTTGCCAGCTCATCATTTGGGTGCAGTTGTACCGAAAGATCGGTTTTCGCATCGATGAATTTAATAAGCAACGGAAAATCTTCCCCAAACTGGCCATAGATCTTTTCTCCAACAAGATCAGCCTGATATTCCGCAATAAGTTCTTTAAGGCTTTTACCCGCCTCACTTCCATTGTGCACCTCTGAAATAAAATCCTTTACTCCAGAGATCTCCCAGCTTTCACCAACATTTTCCTTATCTGTTTCCTTGTTCAGGATATCTCTTAACTTATTTCCTCCCCATATCTTTTCCTGAAGAATTGGCTTGAATTTAATGGGATAGTTGATCATTGTATATATTTTTTAGGCTTATTGCTTACTTATTAAAAATAAATTTCTGAATAATCTGTCTCGATGATTATTTGGGTTTGCGTTCATATTGATCTCATCGATCTTTTCAATTGTATATTCTGAAAAAATTGATTTTACTTCTGGAGTATCGGCTTCTGTGGCAAGTAGCAGAAACTTTTCACTTTGTGGAATATTATAATCTTCTCCATTTTTAATTGCTTCAATTGGTTCACCATACTCCCAGACAAATTCCGGTGTGAAACCACTAAATTCTCGTAACGGCATAGGATCTTTCTCTAGATACATATCAACTTCAGAAATACTTTTGTAGGACGGGTTTAACTCCAGTTTCTTGACAATGGGTAATCCGAAGAAAATAACGCAGATCACAAACCATACAGTTAGATAAAAAACTGGTTTGATCTTTTTCTTTTTTAGGTAATAGAAGATCAATATCCCAATAGAAACAAGGCAAACTGAAGTTAACAGAAACCATGGCCATATTTCAGTAAATTGATCCTTAAAAAAATAGTAACCTAAAAATGGGAAAATAAGCCCAATTACGGCGATCAAAGAAAAATTAAAATAGACTATCAATCTTTCCTTTTTCGGCATCATATCAAACCTTCTGAAAAGGTATTCAATGTAAAAACCTGTATTCAAAGCTAGCGGTATTAAAACAGGTAGAAGATATCTCGCTTTCTTTTCAGGAATAATTGATAAGAGTACTACCGAGGCGAGTGTCCACCATAATGTGAATTTATATCCCTTCTTGTTAAATACCCTGTTCTTTAAATAAGGATATAACAAACCTACAAACGCAGGAATCGTCCAGATACCTGTCTGTATCACAAAGCTCCAGTAATAATAGATTGGTCGTGTATGGTAATCAAGCCATCTGCCGGTTTCCTTTTCTGTGATCCTGGATACAGCATGGGTATCAAAAAAGTAAACATATAGACTCCAGGAAGCGGAAACTAGAAATGCCACAATCAACATTAAAAGAAGTGGCTTCCATTTAGATTTTAAATCTCTGTATTTAAAAACTACACCAAATGCGATTAAAAAAGGTAATAATAGTCCGTACATAGAAACAGGACCTTTGCTTAAGAAGGAACATCCAAGCAACAATCCAGTTATTAAGCCATTAGCATACTTGTTGCCTTCATTCGTAAATAATCTATAAAGCCCATAAATAGCCATAAGCATCCAGGCATGAGTATGAATATCCCATTGCCCGTCTCTTCCGGAATGCAGAATATAAAATGAAGTGACAGCTATAAGGCCTGATATAAATGCAAATTTTCGATTCTGAGTGAATTTTAATCCGAGTTTATAAGTAAAAAGTACTGTAATAGTTCCCATTACCGCGGCTGGCAATCGTAAAGCGAACAGACTTTTCATACCAAAAATGAGCATCGAAATTGCAGTTAGCCAGGTAGGCAAAGGCGGTTTCTCATATCTTGGTTCATTATTCAATGTCGTGAAGATCCAGTGATCCATCGTGATCATTTCCCTGGCTGTAGCGAAATTTCGAGCTTCCATGATATTCACGATGATTGCGTCCAGGTTTATGCAAAATATCGCAATACAAACGATGAACAATAACAGAAAGTAGTTATCCTTTAACTTCATTTTTCTGAATATAAATATTTCTAATATACATTACCACTCCTATTCCGTGACCTGCCAATAAAACAGGATCTTTCCTTATGATCGCATAAATAATGATAATTCCCGATCCCAATAGACTTAAAAGCCAAAAGCCTAATGGAAGACTGGAAATTTTTCTTCTTTCTGAATATACCCATTGATAGATAAATCTCAAAGTAAAAATAACCTGCCCTACTGAACCAAGAATGATGAGCCAGGATGGAATTGCATCATTCCTGAATAATTTGGCGGCATCGTATTGATCATTATTAAATCCGTAAAGAACAATCAGGAGTGGGAATATCCATAAAAATACTCTGAAATATTTTGGAATCCTATGCCACTCCCCTTGCAATTGAAGGTTTCTGATATATATGAAATAGGTTAAGGTTTGTCCCATCATAATGGCGAAATCGTCTCTTAAATAACCATATACAAATAGTAAAAATGAAGCTAAAAGACTAAGATGCCAGAATATTTGAGGAGTAATGATCCTTTTGCTCTTTTCTGAAAGGAACCACTGCAGAATCATTCTACCTGAAAACAGTAATTGTGCTATAAATCCTAAGGAATATATAATCCAGTTATCCATTAGATCACTTCGTTCTTAAAATTGGAATACTGGTTTTTCAAACTATAAGAAATACTTTGAAATTTAATGCTCATAAATGCAGTTAGGAAGTTTTCAGCTAAATTAATATTATTTCCGAAACCCTTGATATAGTAGTTGACCGATTAATTTTAGCAGTTTACAGATTTTACATTTATAATGCTCCTACGGTAAATAATTCCTTCTATATTTGACATGCCCAATCTATTTTATATTCCTACTTGGCTAACTGTAATACAATAAGTTATGCTGATAAAACAGGATTATATCCTCAATACCGAGGAAGAATACCAACAGATAGACTCTGTGAAAGAATGGATTCATAATATTCATGAATCTGGTTCTTTTTTCAACCTTTCTTTAAAAACACTTGAATTGATAAGAAGATTCAATAATCTTTATATTCAGGTATTCGAAAATGAAGAAGCTAATCCAAGCAATCTAAATCAACTTGTTATTACTTCAAAAGGCCTGGAAACTGAATTGGTTCGAGAAAATTAAAAAAACTAGAAAGTACTATATACTGATAATCAAAAACTTCCTTCGGGAAGTTTTTCTTTTTTAAAAAAAGACTGATTTTTTAGATAAAAAAACATTGTATAATTTATAAAGTGGCTTATATTTGCAACCGCAAAACGGTGGCATAGCTCAGCTGGATAGAGCACCTGCCTTCTAAGCAGGCGGTCCCAGGTTCGAATCCTGGTGCCATCACGAAAAGCCTTCCATTTGGAAGGCTTTTTTGTTTTTTAGATTTTCTTTTCCACATTAAATGGCACAAAGGTATTAACCTGCCATCTCAGAGAAGTTTTGAGAAATTAGAGTAATGATTTTGGAGAGCTATCTCAAAGATGATTTAAGACCTCTTTTCTACGTTATAGTTGATGTAATTCTTCTTCATCCAGAGATATGCGAAACAATCCATTAAAGGTTTAAAAAGCCTGTTTCTTAAGCCAAACTTTGGTGTGCCTGCAATTCTTGGAAAATGCTTTATTGGCACTTGTTTTATTCTACCTCCCTGTAACATGATCATCGCGGGCAGAAAACGGTGAAGTCCGCTAAACATTGGGATTCTTTTTGCGTAATCTGTTCTTAAAATCTTCAACGGGCAACCTGTGTCATCCATTCCATCATGAGTGAACCAGTTTCGCACTGTATTTGCCACTATAGAAGACATGTTTTTAATCCCTGAATCTTTTCTCTCATGGCGAAAACCATTAACTAGGTCATGATTTTTAATCTCACTAAGTAACAATTCGAAATCAAAAGGATCTGTTTGCAAGTCAGAATCTATATATCCCGTAAGATTCGTAGTAGAATAATCAAATCCAGCTTTGATCGCTGCACTTAATCCGCAATTCTTTTCAAAACTGATATAATTGAATTCTGGATTTCGCTCACAAATATCTATCATTAGTTTTTCTGAATTGTCTTTAGATCCATCGTTCACGAACAAAACCTGGCATTTAATGCTTGCCTGGGAAATATATTCCTTCATTTTTTCTTCCACTCTGTGAAGGTTTTCTTCTTCATTATATAAAGGAACGATGATAGTAAGACTGTAATCCATACTGCTAAATAAATTTCGGCAAAAATAGAGTTTAATCTGGGAAAAGGCAACGATTGTCTATTCACATTAATTTATAAGGCTTTCATAAAGAATTGTCAAAAGCGCGAAATGAATACGCATTAGCTTTTAATCTTCCTAAATTAGGTAACCAGACAACAATGAACCAATCAATAAACCCGTAGTAATAGCGATTTAAAGCTATTGCTTGAATAAGTTTTCAAAGTAATGCAGGAAATACCTGATTTATCTGAGAAATCCATTGAGCAAATTTTAACAATTCTTGAAAAAGAAAAAGAGATCAATTGCTCACTTCCAGGCAAGGGAGTTTTACATATTGAAAAGGAATTGCCATATCTGGTGATCTATCGAAGAAAACCGGAAGATAAAGGAACAAGACGTTTTGTAATCAATGAATCTTCTTATCTCGTCATTGGGAACGAAGATTTTCAAGGCTACCGCAAATTACTTTATAGAATTTCAGATCAGATCTCAGTTCAAATGAAATCTTATCTCCTTTTCGAAATATATTCAGGAAAGAGGGATTCTACCAAGATCAAGATCAAAGGTCCTGCTGAAAAGTTGCCATCAGCATTAAAGACTCTAAAAGATGATTTTTTAAAGATCAATAATGAGTTTACAGGTTTGTATCTGGACACTGAAATCTTAGATACACCGAACCGACAGGCCGAAGGCGATGTGCCCTTTATGAAGCTGGAAGATGCGAAAAGTTGTGGTGCTGTGGTTGTTGGCCTTGAAGTTCCTCCCATCTATAGAAATGAAAACAATCAACTATATCCTGTTTTCTTCAGAAATTTTAAAGATTTCCTTATTAGAGCGATCCATCGGTCATTTTTTGAATTTATAAGGGTTCAGACATCTGGCGGAGTCGCAAGTTTTAATGCGCTTGGAAGAAAGTATCTTAAACAGATCGTTTTCGATATAGATAAGCAGCTATCAGATATAGAAAAATCGTATCAGTTCTTATGGTTAGTATCTCCAGCAAATATACACGATATAAAAAAGGAGTTTTTTGATAGCAACTTTCAAAATGTGATCGATTATCATTACAGGTTGCTACCTGTAGATCCAGATGTGCTTAAAAGAAAACTTTATAATTTAAAGATTGAAGATATTGATGATCCTGCGATGTCCTTTCTTTTTAGAGAAAAAAGAGAAGAACTTGATATGCAGATCACGATGCTGAATGAACGTGGAAGTAGGAATTTCATGTACGACAGTATTAGGCTTTATAAAGGAGTAGAAAAGAATTTATGTGAGGAAGCCAGAAATATTCTGAATACTGTTCCGGAAGAAACCGAATTAAATAATTCAAACCTTTTAGATTCTAAAGCCTTCAGTAGTCTCGCCAGAAAGGAATTTGACTATTATCGAGAGCAGGACGAAAACTTTAAATGTAAAGTTCACATTCGTAAAGATGTGAATGTGATGATGGTTTCTCATGGCGAATTATATATCCCTGCAGATTATAAGATGAATCGTATAGAAGCTGAAGCCTTGATCCAGCATGAAGTTGGAACACATGTGCTTACTTATTACAACGGTAGCAATCAACCACTAAGTCAGTTAAGTATTGGTTTAGCCGATTATGATCCGCTTCAGGAAGGATTAGCGGTAATGTCTGAATTTATGGTTGACGGACTTACGGCTAACAGGTTAAGGATTCTTGCCGGTAGAGTGATCGCAGGTGAAGCTTTGATGGATGGCGGCAACTTTCAGGAGATCTTCAGATTATTAAAAACTGATTATGGATTTTCTCCGGAAAGAGCTTTCAATATTACTTCCAGGATAATGCAGGGAGGCGGATTCATGAAAGATATCATCTATTTAAAAGGTCTGGTATTATTAAAAGATTATATAAAAGACGGAGGTGATTACGAACCTCTTTTAGCCGGTAAATATGGAATTAAACACACCGGCATTATAAAGGAACTTACAGATAGAAAAGTTCTTAATCCTGTTCAGGTTAAACCTAGTTACCTGCACAGTGAAAAAATGTACGAAAAATTAGAATTAATCAGGCAAGGCTTAAGCCTGCCACAAATGGTATGTAAATGAAAATATGTTTTGTATTAAACGATGTTGAAACGGAGAAAAATGGAACTTCTACAGCACTAATGTCCATGGCTCATCAAAGAGGTCATGAAGTATATGCTATGGGAGTTGGAGATTTTACATTCCATCACGACCAACCAATAAGTATTAATGCGCTAACGGTGCCTAAAAGCTTTAAGAGCAAGTCACCTCAGAAATTCCTGGAAGCACTTCAGGATAAAAAGAATAAACCTAAAAAGATCAATTCTTCAAAGCTGGACGTCCTTTTCATTAGGAACAATCCAACTGAGGAAGATGGTCGTCAATGGGCCGAACAGGCTGGTGTTGCATTCGGTAGAATGGTTCAGCAGGAGGAAGTTCTTGTGTTGAATGATGCCTATGCCCTATCACATGCTTTTATTGATAAGTTATATTTTGAAGAATTACCACAGGAGATTAAACCTGCTTCAATTATAACCCGGGACAAAGATCAGATCCTTGACTTCTGGGAAAATCAGAAGAACAAAAAGATGGTTTTAAAACCATTAGAAGGTTCTGGTGGTCAGGATGTTTATCTTATAGATCAGCATGAAAAGAATGTGAATCAGATCATCACACATTTAAGTTCTCAGGGTTATGTGATCGCTCAGGAATACCTACCTGCAGGTAAAGATGGTGATGTTCGAGTGCTTCTGGTAAACGGAAAGGTGATGGAGAAAGACGGGAAAAAAGCGATTATTAGAAGAGTAAGTGGTGAAGGTGAATTCAGAAGTAATTTCTCTGTTGGAGCAACCGCCGATAGTAGTGACCTTACTCCTGCAATGCAACGTATCATCGATCTTACGGCTCCAAAATTAATTCGTGACGGATTGTTCTTCGTTGGACTTGATATTGTAGACGATAAACTAATAGAGATCAATGTGCTTAGTCCAGGTGGAATGGAAAGGTTTAAGGATATCGGACTTCCGGCTTTTACAGATTATATTATCGAAGCAATTGAAAGAAAAGTTGAATTCAAAGAATTATATAAAAATCAGCTAAGCAATAGAACCTTAGCAACTATGGACTAATAAAGCATTATGAGCAACGAATTGAAAAAAGATATCCCAAGGATCATCGGCAAATATAGTTCAGGTAAAAAAGGACCACTTTTATTTGTAACCGGCGGTATCCATGGAAATGAACCTAGCGGAGTAAAAGCTCTGATGAACGTTTTTGAAGAACTCCATAAAACTAAGCCAGAAATTGAAGGTACCATAGTTGGAGTTTCAGGAAATAAAAAGGCGCTGAATGAAAATAAGCGTTATATAGATGAAGATCTTAACAGGACCTGGACCGAAGAAAACGTAAAAAAGAATGATGCGGAAACTCATGAAGAGCGTGAGATGTTCGAGATCATTAAAGTTCTTAAAGAGCAGTCTAATGGAGATTTCACAAAAAGATATTTCCTGGATTGTCATACAACTTCATCATCCAGCTTACCTTATGTATCTGTTCAGGAAGTGAATGATAACGACGAATGGGCGCATAAATTCCCAACGTATATTATTCGTGGGTTTAGTGATATTATCACGGGTGATATAGATCATTATCTAAGTAGAACAGGGATGACAGGATTTGTTTTTGAAGCGGGTCAACATACAGATAAAACTTCTCAGGAAAATCATGAGGGAGTTATCTGGCTTGCGCTAAAAGAAGCTTGTAATTTAGATCTCACCATGATCTCTACGTTTCCTGAGTGCGTTGACAGGTTTGCAAAAAAGAACGCTCCAGAACAAAAAACTTTTGAAATATTATATCGTCATGGACTGGAAGATTCCGATATTTTTGAAATGGAACCGGGTTATGAGAATTTTCAGAAGATCGAAAAAGGTGAATTACTCGCCAAGCAAAACGGGAATGAAGTGAAAAGTGAATGGGATGCATATATCTTTATGCCTTTATACCAATCACAAGGTAACGACGGATTCTTTGTAGTTCAGGAAGTATAATCCAATAAATTAATAAAAAAAGCGGCTTAGTAGCCGCTTTTTTTATTTTACGAATTCCAGACAAACCGGTGTCTTTATCTCAAATACCGGTTCCTGTGGTTTTAATTTACCATTTTCAGGATTAATTCTATAGGTGGTTATATTACCAGTATCCTGACTAGCCGCGTAAAGAAACTTTCCGTAAGGTGAAATAGCGAAGTTCCTAGGAGTTTTACCGGCAATAGGAACAAAATCTACATTAGTTAATTTTCCTGAATCTTCAATTTTAAAAATTGCAATACTATCATGTCCTCTATTGGAAGCATAAATAAATTTTCCGGATGGATGAATATGAATGTCTGCAGCTGAATTTTTCATTTTGAAAGATTCCGGAAGGGAAGAAATGTCCTGGATCAATTTAAGTCCACCATCTTTTAAAACTTCAAATACGCTTATGCTACTGTTAAGCTCATTCATAGAATATGCAAAAGTCCCGTTTTTGGCAAAACTCATGTGTCTTGGACCAGCTCCTTCTTTCAATTGAACGAACAGCTGATCATGTGATTCAAGCTTTCCATCTTTTAGATTGAAGATCCAGATCTTATCATTCCCAAGATCTGCAATATAGGCATGCCTGTTATCTCCACTGATCTTTACAGAATGAGCATGGGAATTTTCAGGGTTTTCAAGATTAACCTCCTGATTTTCGCTAAGGCTGCCATCTTCATTAATCTTATAAGACATTACAACTCCGCCCATATAATTACTTACAAATACAAATTTTCCAGATCTGTCCAGTGCAATATGACATGGGGCATAGCCACCTGTTGATTTCTTACTAATTTCTCTAAGGCTCCCATCTTCCTGTATTCCATATGAATAAATGAATCCACTTTCTCCTTCATGCGGTCCAAGCTCACTTACTGCAAATAGATATTTACCCATTTTTCCTACCTTAACGAATGATGGATTTACCAACTCTGCCACAGTTCCCATCGAAGTCAACGCCCCGGTATCAGAATTTTGATTTAGCAGATAAATGCCTTTAGCCTTACCGTCTACGTGACCTTCTTTCTTGGTATAAGTACCAACATACATTTTATTGATAGAATCATTGATGGTGCCGCTTTCACTCTGGGCAAAACCAGCATTTGAAACGAAGAGGCTTAGAGTTAATAGTATTATTGGAATTCTCATAATTTTCAAATTTTATCTATAACCATTTTTTCCTTTTGAAGTAATAAAGCATCAAAAAGAAAATAATGAGCATTACTCCCCAAAGTACGAAATAACTGTATTTCCATTGCAATTCGGGAATGTATTCAAAGTTCATTCCGTAAATACCAGCGATAAACGTAAGTGGAATAAAAATACTGGCCATGATGGTTAGCACCTTCATTACTTCGTTCATTTTGTTACTGATAGTTGTCATATACATATCCATCAATCCCCAGATCATCTCACGGTAAATATCAATGTTTTCAGATATCTGGATAATATGATCATAAAGGTCACGAATAAAATTACTGGTATGGGGATCTATTAATTCGTTATCGAGTTTTTCCATCCTGCTTATCACTTCTCTTAACGGAAAAACGGCTCTTCTGATTCTTAAAATATTTCTTTTAAGATCCTGGATCTCATAGGTGATATCATCACTTGGTTTAGAAGTAAAAAGACTTTCTTCCAAAGCTTCTATCCTATCGCTCATATCATCTATTACGAGGAAGTAATTATCAATAATAGAATCCAGTAAGGCAAACATAAGATAATCGGCGCCACGGGTTCTAATTCTACCTTTGGCAGTTTCTATTCGCTCTCTAATAGGATCAAAAACATCTCCATCAGCCTCCTGAAAAGTAAGAACATAGTTCTTCCCCACGATCATACTAATATGTTCATTCTCTATTTCTCCATTCTTATAATAGAGCATCTTCGCAACGATAAAAAGATAATCCTGATATTCTTCGATTTTTGGTCGTTGGCCAGTATTTACAATATCTTCCATCACCAATGGATGCAACTCGTAATAATCACCAAGCTTTTCAATCTCTTCTACATTGCTTAAACCGTCAATATTAAACCAGGTGATACTATTTTCATCTACAAATTTAAAGGCATCTTCAGGCGTTGTAGAACTAAAACGCTCATGACGTTCGCTGTTATAATCTATAACGTCCAGCTTTGTTTCGGTAGCTTCCTTGTTCCCCACATAAGTCATGGTTCCAGGAATCTGGTTGGCCGATTTAGTCGTTTTAGGGCGTCTAAGCATCAGCTTTCTTCTTTTAGCCATAAGTAGAATTAATTTTGAATAAAAATACTAATTATCTCCTAACGGCAATTTAAAGCTACTTCAAGAATTAAAATGGAATAATATTTCTGAAATCACCGCCTGGAATTACCGGAAATATACTCTTAATTTTACCTTTGCAAATATGAAAGAAGCAGTGTTGTTAGATACTCTGAAGGAATACTTTGGTTATGAGAAATTTAGGCCTTTACAGAAAAGGATCATTTCTTCAGTTTTTGAAGGCCAGGATAACCTGGTAATCATGCCTACCGGTGGTGGAAAGTCTATTTGTTACCAATTGCCTGCTATCTTACTGCCAGAACTCACACTCGTAATTTCCCCTCTTATCGCCTTAATGAAAGATCAGGTAGATGGTTTGAATGCTAATGGTGTTCCTGCAGCTTACCTTAATAGTAGTCAGGAAGAGGCTGATAAAGAGGTTATCTTTCAGAAAATTGAGAAAAAGGAAATCAAATTACTTTATGTAGCTCCCGAAAGTTTACAATTCGTAGATCGTTTTTTAACCAATGGAAAAGTAAGCCTTATCGCGATTGATGAAGCTCACTGTATTTCCAGTTGGGGACATGACTTCAGGCCGGCATATACTCAGCTTGGCTATTTAAAGAATCGCTTCCCTTCTACTCCAATTCTGGCTTTGACCGCCACAGCAGATAAAGCAACAAGAAATGATATTTGCCGCCAGTTAAATATCCCGAAAGCAGAAAAACATATTGCCTCTTTTGACAGAAAGAATCTAAGCCTGGAAGTAAAACCAGGAATAAAACGATTTGAACAGATCACTAAATTCCTGAAAAATCGAATCAACCAAAGCGGTATCGTATACTGTTTAAGCAGAAAGACAACAGAAGAACTTGCTGCAAAATTAAAAGCAAAAGGTTTTAAGGCTGAAGCATATCATGCCGGTATAGATCATGATAGCCGTTCCAGGATACAGGACGATTTTATCAACGATGAAAAACAGATCATTTGTGCCACTATAGCCTTTGGAATGGGAATCGATAAATCAAATATTCGCTGGGTGATCCACTACAATATGCCGAAAAACCTGGAAGGCTATTACCAGGAAATTGGTCGTGCTGGCAGGGATGGTCTTGCCTCAGACACCTTGCTTTTTCATAGCTATTCTGATGTGATCCAGCTGCAGAAATTTGCTTCAAATGCCAAGAATGAAGAGGTTCAATTGGCGAAGCTAGACAGGATGAAACAATATTCAGAAGCACTAAGTTGTAGAAGGAAGATCCTGCTCAGCTACTTTGGCGAGTATATGGAAAAAGACTGTGGGAATTGTGATATTTGTAGAAATCCGCCAGAATTTTTTGATGGAACTGTCATAGCCCAGAAGGCACTTTCTTGCATCTTCAGATTAAAAGGAGCTGAACCTATAGGTACAGTTATAGATGTACTTCGTGGTTCACAAAATGAAGTAGTTCGACGAAATAATTATGAGCAACTTTCCACCTATGGGATAGGGAATGATATTTCATGGCGACACTGGCAGCAATACCTAATTCAACTAATCAACCTTGGATATGTTGAGATCGCTTTTGACAAAAACAACCATCTTAGGCTAACCGAGCAGGCCAAAAAAGTACTTTTTGAAAAAGAGGTCGTACACCTGGCAGATGTCAAGGAAGAACAACTAAAAACTCCTGTGGAAAAAGCAGAAAGTTTAAATAATTCTCTATTCGAAAAACTTAGACAACTGCGCCTGAAAATCGCCAAGGAAGAAGATATTCCTGCCTATCTTATTTTCAATGATGCTGCTTTAAAAGACATGGAAAAACAAAGGCCAATGTCTGACTCTGAATTTTTATTGATAGATGGAGTTGGTAGAAAAAAGATGGAAGATTATGGGTATCGCTTTATCAAGGAGATCATCGCTTTCAGTAAGGATAAAAGAGAGAAAAAGCCGAAAAAAAAGTCTAAAAAGGGAAATACGTTAAAGGAGACTCTTTCACTTTATAATGATGGATTAAATGTGGAGGAAATTGCAACAGAAAGAGGTGTAGCGAAAAACACCATTTACACTCACTTAATGAAATTGTACGATGAAGGTGAAGAAATTAACCTGCATCAGTTCATCCCTATTTCAGATCTAAAAGCTATTGAAAAGGCGAAGGAGGAACTTGAAAATCCTAATTCATTACGTGCCTATTTTGAACATTTTGAGGAAGCAATACCTTATGAAACCATCAAAATTTCATTGAAAATTCTTGAAGATAAAGAGAACTAATTAAATTCCATTTTCCTGAGTATGAGTCCGGAAGCTGGTGCAATAAAATCCATCTGGTGCTCAGGACAATCAGGTTTAAGACTATCTTTAATATCCTGCAAACTCAATTCCCCTCTTCCAACCTGCACGAGACTTCCCATCATGAGTCTTACCTGATGTCGCAAAAATCCCGCTGCGTGAATATGAAAAATATAAGACCTTTCAGGAAAAAAATTGGCTTTGTAAACTGTGTTTACAACTAACTCTGATTTTACCATTTCTCGTTCAAAGGTGCTTTTTTCAGAAACACGAACACAGTAATTCCTGAAATTATGCGTCCCCTGAAATAATTTTGCAGCTTCTTTCATCTTTTCAATATCCAGATCTTCCTGGAAATTTGCCATGAATGGCGCACAAAATGGATGAAATTTATCACCAATACTAAATAGATAGGCGTATTCCTTCGTTTTGGAATGCTGGATAATATTGAATTTATCATCTACTTCCTCGATAGCTAATGCTCGAATATCCTGAGGTAGATTTTTATTGAATATCTTTAGAAATTCTTCCAGATCTTCCAGAGGTTCATGATCAAGAAATAGTTCGAATGCAGATTCTTCCGCAGAAACCATAGCATCGGTTCTGCTGGTGCCAAGGATCTTATATTTAGCATCTGGCATTACCCAGCGCAAGGTTTTTGTAATAAGTCCTTCTACCGTTTTTACATCGGGCTGTTTCTGCCACCCATGCAACCTGTATCCTAAGTACTGAACTTTGATAAAATAATAGAATCTCTTTCTGAACAAATCTTCAATTTTGAGCAAAGATATTTAAATTTCATTCGGACTGCCTTAACATATAGCTTTCAGGAATTACAAAGTAATCTTAAATATGATTGAGAAAATTCCCAAATGCTGGAATTCTCTTTAAATTGGAAGTAAACCAACAATTTTATGAAACCCAGCCAGAAAAAAGTTGCCCACAAATGTCTTATTCAATTTGATAAAGGATTTTCAAATATTGAAGACCTTAGAACCGAAATATCAAGCAGCCTTGCTACCGAAGATAATCTTTGGTTAAGCTATGATGAAGATGCAGGGATCGAGCGGTTAAAGAGCACTAAAAACGGCTATGGTTACCATAAACATTATGAATTATTCGATTTCTTTGATCTGCCATCTGGAGAAGGTGAGGCAGATATGGAGGCTCTTGCGTACCAGGAACCTTTTTTATGGTTTTGTGGAAGCATGAGCCTCAAACGAAATTCACCAAATGAAAGAGATCCAATAGATAAGCAATTAGGCAATTTAAGTGAAATAGCAACAGATGCCAATAGATTTAGTTTAGGTTGTATACCATGTATTAAAAAAGATGGCAGCTATGAACTTCTAAAAGAAGCTGAGTATAATGGTGAAAAGATCAAACCATTAATGCTTAGAGGCGGCACAAAAAGTACCGAGCTTCACAATGCATTAATGACAGATGAACATCTCAAAAAATTCATGACCATTCCCTGCAAGGATAACGGCTTCGATATTGAAGGCCTGGCAATTTTCGAAGAACGTATTTTTATTGGTTTAAGAGGTCCTGTTTTGAATGGCTACGCAGTGATCCTGGAAATTAGTTGTAAGCAATTTGATAATGAGCTTATATTATCTAAAAAACCCGATGAGGATAAATTATATCGGAAACATTTCATAGATCTAAGCGGTATGGGAATAAGAGAGTTGAATATTACTAAGAATGGGGATTTATTTCTACTCGCCGGACCAACCATGGATCTTGATGGAACCATTAGTATTTATAAAATTAAAGGAGGTTTACCAGACCAGCATGGAAGTGTGATTCATCAACCGGAAAGATTGTTTGATGTTGCTCGCGGTGCAGAATTGGAGCATGGCGCAGATAAAGCGGAAGGAATGGCATTTTTACCCGATGGAAAAGTTTTGATAACCTACGACTCCCCGGTGCCTGAAAGACTGGAAGGAGAAACAGCAGTCTGGATGGATTGTTATGATATTGATTAAGCAGACTGCGAAAATCCATAAACCATACTAGCATTTATTTTTTATATTGGTACTTTCTATGAACTATTAGAAGGTTGCAGTATGTCGTGGATAGGTGCATCAATATTTCATAGTAGAAATTTGAATTCGTCACTAACCACAAATTTTAAATAATGGAATCATCTAATTGTCCGGCTTGTCGCCAGGAATCTACAACAGTTCTAGATTATTGTTCAAATTGCAACTTTCCGTATAAAGGCACAGAAAATGAAAGATCAGCTCATATTGGCAGATTTATTTCAGAAAAGAATATTTTAAGCGATAGTGAAACATCGATAAAGAAAAGCAGGAACATACTTTTAATTATTGCAGCGCTTAACTTCGTGATGTTCTTTATCGCTATTTTTTCTTCTGAATATTTGCTGGTAGATGCTATAGTTAATTTAGTAATCGCAGTGATCTTTGCCATGTTTGCCTTCTTTATCAAGAAAAGTCCGGTTATCTTTACAGTAATACCATTGCTTTTTATAGTGATGCTTTATCTGATTGATGCAACTTACGATCCTTCGAGTATCGCCAGAGGAATGATATTTAAAATGTTTATTCTCGGTAGTCTTGGTTACGGAGCTTACAAATGCTATCAGGCAGAAAAATTTAAGAAGAAATATAATTTATAATGATATCAGAACCTGAAATAAAAGATTTAGAGACGAAGAAACTGGTAGGAATTTGCATTGCTACCAGCCTGGCAGATGATAAAACGAGTCTATTATGGAACAGGTTCATGAATCTAAAAGGGACGATCGCTAATAATAAAGGAAAAAACTTATATTCTGTTCAGGAATATGGTGAGAACTTCATCAAAGGTGATTTTGACACACAATCCCAGTTTAAAAAATGGGCTGCAACTGAAGTTTCAAATTTTGAAGAGATCCCGAAAGGACTCGAAAAACTTGAAATTCCAGGTGGTAAATATGCGGTTTTCACTCATAAAGGAACGGCTAAGGAGTTTTCCAAAACTTCTACTTTTATTTTCAATGAATGGCTGCCAAATTCAGGTTATGTTCTGGACGATCGATTACATTTCGAAATATTGGGCGAAGAATATAAAGGTCCTGAAAATCCAGATTCCGAAGAGCAAATCTGGATACCCATCAAGAATAAATAATTTCTTTTGGAAGGCATAAGTATTATTGATCAGTTTCAGGGATTTCTGAATACGCCTGATATATTTCCTGATGAAAGGGACTTGAAAACTTTTCAATTTCCCGATGTAAATTTGTCTGAAGCACTTCTTTTAGATCTGGAGGAACTAGATCATCCAAGAAACTCTGTACTTGGTAAGCGTATGGAGAGCTTTTTCGAAATTGCTATAAAGCATAGCGAGCGTTATGATCTAATTGCTTCCAATATTCAGATCATTGAAAATAAGCAAACATTAGGCGAATTGGATTTTCTTGTTTTCGACAAGGAAATTTCTAAAACTGTGCATGTTGAACTCGTCTACAAACTCTATGTTTATGATGAATCTTTGTCGAATGAAAGGGACAAATGGATTGGTCCTAATAGAAGGGATAGCTTTTCTGAAAAACTTGAAAAGCTTAGATCAAAGCAATTTCCATTACTATACAAGCCTGAAACATCACATTACCTAAAAAAACTAGGCCTTAATAAAGAAGATATTCAGCAGCAATTATGTTTTAAAGCCCAACTATTTACAGCTGATAATCTAAACTTTTCCGATCAAAAAACAGTGAATCCAGATTGCTACAAAGGACATTATGTAAGACTTTCGGACTTTATTGAAGAGAATAACTCCGATTCGCAATTTCACAGTCCTAAGAAAAAGTATTGGAGTTGTGATCCTACAAATAATTCAGAATGGATGAATAAGCAGGAATTACTGAATAATATTGAGCAACTCATCGAAAAAGAGAAAGCACCATTGGTCTGGAAAAGATCAGGTTCCGCATTTCAAAGTTTTTTTATAGTTTGGTGGTAAATGATACGGCGAATCACATCTGCAGATGCTAAAGATATTCTGAAAATCTATGCTTTAGGATTGGAAACGCGCAATGCTACCTTCGAAACAAAAGTGCCTAGTTGGGAAACCTGGGATCAAAAGTTTCATAAACATTCAAGAATCGTTTTTGCAGATAATGGAGAAATACAAGGCTGGGCTGGTATTACACCTTTTTCAAACAGGGAAGTCTACAAAGGTGTTGCCGAGGTAAGTATTTATGTTCATCCGGATTATATCGGAAAAGGAATTGGTTCTCAATTAATGAAAAAACTTATCAAATCTTCTGAGGAAAATGGGATATGGACCTTATTTTCCAGTGTGTTTCCTGAGAATGAAGCTACGATAAAACTCCATACAAGGAATAATTTTAAGTTATTAGGCAGAAGAGAGAAAATCGCAAAACTTGATGGTAATTGGAGAGATACTTTAATCTTTGAAAGAAGAAGTAAAATAACAGGAATAGATTAGATATGGCAGAAATATTTCAGGATATCAACATTTTCTTTCTGGTCATTCTTTTTATAGCGGGAATAGTCGCATTTATAATCTCTACCGTTTCTGGTGGCGGTGGCGCTTTAATACTTGTGCCGCTCTTGAATTTTCTTATTGGAACTACCAAAACTGCACCAGTGATCAACCTGGGAACTTTTATAGGCCGCCCGGCAAGACTCATTTTATTCTGGAAAGATATTAACTGGAAAGTGTTCTGGTATTATGTTCCTGCTGCCATGCTCGGAGCCTGGGTAGCTGGTTATTTTTTTACAAAGGTTGAGGCTTCCTGGCTTCAGATACTAGTTGGAATATTCCTAATTAGTACAGTTTTTCAATATCGCTTCGGAAAAAAGGAAAGGTCATTCCCTGTTAAGCTATGGTATTTCATCCCATTAGGTTTTATAGTCTCTGTACTTGGAACGATCATCGGCGCGCTTGGTCCTATCCTTAATCCGTTTTATTTAAATCTGGGACTTGATAAGGAAGAACTTATTGCTACCAAAACTGTCAATTCCTCTTTTCTTGGAATTGCTCAAATTGGCAGTTATGCCTTTTTCGGACTTCTATATAGAGAACTCTGGATCTATGGCATTGCTTTAGGCCTCGGAGCGGTTATTGGAAATATTATTGGCAAACGATTTCTATCGAAAATGAAAAGCAGCACTTTCAGAAAATTGCTGATCTTATTAATGGTAATCAGTGGAATATTGTTGATCTATAAACAGATCAACTAGTTTATTCTTTTAAATTTGTAAACTCCAAAATCAAAACTATGCAGCCGGGATACCGGGAAGCTATTAAAGCATCCTATTTTAGTATTGCAGGAAATGCGCTTTTAGCCGTCGCAAAAGCTGTTACCGGTATTTTTGGAAATTCATACGCCTTGATTGCAGATGCGATTGAATCTACTACAGATGTTTTCTCATCACTTCTAGTTCTACTCGGCCTTCGTTACGCAAACAAGCCTGCTGATGAAAACCATCCTTATGGTCATGGTAAAGCTGAACCGCTGATAACATTCATGGTGGTTGGTTTTCTTATTGTTTCCGCAACGATAATAGCTTACGAAAGCATTGAAAATATCCAGACACCGCATGAGGTTCCAGAACCTTATACCCTAATCGTATTACTGGTAATTATTCTTATTAAAGAGATCTCATATCGTTTCGTTTCGAAAAAAGGAACAGAAACTAATAGCTCTGCTTTAAAAGCTGATGCCTGGCACCATCGTAGTGACGCTATCACTTCCTTGATGGCATTTATAGGAATTTCTGTTGCCTTATATATGGGTAAGGGCTATGAAAATGCAGATGACTGGGCCGCATTGTTTGCATCAGGTTTTATCCTTTTCAATGCTTATCTAATCTTAAGACCTGCTCTCGGCGAAGTTATGGATGAACATCGATACGATGATATTGAGGTTCAGATCAGGGATATCGCGCACGATAATGAATGTGTGGTAGAAACCGAAAAATGTTTTGTTAGAAAAACTGGAATGACCTATCATGTAGACCTGCATATAGCTGTAGATGCACAAATCACGGTAAAAGAAGGTCATGATATCGCTCACCGGGTAAAAGATGAGATTCTTCTGAAAATTCCAGAAATCGCCGATGTTCTAATCCACGTAGAGCCTGACGACGAACTGTAATCAATTTCAACATTTATAAGCTTTTTAGGACTATTTGGGCTTATTAAACCTTAACTTTAGTCACCCAAAAGAATTAATTAATGGAAACTAATCTGGCCGTTCTTATAGACGGCGATAATATACCTTCAGCTCATGTGAAGGAAATGATGGAAGAAATTGCCAAATATGGTAATCCTACGATCAAAAGAATTTACGGTGACTGGACGAAGCCTCATCTTAATAAATGGAAAACTGTTCTTCTCGAAAACGCTATCCATCCAATTCAGCAATACGGTTATACGCAAGGAAAAAACGCAACAGATTCAGCAATGATCATCGATGCGATGGATATTCTATATTCAAATAAAGTTGATGGCTTTTGCCTGGTTTCCAGCGATTCAGATTTCACCAGGCTGGCAACCAGATTACGTGAAGCGAGCATGAAGGTGATCGGAATTGGTGAAAAGAAAACGCCAGATCCATTTATCGTGGCCTGCGATAAATTCATTTATATAGAGATTCTGAAAAATAATTCCAAAGATTCCAATAACGATAAGAATAAGGAAAGAGATAGCAGGAAACCAAATGTAGATAAGATCACCCCTAAAGTTGTCAGACTGATCTCTCAGACTATTTCTGATGTTGCCGATGAAGATGGCTGGGCTTTTCTTGGAGATGTGGGAAGTTTGCTTCAAAAAAAGCAACCAAATTTCGATTCACGGAATTACGGATTTCAAAAGCTGACTCCAATGATCAATTCTATTGATAAATTTGAAGTGGAATCCAGGGAAAATTCAAATTCAAAGTTTAAACTTATCTACGTAAAAAATAAATAATCTCAGTAATGAGAAATCTTAAGAAAGTACACAAAGCAGAATATCGCCCGATGGGAGATCTTGAAACCTGGTCTCCAATGCCTACAAGGAATTTACAAATGATAGATCCGTTTATATTCCTTAATCATCATGGGCCTCAGGTTTATGCTCCTAATAACGATGGACTACCTTTTGGACCACATCCGCATCGCGGAATGGAAACGGTAACTTTTATTATTGATGGTGATATCGCCCATAAAGATAGCGGCGGACATTATAGCGTCATCGAGAGTGGCGGCGTGCAATGGATGAGTGCAGGAAGTGGATTATTACATGCCGAGATTTCTTCTGATGAATTCAAGGAGAAAGGAGGTCCATTAGAGATTCTTCAATTATGGGTGAATCTTCCAAAGCGTCTAAAAATGATGGCTCCGGAATATCGCGGCCTGCAAAAAGACCAAATCTCTGTTTGGGAAAATGAGTCTAAGACAGTAAATGCACAGGTGGTTTCTGGTAGTTTCAAAGGAATTCGTGGCGCATTTGATACTCCGACTTCTGTGAATTTATCCCTTGTTCATTTCGATAAAGGTTCTGAAATCCAGCTTGAAATTCCAAAGGCTGATAATATCTTCTTCTACGTTATTAGAGGTAAGCTGGAGGTAAATGAAATTGAAGTTCAGGAATTACATCTTGCTGAATTCTCTAAAAACAGTGAAATATTAAACATTGTTGCGAAAGATGATAGCATTCTGCTTTTAGGTCATGCCGAACCTTTTAACGAAAAAGTGGTTTTTGGCGGTCCCTTTGTAATGAATTCTGAAGAAGAGATCCAGCAAGCTTATGAAGATTATAAAACAGGAAAAATGGGTTCGTGGAATTAATTCCTTTTTTTTTACCTGATCAAACTGAAATGCCCTTTTATAATTTCGCCTGAATCCAAGATAAGGCTAAACCAGTAATCACCAGATGCGGCTGGCCGGTTGTTAATGTCCCCATTCCAACCGGAACTCGTTGTGTCTAATTTTTTCAGAAACTTGCCATAACGATCATAGATCATAACTGTGTAATTGGAGTTTGCCCCCCTAACCTTCCATAAATCATTAATACCGTCTCCATTTGGTGAAAAGAACTTATCATAGCCGAAGACTGAAATTTCTTTTGCTAGCGTCTCACAACCATTTTTATTTCTCGCGTAGATAGTATGAATACCAGCATTAACGTTATTAAATATCTCTGAATCCTGATAAACTGAAGAATCTATTGCGTATTCATATTCAGCATTTCCATCAATTAATATTTCAACTGAATTTGAACTTCCATTTGATTCAATCTTTATTTCATCAATACTTCCGGTTTCAGAATATTCTAACTCAATTTCCCTGCTGGAAATACAGGTTCCATCTTCACTTACTTCAACTTTATAAGTACCAATACCTATAGCATTAATCGTATTTTGATTTTCATTTAATTGTGTTCCATTATAATACCAACTAAAATTCGCATTATCTAAACTGCCTTGTAATCCTGCATTTAAAATGGTTTCAGCAATATCCACATTAAGGCAAACAGCTATTGTTTCATCTTCAATAAGTTCTGGTCCTCTAACAATTTTCAAATTGATACTGGAAAATCCGAAACAAGAATCTGAGATCGTAATTTTATAGAAAAGCTTTTGCTCAAACGCTATAATATTGGTAAAATTACCAGTAACCTGGTTTGTATCATTTCTGGCATCATCTTTTGATAAATAAAAAGACACTTCGGTATTTTCGGGCAGGTCATCAATAAAACTTTGCGTTACTAAAGCCAGGTCTATATTACTAATCCCATCTATTGGAAAATCATCGCAAACCGAATAATCTTCTGCCTTTAATACATTATTAGATTCCAGAATTAATTGAATTTCAGCTATTTCAACGCATCCAAAACTATTCTGGACTCTAGCAAAAACGGTAGTTTCATCACTCTGAAAATCTTCTGGATTTTCGATTGCATCCGTATCACTTAAAGCATTAGCTGGGTTCCTATAGAAACCAGAAATTTCATTACGTGAACTGGGATTGATAATTTGTGTTGCGCTATCCTTCAAATTAAAATTACCTGTTTCATCATCTGGAAATCCACAGGAAAATAATTCTGCACTATTCAGCTGTATTTCGGGATAGAATTCGATTTGTACTTCTCCATAAGATATGCAACTATTACCAGATTCACATCTCAAACTATAAACGCCAGAAGTGTCTACAGATAGGCTTTCACCATTTTCATCTTCCAGTAATTCTCCATTCCTGAACCATTGTAAACTAGCATTTCCAGAAATAGAAGGTTTAATTTCAAAACTTTCACCACCACAAAGGGCGTTTTCTGTACTCATCAATTTATCTGGACCAAGATCTATAGTTGGTTGAAAACTACCAGCCTCTATAAAAACAGCAGAATCAAATTTCGCATTGAAATCATCTGCAATCACCAATTTAACATGATAAACTTCACCAGTATTAACGTTGGCCGAAGCTGTAAGCACTTTAGTTTGTCCGTCGAAAACCGTTTCAGCATCGGTGTTAAACCTATCAAAGTAATTTTCATTGATGGCTCTGCAATTATCAGAAATATAAGGATGAATTGTGGTTGAACTTACCGGCGTCTGGGTATTTGGAACAAGCGCAATATTCTCGTAATTGGCAGCTGATACCGGCTTGATAAAAAATGCGAACACATCAGAAAACCTGCAGGTCATTGAATTATCAAACTGAAACTCTTCTGAGGCGAATAAATATTTAAAACTGATCCTGGATACTTCAGGAACAAAATCAAATTCCAGAATTGTTGCATTAAAAGTTTCTACATTAAATTCTGAATCTAGATCTTCATCACCATCCCATCCGGGGGCATCATCATCGCTTAAAATAGAAGTTGACTGGGTAATACTTTTCAGTTTTCCTGTACTTAAAACAATGCCTTCCCTTATCGGAAAATCAGATCCATTAGCATTAAAATAACCAAAGCTTTTGGAATTATCTGTAAAATTACCACCTGCAGCCTCAGTTACTTTAACATTCGTGATGCACGGACTATCAACAAGAAGTTGTTCGATTAATTCCTGAGGAGAATACCTATCTTCATCTATGGCCATACTCTGGCCAACAGCCATGAATGGAAATAAGAATAGCAGGACAAGTTTTTTCATAATGCATTAGCAGAAATGCAAAAGTAAGCTTAGAAAACAGTTTTAAAAATATTAATGCCTGTCTTTTAAAACCTTAACGATATCATTAAGTTCGAAACCCTTGGCTTTAAGTAAGATCAAATAATGAAATAGAAGGTCTGCACTTTCATTCAAAAAAAGGTCATCATTATCATCTTTTGCTTCAATCACCGTTTCTACAGCTTCCTCTCCTACTTTTTGTGCTATCTTATTGATTCCTGAATCAAATAGTGAAACCACGTAGCTGGAATCCTTTTCTTTTCTTAACTCAGGTTCGGTTTCGCTCAATTTTTTACGAGCTTCAATAATTCCTTCAAGTTTAGAAAGAAAACCAAAATCCATCTTATTCTCTTCAGCCCAGCAGGTGTCAGTACCTTTATGGCAAACCGGGCCTACAGGATCAACCTGGATTAATATAGTATCATTATCACAGTCCAGCTTTACACTTACAAGGTTCAGGAAGTTACCGCTTTCCTCACCTTTCGTCCAAAGACGCTTTTTGGTACGACTGTAAAAAGTAACCTTTTTGGTTTCGTTGGTTTTTAGGAAAGCCTCCTCATTCATATAACCGAGCATAAGAACCTTTCGCGTCGTTGAGTCCTGAATGATCGCCGGCACCAATCCCTCGTTATTTTTATTAAAATCTATGTTCATCTTTGATATATTCTTTAATTCGTCATCCTGAACAAGTTTCAGGATCTAATTATTTTACAACGATATGCTCAAATGAATTCAGCATGTTGTTGAATTATATTCTAACCGGAATTCCGGCTGTTCTTAGTTGTTTCTTAAGTTCTAAAATTTCGATTTGCTTAAAATGAAAAACACTGGCAGCTAAAGCGGCATCAGCTTTTCCTTCCTTAAAAGTATCTGTAAAGTGTTCAATTTTACCTGCTCCACCAGATGCTATGATTGGAATATTTAAATCCTCTGAAAGTTTAGCTAGAGCCTTATTGGCAAATCCGTTTTTGGTTCCGTCATGATCCATTGAGGTAAATAAGATCTCCCCTGCTCCACGCTGTTCTACTTCACTGGCCCATTCGAAAAGATCAAGTTCTGTAGGCACCTTACCTCCGACCAGATGAACTTTCCAGTTTCCATTGATATTTTTGGCATCAATGGCTACAACCACGCATTGACTTCCAAATTTATCTGAAAGCTGATTGATCAAATCTGGATTTTTTACTGCGGAAGAATTGATGGAAACTTTATCGGCACCATTCTTTAGTAGAATATCCACATCTTCAACGGAAGAGATTCCTCCTCCAACAGTGAATGGAATATTTAATTGTTCTGCGACATCAAGCACCAATTTTGCTAAAGTTTTTCTTTTTTCTTCTGTTGCCGAAATATCAAGAAACACCAGCTCATCGGCACCCTTTTCTGCATAGGCTGCAGCAAGTTCTACCGGGTCACCAGCATCCCTCAAATCAACAAAATTGACTCCTTTTACGGTTCGCCCATTTTTGATATCCAGACAGGGTATTATTCTTTTTGTTAGCACAATTAATCTTTTATATTACGTCATTCTGAACTTGTTTCAGAATCTCAACTTAGAAATCCTGAACCCATTTCACGATGACGCTCTCTATTTATTTAAAATATAATTCTCTAATTGTTTTAAACTAATTCGATTCTCATAGATAGCCTTTCCTATGATCACCCCTTCGCAACCAAGGTCTGCCAGTTTTGGTAACTCATCAAATTCTGAAATTCCCCCTGAAGCAATCAGTTTAATATTTTCAGTTTCAGATAGAATTTCATTATAAAGGTCAAAAGAAGGTCCTTCCAGCATTCCATCTTTGGAAATATCCGTACAAATAACATAGCTCACTCCTTTCTCTTCATAATTTTGAATGAAAGGGATGATCTCCTCATCTGTGTCTTCCATCCACCCGGAAACTGCAATCCTTCTGTTTTTGGCATCTGCCCCAAGGATGATCCTTTCGCTTCCAAATTTCTGAAGCCAGTTCTGAAAAATTTTAGGATCTTTAACAGCAATACTCCCTCCAGTGATCTGGTTTGCACCACTTTCAAAAGCGATTTTCAAATCTTCATCTGTCTTTAATCCTCCTCCAAAATCAACCTTAAGTTCAGTTTTAGAAGTGATCTGTTCAAGAATCTTGTGATTGACTATATGTTTAGACTTAGCTCCATCAAGGTCTACCAGGTGTAAATATTCAATTCCGTGATCCTCAAATGATTTGGCAACCTCTAAAGGATTCTCATTATAAATTTTTTTGGTGTTATAATCACCCTTAGAAAGCCTAACGCACTTGCCTTCAATAATATCAATGGCGGGAATAATTCGCATTTATGATTCTATTTTCAAAAAGTTCCTAAGTATCTGTTCTCCGGTTTTACTACTTTTTTCAGGATGAAATTGCACTCCGTAGAAATTATCACGATGTAAAGCAGTTGAGTAATTCACTCCGTATTCGGTTCTGGCGATCTCATCTGAGCATTCCGGAACATAATAACTATGCACCAGATAAACATATTCACTCTCTGCAACATTATCAAAAAGATGTGATTCGAGATTGGTGATCTGGTTCCAACCGATCTGAGGAACTTTAACTGTTTTATCAAATCGTTTCACATCAGTATTAAAAATCCCCAGGCCGGTAGTGTTTCCTTCTTCAGAATGATTGCACATTAATTGCATCCCAAGACAAATACCTATTACCGGTTGTTTTAGTGTTGGAATAACTTTGTCTAAACCCGTAGATCTAAGCATTCTCATCGCGCTACCTGCCTCACCAACTCCTGGAAAGATAACTTTATCTGCTTTCTTGATTTCTTCAGCATTACTGCTTAGCACAGCTTCATAACCAAGTCGCTGTACAGCAAATTTGATGCTCTGTATATTCCCGGCACCATAATCTATAATTACAATTTTCATTAAAGCATCCCTTTTGTAGATGGTAAAATCATTTTTTCGGTGTCTCTTTTTACAGCCATTTTAATAGCCTTGGCGAAACTTTTAAAAATAGCTTCGATCTTATGATGCTCATTCTGGCCTTCAGCTTTGATATTTAAATTAGCTTTTGCTCCGTCTGTAAAGGATTTAAAAAAGTGATAGAACATTTCCGTGGGCATCTTCCCTATCATTTCTCTTTTGAAATCGGCTTCCCAAACAAGCCAGTTTCTTCCACCAAAATCAATAGCCGTTTGAGCAAGGCAGTCATCCATAGGCAAACAGAAACCATAACGTTCAATTCCAAGCTTATTTCCCAGGGCTTTATTGAAAACTTCACCCAAAGCGATTGCAGTATCTTCAATAGTATGGTGTTCATCTACTTCCAGATCACCTTTTACAGCGATTTTGAGATCCATTTGTCCGTGTCGGGCTAATTGGTCCAGCATATGATCAAAAAATGAAATACCGGTGCTTATTTCGCTTTTACCGGTTCCGTCAAGGTTTAATTCGATCTTGATATCTGTTTCATTTGTTTTTCTGGTAATAGATGCAGTTCTATCCTGTAACTTCAGGAATTCATAAATCTCCTTCCAAGAATTAGTTTTTAAAGCAATATGTTTCTCAACTTCAGATTTGTCATTTGAAACTTCATTTGCCGCCAGGTCTTCATGATTGTCAATAAAAATTCCCTTTCCTCCGAAATTCATAGCAAATTCAACATCGGTCAAACGATCACCAACCATAAAAGAATTTTGAAGATCGTAATTTTCGCTACCTATATATTTCTCTTTTAGAAGACCAATATTTGGCTTTCTGGTTGGAGCATTTTCCTTGGCAAAAGTTCTATCGATAAAAACTTCTTCAAATTCGACACCTTCATTTTTAAAGGTTTTAACAATGAAATTCTGAATTGGCCAGAAATCAGTTTCAGGAAAGCTATCAGTCCCTAATCCATCCTGGTTGGTTACCATCACGATCTCGTAATCCAGTTCCCTGGCAATTTTACTCAAATAAGTAAACACTTCCGGGTAAAAGTCTAATTTCTCAAGACTGTCAATCTGATAATCATCAGGCTCGTGGATCAAAGTCCCGTCACGGTCTACAAATAATACTTTATTCATTATCTAATTCTTTAAATGCTTTAATTAATGTCTTATTTTCTTCCGGAGTTCCTATGGTAATTCTCAGACAATTTTCACAAAGTGGCTGATTGCTACGATTTCTAATTACAATGCCCTTTTTAAGTAAATCCTGATATCTCTTATTTGCATCATCTACTTCTAGAAGAAGAAAGTTAGCATCAGATTTATAAATTTTAGAAATAAAATCATATTCAAGTAACTGTTTAGATAACCTATTCCTTTCTGTCAGTATTTCAGAAACTTGCGAATTAATACTATCTAAATCATTCAGGGCTTTTAGTGCTTTTTCCTGAGTTTGCTGATTTACATTATATGGAGGTTTTATTTTATTCAGAACCGAAATAATCTCTTTAGAAGCAAACAATGCCCCTAACCTAATTCCGGCCAGACCAAATGCTTTTGAAAAAGTCTGGGTTACGATCAAATTCGGAAAATATTCAAGTTTGCTCAACCAGCTATCCTTTTCTGAAAAATCTATGTAGGCTTCGTCAATAACAACCAGACCATTAAAATTATCCAACAGACTGCTCACCGTATCATCATTAAATGAATTTCCGGAAGGGTTATTTGGAGAGCAAAGAAAGATCATTTTTGTATCATCATCTACCTGATTCATAATTGCCGTAGCGTCCGGTTCAAAATCATGGTTTAAATAAACCTCTCTGTTTTCTACATTATTAATACCCGCAAGCACTTTATACATTCCATAGGTAGGCGGCAAGGTGATGATGTTGTCTTTTCCCGGTTCGCAAAACGCGCGATAGATAAGATCCAAAACTTCATCACTACCATTTCCAAGAAGAATATTTTCTGCCGGTACATTTCTGAGCTTTGACAAACTCTTTTTTACTTCAAAGTGCTGAGGATCTGGATAACGGTTTAACCCATTTTCATTGGGATTTTCATTCGCATCCAGAAACACCATTTCCTTACCTTGTGTTTTAAATTCATCGCGTGCTGAAGAATAAGGTTCCAGTGCAGCTACGTTAGACCTAACGATCTTACTAATATCGAATTGCTTCATCTAATTAAGATCTTTTAGGCGCAGACTAACCGCGTTCTTGTGAGCTTGCAAACCTTCAGCCTCTGCGAGAAGTTCTATAGCAGGACCAATTTCTTTAATTCCTTCCTCTGATATCTTCTGAAAAGTGATCGTTTTCATAAAACTGTCCAGGTTCACTCCACTATACTGTTTTGCATAACCATTTGTAGGTAAGGTATGATTTGTTCCGGAAGCATAATCGCCAGCACTCTCAGGTGTATAATTCCCTATAAATACTGAACCTGCGTTTCTCACCCCATTCACAAAATAATCCTCATTTGTAGAACAGATAATAAAATGCTCAGGACCATATTCATTAATGAGCTCGAGAGCTTCTTCCTCTGAATTAACAAGTATCAACCTTGAATTTTGAATAGCTCTATCTGCAATAGCTTTTCTTGGTAATGCATCAAGCTGTGATTCTATCTCATCTGAAACTTTACTGATCAATGCTTCGGAAGTAGAAACCATGATCACCTGGCTATCTATACCATGTTCTGCCTGACTCAAAAGATCTGATGCCACATACGCCGCGTTGGCTGAATCATCTGCATAAACCAGCAATTCTGATGGGCCTGCAGGCATATCTATGGCAACCTGGTATTTTGTAGCCAGTTGTTTTGCGACTGTTACAAATTGGTTTCCAGGCCCGAAGATCTTATAAACCTGTGGAACATCTTCAGTTCCAAAAGTCATGGCTCCAATCGCCTGGATCCCTCCTATTTTGAAAATTTGAGTGACACCACATAGTTCTGCTGCGTATAATATCGCAGGATTCACTTTCCCTTCTTTATCTGGAGGTGTACAAAGAATAATTTCTTCGCAACCGGCTAATTGTGCAGGAATCGCAAGCATTAAAATTGATGAGAATAGAGGAGCTGTTCCTCCCGGAATATATAAACCTACTTTTTGAATGGGCTTTTTTTCCTGCCAGCAGGAAACTCCGTTAGAAGTTTCTACGCTCACCTTTTCTGTCTTCTGAGCAGCATGAAATTTTTCGATGTTGGCTTTTGCTAATTTTATCGCTGATTTTAATTCCCCTGTAACTTGCCTGGAAGCTTCAGCAACTTCATTCTCTGAAACTCTAAGTTCATCCAGTTTAATTCCGTCGAATAGCTCAGTATATTTTGTAACTGCCGAATTTCCTTTAACCCTTATTTCATCAAAGATCTGGTTAACCGTTTGCTCGATATCGGCAACGGTTTGCGTAGGTCTTTTTAGAATTTCAGGCCAGTCTGCTTTGGTTGGATTGAGTATTTTATTCATAATTCAAATTTTCAGCCGTTATTAAATTACCATTTTTTCAATTGGCGCTACAAGAATTCCTTCAGCTCCGTAATTCCTTAATTCATCCAGTACTTCCCAGAATCTCTCCTCATTGATCACTGTATGAACCGAGCTCCAGCCTTCTTCGGCCAATGGTAGTACCGTTGGGCTTCGCATACCCGGTAAAAGCTTTGTAACGGCTTCCAGCTTATCATTCGGCACATTCATTAATATGTATTTAGAGGTTCTAGCATTCAGCACAGATTTCATTCTGAATTGAAGTTTTTCAAGAATAGCCTTTCGTTCTTCAGAAATTTGAGGTGAAATAGCAAGAACCGCCTCACTCTTCAGCATTACTTCCACTTCCTTCAATCCATTTTTAAATAATGTGCTCCCACTGGAAACTATATCACAGATAGCATCTGCAAGCCCAATATTTGGCGCGATCTCTACAGAACCGTTAATGATATGCAGATCTGCAGAAATACCTTTTTCCTTTAAAAATTCATTTACCGTATTTGGATAAGAAGTGGCAATCTTTAATCCGTCAAGATCTTTGATCCCATTGTAATTAAAAGATTTTGGAACCGCCAGTGAAACACGGCATTTAGAGAAACCTAACTTCTCTCCACGAATAATATCCTGACCTTTTTCTATAAGGACGTTTTCTCCGATAATTGCCACATCTACCACTCCATCTCTCAAATATTGAGGAATATCCCCGTTTCTTAGATACATCACTTCCAGAGGAAAGTTTCTCGAAGATGCTTTAAGCTGTTCTTTACCGTTATCGATAGAAATACCGGCATCTTTCAGAATGCTTATAGAATCTTCAAAAAGCCGACCTGATTTCTGAACTGCGATCCTTAATTTTTCTTTACTCATAATTTAATTAGCTACTATTAGAAATAAAAAAACCCGTTTGATTGCTCAAACGGGTTATGATATTTTAGTTAAAGTTACAACATATCATATTCACCTCGCCTGAGCGTGGGTAGAAAAATGATGATGATGTACTGTGTAATTTCTCATTCTGATTTCAAATCTAAATAAAAATTCCAGAAATAAAACCGGAAATTTCATTTTTAAGAATTGTTTATTAGTTATTACCTAGAATTATCGGCATCCCTTCATCTCCAGATCCTATAACCACTACCTTCGCATTTGGTGATTTAGCCAACTCTATAGTCGCCTGAATTCCTTTTTCCTTTAATACTTTATCGGTTAAAGATTCACTTAAAATACGGTTGGCTGTAGCTTTACCTTCTGCATCAATACGCTGGCGCTCTGCCTCCTGCTCTGCTTTGGTTAATCTAAATTCATACTCCAGAGATTCCTGCTCCTGTCTAAGCTTTCTCTCTATCGCATCTTTAATAGTAGACGGCAAGGATACATCTCTGACGAGAACTTCATTAACCTGCACATATTGATCTTCCAGAAGTAAATTTGTTTCGTCAAAAATTTCCTGTTGAATCGCTTCCCTTTTGCTGGCATAAAGCTGCTCTGGATTGTAACGCCCCACTACTGCCCTGGTCGCCGATCGAATAGCCGGCTGCAATAGTCTCTGAATGTAAGCCTCACCTTTTTCCTGGTGAAGTTTACCTAAGGCTTCATATTCGGGCTGAAACCAAACAGAAGCATCTAAAGATATTTCCAGTCCATTAGAGGATAATACAGTCATTTCCTCATCTATAGATTGCTGACGAACTTCGTAAACAAAAACCTTATTCCACGGCGCTACGAAATGAAATCCTTCAGATAAAGGAGATTGGTCTGTAACAACACCGCCACCGAAGGTTCGGTATAAAACTCCGGCTTCACCAGAATCTATAGTAACTGTTGATTTTGCAATAAAAATGATTAAAACTACAATACCTATGAATAAAGGCACTGCGATCTTGGGTAATCTTTCCATATATAATATTGAAATTTAAATTAGTCCTAAATATTTCCGGTAAAACCACTCAACGGCAAGGACAATTATCAGGATAAACAGTAGGTAATACCAGTCTATCAAAGGTACGTTTTTTTGATGGCTTTTCTGTACCGGCTTGAATTTATCATTCGCTAAAAGGTTTTGAATCAACTTATCTACCTGATCCTGATAATAAAGTTCTGTTTGATTATTATCTGCCAGGGCTTGCATTCCATTTAGATTTGCTGATACAAACTGCTGTTCCGTATTATAATCTATTACCTTAAACTTTCCGGTTCTATTAAGCTTTGAGCCTTGAACAGAAACATAATAGGAATAATCACCAGGCGCAAGATCGCCACCGTCAAACTGATAAAAATTATTACGAAGAACTAGATCTGATGTAAATGATTCTTCAGATTCCTCATTTTCTACACTGATCTTTAAATTCGCTGAACCATCAAATTGATAATTTTCATCAAAATACTGTGCTGAAATGATCACATTCTGGTTCGCATAATAGAAATTATCTGAATCTACCGTTAATCTCTGCTTCGAGGTGTTCTTAGCCAGATTCTGAATCAGTTTTCCAAAGAAATCATCGAAATGCTCGAAGGACTGATTATCCAGAAAGGACTTTGCTCGCCATCTCCAGATATTCTCACCAAGGATAAAACCAAATTTTCGCTCATCCTTTGAAACAGCAATAAGAGGATCTTCGGTATTAACTCCTTCAATTTCCTGAAAAAGTAGTGGGTTGAATTTATTGGCATCAAATTCCAGTGGTCCAAATTTATCTACTAAGGGCGGTAAATCATCAAATCCCAGATCTTCAAATTGAAAAGCACTAAAATTCTTATTATAATTAGAGAAATATTCCTGCGGCTGATTTACAGCGTTTCTATTCAACCCTAAACCTAATTCATTTAAATAATTCCAATCCGTTTTATTGCCACTTACCAATAAGAAATTATATTTTTCTTTCAGAATCTCATCAACGTATTTCTTAAATTTTCGATTCACCTGGAATAATATAATTAATTGATAATCATTTAATTGTATGTTTTCATTATTCAGAAATTTTATATCAACTTTTCTCTGCTGATTACTTTGAATAGACTTCTGAAAAGCTCCAAGATCTGGATGTGAAATATCGGTAAGTATTAGAACATTCGTTCTCTCATCTATAACTTCTACTGCGAAATTTTGCTTATTATTAATAGTGTTTTTTTCCCTCTCCAGCGAGTCTATTTCAATAGTGTAAGATTTAATGCCTAAAGTATTCGCAGGAAGATCAGTGCGTAGGATCAGTGAATTCTGAGATTTTGAAAAATTTATTTGTTCTGAATATAAAACCAACTTCCCTGATCTTATCCTTACGGTAGCCTCTACATTTTTATCTCCTGAATAATTAATAAAGGCTTCTACAGGAAACCGGTTATTTAAAAACGCATATCTGTTAGAGTTTATCCTTGAAATACTTAGGTCCTTATAATTAGTTGTATCACCAATTATTAAAGGAAAGATAGTAGTATTTGAATTCTGGCTAAAATATCTGTAATCTCTTCCTAAACTTTGATTACCATCAGAAAGTAAAATTAAGGCTGTTTGCTTTCCAGAAAACAGGTCTTCAGCACTGGATAAGCCTGAATATATATCAGTTTGAGAATCTTTAAAATTTAGACTATCTGATACGCTTAACTGCTCTCCAAACTTCAGTTGATTTATCTGAAAACCGCTTTCTATTTCTTTGTTCGATATTAATTCTTCAGAAATATTAAAAATTTCCTGATTAGCATTTAGATGTGTTACAGACTCAGAATTATCAGACAGTATGATCAATTCAGGTTTAACGATCTCATATTCCGTAGATGTAATCCTTGGATTTATAAAAAGTAAAAGTATGATGAAGGTTGCAACAGCTCTCAAGGCAAAAAATATATAATCTTTTCCAGACCTGATTTTCTTTCCCAACAGGTACTGAAAAAAAGCAAACCCCAGCGCTATTAAAAGTGCCAGGGTTATATATATGATTGTTGTAATCGTCATTTACATGGCTTAGAGCTGTGAAGTTAAGAATTATAAAAGATAATTTCACACCTAAATCTAAGCTTAAATCTTAGGTATGCATACCGCCATCTACGTGGATAACCTGCCCCGTAACATAAGAACTCAGGTCACTACCCAGATACACACATGCGTTAGCGATATCCTCAGGCTTTCCACCTCTTTTTAATGGAATAGCATCTCTCCATCCCTGAACAGTTTTCTCATCAAGCTTCTCTGTCATTTCTGTTTCAATAAAACCAGGAGCTATAACGTTGGTTCTGATGTTTCTCGAACCAAGTTCCTGAGCCATCGATTTTGAGAAACCTATGATACCTGCCTTGGAAGCTGCGTAATTCGCCTGACCAGCATTTCCAGTAACTCCAACTACTGAACTCATATTAATGATGCTTCCATAACGCTGCTTCAGCATCGTTCTTTGTACAGCTTTGGTCATATTGAAAATAGATTTCAGATTTACTTCTATCACCTTGTCGAAATCTTCCTCACTCATCCTCATCAAAAGATTGTCTTTTGTGATCCCGGCGTTATTAATAAGTATATCTATAGAACCGAAATCATTAGCTACATTATCTATAAGTTCCTGAGCTTCCTGAAAACTTGCAGCATTAGATTGATAGGCCTTTGCTTTAACCCCAAGAGATTCAAGTTCCTTAGCTAATTCTTCAGCAGATTGTGCAGAAGAATTATAAGTAAAAGCAACATTTGCTCCATGTTGAGCAAAAACCTGCGCAATACCTTTTCCGATACCACGGCTACCTCCCGTAATTATAGCATTTTTTCCTTCTAATAATTTCATATGTAATAATCTTGGTTAATTGTCTAGCCAAATATAACAAAACCTAAGTAGGCCTGTAATAAAAAATCCTCCTGAAATATCCCGAATGGAATCTAACAGAAGGATTTTTGATAAAAGATATTATATGATTAGCCTTTTAAAACTTCAGCTACTTTCATTCCTATTTCAGCAGGAGAATCTACAACGTGAATTCCGTTCTCTTTAAGAATTTTCTTCTTAGCCTGAGCAGTATCTTCGCTACCTCCAACAATTGCACCAGCATGACCCATAGTACGACCAGCAGGAGCAGTCTCACCAGCAATAAATCCAACTACCGGCTTTCTGTTTCCGTTTTGCTTAACCCATTGAGCAGCATCAGCCTCAAGCTGACCACCAATCTCACCGATCATAACAATACATTCAGTCTCGTCATCATTCATCAATAATTCAACAGCCTCTTTAGTTGTAGTTCCAATGATAGGATCTCCACCAATACCAATAGCAGTAGTGATTCCCAATCCTTGTTTTACAACCTGATCTGCAGCTTCATAAGTAAGTGTTCCAGATTTAGATACGATCCCTACTTTTCCTTTTTTGAAAACGAAACCTGGCATAATACCAACTTTAGCTTCTCCCGGAGTAATAACTCCCGGACAGTTAGGACCTATCAATCTACAATCACGATCCTTGATATAATCTGAAGCCTTTACCATATCGGCAACAGGAATACCTTCAGTAATTGTAATGATCACTTTAATACCTGCATCTGCAGCTTCCATAATCGCATCGGCAGCAAAAGCCGGCGGTACAAAGATAATAGATACATCTGCTCCGGTTTGTTCAACTGCATCAGATACAGTATTAAATACCGGTTTGTTAAGGTGTTTTTGCCCTCCTTTACCTGGAGTTACCCCACCAACTACATTTGTACCATATTCTATCATCTGCTCGGCATGGAAAGTTCCTTCACTTCCTGTAAAGCCCTGCACGATTATTTTAGAATTTTTATTGACTAAAACGCTCATAAGTGTCTTTTGAATTTTGGATTACAAAAGTATGTTTTTAAATATAAACCCTAAAGTCATTTTATAGATTATTGATGGAAAAATCCTTAAAATTCCTATAAAATTCGCGAATATTGAAAAACTGATGTACCGAAATTCCAACTCATTAGTGAGATTAAATGAGAATTAAATTAAATGATGAAATCTATAGGCTTATTACATAGATGGTAATTACTGCGGAAAGAGTTAAAACAAGAGCGTAAAGGGTATGTATTGGCTTGTTGATCTTATTCAGATCTTATTCAGATCTTCTTCAAAGTTTTGCGATTCATTTTGATTTGATGATTTCATGATCGATAGATTTGGGATGAATTTGATTTTAGATACCTGAACTTAATGCAAAGACTACAAAATCTATTCAAAAATCATTGAATAACTAAGGATCTGATCTGGATTACTAATTTTTTGAAGCGTATATAAATCAAAAGCCCGGTGTTTATACCGGGCTTTTGATTTATTAATTTTCTTCATTATCGAATATCTCAACCTTGCCGGGGTCATCTTCCCCTCTTTTTACATGAACGTTGATATTCTTCTTTTCCAATGCGATCTTTTTAGCCCTGGCCGCATCGATCTTATTACCGTTATAAAAGAAGCTTCCTCCCGCTTTATCAATGTCATCTATCACTTTTTCTGGTTTTGGTGGAGGCGGTGGCGCCGGAGCCATAGGAGGCTCTGGATGATCACGCCTCATTCTCGCCTGAGCTCTTTCTGCACGCATGTGTTCTCTTTCGACTTCCAATATTTTTCGACGCATCTCAGATTCTTTTCTTTTTACATCGGCAATCATTTTCCTGCGCTCCGTAGCAGTAATATTTTCGTCTTCTCGTAACTCTTCCTGTAGTTCACGAATTTTTTCTCTTTCCTCCTTCATAATGATTCTTTGCTCTTCGGCAAGAGCTCTTATTTCTTCAGCTCTTTCTCTATGCATTCTACTGGCATCCTCATCCATATCTGAGGTGTGCTTAACTGGTGCTGGTGGAGCTGGCGGTGGAACACTTTCTGCAGCCGGTGGCATTGGTGGTGGAGGAGGTAAAATATCACGATCTGAAACTCGGGCGAGCTTTGTTTTTGAGAATTCAGCATTCAGCTTTTCCATGAATCTCTGATTAGAATCCTCTGTACTCATATGAATACTTGCTCCATTTAATTCATTATTTGTCCAGTTCTTAGTAATCTTGTCTACAACTGCTGCAAAATTTTTTAATTTGGTTTCCTTTCCATTTACCCAAATTTTGTCTTCGGCAACTTTGATCTTAATTACGGGATCCTGAATTTCATTGGATATTACTCCTTTTGCTATAGGATTAGATTTAATGTTTAGAGAATTCGAAAGCGCTGGTTTAGCTACAATCTCATTATTGAATAAAAAGATACAACAGCCTAGTACGGGTATCAAAAGCCCTAATTTTGAAAGCAGCTTTCTGATTGAAAAACTTTTTGAAATCATAATAATTCGTTTTTTAGTTAATGAATAATTGATAGAACTTGACAGGCTAACATGATGAGTGCCGCCTGCGTATTGAAATAAAACTTCTGAATAATGTGAAGCATCCTTAATTTTAGAAACCACCTGCTCGTCAGCAAGGAATTCATGATTAAGTTTAGCTGATCTCTTGAACCAAATCAAAAGTGGATTAAACCAGAAGATTATTTGAATTAATTCCAGCAGGATTATATCCAGGGAATGTTTTTGGTCTGCATGAGCCTTTTCATGAAGTATAATTTCTTCAGAAATCCTTTCTGTTTCATATTCATCCTTGTTCAGAAAAATGTAGGAGAGGAAAGAATGCGGATCGAGGCTTGAGCGAATTAAAACCAGAACGTAATTGGAAAATGAACGCTTTTCATTGCCATTAATTCGCTTTTGAATATCTATAATGTTTTTAAAAAATCTAAAACTGAAAAAAATTACACCAATTCCATAAGTACCACCTAGAATGTAAGGCAGAACATCTAAAAAGTTTTGATATAAACTGACTGAACTATGATTTTCTACAACCTGAGATCTCTCTAGTTCTACAAATGTTTCTGCTGTGGTTACCGAATCTGAAGTATAGGAAAAAGTTATTAGTGGCAATATGATAGATAAAACTAAACTTCCCAAAAGATAGAATCTCTTAAATACATGCGCTTTTTCGCTTTCCAGGAAAACTTTGTAAAAGCTCCAAAGAACAGCAAGACATAAAACCGATTTGATAAAATAGATCAGCATCTTATTTATTTTTAATTCTTTCGTCTATGAGCTTTCTCAACTCAATCAATTCTTTTTCTGAAAGATCTGTCTCCTTGGTAAAAAAGGAAGCGAACTGTGAAGTAGAATCATTAAAGAAATTCTTAATAAGTCCATTCATTTGTTTAGAGAAATAGTTCTTCTTAGAAACCTTCGGAAAATATTGCCTGGACCTTCCAATCTGATCGTAACCCACAAAATTCTTGTCTTGCATACGCTTCAATAAAGTTGCTACAGTAGTTAACGCGGGTTTTGGCTCTGGATATTCATCTAGCAGCTCCTTCATATAAGCTTTTTCCTTTTTCCAAAGGATCTGCATTAATTGTTCTTCTGAATTTGAAAGTTCCATAATTTAATTTCGTTACTCTACAAATGTAGAATAAATATTTTATTCTACAAACATAGAATTAAAATAAAATAAAAAACCCTCTAAAATTTAGAGGGTTATATTTATCTAATATTATTCTTAGTTCCAGGGATTTTCTTCTACTTCCTCCCCAAGTTGACTAATTTGAACTCCTTTAAAGAGCTTGCCATCTTTGGTTTCCCACATGGCTACAAAATGTGCCAGAGGCATTTCTTCATCAGGATTTTCTATAGTTCTTACGTGGTACGTAAAATGAATTGCGGCATTATCTCCTTCAACAACGATCTTTTCTACTTCAGCTCTTAAAGATTCAAAAGATTCTGCAAGTTGTTCGCTAATTTCCGCGATCCCGGAAAGGTTTAATTTTCTAAGTCCTGTAGTTCCATACCAAGATAATTCAACTTCAGGATGAAGATAGCTTCTAAGAACATCTTCGTCTTGATAGAAATTGGATTGATAAAATTTCTCTACAACTTCTTTAGTCTTTAAACCCATAGTATATTATTTTATGTTTTTAACAATCTCAGGTAAACGCTTTATCGCAGCGTATTCTTTTAATTTAGTACGAACTTCACCAAAAGGCGTGCCCCAATAGGTTGTATTAGGTTCAGTATCTTTTGAAACTCCACATTGAGCCATTAATACTGTGCCTTTGGCAATAGTTACATCACTTCTAATTCCTACCTGTCCCCAGATCGTCACATCATCTTCTACTACAACGCATCCGGCAATTCCGATTTGAGATGCAAGTAAACAATTTTTTCCGATAACTGTATCGTGTCCTATCTGAATTAGATTATCAAGTTTTGAACCTTCACCAATTATAGTATCTCCCGTAACTCCGCGGTCTATAGAATTATTCGTTCCTATCTCCACGTTATCCTCTACCACTACTCTTCCACCAGAAAGTAACTTATCGTAACCGTCAGGTCTTTTCTTATAATAGAAAGCATCTCCACCAAGAACAGTTCCGCTGTGAATAATCACATTATTGCCAATTATACAATTATCCCCAATTGTTACATTTGACTGAATAAGGCAATTCTTCCCAATCTTTACATTGTTACCAATGATAGCATTAGGCTGAATAATACTGCCATCTCCAATTTCAGCAGATTCTGAAATCCTATTGTTCAATGGCTGAAATGGCTTGAAATGCCTGGTAAGTTTATTGAAATCTCTGAAGGGATCATCTGAAACTAACAAAGCTTTTCCTTCAGGGCAATTTACTTCCTTATTTATAAGTACGATAGTTGCAGCAGATTGTAAAGCCTTATCATAATATTTAGGATGATCTACAAATACAATATCTCCTGGAGTTACAACATGGATCTCATTCATTCCCTGCACAGGGAAATCATCATCACCAATATAATCACAGTCGATTAATGCAGCTATTTCTTTTAAAGAATGTTCGCGAGGGAATTTCATAAAAATACTTACTCTTTGATTCTTTCTTTGTAAGTACCTTTATCTGTCTCAATTCTCACTTTATCTCCTTCATTAATAAATAAAGGAACGTTAACTTCAAAACCAGTTTCAACAGTTGCAGGTTTTGTTGCGTTTGTTGCTGTATTCCCTTTAACTCCAGGCTCTGTATGAGTGATTTCAAGAACAACACTTGCCGGCATATCTACTGATAATGGCATGTTATCTTCAGTATTGATAAGAATTGTTACAACTTCACCTTCTTTCAAAAGTTTTGGCTGATCTAATGCGTTTTCAGTTAGTCTGATTTGAGTATAATCTTCCACATTCATAAAGTGGAAAAATTCTCCATCTTCATAAAGAAACTGATATTTATGAGTCTCTACTCTAATATCTTCGATCTTATGCCCTGCTGAAAATGTATTTTCCAATACTTTTCCAGTAGTAACACTTTTTAATTTAGTTCTAACGAAAGCTGGTCCTTTTCCAGGCTTTACATGAAGAAACTCGATAATTTTATAAATATCGTGGTTGTAACGAATACAAAGTCCGTTTCTAATATCACTAGTTGACGCCATTCTTAGTTTAGTTTGAACTGAAGTATCCTTTCATGATACCTCTTTGTGAGTTTTTAATAAATTCTAATATTTCATCTCTTTCAGCTGTTGCCTGCATCTCTGCTTCGATAATAGCTACAGCCTGAGAGTTATTGTAATTTTTCTGATATAAGATCCTGTAAATATCCTGTATCTCCCTGATCTTTTCTGTAGTAAACCCTCTTCTTCTAAGTCCGATGGAATTAATTCCGACATAACTTAAAGGTTCACGACCTGCTTTTACAAAGGGAGGAACATCTTTTCTTACAAGAGATCCACCGGTTACAAATGCATGTTTCCCAATGCTACAAAACTGCTGAATAGCCGCCATTCCCGCAAGAATAACATGTTCACCAACATTGATATGTCCAGCCAGAGTACTGTTATTTGAAAAGATACAGTTATCTCCAACAATACAATCGTGGGCAATATGGCAATACGCCATGATCCAGCAATTATTACCGATCACGGTTTTCATTCTATCTGTTGTACCCCTGTTAATGGTAACACACTCCCTGATGGTAGTGTTATCACCAATTACAGTAAGCGTGTCTTCATCATTGAATTTCTTGTCTTGAGGAACAGCTGAAATAACTGCACCTGGAAAAATACTACAATTCTTCCCGATGCGAGCACCTTCCATTATACTAACATTGGAACCAATCCAGGTACCTTCTCCAATCACTACATTATTATGTATAGTCGCGAAAGGTTCTATCACCACATTCTTGGCGATCTTAGCTCCCGGATGCACATATGCTAAAGGTTGGTTCATAATCTTTATTTTGATTTTACGATTTGTGCCATCAAGATGGCTTCTGTAGCTAATTGACCATTTACATAGGCATAGCCCTGCATCTGGCAAATACCACGTCTAATAGGTGCTAATAATTCCAGTTTGAAGATAAGAGTATCTCCGGGAACCACCTGCCTCTTAAATCGAACATTATCGATCTTCATGAAATAGGTAAGATAGTTCTCTGGATCTGGAACAGATTTAAGCGCCAGAATACCTCCGGTTTGAGCCATTGCTTCCACCTGAAGTACTCCAGGCATCACAGGCTTCCCAGGAAAATGTCCTACGAAGAAAGGCTCATTCATGGTAACATTCTTCATTCCAATAACATGAGAATCTGTTAATTCATAGATCTTGTCTACTAATAAAAACGGAGATCTATGTGGAAGTGTATCCATAATATCATTCACATCCATCAATGGCGGTTGCGAAAGATCTACTTTTGGAACATTATTTCTTTTTTCAGCTTTAATAACTTTCGCCAGTTTTTTAGCGAATTCTGTATTCACGTAATGACCAGGCTTTGTTGCAATGATCTTCCCGCGAATACGAGTACCAACTAAAGCTACATCTCCTAAAACATCAAGCAACTTATGTCTCGCTGCTTCATTAGGATAATGTAAGGTAAGGTTATCAAGAATTCCATTTGGCTTTACAGATATCTCTTCCTTGTTGAAAGCTACCCTAAGCTTCTTAAGTGTCTCTTCACTGATCTCTTTATCAACATAGACGATAGCATTATTAAGGTCACCACCTTTAATAAGTCCATGTTCCAACAAAGTTTCAATTTCATGAAGAAAACTGAAAGTTCTGGAATCAGCAATTTCATTCTTGAATTCAGATAGATGTTCAATAGAAGCATTTTGGGTACCAAGTACTTTGGTTCCAAAATCAACCATGGTGGTCACCTGGTATTCGTCTGCCGGCATAGCAATGATCTCACTACCGTTCTCATCACGATAGCAAATGATCTCACTAACCACATATTCATCTCTATCAGCTTCCTGATCTACAGTTCCTGCTTTTTCAAGAGCTTCGACAAAATACTTTGAAGAACCATCCATTATTGGAGGCTCAGAAGCATTCAGTTCTATGTATAAGTTATCAATTTCAAGTCCTACACAGGCAGCAAGAACGTGTTCAGAAGTTTGAATAGTAACACCATTTTTGTCAAGGTTGGTACCTCTTTTTGTGTTTACTACATAACTTACATCTGCCTCAACCTGAGGATTTCCTTCAAGATCTGTTCTAACAAAAACATATCCTGTGTTTTCCGGCGCAGGTTTGAAAGTTAATTTAACCTCTTTTCCAGTGTGCAGGCCAACACCTTCAAGAGAAACTTCCTCCTGAATGGTTCTTTGTTTCGAAATTCTATCAACCATTATTATTCATCTTTTTTTCCAGTTGGTGTATTATATTCATAGTTCGAGGCAGATTCTTGAAATGGATATAAGACTTATTATAATCGCTATATCCTATTGCAGGTGATCCCTGCAACATTTCATCATCTTTTATATCACGCCCAATTCCAGATTGCGCCTGAATCTTAACCCTGTTTCCTATTGTTAAATGTCCGGCAATTCCAACCTGCCCTCCAATAAGACAGTTCTTTCCAATTTTCGTAGATCCTGCAACTCCAGTTTGAGCAGCGATAGCGGTATTCTCTCCAATTTCAACATTATGAGCTATCTGAATATGATTATCCAGTTTTACTCCTTTTCGAATAATTGTAGAACCTAAAGTTGCACGGTCTATAGTGGTACCAGCACCGATATCTACATGATCTTCAATGATCACATTTCCAATCTGTGGCACTTTGCTATATTCACCGGTATCTCCCGGACTAAACCCGAATCCGTCTGCACCTATTACAGCTCCGCTATGTATCGTCACATCACTACCTATAAGGCTTTCAGAATATACCTTCACGCCAGGGAATAAGGTAACGTTATCACCAATCTTAACATTGTCTCCAATATACACATTGGGATAAATTTTCACATTATCACCAATCTTCACATTATCACCTATATACGCAAATGATCCAAGGTATAGACCTTCCCCATATTTTGCAGAATCTGAAATGTGGCTTGGTTGTTCAATTCCGGACTTATTCAGTTTGATCTGATTGTAATATTCTAACAGAGTTGAAAATGCCTTATAGGCATCTTTTACCTTAATAAGGGTTGTGTTAACCGGTTGTTCAACTTCAAAATCATTATTTACAATAGTGATCGAAGCATTGGTGGTATATAAAAAGGAAGTATATTTTGGATTGCTTAAGAATGTAAGGGAGCCTTCAGACCCTTCTTCAATTTTGGCAAGCTCTGAAACTTCCGCTTCAGGATTGCCTTCAACTTGGCCGTCTAATATCTCGGCTATTTGCGTTGCAGTAAACTTCATTCTGGCAAAAGTAAAAAAAATGAGTTAATCTTTAACTTTTGGGTAACACATATAGTATTTGGTTACCGTATTTGTCAGGGCTTTTAGATTAAATTGATCTGAAACCTTGACTACATCGTTGATCTTACCATTTTTATGTAAAATATTAATATTGTCCTTTTCTTTTTTATAAGCCAGATTGGCGATCTCTCCTTCAAATACAAAATAAGAGGCCTCCTTTTCAGAAATACCATATTTATTCTGAAGAGCCACAGATCTTTTTTCCAGTTTTTCCCTGGATGGACGTTTCTTCTTAATCTTAACTTTAAGAAGATTACGATTGATGATCATTTCGCAGAGATTGCTTAATACAAAATCATCTGAATACATCCAGTCTTTCATCGCCGAGATCACATCATTATCGTCCAGGCGAGAAAACATCTCAAGAGTTTTTTGATCAAAATCTTCCCTGGTGATCTTATTTTCTAAGAAATACATTAATGAACCGCTGGCATTCAGTTTATCTCCCCGCTCAATTAATTCCTTTGCTCTTTTAAGAACTCTTATCAATAATTGCTCAGCGACCAGACTCGTTTTATGCAAATAAACCTGCCAGTACATTAATCTTCTTCCTATGAGAAATTTTTCTACAGAATAGATCCCTTTTTCTTCAACTACCAGTTCATCATCAACTACGTTAAGCATGGTGATCAAGCGCTCACTATTTATGTTACCTTCTACGGCTCCCGTATAGAAACTGTCCCGCTTCAGGTAATCCAGCCTATCCATATCCATCTGACTGGAGATAAGTTGATTCATAAATTTTCTATCGTAACTACCTTTGAAGATTTTAATAGCCAGAGTTAAACTTTGGTTAAACTTTGAATTCATTTCCTCCATAAATAGAAGAGAAATAGTCTCATGATCAACACCTTCAACCAGGCTATGCTCCATAGCATGACTAAAGGGACCATGACCAATATCGTGCATCAAAATGGCAATCAACAAAGCTTCTTCTTCCTTTTCAGATATTTCAACACCTTTGTATCGCAGGACGCGGACAGCTTTTTGCATTAAATGCACACAACCAAGCGCGTGATGAAATCTAGTGTGATGAGCTCCAGGATAAACCAGGTAAGAAAGTCCCATTTGAGAAATTCGGCGTAATCTTTGAAAGTATGAATGCTCAATGATCCTGAAGATCCGTTCATTCGGGATGGTAATAAAACCGTAAATTGGATCGTTTAATATTTTAAGTTTAGTTTGCGACGCCAAGCTATATTTTTTCTAAAATTCAAAGCAAAGATACATATATGAAATGAGCCACAGTAATTACTTCAAAACCATGAGGATAATTTCTGAAAGTCTCATTCAAACCAAGATAAACAAGAAAGCATATGAGTAATATCAAAATATTGTGGGTAGATGATGAAATTGATTTATTAAAACCACATATCATGTTTCTGGAATCTAGAAATTATGATGTACAAACCTGCAAGAGCGGTACTGAAGCCTTAGAGCAAATAGAAAATGAGAATTTTGATATTATATTCTTAGATGAGAACATGCCAGGCCTTACCGGTTTGGAAACTCTTGCTGAAATTAAGGAAAAGAGAGAAACAGTCCCTATAGTAATGATCACTAAAAGTGAAGAGGAATATATTATGGAAGAGGCTATCGGCTCTAAAATAGCAGATTACCTCATAAAACCGGTCAATCCAAACCAGATACTATTAAGCATAAAGAAAAACCTGGACCATTCAAGACTTGTTTCTGAAAAGACCACTTCTAATTATCAGCAGGAATTTAGAAAGATTGCCATGGAAATGGCACAGGTGAATTCTTATGAAGAATGGGCTGAGCTATATCAAAAGCTTGTTTACTGGGAAATTCAATTAGAAGAAATAGAAGATTCAGGAATGTTTGAGATCCTGGAATCTCAAAAACAAGAAGCGAATAACCAGTTTTTCAAATTCATCTCTAAAAATTATCAAAGCTGGTTCGAGAAGAACGCAGAGCCACCGGTAATGTCTCACACCTTATTCAAGAAAAAAGTGTTACCTGAACTGGAAAAAGATAAGCCCACATTAATGATCGTAGTGGATAATTTAAGATACGATCAATGGAAAGCTTTGGAACCTATTATCAATCCTTATTATAAGAAGGAAAAGGAAAGCGCTTATTATAGTATACTTCCCACGGCTACTCAATATGCTAGGAATGCGATCTTTTCAGGTCTAATGCCTAGCGATATGGAAAAGCTTTTTCCTAAATATTGGAAAAACGATGTGGATGATGGTGGTAAGAATATGTATGAAGCTGAATTTCTTGCTGAACAATTGAAAAGACTTGGAAGTGATCTTAAGTTTGAATATCATAAAATTACCAGTCTTAAGGGGGGAAAGAAATTAGTAGATAATTTTAAAACTCAGAAGTCTAATGATCTTACTGTGGTTGTCTATAATTTTGTGGATATGCTTTCACACTCTAAAACAGAAATGGAAGTAATAAAGGAATTAGCCTCTAATGATAAGTCTTACCGAAGTTTGACCCAGAGTTGGTTTAAAAACTCTCCGCTTCTTGAAATAATTCAAAAGGCACAACAATCCGGATTTAAATTGATTATTACTACAGATCATGGTACGATTAACGTGAAGAATCCTTCAAAGGTGATAGGCGATAAGAACACCAGTTTAAATTTAAGGTATAAAACAGGAAAGAGTTTAACCTATGAGGATAAGGAGGTTCTAGCTATTGAAGATCCAAAATCAGTACATCTTCCTACGATCAATATGAGTAGTTCCTACATATTTTGCAAGGAGGATTTATTCTTCGCATACCCTAATAATTATAACCATTACGTTAGTTATTATAGAAATACATATCAGCATGGAGGTATTTCTCTAGAAGAAGTTGTAATCCCATTTGTAGTCCTAAATCCAAAATAATCGATGAAATGCATTTTTCTTCGCTGTAATACATAAAATTAATTTCTAGTTAATTGATAATCAGTTGACTGTGTTGTTTTATAGATTTTTTATATATCTTTATCATCCCAAATCTGACATATTGAATTATGGAGTTAACCTACAAGCTTCAAGAACTGGATGTAGCCGTAGATTACATACTTAGTAACACAAAGAGCAAGATCTTGCTTTTTTACGGTGAAATGGGTGCAGGAAAAACTACTCTTATAAAAGAGCTGGTTAAAGCACTCGGTGTGCAAGACACTGTCTCCAGTCCGACGTTTTCATTAGTTAACCATTACGAGTCAGAGAAAGGACCGGTATTTCATTTCGATTTTTACAGGATCGAAGAAGATACCGAAGCTTTATACATTGGATTTGAAGATTACCTGGATTCCGGAGAATGGAATCTTATAGAGTGGCCTGAAAAAGTGGAGAAATTGCTGGGTGATAACACCCAAAAATTGCTCATTCAGGTTGAATCTGAGAACACCAGAAAGTTAAAGTTTTGTTAACGAAATCAAAAAACGTAAAAAAAGCTGCGTAAAATAGTTTGTAAGAATTTTTTTACTTTTACAATTGTTTTATAAAGCGAATTAAAATGATTTAATTCATTGAACGATTTATAAACAAAGTTAAACTAACATATTTTAAGTTTTTAAGGCGATTTTTCGGGCAATATCTGGCTTGAAAAAGGGCGCAAAGGTACGACTAATGTTTTAACCGACAGGATATTAAGTTGTTATATGTTTGTTCTAGAAAACAAAACGAAATAACAATCTTAAAACCTATAATTATGAAACTTAAAGCAGTACTTTTCGCAGCCGCAATATTTGGAGCAAGTTTTTTTGTAACTTCAACTTCAAATGACAACGACACCAAGCATGAGATTAAAAAACAGGCAGTCGACAAAAGGCTCATCAGAGTTCCTACTAACGGGTAGCATTATTGCGATTTGTATCGCATTTTCACCATATTTATTTTATTCATATGAAATTTTCCCAAGCGGTCCCGTTTGGGAAACTTCTTTTTTTTCCTACGAAAGTAAGTATTATAAGGATGTACTTACAGCAGCCTGGACATATACCAGTAAATTAGTTCCTTTCCTTTTATTATTAATTTGGTTTTTTACTTGCAAACATTGGTGGTATCATGTCATCCTGATACCTATGATCATGTATGCTTATCAATTAATATCTGTCTTTTATGACGATGTTTATTTGAATGGAGAATTTTTTATGGATATAAACGGGCTTATATATTTAGCTCCATTTTTTATAGCTATCCTCTCTATTGTTTACTTAATTAGAATTAAAATCTTTGATAGGGTTTACGGTCTGGATCTTTCAGAACTTGATGAAACTGAAATATCGGTTTTTTCTCCAGTATCTGATAAAGATCTTAAAGAAATAAAAGAATTTCAATACGATGAAGATTCTGAAGAATACGAAGAATCCAATGTTCTAATTGAAGACTACTACCGAAAACTCTAATTTCTTATTTCTTCTTTTTATAAATTAAGTTGTAATTTAACTGCTTTAACTTAATTATATGGGCAAACAGCAGGTGTCACCCTTTACAAAGGAACAACTCATTCCACAGGAAGAAACTCTGGAGATTTACAAAAGTAAAGGACAACTTTTTATAGGAATTCCGAAGGAAACAGCTTATCAGGAGAAACGCATTTGTTTAAGCCCTGATGCCGTAGCCGCCATAACTGCTCATGGTCATCGTGTAATGATAGAATCTGGCGCCGGAAAATGGGCGAGATTTAGTGATAAAGATTACTCCGACGCCGGAGCTGAAATTACAAAAGATACCCAGAAAGTATTTTCATGCCCTACGATCTTAAAAATAGAACCACCTTCTATAGAGGAGCTGGAGTATATAAATCCTCAAACAATTTTAATTTCTGCACTTCAAATTAAAACGCAGTGTAAGGAATATTTTCAGAAACTTGCTGAGAAAAGAATCACTGCTCTTGGTTTTGAATTCATCAAAGATGATGATGGAAGCTACCCGATAGTTAGAGCTTTAAGCGAAATTGCTGGTACAGCTTCAGTATTAATTTCATCAGAGATCATGAGCAATCATGCTGATGGAAATGGATTAATGTTCGGAAACATAAGCGGAGTTCCGCCTGTGGAAGTTGTGATTATAGGCGCTGGTACCGTTGGAGAATTTGCAGCAAGATCGGCTATAGGATTAGGAGCAAGTGTAAAAGTCTTTGATAGCTCACTTACCAAATTACGTAATATTCAGTCCAATCTAGGTAATACATTCTATACAAGTACTATTCAACCTAAAAACCTTTCTAAAGCATTAAAAAGAGCAGACGTTGTTATTGGTGCTGTAAGAGGAAAAGACCGCTCCCCTATTCTCGTAACCGAAGAAATGATTAGTTCGATGAAACGTGGCGCTGTGGTTATTGATGTAAGTATAGATATGGGTGGTTGCGTAGAAACAAGCGAAATAACTTCTCACGATGAGCCTATTTTCACAAAACACGATGTAATACACTATTGTGTTCCTAACATACCTTCAAGATATGCCAGAACATCGTCATTATCTATTAGTAATATATTCACACCCTATCTTTTACATATTGCAGAGGAAGGAGGCCTTGAAAATACTCTGAGATTTGACAGAGGTTTACGCAATGGTTTGTATTTTTACCACGGAATTTTAACCAGCAAATCAATTGCTGACTGGTTCAATCTTTCATATCGTGATATAAATCTATTGATCTTCTAATAAATGAAACTTGTTCACCGCCTTGCTTACTATGGTCTAGGCCTTTTTTTTGGAATTGTGATTTTGCTATTTTTTCTGGGAGGTAAAAAAACTTCCTGTGATTATTCTCCTAACGCAAGAGTTTTAAAGAATATAAGGATAAAGGATAGGATATTTTCTGAAGAGTCATTAGCTTATTTTCAAAATAGCGACATAGACACATCCGCAGTTTCTGAAATCCTGGAAAACGGTGATGTGGATTTTAATAGAAGTAATACTGATGCGGAACCTTGTAATTTATATATAATTTCAGGGAAAGTACTTGAGAATGAATTGGAACTCGAGATCGAAAATTGCGATAGTACAGCGACAATTAAAAAAGCATATACTAAAAAAGACGAATAGAAATTCGTCTTTTTTTAATTTTCTCCCTTTACTGAAAATTAACTTTCGAGGATCTGCTCTGCGTGAGCTTTTGTCTTGACCTTTTTAATCACCTCTTCAATTTTTCCTTCTTCATTAATTATAAAAGTAGTACGGTGGATTCCCTCATACTCCTTACCCATGAATTTTTTTGGTCCCCAAACACCGTAAGCCTTAATTACTTTTTTATCCTCATCGGCTAGAAGCGGATATTTAAAGTCATACTTATTTTTGAAGTTTTGCTGGCGTTTCTTAGAGTCTGCACTCACACCAAGAATTTCATAACCTTTCTTCTTCATTGCATCATGATTATCGCTTAGGTTACAAGCTTCTGCAGTACAACCAGGTGTACTTGCTTTTGGATAAAAGAACAATACCAACTTCTTCCCTTTGTAATCACTAAGCTTAATCTCATTTCCATCCTGATCTTCAGCTTTAAAATCGGGAGCCTTATCCCCTTCTTTCAATGTTGTCATAATTATTACTTTTGCTCTAAATTAAAACTTTATGACCAAACAGGAAAAGGTACAGTTCGTTATTGATACGTTAAATGATATATATCCGGAAATCCCAATTCCATTAGATCATAAAGATCCTTACACTCTTTTAATAGCCGTATTGATGTCTGCACAAAGTACAGATGTAAAAGTAAACCAGATCACGCCACTATTGTTTGAAGTGGCCGATAATCCTTACGCAATGGTGAAACTTAGCATTGATGAAATAAGGGAGATTATTAAGCCGGTTGGGTTATCCCCAATGAAAGCAAAAGGAATTCATGGTCTTTCTGAAATTCTAATAGAAAATTATAACGGTAAAGTTCCTGAAGACATAGAAGCCTTGGAAGAACTTCCGGCAGTTGGTCATAAAACTGCAAGTGTTGTAGTTTCTCAAGCATTTAATATCCCTGCATTTCCTGTAGATACGCATATTCATCGACTAATGTACAGATGGAATCTGACCAATGGAAAGAATGTAACGCAAACAGAAAAGGATGCTAAACGACTATTTCCAAAAGATCTCTGGAATAGACTTCACTTACAGATCATATGGTATGGCAGACAGTATTCACCTGCCAGAGGCTGGAATCTTGAAAAGGATGTAATCACAAAAACAATCGGTAGAAAAAGTGTAATTAAAGAATATCTGAAAAAAAAGAAATAAAAAAGACCTGTAGGCTAATAACACAGGTCTTTTTTAAAATTAATTCAGAAGCGTCTCAAACTTCATCTGCTTGTAATCAATTACACTCAGTGCTTTTGAATAATTCAAAAGAAACTCGATAGTCTCCTTTTTTGGTTGTGGATGATGAAATTTTTCTTCTTTCGAAGTTTTTTTAAAGTAAAGTTTCCCCATTTGGTATTATTTTATGATGGTTTTATAGAATAACGAAACAAACGGGGGGATATTGTTTTATTTAATTCGTTAAAATCAAATTTCTTTTTTCGATTATTTTCCGAAGATTGATCAATGCATATCGCATTCTTCCAAGGGCAGTATTGATACTTACCCCAGTACGTTCAGAAATTTCTTTAAAGCTCATGTCTTTATAGATCCTCATGGTAAGTACCTCCAGTTGATCTTCAGGTAATTCTTTGATCAGCTCCTGAACATCAGATTCTATCTGGTCTTTAATAAGCTGTTTTTCAGCATTTAAATCTCCATCACTTAGAACAGAAAAAATATTAAAATCACCACTATTGTCAAATTTTGGCATTCTCTTATTTTTCCTGAAATGATCGATAACTAGATTGTGTGATATTCGCATTACCCAAGGAAGAAATTTTCCTTCCTCATTATACTTTCCTCTTTTTAAGGTGCGGATTACTTTGATGAATGTATCCTGAAAAATATCTTCAGCGATATCTCTATCATATACCTTAGAAAAAATAAAACTGTAAATACGGTGTTGGTGACGATTGATGAGGGCGCCAAGTGCGTTTTCATTTCCATCAAGATAATCACGAACGAGCGAAGCGTCAGTTACCTTAGTGTTATTCATAACAGTTACTTTAAATGTACAGGAACTAAGAATTCCTGCGGGTTAGGTTATTTAGTTTAAAAAAAGTAACTGTGCTGAATAGGCAACTCTGATTTTCGGGTTATGGGTCAAATATAGCAAGATAAAATTGAGAATTGCAAACAAAACCTTAATATTTTAACAATACTATAGGTTTTTATAGGCTTTCTTTCCCGCTTCATATTGAGTAACTTTGCGGTTTTAGCAGAAATCAAGCATGACAGCAGATATATCTAAAGTAGATCCCAAACAAAATATTATTATAAAGGGTGCAAAACTGCACAACCTTAAAAATATCAATGCTATTATTCCCCGGAATAAGCTTGTGGTAATTACGGGTCTATCAGGATCTGGAAAATCAAGTTTAGCCTTTGATACTTTATATGCAGAGGGACAGAGAAGATATGTGGAAAGTCTAAGTTCATACGCAAGACAGTTTCTTGGTAGATTGAACAAGCCTAAAGTTGATTACATTAAAGGAATTGCTCCTGCTATTGCTATAGAACAGAAAGTAAATTCTACCAATCCTAGATCTACTGTTGGAACATCTACTGAAATATATGATTATCTAAAATTGTTGTTTGCCAGGATTGGGCGAACCTATTCTCCTGTCTCCGGAAATGAAGTAAAGAAGGATACGGTCACAGATGTAATAAATTACATTAAAGGCTTTCCTGAGCGCGAAAAATTATTACTTCTAGCTCCAATTCAACTCGAAGAAGGTAGATCTCTTGAAAACAAGATTAAAGTTCTTGCTCAACAGGGATATAGTAGGATAAAAGTCGATGATACAGTTGCAAGAATAGATGAGACCGATCTAAAGAAGATCAAAGAAGAAAATACCTGGCTCGTAGTAGACAGAATTATTACGAAAGATGAAGAAGATTTTTATAACAGGCTGGCAGATGCAGTTGAAGCCGCATTTTTTGAAGGTCAGGGAGAATTATACATAGAAAAATTATCAGATAATAGCTCCAGACATTTTAGTAATAAATTCGAGCTTGACGGAATAAGTTTTTTAGAGCCTAATGTGCATTTATTCAGTTTTAACAACCCTTATGGTGCCTGCCCAAAATGTGAAGGATATGGTGATGTAATTGGGATAGATGAAGAACTCGTAATTCCTAATACCGGTTTATCGGTTTATGAAAATGCGATTTTCCCCTGGCGTGGGGATAGTATGAGCTGGTATCGCGATCAGCTGGTCAATAATTCTCATAAATTCGACTTCCCCATTCATAAGCCATATTTTGAATTAAGCGATGAGCAAAAAGATCTCATCTGGAACGGAAACAAATATTTTGAGGGACTTAATCAATTCTTTGAATTTTTAGAAAGTAAAGCCTATAAAATTCAGAACAGGGTGATGCTTTCCAGATATCGTGGAAAAACCAAATGCTCTGCTTGTAAAGGGAAAAGGCTTAGACCAGAAGCTCAATATGTAAAGATCAACAATCATAGTATTACAGACCTCGTTGAAAAACCATTGAACAGAGTTAGAGAGTTCTTCAATGAGCTTGAACTTAATGAATATGATTCGAAGATCGCAAAACGACTTTTGACTGAGATCAGGAACAGGCTGGAATTTCTTTCGAATGTAGGATTGGATTACCTTACCTTAAATAGAAAATCTAACACCTTATCCGGTGGAGAATCTCAAAGGATCAATCTTGCAACTTCTCTTGGGAGTAGCTTAGTTGGTTCTATGTATATTCTGGATGAACCTTCAATTGGTCTCCATCCAAAAGATACTGAAAAGTTAATCGGAGTTTTGAAACATCTTCGAGATCTTGGAAATACTGTGATTGTAGTAGAACATGATGAGGAGATTATGAATGCTGCAGATGAAATTATTGATATAGGTCCAGAGGCAGGAACTAATGGAGGTCATGTCGTGGCTACAGGAACATTAAAAGAAATTTTGAAATCTGATTCCCTGACCGCCAGTTACCTGAACGGAAAAATGGAAATTGAAGTTCCTGAAAAAAGGAGAACCTCGAAGAATAAAATTAAAGTCCTTGGTGCAAGAGAAAATAATCTGAAGAATATTGATGTAGAATTTCAGCTCGGCGTATTTACAGCAATCACAGGAGTTTCAGGAAGTGGAAAGAGTACATTAGTAAAAAAAATCCTTTATCCAGCTGTCCAAAAAGAGATTGGAGGTTACGGAGAAAAAGCCGGACAATTTAGTGGAGTTGAAGGCAGTTTTAAAAATCTTGGTACTGTAGAATTTGTAGATCAGAATCCTATAGGAAGATCTTCCAGATCTAATCCTGTGACCTACATAAAAGCTTACGATGATATAAGGAACCTTTTCGCGAGCCAGCGTCTTGCCAAATTACGCGGATTTAAAGCAAAGCATTTCTCTTTCAATGTAGATGGAGGACGTTGCGAAACCTGTAAAGGCGAAGGAGAAGTTACTATCGAGATGCAATTCATGGCTGATGTTCATTTGGAATGTGAGGCCTGTAATGGAAAAAGATTTAAAAAAGAAGTCCTGGAAGTGACTTTTCATGAAAAGAATATTGATGATATTCTGAATATGACCATCGATGATGCTACCAAATTCTTTGAAGATCACGATCAGAATAAGATCGTAAAGAAATTGAAACCTTTAAAAGATGTTGGTTTAGGCTATGTACAATTAGGGCAAAGCTCGTCTACTCTATCTGGTGGAGAAGCACAAAGAATTAAATTAGCATCTTTCCTGGTTAAAGGAAATACCAAGACAAAAGCATTATTCATTTTTGATGAGCCTACTACAGGTTTACATTTTCACGATATAAAAAAGTTAATGAAATCATTCAATGCTTTAATTTCAAAAGGCCATTCAGTTATAGTTATTGAGCATAATATGGATCTGGTTAAATGTGCAGATTATGTTATTGATCTTGGACCTGAAGGTGGTGAAAATGGAGGCTATCTGGTTGGCCAGGGAACCCCTGAAGAAGTATCGAAGATCAAAAAATCATATACCTCGAAATATCTCAAGGAAAAACTTTCATAATTTTTACATTACTGTAAATCAGGTTATTGAAAAGACAAAATCGATTTACCAGGCATTAGTACAACTGCTGTATCCAGATTTTGGCACGTGCTTTGTATTTAATAAGAAAAATGTTCTTAATTAAATACTCTACTACCATGAAAAATCTGACCCTTATTTTCGCATTCTTATTTATTGGATGGTCAGTATCGGCATCCGAAAATTCTAAACTAGCCACCACTAATTTTTATAATTACAACGATTCATTCATATTTGTTGAAGGAGGCGTAGAATTTGCGGTTTACCCTAATGGTGAATTCGACTTCTATTTTAATCCTGATTTCCGAAGAGGAAATTCATTTCATATATCTTCCCCAAATGTGAATATTAGTTATAACTCCGGTTATAATTACGAACCATTTGTGCAGTATGATGATTACGGTGCAGTAATTCAAATCGAGGATATTCCGGTTTATTATGATTACTACGGAAGAATTATCCAGGCTGGAAATATCTATATGCGTTATAACAATTTTGGTCGCTTGGCTCGAGTTGGTAATTTACGTGTTCATTATAATCACCATCATCATATTACTCACTATACTGGTTATATTAATCCTTATAACAGAAGCTATGTTTACAGACCATGGCACGACTATTACCGTCGCCCAAATGTAAATGTGAGTATAGTATTTGGTAGTCCTTACAGAGCATACTATCAGCCGCAAAGGATCTCGTACAATAAGTACGTAACTGTTTACAATAACTATTATTCTAATGGTAAAAGAAAGAGAAATTTCTACAGACCTTCTCAGTCTGTAAGAGAATATAATTATGGAAGAAGAACTTCTTCAAAGCGAAACATTGCCCAGGTGAGAAGCAGATCTGATTATAATGTATCTGATTCCCGAAATAATAATGTTAGAACCAGGTCATATTCAAGTCGAGATAAGGCGGTAAGTGCTAATGGAAGAAATACAAGCAGAAATGTGTCTAGAGGTACGGTAAGCAGTAGTAAACAGTCACGTGTTTACAGCGACAGAAACGAGAGAAGTACTAATTCAAGAGGAAGAACATCTAGAATTGAGAGTTCTCCACAAAAAAGACAGGCTTCTACCAGAGAAAGATCTGTTAGAACTCCGCAACAGCGATCAACTAGAGTTGAAAGTCGTAGTACTACAAAGGTTGAAAAACCAAGATCTAATACCAGAAGAGGTGCTGTTCAAACCAGATCCAATTCCAGAGTAGAGAGATCATCATCTCCTGCCAGCCGAACAAGATCTGTTGAAAAAAGTTCAAGAAGTTCTGCAAGGAAGTCTACTGTAGATCGTCCAACAACTAGACAAAGTTCATCTTCTGTAAGAACGAGAACTAAATCAGGAACCTCAAGATCTCAGGCAATTAGGTCAAAAAATTCGTCAAGATCGAGAAGTTCGGCACGAAATGTGGATAATAAGATATAGATGACAAGTTCATAATTTAATTTTTTGGTTGGTTAGTTGGAAAACCCTTGAAGCTCCTAAGCCGATAGGGTTTTCTCGTTTTATGACCTTTTAATGAACTTGTCTATCATCTGGTTTATATCTTCAGAAAACTTAAAGAAATAAACTACTAAGAGATACATCGTCCCGGCCAGGATAGCTTTAATGGAAATATTCAGCATTGGATGAATTTTAAGATCCCAGAAATAAAAACCAAGGCTAAACCCCGCTGTTAGTAGTAAAGCAAAAATACTCGATGATGTAAATGGATGGATCTTAAATTTCTTAAATACGATATAGATCTTGGACGTGTTGTATAATGCAAAAGCTATAAAGCTGGCAATTGCTGCTCCTTCAATACCAAATTCAGGAATGAATAAATAGTTTAGTATAAATGCCACGACAACCAAAATCACCCCAACCCCAAGAACGATTCTGTAATAATCTGAATTAAAAAGTATGCTATTATTATTTCCCAGGAAATTATCATAAAGCTTCACCAGAGAAATTAATAATACCACCAGAATACTTATGCTATATTCATCAGGTATCAATTCGTAAAGGGAGTTTACGTTGGTAATGATCCAGATAAATATGAGTCCGCTAACGATAAGTAAGTTCAAAGAGCTCTTTTCATATAGCTCTTTCAACCCAGCTTTATCTTTTTTATTCAGCATTTCAGCAGTAAGCGGATTTGTGATTTGATGCATGGCTTTTTGTGGCACAGATATCACCGTTGCGATATAAACCGCTATTCCATAAATAGCGACATTCTCAATAGGTAAATAGTGTTCTATCATCACTTTATCCAGATCTAGCAAAACGGTGGCTACAGAAGCTGCTAAAAGGATTAGAGAAGAATATTTTAATACCGGTGAGAGATTTTTCGGAAATTTGAAACTAAATTTTGGTCGGTGTAAAGAGAACGCATACATAGCCATCAAAATACTTCGGCCAACAAAAACCAGCGCGATTCCGTAGATAAAGAATTCGATGCTTATCCATTTAAAATAAACCGCAAAAAGCAAGAGGCTAATGCAAAGACGGTGAAAAACCTCTTTCATTAGATTTCCGAAAGTACTTTTGTAATAGATCTTAGACCAGGAAAAGAAAACTTCAAAATAAGAAGTGGCAAGTGCTATTATAAATATCAACCAGATGTAAGGTTGAACCAGGTCATTTTCACCCTGAAAATAATCCAAAAGCTGATTATAAAAGAAAAATCCGAAGACACCGATAATTAAGCCAGCAACCGCTGGAATAATTAGCACAAAGTTTAATAACCTGTCCTGATCACCTCTAGTTTTATATGAAGTGAAAAATTTGATTAAGGTGCTGTGCACCCCAAAAACAAGAAACGGCCAGATTAGATTAGCTGCAGATAATAGAAAACTCACCAATCCATAATATTCCTTTTCGAGAAAATAAGTGAACAGAAATAATGTATTAACGGCACCAATCCCGAACCCGATATACGTGGTTACCATATTCTTTAAGGATTGATTTATGATGATTCCCATTAAACCTGTTCTATCAATTTTGCGAGCTTACCGGTTAATTCTTTACGATGGTATTTCTCAATATTCCTGGATTCGTTTAATTTTTTTCTTTCTGTATACTTCTGAAATAAAGATCTTATTTCGCTCTTGATCTTTTCAGCATCAGAATATAAAAATACTTTTCCTGCATTGGTATCCAAAATGATCTTTTCAGCATCCCAATTTTCAGGTCCTATGGCAATAATAGGTCTGTTAGCAGATAGATATTCAAAAATTTTTCCGGGTATAATTCCCTGCGTTTCTTTTGAATCTATTTCAATAAGCAAAAGAATGGCAGATTCACGTTGCATTTCAACTGCTTTTGTATGACTCACATATCCTTCATTTTTTAAATATGGCTGAAGCCCAGCAGCCTTAATACTTTGCAGAACCTCCTCACTTAACTTACCCGCTAAGCATATTTGAAGTTCAGATCTGAAATTTTCATCTTCTTCAACCAAGTCTTTTATAGCCTGCCATAAAATTTCAGGGTTTCTACCCGATAACAAGGAACCAATATGTGAAATTCGAAACTTATCTCTCTTTAAATCAGCTGAATTCACTTCTTCATCAAATCCATTAGTAATTACACTTACCGGTTTAGAAGTTTTTGCTACAAATTCATTTTTAGTCGTAAAACTTGTAGTAATAATATGATCTGCTGAATTTAATACCTGCGATTCCAGCTGTTCATGTTTTTTTCTGGAAGAATCTTTCAGTTTCAGCTTTTCATGATATCCTATTTGAGTCCATGGATCTCTAAAATCTGCTATCCATTTTACATCTAATTTCTTCTTTAGCTCAAGCCCAATTAAATGTAAACTGTGAGGTGGCCCAGTTGTAATTATCACATGATAATCTTTATTCTGAATTTCATCAGAAAGAAATTTAACCGAAGGCTTTACCCAGAATTTTCTAGCGTCTGGTATGAAATAATTACCTCGGATGTAGAGCATCGCTTTTTGAATCTTAGATTGATTCTCTTCCTTCTGAATGATCCCCGAACTGATCGTTTCAGCATCCTTTTTAGAAAAAATATTAGCGATAGTATAGGGTTCAAAGATCTTTTGGCTCAAAATTTTAATGCCTTTAGGTACCTCTTCCTTTAGACTAGGATCAATGATTGGATAACTGGGATTTTCTGGGATGTAAACAACTGGTTCAATATTATAAAACCTGAGATATTTTACGAATTTAAGCCATCGCTGTACACCAGGACCACCTGCAGGCGGCCAGTAATATGTCACAATGAGAACTTTTTTCATCCGCTATACAACTAAGCTTTATTATCGCGCTTCTTGAATTCGTATCCAATCCCTCCAATTATAACGAGCCCTATAAGTATAGAACTCATTAAAGCGATCGTACTTCCAGTCTTCACAACTTCTGGTTCAAATTTAAAAGTGATCTCATGATCACCTGCAGGCACATTCATCCCTCGCAGCACATAATTTACCTGAACGTGTGGAACAGGCTCACCATCAATATATGCCTGCCAGCCCGGTTGATAATAATTCTCTGAGAATACAGCAAATTGATCTGATGAAGCTGAAGATTCGTATTTCAGTTCATTGGGCTGATAATGTACTAGTTCGATTTGGGCATTAGAATCTTTGGAAAATTCTTCCTTGATCTTTTCTTTAAATTTTGAATTTACAATAGCAGTTGATTTAAGATCTGCATCTTTCAGCGCAAGGATTTCATCATTCTGCGTATCTACCCATTGCAAATTATTTACAAACCATGCATTTCCAAAAGCTTCTGGGTTTTGTTGCGGCTGAGCTCCATCTTCAGTTGGAACAATAAAATATTTCACATTCAACATGCTTAATATCTTCATATTGTTCTGTGATATGTAAAAATCGGCGAGATCCTGTATCCTTCCAGGTTTAGCAGCATGATAACCACCTAATGCATCGTGATAGTAGGATGTTCTTCCAGTATTGAAAGGATCTCCGGAAAGATCATATACCTTATAATGTCCTTTATCCTGAAGAATAGCATCGTCAGCTGCCAGTTTTTGAAAAGGTTGTTCCATTTCCCTTGCCTGAACGAAGTCTTCATTGTTCACATATCTTTTGTCTACACCAATAAGATCTACAAGGATTAGAATTACCAGACCACCAATTACTATATCACGATTCACCTTTGCTTTTAAATAAGCGAATATTAAACCGGCTGCGATTATAACGAATATCAGCGAACGGATCACGTCTGCGGAAAATATAGCTTTTCGATCTTCTTCCAGAGCATTCATAAAATCCATCCCAAATTGCTGACTATACATCGAATCTGAAGCACCCTTAAATTCAAATAAAACGGATTTTAAAAGAAGAAATAATAACAATAAACCACCTGTTATGATTGAAGACCATTTTAAGGCATTTAACTTCTCCTCTTCTTTTATTTCCTTCAAGAATAACTTATATAAGCCTAAAATCGCTAATAACGGTAAGCACAATTCGAGAATTACCTGTATAGATGTAATAGCTCTGAACTTATCATATAGTGGCACAAATTCAATAAAGAACCTAGTAAGAAATTCAAAATTCTTACCCCAGCTTAGCATCAAGGCTAAAATACTTCCTCCTACGATCCACCATTTTAATCTACCTCTAATCAGAAATAAGCCAAATACGAATAGAAATACTATAGTCGCACCAATGTAAGCCGGTGCACCAACGTAAGGCTGATCTCCCCAGTAAGTTGGAGCATTTTCAGTAAATCCTGCGGCCTGTGTTGGTGAAGCACCAATTTCTCTCAAGGCATCATAAATTTTAGAATCTTTTCCAATATTCTCAGCACTTCCTCCACCCATAAACCTCGGCACCATCAAATTAAAGCTCTCCACTTTTCCGTAGCTATAGGAGGTTATATACTCAAAGCCTAAACCAGATTTTTCTTTAGGTGCACCATTAGGCTGTATACTCAATTCAGAATCTCCCCTGGTGCTAAATTGGGTATATTCACTGGTAGCCATCAAATTAGTAGCATTAGCCGCTATGGCAATTAAAACCGCAACAACCATAACTCCTAGAGCTTTAAAATATTCAGGCAATATCTTTTTCTGAAAAGCATCAACGAGATAGGCTATCCCAAGGATAATTACCAGTAATAACAGATAGTAAGTCATCTGGAAGTGGTTCGCCTGGATTTCTAAAGCCATGGCTATCGTTAGCAGAAGAAAACTCCATATATTCCTATTTCTGAAAATCGTAATTATACCGGCAAGAACCATTGGCATATATGCGATTGCGTGTGCCTTTGAGTTATGACCGATTCCCAGAATTATAATTAGATAGGTGGAAAATCCAAAAGCAATTGAACCTAAAAATGCCAGTTTATAGTCAACTTTCAGACATAATAAAAGGATATAAAACCCTATGAAGTAGAGAAAAAGATAATCTGCTGGTCTAGGCAAAAACCTTAAAGCTGTATCTAATTTTTTAACGTAATTATGAGGGTAATATGCCCCTAATTGATAAGTCGGCATTCCGCCAAAAGCGGCATCTGTCCAATAAGGCTCTTCACCTGTTTCTGCCCTAAAGTCTTTCTGTTCTTTTGCCATCCCGATATACTGAACGATATCGCTTTGGAAAATCTCTTTTCCCTGAAGAACAGGATTAAAATAGAATAATGATAATACAATAAAACCTGCTAAAACTAACAGGTGTGGTAAGAATTGCTTCAGTTTAGCCATTAATCGGACTTTTGATTTTACTCACAAATTTGTGCTAAACAAAGCCCGGATTGCAAGCTTTGTTAAAATCCGAAATTAATCAATTTCTTCGTAATCGATATATTCACCAACATTTTTATTGGATCCCTTACTGGCTTTAGGTTTTTTATCGATGCTAACCTTTCCTTTCTTCTGCTGGTTCGGTTGAGCTCCACCAAATTGTTGATTAAACTGTTGCTCAAATTTACGTCCCATTTTTCTCATGAAATACTTCAAGATCAATGGCCCGAAATAGCGGAATAATATTTTTAAACCGAAGTATACTAACAAAACGATGAGGACCGTTTTTAATACTCCAGACAATGATGCTTCTAACATTTTTAAGCTTTTGACAAAAATAAAAATAAGAGCTCAGAAACAGGGAAGCTTCAGCTATAAAATTATAATAAATCTTATATCTTTGAGAGAATCAACCCGAATGAACATGCGTATATCAGCCATATTTAGCCTTTTTCTAATTATAGCAACCACAAGTCTTCACGCTCAATATACTGAAACTATAAACTCCAACAGGCCCGGGCAATCTCAGGGCGCATTTGCAGTTGGAACAAATGTTTTGCAGTTTGAGACTGGACCCTATTTTGGAAATGACACACACGCAGGTTTGGGTACAGATACAGACATCTGGGGAATCGATTATCAATTACGCTATGGATTACTTTTTGAACGACTGGAATTAAACTTAACCGGTTCATTTGAAAATCAGGATATTTGGAGAGATTTTCTTGGCGTTACCAGTGAAGGGAACGTTAGAAATTTCAAGACAAATACGATTGGTGCAAAATATCTGGTATTTGACCCAAATGTTAGCCTGGGAGAGGATAAGCCTAATTTATATAGCTGGAAAGCAAACCAGAGGTTCAAATGGAAAACTCTAATCCCTGCAATTTCTGTTTATGCAGGCGCAAATTTCTCATTTGGCGATAATCCTTACTTGTTTGAAGGCGAAGGTAAATTTAGTCCTAAAGCAGCGATCATAACTCAGAATAACTGGGGAAGATGGGTTTTGGTGCTGAATTTCATTGCTGATAAGTTGACTGAAGAATATCGTTCTTATGCCGGAATTGCGACGGTGACACACACTGTAACGCCAAATTTTGCCATTTTTGGAGAGTATCAGGCTATAAAAGGTGAAATCTATGCTGATGATCTCGTACGTGCCGGAGGTGCATATTTAATCGGAAAAAATCTTCAATTCGATGTATCCGGATTATTGAATTTTAAAGAGACTCCTTCCAGATGGCAGGTTGCAGCCGGAGTTTCGTACAGACTGGATCTTCATAAAGTTGATGAATTCCTGGAGGAATCTAGCGAAGGAAACCGTAGACGTGCAAGAACTGAAAAGCTTGATGAAGAACCTGAAAATGACGGAGACGGCGGAAACAAATAAATATCTAAACATAAAAAAAGCCGGAAGAAAATTTCCGGCTTTTTTATTTTATAGAAAGAGGATCTTATTTGTTAGACATTGCCGCTTCTACTGAAGCAGAAAGTCTTTTGTAAGTTCCGTTTTCAAGTCTTTCTCTAATTGCCGAGAATGCTTCTAAGGTTTCTTCAACATCCTGAAGTGTATGTGTTGCCGTTGGGATCATTCTTAATAGAATAAGTCCTTTTGGAATTACAGGATACACAACAATAGAACAGAATACCCCATGATTCTCACGTAGATCTTTCACTAAGGCCATAGCTTCCGGAATACTTCCTTTCAGATATACTGGAGTTACACAACTTTGCGTAGTTCCAATATCAAAACCTTTTGCTTTTAAACCATTCTGAAGAGCATTCACATTTTCCCAAAGCTTATCTTTAAGTTCTGGCATGGTTCTCAGCATCTCAAGACGTTTTAAGGCTCCAACCACTAACTGCATTTGTAGCGACTTAGCAAACATCTGAGATCTCAGGTTATATTTTAAATAGTCGATGATTTCTTTGTCACCGGCGATAAAAGCACCAGTACTCGCAAGAGATTTCGCGAAAGTTGCAAAATATACATCTATTTCATCCTGAACTCCCTGCTCCTCTCCTGCTCCGGCTCCTGTCTTACCAAGAGTACCGAATCCATGAGCATCATCTACGAACAATCTGAAATTATATTTTTTCTTAAGTTCAACGATCTCCTTAAGTTTACCCTGCTCACCTCTCATTCCAAAAACTCCTTCAGAAATCAATAGAATTCCTCCTCCGGTCTGTTCGGCGATCTTTTCAGCTCTCTTAAGGTTCTTTTCGATACTCTCCATATCGTTGTGCTTGTATGTAAATCGCTGACCAAGGTGCAATCTTACACCGTCAATGATACAAGCATGTGCATCTACATCATAAACAATCACATCCTGTTTGGAAACCAATGCATCAATGGTAGAAACCATTCCCTGATACCCAAAGTTTAAAAGATATGCTGATTGTTTATGTACAAAAGATGCTAATTCATCCTGTAATTTTTCATGAAGATCTGTATGACCACTCATCATCCTGGCACCCATTGGGTAAGCCGATCCGTATTCAGCAGCTGCCTCGGCATCTATTTTACGAACTTCAGGATGATTGGCAAGTCCAAGGTAATCGTTAATACTCCAGGTAATAACTTCTTTACCACGGAATTTCATACGGTTTGATATTGGTCCTTCCAGTTTAGGAAAAACGAAGTATCCTTCTGCCTGCTCTGCCCATTTACCTAGCGGTCCTTTGTCTTTGTAAATTTTATCAAATAAATCCTTCATCGGTCATTTTTTAGACGAGCCGCAAAAATACTGAAATTTGGCTCAATTCTACAAAGTAAATTATAAACATCGAAATCTAATAAAAACAAAAGCATCCTACAAAGAATAGGATGCTTTTGTTAATAAGTGTTAACAAAGTATTATTTGATCACTTCTATAGATTGTGATGTAGTTTCATGTTGCGTATCAAAAAATCCCTGTTCGTTCATCCAGTCATCGCTATAGATCTTACTCATATATCGAGAACCATGGTCTGGAAATATCATTACAACATTTGAATTTTCATCAAATTCACCTTCGTCATAATATTGTTTCAAGCCCTGCATTGCTGCACCACTTGTATAACCAACAAATAAACCTTCAGTTCTAGCAATTTCACGAGCTGTATGTGCAGCATCTTCATCAGAAACTTTAGTAAACTTGTCAATTACATCAAAATCGGTAGCAGTCGGAATAAGGTTTTTACCCAAACCTTCAATTCTGTATGGATAGATCTCTCCTTTATCAAATTCACGTGTTTCGTGGTATTTCTTCAAAACAGAACCAAAAGCATCAATACCAAGAATTTTAATTTCTGGATTCTGCTCCTTCAAATATCTCGCTGTTCCAGAAATAGTTCCTCCGGTTCCACTGCAAGCTACTAAATGCGTGATCTTTCCTTCAGTTTGATTCCAGATTTCAGGACCTGTAGAATGAAAATGAGCATCCATATTCAGTTCATTAAAATACTGGTTAATATAAACCGAACCTTTAATCTCTGAATGTAATCTCTTGGCAACTTCATAATAAGAACGTGGATCATCTGCAGGTACGTTTGCCGGACAAACGTAAACTTTAGCTCCCATCGTTTTCAGCATGTCTATCTTATCTTTCGAAGATTTAGAACTAACGGCAAGGATACAATCATAACCTTTGATACAACTAACCATAGCAATGCTGAAACCAGTATTTCCAGAAGTTGTTTCAATGATGGTGTCTCCAGGTTTAAGAATGCCTTTTCTTTCGGCTTCCTCTATAATATGAAGTGCAATTCTATCTTTTGATGAGTGACCAGGATTAAAAGCTTCTACTTTAGCAAAGTATTGTCCCTTATAAGCCCTGGTTATCTTATTTAGGTGGATTAACGGAGTATTACCTACTAGCTGCAATACATTGTCATATACCTTCAAGTCTTCTCTCATAAATCGAAGTTCTTTTTATAAAACTGGCTTTAAAATCTAAACCTTAAAACCGGTCAAATTTAAGGCAAATTTTTTAATTATTCGTGAATGCCCTCTAAATCCAATAGAAACGCATATTCTTCAGCTACCTCTTTTAAGGCTTCAAACCTTCCTGAAGCACCTCCATGGCCTGCATCCATATTCGTATGAAGCAGCAATACGTGGTCATCAGTTTTAAGTTCTCTCAACTTCGCTACCCATTTGGCAGGTTCCCAGTATTGAACCTGAGAATCATGAAGCCCGGTGGTGACCAGCATATTAGGATAGTCCTGAGCTTTTACATTATCATAAGGTGAATAAGATTTCATATAATCGTAATAATCTTTCTCATTAGGATTGCCCCATTCATCATATTCTCCAGTGGTTAATGGAATACTGTCATCTAGCATGGTTGTTACCACATCTACAAATGGTACCGCGGCAATCACACCATTATAGAGGTTTGGAGCAATATTCACTACAGCACCCATCAATAATCCTCCGGCAGATCCTCCCATGGCGTACAAATGCCTTGCTGAAGTATAATTTTCTTTAACCAGGAATTCAGAAACATCTATAAAATCTGTGAACGTATTCTTTTTGGTGAAAAGCTTTCCATCCTCATACCATTCACGGCCCAGGTATTCACCTCCACGAATATGTGCAATCGCATAAATAAAACCGCGATCTAATAGACTTAATCTCACCGTAGAGAAATAAGGATCTATCGTAGAACCATAAGAACCATAAGCGTATTGAAGTAATGGATTACTACCATCTTTCTTGATTCCCTTTCGGTAGACGAGCGATACAGGAATTTTAGTTCCGTCATTAGCAGTTGCCCAAAGTCTTTCTGATGTATAATTATTTTTATCGAACTTTCCACCCAATACTTCCTGTTCTTTCAATACTACCTTATCTCCAGTCTTCATATTATATTCGACTACAGAAGTTGGTGTAGAAAGACTATTGTAAGTATACCTTAAGATATCAGTTTCAAAATCAGGATTTATGGAAGTATAGGCCGTATAGGTCTCATTATCAAAAGGGATATAAAATTCTTTGCTATCATCCCATTTAATGATCCTGATCTTATTCAATCCATTATTTCTTTCGCTTACCACCAAATATTCCTTAAAAATATCAATGTCCTCCAATAGATAATCTTTTCTATGCGGAATCACATCAACCCAATTTTCCTTCCCGGTTTTATCTACTGGGGTTTTCATCAATTTAAAATTGGTGGCTTCATCCTTATTGGTCACCACATAGAAATTTCCGTCAAAATGAGAAATACTATATTCCAGACCTCTTTCCCTAGGCTGAAAAACCTGAAAATCTTTTTCCGGTGTATCAGCATTTAGATAGCGATATTCCGTAGTAAGTGTAGAATGTGAGCCTATGATTATATATTCTCTCGACTTCGACTTATAAACATAAGTATTGAAAGTTTCATCCTGCTCCTCATAAACCAGTTTATCTTCTTTAGGATCGGTTCCTAGTATATGTTTATATATCCTATAAGATCTTAAGGTTTGCGGATCTTTTTTGGTGTAGTAAAGGGTCTTATTGTCATTCGCCCAGGTAGAACCTCCGGTTGTATTCTTAATCTCTTCTTTATAAATTTCACCAGTTTCTAGATTCTTGATGCGGATGGTATACTTTCTTCTGCTCAAGGTATCGGTTCCAAAAGCAACCAGTTTATTATCTGGTGTTACATTTAGACCTCCAAGGCTGTAATAGTCAAATCCTTTAGCCATCTCGTTCACATTGAACATGATCTCCTCAGGAGATTCCAGATTTTCTTTTTTTCTGGAATATATCGGGTAATCAAAACCTTTTTCAAAACGTGTGATATACCAGTATCCGTTAAGTTTATAAGGAACCGATTCATCGTCTTCCTTTATCCTGGATTTCATTTCTTCAAATAACTCAGCTTGAAAATCCTTCGTGTGAGAAGTCATTTGATCATTATAGTCATTTTCAGCCTTCAAGTAATCTAGAACTTCCTGGTCTTCACGCTGGTTCATCCAGAAATAATTATCGATACGCACGTCGCCATGTTTCTCGAGTTCTTTAGCAATTTTCTTTGCCTTTGGGGCTTGAATGTCTTTTTTCAAATCGGTATTATTTTGAGCGGTTGCAAATGTAACGCATCCTAATAGAATAACGAATAGTCTTTTCATTTTGACTGGATTAATGCGGTAATTTAGTAAATTTGGAATCACAAATTTTAAATCGAAAAAAATATGTTTGGAGATATGATGGGCATGATGAATAAACTGAAGGAAGCCCAGGAAAAAGTTGAAGCGACTAAAAAAAGACTTGATACGGTATTAGTTGACGAACAATCCAGCGATGGATTATTAAAAGTTACAATAACTGCTAACAGAGAAGTTAAGAATATTTCTATAGACGATAGCTTACTGGAAGATAAAGAACAACTGGAAGATTACCTAGTTTTAACTATGAATAAGGCAATCGCTAAAGCTACAAGTATCAACGAAGCTGAAATTGGTGCTGCCGCAAAAGATGGAATGCCGGATATTCCGGGAATGAGCGATATGATGAAATAATCATTTCTCATAATAAATAAAAAAGCCGGGAAATTTCCCGGCTTTTGTTATGCTCCTCCCCTTGCAGGATAATCCTCTTTAATCACGAAGGATATAGACCTCAGCAATTCATCAAATTTCGGCCTGGCAAAAGGCATAGATTGGATACTTGCTGAATATAAAATGTTATCTGGTTTAATTAAAAACAATCCTGGTTCAAGAAAAACTTCGGGTTCTGAATCTTTTATCGCTTCAGAAACAAACAATCCCCATTTTCTTCCTTCCTCTACTTTAAAGTCGTACACGATATTAAGATCTTTAATATCCCATTCTTCAACAGTTTTCAAAGCCAGTTCTTTATTATTTGCACTTGCACAAATAACATTCACTCCTTTATCTCTAAAATCTTCCAATTTAGTATTCAATTCTTCCAGATATTTCTTGCATACAGGACAATGAATTCCCCGATAAACGATAAGCATAGTAAAGGTTTCCGGCTTATTATCCCGAATATCCCAATTGAGACCCTTTGTAGTTTTTAAAATTAGCTCAGGAACTTCCTGGCCCGGTTTTAAATTTTTCATGATTCAATTTTTACTAAAATTAAATCATTATCAACTTTAGAACATTTTAAAAAATGCCAATCTTTAGTTAAGCTTTTTCAACCTCAGCCAGTTCGATATTTTTAAGCGTTTCAAGAAAATGCAAATGCATCTCTTCGGTGTAATCCAGATGAGTCACCACACGTAATTTTCCCTGACCCATATTGCTAATTCTGATATTATTATCTGAAAGTTGCTTTATAAATTCAGTTTCATTCTCTGCATTCTTCAAATAAAAGATCACGATGTTGGTTTCTACAGGTTCAACTTTGCCTACATAATCCTGTTCAGCAAGAACCTCAGCGATCTTCGAAGCCCTGTCATTATCTTTAGCGAGTCTTTCCACATGATTATCTAAAGCATAAATACCTGCAGCTGCCATAAAACCAACCTGTCTCATTCCGCCGCCAAGTACCTTTCTAATTCTTATCGCGTTCTTCATCAAACGCTTATCCCCAATTAATACAGAACCCATTGGTGTTCCAAGCCCTTTAGAAAGACATACTGATATGGTATCAAATAATTTCCCGTAATCTTTAGGGTCTTCATTTTTCTTAACCAGAGCATTAAATAGTCTTGCGCCATCAAGGTGTAAACCAAGTTCATGCTTATTACAAACCTGCCTAACTTTCTTGATCTCTTCCAGATCATAGCATGCACCACCGCCTTTGTTGGTTGTGTTTTCCAGGCAAACTAAGGTAGTTAACGGACTATGATAGAAATCTGGTGGATTTATATTTTCCTCCACCTGTTCTGCAGTGATCATTCCTCTATCTCCATCTACAAGTTTACAGGAAACGCCACTGTTAAAAGAAACTCCACCACCTTCATAATTGTAAACGTGGGCCCATTTATCGCAGATTAATTGTTCTCCTGGTTGCGTATGTAATTTTATCGCGGCCTGGTTAGCCATACTTCCGGTAGGAAAAAATAACGCTTCATCCTTTCCGAACATTTTTGCAAGCTTTTCTTCCAACGCATTGATCGTTGGATCTTCTTTATAGACATCATCTCCTACCTCAGCAGACATTATTGCCTGTAACATTCCTTTTGTTGGCCTGGTAACCGTATCGCTTCTTAGATCTATCTCTTTCATGCTATAATTTTTACTGAATGCTAAGGTAAAAACTTAAAGCTTCTTTTCTTAATAATTCGAATTCAATAAATAAAGCCTTTATAATTTTTAATAATTGAAATATCACTTTGCATTTTTATGGAATCCAGATTAATTCCAATGATTTTGTTAAACACATGTATTTCAGACAATTAATTTGTATTTTCTAACAAATATCAACTATGAAAACAAATTCCAGCAATCCCACCTTCGAGTCTTATAACCGTGATCCAAAACTTTACGATGAGATTTTTGATGAGAATAATAATGTTAGAGACACCTATAATACACTGTTCAATTTATACAGTGTGCATTCAGCAAAAGATTTTGCAAGGTTGAACGATAAAGCAAAAGCTTCGTTTTTTAATCAGGGGATTACCTTTCAAGTATATGGAGATCATGAAATAAAAGAGAAGATCTTTCCTTTTGATCTTTTTCCGCGAATCATAGATGGTGAAGAATGGGAACATATTGAAAAAGGGGTATTGCAACGCAGTAAAGCATTAAACGAATTTCTTCGGGATCTTTATCACGACAAGAGAATTATTAAAGACGGAATTGTTCCATTAGAGCTTATAAGTTCTTCCGTCAACTATCTGGATCAGATGAACGGTTTTGATCCGCCGGGTGGAATTTACAATCATATTTCAGGAACGGATCTTATAAAACATTCTGATGGTAAATATTATGTACTTGAGGATAATATTCGTTGTCCTTCGGGAGTGAGTTATGTGATCTGTAATAGAACAGCTCTTAAAAGAGCTTTATTTGGTGTTTTTAATCATTATCAGGCACATTCGGTAACAGATTATGCCGAAAATCTATTGGAGATCCTTGAAAGCGTTAAACCAAAAGGAGTTGATGTTCCCAATTGCGTGGTAATTACTCCTGGTATATACAATTCTGCTTACTATGAACATTCCTACCTCGCAAAGGCAATGGGTGTTGAATTAGTGGAAGGCCGAGACCTTTTTGTAGAAAATGATTTTGTTTATATGAAAACGATCAACGGTCCAGAAAAAGTAGATGTGATCTACAGAAGAATAGATGACCAGTTTATTGATCCACTTGAATTTAAACCAGATTCGGCATTGGGAGTTCCGGGTTTGATGGCCGCTTATAAAAAAGGTCATGTTTGCCTGGTAAATGCTCCTGGTACCGGAGTTGCAGATGATAAAGCGATCTATACTTATATGCCGGAAATCATTAAATATTACCTGAATGAAGAACCAATCTTAAATAATGTTCCCACCTATCATTGCAGCAGACCAGATGAGCTAAAGTATATTCTGGAAAATATCAAGGAGTTGGTAATAAAGCCTGTAGATGAAGCCGGTGGATATGGAATCTCCATCGGGAACAAGTTAACCGATGAAGAAGTTGAAGAGGTTAGAAATACCGTAAAGGTCAGCCCTAGAAAATATATAGCTCAACCTATTATGTCGCTTTCTGTTCATCCTACATATATCGAAGAAACTGAAAGTTTTGAACCGAGACATGTGGATCTTCGAACTTTTACTTTGCTAGGTTCAGATAAAAGCTTTGTATTAAAAGGTGGACTAACAAGAGTCGCGCTTAGAAAAGGAAACCTTATCGTTAATTCATCCCAGGGAGGTGGCTCAAAAGATACCTGGGTTTTAAAAAATAATAAATAATTTATGTTAGCACGAGTAGCCAATAACCTGTTTTGGATGGGTAGATATATAGAACGTTCTGAACATGTAGCCCGATATTTAAATGTAAATTATTTTGCTTCACTAGATGCTCCCAATGAACTTTCGCAGTCAAGACAATTTGTACTGCAATCAATGCTTTTTATGGCAGATGATTTTAGTAGAACTGAAAATCAACTTGAAGAGGAAGAAGTCCTTTATGACATAGGCCTTAATCCCGATAAAAGTTTCTCTATTATCAATTATGTGAAACTTGCCAGGGAAAACGCCAATAGCGCTAGGGATCTTATTTCAACAGAACTATATGAAGCCATCAATAAATTTTACCATTTTGTTCTTAATTACCCGGTAGAGAATTTTAAAAAGCGTGGTCTTTATGATTTTACTGTTCAGGTGGCCGAAAATGTCTCCGTATTAAGAGGAAAAATCAGAGGAACCTTATTACATGATGAAGTTTATGCTATAATCATGCTTGGCGTGAATATAGAAAGAGCCACACAGATTATTAGAATAATAAATTCAAAATTCAAGGATGCGGTGATCGCCCAGGGTAGTTATGGCGATACATTGAAAAACAGCTATGAATGGACAACACTTTTAAAATGTGCCGAATCCTATGATATGATGAGACGCTTTTATCGCCAAACTCCTACCAGTATTACTACACTTGAATTTTTAATCCTGAATACCGACTGTCCGCGATCTGTAATGAATAGCTTGAACCAGGTTTGTAAACACATCATGGTATTAAGCAATGAGAAACATCCGTCGAAGCATTCCTCGGCATTCCTTATTGGGAAGGTGAGAGCTAAATATCAATATAAAGTGATAGAAGAGATTGAAAGTGACCTTCAGGCATTTATAGAAAATATTCTGGACGATCTAAATAGTATCGGAATTCAATTAGAAAAAGAATATTTTAATTATTAATTCCTAAAAATGAATTTAATTTGACGCACTTTAATTTCTGAAATGAACCTCGATTATCATATTAATTATACAGCCAGAAACACTTACGAAAATTTGGCAAATGGTGCTTTATGGCAATTTCTAATTATTCCTGAAGAGAATGAAACGCAGGAATTGATCTCAGATGAATTTAGCAATTCCATTAATGCCCAAGTAGAGAACTCAATTAATGGCTATGATTTTAAAACTTATAGAATCAGAACTACAGAAGCTATTGATGAAATTGAATTTACGGCAGATTTCCATCTTACCAAAAAAGTGGAAAATGTTTTTGAACGGGTCTCCCAGCAATATTCTGAAGGTGAATATATAGAATTGAGATCTCTAAACTTTAAAGCTAGTAATGATGTATTTCTAAGGTTTACAGATCTTACAACACTTCATCAAAAAGTTGATTTTCAATTTGAAGAAAACCTAAGTTTATTTCAAAACCTGCAAAATTTAAATTCCTGGATCAGGAATGAGTTTACTTTTAAGACCAACGTTACCGATATTGATACAGATCTAAATCATATCCTGGAGATTAAGCAAGGTGTTTGTCAGGACTTCACGCATTTATTCATCGCTATCGCTAAACAATTTGAGATACCGTCAAGATACGTATCCGGATATCTCCATCAGGGAAACGGATTTGTTGGTGATCTTCAAATGCACGCATGGGTGGAATGTTGCCTTCCTAATAGCGGCTGGATAGGATTTGACCCTACGAATAACCTGATAGCTGCTGAAAATCACATAAAAGTAGCCCACGGGAAAGATTATGCCGATTGTCCACCTTTAAAAGGAATCGTTTTCTCTTCCGGTAAAAATAAAACTGAATATACCGTTCAGGTAGCTGCCCAGCAACAACAATAATTTAATTACCTATAGGAGATCCGTCTGGGATTTTTGGAACATTCAGCTCAAGCTCAAATTCTTCTGGTCGTTCTCTGAAAATTTTGATATTCCTATACATTTCTTTAGACACTGCATCGTTTCTACCTCTAAGCCAGTTCGCAAGTTCATCTATTCTCTCATTCGTAACTGCTTTTACCATGGGCGTAGATTTCTGGTTGATGGCTAAATTCAGTAGATGCTTAAACACCACAAAATTGATGGTTTCCTGAACTGATTGTTCATATGAATCACCTTTTGCGTTTTTAATGGTTTTTGAGATCAGTTCCTCCAGCGTATATGCAAGTCCCGGAAGATCGTTATTCAATGTTTCCTGTTGAAGCAATCTTTCGGCCCTGGCCGGATGCAGCAAGAGACTTAATGTCATTTCACTTGCGGTAGCAGGTGCTCCTAAAGCATCAAAGGCAACATCGGAATTACTTTTAAAAGATTCGCGGTCTCTAGAATATCCAAAAGCTCTGGGGGGAAATAATTCTAATTTATCTTTCGGAATTAAAAGTTCTTCGGCAGATAAAGTTCTAAGAATAGTTTTCAAAGCCAATTTTTGAACCTTTCCATCTACATGTTCTACAACCTGATTGTTCCCTCCTTTAACGGCATATTCATATTCTAATCCTCCGAGCAATTTCACAGCTGCCTCCGTTTGATATCTATGGAAGAAATAAAGAGGAACAAAAACATCTTCAAGTGTGGAGTATGTTTCATCTTTCCTGATATTATCCACAGAAAAATTCTGTATTGCCTTCTTTCTTATTTTAAGAACATCTTCCAGTTCCTGAGTCGCACTTTTCCCATTATCCCATAAATGTGCCAGGGCATTCGCTCCTCCTGAAGCTCTTGCATCAGAATCGGTAATAAAGATAAGGCCTTCACCACGTGCATTCTCAAGAATAGAATTAAGGTATTCCTTTTCATCCCTATCTTCTGGAATATCGCTATAGCTATAATTTACCGTAACCTTATCCCATTCACCTATTCCTGTATCATAAGCATTTTTAAAAATGATCTCTTTATCCTGCATTTCGAATTGTGGATGCGGATAATCCATTACCGATGCACGATCTGAAGTGCTAGCAGCAAAATTATGAGCAAACCCTATGGTATGTCCCACTTCGTGGGCTGAAAGTTGCCTAATCCTTGCCAGAGCCAGTTCCATCATAGGATCATAATTCTCATCACTATTCTCAAAAGGTTTGTTCATCATAGCCTGTGCGATCATAAAGTCCTGACGTATTCTTAAACTGCCTAGACTTACATGACCTTTAATGATCTCACCTGTTCTGGGATCAGTAACGCTAGCTCCATAGCTCCATCCCCTGGTAGACCTGTGCACCCATTGAATAACGTTATAACGCACATCTAAAGGATCCGCATCTTGCGGTAACATTTTTACCTGGAATGCATCTTTATAACCTATAGCCTCAAATGCCTGGTTCCACCATAAAGCTCCTTCGAGTAAAGCTGAACGAACTGGCTCCGGAGTTCCGGTATCCAGATAATATATAATTGGTTCCACAGCTTCGCTTATTTCTGCCTCAGGATTCTTCTTTTCCAGGCGATGTCTTATCGCATATCTCTTTTTGATCGGTTCATATACCGGCGATGCGTAATCCAGATAGGAAATAAAGATGGCTCCACTGCGTGGATCAAAAACTCTTTTTTTATAATTATCATCCGGAAGTTTTACGAAAGAATGATGTTGCGTTACACTAATATTTTTGTCGTCTGGAACTACAGAGCTAATTGTTCTTCCTTTAGGTTCTCCCTCAAAAGTAAGTAAGGCTTCAAATTCCACATTTTCAGGAAAAGCTTTTGTTCTATCTAGAGCTAAGGCACTTTTAGATTTATCTATTTTGTAAGTACCATATTCTCCACGTTTCAACCTTTCAGCTACACCATGAGCATCCTGAAGCAGAAAAGGAGTAAAATCAATTATATACTTTCCGTCTTTTTCCTCTTTTATCTCAAATCCGAATAAAACCGATTTTGCAAATGCTTCAGAAACACTTTGTTTTTCAGCTTCGTTATCTGTGATGGCTCGGTAATATTGATTCGGCTGAATTAACAATAGCTTATTTCCAGCTTTCTGAAATTTCATCACTGCCTCTCCGCCTAACTGCCCGCGATCAAGTCCTATATCATTAGATCCTACACCTGTTGTTAGAAAATGAGTATATAAAAACTCATGGTCCAGGCTATCAACTTCCAGGTAGATCTCGTCTTCCTTTTCGTTATAATGAAAATTAAAATAGCCTTCATACTTCTTTAGATTTTCTTTTTTTTCCAGGAATTGTGCCTTCCCCACAAATGAAATACTGAAGACCAGAAGAATAGAGATAATATTACGCATATACAGATTTTTTAAAGCCGTTTAAATCTAAAAAATATTCGTTAAATACTTTTCGCAAACTCCCTTTAATTCTATTTTTACGAGAAATCGACCAATTAATGATTACTATAGAGAACATACGAGATCTTAAAGAGCGCCTGGTTGCGTTAAGGAGGTATCTTTGACATTGATGCCAAAAAGATCGAAATAACAAATATGGAGGAAAAGACCTTTGCTCCAGATTTCTGGGATGACCCTAAAAAGGCTGAACAGATCATGAAAGAGGTCAATTCTGAAAAAAGCTGGGTTGGAGATTACGAAAAGGCTGAAACTTTTGTGGAAGACCTGGAAGTGATCTACGAATTCTATAAGGAAGATGAGGCTACGGCTGAAGATGTTCAGAAACGTAATGACCTTGCCGTAGATCTTATAGAAGACCTCGAATTCAAAAATATGCTTTCTGAAGAAGGGGACAGTATGAGTGCCGTACTTCAGATTACTGCCGGAGCCGGTGGTACAGAAAGTTGCGATTGGGCAGAAATGCTTATGCGCATGTACCTGATGTGGGCTGAAAAGAGAAAATTCAAGATCAGAGAGTTGAACTACCAGGCTGGTGATGTAGCCGGAATTAAAACCGTAACGCTGGAGATAGAAGGTGAATATGCTTTCGGATGGCTTAAAGGGGAAAATGGTGTTCACAGGTTGGTTAGAATCTCACCTTTTGATTCCAATGCAAAAAGGCACACTTCCTTTGCTTCAGTTTATGTTTACCCGCTTGTTGATGATAGTATAGAGATAGATATAAATCCTTCAGACCTAAGCTGGGAAACCATGAGATCATCTGGTGCCGGTGGGCAGAATGTAAACAAGGTAGAGACTGCCGTTAGATTACGCCATGCTCCTACGGGAATTGTTATTGAAAATTCGGAAACAAGATCTCAACTGGAAAATAAGAATAAAGCGATGCAGCTTTTAAAGAGTCAGTTGTTTGAAATTGAACTTCAGAAAAGGCAGGCTCAAAGAAGAGAGATCGAGGATTCAAAAATGAAGATAGAATGGGGCTCACAGATAAGGAATTACGTGATGCATCCATATAAACTTGTCAAAGATGTTAGAACCGGAGAAGAAACCGGTAACGTTGATGATGTGATGGACGGTGGTATTGATGCATTCCTGAAATCTTTTTTAATGATGATGGGCCAACGGAACGAAGATTGATAAGTTTAAAGCTCGACTTTTAAAATTTGAATTAATTGATTATTTTAAAAAAGGAAAAATATTAGAATGCTAAAGATCTATCATAACGCAAGATGTAAGAAATCCAGAGAAGGTTTAGAGATCCTGAAGAATTCTGGAAAAGATTTTGAAATAAAGGAATACCTTAAGGAACCTTTAGATGAGGCTGAACTTGAGAAGTTGATCAAAAAACTTAAGATCACTCCTATTCAGTTAGTGCGTAAAAATGAAAAGATTTGGAAGGAAGAATATAAGAGCAGAGATTTAAGTGACCGTGAAATTATTACCGCGATGGTGAAAAATCCAAAACTTATTGAAAGGCCGGTCGTGGAAACCGACCAAGATGCTGTTATAGGAAGACCTCCTTCAGATATTGAAAAATTGCTTTAAAGAAAACAGATATGAAACTTCAACACAGAATTGCATTGATGAGTGTCGCAGCCGCTGCAGTGGCAGGTTTCGTCTATTCTCAAATATACATTCACGAAAAGAATCGCAAAGAGATAAGGGAAGTAGCTGCAGAGCTCGCCCTAACCTGGAAAGCCCAGCTTGGTCTTAGTCCGGGACAGGCAGATCAACTTGAAGATGCAATCATTGAGTATACTATCAAGAAAAATGAGATCATTAATTCCAGTCTGGGAAATATTCAACAGATCAACAAACTGAAAACCATTCAGAAGAATGAACACAGGACTTTAAAAAAGTTTCTGAATGACGATCAGTTTGAAAAATACATTTTTCTTAATAAACAGATCACCAGAAAATCTTAGTTACTAGCGCTCTAGATCTTACATATATCAGAATTTACAGGCGTTAACATAATATTAACCCAATTAGATTAAACCATTCTGATTCCTATTGGTCATAGTTAAAAAAATTGATAATGACCATCCGAAAGATCTATGCCCTTAGTCTTATACTAAGTATCTTAAGTATTTTCACTTCAAAATTCTACGCACAAGCACCTGCAGAGGTAGTTAAATACACCATAAGCGGGAAAGTGATCGATAATGAACTTGAAGTTCCGTTAGAATATGCCACCATTTCCGTTCAGAATGTAGAAGACCCTTCCGTAGTTACTGGAAGTGTTACTGATATTAACGGTAATTTTTCTGTAGAAGTTAAAGAAGGGACCTACAATATTATTGTGGAGTTCATTTCTTATGAAACCAAAGAATTTAATAACAGATTGATAGATAAGGACGTTAACCTTGGAACTATCAAACTTGGTCTGGGTTCTGAAAATCTTGATGAAGTTGTGGTTCGTGCTGAAACTACACAAGTAGACGTTAGGCTTGATAAAAAGATCTACAATATTGGAAAGGATCTTACCACCGCCGGAGGAACAGTGAGCGACGCTTTAAATAATGTTCCTTCTATTTCTGTTGATATCGAAGGTGGAATTAGTCTAAGAGGTAATGAGAATGTGAGAATTCTTATTAATGGTAAACCATCTGCTATGGCAGGTTTTGGAAGTACCGATGTTTTAGGCCAGTTACCTGCAGAGGCCATTGAACGTGTAGAGGTTATTACCTCTCCTTCGGCTAGATATGATGCAGAAGGAACGGCAGGTATTATTAATATCATACTTAGAAAAAAAGAAACGCTTGGTTTCAATGGTTCCTTGACTTTAAATGGTGGATATCCAGCAAATGCTGGTGTCAATGCCAACTTAAACTATAGAACCGATGCTTTTAATATTTTCACTACCACCGGTTACAGATATAGAGAATCTCCTGGTAGTGCGTTTTTTGATACAAGATATTTTAATCCGCGTGTAGATACCTTTCTGGATTCATTAAATTATGATAGAAACGTAGAAGATAGAGATTACGACAGGTTCAACAGAGGATTTAATACCAACATTGGAATGGAATATTATCTTAATGATCAATCATCGATTACAGGTGCTATATTCTACAGATTTGGAGATGATGAAGATCAAACCTCTAATGTAAACGACTATTTCTTGAACGGAAGTCCGCTTCTAGGAACTACTCGTTTGGAGAATGAAACAGAAGAAGATAATAGCTGGCAATTCTCACTTAATTATGTGAATCGCTTCGATGATAAAGGCCATGAGCTTACTGCAGATTTCCAGGTAGAAAGTGATAAGGAAAACCAAGAGGCTTTCATACGAGAGCCTGTTAATTATAATAATTCTGAAATCGCTGATATTTCAATTCCGCGTGAAAGAACGAGGACTACCGAAGATCAATCTGAATATCTTATTCAGGCAGATTACGTGAGACCAATTGGCGAGGATTCTCAATTTGAAGCAGGGTATCGAGGGAATTTTGAAAATGAAATAACCGACTATACACTTCTTCAGGAGTCTACAAACGGAAATTTTGTTCTGAATAGAAATCAAACCAATGTATTTGACTATACAGAAAATGTTCACGCCTGGTATACTCAGTACGGAACAAAATTCGGAGATTTTAGTTTTCTATTTGGATTAAGAGCAGAACATACTCAACTAAAAGGAGATATTGATTCTGAATTGACTCAGGAAGAGCTTAGAGAAGAGTTCAATTTTGATATTACGACCAATTTTGACAATAAATACTTTGGTCTTTTCCCTACCGTGAATGTGATTTACGAAATAGGTGAACAGGAAAATATTACTATAGGATATAATCGTAGAATTAACAGACCTAGAGGCTGGTATATCAACCCGTTCCCATCAAGAAGTAGTAGAAACAATGTTTTTCAGGGTAACCCGAACCTTCAACCAGCTTACTCCAATAGTTTTGATATTGGATACCTTAAACGCTGGGAGAAATTTACATTAACATCTTCTGTTTATTATCAAAGAGAAACCAATTCTTTCCAGAGAGTTCAGGAAGAAATTAATATTCAGGTGGTAAATCCAAATTTCCCTGAAACCAGTGATGATGAAACAATTTCTCAAACCGTTACCAGGAGTATTCCATTCAACTTAGCTACGAATGACAGGATGGGTGGTGAACTTGGTTTCCTTTATAATCCTGCAGATTGGTTACGCTTAAACGGTAGTTTTAATTATTTCAGATTCAAATTAGATGGAGAGTTTAATGGAGATGATTTAAGTACAGATAATACCAGCTGGTTTGCAAGGTTCAGCTCCAAAGTAACATTACCTTTAAAAATTGACTGGCAAACTAATGCCTTTTATCGTGGTCCTTCAGATGAAATTCAAGGTACTCAGGATGGTATCCTGTCTATAGATTTAGCTTTCAGTAAGGAGATCCTTAATGATAACGCGACGATCGCAGTAAATGTTAGTGATATTCTAAATGGTAGAAGAAGGTCTTCATTTACTTCCACAGAATTTTTTGAGCAGGAAAGTGAATTTCAATGGAGACAGGGACAGGCAGTAAACCTTTCTTTTATTTATAGATTCAATCAGAAAAAACAACGTCAGCAAAGAAGAGACGGTGGCAATGAAGATTATGATGAAGGAGAATTCTAAAATAGAATCAAGTAAGTAACAAAAAAAGGGACTAAAAATAGTCCCTTTTTTTTATGCTTTTTCCGCTTTAGCTTTTTTTCGAGCTTCGCGTTTTTCTTTGATCAACTCTCCAACAGAACCTCCAATCCAATAAGGAAGGAACGCCATTAAAAAGATCATAAGCCAGAAACCCATTGTTAATATCGCTAAAAAAGCTAAGAAACCAAGGTATTGATCGAATTCGAACATAACAGTCAAAGTTTGATTTGAATCTGGCCAAAGATATGAAGTCTACCCCGCTTATCACAGAAAATCCCTTAGTTTTTTAATCATTTTTATAAAAGTTGTTAATTACTTAATTATAATAAGTTAGCTATTGAGGCTAATAAGAAAGCCTGAATTCACCTTCTACTGCCCCAAAAATATCCTCAAGTAAACTTTTAAGCTCCTTGCATGAGATCTTACCTTCTACCCTGTTTTTTTCATTGAATGTGATTTCAATATAATTAGTATTAAGATTTAAAGCTCCTTTTGGCAACACCATCCATTCTTCTGAAGTTGAAGATCTCTTATACTTGATCCAACTGTTGTTGTATAAGTTATCCCCAAAGTAATATTTTCCAACTCCTTTGAAATTCTCTACCAGGAATTCTATTACATCGCCATCTTCTGAGATTGCCTTAACATTGAGATTCACGAGTCCTGAAGGCCTTATTTCTCTAGTAAATATGAGGGAGGTTAAATTGTTGTCTGAATTGAAATCCAATCCATTTACATTTGCTTTCAGATAATTTTCTGAAAGCTCATTCGCATCATCATTGGTGTTGCAGCTCAGCGCTACGATAAAAAACACTAATGAAAAAAGGTAATTAAAATAGAGCTTTTTCATCTTGATATGTATTTAGTTAAAAGATCTTGAAAGTTAATTTTATTAACTTTTCAATCCTAAGGGATATTTCCCCTATTTTTTACTTAACTATCTGATTTTATGTTTTTTATAATATTTGAACTTATAAATTATTAAATTTTCATTAACATATTTTTCTTATCAAATTAAACCTATGCATAGTTATTTAATAATTTTATTGACCCTTATATAACTCCGTAATTTTAAAGGTTTTTTAGTTTAAAGAAATCCTGTAAACCTTAACTTTGCGCAACAACCAATTTTTGCATTATGGATTATAGAATCGAAAAAGATACCATGGGGGAAGTAAAAGTTCCTTCAGATAAATTATGGGGAGCACAAACAGAACGTTCCAGAAACAATTTCAAGATTGGTCCGGCTTCTTCCATGCCATTAGATATAATTTATGGTTTTGCTTATTTGAAAAAGGCTGCCGCTTACACCAATTGTGAATTAGGAGTTTTACCAGTAGATAAAAGAGATCTTATTGCTCAGGTTTGTGATGAGATATTAGAAGGTAAACATGATGATCAATTTCCTTTGGTGATATGGCAAACGGGAAGTGGCACTCAAAGCAACATGAACGTTAACGAAGTGATCGCTAACCGTGCTCATCAAATTGCCGGGAAAACCATAGGTGAAGGTGATAAAACACTTCAGCCAAACGATGATGTAAATAAATCACAATCGTCAAATGATACATTCCCTACTGGAATGCACATTGCAGCTTATAAGAAAGTTACCAAGGTCACCCTTCCAGGACTTAGAAAATTAAGAGACACGCTTAAAAAGAAATCAGATGAGTTTAAAAATACTGTAAAGATCGGGCGCACCCACTTTATGGATGCCACTCCCCTAACTTTAGGACAGGAATTCAGCGGATATGTGGCTCAACTTGATTTCGGGATCAGAGCTCTTGAAAATACTTTACCACATTTAGCTGAACTTGCTTTAGGCGGAACTGCCGTTGGAACCGGGTTAAATACACCTAAAGGATACTCAAAAAGAGTTGCAGAGTTTATCGCTAAATTCACTGATATGCCTTTAGTTTCTGCTGGTAATAAATTTGAGGCTCTTGCAGCTCACGATGCATTCGTTGAAACTCATGGCGCCCTGAAACAACTGGCAGTGTCATTAAACAAAATAGGAAACGATATTAGAATGCTTGCTTCAGGACCTCGTAGCGGAATTGGAGAGATCAATATTCCTGCAAATGAACCTGGGTCCTCTATTATGCCTGGAAAAGTGAATCCAACTCAGTGTGAAGCTTTGACCATGGTATGTGCTCAGGTAATGGGTAATGATACTACGATGAGTGTAGGCGGTATGCAAGGTCAGTTCGAGCTAAATGTATTCAAACCAGTTATGGCAAATGCTTTATTACAAAGTGCACAATTAATTGGTGATGCATGTATCTCTTTTGAAGAACATTGTGCAAGAGGAATTGAAGCGAATGACAAAAGAATTCAGGAGCATTTAAATAATTCACTAATGCTGGTAACTGCACTTAATACCAAGATCGGTTATTACAAAGCTGCTGAGATCGCGAACACGGCACATAAAAATGGAACTACCCTTAAAGAAGAAGCTGTAAACTTAGGTTATGTGACTGAAGAACAGTTTGACGAATGGGTTGATCCAAAAGATATGGTGGGAAATCTTAAATAGGATTTTAACTTCACCAATAAAAAAAGCCTGCTGGATTTCAGCAGGCTTTTTTTTATCTATAGATATCAGAACTTATATCGTTCCTCTATTTTCTTTAATTTCCTTCTTCGCCTTTTTAGCATAGTGCTTATGATACTTCCAATAAGAAAGTGCTCCCAGAATAACTACTCCGGTAAGCGTGTAATAAACAAAGGTAGGCGTGATCACTTTATCTCCACTGGCATAAGAATGCAGTCCACTCAGGTAGAAATTCACCCCGAAATAGGTCATCATTACCGAAGCATATGCGATTACCGCCATAAAATTGAATATCCATCTTCCTCTAAGCCCGGGAACCAGCCTCATGTGAATCACAAAGGCATAAATAAAGATACTGATCAATGCCCAGGTTTCTTTAGGATCCCAGCCCCAGTATCTACCCCAGCTTTCATTGGCCCATTGTCCACCAAGAAAGTTCCCAATTGTAAGCATAACCAGACCAACGGTTAGAGCCATTTCGGTAATGATCGTGATCTCGCGAATATTCAGCAATAACTTTTTCTTGTTAGATTCAGTTGTAAGCGTCATTAATAAAAGAGATACAACCCCAAGTATCATTCCTAAGGTTAATGGACCATAACTACCCACAATTACTGAAACGTGAATCATTAGCCAGTAACTGTCCAGTACCGGAACAAGATTCGCGATCGCCGGATCTGTCCAGTTCTGGTGGGCACTCCACAATACCATAGCTGCAACGAATGCCGTAGATGCAATGGTTAGGTTTGATTTTCTACCAAATGCAAGACCAAAGAACATGGTTGCCCACGCGACATAGATCATCGATTCGTATGCGTTACTCCAAGGCGCGTGACCGGAGATATACCATCTTGCTCCCAGACCTAATGTATGTAAAGCAAACAGTACGATTATAATACCTACTGCAAGGTATATGATACCGCGTATAAATTTATTATTCTTAAAAATCCTCAATATCACAAAGATGAACATGAAAACACCTGCCAACATGTACAACCAATACAGATTCTTAAAAATATTATACTTGTTATAAGTAATTTCAGCATCAATTTTTTCTTTTGAAGGCATTACTTCTCCTCCAAATTTTTGCTGATAACTCTTTATACTTTCCAGGTATTGATCTGCTTTTGAATAATCCCCAGACTCCCTGGCCGTTCTTAAAGCGTTCATGTAAAGCGGAAGGATCTGCTTGGTATAAACCGAATCCATTCCTTTTAAATTAGACTCCCCTACTTCTTTATATGAGATCCATTTATTGTTCTCGTCATTCGGAATAGGGAAAATCTTCAGAATATTTCCGTCCAAAGCTCCATAAAGTAGATTTACCTTCTTATTAGTTTCAATAAAATCTTTTTGAAATTTATTGGGAACCGCAGCCTGGTATGCATTATCGAGGTATGACGATAATTTGTATTTCCCTCTTTTATCAAAGAAGTCTGTCAGGGAAAGATATTTTTTACCTTCTTCAACACCCAGAATCTTATGAAGACTATCATTATGTTTTTGCACAAAAATCAACGGCACATCATACCAAACCATTGGATTTTCTGTAATAGAGATCAAAACCTGATCTGAAGAAAGTCCTTCATAGCTATCAGATTTAGTCAGTTTCCGAAGTAATTCAGAAGAATAGGTATTTGCAGGTTTCATTCTACCTCCAGCATCCTGAATTATAAGCTTACCGAATTTTTCTGCATGTTCTTTATCAACAGCGTTAGAGATAATTATGCTGTCTAACTGGGATTTTGCGGTTTCGCTATGCTGATGATCTTCTTCCTGCGCTATTCCTGCGAAAGACATAGATACGATAGCCAGTAATGTCGCTAAGGTTTTTTTCTTATCCTTAACCTTATCCAGCATCACTTTTAATTGTCCGAATCTTGAACCCTTATCAAATAAGATCCACATCAAACCAATATACAATAGGAAATAACCAATATAGGTGATCCAGGTTCCCCAGAAATCATGATTCACAGATAGTACGGTTCCTTTTTCGTCAGGATCAAAACTAGACTGGAAAAACCTGTAACCCTGTTCATCAAGAACATGGTTCATAAATATCTCATATGGCATTGGCTCTTTACCTTCGCGAATAACCTCTACTTTACTTTTAAAAGAAGCATAACCCGGAGTTTCACGATCTGCAGTACCAGGATATTTTTCAGCAATAAAGTCATTCAATTTAATTGAAAATGGCAATTCTTTTTCGATTGAACCGTAATTCACGAAAATATCAAGACCTCCAATATTTAATTGCTTAGGATCACTTACCGTTCCCTGTCCGCCAAGTAACGTAACCGTCTCAGTTTCTCCACCTGTAGATACTTTTAAAGTAACTGCATCCAGATCCTGTTTTGTCTTAGGATTGGTAGGCACCACATCGTATTCCCCTTTAATTACAGGTTCCGGAATAACGAATTGCATGCTTCCAATGTTATAAAGAGATCTAAGCATTAAAATTTGCGTTGAATCCTTTACAAGCTCTCCTTTTTTCTGATCGGCCATTCTCATGTAATTTCCATCAAAAGGAGAGTCTATCATATATTTTCCATCTTCAGTAACCTGAATATTGATGGCTCCATCCTGCGGACTATTCAGAGTAAAAAGCACATTATGAATATTACTCACCTGTCCTTCCTCAAGATAATGATCATGTCTCTGGCCATCGCCGGCTTCAACGATCTTAAGGTAATTTTGTCCATCTTCAGTTGGCACCAAAGCCTCTTCAGCTCCATGAATGAAATTAGTCACTTCAAATTTTACTGGCTGACCATTAAAATCTGAATTTAAAGTATAGTTGTTTTCTACCTCAGGACCAAATAGTACATCTTCCTGTAGGACTCGACGTCTTGGTTCACCATCAATTTCCCCATCAACAAAAAATGTAAGATGTGGGCTATGCGAGAGAAACTTGTTGGTGGTCTCCCCTTCCCTGATCGGCATAATTCCTTCGTAACTGATGTAACGGGTTACGAAAGCACCAATAAGAATAAGAATAAAAGAAAGGTGCAGCAAAAGTGTACTCCATTTTTCCTTCTTATGAAGTTTGTAACGTTTGATGTTTCCTATAAAATTGATCAAAAGGAATAACATTATTCCTTCAAACCACCAGGTATTATAAATTAGGATTTTTGCGGTCTCAATACTATACCAGGTTTCTATAAATGTGCCCATGGCCATGGCAATTGCGAAAATTAAAAACAAAACGGCCATTATTCGGGTAGAAAAAAGGATAGAGGCTATTTTTTTCTGCATGGAAGAAGTGTCATTTTAACGGCTGCAAATTTAACGATTTATTATCAGTTTTGCAGGTATATCCTAATTCATTCTCAAGTCTACAACTGTTAATTTTACCTGCTTGAAAATTTTGGTATTTTAGCCACATGATCAAAGTGGTAATTATCGGCGCCGGAAATGTCGCAACTCACTTATACCAAAGCTTTTCAAAATCGAAGCAACTGGATGTAGTTCAGGTTTTTAACCGAAATGTTGAAAGGCTCCATTTTGTAAACAATCCTACCAAAAGAACTTCTAATCTTGAAGATCTAGTTGAAGCAGATATATACCTGCTGGCTATCAAAGACGAGGCAATCGGAGAATTAGCAAGCGAGTTAAAGGTAAAATCTGGTATCGTTGCCCACACTTCAGGAAGCCAATCAATGGATATTTTATCGGGATATGAGAATTTCGGGGTATTCTATCCGCTGCAAACTTTTTCAAAGAACAAACCGGTAAATTTCAGTGAGATACCTTTGTGTCTTGAAGCGAATTCCGAAGAAAACCTTGATCTTCTGAAGAAGGTCGGCGCATTTATTACAGATAAAGTTTTTGAAGTAAGTTCTGAACAACGAAAGGCTTTGCATGTTTCTGCAGTATTTGTAAATAATTTCAGTAATCATTTATTCAGCCTGGCTGCCGATTTTTGTAAAAAAGAGGAACTTCCTTTTGATATTTTAAGACCTTTGATCAGGGAAACTGTGAATAAACTGGAAAGCCTGGATCCATATTCAGCGCAAACCGGTCCTGCATTAAGAAATGATCAGAAAACCATTTCAGATCACCTGGAAATGCTGGATGAAGACAGAAAGAAGATCTATACTATTTTAACCGAATCTATTCAAAAGCTACATGGAAAAGAGCTATAAAGAACATTTAAACGATATTAACACGTTTGTTTTTGACGTTGACGGAGTATTAACTGATGGTTCCATTCAGATTTCCACAAAGGGAGAACTGCTAAGGACAATGAACACAAAAGATGGTTATGCTATGAAAATGGCACATAGTGCGGGCTATACCGTTTGTATTATTAGCGGAGGAAAAAATGAAGGCGTGAGACAGCGGTTAAGGGATCTTGGAATTACAGATATCTATCTTGGGGTTAGCGATAAAGTGGAGCAAATGGATGAATTCTTCGATATCTATAATATCAAACCGGAACAGGTTCTTTATATGGGAGATGATATTCCAGATTACTACCCGATGAAACTTGTTGGCCTGCCTTGTTGTCCTCAGGACGCTGTTCCAGAAGTTAAGGAAGTATCGCTTTATGTATCTCACAAAAATGGCGGAGAAGGTTGCGTAAGAGATGTAATTGAACAGGTGATGAAAGTTCAGGGAAAATGGATAGATAAAAACGCGTAACTAGATGCTGCATTTTCTAAAGCTCATAAGGGCGGGTAACCTAATATTCATTGCCCTAACCATGTTTCTTATTAAATATGGTCTTTTTGAACCTTTTGGGGTTGCCATCACCCTTAATTTATTTGGTTTTTCCATGCTAGTTCTCGCCGTGGTCTCGGTTGCAGCCTCAGGTTATGTGATCAACGATATTTTTGATGTGCCTGCAGATTTAAAGAATAAGCCAAAGCGCATCATTATAAATAACCATATTTCTGAAAAAACTGCTTACAGGGTTTTCTTTATTCTGAGCATTATTGGTGTTGGTTTGGGATTCTATTTATCGAACATGATTGGTAGACCCGGCTTTTCAGCATTTTTCATTTTTGGTTCTGCGATCCTTTATATTTATACTTCCCAGTTGCAGCAGACTATTTTAGTTGGAAATATTTTAGTTAGTATCATCGTTGGTTTGATTCCGATTGGAGTTGGACTATACGATCTTTTACCGGCTATCACTCCGCAAAATCAGCAAACTCAATCGGTTATATTTTCAATTTTGATCGACTATTCTATATTCGCATTTTTAGTAAACCTACTAAGAGAAATCGTTAAAGATCAGGAAGATATTGATGGAGATTACAATGCAGGCTACAAGACCCTGCCAATTGTTTTCGGTAAAAACAGGACAAATAAGATCTTATTTTTAGTTGGTCTGCTTCCGGTAGGCTTTCTAATTTATTATGTATATGAGTATCTTTTTGAGAATATTTCAGCTGTAATATATGTACTATTGTTACTCCTGGGTCCTCTTCTATTCTTTTTAATAAATATATGGACTGCAGAAAAAAAGTCTGAATACTCCAGGCTGAGCACAGTTTTAAAAGCTGTTTTATTCTTCGGATTGATCTCAATAGGATTATTACAATTTATATTACTCTAATTTATGCTGAAAGATTTATTGAAAAATCATGAGATCATCCTGGCTTCGGGTTCACCAAGAAGGCATAAATTCTTTGAGGATCTCGAAATACCGGTTACTATAGATGTTAGACCGGTAAATGAAGTTTTTCCAGATCATTTGAAACGTGAGGAGATCACAGATTTTCTCGCTGCCCTGAAAGCCGAGGTTTTTCAAAATGACCTTAAAAAAGATCAGATTCTAATTACCAGCGATACTATTGTATACAATGATGGTAAAGCCTTAGGAAAGCCTAAAGATCATGCTGAAGCCGTTGAGATGATTAGGTCTCTATCAGGTAAGAAACATGATGTTATAACCTCAGTTTGTTTTACTACTGAGAGTTCACAGAAGATATTGAACCATATCACGAGAGTTGAATTTGCTGAGCTTAAAGATGATGAAATAGAATACTATGTTTCTAATTATAAGCCGTTTGACAAGGCTGGCGGTTACGCGATCCAGGAATGGATCGGGCTTATTGGGATCAAAAAGATAGAGGGTAGTTATTTTAATGTTGTTGGCTTACCTACTTTTGAAGTCTATACTACTTTAAAAGAAATGATAAACTCCTGAAAATTGTAACTTGAAGAAAAAATGATGTTCCGGTATCTCTACATAATCATTCTTTCTATTTCTTTTTCAAGCTGCGATCACTATTCAGAAGAAAAAGAAAATCTGGAACTATCTAAAGAATTTAAAAACTACTGGTATTCTGGAGAAGCTGAGATCACTTCCTACGAACTTAAGCAAGCCAGGTATGGAGAAATTAGAGATGGTGAAGCCGTTCTAATTTATGTTACCGAAGATTTTTTACCTGAAGAACAGGTGAAAGCAGCAAAAAAGGATGACGAAAACATTTCAGTTTTAAAACTTAACGCTACCAAGAATTTCAATACCGGCATTTATCCATACAGCATTATGCAAAGTAGTTTCTATCCTCTAAATGGAGAAGCTCACACACTTAAATTATCGGCTTCCATACAAGAATGGTGTGGCCAGGTCTATATGCAATTGAATAATCATGAAAAATTTGAAATTGAGAGTCATTCCTATTTTGCCGGAGAAGCTGACGAAGAATTAGAGTTGAATAAAGTGCATCTTGAAAATGAATTCTGGAACAGGATAAGGATTGATCATGAAAGCCTGCCGACAGGAGAATTCATGGTGTTACCTACTCTGGAATATCTCCGGTTAAGTCATAACAAAGTCAAGACTTATAAAGCCATCGGAGAATATTATATTTCTGATGAGTTCAATGTCTATCAATTAACTTATCCCGAACTGAATAGAAAACTGAAAATTTATTACAGTAGAATTTTTCCTTTCAGTATAGAGAAATGGGAAGAATCTTATCCTTCGAGTTCAGGAAATAATGTTGAAATTTTAACTACAATCGCCGTAAAAAAAGAACGTTTAAGAACAGATTACTGGAACAAGAATTCGAATAAAAATCTACCTTTACGGCAAAAACTGGATTTAAAATAATGTACGAGATACTTACCACATATCGTGAAGAATTGTTGTACTCGCTGGCAGTACTTATATTATTAATGATCATTCAATTTGTTCTGAAAAAGGCAGCGAACAAAGTTGGAAAGCGTAGTGAAATAAACATTACCCGAACCAGGCTAATGTTTAAGTACATTAATATTCTCATTATTTTGATCGCAGCTTTTCTTCTTGCATTTGCCTGGGGAGTTGGTCTTACAGATCTATCCCTTATTTTTTCCTCTGTATTCGCTGTAATTGGAGTCGCACTATTTGCGATTTGGTCTATTCTAAGTAATATCACCTCAGGAATTATCATGTTTTTCTCTTTTCCTTATAAGATCGGTGATACGATTAGAATCCATGATAAGGACATGCCTATTGAGGCTGAAATTGAGGACATTAAGGCTTTTCATTTACACCTTAGAACTTCAGAAGGTGAACTTATCACCTATCCTAATAACCTCATTTTACAAAAAGCGGTTTCATTAATAGAAGTTGAAAGAAGGCATGATGACGGAAAGGAAGCCCTCTAATTAAGAAAAGAATCGAAATATTCCGGCAGGAGTATTGAAAGTTTTTATATTTGGTAAAACCCATTACTTCATGCGCAAATTATTTTTCGCCCTATTTCTTTTAAGTTGTTGCGTTGTTAATGCACAGGCTCCTGAAAAATGGAGTTCTTCAGAAATTTATAATCACGTTAAAAAACTGAATTTTCTTGGTTCAGTTCTATATATCGCTGCCCATCCAGATGATGAGAATACCAGACTAATCTCCTATTTTTCAAATGAGACGAATGCGAGAACAGCTTATCTTTCCCTGACTCGAGGAGATGGCGGACAGAATTTGATAGGTCCTGAATTACGAGAAAAACTAGGACTCATCAGAACTCAGGAATTATTAGCTGCTAGAAGAATAGATGGTGGACAACAATTCTTTACCAGGGCGAATGATTTTGGATATTCAAAAACTCCATCCGAAACCCTGGAGATCTGGAATAAAGATGAAGTTTTAAGTGATGTTGTTTGGATCATTAGAAAATTCAGACCAGATGTGATCATCAATAGATTTGATCACAGAACTCCCGGAAGTACTCACGGCCATCACACTTCTTCAGCAATGTTAAGTGTAGAAGCATTTGAGCTTGCCGGAAATAAGAATTCCTATAATTCCCAATTGGATTATCTAGATAACTATCAGCCAAAGAGATTATTCTTTAATACTTCTCCCTGGTTTTATGGAGGTGATGAAGCCTTTCAGGAAGCTGATAAATCTAATTTCCTGAGCTTTGACACTGGTATATATTTCCCAACACGAGGACTTTCCAATCCTGAGATCGCTTCCTTAAGTAGAAGTCAGCATAGATCACAAGGTTTTGGCAGCACAGGAAGCCGGGGAAAACAAATGGAATATCTTGAATTATTGAAAGGTGAGCTTCCAGCAAAAGATGCTGGGATATTCGACGGGATAGATACTTCATGGAAAAGAGTTAAAGGTGGTGAAGCAATAGGATCGATTTTAAATAAAGTAGAAGCTGAATTCAACTTTGAAAATCCTTCTCAGCATTTACCGCAATTATTGAAAGCTTATAATCTTATCCAGAATTTAGAGGATTCACATTGGAAAGAAGTAAAAACCGAAGAGATCAAGGAGATCATTTATGCCACTTCCGGACTTTATCTTGAAGCGGTTGCGCAGAGATCTTACACAACGCCTGCAGAAGAACTCCCTGTTCAGCTTGAAGCTATTAATAGAAGTGACAGCGAAATAAAGCTGGTTTCCGTAGAACTTACACCCAATAATTCCAAGACTCAGCCTGGAATTACATTAGAAAATAATGAAGGTTGGGAAAATCAGATGACCTTTAAGATCCCTTCAACTGCCAGTTATACTACTCCATATTGGTTAGAATCTCAAGGAAGCATGGGAATGTACAAGGTAGAAGATCAGCAATTAAGAGGTCTTCCGGAAACTCCATTAAACACCAAAGCAACTTTTAAGGTAACTATTGATGGAACTGAGATTGAGTTTCATAAACCGGTAGTTTATAAGTATAACGATGAAGTTTATGGAGAAACATATAAGAACTTTGAAATAGTCCCGGCCGTTACATTACATTTTAAGGAAGATGTTCTAATATTCAATAACGATGAACCTAAAACAGTGATGGTTCAGCTTACATCAAACAAGAATAATATTTCTGGTGATTTGAAACTGAAAGCTGGAAAGGATTGGAAAATAGAACCGGTTAAAACTAATTTTTCTATTGCTCAGGCAGGTGGTCAGGCAAATCTTAGTTTTAAGATCACTCCGCCGAAAGGTCAGAATGAAACAAAACTGATTCCGGCAGCAATCGTGAATGGTCAAACATATTCTGATGACCTGGTTGAAATCGACTATGATCATTTTCCTGATCAAAACCTGGTAGCCCCGGCAAACTTGAAACTTGTGAAGCTGGACATCAAAAAGAAAGGCCAGAAAATCGCTTATATCGAAGGTGCAGGTGATGTGGTTCCTGAAAGCCTGGAGCAAATTGGATATGATGTTACTAAGATTTCCCCTCAATCAATTTCAGAAAGCTCTCTGAAAAATTATGATGCTGTAGTGGTAGGGATCAGAGCCTATAATATTGTTGAAGTATTGAAATTCAAGCAATCGATACTTTTCGATTATGTGAAAAATGGAGGAACGATGATCGTGCAGTATAATACGAATCGTGGATTATTAATTGATGACCTCTCCCCTTTCAATTTAGAATTATCCCGAGACAGGGTTACTGAAGAAAATGCAGAGGTGACTTTTCTTGCTCCGGAACATGAAGTACTTAATTCCCCGAACAAGTTAACATCAGAAGATTTTAGCGGTTGGGTCCAGGAACGCGGACTTTATTTTCCTGATAGCTGGGATGAGAATTTCACTCCTATTTTAAGCATGAATGATAAAAATGAAACTCCTAAAAATGGAAGTCTCCTGGTTTCCAAATATGGAAAAGGGTATTATATCTATACAGGCATCAGCTTTTTTAGGCAATTTCCGGAAGCTGTACCGGGGGCATTCAGACTTTTCGCTAATTTAATCTCAATTGGTAAATAATGGATACACCGGAAAAGTACCATTGGAAAAAAAGTTACACCCTTGTCCTTATCGCAAATGCGATCTACATACTGGCTTTTTATTTAATAATGAATTATTTCGCCTGATATGCAATTAATAGACTGGATAATTCTTATTGGAACCATTGCAACTATTGTTTGGTACGGAGTTTATAAATCTCGTGGAAGCAAAAGTGTTGAAGATTATATTGGAGGTGGTAAAAATGCAAAATGGTGGACCATTGGTTTATCTGTAATGGCAACCCAGGCCAGCGCCATTACTTTCTTATCTACCCCAGGACAGGCTTTCCATGACGGAATGGGTTTTGTTCAGTTCTATTTTGGGCTGCCCATCGCCATGGTGATCATATGTATGGTTTTTATTCCCATTTATCACAAACTAAAGGTTTATACAGCTTACGAGTATTTAGAATCCAGGTTCGATAGAAAAACGAGGACACTTACGGCTATTTTGTTTCTTGTACAACGAGGCCTTGCGGCCGGGATTACCATCTTTGCTCCGGCAATTGTACTGTCTGCCGTTCTTGGCTGGAACCTGACATATCTCACTTTCATCATTGGAATTTTAGTGATCATCTATACGGTTTCCGGAGGAACCAAAGCAGTAAGTGTGACCCATAAGCAACAGATGGGTGTGATCTTTACTGGGATGGTCGTTGCATTTTTTATCATTTTGAGTTATTTGCCAGACTCTGTAGGATTTACCAATGCTTTGGAAATAGCTGGTGCTGGCGGAAAAATGAATATTCTTGATTATTCATTCGATTTTGAGAACAGGTATACCGTCTGGAGTGGATTGATTGGCGGTAGCTTTCTGGCGCTGTCATATTTTGGGACAGATCAAAGCCAGGTTCAAAGATATCTTACCGGCGCTTCGGTTAGGGAAAGTCAGCTTGGTATGATCTTTAACGGACTTCTAAAAGTGCCACTTCAGTTCTTTATCCTGCTTGTTGGAGTCATGGTGTTCGTTTTCTATCAATTCAATACAGCTCCACTTAACTTTAACCCAGCGGCTACAGAAACGGTCTTAAATTCTAATTATGCCGAACAGTATAAAGATCTTATGCTGGAACATGACGAGATACAGCAGGAAAGACAGCAACTGGGACTTAATTATGCCGAGAATAAATCGGAAATGAATCAGGCTGAAGTTGCAGATTTTGAGGAAGAATACGCCTTATTAGATCAGGAACAGAATAGAATTCGGGAAAAAGCAAAATTATTTATAGACGCTTCAGATGAAAAAGCTGAAAGCAATGATAAAGATTATGTCTTTATTCATTTTATTCTGAATAATTTACCAAAGGGTTTAATAGGTCTTCTACTCGCAGTGATCTTATCTGCAGCTATGTCTTCAACGGCTTCAGAATTGAATGCATTAGCATCAACCACCGTGATAGATCTATACCGCAGAAATCACAAAGAAGCCAAAAGTGAAGAGCATTACCTCGCGGCATCGAAATGGTTCACCTTAATGTGGGGTATAATAGCAATTGCCTTTGCCAGTCTAGCAGACCTGTTTGATAATCTTATTCAGCTGGTGAATATCATAGGAAGTTTATTTTACGGGAATGTACTGGGAATATTTCTGCTCGCATTTTTTATAAAATATGTGAAAAGCAATGCAGTATTTATCGCCGCGATCATTACCCAGGCTGTCGTTCTGATGGTATTTAAACTAGACCTCATGCCCTATTTATGGCTGAACGTTCTTGGGTGTTTATTGGTAATAGTTATCGCATTCTTTTTACAGATAATAAATCCTGAAAATTCAGAAACCAGCAAAGCATGAAAGAAATAAAATGGGGAATCGTTGGATTGGGAAAGATCGCCAATAAATTTGCTGAAGGCCTCAAATCTGTTGAAGATGCTAAATTATATGGTGTTGCCAGTAGAGATATCTCAAATGCGAAAGAATTTGCTCAAAATCATAATGCCGATAAAGCTTACGGTTCATATGAGGAATTGATGCAAGATGATCAGGTAGATGTTATTTATATCGCCACACCGCATGTTTTTCACCATGGTATCACGATGAAATGCCTTGAACATGGTAAAGCAGTTTTATGTGAAAAACCTTTCGCTATAAATCTTGAAGAGACTGATGAAATGATCGCTTCTTCCAGAAACAAAAAGGTTTTTTTAATGGAAGCTCTGTGGACCAAATTTCTTCCTCATTTTGATTTTGTAACTAAAAAGGTCAATTCTGGCGAATTAGGAAAAATAAAAAGTATAAAAGCTGATTTTGGATTTCCAGCAAAGTTTGACAAATCGAAGAGATTATTCAATAAATCTCTTGGAGGAGGAAGCCTTTTAGACATAGGAATCTACCCGGTTTTTATGGCCTATAGTCTTCTGGGAAAACCGGAAAAAATCAAAGCTTCAGCTCAATTTACCGAAACTGGTGTTGATTCTGAATGCTCAATTAAGTTCAAATACTCTAATGAAGTTGAAGCTGAGCTTTATTCTACCTTCATGGAAAAAACTCCTACTACCGCAGAAGTGATTATGGAGAAAGGCTCCATACTCCTCAACTCAAGATTCCATGAACCAACAACGATAACTATTTTACAGGATGGTAATGAGGATACTTTTGAGTTTGGTGTAGACACTAATGGATACAATTTCGAGGCTGCTCATGTAACCAGAATGCTTCAGAATGGAGTAACTGAAAGTGATATCTGGAGTCTGGACAAAACCAGGGACCTTATATTCTTACTAGATGAAATACGAAAAGAGATAGGCATGGAATATTAATAAAAAAGGCTCTTCATAACAGAAGAACCTTTTTTAATTCTAATATTGAATTGAATCTTATTTACCACCCCATTCAGCGATAGACTCTTTATTCATTTTAACGTAGTCTGCATTGTTAGCTTTTTCAGCTGAAGCCATAGATTTTTTAGCTGTGGCAATCGCCTCCTCTTTTTTCCCCATTTCTGCTTCTATCAATGATTTTCTTCTTAGCATCCAAAAAGCCTGGTCACCTGCCATTTCAGTAGCTTTGGTCACCCATTTATATGCTTTTTCAAGATCTTTTCCAGATTCGTGATAATAAGTTCCAGCTGCGAAATAATCATTTGCCGTTGGACCGTTCATCACTTTATCAATACTTGCCATTGCTTTAGTATCTGTAGGAACTTCAACTTTGAGCATAGCAATTGTGTTTTCCCAGATGAAGTTAAGACCAGCAGAATCATTTTTAAGATCATCTATCACAATGGTAAAAGTTTCCATGGCCATAGGCATTTCCATAGTTTCAGCCGTAGCTTTTAAAGCAACTTTGCTTTCATCCCAATTTTGAGGAACTCCCCAGTTATCTGTAGCTGTATAAAACATTACTTCCCAGGAATCTTCAGAAGGAATCGTGTAGATGGCATAAGAACCTTTTTTAAGATCTTTACCGTTGATCTTTACGTCATCACTAAAAGTGATCTTGGTATTCGCGTTTGCACCGGTTCTCCAAACTTCTCCATAAGGCACAAGATCTCCAAAGATCGTTCTGCCTCTCATTCCAGGTCTGGAATATTCCACAGTAACATCGGTTAGACCAACTTTCTGTTCCATCTTCCCGAACGGACTCGGTTGTGGAGCCTCGATCTGAGCGTTTACTGAAACAGAGATACAGAGAATAATTGCAAGTGATAGTAGTTTTTTCATTGTTTGTGTAAATTGATTTTTCCAAATATACACAGAAACCGCTATAATTGATTTATTCTAAAATTAAAGATATTATATACTCTAAGATGATAATAAAGATCATTTTACTTCGAATGTTTTTGTGATTGATACCGGTTTACCGTCATTCTGAAATCCCTGGATGATAATCTGGAAATTCCCGCTAACGTCTGAGGTATAAAAATTGAATTTATCCTTATTTCCTTTGAATTGTATATTTGGATCCCATAATAATTGAGTTCTGAAGTCTGGAACATTGGGAGAACTTTTCAAAGAATAATCCTGTTTGAAATAATTCTTTTCCGAAACTCCGCTGGAAATCTTAAAATCTTCTAGGTAATCATAACGATAACTTTCTGTAAACTCCTTGTTCAGGGTTTCAACCAGAATAACTCCTTTATAGAACATGGAACCTAAATAGTACTTACTTCTAATGATACTTATCTTTTCAATTTTTCGGGAATCATAATTTCTAACGAAATCATCTACTTCCTGAACTGGAAGTCCGTCTACCACTAAAAGAGGCATTCCCTCAAAATCCATTTTAGGTTCATAACCAAGAACACTTATCTCATAATCCCCCTGATTCTTTCTTATTCTTCCATATGGAATAATCTCTACGAATGTTTCCTGAATAGTTTTAAACCTCCTGTAATCATCAAGAACATATTCCACCCTCTCTACTCCCTCAAAAAGATTGTCTGGCAAAGTAGTTTTTATAGTATCTGGTTTTAAGCTGAAATAGGCATTTTCTATTTGGTTGTGAACACTTCGATCTATGATCTCCTGCTTCATGGCAGCTGTGATCCCATAATCAGCAAATGAAAGTTCCTTAATATCTTCAAATTCAGTTTCATTAAACTCGAAATCATACTTATCACGGTTTTTTCCGAAAACCTGGATAAAAGCATCTTCTTCAATAAAACTTTCATCAACACTAAAATAAAACCTCCCTTTTCGATCTGTTGCCGCTGTTTTCAGAAAATAGTCGGCACCTGGCACAGATAAGGTTAATTGCTGATTATTTAGCGGAATTCCTGAAGTCTTGGGAATTATTCTTCCCGAAATCAATTTTCCACGTAAATCTGGCAATTTTGTCTCTGTGCGGGAACGATAACTATATTCATAATCTGTATATTTTTCCAGAAATTCCTTAGTTGTATTGATACTTGGAGATGGTATATCACCAATTTTCCTTACCGATATTGAATAATTCCCTTTCTTTATTCCGTAGTTCCCAAGATCAACGATCACTTCTTCTCTTTTTCCAAAACTGGAATGGTTTAGACTGATTCCTGTAGAGGTTTTATCAAACTCATGATTATTAACTTTTCCAACAACCGAATCTTTTCTAACCTTTGCCTGCGCCGAAGTATATGGATTTATGATAAAGACATCCTGCTCAAAAATCCTGTGATATTTATTGTTCTGCATCCAGCTAGTGTGAGCGATTAGCTTATAATTCCCAGAACCTACAGAAGTTTGAATGAAATAGTCTGAACTGCCAATTCCATCTTTAAGATCAATTACCTGTCTTATGACTCTCTCACCTTCAGAAGAGATCAATTCAACATAAGCAGTTTTGCTTATTTCACTTGGTTGGTTTGTTTTTGCATTAAGGCAATACACATTGAAATAAAGATATTCTCCAACTAGTAACATGGTACTGTTGGTATGCATATAGATCTTTTCGTTTGGAATACTTTCCAGATCCACTGGTTTATCAGTTGACTGGGCAAGTATGCAGACTGAGTTAAGAAGAAAAACCAGTATTATAGTTATTTTTTTCATGTTATTCATCTATCCAGAATTCGGGTTTAACAGGCGTTCCTAATACCCTGCAATCAATACATTCGATGGGCACTAAATACCATGGTCCTTCATATGGGCTTTCACTAGGAGGTGCGGGACTTAGATATTGAATAAGATTCTGCCTGATGTAATACACAAGATCTGCAGACAAAGGCCTAGATTTAGGACAGTCTACTCTAAGATCTCTTCTTTGTGTATAATCAAAGATATCAAGGAAGCTGAAAAAGATTCTTTTTTGCTGTACACTAGCCACTTCAAAGTAGCCAACCACATTTTCATCAGAATTACTTACATTTTCAATGTTACCTGCAAGAAATCCAGGTTGATTCTGAGCAAAGACACTTTCAGAATTAGATAATTCATCCAGGGTCTGATAAAATCTAAATGCGTCACCTGAGATCACATGTTGTCTCACCAGAATGCTATACCTGTTTATAATCTTGAAATCATCTATTCTAAGAAACTTAATAAGTTGATCATTTTGATCATTATCATTTTGGAGGTCGGTGTTGCTTAATATACCTTTTTGTGAATTCAATGTATTATAACAAACTTCCCTTTCAACTCCGGCAGGAACGTCTACCAATTCTACCCCGTTACCATTATTAATGAAATATTTTGCTTGAGTATATGGTGATACTATTTTGTAAGTTTCCTCATAAGTGTATCTATAATATTTAGAATCATCATTTAGAGCGTTACTATTTACTGTAATAGAAACTCCAATTTCACCTTCATCATTTACAGCTTCCTTTGCAACTACATTTTCCAGATCTGAATAACCAGTGATCTTTTCTTTATCAGACTGATAAACATTTCCGTTTACTTCAACTTCTAATTGATAGTTAACACCTTCCCTGGCCATGAATACCTGTTCAGATCTGTATTTTCCGTTTGTGTCATAAAAGAAATTGTAAGTATCACCTTCGCTGGAAAATACTCTAACCTTGGCATCAGTGACATAAGAAATCGAATCTACATCTAATGCGTAGGTTTCTGAAACAGCTATTTCCTGAACTTTCAGTTCAGATGTTACCATTCCTTCAATTACCACAGATCTTTCGTAAAATTCTGACTTTGGTTCGTAAGGTTCAACGCATGCCATAAGCAGCATTAGAATACCAAAGCCTGAAAGCCTTAATATATTTTTATATGTATATTTATATAAAGTCATGCCTCTCCTTTAAAATTGAAAATTGTAACTGATCGTTGGCACAGGTACCGAAAAGATCGAACTCTGCTTTCCCTGTATCTGTCCATCTTTTGTTACGAAATAGACCGAATAAGGATTGTTCCTACCCAGAACATTATACACTGAAAAATTCCAGAAAGAGTGCCCTAGCTTTATCAGCTTATGATTCCCTTCAAGATTGAAGCTCAGATCCAGTCTATAATAGTCTGGAATTCTGAATTGATTCCTATCACTGTACAGCACATAGTCAGATCCGTCGTAGGAATACTTTCCAGTAGGATAAGTTATAGGTCTACCGGTTTGATAGACGAAATTGGCAGAAAAACTAAATCGCTGAGTTAATTTATAATTCGTTACCAGGCTGAAATCATGCGGTTTATCATAATTTGATGGGAAGAATTCACCATTATTTACTGTTTCATTTCTAAAATCACCATCAAGCTTCAAATAAGACCTGGAATAGGTATAGCTTAACCAACCATTAAAATCTCCGGCCTTTTTCTTCAATAGAAACTCCAAACCATAAGATTTCCCCTCTCCCTGTATAACTTCAGTTTCAACAAATTCATTCAGAAAAAGATTGGCTCCCGTCTTGAAGTCAAGCATATTTTCTGAGGTTTTGTAATAGCCTTCTATACTGGTTTCAATATTATCATTATCCCAGTTCTTGAAAAAACCTAAGCTATATTGTTGGGCTCTTTGTGGTTTTATATGATAACCAGATAAACGATAGGTATCTGTTGGAGACACCGTCACGCTGTTTGATAATGTATGTATGTATTGGTAAGTGTTATTATAACTAGCCTTTACTGAAAGATCTGGAAGTAGGTAAAACCTCGCTGATAATCTGGCTTCAGGCCCCCCATAAGTGATGATCGGTTCATTTTTACCATATTGCTGAAGATCTATGACCGTATTGTCTGTTTTAGGCTGGTCTTCCTCATAGATCCTTACATCTTCCTGCCCAAGTGAAGAGAACACAGAGAAACGGATCCCCGCGCTTAATAATAATGCATCTGAGACTTTAAAATCATCAGCGATCCAGGCACCGGCTTCAATACCACGTTCACGTCTAAGGGATATTGACCTGATATTAGAATCTGAACCGATAGGTTTTATAAACCCAGGATCAACATTATACAATTTTCCAGAAACACCATAATCAAATTGATGTGCCTTATTTAAAATGAATTTCATTGATAATTTGGCCTCCGTTTCGTTGATTTCATAGCCAGATTCAAAATTATCCTGAAAATTATCCTCAAAATCTATATTGAACTTATAATTACTATTAGTGAAAATTAAAGCTCCACGGCTTCGATCATTAAAACGATGCTCGTATTTCAAGCTCGCGATCTGGTTTTGATAACTATAAACAGAATCTGAAGTGATACTAAACCTGTCATTACTTAAATAACCGGTGATACTTAATTTATTATTCTCATCAATTTCATGATTATACTTGGCGATTCCATCATAGAATAAAGCGGTAGAATTGTTCAATTGCTCTTCATCAAGATTTTTCAGGATCCAGTCAGAATAAGTTCCACGTCCGCCAATCATTATCGCCGATTTTTCCTTAACCACTGGCAATTGTACCGCAAGATTACTCGTAACCGGACCTATGGAAGCTTCTCCTTCAAATTCCTGTGTATTAGCGTCTATAGTCATGATATCAAAAACAGAAGAAAGTCTTCCTCCATACCTGGCGGGAATATTACCTTTATAAACCGTTGCTTCTCCTGTAGTAAAAGGATTAATGGCTGAAAATATTCCAAAGAAGTGAGAAGGATTGTAGATCACCGCATCATCCAGGAGAATCAGGTTCTGGTCCTCCTTACCTCCACGAACATTGAAACCAGAAGATCCCTCACCAGTATTCGAAATTCCAGGTAATAAAGTCGCAACTTTCATTACATCACGTTCACCCAAAACCAGAGGAATATTTTTAATGTTTTCGATATCTATCTCCTCCTCCCCGGTATTTGCGTTACTTACATTTTTATCGGCGTTAGAAGAAATTCGCACTTCACCAAGTTGCTCCAGGTTTTCATCTAAACTTAAATTTAAAGTTCCGTCGTTATAGATAATAACTCTTTTAACCACGTTTTCATTCGTCAATGATTTGGTTCTGATCATATTAACCCCTGGACGAAGTTTTATTTCGTAATAACCATTAATATCTGTTGAAACTCCCGTTCTGGTACCTTCGAGAAGTATAGCCATATTTGAAATAGGCTCTCCTGTGATCTTATCGAAGGCCCTACCTGAAAGAGTATATCTTCTCTGCCGGTTATTCGGATCCTGCCTACCAATTCTTACGGTTTCAACTTCACCACTATTTTGGGCATCATTATAGAAAACAGGAGCACTAGACTCAAAATCTTCCTCTTCCGCTTCAATTTCTGCGATTTGCTCATCAGGCTCTGGAAAGAATCCTTCAGGCAGCCTGTCATAAATTATAGAATTCTGAGTAAGGACAATTTGCCCGTCATCTAAAAAGTAAAAATTCAACAATGTTTCCTTAAAAATATCCTCCAAAACGATCTCCAGTTCTACCTGATCATACGAAGCCGTGATTTTTTTATCTGGAATCCAGTTTTCAGCGTAAAAGAATTTTTTATCACTGGACTGCTCCAGTTTTTCTATCACAGTTAGTAGATTTTCATTATTAAATGAAACAGAAATCTTATTTGTTTCCTGGGCAAAAGTTACCTGAAGCCCCAGTAATACAAGACTTAAACATAAAAATTTGTGCATAATTATTTTTCCAGATTCAGTAGGTTGGTGATCTCTACGAAAAGTTGCTCCATGAATTTGTCTGGGTTTTTTTTCCGAACATTCCGGCGATCTTTATAAAACGACCTAATCTCTTTACTAATAGAGGGAAAAATAGCAAAAAGGTTGCGTCTGGAATTGGCAGAATAATAATTCTCTTTATACCAGAAATGATAAGATGGTTTTTTGAATTTGTATTCGTAGTACAAAAAGTTCTTATCCAGTTCCTTATCTCCCTTTTTTCTGAATTTTTTCAGAAGCCGGAAATTTCCACTTTTAAAGAATTGTTCGTAAAATCCCGAAAGTTCATCTGTTTCTGAAATAACATTTAGTTTAATAAAATAGTGTCCACTAATTTCAAAACTTTCGATCTTCCTAGTAATGAGCTTAAAGGTGGTAAATGCCTTATCTATAGGCAATCTTACCAAGACCTCGTCATCAACCAGATTAAATCGCATGGCAATTTCTGGAAAATATTGTCCGTCATATGTAATAGAGCCAACAGTAAAGTCTGAAGAAGAATTTAAAAATTTGTTCTTTGAATTGATGGTTTTTTCCGGATCTATGTTTTCTATACCGTTTAGCAATACAGTATTCTCATAGCCGACAGTCTTGTCAAATAATAGATAAACGTCTTTGAAATTTTGCTGAGCCGATGATTGCAGGCAAATAAATAACAGGACAAGAACCCACGAGGAGTTAATTCGATTCATTAAGTTTTATTGTTTATTGCAAATTCATAATAATTGTTTTGATGATTTTCAATTCATTGCAACACCTATCACGAAGCTAAAGGAATTAATGAATTAATAAAAATAAATCCAGTATTTAACATAACGCCTACAGATAAAATTGATTTGAGCAAAATCCAGATTTAATTTTTGTTTAACTATTATATTTTTATTTTAAACATAATGAGGCTTAATTTTACTTCAAAGCTTAAAAATGAAGATTTATACCCTGCGCAGTGTTCAGAAATTACCAATTAGTCCACAAGAAGCCTGGGACTTTCTATCTGACCCAAAAAACTTAAAGACAATTACTCCGGATTATATGGGGTTCGAAATCCTGTCTGGAGCTGATAGACCGATGTTTTCGGGACAGATCATACAATACATCGTAACACCGGTAGCAGGCATAAAAACTAAATGGGTTACAGAGATCACACACGTAAAGGAAGGTGAATATTTTGTAGATGAACAGAGATTTGGACCATATGCACTGTGGCATCATAAACATTTCATCAAAGCTATTCCCGGTGGAGTAGAAATGGAAGACATCATAGATTATAAACTTCCATTCGGTTTTCTGGGACAGTTAACTCACCCCGTATTGGTAAAACCAAAATTGAAAGAAATTTTCGATTATCGAAAGAATAAACTGGTCGAGCTTTTCGGGAAATTCAAAGAAACGCCAGATAAATCTGAAACCCTGAAACAAGACATTTTAAATTAAAAATTATGAAAAAGAATATTTTGCTGATAGGCGGTTCAACCGGTATTGGATACCAGATTTCTGAACTACTCAATGAGAATAATAATATCATTGTTGCTTTCCGAAGCGAAGGTGACCTGGATACTAATAAAGTAACACACTTAGAATTTGACGTTTTGAATGATGATATTGCAGATCTAGATCTCCCAGATACCATAGACGGATTTGTTTACTGTCCTGGAAGTATAGATCTTAAACCTTTCAAGATGATCAAGCCTGAAGATTTTGAAAGTGAAATGCAGTTGAATTTCTTTGGATTGGTTAGAAGCCTGAAAGGTATTCTTGATAAGCTGAAAAATTCCAACCAGGCTAGCCTAGTATTTTTTAGTACGGTTGCAGTCAAGGTAGGGATGCCATTTCATACAAATGTAGCGGCTGCAAAAGGAGCAATTGAAGGTTTTGCAAAATCACTTGCAGCAGAATATGCCCCTAGCTTCCGGGTAAATGTGATCGCTCCTTCGCTTACCGATACACCGCTTGCGGAAAAATTACTTTCCAACGATGATAAAAGACAGAAAATGGATCAGAGACATCCATTAAAACGAGTGGGCGAAGCAAAAGATATAGCAAACCTGGCAGCATTTCTATTAAGCGATAATAGCACATGGATAACAGGACAGGTTTTAGGTGTAGACGGCGGACTTTCAACCATAAACAGTAATTAATGAGCAAAAAAGTAAATATATTCTGGTTCAGAAGAGACCTGAGACTTGATGACAATGCCGGTCTAAAAGCGGCGCTGCAGGATGAGCATCCAGTTTTACCTATTTTCATTTTCGATCCTGAGATCCTGGATAAACTTCCTGAGGATGATGCGCGGGTTACTTTTATTTTTGGCGAATTGCAAAAAATGAGAGACGAGCTTCAGAAAGAACATGGAAGTTCTATTGCCATGTTTCATGATGAACCGGAAAAGGTTTTCAAGTCTTTGATAAAAGATTATAAGATTGAAAAAGTATTTACCAATCGCGATTATGAACCTTATGCAAAAGATCGTGATGAAAAAATTTCTAAATTATTATCAGATGAGGATATAGAATTCCTCGATTTTAAAGATCAGGTGATCTTTGAAAAAGATGAGGTAGTAAAGAGCGATGGCGATCCATATGTTGTCTATACCCCATATAAGAATCTATGGAGAGAAAAATTCAGTAATACCGAACTGGATTTTCATTATACTACAAGGTATATGGATAATCTTTACGATAATAGCAGGTTACCGAACCTAAGTTTATCAGACATCGGTTTCAAAAAATCATCTTTAAAAGTTCCAGATTACAAACTAACTCCAGGTTTAATTAAAGATTATAAAGATAAAAGGGATTACCCCGCAGTTCATGGGACATCAAGACTCGGTCCTCATTTAAGATTTGGAACTGTAAGTGTAAGACAAATGGTGAGAGATGCTGATAAGCAGCGAAATAAAACTTTCCTGGATGAATTGGTATGGAGAGAATTTTTTATGCAGATCTTATTTCATTTTCCAGATACCGTTACCGATGCATTCAAAAAGAAATATGACAGGATCAAATGGCGAAACAACAAAGATGAATTTGAACTTTGGAAACAGGGAAAAACAGGTTATCCATTAGTTGATGCTGGAATGAGACAATTAAACGAATCTGGTTTTATGCATAATCGAATTAGAATGTTGGTTGGCTCATTTCTATGCAAACACCTGTTAATTGATTGGCGCTGGGGTGAAGCCTATTTTGCTGAAAAGCTGCTGGATTATGAAATGTCTTCTAATGTAGGAAACTGGCAATGGGTCGCCGGAAGTGGTGTAGATGCCGCTCCTTATTTCAGAATATTCAATCCTACTACTCAAATTGAGAAATTTGATAAGGATGAAGAGTATATAAAGGAATGGGTTTCAGAATATGGCTCAGATGATTATCCAGAAAAAATGGTTGATCATAAAGAAGCAAGGGAAAGAGCCCTTAAAACTTATAAGGAAGCTGTTAGTAATTAACCTAACAGCTTTCTTGCTTTTTCCAGGTCTTCAGGTGTATCAATGCCTATACTTTTTACACTGGTCTCCACCATTTTGATCTTCTTACCATATTCCAGATACCTGATACATTCAATCTTTTCAGCTGCTTCCAAAGGTAACATAGGTAAGCGATAAAAATCCATTAAGGCAGATTTTCTAAAGGCGTAAATCCCGATATGCTTATAGTAGGTCACATCTGCAGAAGTATCTCTAGGGTATGGAATGGGAAACCTGGAAAAGTAAAGAGCAAAATCATCATTCCCGGTGATCACTTTCACGTTGTTAGGATTGGTAATGTCGTCACTTTCGGTGAGGGGAGTTTTCAAGGAAGCCAGATCAATCTCCGCTGCACCTTCCTGGTTAAAAACATCAAGCAATTTTGAAAGACTTTCCTTGTCGATAAAAGGTTCATCTCCCTGAACATTCACGACGATATCTACATCCATATGCTCAACGGCTTCCGCTATCCTGTCGCTTCCGCATTCGTGTTCTTTCTCGCTTCTAATTACATGACCGCCCTCATTCACGATCTCATCAAAGATCTTCCCGCTGTCAGTCACAACGTATACTTCGTCAAAAAGGCCAGTATTCACGGCAGCTTCATAAGTCCTTGTAATTACGGTCTTTCCATTAAGATCTTTCATCAATTTCCCGGGAAATCTTGAAGCTTTGTAACGTGCCGGGATCATTGCGATGATCCTGTTTTTTGAAGGCTCTGTCATATCAAATTTTCAGTAAAAGTAGTAATTAGTTAGATGCGAAAAAATCGTCACCAAAACCTATTAGATATAATTTCTTTTGTGCCCGCGTCATGGCTGTATATAACCATCGCAAATACTCCTTCCCTACTCCATTTGGTAAATAAGGTTGCTCGATAAAAACATTATTCCATTGTCCACCCTGAGATTTATGACAGGTAATAGCATAAGAGAATTTGATCTGCAATGCATTGAAATATTTATTGTTCTTGATCTTCATGAATTGCTTGTACTTGGAACGCTCATCGGCATAATCCTTCTTCACTTCTTCATATAAATTGTTAGACTCTTCGTAAGTAAGCGATGGTGTATTAGTTGTTAAAGTATCCAGAATGATCACCGTTTCAAAAGGTCGCATTTTGGGATAATCAACCATTTGCACCTGAACTTCGGCAAATCTGAAACCATAAAGTTCTTTAAACCCAAATATCTCCAGAACTTTCACAATATCACCATTAGCGATAAATCCAGCTTCACTGGTTGGCTTCACCCAGAAATAATTGTTTTTGACCACCATTAAATAATCTCCCGCCGAAAGTTCTTCTTCCTGGAATAAAATCCTGGACCTGATTTGTTGATTATACATATTCGCTCTTTTATTAGAACGAACAATTATGCTGGTATCTTCATGACCATCTGAGGTATAACAATCCTGAATGGCATCCATGATCTCATAACCATCGGTAAGCCTTATCACATCTTTATTCTGGGAAAGTTCAAACTGAAAACTTTCATAAAACTCCTCCTGCAGACTTTCTCTTATAAGTGTAGCATTATGCAAAATATCACTCTCTTCACTTTGCCGCACTACTTCATCTAACTCAATGAAAGACATCTGTTTATTATAATTGAATTCAAGTTTTTCTTCTTCAAGCGCCGGACTAAGGTCCATTTTTACCGGAGGCAATTGTGCCGTATCTCCAATAAGAATTAACTGACAGTTATGCCCCTGATATACATACTGTATTAGATCATCCAGTAATGAGCCATTTTCAAATAATTTTGAATTCCCTCCATCATCAGAAATCATGGAAGCTTCATCAACGATGAACAGGGTGTTTTTGTGTTTATTTGGTTGTAATGTAAACTGCACTCCTCCTCCACTGGATTTCTTCGGAAAGTAGATCTTTTTATGTATCGTAAAAGCTTCCTTCTTAGAATAATTAGAGATCACTTTCGCGGCACGCCCTGTAGGAGCAAGCAATACGCCAGATTTCCGAATTTTCCAGAGATTCTTAACCAGAGTACTAATTATGGTGGTCTTACCAGTTCCGGCGAAACCCCGAAGTAGAAAAAGCCTGTCTTTACCTCCATTTACCACAAACTCAGATAGCATTTGAAGAGCAATATCCTGCTTATCTGTAGCAGCAAATCCAAGATCTTCAACTAGTAATTTAAAAAAGGAACCGGGAGTGGTTTTTTCCATAGAAAGTGCATAAAATCTCAAAGATAAGAATGGATTTTTATGGCAGAAACTTTTACGAATAAAAAAAAGTTGTAGATTTGCGTGTAACCAATAACCTTCAAATTAAAACATAAACTATTAAAGCATGAGATTTGTAATACAGATACTTCTTTGGTTGGTGATTATCTTCCTGGCATATCTTACTTTCAACGCGGTTTACGAACCTATCCAATTTAACAAAGTCAAGGAAAAAAGATACACTAGGGTTATCAAAAACCTTAAGGATATCAGAAACGCGGAATTAGCGCACAAAGAAGTAGTCGGAAAGTTTCAGGGAGACTGGGACAGCCTGGTAAAATTCATTGATACTGCCGAATTTGCAATTACTCAGCGTCGTGATACTACCCTTCTTGATGAAGAATATAAAAAGACTTACGGTGTAGATCAATATATTGAAAAAGTAATTGTTGATACACTAGGTTTCGTACCTGTTAAGGATTCTTTATTCAAAGGAAATGAAGAAAGATACCGTACAATGATGAATGTACCTGTTGAAGGTGTAGATGAAAAGTTCGAGTTAAAAGCTGGTACCATCCCAAAAGGAGAATCTCAGATTCCAGTTTTCGAGGCAAGAGTTGCTAAAGCAGTAGTACTTTCAGATCAGGATAGAACATTAGTTCTTCAGGAAAATGAAGTACAGTCTGTTGATGATGTAAACGGCCGTTATATTAGTGTTGGTTCCATGACCGAAGTAAATACAAGTGGTAATGGATTTGACAGATATGGTGGAGACAGCAACGACTAGTCAAAATACAAACAATAAGAAATTGTCCATTCAGGTAAGCTTGAATGGACTTTCTTTTTGTATCCTGAATAAACAGGATAATAAGATCCTTTATTTTAAAAGGATAGATTTTGAAAGACAACTAGACCCTATAAAAGTACTTTCTAAGATCGAACTTACCTACGAGCAGGAGAATGAATTGAATCAACCTGTGAATGAAGTGGTATTGCTGTTCACCAATAACCTTTTCACCCTGGTTCCGGAGAAAATGTTTGATGAAGATAATGCTGCCAGCTATCTTAAGTTCAATACAAAGATCCTGAAAACAGATTTTATTGCCTTCGATAAAATTGAACCGGAAACTATCAATGTTTATATTCCTTACGCTAACATCACCAACTACTTTTTTGATAAGTATGGTGAGTTTGAATACCAGCATAGTCTCAGTGTTCTAATTGAATCATTATTAAAGCTTGAGAAAAGCGCCAAACCCAAAGTTTATTTACATTCACATTTGAACACCTATGAACTGGTGGTGATCGAAAATACGAGGCTGGTCTTCGCGAATAGCTTTGAATTTGAAACAAAGGAAGATTTTCTCTATTATTTATTATTTACTGCTGAGCAGCTCAATCTAGATCCGCAGGAATTTGAATTAATTCTACTGGGAGATATTCAGAAAGATTCAGCTGAATATAAAATGGCCTGGGAATATATCAGGAATATCTCATTTATGGGACCTTTTCACTCCTACCAGTTTGAATCTGAAAGTAAACCCAAAGAAGAGCTTTCAGAGTATCTTTTAATCAAATCATTATAATGCGAATAATTTCAGGAACTCATAAAGGACGTAGAATTATCGCACCATCAAAATTACCAGTGCGTCCTACTACAGATGTGGCTAAGGAAGCCTTATTTAATATCCTGAATAATAATTATCATATCTCAAACCTTAGCATTGTAGACCTGTTTTCAGGAACCGGGAATATCGCTTATGAGTTTGCTGCAAGAGGCGCAGAAAATATTACTTCAGTAGACGGGAATTATGACTGCGTAAAATTCATTAAAAAAACTTCTGCTGAATTAGATTTTCCGATAACCACGATTAAAAGTGATGTTTTCAAATATCTGGAGAAAGCACCTGTAAAAGCTGATATTATATTCGCAGATCCGCCCTATAATTTTGAAGATGAGAAATTTGCCAGAATTGCAGAGCTCGTTTTCGAAAAAGAAATGCTGAATGAAGATGGCCAGTTGATCATTGAACACTCAAAACACACTGACTTATCTGAACTGAATAACTTTATAGAAAGTCGTAAATACGGTAGTTCAGTTTTTAGTTTTTTCGAATAATTGGTTAACTTACCTAGCATGACGCTTAAACCAACTCGAGAAATAACTCTCCCATATACGCATTTAGAATTTTACGATTCGTTTGTGATCTCTACTTTTAAAGAAGACCAGGTCCTGGATAAGGAAAAGGTTGAAGAGATGAGGGTGATATTTTATGACTATTTTGATCACAAGAAATTCGTCTATATAAGTAACAGAAAACACAAGTATAATGTAAACCCTGTTATCTATATAGATCTAATTCAAAGAAATATACTTTTAGGAATGGCTATTATCATCAATGAAATAGATGGCGCCCAGATAGCGAATTTTGAGAAGCAGTTCGCTACAGTTCCTTTTGAAATGTTCTACACCAGAGAAGAAGCTTTGGTATGGACAAAAAGGCTGCTTGAAGAAAACAAATAAGGTATATGAATAAATACCTTCCCTTTTCTCTAATCATTCTATTCCTATTTATTACCACTGCCATGAAATCCCAACATTATGAACTTATCTGGCATGATGACTTCAATGAATCCGGAAAACCCGATCCTGAAAAATGGAATTATGAGACTGGTTTTATTCGCAATTTGGAGGAACAGATCTATACCAAGAGAAAGAAGAATGTAAGGATCAAAAATGGAAAACTGGAATTAATAGCCAGGAAAGAAAATTTTAAAAACAAGCGTTATGATCCTGATGTAAGAAATTACCGCATCAATACAGAAACCGCGGAATATACTTCTGGCAGCATTACCACTAAAGATAAATTCGAATTTAAATATGGTCGTGTTGAAGTTCGAGCCAAATTACCTGATGGAAACGGCGTCTGGCCAGCTATCTGGATGCTGGGCGCAAATTTTGAAGAGATCGAATATCCTTATGCTGGTGAAATTGATATCATGGAACATGTTGGGAAAACACCAAATGAAATCCATGGGACTGTTCATTTCCCCTGGGATAATGCGCAAGGAATCACATCGGATGGAGGGACTACAGAAGTAGCTTCCCCTTCAGAGGAATATCATGTTTATTCTGTTAGCTGGTCTTCGGAAAAGATTGAGTTTCTCGTAGACAATTCTGTTTATCACACTTTTGAAGCGGATAAAGCCGGCCGTAAGAACAATCCCTTTAGAAAACCATTTTATTTGATTCTGAATCTCGCTTTAGGTGGAAACTGGGCTGGAGAGATCGATACGGCAATATTCCCTCAAAAATTCCTGATCGATTACGTGCGAGTTTATAAAGAAATTGAATAATAAAAAGCAGGCCTGTAAGCCGGATTCTGTCACCCGATAATAAGATCGGGCTCCTTATCATTTATCTGAAATTAGTGTTGCCACTAATTTTTAGCTGCCTACCCTCCGGCAACGGACGAGCGATCCTTAGATGCCGGTATACATGGCATTGCACCGCATAGAGTTTACCTGGTTTCACTACAGCTTAACCTGTACATACTTTCTGTTGCACTAGTCCTGATCTCACGATCGGTGGGCGTTACCCACTATACTGCTCTGTGGTGTCCGGACTTTCCTCTCCGAAATAATGTCGGAACGATAAGGCGGCCTGCTTAAGGGCAAATGTAAGTTAATTTATGTTGATTTCTTCCGGTATTTGTTCATAAATAAGCATCTCTGTACTGGAGTTTAGGCCGGTGATTTTTATATTTGTAATTCAATACTTTTTAATGGAGCATTTCGTAGTATCGGCTAGAAAATACCGGCCGCAAACTTTTAAAGATGTAGTTGGCCAACAGGCAATTACCAATACCCTTGCAAACGCAATAAATAACAACCACCTGGCTCAGGCATTGTTATTTACTGGTCCGCGTGGGGTTGGAAAAACTACATGTGCACGTATACTTGCGAAAATGATCAACCAGGAGGAAACGCAGGATCCTGATGAGGATTTTGCTTTCAATATTTTTGAACTGGATGCCGCTTCAAACAACTCGGTAGATGACATTCGAAATCTTATAGATCAGGTAAGGATTCCGCCACAGGTTGGGAATTACAAAGTCTATATTATTGATGAGGTTCATATGCTTTCTGCATCTGCTTTTAATGCATTTCTGAAAACCCTGGAAGAACCTCCAAAACATGCGATTTTCATCCTTGCTACTACTGAAAAGCACAAAATAATTCCAACCATACTTTCACGTTGCCAGATATTCGACTTTAAAAGGATTACGGTAACTGACGCAAAAAACTATTTAGGTTATATAGCCCAGCAGGAAGGTGTGAATGCTGAAGATGATGCTTTACATATTATCGCTCAAAAGGCAGATGGCGCCATGAGAGATGCCCTTTCTATCTATGACAGGGTGGTAAGTTTCAGCGGTAATAATCTTACCAGGCAGGCAGTTACTGAAAATCTGAATGTGCTGGATTACGACACCTACATGCAGGTGACTGATCTTATTCTTGAAAATAATATTCCGCGTCTGCTGGTCAATTATAACGATATTCTGTCTAGCGGCTTTGACGGACATCATTTTATAGCAGGCCTTGCCTCCCACTTTAGAGACCTGATGGTTTGTAAAGACCAGAAGACTATTGCTCTGTTAGAAGTTGGAGACCAAACCAAAGCGAAATATTTTGAGCAGTCGCAAAAGACTTCGCATCAATTTTTACTGGAAGCTATAGATCTGGCAAATTCATGTGACCTGAAATACAAGACGAGTCATAACCAGAGATTACTGGTAGAGCTTTGCCTTATGCAGCTTGCATCTGTGACTTTTGGTGAAGAAAAAAAAAAGGCTGAGCGAAAGATAGTTCCGGCTTCAAATTTTGAGCAGGAAGCAGTAAGTATTCCTAAAGAAAAGAAAGAGTTAGTTCGAGAAAACGAACACGACACCTCCTCTCCTATTGAGGAGAACAAATTACCTGAACAGAAAGTAGCAACCGAATCCTGTGCGAAGGATGAGGAAAAAGAATATTATTCAGAAGACAGCCCGGCAAGCCAGCCTGAGAAAGAATTTGAAGTAGCAGAACCGGTTCCTGAAAATATTGAAAAGACAGAACCAATTCAGGAAAATCCGGAAACAGAAACTGTGGCTGAAACCACAAATGAGAATATATTATCCGTAGAAAGCCCGGAAGAGAAAAATATTCCGGTAGCTGAAAGACCGGAGGTGAATTCAGAAGCTCCAGTAGCTCTTTCAGAATCTGAAGAAGAGAAAATTGAGGAACCTGATAGACCAACAGCTTCTACCAATAGCATGTTTCCGGAAATAAAGCGAGAAAAGGTTTCAGGACTTTCTCTAAAAAGCATCGGCAAGAAAAAAGAGCTTGAGGAAAAGCAAAAGGCCATGATGCCTACCGAGAAGGTAATGGACGATGAATATACAGAAGAAGATCTGGTGAATGAATGGAAGAATTATACCGAAAGACTTAAACGCAAAGGAGAAAAGATTCTAGCTTCAATTTTCGAATCTCAGACTCCAACTCTCAAAGACAAGGTAATTCATCTCACTTTTCCGAATGAGACAATGAAGCTTGACCTCGAACGAGAGGAAAACAGGTTGATGAGCTTTTTAAAAGCGAAACTTAGAAATACCTACATCACCTTGCAAATTCATGTGGATGAAGCAACTTCCAGAAAGTATGCCTTTACACCGCAGGAAAAATATGAAAAGCTCAAAGAAGCGAACCCTCTTTTGGATAAGCTTAGAGCCACTTTTGATTTAGACGTATAGTTATGTTAGGACTTAAATTACCCACAGATCCAAGATGGGCAGATATCGCTGAAAAGAATATAGAAGATATTTTAGTAGACCACGCTTATTGTGAGCAGAAAGCTGCTTCGACAGCAATCTCGCTTATCGTTACTTATCCTGAATACTCAGACCTTGTAACTGCGATGACCGCGCTTGCCAGAGAAGAAATGGGTCATTTTAAAATGGTTCATGACAGGATCTTGAAAATGGGCTTTACCATGGGCTGGGATCGTAAAGATGAGTACGTTCTGAAATTGCGTGAATTCTTCCCAAAAGGTGGAAGCAGAACAACACAGCTAATCCATCGTTTATTGATCGCAGGTTTGATCGAGGCCAGAAGCTGTGAGAGATTCAGATTACTTTCAGAGGAATTGGAGGATAAAGAACTTGCCAAATTCTATCGTGATCTTATGGTTAGTGAAGCCAATCACTATACAATGTTTCTGAAATTTGCCAGACAATATGGCGACAGAGAGATCGTGGATAAAAAGTGGCAGGAACTACTGGAATTTGAAGCTGAAGTAATGAAAGATCTCAGCAAGAACGAAAGCATTCACGGCTAAGCCTTCTTCCTTCTTTTAGACTCATTGTATAGAGATTTTATAATCCCATCGGCAAGCCCTATTTGTGGGACGTGGATCCAATTAGCCTTCGCCCACTTCATAGAATTCACGTAAATTTTTGAAGCCGGAATAATCACATCTGCCCGGTCATTTTTCAGATCTAATTCTGTGATCCTTTCCTCATATGTATAAGAATTCAGCTTTTCGTCATATTCTTTAAGATACTTCAGGCTTAAAGGTTTTCCAGTCTTTTTACCACTTGTCTTAAAGATGTTATTGATGTTTCCACCTGAACCTATAAGGTCTATATCATTAAATTCCTTAGTAATATCTTTAACCCATTGCTGCATCTCTTCCCAGGTCTTGTGCTCTACAAGATCTTCCATCATTCTTACAGTTCCAACCTTAAATGATCTTGAGGTGACGGTTTTACCGTTGCTATACATGGTATATTCTGTACTTCCACCACCTACATCTACGTAAAGGTAGTTACAATCGTTCTGAATTAAAGCATGAAGATCTGTTGCCGCAATAATTGCAGCCTCATGACTTCCATCAATAATTTCAATATCAATACCAGATTTCTCTTTAATAATACTGGCGATCTCTGCACCATTTTCAGCTTCCCTCATTGCCGAAGTTGCACATGCTTTATATTTTTCCACACCATGAGATTTCATAATTAGATTAAAAGCATGCATGGTATCTATCATCCTGGTGGTATTCTTTTCTGAAACCTTCTTCTTCAGGAAAACATCTGCTCCTAATCTAATAGGCACTCTTACCAGAGAAGTCTTTCTGAAGTTCGTTTCCATTCCTTCTTTCTCGGTAATAGTCGAAACTAAAAGTCTTACGGCATTAGAACCTATATCTATGGCTGCGAATGTTCTTTGTTTTATCATTACTCGTTAATGTCTATTTTCTTTAAATAATAATCATATAAGGCAAACTGAGATCTAACTTTAGGTCCCGGTATTTCCCTGTAAGGATTTTCCATCCCTCTACAGTGGTTCCTGGCTTTCACATTATCCCTCCAGCTAATGTCAAAAGTCTCGATCAATTCCTGCTTAATTCCTTCATCATAAATCGGACATGAAATTTCAACTCTTTGATCAAGGTTTCTAGTCATAAAATCGGCTGAGGCGATATATACTTTCGGATCTCCGTTATTTTCAAAGATAAAAACTCTAGGATGTTCCAGAAATTTATCCACGATGCTTATTGCTTCTATATTTTCACTCAGACCTTCTATCCCCGGAACCAAGCAACAAATACCTCTTACGATGAGCTTAACCTGTACTCCGGCCTTACTGGCTGTATAAAGTTTTTCAATCACTCCATTATCTGAAAGACTGTTCAGTTTAAGTCTGATGCCGGAAGGTTTTCCATTTTTAGCATTATCAATCTCTCCCTGAATAAGGTTATAGATTGCATTACGCGTATAGTGAGGTGAAACAATAAGATGTTTGTATTTATTTACCTTATAATTTGTTTCAAAAAAGTCGAATACCATATTCACCTCTTTCAAGATAGATGCATCTGCAGTAAATAAGGTATAATCTGTATATACTTTTGAAGTATTTTCGTTGAAGTTTCCAGTACTAATAAAACCATATCGCTTCAATTTTCCTTCTTCTTCTCTTTCGATAACACAGGTCTTACAGTGAACTTTCAATCCGGGAACACCAAATATCAATTTGACTCCTTCTTCCTGCATTTGCTCGGCATACCTAATATTCGCAACTTCATCAAACCTCGCACGAAGTTCTATTTGCACGGTTACTTTTTTTCCGTTTTTAACCGCATTGATTAGAGAACTGGCAATATGGGAGATTTTCGCCAGTCTGTAGATGGTGATCTTGATGGTCTTCACCTTTGGATCTAAAGCTGCTTCCCTAAGGAATTTCACTACATAGGCAAAACTTTGATAAGGGGTATAAAGTAAATAATCTTTTTCTGCTATACCTTTTAATACACTCGTTTGAAGAATCAAACCTGGGATTGGCAAAGGTTCACGAACCTCGTAATGAAGTTCCTCTTTTCCTAGACTAGGAAAATCCATATAATCCCTACGATTGTGATATCTTCCTCCCGGAATAATACTATCTGTAGCATCAATTCCCATCTTATTCATTAGATAAGTCAGGGTGTCGCTGTCAATATTTTTATCATAGACGAATCTAACAGGATCACCTTTAATTCTGTCTTTTACACTATCAGAGATCTTTTCAATGAAACTCTTACTTAGATCACTATCCAGGTCCAGTTCGGCATCCCTGGTTATCTTTATCATATGAGCGGAAAGACTTTCGTAATTGAATATATTGAAAATGGTATTCAGGTTATACCTAATTAAATCGTCCAACAAAATGATGTACTGATTGCCATTTTCCTCCGGAAGCACTACAAAACGTTCAATATTTCGCGGAATTTCGATCAGAACATAGCGTTTCTCTTTTACCGGTTTATTCAATATTCTGGAAATTCCCTGTGCTGGTTCAGTTTCATCACTCATCACCATTTTAACTGCTAAGTAGGCTGCACTATCCTTTAAAGAAGGCATCTCCGGAAGATCATTCAAAATAATTGTTACCAGCGCCGGACTCACTTTACTTAGAAAGAAATTCTTAATGAACTCTTTCTGGTTTCTGGTTACCTGGTCTTCTTTAATTATATGGATGTTATGATCTTTTAGCTTGGACTGAATATCTTCCAGGATCTTCAAACTTTCAGATTGCTGATCTATCACGATCTTAGTAATAGCCTCCAGAAGTTTACTTGCCTTGATACCTCCAAGCACACTTTTACCTGCTTTTCCGGCAAGATCTATACGCTTTACCGTGGCATATCTTACTTTGAAGAATTCATCAAGGTTATTGGAAAAAATCCCGAGAAACCTTAATCTCTCAATTAAAGGAACTGTTTCATCTGCAGCTTCCTGTAAAACTCTGGCATTAAAAGACAGCCAGCTTAATTCTCTGTTTATATAACGTTTTTCGGCCATAAAGGTTTATCGAAGATTTTTAGGCAAAAGTGTCAGGATCGTTTTTCCTTTTCTAATATCCTTCCAGGAATCTACCTCGAAGTCTATCACACACAATCCTGTAGTGGGAAGATTATCAATTTTTTTATCACCAAGAGAATTTACAAGAATGGTCATAGCCGGATTATGCCCGAATACACATAACCAATCTTTATCTTCAGGACAGGTTTTAATCACGGATAAAAGATCGTTCTGGTTAAACGTATAAAGTTCTTCCAGTACCTCGAAATCCTTATCAGGAATATGTAAACCTTGTTTAAAAAGATTAGCAGTTTCATTAGCTCGAACCGCAAAGCTAGACCAGAATTGTGCTCCGGGCTCATAGAAATGTTTAAAAGCCTTGATCACAACTTCTGCATCATTATAGGCCCTTTTCTTCAGCGGACGCTTATGGTCTGGAAGATTATTATTCCAGGAAGATTTACCGTGTCTTACTAATACTAATCTTTTCATATTTATGGTGCAAGTCTTTCTATTTTCCAGTTATCATTCTCTAAACTAAATAAAATTCTATCGTGTAATCTACTGGCTCTACCCTGCCAGAATTCAAAATTTACTGGTTTAAAAAGATAACCACCCCAATCATCAGGCTTCGGAATGTCCTTATCCGCTAACTCAGTTTCCAAATCAGACAGTTTTTGCTCCAGGTATTCTCTGGAGGGAATTACAGAACTTTGATCTGAAGCTATTGCTCCCAACTGGCTCCCGCGTGGTCTCGAATGAAAATAATCTTCAGATTCCTTTTTAGAAATCTTCACAGCCTCACCCTGCATAATGATCTGCTTTTCCAAACCTGGCCAGAAAAAGCTGATACAGCATTTTGGATTAGATGCTAAAGCTTTTCCCTTTAATGAACTGTAATTCGTATAAAAAGTAAATCCGTTTTTACTGAAACCTTTAAGTAAAACCACTCTGGTTCTGGGAAACTCATTTTCTCCTACGGTTGAAATGCTCATGGCATTAGCTTCTTCTACAGAATTTGAAGAATCAGCCAAATTGAACCATGATTGGAATAATTCAAAAGGATCTTTCGGAATTTCATTTTCCAAAAGTTTACCTTTTTCATAAGACTTACGATAATCTTTCAGGTCTTTCTCCATATTTCACAGGGATGTTTGATGCAATTTACAAGTTTATTGAACAAGGCTGAAATGTTTTTGTCCTATTTAATGCTATGGCAAGATTTATTACAGATAACTTCGATAAAGTGTACAATTTCAATTTTTCAATTTTACGGAAATGACTTTCATTTTCAAATTATAGGACTACACGTCGACTCTTTATATATAGCTCATAGACAACAGTTTGTAATACATTTTTAGATCGTTTTATACGGGTTTTCCCCTATAAATTTTAACATTTTCCTACAAAATTCCCACAAACCACTTTTCCAAACCTCTCATTTTGAGGGGGTAAAAATCCCCTTTAAGTGTTTTTTAACGAATATATCGCCCGCTTTAACTAAAAATCAAAATATACCTTACGATACCGGTTTTCTTGTAATAGTTTTACATCAGAATTGCATCGTATAGAGTCACCCCCACACTTCTCTTCGTAGTTCCTCAAGGCTACAGATGTTTATTTCAACCCATAGTTTTTTTAATACTGAACTCCCCAAATCAGTTGAAGGCAACTTCTTCTGAACTCATTATTTATTGGATTTAAAAATAGCCGATTGTGGCTTTAACAAAATTGATAATTCTAAACATTATTGATATGATTTGGAAAACTACGTTACCAAAAAATTATGCACCTAAAAAATCTCCAAGGAGATCTTTTTCCATTTTGCATTTTTTATTCATACCACTATTCCTTTTAGGATCTTTTGTGCTGAATGCACAGAATGTAGCGGTTCCTGTTGAAAATCCGAATGGAGGATTTAATATCGATGGTGATCTAAAGGCAAACACACCTACTCCTGGTATTGGTGATTGGTTCCAGGGTCCATCCGGAACTGGTGGATTTGTATTTGACAATAATGGAAATAGTGTAAACCCAAACACTTCAAAATTTGTTTCCGATATATTAAATACATCTACAGATAGATTTTTAAAAGGAAATCTGAATAAAGCATCAAATTCTCCTGGTGTATGGCAATGGGCTACCTCTCCTAGCGGTCCATCGGCAAAAAGTGATATAGAACATGCTTTTTATCATATAGCTCGCGATGCAAATACCGGAGATCAGTGGATCTTTGTTGGTGCAGATCGTATTAGCGCTAATGGTAGTACAGGTACAGCATATATAGATTTCTCTTTCTTTCAGGGTACAATAGTTGAAAACAGTGATAATACATTTACTGCTCCGGGTAACCAGGGTGGACGTACCGTAGGAGATATACTTTTAACCTTACAATATGTAAATGGTGGATCTAATCCACTATTTTATGTTTACCAATGGACAGAGACTTCTCCAGGTAATTATGAGTTTGTATTATTAGTTACAAATGATTCTACTGAAGATGCATATGTTCCAAATCCAACAAACGTATTTGCACGAGTAAATATAGATGGACCAATAGACTCCCCAACAGGAGCCTTTGGTGAATCTACAATAAACCAATATAAATTCGTAGAGGGTGCAATTAACCTTACTTCATTACTAGATAATTTAGATGTTTGTAAAAATGAAGGTATAGGAATCAACTCTATCTTTGTAAAGAGTAAAAGTTCTGCTGCATTAACAGCAGACTTAGAAGATTATATAACCCCTATTAGTGTAGATTTCACAATTACATCAGCTGAAATTGCTTATTTAGATTCGCCGGTTTGTTCAGATTCTGGTAATGTACAAGTAACAAGAGTTGGTCCTTCAGGAGGAAAATTTACCAGTACAACTGGTTTAGTTATAGATGAAAATACCGGAGAAATAAATGTTGCAGCAAGTACTGCAGGAACATACGTTGTATCCTATTCTTATACTTCATATAGCTGTAGCAAAATTGCTACAACAGAAATTGAGATCGTTTCGGTACCAGATACACCAGCAATTTCTGTAGATAGTCAGCCAAGCTGTGATGTTTCAACCGGAACTATTTCAGTTGATTCTCCAGATAGCAATGTAACTTATACCATCTCTGATGGTAATGGTTTTACAGCTGAAAGTCAGGATGGTGAGTTTACAAATCTTGTTGCAGGATCTTATTTTGTTATAGCTACCAAGAATTATTCTTCGGGCACGGGAACTGATACTTTTACACTGGATTGTACTTCTACTGCTTCTAATACGGTAATTATTACTGAACAACCAACTTCTCCAACAGCAGAAATCACAAACAATAATGGTCTGGCACTTGATTGTAACACTCCTTCAACTACGCTTACCGCTTCTGGTGGTTCTAGCTATGCCTGGACAAATACAAACGGTGACAATCTTGGAGACTCTGCTTCGATCACTGTCTCTAC
>NZ_JAVJIU010000003.1:0-696816 GCF_031344135.1 Christiangramia sediminicola
CCAAATTAAAATTGAAAAAAATTTAATTATTTTTTTAACCCTTTTTACTCGGTATCGCCTACTCTCAGTACTTTCAGTGAACTTACGCCTTGCTCTCAAAGCGGCTGCAAATATACACCCCTTTTTTTATTACAACCAAAATAATCTTCAGGTTTTTTAAGGGGAAATTATGATTTAAATATAAAAGACTGATCGCCAGAAGCTGAAGTATGAAATTATTTGCTCCTTTTTTTCGCTGATCTGGATTTATTCCACTTATCACTAAGATCAAGGTATTCAAAATCCAAAGCGCTCGCCTGCCTTTCTAAAATATTATCTCTAAAAGAACGCTGTAAAATATCCTCTATAAGGAAGTCTTCCTGGTCAGATTCCGGATGATATTCCTCCTTTAAGGAAATATCAAACATACTCGCAGTAGTATTATACCAGAAAGCCCTCCAACCGCTTTTCAATTCTCTTACCAGTTCGAAGGTTGTAATTCCGGTTTGTCGGTGAATAAGCTTAACAAGAATCTGCCCTTCTGTCCTGGTTAGTTTTTTTAACTCGGCAGAAAATTCATCTTCAATATAATCCTGGACTATTTTGGTGTATTTCTTTCTTTCACGCCTGGACTTGATATGATCTAACCTTGAATTTAATTCCACTAATCTTTCAGAAGCCAATTTTGCATAAGGATATACCTTCCGCGTCTTTCTCCTTAATATAAGGTAGCGCTTTCTATCATTATTACTATCAAAACTCAACTTACGTAATAAAACCACCTCCTCAAGATCTATTGCTTCCCTTGGAATGGAATCTCCGGCGATAATCATATACCGTTTTTCGATAGAATCATTTTCAATGGTATCCCTTTCTTCAGACTCTTTAACCTGTCCGAAACTTATGAATCCCATTAAAAGCACTATTATGTAAAGATTTCTTTTGATCACTAACTGTACAATTTCGAGTATTTCTGAAATGAATTTTACCAAAATCATTCCAAAATTAATCATTAGCAAGTTGTTACCAATCTAAATTTTTTAAATTCGTGAAAATTAAATTGAATAATGAAGAAAAGCGAAGTACTTGACAAAAAATCATTAGAGTTTCTAGAGGCTTATCTAAATAATGCTGCACCAACAGGATATGAATCTGAAGGACAGAAATTATGGATGGAATACCTGAAACCTTACGTAGACGAATTTATAACTGATACCTATGGTACTGCTGTTGGTGTTATCAATCCTGAAGCAAAATACAAAGTTGTTATTGAAGGTCATGCTGACGAAATTTCCTGGTATGTAAATTACATTAGCGATGAAGGTCTTATATATGTAGTTAGAAATGGAGGTAGTGATCACCAGATCGCAGCTTCCAAAAGAGTGAATATTCATACTAAAAAAGGTATAGTAAAAGGAGTATTTGGATGGCCTGCAATTCATACTCGTGATAAAGAGAAAGAACAATCACCAAAAATGGACAATATCTGTATAGATGTTGGATGTAATAATAAGGAGGATGTTGAAAAACTTGGTGTACATGTTGGTTGTGTAATAACATATCCAGATGAATTCTTTGTTCTGAATGAAAATAAGTTTGTTTGCCGAGCTCTTGATAATCGAATAGGTGGATTCATGATCGCGCAGGTAGCGAGACTTTTGAAGGAGAATAAGAAAAAACTACCCTTCGGACTTTATGTTACGAATTCAGTTCAGGAAGAGATTGGACTTAGAGGTGCTGAAATGATCACTCATAGAATTCAACCAAACGTGGCGATTGTTACTGATGTAACTCATGATACCACTACTCCAATGATAGAGAAAAAGACCAATGGTTTGAATAAGATTGGAGACGGACCTGTGATTTCATATGCGCCAGCAGTTCAGAATAAACTTAGAGAACTTATTATAGATACAGCAGAAGACAAGAAAATCCCTTTCCAAAGGCATGCTTCTTCAAGATTTACAGGAACAGACACCGATGCGTTCGCTTATAGTAACGGCGGAGTACCTTCTGCATTGATCTCTTTACCATTAAGATATATGCACACCACCGTTGAAATGGTTCATCGTGACGACGTAGAAAATGTGATCAATCTTATTTACGAATCTCTACTTAAAATTAAGGAAGGAGATAGCTTTAGCTATTTCGATTAGATTCAACAGCACATAAATTATTGTTAAACTCCCTGAAATCAGGGAGTTTTCTTTTTTAAGAGATGAATTTTTCACAAATATTTAAATACCAACCGTTAGTTTTCAGCTTATCTTTAAATAAAAAATTATGACCCTGTCGCCTGATGATGTTGAAGTGGTGATGACCGATACTCACCAAGCCGTAAAACTGGCTAACTTAAGATACGTTTCTGAAAACCATTTGTCCATCGAAAGAAAAAAAGTGGGACGTGGTTTTGCTTATTATAAAAAAGAAGAAAAAGTATCAGATGCTAAAACCCTGGAACGGATCAAAAAACTGGTAATTCCACCTGCATGGAAAAATGTTAGAATTACCCATTTACCAAATGGACACCTCCAGGTAGTAGGAAGAGATGAAAAAGAGCGTAAGCAATACATGTATCATCCCACCTGGTCTGAAATTCGTAATCAGACCAAATTCTTTAAGATGACTTCTTTCGGAAAAATGTTGCCTAGGATAAGGAAACAAGTTGAAGAAGATCTTAACCTGAAAGGTATGCCAAAGCGTAAAGTTCTTGCTCTGGTGATTCGTTTGATGGAAGAGACACATATACGAGTTGGAAATCATTACTACGCTAAAAAGAATAAAACCTACGGGCTATCCACTTTTAGAACAAAACACGTAAAAACTTTTGAGGATGGAATCAAATTTGAATTTATTGGTAAAAAAGGAAAAGAACATTCTATTACCGTAGAGGATCCTCGATTAATTGATCTTATTAACCAGTGTGAGGAAATTCCGGGTTGGGAGCTTTTCAAATTCTATAATGAAGATGGGCAAAAACAAAGTATCAATAGCGAAATGATCAATGAATATATTCATGAGATTAGTGGAGATATATTCTCGGCAAAAGATTTCAGAACCTGGTCTGCCACTAAAATATTTTTTGAAACATTGATTGAAAAAGGTTTTGTGGAAGATGAGAAAGAGAATAAAAAAAATATCCTGGAAGGTTTTGATGCTGCAGCAGAAGGTTTAGGTAATACCAGAGCCGTTTGTCGTAGCTACTATGTTCATCCAAAGGTAATTGAGACTTATGAAACCGGAGAAATAGTGCCTTATTTCAAAAAAGTAAAAACTGAAGATGCTCCAACTTATGCACAACTTTCAGAAACTGAAAAGGCAGTGCATAAACTAATTAAAGATTACAAAATAGAAATTGAAGATTAATAAAATTAGATATTTGTCATAAATCAGATAAATTTGATTTATGACGAATTCTATTGCTTCAAGAATTGCTGATTTTCTAAGCAACTTCCCTCCTTTCTCTCTCCTGGAGAAGAATCAACTTGATCTTATTGCCAGTGAAATCAAGGTTATGTATTTTGAACAGGGGCAAACGATCTTTGCCCGGGATGAAAGTGTCCATGATTATTTTTATATCGTTCAAAAAGGCGCAGTAGATCTGCAAAAAATGAATGATAATCAGGAGCCGGAAACTATTGATAAATGTGACGAAGGAGATGTTTTTGGTTTACGTCCGCTGTTTGCAAAGGAAAATTACCAGATCAATGCGATCACAGATGAAGAAAGTGTTATTTACGCTATTCCTTTAAATGTTTTTAAACCCTATGCAATCAGTAATCCTCACGTTGGGAATTTCCTGATGGAGAGCTTTGCTTCAAATACCAGGAATCCCTATTCCAATGAACATAAGGGAAAACTCATCTCAGACGAAGAAGATATCAGTTTTAAAAAGGAAGCACTTTTTGAACTTCAACCAATACCCATCGTCAAGAAAATGGTAACGGTTTCACCCGACACCAGTATTCAGAAATCGGCCATTTTGATGAGCAACAGAAGAGTTGGTTCAGTTATCGTAGTAGAAGATCAAAAGCCAGTTGGAATTGTAACCGATGTTGATTTTAGGGAACTTGTAGCTACAGGAAAACTTCCTATACAAAATTCAATTAGTGAGGTAATGAATTCTCCCGTGATCTGCTATTCAAAGAATTTAACTATTGCACAGGCACAACTTACTATGATGAAGCATAATATAAACCATATATGCATCACAAAAGATGGAACCCCAAATACCAAGGTAAAAGGTATTGTGTCTGAGCACGACATCATCGTATCACAGGGTAATAATCCTGCGGTTCTAATGAAAGCGATCAACAGGGCAAGTAGCACAAAAAAACTTAAAAGGATCAGGAATAAAATAATGATCTTATTGAATGGTTATTTAAAAAGTAATATTCCGCTTACACACATATCAAATATCATCTTTGAATTAAATGATGCTACCATCAAGCGAACTATAAAAAGATGTATTGAAAAAATGGATACTCCTTTGCCTGCAAAATTTGCCTGGATGTCGCTTGGAAGTCAGGGAAGAAAGGAGCAATTACTACATACAGATCAGGATAATGCCCTGATATTCGAAGATGTACCCGAGGAAAAACTTGAGGAAACCCGGGCCTATTTTTTAAAACTCGCTACCAAAGTCACCAAAAGACTTAATATTATAGGTTATGAATTCTGCCCGGCAGAGATGTTGGCCAGAAATCCAAAATATTGTCTTTCAGAAAGCGAATGGAAGGAACAATTTTCTCAATGGGTCACAACTTCGGGAAATGATGAGATCTTATTGTGCCAGATATTTTTTGATTTCGATATTTCATATGGTGAAGTAAAACTGACCAATTCCATTTCTGATCATATTTTTGATATCCTAAAAGGAAACAGAAACTTCCTGAACAGGTTGGCTGCGCAAGCCTTAAGAAACCCTTCGCCTCTTGGATTCTTCCGGCAGTTCCTGGTAGAACAGGACGGTGAGAGGAAAGATCTGTTTGATATTAAAAAGAGAGGTATTATGCCTTTAACTGATGCTGCAAGGTTGCTAATTCTGGAACATCGTGTAAAAAATATTAGCAATACTTCAGAAAGGTTTGAGAAGCTGGCGCAACTGGAACCGAATAACAAAGAGATCTATCAGGCTTGTGCTTATTCTTCCAGAGCATTAATAAAGTTCAGAACTAAACAGGGTCTAAAGCATAAGGATAATGGAAGGTTTATAAATCTTGAAGATCTAAGCAAAGAGGATAAGATCAAACTAAAGCGTTGTTTCAAAACAATTAAAGAAATTCAGGAATTCATTAAGGTTAGATTTGAAACTACCTATTACTTATGATCAGAAAATGGTTTAAAAAAGAATCGATAGACCCAGATCTTCCTTACTTCTGGCAGAATTACTCCAAAAGTTTTGAAGAGAAACTATCTGATAAAATATCAGACGTACGTTTTGTAGTATTTGATACTGAAACTACAGGATTTGATTACGAAGAAGACAGAATTCTAAGTATTGGAGCTGTTAGGGTAGAAAATAGGAGTATTGAGATCAGTGATAATTTCGAGGTTTTTCTCAATCAAAAAAAGTTTAATCCCGAAACGGTAAAGATTCATGGTATCATTCAAAATGAAAGGTTCGAGAAATTATCTGAAATCGATGCTATAAAGAAATTCCTGAGCTATATTCAGAATTCAGTTTTAGTTGCCCATCATGCCGGTTTCGATGTCAAAATGGTAAATAAGGCATTGAAAAGAAACGGTCTTCCAAAACTCAAGAATAGTGTATTGGATACATCAGTCATGTACAAAAAAACCAGGATACTTACAAATCTGATTGATCAAAATAAAGAATATACCCTTGATGAAATTGCGGAAGCTTATAATATTGAAACTACTGACAGGCACACAGCATCTGGTGATGCCTTTATAACTGCCATAGCATTCATGAAACTTTTGAATAAGCTGAAAACAAAAGAACTTACTACTAAAAATTTATTAAAAGGGAAGTATTAAAAAACCCTCTTGAAAACAAGAGGGTATATAAAAATAAAGATTTAGCCTTAAATTTATTCTAGAAAATTATTAATTTCTGCCTCGGTGATATTTTTATTTTTATCTAAAAAATCAACCATAGCTAGGGTCTTTGCATATTTCTTTTTACTACTACCCTTTAAATCCAGTAACTCATATTTTCCATTATCCAAAGAGATATAATAATCCATTCTCACCTCAAACTTACCATTCTTATAGTAGTCATTTTGGTGCCCTTCAATATTGCCTTCTATCAAATTCAAACCAGGAATACCTATTAAATGTAAATTATCATCATTATAAAATTCCGCATAATAGTTTGTACTTCCAGGGATATTATCACCTTCAGCAGTTACTTTATATTGATAATCATTTACTTTAAATACAACATCCCGAGCGATTGGCATCTCCAAAACCTCATTCGAAGCTTTATCTTTCTTTATATGTAATGCATCTGAAACGAGATTATACCGTACTAAAACCTTTTCAGATTGGCCTTTATCATTTACTGCTATACTTTCGACAAAGTCCTTTTCAAAGTAAGGTGAACCCTTATAAGTATAATATTCACTCTCATTAGATGGAATTTCAAGACGTGGGATAATATCTGTCCCATCGTATACACTCCATACGTTATTCTGCTGACTTATAACATTGGCCGATATTAATAATGCAATTAAGATTGTAAAATTTTTCATATTGATCATTTTTCGATTATTAAATCATTTTAAATTTTCATAATACTTTAATAATGAAACGACATCATCGGCCTTTTTGATCTTAAGATCTGCAACATACCTTGCCATTTCTGGATTTTCAAATAAACTCGATAATTGCCTCGGACGAAAGTTAACCTCCTCAAAATCTCCACCATTAATGGAGAGATAGTATTTCATTTCAACTTTAAAATTTGCGGGAATATCATCCTCATAACCAGTTTTTGCTTTTACTTTCGAATTGAGATCTAATCTCGGAACTCCAATAAAGTGACTTTTCGATCCCTTGTAAAAACTTGCGTAGTAATTCGTAGAAGCAGGTATATTAAGATCAGGATCATTCAACATATAAGTGTAATCTCCCATTTCATAAAAGATGTCTGAAACTGGTGGCAACAAAAATAATTTAGAACTCTGAGGTCTTAATTTTAAAACAACTACATCCTGTACTGCATTATACCTCATTAATAAATTTTGAGATTGTCCTTCACTATTTCTAACTACACCCTGAACAAATTCTTCTTCGTAAAATGGAGATCCAGTATAACTTTCAGGTTCAGCAGGACTGTAGGTAGCTAAAGCTCCATTTAAAAAGTTCTGGGCATTTATAGAAAATGCAACAAATAAAAATGTTAATGTTAAAAGATGTCTCATTAAATTTAGTTTTGAGATTAAGGATTCAATTTCTGAAGATTACTTCGAATCGTAAAACTTCAACATAGCAATCACGTCATCTTCAGTTTTTATCTTTTTATCATCAAAGTAATCTTCCATTTTTTCTGAATCAAAAAGATCTTCAAGGTCTTTTTCTTTAAGTCTTACTTCTTGAAAAGGTTTACCATCAACAGAGATATAATAAACCATTTCTACCTTCATATGAGCAGGCTTATCTTGTTGATAACCGGTGCTGGCAACTTTTGCCGGAGTAATATCTGCCACTGGTTGACCAACAAATTTTGATTTTTCACCATCATAAAATTTCGCGAAAAAACTTTCATTATAACCTTTCGTAGTTTTCAAACCATCAATGAAATAGGTATAATCACCAAAGTTATAAGTTATAGATCTTTTTTTAGGCAATACATATTCTTCTTCGCTTTGCGGATTTGGTCTCAAAACAACAATATCCTCAACCGCATTATATCGCATTAACATTTCGACTTGACGAGTATCATTATCTATTACTTTTCCCCATACAAAGTCTTTTTCGTAAAATGGAGACCCAGTAGCCTTCTCTGGTTCTTTTACCTTTGTAAATATTTGCATTCCATTATTTTCGACATCCTGGCTTACCTGAGCATTTGCTTGGTACCCAACCATAGCTAAAAACAATATACCTAAAACTGTGTTTTTCATAATTTGATTTGATTTATTAACTTTTAATTATCAATAACGGTGCCGAATAAATATTACAACGCACCTTTTATTATATTTTCTACTACTTCTGGGTTTAGAAGTGTTGAAGTATCACCTAAATCTGAAGTATCCCTGGAAGCGATCTTTCTTAAAATCCTTCTCATAATCTTACCACTTCTTGTTTTTGGAAGGCCTTCTACGAATTGTATTTTATCAGGCTTGGCAATTGGCCCAATTTTATCTGCTATCTGCTGATTGATCTCTTTTCTAAGATTATCCTGATTTCTTGATTCACCAGATTCTTTCAAGATAACAAATCCATAAAGCGCATTTCCTTTCACTTCATGCGGAAAGCCTACAACTGCCGATTCTGCCACTGCAGGATGCTCATTGATAGCATCTTCAATAGGTGCTGTTCCTAAATTATGCCCGGAAACAATGATCACATCATCTACTCTACCGGTAATTCGGTAGTATCCGGTTTCATCTCTTAAAGCTCCATCACCAGTAAAATATTTATTTTCAAAAGCAGAAAAATATGTATCTCGGTATCGATCGTGGTTGCCATAGATAGTTCTCGCCATAGATGGCCATGGGAATTTTATACATAATCTACCATCTACCTGATTTCCTTTGATCTCTTTACCTTCTTCATCCATTAAAACAGGCTGAATTCCCGGAAATGGCAGAGTTGCAAATGTTGGTTTGGTTGGTGTAGCAAATGGTATTGGAGAGATCATGATCCCGCCGGTCTCTGTCTGCCACCAGGTATCAACTATCGGACTTTGATTTTTTCCAATATTATTATCATACCAGTGCCATGCTTCTTCATTGATAGGTTCTCCAACAGTTCCAAGAACTTTTAGTGAGGAAAGGTCATATTTATCTACGAATTCAAGATTTTTTTTGGCTAATGCTCTAATTGCCGTTGGAGCCGTATAGAACTGGTTCACTTTATGCTTTTCAACTATTTCCCAGAATCGACCAAAGTCAGGATAAGATGGAACACCTTCAAACATTACCGTTGTCGCTCCATTAAGCAACGGGCCGTAAACTATATATGAATGCCCGGTAATCCAGCCAATATCGGCAGTACACCAATAAACGTCATCATTCTGATAATTGAAAATATTCTTAAATGTGTAAGCTGAGTAAACCATATACCCCGCTGTAGTATGAAGCATTCCTTTCGGTTTTCCTGTAGACCCTGAAGTGTATAAAATAAAAAGCGGATCTTCAGCATCCATGATTTCTGGTGTACAATCATCAGAGGCTTTATCCATCAGAGGCTGCAACCATTTATCACGACCATCCTTCATATTTACATCAGAGCCGATCCTTTTTGCTACAAGTACAGTCTTTACGTCTGGGCAATCCTCCAACGCTTTGTCCACGATTTCCTTAAGATCGATAGTCTTGTCTCCTCTATACGATCCATCTGAAGTGATCATCATTTTACAATCGGCATCCAGAGTTCTGGTTGCCAATGCTGAAGCTGAAAAACCTGCGAAAACAACCGAATGGATCGCGCCAATTCTTGCACATGCTAAAACCGCATATGCCAATTCCGGGATCATAGGTAAATAGATACATACTCTATCTCCTTTTTTAATTCCATTATCTTTTAGAACATTGGCAAATTGATTTACTTTTTTATGTAGCTCCTTAAAACTTAAATGTTGGGCTTCCTCCTTAGGATCGTTTGGCTCCCAGATTATAGCCGTTTTATCACCCTGGGCGAGCATATGTCTGTCTATACAATTCTCAGTAATATTTAATTTTGCATTTTCAAACCATTTCACTTCCGGTTTTGAAAAATCCCAACTAAGTACATTATCCCATTTTTTTCTCCATACGAAATGTTCTTCGGCGATCTCCTGCCAGAAATTTTCCGGCTCTCTTACAGACTTTCTATACACCTGAAAATATTCTTCCAGGTTCTTAATGTGATAATTACTCATAATTGAAGTTGGTTTAAATAAAAAAAGACAAAACCGGCTGAACCGGTTATGCCTTTAAAAATATTAAATCGTATGGAATCAAAAAAGAGAAGTCGAGTTAAAAGCAATTTATTATTCTAAATTTGATAGAATAGTTCATGCTTTTATGATAATCAGATAAATTTTCTCGATTTTAAATATGTTTCTACATTTTTCTGAATTCTGGATTCGATATTAGAAACATCAGCTTTATTGAATTTTTCACCGGTTATATTCTCGTATAATTCGATATATCTTTCAGACACTGATTCAATATACTCATCGCTCATTTCCGGAACCGATTGCCCTTCTAATCCCTGGAAACCATTTGAAATTAGCCATTGCCGAACGAATTCCTTGGATAACTGCTTCTGAGCCTCTCCTTTCGCCTGTCTCTCTTCGTAGCCATTCTTATAAAAATATCTTGAAGAATCTGGAGTATGGATCTCATCGATCAGCACAATTTCACCATCACTTGTTTTTCCGAATTCATATTTCGTATCCACAAGAATAAGATCTTGCTTTGCTGCAATCTCGGTTCCTCGCTGAAATAACTTCCTGGTGTAATCTTCCAGTTTTAAATAATCTTCTTCAGAAACTATTCCTCGCTTTATTATATTCTCACGTGAAATATCTTCATCATGATCACCGTGCTCCGCTTTAGTAGCAGGAGTGATAATAGGTTCAGGAAATTTATCGTTTTCTTTTAAACCTTCAGGCATGGAAACTCCGCATAATTCTCTTTTTCCCGCCTTATATTCCCTGGCTGCATGGCCAGACATATACCCTCGAATAACCATTTCCACCTTAAAAGGCTCGCATTTCTTACCAACAGCAACATTAGGATCTGGAGTAGCTTCCAGCCAGTTCGGAACAATATCGCTGGTCTTCTCCATCATCTTAGTAGCGATCTGATTCAGGATCTGGCCTTTATATGGAATCCCTTTTGGCATGACTACATCAAAAGCTGAAAGTCTATCTGAGGCGATCATAATTAATAGATCGTCTTCCATTGAATATACATCTCTAACCTTCCCTTTATAAACCGATTGCTGTCCCGGGAAATTGAAATTTGTTATGGTTATCGTATTACTCATAAAGAGCTTATTCGTTTATTATTCGTTGTGTTCAATTGTTTTGTAAGCGGCAATGATCTTTTTCACCAATCTGTGACGAATCACATCCTTATCGTCCAGGTAAACCATTCCAACTCCTTTGACATCCTTAAGCACAAGAAGCGCTTCTTTAAGTCCGGAAATAGTCCTTCTAGGAAGGTCAATTTGTCCTGGATCGCCCGTGATCATAAATTTAGCGCTCTTACCCATCCTGGTTAGAAACATTTTCATCTGAGCATGGGTAGTATTTTGTGCTTCATCCAGAATAACGAAGGCATGGTCTAAAGTACGACCACGCATAAATGCTAAAGGTGCGATCTGGATAACTCCCTTTTCAATAAAAACTTCCAGTTTTTCATGAGGGATCATATCTCTTAAGGCATCATATAAAGGCTGCATATAAGGATCCAGTTTTTCCTTAAGGTCACCGGGTAAAAAACCAAGATTTTCGCCAGCTTCAACCGCAGGCCTGGTAAGGATAATTCTTTTGACTTGCTTTTCTTTTAAAGCTTTTACTGCTAGTGCAACCCCTGTATAGGTCTTACCTGTTCCGGCCGGGCCTATGGCGAAAACCAGATCGTTCTTCTTTGAAAGCTCTACAAGCTTGCGCTGGTTCGCAGTTTGGGCCTTAATAACCTTACCACTAATACCGTGAACGATGGTCTCTCCACTCTCTTTCGAACTTTCATAATCCTGCTCACTCTCACTCGTTAAAACTCTTTCGATGGTATTTTCATCGAGTTTATTGTATTTCCCAAAATGATCCATCAGCATTGAAAAACGTTTGTCGAATTCTTCCAGCATTTCCTCATCTCCAAAGACACGTATCTTACTACCCCTGGCGACGATCTTTAATTTTGGAAAGTACTTTTTTAAAAGTTCAATGTGTTCATTCTGTTGCCCGAAAAATTCTCTAGGGCTAATTTCTGAGAGTTCAATAAGAAGTTCGTTCAAAAGCTATGGTTTTTAAGATGAAGCATTGTAGATTTTCAGGTCATTTTTATTTGCCCTTCGCATTTCATTATCCTAATTTTGAAACCGAAATTATGGTATTTTTTACCTTTTAGCCTAAGCGAATCACTAAAAATAAAATTATATTCGCCTTCTATACAAACTTAAGGAAAATTACCAGTCTCAGATTAAAAAAATATTAACAATCGCCTATGGCAATCATTACTTTAACGACCGATTTCGGGGAGAAAGATTATTTCGCTGGTGCGGTTAAAGGTGCAGTCTATAGTGAGCTAAGTGATGTTAGAATTGTTGATATTTCCCATTCTGTTTCCCCTTTTCATATTAGTGAGGCAGCCTATATTATTAAGAACGCTTATAAGAGTTTCCCTAAAGGAAGCATTCATATTATTGGTATAGATTCTGAATTGACCCCGGAAAATAAGCATCTTGCAGTAAAACTGGATGAGCATTATTTTATTTGTGCTAACAACGGAATTCTTTCTCTCCTGGCTTCAGAAATAAGACCGGAAAAAATCGTGGAGATCAACATTCATGATAAGATACAGACCAACTTTCCAGTGCTTGATGTTTTCGTGAAAGTTGCCTGTCACATTGCTCGCGGCGGCACCCTGGAAGTAATAGGTAAAAGCGTTAGTGAAATACGATATCTCAAACAGTTTGAGCCGATTATAAATTCTGAAAAAGATCAGATTCTTGGTCATGTTATTTATGTTGATAACTATGGAAATGTCATCACTAATATTTCCAGAAAACTATTCGATAATGTTGGTAAGGGTCGAGAGTTTAAAATTAGCGCCAGGAATGTAAATTTCAACACCATTTATGAAACCTATAGCCATGCTATTAATTTTGATGTTGAAAAAGAAAACCGGAAAGAAGAAGATGGTAAAAAACTGGCGGTATTCAATTCGGCAGGATATATAGAACTGGCTATTTATAAAAGTAATCCTAGTACGGTAGGAAGTGCGGCAAGTTTGTTCGGACTTAAATACCTGGATACGATAACAGTAAACTTTGAGTAGATGTTTGTAAGAATAGTGAAAATGGGATTTCAGCCTGAAAAGATCGATGAGTTCCTTGCGAATTTTGAGCAGAACAAGGACAAGATAAGACGTTTTGAAGGTTGTAAGTTTTTAGAACTCTATCGAGGTAAAGACAATACAAACCAGTTTTTCACGTATAGTTACTGGAAAGATGAAGAATCTCTGGAAAACTATAAAAATTCTGAACTCTTTAAAAACGTCTGGGCGAATACAAAAGTGCTTTTCAATGAAAAGCCTGAAGCCTGGAGTGTAGATAAATTAGTGACTTTGGAATAACAGAAATGTTAGCAATACTGAATAAAGAAATACAATCCTTCTTTTCATCCCTTACGGGCTATCTCGTAATTGGACTATTCCTTATTGCCTGCTCATTTTTCCTCTTCGTATTTTCCGGCGGTTATAATATTCTGGACAGCGGTTTTGCCGATCTGAAACCATTTTTCAATCTGGCACCCTGGATCTTTCTTTTCCTGATCCCTGCAATTTCCATGAAAAGTTTTGCTGATGAAAAGCGAATGGGAACCATGGAAATCCTATTAACCAAACCTATCGGACTCTGGAAACTTATTACAGGAAAATATCTGGGAGTTCTTTTCCTGGTTATATTAGCCATCATTCCAACACTTCTTTACGTATTGAGTATTAGTCAACTTGGACGCCCTGTAGGCAATTTTGATGTTGGAGCTACCATAGGTTCTTATATTGGATTGATCTTTCTTGGTGGATGTTATTCTGCTATCGGAATTTTCGCTTCCAGTTTATCTTCAAACCAGATAGTTTCATTCTTACTGGGAGTTTTTCTATGCTTTATTTCTTATTATGCTTTTGAAGGCCTGGCAGAAACCAACATTTTTGGCACTTCTAATTATATCCTTGAATCTTTCGGAATCAGTTTTCATTATAAAAGTATAAGCCGTGGAGTAGTTGACTCCAGGGACATTGTATATTTTCTAAGTTTGATCTTCCTATTCTTAAAACTCACAGAGATCAATCTTTCAGGAACCAGGAACACGAGATAATGAATAAACAGAACAAAATAAAATCTCTTCTTATTTTGCTGGTTATTCTTGTAGCCGCCAACTTCCTTGCTTCAGAAGTTTACTTCAGGTTCGATCTAACTCAGGATCAACGCTACAGTCTCTCCCCCGCCGCAAAAAAAATCGTAGCAGATATTGAACAGCCTGTGATTTTCGATGTTTTTCTTGAAGGTAGTTTTCCTTCAGAATTCAGAAGATTGCAGAATGAGACCAGGCAAATGCTGGAGGAATTTTCGGCCTATAACCGAAATATTAAATTCAATTTTGTAGATCCGCTTGAAGAAGGTGGTGATGCCAATGCTATCGCTGAAGAATTCTATAAGATGGGAATGACTCCGGCGCGGTTGAATGTTCAGGAAAATGGCAAGAATAGTGAAAGTATCATCTTTCCCTGGGCGATCGCGAATTATGGAGATAAGACCGTAAAGATCCCATTACTAAAAAATCAGATCGGGGCGACCGATGAAGAAAGAGTGAATGCATCAGTGCAACAACTGGAATATTCGCTGGCCGACGGTTTAAGCAAACTAATCTATCCTCGTAAAAAGAAGATCGCGGTAATGCGCGGAAACGGTGAATTACCCGATGGTCAGATCGCCGACTTTATAAAGACCATTCAGGAATATTATTTTATGGCTCCTTTTACTTTGGATTCTGCTGCGGTAAATCCGCAAAGAACTCTGGAAGACCTAAAACAATATGACCTGGTACTCGACCCGAAACCAACTAAGGCCTTTTCTGAAAATGAAAAATATGTACTGGATCAATATTTAATGAATGGCGGAAAAATGCTCTGGCTGGCGGAAACTACCAATATGGAAAATGATAGTCTATTCAATCAGCAGGGAACGGCCATCGCATTACCTAGAAATCTAAATCTTGGAGACTATTTTTTCTCTTACGGTGTACGTATAAATCCTGAATTGGTGAACGACCTCTACTCTGCCCCGATCATTCTGGCAAGCGGTAACGGACAAAATACAAGATTCAATCCATATCCTTGGTTCTATAGTCCTTTAACGAGTTCTCCTAATGAGCACCCGATTATCAACAATATCGAAGCGGTGAAGTTTGAATATGCCAACCCGATAGATACTTTGTCGAACAACATCAAGAAAAGCATTCTGCTTAGCAGTTCACCAAGGACAAAACTCGAAGGTGTTCCAGCCCAGATAAGCCTCGATATGGTTGGCGATAAACCAGACATGAATGAGTATACTGCTGGCGAACAACCTCTGGCAGTTTTGCTTGAAGGAAATTTCAAATCGGTTTACAAGAACCGGGTAAAACCTTTTCAAATTTCAGCTCATAAAGACCAGGGAGTAGAATCAAAAATGCTGGTCATCTCAGATGGAGATGTGATAAAAAATGACATTCAGGGAGGAAAACCAATGGAACTCGGTTTTCAGCGGTATACCGGTAATATTTACGGAAACAAGGAATTTCTTCTGAATGCCGTCAATTATCTACTGGACGACACTGGACTGATAGATATTCGTTCCAAAGAGATCAATTTAGCATTCTTAGACAAGGAAAAAACAGCTGAGCAAAGAGAGCAATGGCAACTAATTAATCTTGCCGGCCCAATCCTTCTCCTTCTAATTTTCGGTATTGGTTTCAGATTCTACCGAAAGCAGAAATATGTAAAGTAAAGCTTCCGCAGAATGTACTTGAACATTCAATGTGCACATATTAACAATTTTCAATAGCTTAATTTTCACAACACCTTATTTTACAAGATTTTAAATGTATTTTATCAATCAAGTCTGTTAATAAAAACTCGCTGAACAACCCGTTATTTTTGACTTATTAAAATATATTTGTAATTGATTCAAAATAAATCAATAAAAGCCGATGAAATTTATTGTATCCAGCAACTATCTGCTGAAACAGCTACAAATACTTGGAGGGGTAATCAACAACAGTAATACATTACCAATATTAGACAATTTCCTTTTCGATCTTAACAATGATGAACTAACGGTTTCTGCTTCAGACCTTGAAACAACGATGTCTGCGAAACTTAAGGTCGAGTCAGATTCTGAAGGAAAAATTGCCGTTCCTGCGAAGTTACTTTTAGACACGCTGAAGACCTTTCCAGAGCAACCACTAACTTTTGTAGTTGAAGATAACAATACTATAGAATTGAGTTCTAACCATGGTAAATATGCGCTTGCGTATGCCGATGGTGAAGAATTCCCGAATCCGGTAGAGCTTGAAGATCCAAGCAGTACCATTGTTGAAGCTGATATCCTGGCTTCTGCAATTTCTAAAACAATTTTCGCTTCAGGAAATGATGATCTTAGACCGGTAATGAGTGGAGTGTTTTTCCAATTCTCTGAAGACGGACTTACTTTCGTTGCCACAGATGCTCACAAATTGGTAAAATATTCCAGAGAAGATATAAAAGCGAACCAGGCTGTCGAATTTATCATGCCTAAGAAACCTCTGAATCTTTTAAAAGGAATTCTTGCAGGAAGCGAATCTGAAGTATTGATCGAGTACAACGATTCTAACGCAAAGTTCACTTTTGACGATACTCAATTGATCTGTAGATTGATCGACGGGAAATATCCAAATTACGAAGCGGTTATTCCGAAGGAGAATCCAAATAAACTAACTATTGAAAGAAACCAGTTTTTGAGTTCTGTAAGAAGGGTTTCTATTTTCTCTAATAAAACAACTCACCAGGTAAGATTGAAGATCGCCGGTGCCGAGCTTAATATTTCTGCCGAAGATGTAGATTACAGTAACAAGGCTGAAGAGCGTTTAACCTGTTCTTACCAGGGAGATGATATGCAAATTGGTTTCAACTCAAGATTCCTTATTGAGATGTTAGGTAACCTTACGGCGGATGATGTGATGCTTGAAATGAGTTTACCAAACAGAGCTGGAATTCTTACTCCTGTAGACGGATTGGATCCGGGAGAGAAAATCACTATGCTTGTGATGCCGGTTATGCTTAACAGCTAAAAAATACAATTATATTATAAAAAAGCCCGTTCAATATTTTGAACGGGCTTTTTGTTACTAATTAAAAAAAACCAACTACTAAAGCATTCTATTTTAGAAACTGTATCGTCAATGGGTAATATGGCATTTCTCCATTACTCACTTTTATCGCATTCATAATTGGTAGAATTAACGCTACTAAACCAATAATGATCAATAAGATGATCCCCAATCCTAATAATATTATTAAAGGAATACATAAGATGGAATAAATGAACAGGCTTATCTGAAAGTTCAATATCATTTTTCCGTGCATATCCATACCCGCAACTTTATCTTTCTGTGTTAGCCAGAGCACCAGCGGCACTATAAATCCTCCAATTCCGGTTACCAGATCTAGTAATTGACTAAGATGGGTAATCACTAACAATTGTTTGTCTTCTCTCATTATTAAAATTTTGATGGTTATTGATGGTTATTGATGGTGTCTATATAAAAGACGAGGCAAATTGAGGTTTGTTACAGAATTAGGCTCAGCAATGATTTCTTTTATAAATTTGCCACATGAAATTGAATGATACTATTGTTGCCCTTGCCACACCATCAGGCGCCGGTGCTATTGCCGTAATTAGAGTTTCAGGACCAGACGCGATCAAGATCGTTGCTCCGCTATTTAAAGCGAAAAGTAAAAAAGATCTTGCTGAGCAGCCCACTCATACTATTCATCTCGGAAATGTTATGGACGGCGAAAGAACGATCGATGAAGTGCTGGCGTCGATTTTCAGAGCTCCGAAATCTTATACTGGAGAAGAAACAGTGGAATTGTCCTGTCATGGAAGTCCTTATATTCAGCAGGAGATCATTCAATTATTGATTAGAAAAGGATGTCGTTCTGCGGAAGCCGGAGAATTTACCCTTCGCGCCTTCCTAAATGCAAAAATGGATTTGAGTCAGGCAGAAGCCGTGGCCGATTTGATCAATTCTGAAAATGCTGCCTCTCACCAGATGGCCATGCAGCAAATGCGTGGAGGATTTTCAAATGAAATCGCTAAGCTTAGAGAAGAATTGCTGAATTTCGCTTCGCTAATCGAACTGGAACTGGATTTTGCTGAAGAAGATGTGGAATTTGCCAATAGGGATCAATTCAGAGACCTGGTTTCGAGAATACAAACCGTATTAAAAAGGTTGATAGACTCATTTGCGACCGGAAATGTTCTGAAAAACGGAATTCCGGTAGCTATCGTTGGTGAACCTAATGTTGGAAAATCCACATTGCTGAATGCTCTACTGAACGAGGAACGAGCAATCGTTTCCGATATCGCCGGAACAACAAGAGATACCATTGAAGATGAAATGAGTATTGGCGGAGTTGGTTTCCGTTTTATAGATACCGCTGGAATACGTGAAACCAAAGATGTGGTGGAAAGTATCGGTATTAAAAAGACCTTTGAAAAGATCAGTCAGGCGCAGGTAGTAGTTTACCTTGTTGATAGTTCTCAGATTGCAGTAAATAGAGAAAGACTTCAGGAAATACGTATTGAAATTGAAAAGATCAAAAATAAATTTCCACAGAAGCCATTATTGATCATCGCCAACAAAACCGATCGTTTAGCTGAAGAAGAAGTCGAGAATTTAAAAACTAAGCTCGAAGATATTTCCAGTCATGCTGAAAGAGCAGAATTCCTACTTTTATCTGCAAAAACGAACCTTGGAGTTGAAGAACTAAAGGAAAGGCTTCTTGAATTCGTAAATACCGGCGCTCTTCGAAATAGTGATACGATCGTTACCAATTCAAGACATTATGCAGCTCTTTTAAAGGCATTAGAAGAAATCAACAAAGTAGAAGACGGATTGAATGCCGATCTTTCGGGAGACCTGTTGGCAATCGATATTCGTCAGGCTTTACAACACTTTGGTGAAATCACGGGAGAGATCACTAATGATGATCTTTTGGGGAATATTTTTGCGAACTTCTGTATTGGGAAATAGATTAAAGAGACTTTCGTCTACTTTCCACTACTTTCCTTTATTACCAGCATTTTAAAGAGAATCCATTTGCACTTTCGAAGAGTTTTGTAGTATATTGGGTACTTCAAATGTACTGCACTTATAAAATATGTGGTACAAACGTACCTCATTATGAAAATATCTCTCAAAAAGCGCAAGTTAAAAAGTGGAAAAATCAGTCTTTCTATAGAATACTATAAAGGTTCAGAAATAACTACCGAAGGGAAAAGAAGACATATACGTGATAATGAAAATCTAAAAATTTTTCTATTTCAACATCCTAAAAATGCTGTCGAAAGAAAAGAGAATAAGGAAAATCTAGTGCTAGCTAAGAAAATTCTATCTATAAGAGAAGCTGAATATTATCAAGGCAGGTTTGATCTTAAGAATTCAACTAAATCACAAAGGTGTTTCCTTGACTATTTTGAAGAGAAAGCTGAAGAAAAATATAATAGCCCAAAAAATTATGGAAACTGGACCGCTACCCTACTCCATTTAAAAAGATGTATTTCTTCTAAAACAACCTTTGAAGAGATTGATGAACAATTTGTAAAGAAGGTTAGAAATTATTTTGATAATGACGCCTACACTAAAAGCCAGCTACCTCTCTCTCTAAATTCAAAATATTCATATTTCAATAAGTTTAAAGCTGCATTAAGATCAGCTTATGATGAAGGTTATTTATCTATTAATTATGCATCGAAGGTCAAGTCTTTTGAGCAAGCTGAAAGCAAAAGAGAGTATTTGACTTTTGAAGAACTTCAAAAATTAGCTAACACCGAATGTAAATATCAGGTCTTAAAGTCAGCTTTTCTTTTTTCTTGTCTTACAGGTCTAAGGTGGTCTGATATAAATAAGTTAACCTGGAATGAAGTTAGAGAAGAAGGAGAATCAAGTCGTATAAATTATACTCAACAGAAAACTGATGGTGTTGAATACCTTTACATTTCCAAACAAGCTAGAGATATTTTAGGTAAACGTATGGCTCCTTTTGATAAGGTTTTTACAGGCTTAAAATACTCGGCTGTTTATAATAATGAAATTGTACGGTGGTGCAATCGGGCAGGCATATCAAAACATATAACTTTTCACAGTGCACGTCATACAAATGCAGTTCTATTGCTTGAAGCTGGAGCAGACATTTACACTGTTTCAAAGCGACTTGGACATAGAGAAATTAGGACCACTGCTATTTATGCGAAGATAGTAGATCAAAAAATGAAAGAAGCTTCTAATCTCATACCTACAATCAAATTTTAATGAAAAAATTATACTCTATCTCCATTTTATGCGGATTGATAATCTCTCTCCTTGCTAATACATATCGATCCAAAGATTTTTACGATATTATATTCATATTCATGGTTATTACCACATCATATTTATTCATAAAAGAACTTAGAATCTTATTGAAATATTTCATATCATATATGTTCAATCTTAATTCTGGTTTTTTTGATAAAAAAATTGAAAGACCAAGACTTTTTGTTTATTTAATTTTTGGCAGTTTTAGCATTCTTTTGCTCTATTTATATTATTATGTTGACAAAAGAAACTTCCTTGATTTCTATATCATATCAACAATTTTCGTCCTTTTACATATTACTCTAAGCTGTGTTTTAATATTTACTTGGCACCAAGATTTTGAAAGCAAGTTTATAACTAAGATTCAAAAGAAAATCTCACGAAAGAATAATAATTCGTTTTCTCTACAGTGGAATAGTCCAGAGGAATTAAACTTAATTTATAAAAACTTAGACGAAAAAAATTTTGTTGAAGTTATAGATGAGAATTCGGAAAATCTAGATTATATAATTTTTTCAGAAATAATCATTAATGGGAAATTACCTGAGTCGCCTTTATTTAAGCTGAATATGGATAATCGGCAAACAAAATTATTTTTTGATTTATTGAGTCATAATAGTGAAGGATTTACCCTAGACAAATTTTTAAAAATTTTTAAAAACAAAAATAAAAAGGCAACTAGGGAATCTATTGAATCATCATATAGTAATACTGACATCCTCCCGAAAAGACATAATGATTTGAAAGATGTGTTTTCTAATTCTTTAGTAAAAAAAGATTAAGGTTTTAAATAAAAGATTAAGACGTCTTAATATTCAGCTTTTTACCATCCTGTTTTTTCCAAAATTTGGACCTGAAACTCTTCGAAAGTAGACTATGGAAAAAACTCAAATTATTCTCGACAAACTTGTTCATTTAGAAAAAATCATAATGGATTCATCCAAAGAAATCTTAAATCGGAAGGATGTCTCCAATTATACCGGTTATTCGGAAAAGTATATACAGAAGTTGTGTCAAAAGAATATTATACCACATTATAGACCTAACCGGAAATTTGTCTTCTTTGAGAGATCTGAAATTGAAGACTGGCTTCGTCAAAATAAGAATAAATCTATTTCTCAAATAGATCAGGAAGCTCAAGAATACATAAATAAATCAAGAAAAAAATAAGCGTTCAAAACTGCAATTTTGAACGCCTCTATAAATTTCACCACCCTACCATTGAGTATAGTGCAAATTTATGCATTTACTCTTTCGGTATGATATAAATCGATCGAAAAATGAATATAATAAAAAATCATCTTAATGGTAATTTTACCATTATTCCTAATTCACTTATTGAGGATAATACTCTGTCTGATAGATCAAGGTTTCTTTATATTTTTCTGGTACACAAACCGAAAGATTGGACTTTCCGTACGAAGCATCTAAGCAAATGCTTAAGAATGCATCCAGACACTTTTAGAAAGTATAGAGATGAGCTTTGCTCAAAAAGATGGATTAAAGTTGAAAATCAAAAATATATTAATGGAAGATTTACAGAGAAAATTTACCATCTATTTCCAATTCCATATGAATTACAATCGGAAGAGTTAACTAACAATTTAGACTCTGGAAGTAGACGAAATATTCCGTCACAGAAAAATTCAGCTACAGAAGAAAGAAGTGACAGTAAAAGTCAAACACCTACTAATACTAACTCTCAACAAAAAACAGAATTTAAAAATAGTAGTAATAGTAGTTCAAAAGACACGAAAATTTCAAATTATCCAAATCCAAATCCTAGAAAATAATGGGCAGTCAAAAAACATTTAAAGATCTATTTCTTCATAAAGCCAATGAATTATTAATGAGAAGAGAAAATAGAAAATTTGAAATTGACCTTTTCAACAAATATGCCGTTGAATTTTTTATTTCCTATTTCTCAGATTTAGAAAATTTGAAAAAATTAAAGGGTATGGCTCATAAAGGAATTTATTTTTATGGTGGATGTGGTACTGGTAAAAGTCTATTTTTTGAAATTTTAGAAGAAATTTACAAGTCTTACCAAAATCCTGCTCTTAGAATTAAAACTGTTCATACAATTGATCTAACTGATCAATATATGAGTCAACTTTCAAACCCAAAGAAATTAGCGCCTAATGATGATTCTTTATACTCAAAATACAATAAAGGGAATATTCATTTTGAAGATCTTGGAGCAGAAAGCAAATTAAATCATTTTGGCAATTCTGTTGAAATCATGTCTGATTTAATTCAATTGCGCTACTCAACGTCTCGCAGAGTATCATGTAGAACTTATATCTCAACAAATCTTTCACCCGATGAAGCCCGAAAAAGGTATGGAGTAAGAGTTTATGATAGATTGTTTGAAATGTTCAATTTCATACCGTTGAATGGTGATTCTAGAAGGAAATAAAAGAGGCAAGAGCCGTTAGGCTCTGCCGCTGCCAGGCGTGCTAAAGATGCACAAATAGTGCACACTTTAGCGAACCTGGCTATTCGCAGCCGAAGCCGCTCATAGAAAATTTACAACTAAAACTAATTAAGTATGAAATCAGAAACAAATAAAAGAGTAGTCTTTAATTTAAACTTAAAAGATCGGGAATTACTTAAAAATCAATGTCAATTTCTTCAAGTATCAGTCGCGTTTTATGTAAGGAATTGTGTACTGGAAAAACTAGGCAAACCAATTATTGAAGTCAAGAGGAAAGATATAGATGTTAAAAATTACACCACCCAGCTCCTCAAAATTGGAAACAATTTAAACCAGGTTGCTCACAATTTAAACTCTGATTCGAAATTTCTAATTGCAGATCAAAAATCAGTTTTAAAGGATATTGATGATTTAAAAAAACACATCTTAGAAATTAATTCAAAACTGTAGTAATGGAGGATGAAAATAAACATATAGAAAATTTAATGCAGAATGTATCGGATAGTCTCGATCATTTGCTAAAGGAAGTTAAAGAATTAAAATCCACAGAAGAAAAAGATCTGCCTCCAGAGGAAGATCCAAAAGTTCGCCTAATTGTTGGTAGGCAAACTGCAATATACAATCAGCTAATCGAAAAGGAAAAATTAATAAAATTGATTACAGAGAATAAACAGGAAATTCATCATAAGACTGAAAATGTAATTTTTGGAAAAGACACACCCTTCTCTTCAAAACTACTCCTTAGCACTATCATTCTCATTTTTATTAGTTTTCAAGCATTCAAATACATTCCCGAATATCTAATTCATAAGAGTGAACTAAAGGCAGAACGAGACACATATAAAATGTTCTATGATTATGCAGTTCTAAATTCCTTTGAGCAGGATGAGAAAGCTCCTAATGATTTTATTCATCTTAAACAGAAAATCCAATCACATGATACAGCTATTATCAATTATGTCAGGCGACTGACTCCAAAGTACAAGAAATATCTTGAAAAAGAAAAATTAAAAACTGCCCTTAAAAACCTAGAGAAATGATCGTAAAGTTAGAATCTATATCATATGGTAAAAATGCACTGGCTTATTGCGAAAGAGGTGGTGAAGTACTTTTTACCAATAAGTGTTTAGGCAACTCAAGCCAAATTTACGAACAGATGAAATTTCAGGCTAGATTTAATGACCGATGCATCAAACGATTCTTCCATATTAAAATAAGACAAGCACCTGAGGACAAAGGAAAATTAAGTAAACAGGATTGGATCGATATCGGACAAAACTATGCTCAGAAAATTGGGTTCCAAAATAATCTCTACGCATTATACATCCATAAGCAAAATACTGACAGAGAGCACTGTCACCTAGTATCTGTGAGAATTGGTGATAACAATTTAGCTGTACGCGATGACCATACCCACTATAAGAATATGGACTTCTCTAGAGAAATTGAAGCCAGGTATAATTTGCGAAAAGTCGATCGGAGACTAGAGAAATTTAAAGCCCAAGAAAAATTTATATCTACTGACGCAATAGTTCAAGACTTGAAAGAAGAAATTTTTGCTGCTATTAAAATGTCTGATTCCATGGAGGATTTAATCTTTCACCTTGAAAACCGAAAAATAAAGACAAATATTGGTAGAGGAATATCTTTTACCAAAAATGGAATTAAAAAGAAGGGTTCGCATATTGATAGAAAATTCTCTTTAAAAGGTATTGAGAAAATACTTCGTTATAAAGAACAGGAAAAGAGGTTTAGCAGAGGTATTTCCTGGTAGCTGCAATTTTAGAAACATACTAAAATTTTGAAAAATTACTTTTTTCTCAATCTGCAACTTTCCTCATCCAGTTCAGTTTCGATCGTATAGTGCTCAAAATTATATTCATCCAGAAATCTTTTGATTTGAGATTTTGTTTTAATTACCTGCTTAAAGCCCTCTATGTTTTTCAGGATTACATGAGAAGTAAAAACATGTCTTTCCCCTTCCAGTGACCAGATATGAGTATGGTGTAATGACTTTACATAGTCCAGTTCCAGAATTTTATTTTTTATCTCATCAAGATCGATATCTGCAGGAACGCCCTGGAGAAAGATAAACAGCGTTTCCTTCAGCCTTTTAAATACATTGTACAGAATATACAAAGTGATCAATAATGATAAAGCTGGATCCAGATAGTGGATATCCTTAAAATAAAGAACTATTGCTACTATGAGTACTGCTACCCATCCAAGGACATCTTCCATGAGATGCCAGGATACCACCTTTTCGTTCATGGATTTCCCGCTACTCAATTTGTAAGCTGCATATCCATTTACCAATACTCCAATAAGGGCAAAAATCACCATTCCCTGTGCATCTGAATGTTCCGGTTCCAGAATCCTGCCTACTGCTTCATAGATAACATAGACCGAACCGGCAATAAGCACGATACTGTTAATAAGTGCTCCCAAAAGAGAGAACCTCCTGTATCCATAAGAATATTTCGAATTTGCTTCTTTCTTACTTTTGGAGTCAAGATACCAGGAGGTTCCAAGAGACAATGAATCTCCCAGATCATGTACGGCATCTGAAATTATAGCAATACTATTTACATAGATCCCACCTATGAATTCCAGGATCGTAAATGCCAGGTTCAGGAAAAATGCAACTTTCAGGTTTTTCCCTGAATGATCGTGTAAATGATTATGTCCCATCCTCATTTTAATTAGCAACAATTACTGGCGCAACTTAGACTTTTGGATTTTGCATTCTGAAAAGCCTCACGGCCTTCTTTAAATGCATACCATGCAATTCCAAGACTGCCAATAGCATCAATATATGGAATATGCCATATCTCGTATATTCCACTAGAAATTAGTAATATAAAGGATAAATAAAAACAGGTCTTAGTGCATTTAGCATCCGAAATGATGGGCTGGCTTTGAAGTTTTTCTCCCACCTTTAATTTTTCCCGATAAAGAAAATACATGGTCAGGATGGAGATTACTGCAATGATGATTCCTACGACAGTAGTTTCTGGTTCAGATTTATTTAAAATAGCAATTCCTGCTCCAACAATCAATCCGATTGTAAGAATGTAAAGTGCAGAACCTGTAATTCTGAGAGCTGTAATCTCAAATCTATCTCTTTCCTTTATTTCGCTTCGTTTCATCCGGAAAATCATGTGAGCTATCCCTATACCTGAGAGTACCTCCACAAAAGAATCAACTCCAAATCCAAAAAGTGCAAGAGTTTCATCACTGGCTCCAAAAAAGGTTGAAACCAAGCCTTCGAGAGTATTATAGATGATAGTTATTACACTTAAAATCAGTGCATAATTTAATTTCTTATTAAAGTCTGTAGTTTCCATAATTGTTTTAATGATGATGTCCGCCGCCTTCACCTTTATTCATTTCGGCCATTAAATAATAGGCATTATTCAATGCAAATCTTGAATCAGGTGTTGTCTCATTTAAAAATTTAATCTCTGTCCATTCGTTTTCCCTGGCTCCAGTGCTCACTTCCAGGGGTTTAAAGCTCCAATCCTCTCCTTCCTTTTCAGCTCTGAATATAAAGAACTTATCGGCATTCTTGGCTAAAGCAGCTTCAGGTACAGCCAGCGTCTTTATATCTTCCACGGCTATTCTTCCCCTAACATACATGCCAGGAACGAGGTTTTCTTTTCGATCTTTTATCTCTGCATGAACGTGTAAGGCCTTTGGATCCTGCTCGAAATTTTTCCCTATGGAAAGTATACTCGCCTCCATTTCCTTATTGGGCTGTGAAGCGATATTGAAATATACTTTCTGTCCCTTCTTCACCTTCGCTACATCCTTTTCAAAAACCATGAGATCAGCATGCACGTGATGGGTGTTAATAATTTCGAACATATTGGATCTTGCTTCGACGAACTGGCCGGTCTTGATATTTACCTTTTGAATAGCCCCGTTAATAGGACTTAAAACGGGAATCTGTTGCTGGATATTTCCATTCCTAATTGATGACGGGTTGATATGTAACTGCCGAAGCTGCGCCTCCATTCCTTTTAGGTGGCCCTTAGCACTTTCAAGTTCAGATTCAGCTTTCTGAAAAGTTTCTCCAGAACCAACCCCTTCTTCATATAATTTCTTCTGACGTTCAAAATCCTTCTGAAGAAATTGAAGCCTATTTGCGGTATTAATATAATCTGTCTGAACCTTGATGATGTCTGGATGACTCAGGTACGCAAGCACACTGCCTTTATTTACCTCGTCCCCCTCTATAACCTCTATTGAAGTCACATTCCCTCCAATCACCGGGGTTACCGTCGCCTCGCTTTGAGGCGGAACTTCCAGATGCCCGTTCGCTTCCACGAAACCGCTCATCATTCTTTTGTTAAGTGTATCGATCTTCATATCAAGTGCCTCAAACTGGGCAGAAGTAAGCATTACCTCCTTCTGTACGGGCTTATTGGTTGTATCTGAATTCTTAGTTGAATTTTCTTCTGAAGTCTTATTCTCCTTATTTTCAGCACAACTTGTTACAAAGAGGCTAATAGTTACTAATAGGATATTTATGAGTTTCATTTCTTATTTTGTATTTAGGTAGTATTCAATTTCTGCCAGGGCAAACTGGTATTTATTATAAGCTTCAATAGCTTTGAGTTCAGACTGAACCGCGATATCCAGATTCTGGATCATTTCCACATAATCAATAGCTCCTTCATTGAAGGCTAGCAAGGTACCTTTTCGCTGTTCGTCAAGCAGCGGCAATACTTCATCGCGGTAAAACATCCATGAGGACCTCCATTTTTCAAATTGCTGAAGAGCCGACCTGTATTCTGTATCCAGTTGATCTTTCCTGAACTGTAATTCTTCTTCTGCTATTTCCCTTTCAATTCTTGCAGATTTTGCCTCGGCATGTTCTTTTCCGGAAAAAACAGGAATGGAAATTCCTGCCTGGTAACTGTAAAATCCATCCATCTCATTAACTTCCTGGATTCCATACTGAAGATTAAAGCTTGGGAGAAAGTCTGCTCTTTCTACCCTGAACCTGGCATCAGCGACATTCAGTTCGTTTTCTGAAACTTCCAGAGCGGGATGCGCTTCCAGTTCTTTTTGTATGGTTTTATCAGGCACGAGGGTTAATTTAATTTCCTCAGGAACGTCATAATTCCGGCTTCCAAGCCAGAGATTCAGTTTCTGAATGGCAATTTTATAATCATGAACTACCTGGTCCTTCTGAATGCTTATCTCCGTAATTCGGTTCCTGGCAGTAAGCATCTCAAGTTTTGAAATCGCTTCGGTTTCATATCGGAGTGAAACAGCCTTATCCAGTTTCCTGTAAAGGGAGTCCAGTCTGTTGTACAACTGCAATTTTCTTTTGGCAGAAAAGGCTTCACTCCAGGATTTTTTAACTTCCCTGCTTAACTCAAGTTCAGAAAGATCGTAGGAACTCAATGCCAGTTCCACACGCTTCTTATAAAGCTTGTTTTTCGAGGGAATTCCCAGCAGGTCTATTTGCTGCTGCTGAAAACCAACTAGGGTATAGATACCTCTGTCATTATTTAATTCCTCACCTCCGGTGAAAATGTAGGTCCGGCCAAAATCCAAGGCAGCCCCTTTCATAGCTTCTGCCTGCTTGATCCTGCGCTTTTCATTTTTCAGTAAAGGATAGTTCTCCAGTGCGATCTCAACCGCTTCATCCTTATCTATGGTCTGAGCCTGCTGAAGCTTTTCCTGAGCCTTTGCAGAATTTATATTTAAAATAAGACCTGCAATAACTGTCAATCCTGTCAGCACTTTTTTATTCATCATACTTCCAGATTTTTTGGTTTCTGCCCATCTATAAAGAATTGGCAGTATGAATAATGTTAGAAAGGTAGAAGTTACCAAACCACCGATCACAACCGTAGCTAAAGGTCTTTGTACCTCGGCACCGGCTGAACTCGAAATCGCCATGGGCAGAAATCCAAGAACATCGGTCAAAGCGGTAAGCAGAATTGGGCGAATTCTCCTTTTTGTACCCAGTGCTATACGTTCATTGATATCGGCAACACCTTCTTCTTTGAGTTCATTAAAACCACTTATGAGCACCAGTCCGTTAAGCACTGCCACCCCAAATAACACTATGAATCCGACTCCTGCCGAGATACTAAATGGCATATCCCTTAGCCAGAGAGAATAAACACCTCCTATCGCAGCCAGCGGGATGGCGATATAGATCATGCTGGTTTGTTTCAGGGATTTTAAAGCGAAATAAATAAGTATAAAAATAAGGAGTAGAGCTATGGGAACTACTATCTGGAGCCTTTTCCTGGCTCTTTCAAAATTCTCAAAGGCACCGCCGTATCTTATATAATAGCCTGCCGGAAGTTCCAGTTCGGCATCCAGTTTATCCTGAATATCCTCGACTACCGACTTTACATCACGGTTCCTGATATTCACTCCCACGTAAGTACGCCTGTTGGTGTTGTCCCGGCTAATCTGCATGGGACCTGACTGATAGCTGATATTGGCAACTTCTTTTAACGGGATCTGTGCTCCAGAAGGAAGGGTCACATATAGATTCTGGATATTTTCAATACCCGTACGTTCATCAGGCTGCAAACGAACCACCAGGTCATAACGCCTCTCGCCTTCAAAGATCACTCCGGCCTTACCACCGGCGAAGGCCGATTGGATGAGTGAGTTCAATTCTTCGATCTGAAGACCGTACTGAGCGATCTTATCGCGGTTATAATTTACCGTGATCTGTGGTAGGCCTGCGGTAGCTTCCACTTTCATATCTGCAACCCCTTCAATATTGCCAATAAGACCACCAATTTCCTGGGCCTTGGATGCCAGCATATCAAGGTCTTCCCCATAAAGTTTCACTGCTATATCTTCGCGAACCCCGGTGAGCAATTCGTTGAACCTCATTTCCACCGGCTGGGTGAATTCATAGCTAACCCCGGGAAAAACACTGATCTCTTCTTTAATCTTTGCGATCAGTTCATCTTTTGTTTCCGCGGAAGTCCAATCGGATTTATCCTTCAGAATGATAAAACTATCCCCAATATCCATAGGCATTGGATCTGTGGGGACGTCTGATACTCCAAAACGGGTCACTACCTGTTCGATCTCAGGAAACTTTTCCAACAGCAAGCTTTCGATCTTGGTAGAAGTCTGAATACCTTCATCCAGGGAACTGCCAGGTTGGAGGATAACGTGGAAAGCGATATCACCTTCATCCAGTTGCGGGATAAATTCCCCTCCCATCCTGGTAAACATAAAAGCGGCTATTCCAAATAGAAGAACAGAAAAGCCTAATACAAGCTTTCCTCTTTTTAAAGATTTCTGAAGTATCGGCTCATATTTCTTCTGTAACCCGGCTACGAATTTATCTCCCCATGAGCTTTTCTGATTCCTGGCTTCCTTCAGAAATAAAGAAGAGATCATTGGAACATAGGTAAGGCAAAGGATCATGGCTCCAAGCATGCCGAAGATAAAAGTGAGCGCCATTGGTTTGAACATCTTGCCTTCTACACCTTCAAGGGCCAGAATTGGTAAAAAGACGATCAAAATGATCAACTGCCCAAAAAAAGCAGAATTCATCATTTTCTTGGCTGAAGAGCCTGCGATTCGGTCTTTCTCTGCTTGATCTATTTTCCTGTCTTTCTGCATTTTCCGGTGCAAAATAAAGACGGTGCTTTCCACAATGATTACCGCACCATCCACGATGATCCCAAAGTCGATCGCTCCAAGACTCATTAGGTTTGCCCAGACATCGAAAATATGCATCAGGATAAAGGCAAATAGTAGGGATAATGGAATGGTGGATGCTACAATGAGTCCGCCACGCCAATTCCCAAGGAGCAGAACGAGCACAAAGATGACTATAAGCCCGCCTTCGAGAAGATTGCCTTTTACAGTAGATGTGGTATTAGCGATCAATTCACTTCTATCCAGGAAGGGTTTAATGGAAATACCTTCAGGAAGTGATTTTTGTATCTGTTCGATTCTAGTTTTGACATTCTCGATCACTTCATTAGAGTTCGCTCCCTTCAGCATCATGACCATTCCCCCTACGGTTTCCCCGTCTCCATCCTTGGTGAGGGCTCCATATCTTACGGCACTGCCAATTCGCACTTCCGCTACATCATCTATGGTAATAGGGATTCCGTTGGAATTGGCCACGACGATATTTTCAAGGTCGTCAATATTTCTGGCCAGACCTTCTCCACGGATAAAGTTTGCCTGGTGATTCTTGGCGATATAAGCACCTCCCGTATTCTGATTATTCATCTCCAAAGCGGAGAAAACATCTGAAATACTAAGGCCTATTGCACGCAGTTCATCGGGATCTATGGCCACCTCGTATTGTTTGATCTTGCCCCCAACACCATTTACTTCAACTACTCCGGGAACCATAGCCATCTGCCGCCGAACGATCCAATCCTGAATACTCCGTAGTTCGGTAGGTGTATATTCATCCTTGTAGGCTTCATCCACCTCCAGGGTATACTGATAGATCTCTCCCAGACCAGTTGAGATAGGACCCATGGAAGGCTGGCCAAAACCATCAGGGATCTCATCTTTCACCTGATCTAATTTTTCTCCTACCAACTGCCGGGGAAGATAAGTACCCATATCATCTTCAAAGACTATGGTTACAACCGAAAGACCAAATCTCGAGACAGAGCGGATCTCTTTAACTCCCGGTAGGTTACTCATAGCGATCTCTACGGGGTAGGTTACAAACTGTTCTATATCTTCGGTTCCAAGGTTTGGTGCCTGTGTCATCACCTGTACCTGATTATTGGTAATATCAGGCTGAGCATCTACAGGAACATCGGTCATACTCCATATTCCTGCACCGATCAGGACCAGCGTAAAAAGCCCGATAATAAATTTATTATTGATTGAAAAATCAATGATTCTGTTAATCATGAAATTGTATGTTTAAATCAGTAAAAATTAAAAATAGAACCTGCGGGAAAACTCCCGTCAGGACATAACTATCCTATAATCTGAATTAAATGCGCGGGGGCTGGAAAAGGGAATGTGGAATGTCATCTCCTATATCATATCTAAATGAGGAGATCTTGGTAGAAATTTCAGGAACTAGAAAATCTGCTTCCTCACTTTCGATAGTCGTAATATGAATGTGACAGCAATGACACTGGCAGAAAGGACTGCAGTCATCTGCAGCAGCTCCAGAAGATTGAGTATTATCAACCTGATGAAATTCTGTAGCATCCTCAAGAGTCGTCACATCGTCTTCGCAGGGCATGAAGCTAAGCCCAAGGAAGTATACGGAAAATATGACCGCCAGAAATTTCATAATGCAAATGTAGGTGAAAATAAATGCAATGCAATTGCAAGATAGATAAGCTTGCGCCATTCAAATGAAACCGTATAAGATTTATTCAGGTTTTATTAGACCATCCCTCTTTTTTTCTTTAGCAAAACTAGCCTGTAAAATCCTGAAGACGGCATAAAGCCACTGCGTTTTATATACGTCTTTATCAGGATTTTACAGGCTTTTTAGTTATGCACGAAAAAAGAAAGGATTGAAGTCTAACTAATTAAAACTGAATATTATGTTTAAGCGAATTCCAAAAAAGCCAAAACTAAACTCCAAGGAATTAATGATCGAGATAATGAAAGATATCGAAAAGATTAACCTTGGACGGTTCAATAAAAAGTATCCCGTGAGCAAAACAAGATGCACCAAAGCAATTTCAGTATCCATTGAACAAACCTGTAAAAGACTGGGAATAGAATTGAACTGTGAGGTTGAATTCCTATTTTCGGAGAGCTTGAAAAAGAAATACAATAAAAAATACGGCGGTATTGTAGATTTCATCATAACACCTACTGTCGGACCTAAAGTGGCTATAGAACTTGATAGTCGCGATAAAAGGTTTTCATATTCAAAACTCGAAGAACTGAGTCAAAGAGGATATATCTGCTACTGGCTTAGGTATAAAATCAACAAAACGGGTAGACCTTACTACACTTCCTATAAAGCTGACTGCAGCGATCACTATAGAAAATTAGGCTTTGAGAATACAAACGTGCGTATCATAGAACATACTTTTCATCCAACTCCATTTAAACCATTGTGTTAATGATGTTCTGCTTTTGAGAAGAAAACGATAAGAAAAAACCTATTGAGCGGAGCGAAATCAATAGATTCGATTGCATTTAGGTGGATTGATCAATACAATATTGAAATAAAACTATAAACCTATATTACAATAATCTAGTATTTCTTTAATACCATATTATTGCTTTATAGTAATCCATTAAAATCACATTTTGGTAAAAACATATAATCATTTTAAAATAATACTATGAAACAGAAAGAAATTTATATCGATCCCAGCTTAAGTTTTGAAACTAAAAATATGGTAGAAACGTATTTTTCCGTCAAAACCGTTAATGATATCGAGGGCTTTATTTATTCGGTAGATGAATTTCTCGTGAAGTATAAGAACTCTTATATGATTAATGATCTTAGGTCCGCGAAGTATTATGCCATTTATAAAGTCATATGTGAAAGTTGCACTCAAGAATTTGAAATGATAATTCGCAACCGGACTAATATTTATAACCAATTAAATTCCAATATCACCATATGCAATGGATGCAGAATTTTTCAGACTTCGATTGAAGGTGTGATAGGTCAAAGATTTAAATAAATAAATTAGTTAAAATTTGTTACAGCTATTCTTCTTCCTCGGATTCTTTTAAATTTGGATTGTGTTTCTCCCCTTTTTCCCAAGCTTCAGCAATCTTTTCATAGTTAGGGAATTCTACTGGCAATTCCTTAGTCCAGTTTTCAACAAATTTAGGGTTATTGCTATTAGGCATCGGATTTGCATTATTTATTCTAGCTTGAACAGGTGTCCTAACGGCATCACCCATAATTACAGCATGCTGCTGGGGTAAAATTGGTAATTGTTGTAGAATATCCTCATTGGCAGCAGAAACTAACTGGCGAACATATTTCTGATCTTCTGGATTCTGTAACCTGTGAATAATAAAAGAATTACATTGTGACAATACTGTCTTAGATAATTCAGATGGTCTTTGACTAGACACTAGTAATGAAATACCATATTTACGTCCTTCTCGAGCAATACGCTCGAACACTTTTTTAGCTATTGACTCTCTATCACCTCTATTTTTCTCTGGAATATAATTTTGAGCTTCTTCCAAGGCTAAAACAATTGGAAGTTTACCCCTATCACTTTCGGGAAACCGTGAAACAAATTCTAAAATAAGTCTTCCAATTAATCCTGTTATTGTTTCCAAGACTTCATAAGGCAGTAAAGACATGTCTATAATTGTAACTTGACTTGCCTTGTCTTCCTGAAGTTTTTCAATTTCTTCTTTATCTAACTGTCTCTTATAAAAATCAGTATAAAGGTCTGTATCTTCAGATTTATAAACTTTACAAAAATCTCCAAGAATGAATGCAATGAACTTTGCCAGAGCATTTAGAATTTCCGCTGGTTGATTTAGAAGCAAGGGTTGTGAAATCCTTTCGTCCCCCAAATAAGACTGCAATCTTAACCTGAGAGTTGAAACAAACTCTCTTAGCCTATTTCCTGCATTCTCCTGTTCGTTGATTGCTTCATCAAAAAATCTCGTAATTAAATCCTGAAAATTAAACCAAATTGGTAAATCAATATTCTTTTCAATTGCAATTTGCTCAACGTTTTGTGAACTGGAGTATTCCAAGTATTTTTCTTCTAAAATTTCTAAAGCATTTTTTTCCTCTGTTATATTATTGTTTTCTCCTAGTTTTAATAGGGCGTTTTGTATATCAATTAAAAGTTGATTTCCATTTGGATTAATTGAATTTGCTAAACCGATTATTTCATTATCTTCTTTATAATTCCAATTCCCATAGCTTTGTGAACATTTTTTCTTTTTTATATCATCTGGTGAAGAGTCAAAAAGATTAATTATTCCTCTTTCTGTAAATTTGTTCAGAATAGATTTTTCGGAAACCTCTTTTTGATTTTTAGCTAGTCCTAAAGCTCTTTTAAAAACCGGGGCTTGTGTTCCAGATGTTGGTTCAAATAAATAATCATAATCAGCGAAGTTCATAAACCAAAAGGGAACCTTCATACCTTCTTTATCGACATGAAATGGGTTTACTAATTCGAGATTCTTATAAGGATTTTCCTTAGTTCCTTGAAACGCTCGCTTGTATTCTCCATTGGTATCAAATATTACCACATGAGCGTTTTGCAGTTTCTTCCCATTATAATCAAAATCAAACATGCTTTGAATCATAGATGCAAACGTGCAAGATTTTCCCGAACCAGTATTGCCAAGAATGGCGGCATGTTTACCGAAAAACTTATCTGGATTGATTTTAATCTTATAATCAGAAAAGGAAGGCGATGTCCCAATAGGTAAGTAATAATCATCTTCGAAGTTTATTTCCTTCAAATCATCCTTATTCTTTTGGTCAAAAATATTATTCAGATCTTGGCTGGTTACATACCAAACAGGGTTGTCAAGTATTGGGTAATTGTAAACTCCTTGAATATATTTACCACTATTCTCAATAGTACCAATCATAGTGGCTACTAAATACCTTGCAGATTTGGTTAAAAATATCGCCTCTTTATTTTTACCAATTTCAGTTTCATCAATGGCCCGAACACTTGTAACCATAGCTACAATTTTATCAGCCCCTATTGGTATAATGATATAAGAATTTATCCGTGCGACTTCAAAGATATCTTCATAACCGCTTTTATAAAGACTTTTTAAATCATCATCAAGCCTAATATAGGCTCTAAAACTATCAACAGAAATTACTTTACCGATGCTTTTTTCGCTCATTCTTCTCCAGGTTTAGTAGTTTCGATATTCGAAGTTTTCGTACTCAAAAGTTTGTTCAAGGTATTTGCTACATTTTCATTACTATCGTTATTGTTGAAATTTGGCATTAGAGTATCTGCAAATGTTAGGAAATCACCAAAAAACTCTCCTTCAAGTATTATAATTCTTGGATCATTAAGTTCCTTAAGTTTAAGGATATACTCGTTCTGAGTACCTTGAAAGTCCACTACAATAAGTGTAAATGTAGGATTTGATAACGCCTGGTAGATAATATCATTAAAATGGTCATCTGCAAAGGCATACCCAACTGTAATTAAAACAGATTGGGATTGAGTAATGGTTGCCGCAAATTGTCTAAATAATTCAGAATACGGAAGATCAAGAGTATATGACTTTTTTATGGCTGAGGGATAAATAATAATTTCTCCCTTTTTCTTTCGAGAATCTATTAGTTCAAGAGGCTTCTCTTCAATACCATAAAGGTTATTCGCATCCCTGGATTCTGAATTAACCCAAGATAACGAACCATGCAATTTATAATATCTTACAACTTTTTCTATTCTTTGAACTTTACCGGAAGTAGTAGATCCCGGATAGAAAATATCGTATTCAAAAGTTTCTGGTTTGAAGAATCTCTTATGGAATCCTGAAAAACCATCTATATAGTGGACTCCCAGCTTATCAAACGCATATTCAAATGCTAAATCATAATTGGCGGTGAAAATATTTGCACGCCTCAAATTCAATGGTCTTTGTAGAAGAGCCTTAATAAATTTTTCATGGAAAATATATTTACTCTTTGTTTCAAGTAATTTCCCTTGGGCTTTTTCTTTTTCAAATTGACTAGATTTCTTCTTATCAATTATATTTTGTGGAACAATGCGATTCTCTAGATTACAGACATTAAATAATCCTTCTTTAATTGTTGTGATCAATTCTGGAATTTTATCACTTCTAGTTCCATTCTTATTTTCTCCTAGAACAAAATCTTTGGCAATCAAATAATTTAAGATCTTCTCATATTCTAAGGCAATTTCATTGGATTTACCATCTCTAACAATATCATCTTCAATGTGAAATTCCCAACCTTTTTCATTTTGAAAGGTCTCTACTGAATCCTCCCCAATTTTTTCCTTGCCGTATTTTAAAAAATCAGCTTGTAGTGCTTTAACTGTAGTTTCTAATTCATCATTAATACCTTGTAGTTCTGGTTTTTTGTCCTCATCTACAATATACTTTTCTACCTCTATGGGAAAATTTCTTATGGCTACAGCACCTAAATGGATGGAAGTTCCAGACCCAAATAGAAAACTAACGTTATCTAATTCAAGATAATTTTTCATCATTAACTTGATCTTATCAATAATTTTAGCTTGATCCATTGACTCATTAGTCCACTCTGAGAGTTTGTCAGAGTTTCCAAAAAAAATTTTGTTCTTGGTAGGTTCGAAATATTTCATTCAATTAGGTAATAATATATAATTCATATTTGAGCCTTAAGCTCCTATGAGTTTTCCACTATCTCAATTTCATCCTCTGTTAATCCATAGATATTATAAACGAGCTTGTCTATTTCCTTTTCAATAATTGAGGTGTCTTCAGGAGAGTTTTCTTTTCTTAACTTAATTATTTCATTTATTTTTTCAATAAAAATTTTTTGTCCTGCCAGAGAAATCTTTTTTATGGGTAAAGCTCTACATTGTCCGATTTTTGCCTTCGGAAAAACATCATCTCTTTCAGAGAATTTATTTCGAAAATAGAATCCGAATAAAGTTGAGTTGAGTAATGCTAAAACATATTTAGTTTCATAGGGTAGATTTACTAGAAAAATATGGGCTGTATTTTTTACTGTATAATCTTCGTTTGTAAATGAAGCTATCAAAGATTTTTTACTAGGAATTTCACGTATAATTATCCGATCACCTTGAAAAAATTTAGCATCCCGAGGTGCAGCTAAATTTTCACCGTATAAAATATAATCTCCTTTCCAATTCAAGGTATATTTTTCTACCTCAGATCCAGAAATATGTTTTCTGTATCCGTCACTAATTTTTTCTGAAGAATTAAAAATCTTTTGTAATCGATCTTCTTTTGTTTGCGGTGGAGTTCCTTTCCCTGTTTCATACTCCTTTATACCACTTGAAGAATCACAGATATTATCAAGTAGTATTGAATCCTCCTCCATTTTTCTAAGAATTTTTCTGCTCTCTGGACTAGTTAGGAAATCAAAATAATAATTATCATTTTGTTCAAAATCTAATTGCGAAGAGTGTCCATAAGAAAATATTTGTTGATCATTACTAATTAAACAATTTATCAGATTTCCTTCTATTTTGGGTAAGGAAGTTGACAAAACTATGGTATCAACTGTGGCATCGGGAAAAACACCAATAGGTGTATCTATTAAAAAATTAATTTTGGAGGTGCTAAGAATAAATTTCCTAATCTTAGAATTATTCAGATTATTGGTCAAGGAATTAGGAACAATAAAACAAAATTCTCCTTTTCCCTCTAAAAGTTTAAATCCAAGTTGGATAAATAAAATAAAAAGATCTGATTGATATTCTGATGTATCATATTTAGCAAGAAGGAATTTCTTTTCGTCCTTTTCTTTTAAATCTCTAAAATTGACATATGGGGGATTCCCGATCACCACATCAAACCCTGTATAATCCCCAGCTTCATTTAAAACTTCAGGGAATTCGAAACGCCATTCAAAGGCATTTTCATAGATCTTATTATCCTTGATCTCCTGAATCTCTTCTTCCAGTTTTTTGCTATCCTTTGTTAGCTTTTCAACTTTTTTATTCCACTTAGCTTTTTCCCTTTTTGAAAGCTCGAACATCTTAGGTTGCTGCGTCATCAAAAATAACTCGCTTTTAAGCTTATGCAGTTTCTTAACCTTAGAGTCATTCGCAGAAATCTCACTTCTAAAATCATTCTTGATATCATGGATGATGCGCTCCATCTCCCGTTTCTGTTCCTTATTCTCGGCATTCCGGTAGGTATCCACCGCCACCCGGTAACTGTCTATGCTCCATTTACTATCCTTTAAGGCCTTGCTCAGGTCGGCACCCAGGTCGAAACGGCTTATTAAAGAGTTCCCGCACTTGATGTTAATATCAATATTAGGCAGGGTTTCCAGTTCGGTCTCATTCCGATAATAAGCATTCTTTAAAAGCTCGATCCATAAACGTAAGCGGCAGATCTTAACCGAGTTGGAATTGATATCCACTCCAAAAAGACAGTTTTCGATGATCTGTTGTTTTTCATGGAAAAGCGCTTCCTGTACCCGCTGGCTCTCCTTAGAATTAGGATTGTATTCAATTAATTCACCTTCTTCATCAGTCACCACCAGTTCGTCATTCACTACCTCTACCTGGTATTCCTTTAATCTTCTGCCGGTACGATCCTGTAGGATGTTCAGGTCGTTCTTAATGGAAATCATTTCATTTAAAGCAGAAACTAAAAAGTGCCCAGACCCAACTGCGGGATCACAGATCTTCAAATTGTTTATGATCTTATTGGCCTCCTCACGGTCTTCTATAGAATCGTAAAGTTCATCAAGGTTTTTACAATTCCAGCCTTTGGTTTCATTGAACTTTTGTACCACTGCCTTTCTAATTGTTTCCCGGCACATATACATAGTGATAAAACCGGGGGTAAAGAAAGAACCGTCTTTATAACCATTGATCTTTTCAAAGATAAGCCCCAGCACAGAAGCATTAATAAGCGTTTTATTATCCTCCTGTATGGTCTCCCCGCCCTCACTGCTAAAGTCATAGGCATTCAAAAATTCAAACAGGTATTCCAAGGCATTCAGCTCTCCGTTTCTCTTCTTTCCTTTTTTATCCTTGAGCACCGTTGAACTGTAAACTGGAAGGATCTTATCGTCTCGGAGATTGCTTATAAATAAGGTAGCATGCTCTATATCTGTTGGTTCAAAAAGGGAACTGTTCAGATAAGGCACCTTTTCGAACAATGCTTTTACATCTTCATTTCGCTCCCCATATTGCCTGGCCAAAACCTGAAAAAATAAACTATTGAGATCATCATAATTATGGATCTTATCAAAGCTCAAGAATTCATAGCTTCGATCTCCCTTATGATAAGTGACCAATTGCGCTTCCAGTAATTTCAAAAATAGGATGCGGTTAAGCCAGGTGATGCTCAGTTCCAGACCAACATTAAACAGTCTTTCTTCATTGTTCGCCCCGAATTGCGATGGGTTTTCCAGTCGGCCAATCTTATCGGTACTATCCAGCTGTATAATGGCATTTTCCAAAAAAGAACCGGTATTCCGTTTGCCTTCTTTCTGTCGCTCGATGATCTTCTTGCCTCCCTGTTTAGTTTCGGTAAGGCCAATAATATGAAGTAATTCACCATAGAACTTTTTATCCAGGCTGTTGCTGTCGTTGGTAAAAGGCAACTTGAGCAAATGTTCAGGAGAAAAAAGCTTGAAAAGAGTGATTAACTTATTGTCGTCTTTCGGGTTATTATTTCGCAGCGGTTTCTCATAATTGCGGATATCGAAGTATGTAAACTCCAATGTGGTATCCAGTTGCGCAATAAAGGGGTCGGCAATTTCCCGGTAAAAGAAATCGGTAGTTTTACCAGCCAATCTCCCGGCTTCAAAATCTTCGAATTGCTTTACCAGCTTCTTATTTTGTGCAAAAGATTTTTCGAAAATATTGGCATCGAAAATATACCACTCGTTGATATTGGTAGCGACCAGGTATTTTACCTCCAGGTTTTTCTGGCTGATTCGTTCCCTTAGATAATACAACACCAGTTCCTGAAAAGCCTTTACATTAATCCTATCCCTGCTGATCATTTCAGTTCTATTCGTAGGCTTTTTAGCCTCAATGACCACCCCCACCGTACTTTTAGCCTTCTTGCCATTATGTATTACCAAGTCATTGCGTCCCTTAGTATTGATGAAATGATCTGGATCGTAATAGGTCTTTTTCAGAAAATCAATAACAAGGTTCTTATGGAATTCCTCAGACTCGGAATCATTGGTTCGATCCAGTAATTGTTTAAGGTTTTTTTTAAAGCTCTCTATGTGTGAGCGATTGGGTTTTACCTTTAAAAAAGCCTTATTAAGAGCCTTCCTTGGCTTGAGTAAATTGAAACTTTTTGAATCGGTTTCTTGTTCCGTCTGCATGCAGAAATGAGGTTAATATTATTTAGACAGCCTGTAGGGAATGCTTAAAATTTTAGGTATTCAGCAAATGTCTGACAACCTAATTTAAATTTTCAACAATATATAAAGAAGTTTAATAATACCATTTTTAAATCAGCCATTTATAATTAATTGAAAATAGTTAATAATTAGGATTATTTCCTGATAGTTGGATTGTTTCCATTTCGTAAATTTGGAGCATGAAAGTAATGCTCCATTTTTCAATTTCTCAATTTTTGCATTTTCCTTTTGTTGGAAATATAACTGCTGGCTTCCCTTCTCCTGCAGATGACCATTTGGATAAATCTATAGATCTCAATTCTGAAATAATCAAAGACAGGGATGCCACCTTTTTTGGCAGAGTTGAAGGTGATTCCATGACCGGAGCCGGAATAGAACACGGTGATCTTTTAGTAATTAATAAAGGATTGGAACCGAAGAACGGCAAAATAGCTGTTTGTTTTATAGATGGGGAATTTACTGTGAAGCGCATTAAAATCGAGGAAGATATGATTTGGTTAGTTGCTGAGAACCAGAAATACCAACCTATAAAGGTTACGGCAGAAAATGACTTCCTGATTTGGGGAATAGTTACTAACGTAATCAAGTATGTGTAATGTACGCCCTGGTAGACTGCAATAATTTCTATGCTTCTTGTGAACGAGTTTTCAATCCATCCCTGGAAAATAAACCGGTGGTAGTTCTATCCAATAATGATGGCTGCGTCATTGCTCGAAGTAACGAAGCTAAAGCCCTGGACATTCCTATGGGAGCTCCAGCATTTCAATATGAAAAGCTATTTGAAAGGAATGGAGTATATGTTTTCAGTTCCAATTATGCTCTCTACGGAGATATGAGCAGGAGAGTAATGAACATACTTTCCCGGTTCACTCCGGATATTGAAATCTATTCTATCGACGAGGCCTTTTTGTTGCTTGAAGGCTTTGAGGAGCATTTTGATCTTTATTCGTATGGCAGAGAAATGATCAAAGCTGTTCGAAGTAAAACTGGTATTCCGATTAGTATTGGCATTGCACCCACCAAAGCCCTGGCAAAAGTTGCGAATAAGATCGCCAAGAAATTTGCTGCTCGAACGGGTGGAGTTTATATCATTGATGCTCCAGAAAAAACCAGGAAAGCTTTATTGTGGACCAAAATTGGGGATGTTTGGGGCATTGGCCGCCAATATGAAAAGAGATTATTATCTCTTAATATCAAAAATGCTCAACAATTTGTAGAATTACATGATGAATATGTACGTAAAGAATTTTCAGTTGTTGGATTGAGATTAAAAAGAGATCTGTCTGGATTAACCACATTGTCACTAGAAGCTACTCCACTTAAAAAAAATATTGCTGTCACCAGGGCTTTTGAAAGTATGTACAGCAATTATGCTGAATTGAAAGAAAGAGTCTCTACCTATGCCATAAAAATTGGAGAAAAACTTAGGCGGCAGGGTAGCAATTGTTCTCTACTCCAAGTTTTCCTGCTCACAAATTCATTTCGTCAGGATCTAAAACAATACCGTGCTAGCATTTCAGTCTACACCCCCTATCCTACCAATTCGAGCATTACGTTAGTCAAAACAGCCTTAACCGGTCTGGATATGATCTATAAAGAAGGCTACCAATATAAGAAGGCAGGGATCATTGCTATGAAACTTACCCCATCTACCCAAAAACAATTCAAACTTTTCTCTCAAGAAAACCCAAAGCATGAGCAATTAATGAAGGTGGTAGATCAATTAAATTTTAAGGAAAATGGGAAAGTGAAATTTGGAGGTCAGGATCTCGGGCGAACCTGGAAGATTAAGCAAGAGAAATTGTCTAATAAATTTAGCACTAGATTAAATGAATTGATAATTATAAAGATTTGAACAAAAAATGTTTGACTATTTTACTATTCTAACGTTAAAGTCCAAATAACTCTATTTCTGTATTTAAATCTTTAATAAAATACTAAATTATGTACTATCAATAAGTCATTAAATCAGTCAGAAAATAATCTTACCAGATAAATGGATACACCGCCATATTCCAAGGAAATTTATCAAACCTATTATATGAATGATGGCTTCACACATGATTTCGTTTATATAATTCCACAAGATGAACCTATCCATTGCCATTCTACAAATTGGTTTAAGGGTGGTAGTCCTGATAATTTTATAAAAACAGAATGTTATTTAGACAAAGTTGAATTGTAAATATAGGTACATGAGGTGTCACTATAATAACTGGAATAGGTAACATAGGTTTGATATTTATACACCCCTTTGATTAATCCTTCTGAGATAATTTCTCCTTCAAAACTTTGCTCTCTTTTTATGAAAGACTTAATAGTTTCCCCTGTATTAGGATCTGTAGTTGAGGAAGTTCCTTCATATTCAGTTTTTCTAATAAAATAAAGATGATTTTCTGTTAAATTATAGGAAGATTCAACTACATCTTCACTTGGAGTACCATAATTAATTGGAAAATCCAATTCATTATTGTCAAGAAATCTAACTTTCCCATATCTCCAACAATTGCCTGCATCAACTGAACTACAACCATCTGAAAAAGATTCTATCGTATCCCAACATAATTCCCAATAGCCATCTAGGAGGTTTCTTTCACCATTTTGGACCTCAATCTTTAAATTCTGCTCAGGTAAGGTTGAATTTTGTAAATGAGATTCTATTTTAAACTCTGAGCTCTCTTCCTTCAACTCGAAATTGAGTTTAAGTTCACCCTGATCATTCGTAATAGCACCATCATTATAAGATGCATCTCCGCTTACTTTTCCCACCTTAAATGGGAGTTGATCACCAGGTCTCTCTATTGGTTTCTTAATAAATTCTGATCTAACTGATGTACTTTTAATTTCATACTTCTGCCAGTATTCTTTTACAATTGCTTCATAATTGAAAATATCTCCAGTATTGCCCTCAAAAGAGGTATCACTTACATTTTGATATTCTAATATGCTAAAGAGAAGGTTTTGCTCTTTTTCTAAATACAATGTGCCGTATTGATCAATTATTGAACTGGTAAAATCACGGTCAATAAGTATTAGCTGACCCAGATCCTCGGAAAAAGTAATTATATTAAAAATCTTACCTACCCATTTCTTAAAAACTTTCACATAGGCTAACTTTTTGTTCTCTGGAGAAAGGCAAGCCTCATACATCTGGAATAAATTTTCACTTTCTCCTTTTAGTGTTTCCTCGTAAAACTTGGCATCAAAATTAATATTAGGATCTTCAAGTTTACTTCGAAGTTGACTGAGTAAATCTTCTGCGATTTCTATAAAGCCATCACCACATGGACCATTTAAATCGAAAATTTCGAAAACTACTGGTAAGCAATAACTAAGGATAAGAGCATTAAGTTGTTTAGTATTTTGATGCCTTGTGTCCACGGCGAGTCTACTATCTCCATGTCTTCCATTAGTAATTCTAACACCCCATTCCCCATCGTGAACAAGGCTGCCCTGAAAAGCTAACTCAGTTTGCTCTTCTTCTCCATATAAAAACTCTTCGATTTTATCGGCTATTGATTTTCTAAAATCAGAAGTTAATTTAGGTGTTAAATACTCGCTATATACTTCATTTTCTATATCATGTTCGAAACCAACTCCAATAGAAACATATAAAGGTGATTTTTTAGGAAAAGAAATTTTATTATCTCTTGTGTATTCTATTTCAAATTCATCATCTGTTTCTGAACTTCTATTTGCTTCTATATCGGTAAGTCTTGCTTTTAATTCAGAGGTTAAATTTCTTAGCTCAGAAAGAAAATTTGAATTGTAATAAGGATTATTGTAAGCGTTTAAGCTATGAATCATTTCCCCTTTTAGATTATTATAATCAACATTAGCAAGTTCATTAACGAGATCCTTCAGGTCATAGTTCTGAATTGCAAAATCTGGATAAGTGTTTATAAAGAACACAATCAAATCCTTGTCTGTAATTTCTTCTGAATTTAAGAGGGATGGATAATAGCCAAAGAGCAAATCTTCATTTTCGCCCGTTAGTATAACCGGAATGCCAAGTTCTGATTCCAATTCTTGGAAACTACCATCCTCTTTTAAATTAGAATTGCCAGATATAGAAACAGCCTCCAGGTTTTCAAAGTTCAGGTCCAAACCTTCGATCACCAAATTTAAAGTTTGAGTTTCATTTCCCTCTCCACTACTTCCTTCTTCATTTTCTTCAGTTGGGGGTTGCATGATAATTTCAGGCTCCGATGGAATGGAAGATTCATCCTCTCCCGAACAGGCCAACAAAAATGACAAAATCAGTATAATTCGTAATTTTTTCATCATTTTCATTTATCAAATATTTCACTAACAATCGATTTCCAATCACTATATGAATTAGGCATTCGTTTGTATTTTAATTTTCCAACCAGTGCATTTTGAGGAGTGGTATAGGTATATTTCATTAATCTCAAATGCGGACTTAAATCTTCATCTCCACTGTGAATAATATAGTAGTATTTAACTATAGTTTCAGAGTTTTGATTTGTCGCTGGGTAGGTACTTGAACCTTCAACAATATTATTTGTGCTATCATTCATTATAAGTCCGTACCTGAATTCAATGGGATCGTACATTTTTTGGTACGCAAAATTGACAAACTGACCAGTCCCATCAGGTCTGTATTCTACACAAAAACCACCATTATCAATATGAGCTCCTACCAGACTTTCATCACCATAAAATGCTTGAACAGTTTTGCCTTTATAAGAAATGCATTGAATCTTCTTTTCTTCATTATCCTTACATTCCTGTCCTGTAACCGAATAATGGACTGCCAAAAGAAGTATTATATAGATTGCTTTCATAATTAAAAGAGTTTTATTTTACACGCGGATCCTCACCACAATCTTCATCAAATCTTTTGATAAATACATCATAATCTCCATTTTGAATTAGCTTCGCAAATATGATGATTAGCATTAGAATTCGATGATATAGCTAATTTTGTAGGTTTACTATTAAAACTTCCATTCTTATCTTTAAAGTAAAATGCGGCGGTTATTTTATAATCATAATTGTTAGCTACATACACCTTTAGAGATTTTGGATTATTGCAAGCGTTTCCTCTTTTAGCACTGACCATAGAACTGTTAGAAACATTCTGCCAGCAATTGGTAAAATGATTATCTTACTTAGAAAAATTGTAATTTCCTGAGAATATTAAGAGTTACACACTTAAGTTTAAGGCTTTCATTAACAGAAAAATTAAGATTGCAGTTTAATATTACGATATAAAATTTCAGCTGAAATCCTTTGAGGAGTTTTTTGATTTAAAAAGTAATTATATATCTGAACTTCCCGTACATGCCATCAGTGAATTTTTATCAGCTTCTGTAATAAAACCTTCTTCAATCAAATCATTCAAATATTGTGATACAATTTTTACAAATTGACCATGGTTTTTATATTCATCATTTTCTAATTCATCAACCTTATCAGCAAAAGTATAACCATCACCAAATTCAAAATTATCTATGCCCGAATCACATTCATCGATTATAATTGTTGATTCGTAATTTGAGTTTACTACAGGGTCTAAATCATCATAAATACCGTCTCCATCAGTATCGGCGGTCTGATTGAATTCACATGTGGACCTAAAAAAGCTAGTCAAATCTATATGTGGACCTGGTATAACGGGAGATGCATTGATAAAGACTAATTGGTTTGCAGCAAAAATTACCCACTCATATGATGTGTTGTATGATATTTTCTCATATACTACCTCGCCTTGGGATGATCTTATTGTAAACTTGATTCCACTATTATCAGGACTAACATCTCTAAATCTTAAACCGTAATATGATCCTAATCCAATGTCTGGATTGATTGCTCCGTCAATATTTGAGGAATTAACCTCATAAGGATTTATGGTGTAATCCGTACAGTTATTAATAGCTTGCTCAATTGAAGTATACATACCAATTGCAATTCCATCTTGAGAACTTTTATTTTGAGAAATTGAATATGCTATATTTTCAATTTTAGATGGTTTTTCAGCAAAATTAATGTCAAGTTCTTCTCTTTGACAACCAGCTAATGCTGAAAACATAAAAACTATTAAAAGACGATTCCTGATATTCATAATATTATTATTTATGGTTAGCAATTAAAAATCAGAATATTAGAAATCTAATTTAAGTTTATGTACCTATATTAAAAATACCCTCATTAGGGTATTTTTTGTTAAAATTTAGATGATTGAATTACCCCGTTTCTTATACAGAAGAATATGAGAGATTCTTTTGAATTACAATTCGATTTGCGAAGTATATTCTTTCGGTGGGTACTTACAGTATGTGGACTTAAATTAAGTTTTTTAGAGATGTCTGAATTACTTAGACCATCATGAATTTGTAAGATAATTTCTTTTTCTCTTTTTGAAAATAAGGTGCTGAACTCTTTATAAATCTCGCTATGAAAATTTTTTGTATTTAATTCATTCGCTTTAATTTCCCAGTCAACAGTGTTTCCATAATTCATAAATGAAATATCTGTAAGCACGGAATAATTAGAAATTAGATTATTGTTTTCATCTCCTAAATATAATCCTGACTGTCGAAGCACTTTTATAAATATTCCATCCTTTCTTTTGATTCTATAAGTAACATTTAAATATGAGTCTCTTGAATTTCCATGTTTACAACAGTGACTAACGGTGGCCCTTGTTATTCTGTTAGCTAAGTCTAAATCATCAGGATGAATATTTGTTAATGCTACATTAAGTGTAAATTCATTATCAGTATATCCTAATAAATCTTTCACTCCACGAGTATAAGTTATAGCTGGTAATGACCAGTTCAAAATATAGATACATTGCTTCTCCTGCAATGGAAATTTTTCTAGGTCCAGATATTCATCTTTAACCAAAGGCTTTCCATGAAAATCTGCAATCTCATTACAAAATTCTAGTATGTCATATTTTTGAAAATTATTTTTCAATTTGATGTATTTGAGAAAGTATGAGCTGATTTATTATTTCAGGTTTTTCTAGATGTGGGAAATGTCCACAATCATCAATAATATTTAATCCCGTACATAAACTAGTACAGACTTTTTTTAAATATGAAATTTTCAATAATGAATCTTTTTCCCCTACTATGACTTGTACATAGCCTTTGAATTGATCTAAAATTTTAACTTCATTCAAATTCTTTAAATCCATTAAAGATGATCCGTATCCAATTCTAAACTCAGAATCTGTGGAGACTAATGACTTGGTTATTGTTTCTGTCCATTTATCTACCTTAGGATATAAGAATTTTTGTAAAGAGAAGATTTCATCGTCTTTCAGATCTTTTTGCAGTAATAATTGTGATGATGAATTAAGATTGTAGATATCTGAAATATGAAAATTTGGATCCAACGGTGGTGTGCCAATTAATACAATGCCTTTGCATTGATTAGGATATTTTTCCAATAGATGAATAGCAATCTGACCTCCAAGTGAATGTCCGACCAGTATAAATCTCTTTAGTTCAGATAATTTTTCTGAAACTTTTTCAACGATTACTGATATTGAATAACTTTCAGATTTATCTGATTTTCCATGCCCGGGAAGATCCAAGGCAATACAGTTATAATCTTTAAATTCTCTAGATTTTAATTGAGGCATGAATAAATCGGAATTCATGGAATTTCCATGAATAAAAACCAAATTCAATACTTTATTATCTAGATTTATCCCATTTGATTGAGTATATATCATTAGATGAGTTTATTTTAAAACCGTAAGTTATTGATATTGTGAAATATAAGAAAAATTAGGTTAAGGTTTAAAAGTTGAATCGAATTAAGTTATTGTAATTTTGAAAAATCTAGCCAGGTAGAATTAATTGATGAAAGTTGTAAATCATCTGAACTTTCTGGAGAATGGTAAGGTTAATTTTGGAGGAGAATATCGTGGTCGCACCTGAAAAATTCAGCAAAAGAAATTGTTTAATAAATTTAGAATCCGATTCAAAGAAATCCTTATAATCAAAAATTCAGAAATTTAATCTGAATTTCGGCTTTTGTACCTCATTTGTACCGCACCAGCCTCCAGGCACCAGTAAATTCAATGGTTTTTAATTTCTGTATTGGGAAGTAATTAGAATAATTCAGTAAAATTAAATATTAGCAAAATGAAGTTGCTTATTAGATTAAATAAGCATAATCCTACAATTAATTATTTAGATGGTCTAGAATTTTTATCATTCCTGGCAATTTCTTCTTTAAGATTTGCCAGCTCAATGCTTTTCAAATTAAATTCATAAAGAATTTCAACCTGCCTTCCCAATGCAATTAAGGATTTTCGTTGCTTAAGACTTAATTTTTTCGGTTTTTGATTAATTACACAGAGAGTTCCCAAAGCGTGCCCATCCGCACTTAGAATAGGAACTCCGGCATAGGCTCTAACGCTATAACCTTCAAATGTCACCAATGGATTATCACTAAACCTAGAGTCTTTGAAGGTATCGGCTACCTCGAATATTTCCTTTGGATTCAAAATAGCATGACCACAAAATGAAATATCCCTGTCTGTTTGATTAAGATCAAATCCTTTTTTAGATTTAAACCATTGTATTTTATCATCCAATATTGTTAATAGGGCTACAGGAGATTCGCATATTTCCTGAGCTAGTGCCGTGATATTGTCATAAGTTTCCTGCGATAATTTATCCAGCATGCCAAGTTGCCTTACAGCTCTCAACCTTGAATTTTCGTTTTCAGGTTTTTCAGGTGTTTTCATTTAAAATTTTTATGCCGTGAATTTCTCGGTGAAATAAAAGAAAAATTTAGCTTTTTTATTTATTGAAAACAGGTTTTAACTTGACTTTAAAGGTTTAGTAAAATATTATGAACAGTTTGAGAAGTTTTTCGTCAACTTTTCTAATTAAGTATATTTCTATAACTCAGTTTACTTATTTTTAGGCTTTTCATACTAGAGTTTCAATTTAAATTATCATTTAACTACCAGTAATAAAATTCTTTGCAATTCCTATTTAAACATCCCAATTCCTTATATTCCCGCCGATCTAAAAAATAGATAATGAAAGAGTCAAATATCACTGAATATATAAAGAATGTACTGGGTAATTTGCCGGAAGACTGGATTAAACTAACTACTCACAGGCTGGATATTTATAATGAAGAACTTGCTAAAACCGAATTTCTTCATCAGTTCGAAAGCATGTATGCTAATCAGAACTCTGAAAGATCGGACTTGAAAAAATTGCCTACTGCCTATGATTATATTCGATTAGGACATCCATTGTCCAGTGTTCTGGAATGGGGAATTGCCAAATCAAATAATATCAAACCGGAAAGTGTAATTAGTTTTTCTTCCAGAACAATGCCTGTTCTTGCCGTTCTTAGAAAAAATTTATTCGACAAGAAAAATACTCGAATCGCATATACCGATAAATTACCGGATTGTTACGATTTTCAAGCCCTAAAGCAGGTGTACGGTTATCAATTTGAATTAGTTCAGGTAGAAAATAAAAAAGATTTCACTGAGTTTGATGGTAGTACTATCTTTATTTCTTCTGATGAAAAGCTTTTCGATCTTGATCTCAATTCAAATACCGATTTCATGGTCAGCCTTCACTCAGAATTAGGAAGCGTTTTAGTGGTGAATGGCGAAAAAAATGAAGAATATGTTTCAGATATTCAACATGTAAGAAGAAGGGAGACAGTAGCAATGACTCCTGCAGATTGCTTTGAACTATTACAAGATCTAACGGGGAGTTCTATCAATAATCACCTGGCAGATGATAATAAATCCAATAAGTCTAAGGTTAAGGAATTGGTTAAGGATATTACCGCAACTTCTTCCAAAGTCCTGCTTGGTTCTTGCGGATTATCTATTCAGTATGCCATTATGATGGGCCTAATTGAAGAAGCAATTGAGCAACATCCGGGTAAGAATGTAAAGATCATTGTACCACCAAATTGTTATGGTGGAACGAACGATCAGGCCAGGCGTGTTGCTGCCTGCCTGGAAAATGTTGAAATTCTGGATCTGCCTGTAGATGGCAATAATGATATGGTTCAAAGTACCGATAAGGTTCTTGACCAGGTTGCTCAGGAAAATGCAGTTCCCTATATAATTGCTGAAATTCCAACCAATCCAAGAGTTGAAGTTCCAGATCTGGATCCATTACGGGAAGTTCTAAGTAAACCGCGTAATACAGATTCAGGAGAAATCGCGATAGACCCGGTTTTTATACTGGATCAAACCTTTTGTCCTAATGTTCAGTTCTGTGGTGAAAATGGTATTCTATCTTCGATTAGAACTATTTCTTATGTGAGTGGATCCAAATTCCCAAGTGGAGGAAGATGTACTGCAGGATATTGCGTCGCTAATAAAAAGGCGGAAGCATTAATGGGAAATATCGAAAAGCATTTGATACTTTGTGATAATGAAGCCACAGCACTTCAGGTTGAGATTCTATCTGAACAGTTGCCTTCCATGAATCAAAGGATCAAAGATGCTTATAAAAATGCTCGTGAGTTCGTCAATTTTATAGAAACCACTTTACCCGAAGCTAAGATCAATTTTGTTTCTGAAGAGCTGGCTGAACAGGACTTCACCCCTTCTGTATTCTCACTAGATCTTCCTACAAAAGGAAAAACTGCTGAAGAAAGAGAAGCTTATAAAAGAGAGCTTAACCATAAGCTGATAGATATGATGATCACCAGGATACCGAATGAAAGTAAATATTGTGTGAGTTACGGGCAGTTAAAAGGATGCTATTGGACGATCCCGGCAACCTCTACACAGGGAACCACTAAAGAAGATGACAAAGATTATATCGCTCGTGTTTCGGCTTCACCAGATCTTGATCTCGAATTACACAAACAGGTTTTTGCTGACTTTGTAGAAAAGATTAAGTAAACTAGGCAAATTCTTATAAAGGCCAGATGAAACATCTGGCCTTGTTTTTTCAATAGATCAACTGGTCCTAGATTCTCACTCCAAACCTATATTGAAGGATCAATCTTAAGCCAACGTAAAAAACCAATATTGCAGTTAATATCCCCAGAAATTTTAAGTTGAATTTTTTGTTAGATAAATAAGATCCAAGACTACCACCAAGAACTACGGCTATGATCAGTTTAAAAACGAGATCATAATCCAGATGAAAAGTACCGGCAACATTTAGGCCTATGAGTCCGGCGATAGAATTAACCAGGATAAAAACTGAAGCCAGCGAAGCAATCACCCTGGGATCTTTCCATTTTAAAAGATTAAGTACCGGAGATAAAAAGATTCCACCTCCAATTCCTGAAATTCCAGAAAGTAAGCCTATGCTTCCTCCCAGTAGAAACTTTTTGGGATTCGAAAATTCGATAGCTTCTAATTTACTATTGACAAATTTCAGTATCATAAAGAATCCTGCGAGGATCAATGCTCCTCCAAGAATTAGAAAAAATATTGATTGGGAAAGTTGGACCATTGCTCCCAGGTAAGCCAGCGGTATGCTCAGAACAAAAAAGGGCCAGATGATCTTCGGTTTCAAAACTCCATTTTTGATAAAAATTATCGTTCCGATTGTGACCACGCAAATATTAAGCACTAATGCCGTGGAACGAATTTCGTAAAAATCGGTAAGTACCAGGCTTAAGATTGCCAGGTAGCTGGAACCACCTCCAAAACCTACCGAACTATAAAAAAGTGCAATAAAGAAAAAAATGAACGGGAGGTATTCTAACAGCATTTCAGGAGATTAAATAACATTTGATCTGATCACCCTCATTGAGTTTCGTCTCTGCGTCTATAAAAGCTAATGCATTTCCTAATGCCATCGACTGGATCATAGACGATCCCTGGCCATCTAGAATCTCAACTTTTCCGTTTTCAATCTTAGCTTTTAAAAATGAAGGCCTATCGGCACGATTTTCAAAACTATGAGAAATAGGAAACGAATAAGTTTCCAGTCCTGAATTCTTGATACCGCTTAATTTCTGCAGGAATGGAAGCACATATATATAAAAGCAGCTTAAAGAAGACGCAGGATTTCCAGGTAAAGCAAATACATATTTCTCATCCTTTCTTCCAAAATAGAGCGGCTTCCCAGGCTTCTGAAAAACTTTATAAAACTGTTGTACTACTCCATTCTCTTCGAGCGCCTGTTTTACAAAATCATAATCCCCAACTGAAATACCACCGGATAAAATCAAAACATCGGTTTCTTCCAGAGACTTCATTATCTCTGTTTTGATAGCCTCAAAATCATCCTCGATCTGTAACCTGTCAGAAACTTCAAATCCGTATTTCTTAGCTGCAGCAGTCAATGCGTAACTGTTAGATTCATAGATCTGTCCTTCTTTTTTATCCTGACCTGGCGAGATCAATTCATTTCCAGTTGTGATGAGGTTGATCTTAGGTTTTGAATAGACTTTCAAATTTTGAATTCCAAGGGCTCCTATCATACCAATACCTGCAGGAGTTATTCTATAGTTTTTTTCAAAGACCAATTGCCCTTTGTGTAATTCGCCCCCTTGTTTTCGAATACTCTGACCCGGTTTTGGTTCCTGATCAAGTCTAAGTTGGTCTCTTTCCGCCTTAGTTTTCTCCTGCATTATGACTGCAGTAGCACCTTCAGGAATTTTAGCTCCAGTAAAAATTCTTACCGCCTGTCCTTCCTTTAGTACAATCTTACTGTTATCCCCAGCAGCGACTTCTCCAATAATTTGGTAATCCATAGAGATTCCGCATAAAGCGTAACCGTCCATAGCTGAATTATCAAAAGAAGGCATATCAAAGGGAGCGCTAATTTCTTCAGCCAACACATAACCGAGGCTATTCTCCAGATCGCGAGTTTCGGTTCGTAATTCAATTTCCTGATCATTTAGGATCTTTAAAGCTTCTTCAATGCTAACCATTAGCCTCCTATTGAAATCATGGAACGATTCTGCTCATAATGGTCGGCATCCATTTTTACATCCATTCCGTCACGTGAGTATTTCTTTGTTTTGATTGAATTCATGATGATATCATCCATTTTCTCGCCTTTTCGAAGCGGCGTAAGCAAATCGGTTTCAGAATTTGCAAAAAGGCAATTCTTCATTTTCCCATCAGCTGTAACCCGAATTCTATTACATTCACTGCAAAACGGATTTGTAATCGTACTTACAATGGCAAAATTTCCAACATGTCCTGGAATTGTAAAATTAGTGGAGGTACTATGTTTGGGGTTTTCCAGTTCCTGAATCTCGCCAAATCGATCTGAAATAGTATTCAGAATTTCATCTTTCCCAACGCCCTTGCTCCAATCCCATTTATTGCCTTTGAAGGGCATAAATTCGATGAACTTGACGGTAAGATTTTTATGTTTGGTTAGCTGAATAAAATCGTTGATCTCCTTATCGTTCACACCCTTTATCAAAACAATATTCAGTTTTACCTGCATATCCATTTCCAGCGCCATTTCGAGATTTTTCATAATTCTATCGAAATAATCGCGTTTTGTGATAAATACAGATCTTGCTTTGTCCAAAGTGTCCAGGCTTAAATTGATCTTTTTAAGCCCGATCTTTTGGAACAATTCCAGATACTTATCCAGAACGATTCCGTTAGTGGTAATTTTCAGCGTTACTCCAAGTTTTGCCAGTTCCTCTACGAGGTACCCAAAATTCTTCCGAACCAATGGCTCACCTCCAGTTAGCCTAATAGTATCAACCCCCAGATCACGGAAATTGGTGGCGAGTTCAATGATCTCTTCCAGGCTCATGATATTCGGCTTATCGATCAACTGAATTCCATCTTCCGGCATGCAGTAAAAACAACGAAGATTGCACCTGTCTGTCAGTGAAATCCTGAGATAGGTATGTGGCCTTCCGAAGTTATCTACTATTCTCTTTTTCTCTTCAATCATGTCTTTTTCCTTCTATCACTTTAAAAACGTGCAGAACGTGTGGGAAAATTGCATCCATACATTCCGCAGCGCCTTTCGTAGAACCTGGTAATGCCAGTACTACTTTTCCGTTTTTCAATCCTGCGACAGATCGGGATAGCATCGCATAAGGCATCCGATTTTGACCGTAATTCCTCATTTGCTCCTCTACCCCTTTTAGCTGAAGATCAAGCAATGGCAGAATCGTTTCCGGAGTAACATCGCGTGGTCCAACCCCGGTTCCTCCAGTATAAATTAGAATATCCGCCTCAGATACATTTAAAACTGAAAGGATCTGCTCGGCATCATCGGGAATGATCTTGATTTCTGAACTAACACCTAAGTTATTCAGTTTTTCAGCAATTGCTTTCCCTGCTTTGTCTTCGCCTTTACCAGCAGAAATAGTATCGGAACACACGACGATCTGAGCTAATAAGCCTTCAGAATTTATTCTGAAAGAAGACTTTCCTCCTCGCTTCTTTTCCAGTTTGATGGTTCCAATTTCAACATGCTTATCAATTGGCTTTAGCATATCATACATGGTCAAAGCTACTATACTCGCTCCATGCATGGCTTCAACCTCAACCCCGGTTTTATAGATCGTCTTGACCGTAACCGAAATTTTGATATCCAGTCCGTTGATCTCATAATCGATGCCGGTATATTCAATTGGTAAGGGATGGCAATCCGGTAACAATTCCGGAGTTTTCTTAACTCCAAGTAGTCCGGCAGCTTTGGCCATTTCGAATACATTTCCTTTAGGAACCGTATTTTCCCTGATCCGTTTTATCGTTTCTTCACTACTCGTTTTGACAATGGCTATCGCCGTCGCTTCGCGCAGTGTCGTAATTTTATGGGTAATATCTACCATCTATTTATTTACTTTCCATTGATGTGTTCGATCTTCAAAAATCTCTTTTCCAAAAACTGGTACTTTCGCCTTGATCTCTTCTACCAGGTAATTACAGGCCTCGATAGCGACCTTACGATGTGCCGAAGAGGTGAATACAAAAAGGCATATCTCTCCGGTCTTCACTTTCCCAAGGCTATGATAAATATGGCAACAGGTCATATCGAATTTCGAAAATGCCGATTCCCTGATCTCATGAAAAACTTTTTCCGCCATTTCCTCATAGGCTGAATAATCTATCGCGGTCACTATTTTTCCATCGATCTCGTCAGCTCTTATCTGCCCTAGAAAAATGCTGTGAGCACCAATATTAGTCTTGGACTGGTGATTCGCAATAGAATTCGCGATCTTTTCCGGTGGAATTGCACCTTGTACAAATACTTTTTTCGGTTTCTTCTTATCCATCAATAATTGTTTCTACTCCTCCTTCAACATTTTTAAGGTTGTTAAAATTGAATTCTGCTTTTAATAAATCCACTACTTTTTTACTTCTTTTCCCTGACTGACAAAATACCAATATGTCTTCCTGCTTCGGAATTTCTTCCAGGCGATCTTCCAGTTCACTTAACGGAATTTGAAGCACTCTATCTGAAGAGATTCTTGGTTGTTCAAATATTTCCCTAATATCAAGGTATAGTTTTGTTTCATCTGAGATCCTGCAATGAATACTAACCGGAATAATACCTTGATTTTTGATCTTTTCGATCTCTTCAGTTCGCTTTGAAATTTTGAGAATCTGATCCTTACCACTTAGAATATTGATAAGTTTTAGGTTTCCAGACAAAATTGTGCCAGCTCCGAGGATTATTTTTAGAACTTCCGCCGCCTGCATTGTTCCCAAAATACCCGGTGTTACACCTAACACGCCAGTTTCTTCACAACTAATGTTCTGTCGGGTGGTTTGCGGAAATAAACAGCGGTAACTAGGTCCATCCTGATAATTAAATACTGAGATTTGACCTTCATTCTTATAAATAGAGGCGTATACCCAGGGCTTTTCAGCCAGGATACAGGCATCGTTTATCAGGTATTTGGTTTCAAAATTATCAGTCCCGTCCAGAATGATATCGTACATCTGAAAAAGATTTTCAGCATTTTCAATACTCAAAGGTTCTTCGAAAATATCAATTTCTACCTCTGAATTAAGTTGCTGAAGTTTATGTTTAGCAACATGCACTTTAGGTTTTCCCAGATCTTCTTCAGAAAATAGAACCTGCCTGTGCAAATTTGAAAGCGAAACCCTATCATAATCTATCAGCCCGATTCTACCAATACCGGCACCGACTAGAAATTGAGCAGCAGGACATCCTAAACCACCAACACCAACGATCAAAACGCTAGCCTGGCGGAGTTTTTCCTGTCCGGAAGCTCCAACTTCATTTAATTTTATTTGTCGGTCGTATCTCATCCTCCTGCAAATGGCGGTAAAAAAGCGATCTCATCGCCATCCTTTAATTTTATGTTAAATTTTAATTCATGATTTACAGCGAGTTGAATCGAATCTGGATCCTGAATTTTATAATTCTGAACTCGTTCTTGTTTTAATTCGTCCAGACTAACTTCATCGGAAACCTCAAGAACTTCTTCGGTCTTTCCGGCCGCTTCAGCGATGATTCCAAAATATTTTATATTGAGTTTCATTTTTCTAAATCTTTAAGTAATTCCACATCTGCCTGAGTATCCACATCAAATTTTCCACCTTCAAACCTTACAGTTTCGTATTTAAGATCTGATATAAAGATCAATTTCTTTGCTCCCTGGTCTCCGTCCAATTTTAATAACTGCGGAAATAATTCCTTTGAAAATATCGCTGGAACTCCGGTTTCTCCTTCATATTCTGAAAATGCAGCCTGAACATTATTTTTGATCTGCACATTTACCAGCTGCTGAATTTGTTCCCTTGTAACCAAAGGTTGATCAGATAATAAGATCATCAAATGCTCCAACTCCGGCTGAAGCTTTAAAGCTCGTTCCAGACCAGAACGGATACTTGAACCCATTCCTTCTTGCCAGTTTTCATTTGAAACAGTATCGAATTCTTTTATATCTATTTGTTCTCTGATCTCTTTTTCATTAGCTCCAAGCACCAGAATTTTGGTTTTAAAATCAAATGAATCTGCCAGGTCTATTATATTTTGCAACAATACTTTACCCTTAAATTTCACCAATTGCTTCGGAAATCCAAGTCGGCTGGAAGCTCCCGCCGCCAGAATAACAATTCCAATTTTTTTATTTCCAATCAATTAAATACTATTTTAAATTCAGCTCTAGGCAATTACTTTTTTAAATCGAAATTCATTCTTATCGTGAATTGGTTCATTCTTTTCTTTTAAAGGTCTAGCTTCTTTGTTCATGAGTACAGATTGAATTTCTGCCAGAATTGAAAGTCCGATCTCCGCCGGAGTTTCAGCACCAATTTCTAACCCGACAGGAGCATGGATCTTTTTCAAATTATCTTCGCTCAACCTGATTTCTTCAGTTTTCAAATCATCCTGCATTCTTTGATATTTCTTTAGTGGACCCAAAATCCCGATATATGGAACCTGATTTTCATTCAAAAGAAGTTTTAGTACCGCGAGGTCATAATTGTAGTTATGGCTCATCAGTACAAAACAACTGCGCTCATCAATCCTGATATTTGCCAGAGTGTCTTCCGGCCTGGTCACGATTACCTGGCAAGAGCTGGTAAAACGATCCTTATTGGCGTGAGTAGGTCTGCCATCGGTAACGATCACATTCCAGCCAAGCAACTCTGCTTGTGTTGCCAGAATCTGGGCATCATTTCCAGCACCAACGATGATGAGTTTTATCGGTGGATTATAATTCTGGATAAAAATATGCTGTGTTTTATTCGATAATTTCACTTCAGAAAAATGTGGTCTATTATCCTCTAATACTGATTTACCCTGATTTACTATTACCTCAAGTAATTCATTCTGTGCCTTTTTGCCTATTATTTTTGACTCTTTGTCAAGGATCATTTTTGTACCTGCTTGCTCCTTAGTTTTATCTAAATTGAACTGAACTACGATCGCTTGTTTTAGATCTGTAGCAATAACATTTTTCAGCAATTCACATGGATTATTAGAATCTGAATAATCGAGAAACTCGAACAAGACCTGGATGATCCCATTACAACCTAATTGTGCACCTATAAAAGCATCATCTTCGTCGCTGGTATCGTAGGTAACCAATTTATTTTTTTTATGGTGCATCGCATGAAGTGCCTTTCTCAGTGCATCCCCTTCCAGACAACCACCACTGATGGCACCGGTAATATTCCCAAATTCATCAACCAGCATTCTTGCACCGGCTCTACGATAAGATGATCCTTCCACATGAACAACGGTAGCCAATACAGCATCTGTCCCCGAAGATTTCAGCTTATCATAATTTGCCGCTATTGCATCCAGCTCTCTCATGCTTTCACCAGTTTTAAATCATTTACCGCGGATTTGATCTCTGCAACAGCAAACTTGATATCTTCCTGGCAAGTATCCTTTCCTAGACTTATACGGAGAGATGATAAGGCAAATTCGTCGCTTAATCCCATAGCTTTTAATACATGAGATGGCTTGATGGTATTCGCTGAACAGGCAGATCCACGAGAAACTGCAAGCTTATTCAATCTTCGAAGTAACTGACTTCCATCTATATTTCTGAAACTAACATTTGTAGTATTAGGCAATCGAGAAGCATTTATAGAATTGATTTGGGCATCATCAATTTCAAGTAAATGAGTCTCCATTTCTTTTTTCAGATCATTTAATCTCACCGATTCCGATTCCATTTCAGCAGAAGCGATTTCTGCCGCCATACCAAATCCAACGATGGCTGGAACATTTAAAGTTCCCGGACGCATACCTTGTTCCTGCCCGCCGCCAAAGATGTGAGCCACAACTCTTATTTTATGCTGTTTATTGATATATAACGCGCCGATACCTTTAGGTCCATAAAATTTATGGGCTGAAAAGACAGCCATATCAATATCCAGATCTTTTAGATTAAAAGGAATTTTACCGACTGCCTGGGTAATATCACTCATCACCGCCACCCCTTTAGAATGGGCTATTTCTGTAATATTTTTAAGAGGATGTATCAATCCGGTTTCGTTATTCGCCAGCATCAAACAAACCAGAATAGTTTCAGATTTGATGGTGGCTTCAAAGTCTTTCAGATCGATATACCCCTCATCATTTACATCCAGATAGGAAACTTCAAATCCCTTGCTTTCCAGTGCCAGCATTGTATCAAGGATCGCATTATGCTCTGTTTTACAGGTTATAATGTGTTTACCTTTATTTTGGTTGCTCTCGCAAAATCCGAACAAAGCGAGATTAGCCGCCTCTGTAGCTCCAGACGTAAATGTGAGTTCTGAAAATTTACAACCGACTAATTTTGATATTTGCTCACGAGAATTTTCCACAGCTTCTTCAGCATCCCAACCAAAAACATGATCGCTACTGGCATTACCGAAAGTTTCTGAAAAATAAGGCAACATGGCTTGCACCACTCTTGAATCTGTAGGAGTCGTTGCGTTATAGTCCAGATATATCTTCTTTTTTGAAGCCATTAATTTAAGGCGTTATGTATTCGTGTATATAACGATCTTTAAATGTAATAAAGGCAGAAGACAAATCCCCGACCTTTATAGCTATTTTAAGACCTTCAGTAAATTTTGTTTTTCAATTAATCTGGCAATTTCCTTTTCCAACTGGTCATATTCAGCAACAATTTCCCGGGCATATTCGGTAACTTCTGCTCCACCACCATGTGAACCGCCTTTTTTAAGTATCACCAAAGGCTTTTCAGCATGTTGGTTTAATCGTTGAATCAAATCCCAGGCTTTCTTATAAGACATATTCATTTCAGATGCTGCCCTGGAAAGTGAACCTTCCTTCTGAATTTTCTTGATCAACTCATTTGGACCGGGTCCATAGAATTTTTCACCGTCATCTTCTACCCAGCATTTGATCCTTAATTCCTTCATTTATAAATCTTAAGTTTTAAGATCACTGGTTTCAGGATTTTTTAACTGATTGATAAAAGGTTGTTTATAGAATCGTTGACCTGTAGCTTTATATAATGCGTTTGCCAGGGCACCCTGTACCGGAGGAAATGGAGGTTCACCAAGTCCCGTAGGATCGATCCCATTTTCAACAAAATGAACATCTATTTTTTTCGGTGCTTCTTTGTGCCTGATCAATCTGTATTTATCAAAATTGCTTTGCTGAGGCTTACCTTCATCAAAAGTCATTTCACTATAAAGCGCATGTCCTATTCCGTCGATCGTTCCACCCTCAACCATATTTTTAGCAGCATCTGGATTTACCACAATTCCGCAGTCTACCGCACAAGTCACTTTATCGATAATAGGTTCATTGCCCTTAACCGACATGTCCAGGATCTGCGCTACATAAGAATTATGACAATAATATGCTGAAACTCCACGACTCAACGTAGAATTACCATTCTCCCAACCAGATTTATCCCTGGCTAATTCAAGTACTCCCGCATAACGTTTTGCATCATAATCATTTTCTTCACCTACCGGATCTTTTTGTGCTCTATCCAGCATATCCAATCTAAACTGAATTGGGTCTTTTCCCATTTCTTCAGCAAGTTCGTCAAGGAATGATTGCTCTGCTCCAGCAATAAAATTAGAACGCGGAGCTCTAAAAGCACCTACTGAAATATTAGAATTCAGTGTCCAGCTTTCAGCTAAATAATTATCCAGCGCACCGGCCGGGAAACGATTGGCGAAAAGAGGGCTTTCCGGAATACCACCTGCATTCACATGAAAAGCAGTTAAATTGTTATTTCCGTCTAAGGCAGCCCGATACGTCACGTGGTAAGCCGGGCGATAAACTCCATTGGTCATATCATCTTCACGAGTATAAACCAATTTTATTGGTTTCCCCATTTTCTGAGAAATAACCGCTGCTTCTACCAGGAAATGACCATATAAACGGCGACCAAAACCACCACCCATACGCGTCATCTGTATGTCTATATTTTCAAGTTCAAAATCTAGTCGCTTATTGATACTTTTTTCAGCATATTCCGGAGTCTGAATAGGGCCTAATAATTCGGCTTTATCGCCGCTTACGTCAGCGAAAAAGTTCATTGGTTCCATACAGTTATGAGCAAGAAACGGACAGGTGTAAGAACGTTCAATTACTTTCGCAGCATTCTTAAAAGCTTTTTCAGGCTCTCCGTCCTTACGAACAACTTCCGACTTTTTGGAGCCTACATCGGCCATGAGAGTGGCGTGAATATTACTACTTTCGAGTCCGCTGGCATCTTCCATTCCTGCAGATTTCTCTAAAATCTCCACTTCTTTGGTCAATTCAGGATTTAAATCCCATTCAACCTTTAAAGCTTTTTTCGCCTGCATTACCTGCCAGGTAGATTCTCCCACCACCACCACAAGTTTGGAAAATGCTCCAACATCACTCCACTCCTTTTCCATATCTTCCGGATAGGTATCTATGGTAAAAACATCTGTAATTCCAGGCATTTCTTTAACGCTATCGGCATCCATGGATTTAAATTCCATCCCGAAAGCAGGTGGCTGAACCACCATCGCTATAAGCATTCCATCTTTATAAGTATCCAAACCATAAAGTGGCTGACCGGTTACAATTTTTTTGGCGTCCACATTTTTACGGGACGTTCCTATAATCTTAAAACTATCATTGTCTTTTAATTCCACTTCTTCAGGCACTTCAACCTGCGCTGCAGCTTTGGCGATCTCCCCATAACCGATAGTCTTATCGCTTCCTTCATGTTTGATCATTCCATTTTCAACGGAAAGTTCAGAAACCGGAACTTCCCACTGATTTGCAGCGGCAGTAAGCAACATTTGTCTGGCAGTTGCTCCAGCAGTTCTCAAAGATTCCCATCCCTGACGAATAGACTGACTTCCCCCGGCAAGTTGCCTGGTGAAAACATCAGTATTTAGAGGTGCCTGTTCAACGATCACATTATTCCAGTCTACATCCAGTTCTTCAGCCACCAGCATAGGCATCGAAGTTTTCACGTTCTGTCCAATTTCAGGGTTCGGTGAATAAATCGTTACAATTCCATTATCTCCAATTTTAAGGTAACCATTCAGCTCGAACCATTCATCTGGCATTTGCATCGCCAATTCTTCAGATCCCTCTTCTTCAGGTCCCTTACATGCCATCCAGTTAAAGCCAATGATCAAACCACCGCTAGCAACTCCAACACTTTTTATAAAAGATCTTCTTCCTAATCCTGTTTTTACTTTTGTCATTTCTTGAATATTTAAAATTGAATCAGGCTTATGCTATCTGAGAATTTGAAGCTTTCTTGATGGCCTCTTTAATTCGGGTATAAGTTCCGCAACGGCAAATATTTCCGTTCATGGCACTTTCGATCTCCTCATCACTTGGCGAAGGATTTCTTTTCAATAAAGCGGCGGCAGACATGATCTGTCCCGCCTGGCAATAACCACATTGAGGAACATCTACGTCCAGCCAGGCTTGCTGAACTGGATGATCTCCTTTCTCAGAAAGGCCCTCGATCGTAATGATCTCATTATCTGCAGCTGCAGAAATAGGAAGCTGACAACTTCTTACGGCAGAACCATTAAAGTGAACGGTACAGGCCCCGCATTGTGCGATACCGCATCCAAATTTTGTTCCCACTAATTTCATATGATCTCTCAATACCCATAACATGGGTGTAGATGGATCCACATCAAAAGAGTGATCTTTTCCGTTGATTTTTACATTGAATTCTGCCATGGAGATAATTTTTAGTCCTTTAAATTACGGATAAAATCTTAAAATTTTTAAGAAAATAGAAAATTAGCGATTGTTGAGGTCTTCCGGAAGAAAACTATTTTTTTGGAGGAAGGTCAAATGCTTTAGCATCATGCTCAAAATGATTTCTGTGAGAACCGTCACAAAAAGGTTTATTTGTTGATAGTCCACAACGGCAAAGTGAAACCAGTTCTCTTCCGCCTAAATCGTATACATTTCCGTCCTTATCTACGATCTCAAAATCGCCTTGTACTTTTAAAGATCCGTTACTTAATACGGTAAGTTTAGTCTTGCTCATTTTTTTAGTTTTAGTTGAAACACGAATATACGTGCAAAAACTTCAAAATTCAGCTAAATTTTAAGCTCTGATTCTTCTAAAGAATTTCTTCAAATTTAAGCTAGAGATATTCAAGTTAATTTCCTCACAAATAAAATTTTAGCCCGCACTACTGAAGTAATTTTAGATGAATTTGATGCTGGAAATTCGATTTATAGCACCTGCTTTTCAGCATTATTACAACAAGCAATTCTAAATTTATGGATATAAGATCCAACGAGCCATACTGGCTTATTAAAAACAGCCTTGGGACAAGTTATCCTTCTTTGCAGGAAAATATCAATTCCCAGGTAGTCATCATTGGCGGAGGAATTACCGGAGCTCTGATCGCCTACAAGCTGATAAATGAAGGTTTCAAGGTCGTGATGGTGGAGCGAAGGGACGTTTTTAATGGAAGTAGCGCTGCGAGTACTGCGATGTTACAATATGAAATTGATGAGCCTTTACACTTATTGATCGAAAAAGTAGGGCATACCAATGCAGTGAGCAGCTACAGAAATTGCGAGCAAGCGATATTTGATCTGGAAAAAATCGTAAAAGAGGTTAAAAGTGATTGTGAATTCGAAAGAAAAAATAGCATCTATTTTACTTCCAATAAGTCTGATTTGGATTTTATACGGAAAGAATACGAGGTTCGGAAAGAATATGGTTTTGAAGTTCAATTATTGCAGAAAGAAGCTTTACAAAAACTAGGGATCAAAAAAGGCTTGCTTGGGATAAAATCAAAATCTGGAGCTGTAATGGATCCCTATGAACTAAGTAAAGACCTGCTGAAATATTGTACCGATAAGAGTATGAATATATACGATCGTACCGAAATTGACAAGATCAATTATTTGGATAAAGGTATTGAACTTTTGACCAAGACCGGATGTATCATCTATTGCGATCATGTTATTCACTGCACGGGTTATGAAAGTACGGAATCCTTGAATGAAGAAGTGGTGAAGCTTAAAAGCACTTATGCCATGGCGAGTGAATCTTTGAAAAAATTACCGAATGCCTTTAAAAAAAATATTTTCTGGAATACTGATGAGCCGTATTTATATTTCCGGGCCACGGTAGATAACCGTATCATTATGGGTGGTGGTGATGAGAATTTTAAAAATGCCAAAAAAAGAGATGCGTTATTACCAAAAAAAGAAAAGTCACTTTTAAAAGCTTTCAATAAAACTTTCCCCGAAATCGAATATATCCCGGATTATTCATGGGCTGGTACATTTGGAGAAACTAAAGACGGGTTGCCATATATCGGGAAGCCAGATGAAGATAAAAATGAATCTTATGTTCTGGGGTTTGGAGGCAACGGGATCACTTTTAGCGTAATGGCAATGGACTGTATTTTACCAATCCTCCATAAAGAACCGCACGATTATCTTGAATATTATAAATTCGGAAGATAAAAAAAGCCCGGGATCAATTCCGGGCTTTTAATTTTATGCTGTCACACCTTCTTCCAGCGGTGCGTCTATTAATTTTTCAGGAGTAATTGGCAGATCCCTCATTCGTTTTCCAGTTGCATTAAAAATAGCATTGGCAATAGAGCCGGCTACACTGGTTATACCAAGTTCACCAATCCCCTTAATTCCCATTTTGTTGGCAATTTTATCTTCTTCCGGAAGGAAAATCACATCGATATTAGCCAGATCAAGATTCACCGGTACATGATAATCGGCAAAAGAACGGGTAATGAAATTCCCAAAATTCGGTTCTACCCTGGTTTGTTCTGCGATCGCCATTCCTGCACCCATAGTAAGTCCGCCAATGATCTGTCCATAAGCGGTTTTTGGATTCAATATTCTTCCCGCAGAGCCTACATTTACCATGCGCTTGATCTTCCACATCCCGGTATCCTTATCAACCCATACTTCAGAAAAATTAGCTCCGAATGAAAAAACCGAATGTTTCTTGAACTCTTCTGATGGCTCGGCCATACCCTTAGCCTCATAGTTTGTAAGATTGTTTTTCTTCAGCAGTTCAGCAATACTAACTTCTTCCTCTTCAGCAATATTCTGTTTCTTTTTCAATTCGCTTACGGCAATCTCACAAGCTGCCCTGGCGCCATTACAGTAAGAAGCCGCTCCCCATGAACCACCAGATCCCGGAGTTACAGGAAAATCTGAATCTCCCAGTTCAACGTTTATATTTTCAACCGGAATACCAAGATATTCCGAAGCCGTTTGCGCGATTATCGTATAACTTCCTGTCCCGATATCGGTCGCATCCATCTGTATTGTAGCCTGAACTTTTCCATTTTCAGCATCTAGAATTACTTTTGAATGGGTCTTTTGATAAGGTGAATTTCTAGACGCGGCACTCACTCCATAACCTATCAGCCAGTTGCCATTCGTATTTGTTCGAGGCTCCTGCTTTCTATTCTCCCAGCCAAACTTTTCCGCACCAATCCGCAAGCATTCTACGAGTAATCTGGATGAAAACGGTTGATCTTTACTAAGATCGGTTTGTGTATCGTTTTTTATGCGGAATTCGATAGGATCCATTTTCAGTTTCCAGGCCATCTCATCTATAACCGATTCCAGGGCAAAACTTCCTGTAGCCTCACCAGGCGCACGCATGGCAAAAGGTGTTTGCAAATTCATCGGAATCAATCGATGAGTGACTTTGTTGTTCGGAACTTTATAAAGCATTTTGGTAACCATTCCACATTGCTCCTGAAACTCCATGTTTGTTGAAGTATGCGAAATAGTTTCATGAGCCAGAGCAGTTAATGTCCCATCATTCTTAGCTCCAATTTTCATTCGTTGTTCATTGAACTGGCGAAGCCCTGTATTGGTAAACATCTGGTTTCTCGTTACAGTAATCTGAACGGGGCTGCCAATCATCTTGGAAGCCATAACTCCAAGAATCGCATGACGTTCTACATTCAGCTTGGAACCAAATCCGCCGCCTACATAAGAAGCGATCACACGTACATTTTCCTGCGGAATCTGGAAGGTATCAGAAATTGCAATTGTAGCATCTTCCACCATCTGCTGGCTTGCATACGCGGTCACCTTCCCATTTTCCCAGGAGGCAATGATCGCGTGCAATTCCATAGGATGATGGTGCTCAATAGGTGTTGTGTAAACCGAATCTATTGAAATATCTGCTTCTGCAAGACCTTTATCTACATCTCCCCTGGAATAATCAGATTTATCATTTGGTTTATATGCCTTCGATTTCAATTCATCAAAACGAATCGCGGGATCTGAGAATTTTTTATAAGTGTATTTCACCAATCTTGCCGCATGCTGAGCTATTTCAAAAGTTTCAGCAACTACAAGTCCTACATACTCCCCGTAGTAATGTATTTTATTATCCTGCAAAACCGGTGCAATCGTATCGGTTGCAATCGCAGGACGCTCTTTATCGAAGGTCTTTAATTTTTCAGCGTTTTTATAAGTGATCACTTTTAGAACGCCTTTCAGCTTTTCAGCTTCAGAAGTATCTATGGAAGTGATCTCTCCCTTAGCGATCGTACTATTGATCGCCTGGGCGTAAACTTTATTTTCTATCGGAAATTCAGAAGCATATTTGGCCATTCCAGTCACTTTAAGGTGACCTTCTACTCTATCAATAGCTTTTCCAACTCCAGATGCCTTTAATGTCTTCATAATAAGTTTTGATTTTTGAGTATGGTCTATGCTTTTCTTTCGTATGCCTGGGTTAATGCGCGAACAATTGCTTTCTTGCCCATTTCAACTTTATATTTATTGTCTTCAAAAGGTTTTGCATCCTGCATCGCTAGTTCCGCTGACTTTTCAAAATTAGACTTATCGGGCTTTTTGCCTTTCAGAAATTCTTCGGCTTTGGTTAGTTTCCATGGTTTATGCGCTACTCCACCCATTGCCAGGCCAATATTTGAAATGACTCCACTTTTCAATTCCATTCCTGCCGCAACAGAAATTAGCGCGAATGCGTAACTGGAGCGCTCCCTGATCTTTAGATAATAATAATGATCAGCAAAAACTGGTTTCGATAAATGAATAGCCATGATCAATTCTCCCGGTTCCAGATTGGTATCCTTCTCAGGCTGATCTCCAGGTAATCTATGAAAATCGGAAAATGGAATCATTCTACTGGAGAGATCGGTTTTTTGAACTTCCACTTCGGCACCAATTGCAGCTAAAGCAACATTCATATCTGAAGGATTTACAGCAATGCAACTATCACTGTATCCAAAGATCGCGTGCAGGGCGTTCATCCCATCTTTTGCTCCACAGCCACTTCCCGGCTCACGCTTGTTACACGGCATGGAGGTTTCAAAGAAATAGGGACAACGAGTGCGTTGCAGCAAATTTCCTCCGTTTGTCGCCATATTCCTAATCTGAGCAGTAGCCGCAGACAGCATCGCCATGGAAAGTAATGGATAGTTTTTTCTAATATCGGGATGATTGGCAGTTTCAGAATTGCTCAGCATTGCTCCAAGCTTGTAACCACCGTCATCATTTTTCGAGATTTCAGCAAAATCTAGATTATTAATATCTATTAATTGATTTGGTTTCTCAACATCTTCTTTCATCAAGTCAACAAGATTTGTGCCTCCGCCCAGATAATGCGAGTTTTTAGAATAAGCTTGCAAGGCTTCATCTTTAGTTTTTGTACCGGTATATGTAAATGGTCTCATGTTTTAAATTTTTGTGCTGTTTTTCGCTTAGGCATTCTTCGCTTTGTCCATTTGTTCCTGTGTAGCAAATTCCCAGGTTGGCATTTCATCATCTCCGGAATGGACTTCCTTGAAAGCCTGTACGATGTTATTATAAGCACCGCAACGGCATATATTCCCAGATAATCTCTCGCGTATCTCTTCTTCGGAAAGCTTTAGATCTTTATTGATCATTTTAAAATCTTCAGTCACATAACTCGCTTCACCGTTTTTGGCTTCTTCCAGCAAGGCAACTGAAGAACATATCTGTCCCGGAGTACAATATCCGCATTGAAAGCCATCATGCTTCAAAAATGCTTCCTGCATCGGGTGCATATTTCCGGGGGTTCCTAAACCTTCAATTGTCGTGACCTCCTTTTCTTCGCAAGTTGCAGCCAGGGTAAGGCAGGATAATTTACGTTTACCGTCTATCATCACCGTACATGCTCCGCACTGACCGTGATCACAACCTTTTTTTGTTCCGGTTAATGCCAGTCTTTCTCTAAGCGCGTCCAGCAAACTCATCCTGGAATCGATTGTCAATGGTTTAACCGAATCATTTACGCGGAGATTTATTTTTATCTCATTCCAGAAAACCTCTGGATTTTCAGGAAGGTCTTTCATTGTATTTGCAAAAAGTTCGTTGCTGAAATAGGTAGAAGCCCAGATACTTAAGCTTGCCGCCGACATTTGTTTGAGGAACTTTCTTCTTGAGGTGCCATTTAGTCCAACCTCATCGAAAATCGTTTTTTCATCTTCAGTAAGATCTCTTGAATCTAAATCTTCTCGCCATTTTTCCGGATCGTTCATACTTATAAATTTAATAGGGAAGTTAATTGGGTATAAGTTAAATCAATTGGCGCGCTGTTTCCGTTAGAGATATGTGAAAATTTTGAAGTTACTCAAGTTTTAAATTTGAATTGATAGAAATAGCTCAAGCAGAAATGAAGTCTTGATCTATAAGATTTGATAATATCTTTATCATAATTAATTAACCATAACAAGAAATTTAGAAAAATGAGATCTGGATAAAATCCAGCACATAAAACTAAGATGAATTAGTTTTTTAACAAATATTTAAATAAAACGATAGAATATTGTATTTTATGAGCCATGAAAATAAAACCAATCGCTCTTTTTATTGTCGTTTTATTAATTATCTCAGGTTGTTCTAACAGAAATCGGAATTCAGATAATAAAGCATTTTTCTCTGATGATGACGCTCCCTACAAAACATATAAGGATCTTGAAGAAATCAAGAAGGATGGTGTTCTTCACGCGATAACCATCTATAATTCTACCAGTTATTTTCTTTATAAAGGAATGCCTATGGGATTTGAATACGAGCTACTGTCTCGCCTGGCCGATGATCTCGACCTTGAACTGAAGATTACCGTGGCAGACGATATTGATGAGCTTTTTGATATGTTGAACAATGGTGATAGTGACCTTATCGCTTACGGTCTTACGATCACGAAACCGAGAAAAAAACTGGTTAGCTTTACCAAGAACCACTATGTAACGCACCAGGTCTTAGTACAGCGTAAACCCAAAAATTGGAGATCGTTGCCGGGTTATAAGATAGACAGGCAATTAATCTCAAATACCTTGGAATTGATAAATGATCCCGTATGGGTTCGGGAAAATTCATCGTATGCCGAAAGACTTAAAAATTTGCAGAACGAAATGGGTGCCGAAATTCCCATTGAACATATTCCCGGAAACAAAACTACAGATGAGATCATCAAGATGGTGGTAGATGGCAAAATTGAAAGAACAATTGCCGATTATAATATTGCCGCCGTAAATAAAACCTTCTATCCTATTCTTGATATTGACACCAGAATATCATTTTCACAACGCATTGCCTGGGCGGTAAGACAAAATTCTCCGGAGCTTATGAATGCCATCAATAAATGGATTGATAAAGAGAAAAAAACTGATGATTATTATGTGATCTACAATAAATATTTCAAAAACAAAAAGTCTTATCGAGGTAGGGTTGCTAGTGATTTCTACAGCAAAAATGGAAATAAGATCAGCCGTTACGATGATATTATCAAATCAAATGCTTCGAGGATAGGTTGGGACTGGCGCTTTCTAAGTTCACAGGTTTATCAGGAATCAAGGTTTAATCCTAAGTCCAAATCTTGGGCGGGAGCAACCGGACTCATTCAATTGATGCCCGCCACCGCAAAAGAAGTTGGGGTAAGCAATACTTTTAATCCTGAACAGAATGTAAAAGGCGGTGTAAAATATCTGGACAGAATGCGAGATCGGTTTGAAAATGTAACAGATTCTATTCAGAAAGTGAAATTTACTCTGGCCGCTTTTAATTGTGGTGCCGGTCATGTTTTTGATGCCATGCGTCTGGCAGAAAAAAACGGAAAAAATCCTAATGTATGGGACAATAACGTGGAAGAATATATCCTGAAACTCACCCAGAAAAAATATTACCTGGATGATGTGGTTCGCCATGGTTATGTTAGAGGATCTGAACCATATAACTATGTTCGCGATATTTTTCTGCGCTATGAACACTACAAACAATTCATAGATCAGGAGCCAGAAATTCAGATCGCCGATCGTTCCTGAAATTATTTCAGCACAACCCCTACTCCTATTTTCTGAAGTAAATACGGATTATGATCTATGATTAGAATATCGTTATCCTTACTGAGCTTTTCAAGTATTGCAAACAGAAGATCAATATCAGAATAATGTAGTCCAGTGCTTGGTTCATCTAAAATATACAACATATTAGACTTTTTTTTCTGTAACCAGTTCAGCAATAACAATCGTTGCCTTTCCCCTGAAGAAAGAGATTGTACCGGCTGGTCAAGCCTTAAGTGCGCCAAGCCGATCTCTTTTAATTGACCCAAGAACTTCATTGTTTTCTCTGGAATTTTAGACATTTCAAACCATTTTTCAAGTTCAAAAATATTCAAGGCAAGTACCTCAGCTATACTCTTTGACTGAACTTGATGTTTCAAAATTTCAGGTTGGTATCGCTGACCCTGACAAACTTCACATTTTTCGATGGAGTTCGCAGCGACATCCAGACTGGTTTCCAAATAGCCTTTTCCTTTACAATTCGGGCACTGACTCGTTTTGGTTTTATAAGAAAAATCACGAGCCTTAAGACTGGTTTCAATGGAAAAAATCTTACTGATGTCCTTCAATAAATTCAAATATGAAACCAGTAAGGTCTTGGAATGAGACCGCAGTTTTTTAGTTTCGAAATAATGCGCTTCTGTATAATTCTTAGGGAATTTAATGCTCCTACAATTCACGGGTATGCCGGTTTCAATGCTCGGAATGAGAATATCCTTTACCAAAGTAGTTTTACCAATTCCTGATTTTCCGCTAATGGCTGTGATCCCTCCAATGGGAACTTCCAGAGTTTTCCTCACCAGGCTATATCTCGAAATATCCTGAATTTTTATAGCTGTATTAGTCTTTTTCAGTTCAACCGGGTTAGAGACTTCTTTTAAGTAAGGATGACAATTAACTTCTTTTACAAATTCTTCAGGTTTTCCCTGATAGGTTATGTAACCACCCTGTTTTCCTGCCTCAGGACCGATCTCTACCAGCTCATCCGCAGACAAAATAATCTCTTTATTATGCTCGATCACCAGAACCGTATTTCCTTTATCGATCAATTCTTTCAGGATCTGGATGAGATCTGGAATATTATCATTTGACAATCCTGCCGATGGTTCATCCAGAAGATAGGTGATTCCTTTAAGCGGGGAGTTTAACTGCTGGATAAGCGCTACCCGCTGATTTTCTCCACCTGAAAGCGTATACGATTTTCGATTAAGTTGCAAATGATCAATGTGTAATTGCCTGGCGCGTTTAATGGTATTGATAAGATGCGGTTCAATTTTAGAGATTAGCTGTTCATCTACTTTCTCTTTTTTAATTTTTCCAGACAACCAATCCTCTAAATCCTGAAAGTCCATCAATTTAATCTCATGAATAGATTTTCCTGCAATCTGGAACTTGAGACGCTCCGGCTTTAATCCGCTTCCCATGCAATGACTGCATTGCGAAGGAGTAAATAAAGCTTTCAGTTTTTCAATATGCTTGTTCTTACGTGTTTTATAATATTCATCTGTCAAATACTGGAAAAGTCCTTTCCATTGCATTTTAATATCCTGCGAGCCTTTTCTGGTCTTCGTTTTAAATTCCCAGCTCGTTTTCCATTCAGTTTCACCAGTACCGTAAAACACTATATTTTTCTGCTTTTCTGAAAAATCTGTGAATGGTGTATTCAGATCAAAACCATACTCTGCACCTATCTCTTTAATAATCGCCATATACTGGCTATCTGCCTGACCATAGTAAGCAAGCGATTTGTTATGCTCAAATAGTCCGTCTGCGATGCTCATCGCTCCATCAAGTACAATCTTATCAAGATCAGGTAGAAGTTCCTCACCAATCCCATCGCAAACAGCACATTTCCCTAACTCATGATTATTTGAAAAATGACTGGCAGAAAGTTCTTCTCCTTCAAATTGAGCCTTCCGTGAAAATGCAAATCTCAGGATCTTATCAATCCCGGTTTGTTTTGAAATATCAGAACGTTCCGTAAAATTTTTTTCCTTTCGGGTTACACAGATCGTAGGAGTTAAGCCTTCAATATGTTCCACTTCCAACTGAAAATTCACACCCGCCCTGGATTGCTGATAAGCCGAAAATTGCTTTGTCATTTCCTGAAGTCCGTAGCCATGCAGTGTATCTATGACCAAAGATGATTTTCCTGATCCTGAAATACCCGTGATCACCGATAATTTATTCTTTGGAAAATTTACATCGAGGTTTTTTAAATAGTGAGTTCGCGCACCTTTTATGGATATCTTATCTGTGCGTTGATCTTTTAATTTTCTAAGCTCTTCGCTTTGCGTTTTTAGAGCATTATCTAAGAGCCTGTCGCAGGAAGACTGGAATAGTGAATGATTTTCAAAACAGAAAATCCCGGCTGTTTGTTTTTTGAGTTCGTGCAAAGCAGACAACAACTGTCTTACATTTTTCTGATGCAAACCTATACTAGGTTCTTCCAGGATAAGTAGCGTATCTTTGGATTGCCTGGCAAAATGCTTGGTAAGTTTTATTCGTTGTGCTTCACCTCCGGACAAGGTGTTGGAAGGTTGCCCTAATTTAATATAACCCAAACCTAATTGTAGCATTAATGATAGGATCGTATTAATCTTTTTCTCTCCAGAAAAGAAATCCAAAGCTTCTTCAATACTGAGATTATAGATATCGGCGATTGTTTTATTATTCCAGTGCACCTTCAAAACCTCAGGTTTAAAACGTTTCCCATTACAACTGGGACAAACCTGGTTGATAGTACCCATAACATTCATGGAAAGCGTTATCACTCCGGCGCCTTCACAGGTTTCACATCTTCCTGTCTTATTATTGAAAGAAAATGCACTTTTAGTTAGTTTCTGAGATTTGGCTTCCAAAGATTTCGCGAAAAGATCACGAATCTTATCTGCCAACCCGGTATAAGTAGCCGGGTTGCTTCGAGGTGTTTTCCCAATAGGCTGATCTGAAACCGCAACCAGTTTTAAATCCTGCTTTTTTGCATAGACATTTAATTTGTTGAGAATCTTCTGAGTTTTCCTGCTGATTACAGCAAGTTCACCTAATTGCGGCTGAAATGAATCCGCTGATTCAGATATTGACCTATTCTTGGGTTTTGTATTTTCCTGATGTAATTCAGCTAAAGTCGGACTTGATGATTCTTTTGAATTCAGAAAGTCATCTATAGTCCCGTTGAAAATTACTTCTCCGCCATGAATCCCAGCTTCGGGGCCGAGCTCCACAATCCAATCAGCAGTTTTGATAAAATTCAGATCATGTTCTACAACCATAACCGTATTTCCACGGCTAATCAAGCGATCAAGAATATGTCTTAAATGCTTCTGATAATTTTCAGAAAGACCAATGGATGGTTCATCGAAAACATAAAGAATTCCCTGTAAACTGCTATTTACCTGTTTGATCAGTTTGATACGCTGCCCGTCACCAGAAGAAATTTCAGTACTCGGTGTGCTTAACTTATAATCTTCCATTCCAAGTCTGATCAGATCAAATAACTGGTCACAGATCTTATCAACCAGTACCTCTTCCCCTGCACTCAGATCCTGGGACTTCAGCTTTTCATATAGATCGTTCAGCGAAAGTTCCATCCATTGCTGGAAATTCAGGCCTTGCCATTTAAATTTGAGATGTTCCGCTTTGATCCGTGCACCTTTACATTTAGGACAGATACTCGAACTGGCAAATTTCAGAATATTAGGATTCCGGTCCCGTTTTAGAATATCGTTCATAATAGGAAGAATTCCTTTGTAATATCCTTCCTCGCGAGGTTTTGCTTTAAAACCCTTCCAGCGCAATCGAGATTCTATACTATGCTTTCCGTAGAAAACTTTGATACGATCACTTCCATTCAGGATAACATCCTTTTGCTCATCAGATAAATCTTTCCAAGGAATATCCACATTAAAGCCGTGTTCTGCGCAAACCTTATTCAGTTCCTCAACAGTAACCTGTGAATAAACGATGTATCCGCTTGGTAGTGTGGTAGTGATTGCACCCTCTCTCAGGGTTTTATTCTTATCCCCAACCAGTTTGTTCAGATCTATATATTCTGCTTCTCCAATTCCTCTACAGCGCTCGCAGGCGCCTTTTGGATGATTGAAAGAAAAAAGAGATTTACTCATGGTTTCTTCAGCCGAATAACGGGCAAATAGAATTCTGAAAACAGCAGTAAGTTCAGAAAGCGTTCCAAAAGTAGCATTGATAGATTGAAAACGTTTGGACTGCTCCACTTTGATCACCGGCGGTAAGGCTTCAATATCATCAACTTCAGCAGTTGGAATCATTTGGGCATTTTGCTGATTATAGGCCGGAAGACTTTCCAGGAAATAACGATAACCTTCATTTCCAATAATGCCCATCGCCAATGAAGATTTCCCGGAACCAGACAAACCTGTCACCACAATTAATTGATTTTCAGGAATACTTAAATCAATATTTTTGAGATTATTCTGGTGGGCATTAATAATGCGCATATAAGCTTGAAATTTCTTTTTAGAAATTTCAATATAAAAAGATTCTTACAGCTAGAAACGGGTTTAAGAAGAATACAACAGGATATTAATCTTTCACTTAGAACAGGTCGTATTTATCATATTACAGTTCTTAAAAATTGGCGGTGATCTTCTTAAGTTCTGCCCTGCTTTTCAGATATTTCTTCTGCAGACTGATCTCTTTTAATTTAGCTGAAATAAAGGAATTCTCCCTGTTATTTACCAGGAAAAGTGAGCTATCGCCAAGCTGAAACAAGCGTACCTCAGCAGAAACAAGATCATCATAATTATCTACAAGTTCATTCATTTCCACCAACTGTTCTCTAAAAGAAGCGATCTCGGTTTGGAGCGCCTGGATTTTATTTTCAATTTCGCGACTGGCACTTATCAATTCAAAACGAGTATTCTCTAAAGCAACCTTGGCGAGCTGAAGATTCCCTCTCTCCTTACGCAAGAATATTGGTAATTCAAGTTTCAATCCGAATTTGTAATCTGCTGTATTTAAGCCTCTCCATTCTCTCGGCTCGCTCGTAAGGAAGTTGTAGGTAAGATCGATATTTGGTAGCAACTTATTTCCCATCAAATCTCGTTCTACTCTTCTAATATCAAGATCATATTCCAGAGATCTTATCTTGGGATTGTTCTCTACATCTTCCAAGGCATTCAATTCATTGGGAATCCATAGTTGATCTACTTCCTGGAAAAGTTCTTCATCTGGAAATACGTTTTCTGTGATCTCTACAGGAACATCATTATCTGTCCAGAGATAATTGGATAAATTTAGGGAGCTCTTTGTATAATCAAGTTGCGCTTGCTGGTACTGTATCTTTCTATTTCTATAATTAGTATTCGCTTCCAGTGTATCAACAGCAGGCATGTCTCCTGCTCTAAATGAAGTTTTAACCGACTCTAAACGAAATTCTGCATTATCTAAAAAACGCTCATACAATTCCAGTTCCTGGTATGTAGCATACCATTCAAAATAAGCATTAACCGCATTGTAAATAACATTAGCTACGGCAATGTCTCTTTTAGCTTTTGTTTGTTCGCGGTAGATCTTTGCCTGTTTAAGTGAAGCCATGCGTTCACTCATCCATAAACCATTGGTGATATCAAGATTTACACCTGCTGAAAACAATCCATCTTCTGGAACTGTATTCTGCGGATTCAGATAATAACCACCATTATCTTCAAATTTCGCATTGAATTCCAAACCGTAATAAGTAGGAATTTTAAACGCGGCATCAAAAAGGCTGTAATACTCTGTTCCTTTAAATTCTTTATTTGAAAATCCACCAGCGATCTTAGGATCAAATGCTCCTCGAGCTTTCATCAGCTTGAATTCACCTTCATCTACTACCAAACCTGCCTGCTTCACTAGCGGATGGAAATTCTTGACAATCGCCATATATTCTCCAAATTCCAGCTGCAGGCTATCCTGCTCCTGTGCAGAGGAAAAAGCGAAAGTAAGCGTCATTAGAAAAAAAATTAATTTTCTCATCCTTTCTTTTCATTTGAAGTAGTTGAACTTTCTGGTGTATAATAATTCGGAGGGAAACCGTTTAATTGTCGCCATAGTTCATACCAGATAGACACGTCTTCAAGTAAGGCTAAAGTAGAGGCTCCAGAGCCAATTTTAATCTCTTTTGGCCAGACGTGTTCTTCTTCGTCTGGAGCTAATAAGATTCTATATTTCCCATTCGGACTAATAAAATTTTCAATTGCTACGATCTCTGCACCGTAGGTTCCGTAAGAACTGTTAGGCCATCCACTGAAGACAATTGCCGGCCAACCGTCAAATTGCACCCTTACTTTTTCACCTATATGAAGCAAAGGCATATCTATAGGATCTACATAGGTTTCTACTGCAATCTCATAATCGGATGGCATAATTCCAACCAGTGGTTCGCCTTCCTTGAAAGTTTCTCCAATACCGGCCTTAATCGCTTTATTGATATAACCAGACTGTGGAGCCCGGATATAATACATTCCCTTTCGAGTATCGTAATTGGCAAAATCTGTTTCCAGTTTACTAATATCTGCCTGGGCCTGGTATAGGTCACTTTCAGCAGTAGAACGATCACTCTGAGTCTTAGAGATCTTTTCGCCATACTCAGCCTGAATTCTATTTAATTCTATCCATGCATTTATGATCTCATTTCTGGAAGCCAGAACTTTGTTCTCCTGGGCGATCTCTTTCGCTTTTGCTTCCTGAAGTTTTAATCGGTAATTTTCAACCTCAGCAGTAGATTTAAGACCTTCTTCATTTAATGCTTCCATACGATTGTATTGCCTTTGCGCAATCTCATAATTGGTCCTGGCTGCTTCCAGATCGATACTATCACTCTTGAATTTCAGCTTGCTCTGCTCAAGTTTATTTTCAGCCTGATTTGTCTTTAGACCTCTTTCCTGCTGAAGTGATCCTACCTGGTTAGAGAGATACTGGATCTTCTCTTCATAGGACTCCTGGCTGCTTCGCTTAACTCTTATCTGGTCACCGGTTCTATCCACGATCATCGTATCAAAATATTCACTTTTGACTTCAGAAATATGAAGAATGGTATCCCCTTTTTCCACAAAATCACCTTCACGGATGTACCACTTCTCAATTTTTCCTGGAATTGGCGATTGCAAGGTTTGCGGTCTTTGTGCCGGAGTCAATGTAGTTACGTAGCCTTTACCTGCGACCGTTTGCGTCCATGGCAACAACAGTATGATTATAAGTATGACACCGAACACGATCAAAAACCTGTTGAAATATTTCTGATTACGCTCATTAAAGACCTTCTTTCCCGAAGCATATTGGGTAAGATCTACTTTTTCGTGCAATTTATTTTTCGTGATGTTTAACATCTTAATCTCTGGATTTAATTTTTCCGTTATCTAGCCAAATCATTTTATCGCAATATTGCTCCCATTTCTTTTCCTTGCTCGCAACTATAATCGTCCACTTATTCTCTTTACTGAACAAGAATTCAAGGATCTTATCTTCATCATTGTCGTCTAATTGATCTAGCGGATCGTTAAGAATTAAAACCGCAGGTTTCTTAACAATACTTCTGGCCAGAATGATCTTTTTGGATATGGAATAAGGCATTTGAATTCCTTCAGGAAATATCATGGTTTTTAAGCCTTTGGGCTGCTGTTTGATGAAACTTACCAGGCCAGTTTTTTCCAGTGCCCATTGAATATCCTGTTTAGGAATACTTGAATCACCAAGGGTAATATTTTCCAGGATAGTACCTTCAAATGGAGATTCTTCTGTTAACGACTGACCAATCAATGCCCTGTAGTGATTAGGATTTAAGGCATGAATTGAAATATCATTTATAAATATTTCACCCAGACTTGGTGTATATAACCCGGAAATAATCTTCAAAAGAGTAGATTTACCGGAACCATTTTCACCTTTCAGTAATATTCTATCTCCCGGATTAATTTTCAGATTGATGTTTTTCAGGATCTTTTTATCATTAAAACCTTTATACTGAACTCCATCCAGTTCAATTTTCAGTTCCTCTCCAATCTCAAAAGGTTTTTCACCTCCCTGGTCTTCTAATTCCTTATCTACAACCTGACCCATTTTCTCAAGAGAAGTTAGAATATCATAAAAGGATTCAATCCCAAGTATGATCTTTTCAACAGAATTAATGATCAAAAGAATGATGATTTCTGCCGCCACAAACTGCCCTATATTCATTTCCTGATTTAGTACCAGCATACCTCCTATCGCCAGAAGTCCGGCAGTTACCAGAACTTTGAAAAGAATTAACTGAACAAACTGAATTCGTAAAACCTGGAAATGTCTTTCACGCGCATCAAGATAATCGCATAACATATTATCATTCTTGGTAATTGCGAAATTAGTTCTTCCGGAAACTTTAAAACTTACCAGCGTACGCGCAACTTCCTGGATCCAGTGAGCAATTCGGTATTTGTATTTTGATTCTGCGATACTCGCATCCAATCCTCTTTTACCTGTTAATTTAAAGCCTATATATAGTAAAATGACCAGTAGAAATCCATAAATGATAAAGAACGGGTGATAAAGAGAAAGTAAGATGAGGCCAAAGAATACCTGCACTAATGCTGCGGGAAAATCAATGACTACTTTAGATAATCCTTTCTGGATATTTAATACATCAAAAAATCTATTAGCCAGTTCAGGCGGATAGAAATTTCGCAACTGGTTCATTTTTATCTTGGGAAAGCGATAAATGAATTCAAATGAAGATCGTGTAAAGATCTTCTGCTGAACATTCTCCAGGATTCGTATCTGCATTAGCTGTAAAACACCAACAAAAGCAACTCCTAAGGTCACTAATATAACAAGTACGAACCAGGATGTAGAAATTCTTGCTCCCTGCATTAGGTTTACGATCGCCTGGATTCCTAATGGTACCGACAGGCTAATAAAACCAGCAAAAATCGCATAATAGAAAATCTGAAGAAAATCCCGTTTTTCCAGCTTCAGCAATCCAACAAATCTTTTTAAAGGACTATATTTTTTTTCCATTTCTCTATTTCAATAGGTTTGTAACCATGTTTTTCAGAAAATGTGAAGGATCACATTTACCTTTCGCATCCGTAATCGTTGAAAAGTGTTTGTTCAGAAAATGAAGGTGGAGCGCACCATCTGCAATAGTTGAAGATAGACTGTAAGGATGCGCGTATTCCGGGTCTACATCATCTATCATTTTACTAATGCGGCTGATAAGTCTTTTATAAATAAGGAAATATCCAAATTGGTTTTCCTGGTCTACCTCTTTGGTGAGGTAAGATTTAGAAGCCTCATTAATAACGATATTATTAAGTGCAACCTCATTAACGTGAGCAAAACGAATATCTTCTTCCACTGGATGAGCCATCACCTCAATTGCCTTTAATAATTTCTCTAAGGGATCCTGAATACCATGAGTAGCAAAAGTGAGTTGAAACTCTTTCCAGCCCCAGAACCAATTAATTATGTAAACAAGAAAAATATGCTTGTTCTTAAAATACCTGTAGACCGAACTTTCATTCGAACCTATTCGTTTCCCTAGCTTCTTGAAAGTAAATTCCTCAAAGCCAATTTCCGAGATAAGAAGTATGCCTTCCCCTAAAATTTTCTTTCCTAGTTTACTGGATTCAGGGTCTTTAAGGAACAAATCCTCGTTAATTCTTATCTTTAAATCTTTTAAAAGTTCTTCCATTTCATTTTCAAAAAGTTCAAAAATAATAGTATTACTATTAGAATATCAAAGTTTAGCTATTAATTAACACCTGTCTAGCTATTTTTTTTCTTACACTAATCTCAACATCCATTAAAAATTGAATATTTTGCTTCAATTTTCTAATAAGTAAATCGTTTCAATTTTGAAGAAACTATCTCTAATTTGACCAAAATGGATGTATGTAATAAAAGTTACTTGGAAGACAGCATACTTATATTAATTTTGAAAAATATTAGCTTAGAAAGTTTTAATTGAAGATTATGAAAATAGAACAGATATATACAGGATGTTTAGCTCAGGGAGCTTACTATATTGAAAGTAATGGCGAAGTCGCGATCATAGACCCGCTAAGAGAAGTTCAGCCTTATATAAATAAAGCTGAAGAAGCCGGAGCTAAGATCAAATATATCTTTGAAACTCATTTTCATGCCGACTTCGTTTCTGGACATGTAACGCTTTCAGAGAAAACCGGGGCTCCTATCATTTTCGGGCCTAATGCAAAGACTAATTTTGAATCTATTATTGCTGAAGACGGTCAGGAATTCAAATTGGGAGCGGTTACTTTTAAAGTGCTGCACACCCCTGGACATACCATGGAGAGTACAACTTACTTGCTAAGAGATGAGAATGGTAAAGACCATTCCTTATTTTCCGGAGACACTCTTTTCTTAGGCGACGTGGGAAGACCAGATCTTGCTCAGAAATCTGCACATATGACTCAGGAAGAGCTTGCCGGAACTTTATATGATAGCCTTCGAAACAAAATAATGCCACTGGCTGATGATGTTACCGTATATCCGGCTCATGGTGCCGGTTCAGCTTGCGGAAAGAATATGATGAAGGAGACAGTTGACACTCTAGGTAATCAGAAGAAAATGAATTACGCGTTAAGAGCTGATATGACCAAAGAAGAATTCGTTAAGGAAGTTACCGATGGCCTTTTACCACCTCCAGCTTATTTCCCGATGAACGTGAAAATGAACAAGGAAGGATACCAGGATATTGATGAAGTAATGGCTAAAGGACACAGTGGTTTAAATGCAGATGCTTTCGAAACTGCGGCAAATGAGACCGGTGCAGTAATGCTGGACATTAGACATCAAGGCGAATTTGCAAAAGGGCATATACCCGGTTCTATTTTTATAGGTATTGACGGAAGTTTTGCTCCATGGGTTGGAGACTTAATTAAAGATGTACAGCAACCAATTCTGTTAATCGGAAATGAAGACAGGATTGAAGAAGCTATAACCAGGTTATCGAGAGTAGGATTTGACAATACTCTTGGCTACCTCGAAGGAGGTTTTGAAACCTGGAAAAATTCAGGAAAGGAAATAGATACAGTAAGAACTATTCCTGCTTCAGAGTTTAAGCCAATGGCAGAAAAAGCTCCGGTTTTTGATGTTAGAAAACCCGGAGAATTTCAATCTGAACATGTTGTTGATGCAAAACATACCTCACTTTCAGAGATCAATGAGCATTTAGCTGAATATCCCGAAAATGAAGATTTTTACTTGCACTGTGCAGGTGGCTATCGCAGTATGATAGCGGCATCTATTTTGAAAAGTCGTGGTATCCATAACCTGATCGATGTTCAGGGTGGTTATAAAGCAATCAAAGAAGCAGGTGTTAATACAACCAATTACGTGTGTCCATCAACTTTGAAGTAAACTTATCAGAACAAATAGTACTGAAAAGAGTGGCTTTTTTAAGCTACTCTTTTTTTTTGCAATCCAATTATTCTACTATGGAAACGGAGTAATATGTTTTGTAGAATAACAATTCCTTCTCTTCGCTGCTAATATTCTGCCGATCATAAATACATAGATTCCCTCCTCCTGACTTATTATTCTATCCTGATTTAGGTTTACTTATTTCAAGTTTTTCTATTGAAAAATCAGCTATAATTAGGCACAGAGAATGGGGTTAAAAATTTCAGGATAATTCGACTAGTTTTTTAAACAAAGTTAATCACTCGTTATTCTGCAATAGTTCCAAAGTTTTTCTGACTTTTGCTGCCAAATTAAATAATCTGCAATTGACGCAACTCCTAAAGAAAATACCTGTTTTAATTCTTCTATGTCTGCATTTTATTTTCCTTGGCGTAGTGATCTATGAGAATAGGGATGATAAGTCATCAGTTATTTTTCTTTTGTGCCTGGTTGCTTTTCTCGGAATCTTTTATTTCAGAAACTTCAAGGCCGATCATTCTGTGTTTAAAAGAATTGATCTTCTGTTAGTATTCTTATCAATCTTAGGTGCGATTATTACCTATGCCTTGAATGTAGCCTATGAATTCGGAGCAGTTCTTTCAGCTGGAATTGTGGGACTATTAAGTTCTTTTATTCCGCTTATGAATAAAAGATCTGATTTACTTCGTGAGCTACCAGTAGCGATCTACTGCGGATCATTTGCTGGTATGACGGCTCCTATGATCGCAAATGGTTATTTGTTCATCGCGCTAGCTGGTTTTTTTACTGGTCTCATCCTTATCATTTCCAAAGGCACTCTTCAAGGATTTGGCGGTAAGCTTGGAACCATAGCCTTTGGTGGAGTAATTACGATTTCCATGATAATATTTATTTTTAGCTAATATGGAAATAAGTATTATCATATTTTCCGGAATAACTGGAGCATTGCTAACCTTTTATCTGAATAACAGTTTACAATTGGGAGGAGTCATGGCTTCAGCAGGAGTATCTGTTCTTGCAGGGGGATTATTTCATTTATTCCCTGATATTTCCACAGGCTATCTTTCAAACAACATACCGCTGGTTGTGATGGGTTGCTCATTCATAGGAATGGCAAGTTCACGCATTATAAAAAAATACTGGGTAATTGCAGTTTCAGGCCTTTTCTTTTCAACGATCTACCTGCTAACAGGCTCATACTTTGAAGGATTCGGTGGTAGTCTTGGAACCACAGCCGCTATCTCCCTGTGCACTACATTTGCGATAAATCAATCAATAAAGAAATTGAAGTAAATTCAGGCTTTAATCTTCAATAATTTCCCCCAGCACATCCCAGACATTATCGGCCAGGATCTTCTGACCTTCAGCCGTTGGATGTATTCCATCCTGCTGATTCAATTCAGGTATACCGGCTACATCTTCCAAGAGAAAAGGGATAAGGTAAACATCATTCTTTTCTGCCAGATCAGGAAAGATCTGTTTGAAGCCCGTAGTATAATCCTGCCCCATATTTGGAGGGATCTGCATTCCTGCAAGAATAATCTCAATTTCAGGATTTTGTTCCCTTACGAAATCTATGATCTCCTGAAGGTTATTTTTGGTTTCTTCGATCGCTATTCCTCTTAACCCGTCGTTTGCACCAAGTTCCAGAACAAAAACATCAACATTTTGTTTAAGCACCCAATCAATCCTATTTTTACCTCCAGAAGTGGTTTCTCCACTCAAACCGGCATTTACCACCTTGTAACTCAGCTCTAAAGAATCGATTCTCTGCTGGATCAATTCAGGAAAAGCCTCTCCTTTTTCTAACCCGTATCCCGCGGTAAGACTGTTTCCGAAGAAAAGGATGACCTGTTCAGCATTTTCCTCAGAATTGTCATTTGCCGCTAAAATTTCAGTTTTTTGTTGCTTCTCTTCTTTATTGCTCTCTCCGCATGATGTGAGTGTAATGAACATAAACAATGATAAAAACAATGTGAAGCTTCTCATGATCGGGTAGATTTAATTAAAATCATTTCTTTATTTTGTTTCTCCTGATAAAGAAACCTAAAAGTAAGAAGATGGCAAAAATTTTAAACATTCAAAATCTGAAGAAAAGCTATAGCAGCGGGTCAAAACAACTCACTGTGCTGGAAAACATCAGTTTTGATATTGAGGAAAATGAAACTTTTGCTATTGTTGGACCGTCAGGTAGTGGAAAAACGACTCTTCTAGGACTGTGTGCAGGTCTGGATCAGGCAGATTCTGGCAGCGTTGAACTTTGCGGAACCTTGATCAATGATCTATCTGAAGACCAGAGAGCGCTATTAAGAAATGAAAAAGTGGGTTTCGTATTTCAGGATTTTCAGCTTATTCCAACCCTTACAGCTTTGGAAAATGTGGCTGTACCTCTAGAGTTAAGAGGTGATAAGTCAGCTACGAAAGTTGGAAAGGAACTTCTGGAAAAAGTGGGACTTGGAGACAGGTTTGATCATTATCCTTCTCAACTTTCCGGAGGTGAACAACAAAGGGTTGCCCTCGCCAGGGCATTCAGTACTAAGCCTGATATTCTCTTTGCTGATGAACCAACAGGTAATCTTGACGAAGAAACTGGAAAACGAGTGGTTGAATTACTGATGGAACTAAATGCCGATTCAGGAACCACGCTGGTTATCGTAACTCACGATATGGAACTTGCTAAAAAAACGCAGAGAATTCTCAGGCTAAAAGGAGGACGTGTACTTGAAACTATAAATGCCTAAAAATGCCTAACCAGAATTCAAATTTCAATAAAAAAGCAAACTTCAACTGGTTGCTAAAAATGGCCATTCGAGATGGTAGAGCAAGTAAAAAGAAATTGATCCTCTTTATGGCTTCTATTGTTTTGGGAATAGCAGCGGTAGTTTCTATTCAATCTTTTAGCAATAACCTGAAGGACAATATTGCCCTGCAATCAAAATCTTTGATGGGTGCCGATTATAGAATCGACATGGACAATGAGCCTAATGAAAGGGTTCAGTCTATTATGGATTCACTGGGCAGTCCAGATTCTGAAGAGATCAGCTTTGCTTCTATGGCAGCCTTTCCAGGAAAGAAAGGCACTAAGCTTGTTAGAGTTCGTGGAATAAAGGGTGATTTTCCTTTGTACGGAGAAATGGAAACTGAGCCGGTGGCTGCTGCAAGAAATTATCTCCAAAATGAAACAGCGCTGGTTGATGCCACTTTGATGCTTCAATTAGGAATCGAGGTTGGTGACAAAATTAAAATAGGTGAGGTAACGCTACCCATCGGAGGCTCCTTGAAATCGGTGCCGGGAAGTGCAGCTATTTTCAGCTCTATTGCTCCTCCGGTAATCATTCCACATAAATTTATTGAAAAAACCGGGCTGGTTCAGGTAGGAAGTAGAATTGGTTATAATTATTACTTCAAGGCTGAACCCAGTTTGAATTTTGAAAAATTCGAAGAAAAAATAGATCCGATCCTAGACGCGAATGATGCCGACCTGGACACGCATAAATCTACCAGTGAAAGATTAGGGCGCCGCTATGAAAACTTTGGAAAATTTCTAAACCTGGTTGCATTTATCGCATTATTGCTCGGTTGTATAGGAATTGCCAGTGCCATTCATATTTATATAAAAGAAAAATTACGATCGGTTGCGGTATTAAAGTGCCTTGGGGCATCCAGAAAACAGACCTTTTTCATTTACCTGATCCAGATCGCCATTATAGGTCTAATTGGTGGTATAATCGGAACTTCCCTGGGACTTGTCTTGCAGCAACTATTTCCATTGATCCTTCAGGATATTTTACCGGTAAATGTTGAGATATCGTTTGATCTAAGGACGATATTCATGGGAATTCTGCTAGGTATACTGATGTCTGTTCTTTTCGCGCTTTATCCACTAATGGGAACTTTATATGTTTCACCATTGCAGGCTTTGAGAGTGATAAATAACGATGGTTCAAAATCTACAACCGCAGGAATACTGGTATTGCTGGGTATTTTTTTATTTATTTTTCTATTCGCTTTCTGGTTACTGGAAGACTGGAAATATTCGGTATTCTTTGTATTGGGGATTATTATAACCTTCTCCTTACTGGCAGGTGTGGCAAATCTTTTCATGAAAATGATCAGAAAATATTTCCCTTCCAGCTGGGGATTTATTTCCAGGCAGAGTCTTTTAAATTTATTCAGACCTCAAAATCAAACGCTAATTTTGGTACTGGCAATTGGGATTGGTACATTTCTTATTAGCACTTTATATTTTACCAAAGATCTACTTCTGGCTCAGGCTTCACTGGAAGAACAGGCTAAAAGTCCTAATATGATACTTCTGGATGTTCAATCTGAGCAACAAGAGCAAGTCGCAGCAACTATTCAGGCAAATCAATTTCCCGTTCTGGAGAATATTCCTATTGTCACCATGGGTGTGGAAAGTTTAAAAGGAAGATCGGTAAATGATATTCGGGAAGACAGCACTTCTACGGTTAATGGCTGGATATTACAGCACGAATTCAGGACAACATATCGTGATTCTCTTATAGATTCGGAAGTTCTCGAACAGGGAGAATGGATTGGAAACAAGCCAGCAAATGGCCCAATCCCGATTTCGGTAAGTGATAATTTCGCCAAAGATGCTGAAGTTTCTATTGGAGATGAAGTGAGCTTCAACGTTCAGGGAGTTTTATTGAATACAGTTGTGGGAAGTGTGCGCACCGTAGACTGGAGTAGAATGCAGCTGAATTTTTCGGTGGTATTTCCAAGTGGTGTCCTGGAAGATGCTCCGCAATTTCGTGTGCTTACCACTAAAGTTAAAGATGAAACCGGTTCAGCAGAACTTCAGCAGGCACTAGTTAGTAAATTTCCAAATGTTACTATCATTGATCTAAGGCAGGTCTTAAGTTTGATCGAAAAGATTTTAAGCAAGATCTCATGGCTGATCAACTTTATCGCATTCTTCAGTATTCTAACAGGAATCATTGTATTGATAGGTGCCGTGCGTACGAGTAAATACCAACGAATTCGGGAAAGTGTATTATTAAGGACACTTGGTGCTAAAAGTGACCAGATCCTTAAAATACTGGCATTAGAATATTTCTACCTCGGGTTTATTGGTGCTTTTTCGGGAATTATCCTTTCACTTATTAGTAGCCAGCTTCTGGGGTATTTTGTCTTTGAAACAAGCTTTATTCCATCACTGATTCCATTTCTGATTTTACTGCCTGGAATTATTATTCTGGTAATGTCTATTGGTTTAAGCAATAGTCTTGGTGTGATCAAAAGTCCCCCACTGGTGGTTCTTCGGAAAGAATTGCAGTAATTGCACAAATTCACTGCCGAAATAGATATTTAAAAAGGATTTAGTATAAGTTTAACTGAGATTTTTAGGTGAATCAAGGAAGTAGGACGTATTTTTAAAACTGGCTAAACTTGAACCAACCAAAACATGGAAAATTATCATTTAGAATTAAATGATGTAGACGAATTTATACCTGAACTTGCGAGCGAATTTGGAACCGAATATTCCGAACACCTTGGAGAATTTCAGCTTGAGATTCCTGAAAGTAAAGGTGAAGGAACTATTAAAGGAATCAACTTCCCTAATGGAATTGGCTTATACACCTATCATTGCAAGCTGAATACCGATATTAGTTTGTGTATTTCTCAACCATTTATAAAACCAATACGTTTTATTTATTGCGTTAAGGGCGAGGTGCAGAGTCATTTTAAAAATGATGAAGACCTGGTAAATATTTCAGACCATCAGTTTTTAATTGTAGCTCCAACCGATAAGGAAAAACACAGTCTTATTTTTAATAAGGATAAAGATATTGTGGTATGCTACCTGGAAATAGATCGTTTAAAATTTCAGCAATATTTTTCATTCGATCTTCACGACCTGGAGCCTGTATTTTATAAAATCTTTAGCGATATACAGGCAAAGAACCGAATTTCCGAAACCGGTAGTTTCAGTTTAAAAACTGCAGATACCATCAAAGAGATTAGGAATTGTAATCTTACTGGGTTCCCACGCATCAATTTTATTGGAGCAAAAGCGTTGGAAGTACTGAGCTACATGCTGGCCAGGTTTAAAAAGGAAAGTCAGCGCTTCGAAAGCAATGAGATGAAAGAAAAAGACCGTAAGGCTATCGAAGCAGCGGTAGAATATATTGATGCTAATATCTCGCAAACAGGAACGGTAAATGATCTGGCTCAAATCGCCGGGGTGAACACCAACAAACTTCAGGAAGGATTTCAGGTGATTTATGGGAAAACCGTGAACGAATATATTAGGGATATAAGATTGAGCAAATCGCTTAATATGCTTACCGCCGGGAATAAGAACGTAAGTGAAGTGGTGTATGAGCTTGGTCTTTCCAGCAGAAGTTATTTCTCTAAGATATTTAAAGCCAAATATGGAGTTTCACCTCGAAAAGTGCTTTCCGGCAAGGCCACTTCCAATAAACTTCAGAAATAGAAAGTTAGCTTATTAAATCAGATCATTTCCTAAAACATTTTTAATAAAACAAGCGAATGATCGTATTTGAATCGATCAAATACCTGAATGCTATATTGATGTTAAGCTTTCTGATAAAAATTCAATACTTCGTATATTCAGACCTATTTACAAACGGAAACAGAACATGAACCAAAGATTAAAAAAAGGACTGAGTGTTTTTGCACTCGTCTCTGTGATGGGTTATGCCCAGGCGCAGGAACAGGAAAATGAAAAAAAATCTATGACAGATAATCCCCTACTTTCAGAATGGACCGGACCTTATGAAGGTGTTCCGGCATTCGATAAAATGCAGGTAGATCTTATTAAGCCTACGATTAGAAAAGGAATGGAATTACATCTTGCCGATATTGATAAAATAACGGCAAATAATGATGCACCAACCTTTGAAAATACCATAATTCCTATGGAAAAAGCCGGACAGAAACTGGACCGTGCTTTTACCTATTATGGCATTTACAGCAGTAACGTTTCGAGTCCTGAATTCAGAGAAGTTCAGAAAGAACTTGCTCCGGAAATTTCAGAATTCTCTTCTAAGATCAGTCAGAATGAGAAATTATTTCAACGGATTAAAACTGTTTACGAGAATTCGCAAAATGAACCACTTGAACCAGCAAAACAAAGAGTTGTAGATCTTATCTACGAAGATTTTGCAATGCAGGGAGCAGATCTTAATGAGGCTGACAAAAAACGCTACGCTGAGATCAATAAGGAACTTTCAGGGCTTTATACCAAATTCTCTAATAACGTACTGGCAGATGAAGAAAATTATGTGATCTACCTAAAAAAAGACCAGCTGGAGGGATTACCTGAATCATATGTAAAATCTGCAGCACAGGCTGCAGAAGATCGTGGTGAAAAAGGTAAATATGCGGTTACTAATACAAGATCTTCTATGGATCCTTTTCTAACCTATTCTACTGAACGTGAATTGAGAGAAAAGGTTTGGAAAAACTATTATTCCAGAGGAGATAATGCCGATGAATTTGACAATAACGAGATCGTAAAAAAGATCCTTAAGCTACGTGATGAACGTGTGGAACTTTTAGGTTATGATAATTATGCACAATGGCGTTTGCAAAACAGGATGGCTAAAAATCCTGAAAACGCGATGGATCTAATGATGAAAGTATGGCCGGCTGCACTCGCACGTGTAAAGGAGGAAGTATCCGATATGCAGAAAGTTGCCGATTCTGAGGGTGCAGATATTACTATTAAGCCTTGGGATTACAGATTCTATGCTGAAAAGGTTAGAAAAGAAAAATATGATCTGGATAGTGAAGAAGTAAAACAGTATCTGGAACTTGGAAACCTGACTCAGGCACTATTTTTCACGGCTGGTGAACTTTTCAACTTTGAATTTTCTCCGGTAGAAGAAGGAACTGTTCCTGTTTTTCATGAAGACGTAAAAGTTTGGGAAGTGAGCGATAAAGATTCTGGTGAGCTCGTAGGGCTTTGGTATCTTGATCCTTATGCAAGACAGGGAAAAAGATCTGGAGCGTGGGCTACCACCTACCGCAGTTACAGTGAGCTTATGGGTAAAAAGCCCGTTCTTTCATCTAATAACTCGAACTTTATAAAACCTGCTCCTGGTGAGCCTGTATTAGTTTCCTGGGATGATGCGGAAACTTTCTTTCATGAATTTGGACATGCATTGCATTTCCTATCCGCAGATATCGAATATCCAACTTTAAACAGCGGAGTGAGAGATTATACTGAATTTCAGTCTCAATTACTGGAAAGATGGTTATCTACTGATAAAGTGATCAACCAGTTCCTGAGACATCACGAGACAAATGAAGTGATTCCAGATGAGCTGGTGCAAAAGATTAAAAAAGCATCTACATTTAACCAGGGATTTGCAACTACCGAGTTCCTTGCTTCGGCGATCATGGATATGAAATATCATACTACAGATCCTGATGAAATTGAGCCGGATACTTTTGAAAGAGAAACTTTAAAAGAATTGAATATGCCGGAAGAGATTGTGATGCGTCATCGTACGCCACATTTTGGACATGTTTTTTCAGGTGAAGGATATGCAACCGGATATTACGGTTATTTATGGGCTGATGTACTTACCTCTGATGCCGCAGAAGCTTTTGCCGATGCGCCAGGTGGATTCTATGATAAGGAAGTGGCTAACAAGCTGGTAAAATATCTTTTTGCTCCTAGAAATGCTATGGATCCTGCTGAAGCTTATAAAAAGTTCAGAGGAAGAGATGCAGAGATCGATGCATTAATGCGTGACAGAGGTTTTCCTGTTCCGGAAAAAGATGAAAAATAAATTTTAGATAAGAATAATGAAAAATGCCCTGAGAACTCAGGGCATTTTTCATTATAAATGGCTTCGAAAATAATTTAAGCCATTTCAATTTATAAAAAATGGAATTCCTATTTCATACTGCTTTTGATACATTCTGCGATCTTTATTGCGCGTTTTACCTGATGCGAGATTGAGGTATTCGCCTTTTCATCAAGATTATCTACTCCACCATTGGTACTGAATCCGTAAGGATTTCCTCCTGTTTTAAATAATTCTTCAGAAGTATATCCTGGTGCAGCGACTATCGCTCCCCAATGGTACATACTCTTATAAAGTGATAGTAAAGTACTTTCCTGCCCGCCATGTGGATTTTGTGCACTCGTCATACCCGAAACTACTTTATTAACCAATTTCCCCTGGCTCCACAAGCCGCCGGTAGTATCAAAAAAGGCCTGTACCTGTGATGGTACGTTGCCATATCTTGTTGGTATACTGAAAATAATCGCATCTGCCCATTCTAAGTCATCTAACTCAGCGACTTCAACATCTTGTGTTGCCTGATGATGCTTTTTCCAATCCTCATTAGCCTCCATGGCTTCCTTAGGTGCTGTCTCTCTAATTTTTCTTAATCTTACATCGTAATCTCCATGAGATCTAGCGGCTTCAGCAGCCCAATTGGCCATTTTATGGTTAGTACCTGTCGCACTGTAATAAATGATTGCAATATTCATAATTATAAGTTTTATTAAATCATCACCGTAACTTAATCAGATTCTTTGAAAACAACTTTTAAAATTTTTATAAACTTTGACGTAATAATATATATTGAGCATCATGAAGGAAGAATATCACCAACACTTTAAAATTTATAAGCCTTATGGTTATCTAAGCCAGTTTATTACCAATCAGAAATCTGCTGGTAAGTTTAAATTACTTGGTGAGCTTTATAATTTTCCTGAAAATACAATGTCTATAGGCAGGCTTGATAAAGATTCTGAAGGTCTTCTTTTACTAACCACCAACGGAAAATTAAGTACAAAGATCACTGCCGGAAATAGTGAAAAGGAATATTACGTCCAGGTTGATGGAGATATATCTGAAGAAGCTTTATTAAAGTTGCAGAAGGGTGTGGAGATCAGTATTTATGGTAAGGCTTATATGACCTTAGAATGTGAAGCGCACAAATTAGAAGTTAGACCTGTTTTTCCTGAAAGAGCAAAAAAGATCAGGGATGAACGTCATGGACCAACCAGTTGGGTTAGTATTACTCTTACTGAAGGTAAATTTCGCCAGGTTAAAAAAATGACGGCTGCCGTAGGCTTTCCAACCTTAAGACTGGTAAGAGTACGCATTGGTAGTGAAAAGCTGGATAATATGAAAGCAGGTGAAGTAATTGAACTTGATAAGGTTGATGTTTAGTAACCAACTGCTTTCCCATCATAACTTCGGCTATCAGCAGCGCCTTCTAACTCTCCGGAAACAGGATCTATAAATATTCCCATTGCCCTACCCTGTGTTTCTCTTGTTTCGATCTCATGTCCCTTTTCAGTATAAATTTTAAAAGTATCAGGAGAGAAGCCCCAATCTTCAAAATAGGAAGTATCAGGAAGCCACTGATGATGGAATCTTGGCGATTCAATCGCTTTTGCGATATCCATTTTATGATCTACCACATTCAGAATAACCTGTAAAACCGTATTAATAATAGTTCTTCCTCCTGGTGAACCGATCACAATAACCGGTTTTCCATCTTTTGCCACAATTGTTGGACTCATACTGGATAACATCCTTTTTTCAGGCTCAATCTGATTTGGTTCTGTGCCTATTCTTCCTTTGGAGTCTGTATAACCGGGAATGGCATTAAAATCACCCATTTCGTTATTCAGCAAAAAACCAGCGCCTTCCAATACTATTTTTGAACCGTAAGATTGCTCCAAAGTATAAGTTAGAGAAACCGCATTTCCTTCAGAATCAACTACAGACAAATGTGTGGTTTCCGGGCTTTCGTAAGCTGCATGGGCCTTATTGAAATTAGTTGAATCACTTTTTGAAGCCTTTGCTGCCAGAATACCTTTTCTCAAATCCTCAGCATATTCCTTTGACGTCAGCCTTTCTAATGGAACCTGAGGATTAAAGTTAAGATCGCCCAGGAATTGTGCACGATCGGCATAAGCTCTTCTCATGGCTTCGGTAATAAAATGTAAACTTTCTGCGGAATTGTGACCCATTTCAGTTAGATCATAAGCTTCCAGAATATTCAGCATTTCAACAATAGTTACTCCTCCTGAACTTGGCGGTGCCATACCGATTATATCATAACCGCGATAAGTTCCTTCAATTGGCTGCATCTCTTCCGCTTCATAAACCTCCAGATCTTTTTTAGTAATGATACCATTATTAGCCTTCATGTAATTCGCGATAAGACTGGCAGTCTTTCCTTTATAGAAGCCATCAGCTCCATGATCCCTGATTCGTTTTAAAGATTCAGCAAGGTCTTTTTGAATTAAGGTATCCCCTACTTCAAATGCCGCTTCCTTATCTTTCAAAAATATCTTAGCCGTAGATTTATATTCATCACTATTTTCCAGAACCCAGTTGGAAAAACCTACGATATGTGGACTAACCGGAAAACCTTTTTCGGCGATCTCAATCGCCGGCTGTACAAGATCAGCCCAGTCTAATTTTCCAAATTTCTGATGTGCTTTATATAAACCAGCGACCGTTCCCGGAACACCAACGGCTAAAATTCCGTCATGATTAGAATTATCTTTTACTTTTCCGTTCTCATCCAGATACATTTCACGGGTAGCTGCAAGAGGAGCTTTTTCTCTGAAATTGAATGTTGTAGTTTCACCATCACCACCGTAATAAACAAGGAATCCACCACCGCCAATATTTCCAGCAGCAGGTAAGGTTACAGACAAAGCAAAAGCAGTTGCTATGCTCGCATCCATGGCGGTACCACCTTTTGCAAGTATTTCTTTACCAACTTCAGAAGCCAGGTAATGACTACTCACCACCATTCCCTTTTTTGCTGAAACAGGAATTCTTCCTCCCTGAGCTTGGGTCTGAAAAATTGAGAAAATTATAAATAATAGAGCTAAAAAAGACCTGGTGAAAGTTCGCATTCAATATGATTTAGAAAAACTAAACCTACTTAAAATTGAACTTTAAAACAACCTGAAAAATTATAATTTTTAGCAGTTGGTAAGTTCTAAATTGAATGCTTCTTTGAATAAAAGAAAGGTTTGTTTTGCCTTTTTGGTTGCTGCTGAAATTTCTTCAGAATTAAAATCTCTGGAGCGCAGGTATTTTAGGAATTGATTCCATCCTGCCATGCTGCTTCTGTCCCCGCTGAAAAAATATTGATCTCCAACTGATTTTAAGGTATCACAATTCCTGATCTCTTTTCCAATTAACATTCCGCCCATAGCAGATCCTTCAACCACATAAGCGGCACCAATGGCTTCCGCTACAGTATCGCAATTGAAATCTAATTCCAGGTCGAGATCAGTAACTCCTAAATTTTTAAGATCCTTCTCAAGTCGTAAGGTTTTATCCATGGAGTAATCAGGCAAAAACCTGGCTATTTCAGATTCGGAGGATTTATAAGCAACATAGTTTTGAAAAAGCAGCAGTTTATATTCGTCAAGGCTTATGGAGTGATCCATGATCTTGCCTGCGATGTTATCCTTTTCAATTTCTTCGTGTAGTATTCTGGTTTTTTCTCTTAAGCTATTCAGTATCTCCATCTTCCAAATTAAATCTGTCTATCGCCTCTTTGATCTGCTTAATGTTATCACGCTGCTCTGCATTATCTGAATTTATTTTGTCCAGATAGCTGTAGATTTGATTAACTGTGATCTTGTTATTTCTGATTCTTTCTCTTAATTCATCTTTAGAGACCATATTGATCACCACTTTCTTGAGCAACGGCTCCAATTTTTCCCCAAGATTATTTATATCTTTTTTCAGGATATAACCCGCAGCACCACTTAGAATTGTATTTGCAGCAAGTTCTTCATCATTAATGGTCCCGGTAATGAAGATAAATTCAATGGTCTCATCATATTCTTTCACCATCTCCATAATATCTAGACCTGTACAATTTGGAAGATTGTAATCTGATAAAACCACATCTGGTGCAAAATTGACCAATAGGTCTTTACAGTCCTCAAGATTATCGGTTATCTCGATATTTGGTTCAGAGACGATCTTGCCGATCTGCCTCTTAATTAGAAAAATATCGTTCTGATTATCCTCTACAAGTAGGATATTAAGTTTCTTCTTGATCATTTGCTACACGAATATGTGCGAAAGTAAGAGAATCCTGTATATTAAACAATGCTTAAAAGTTAAACATAGAAGTAAAATGTTGATCCTTTATTAGGCTTACTTTCAGCCCAGATCTCTCCATCATGCTTTTCTATGATCTTTCTAACAATTGCCAGACCTATACCAGTTCCCTGATAATCGTCTCCCGAATGCCTTGAAAACAGGTTAAAGATCTCTTCTTTAAATTTCGGATCGAAGCCTATACCATTATCCTTTACGTAATAAACAGTTTTTCTATTTCGAACTTCACTACCTATTTCGATCTTCGGATTCTTAGATTTCTCACTGTATTTAAGAGCATTGGTGATTAAATTAGACCACACCTGGCTTAACATACGTTTGTCTCCAACCACTTTTGGAAGATTTCCCTCCACCTCAATTTTTGTATTAGGATAATTAGATTTTACATTAAAACCTGTTAAAATATCCTGGATCATACGATCTATAGAATTCGTGTTCTTTACAACATCCTTATTAGATACTCCGGCGAAAGACAAAATATTGTCAATAAGATCCTGCATCTCTTCAACTGAGCTTAGAATCGTATCCACGGCCATCTGACCTTCTTTATGAAGGTCTGAATAATGATCTTCTTTTAAAATATGAGCATAACCATCAATTCCTCTAAGTGGAGCTTTCAGATCATGTGATAATCCCTGACTGAACAATTCCAGCTCATTATGAGCTTCAATCAATTGTTCGTTTAATTTATCGATCTCTTTCTTCTGATTCTCCAGAATTACGTAACTAACACTTTCACTTAATTTTCTGGCACCACTTATTTCAAAATCTTTCCATGTATCTGCAACACCAGTAAGCTCCTCCGTCCATTTTTCGAAAGATTTTCTTGGAGTCAAACGTTCTTTTTCAGCATCATAAGTCGCTTTATTTTCAGGATTCCCACCCCAATCAACGCTTTGAATGACTTCAGGCCTAAACCATATTAAGAAATCGCGGTCGCTTTGTCCAAGCCTTAAACTTAAAATTCCAGAACCTGATTCCTTGAAGTTTTTCGCTTCTGGATAAAACTGTAAAAGATTCTTTGTGAAGAATAAGCTATCGCTCTTCTTCGCCAGGAAATTGCTTGTCAGTTTTTTGATCTCTTTTTTAGAAGGAGTATTTTCTACCGTTTTCACCTTGCCGTTAAGAACGATCGCTGCACCACCACAATCAAATAGATCGGTTAATTTGATGTTCTGACCACTCAGTCCTTTTTTAATACTATTCTTCTGATGTATCTGGTTGACCAATTTGATACGCAATTCATCAACCTTTTCAATATTGGTCAAAAAGCTGTTCGAATTCTTCAGAGATAATTCATTTGAAAAAATCTGAATAAGGAACTCGCAGGTTTGACGCTGGTAATAGTTTATGAATTTCGGCTCGTAATGATGACAGGCTATTAATCCCCATAATCTACCATTGCTAATGAGAGCTGCGGTTAGTGAAGCTCCAACTTCCATATTCTGTAAATATTCAATATGAATTGGAGAAACACCACGTAATTTCGAATTTGTAAGATCTAGAGGTTCATTATTAATCGGTGAAATCAATGGTATGATCTTCACAGGTTTATAATTAACCTTTGAAATTGTACGAACCCGGTTTTTGAGGAATAACTGTCTTGCCTGCTTAGGAATATCACTTGCAGGATATTGCAATCCCAACCAGCTATCCATTCCTTCATTCTTTTCCTCAGCGATGACCTTACCGTTCCACTCCTCATCAAACTTATAAATCATTACCCTATCATAGCCAAAAATAGATTTCGTGATCTTTGCTGCATCTGTACACAATTCTTCAGCATCCTCTGATGCGCTAAGTGTATTTAAAAGGCTCGTAAGTTCTTTCTGAAAATCAAAATTATCACCTTTACCATCGATAGGTTCGATATCAAGAATTAGATTTTGTCTGGAAAGATGTGGGATAATAATGAATTGTTTCCCATTGATCGAAGTCTCTTCAACTTCAAAAACTTCATCGTTTTTAATAGTAGTTAGAAGGGCATCGGCGAGTTTACTTCCCAGAATAGATTCCAGGCTCTTTCCAAGCAACTCTTCAGCAGCAATTCCGAAAAACTCACTGCTGTTCTCCCCTACCTGACCAATTCTTCCTGTTTCCTTATCACAAGCAACTAGAACGCCATGTTCCTGGGTAACTCCTATAATATGAATTGGTTCTTTTTCGCAACTTGAAAGATCTACTTTTTCGGGGTACCGATTGTTATCAGTCATTCTCTAATTAAGCTTTTAGTTTGAAATAGAAGGTACTCCCTACTCCTTCTTGTGAGTCAACCCAAATAGATCCTTCGTGCAATAACACGATCTTCTCTACGTGAGCTAGACCAACTCCGGTTCCTTCCATATCATCATTTCCAGGAACCCTATTAAAAATCGTAAATATGTTTCTCTGATCTTCTTTGGAAATTCCAACCCCATTATCAACTATAGAGAATACCCAGTATTTATCCTCTTTATAAGCTGAAATTCTGATTTCCGGATCCCTACTCTTAGGAACATATTTTATGGCATTACTAATAAGATTCTGGAATAAAAGCCTTAGTTCAACCTCATATCCTTTAAGTTCTGGCAATGCTCCTGTATGAATTTTTGCATTTGAATCTTTGATACTCTTTCCAAGATCATACTTCACTACCTCAACGATCTCTTTAGTATCTACAAGAGTTTTCTTACCGTTTTTACCAATTCTTGAATGTTCTAACAGAGCACGGATCTGAGCCGAAAGCCTGTCTGAAGCATTTTTTATGTATTTTATATAATTTTCACCTTTTTCGTCAAGTTGACTTGCGTACATCTTTCCAAGAACATCACTACCAAACTTAATAGTTGCTAATGGTTCCTGAAGGTCATGAGAGCATATTGAAACGAATTGCTCCAGATCTCTATTGGCACGCTCAAGATCATTTTTCTGCTCTTTTAATTGTTCCTGTGCTTTTTGTAGTGCAGAAATATCTACACAGGTATAACGAATGGTCTTAAGATTATTATTTTCATCTTTTTCAGCCGTTGCATTAAGAATTACCGGTAAAATTCTACCTTTCTTAGTGATCATATTTTGCTCAATATTAATGAGCTCACCAGATTTCTTAATACTTGATTTCAGCTTCATTGTACTTATCTGAGACTCCTTATCAAATAATTCAACTATAGATTTTCCAATAAGATCATCTTTAGAATCATATCCAAGTTTCTGTACAGCTTTTCTATTACACTGAACGATCTCTGAAGTTTTTGGATCTACACTTACGTGAAGAACCGGATCATCTTCATAGAATGACTTGAAACGTTTCTCACTAGCCATCAATTTCTCCTTAGACTTCTGAATCGTTTCTATATCGATGAATGAAATTACAACTCCGTTGATCTCGCGGTTAGATTCCATATAAGGAGAGATCCTTTGCAGGTAATTCTTCCCTTCTCTTGAGACAATGTGCTTTTCTAATGTTTTACCGGTATTCAATACCTTTTCACATCTATCAAGAAAACTCTGTCTCCTTGTAAGACCAAAGCTATTTGTGAAATTATCAATTGGCCTTCCAACATCACCATTGATCAGGCTGAAATGCTTCTTAATTGCAGGAGTAAATTTCCTGATGGTAAGATCTGAATCAAGGAAAATAACCCCGATATCAGTACTTTTCAGCAGGTTGTTCATATCGGCATTTAATGCAGCAAGATCATCCATCTTCTGAATATTCTCAGCATTTACCGTATTAATCTCTTCATTTACACTTTGAAGTTCTTCATTTGTACTTTGAAGTTCCTCGTTAGAAGCTAGCAATTCTTCATTCGCCGCCTGTAATTCTTCATTACTGGTTTCAATTTCTTCCAGTGAAGTTTGAAGATCTTCTTTTGTTTGCTTCAGTTCATTTTCAAGGCTTGCAACATATTCCTTCGTTTGACTTGAAGGACTAACTTTTGCAACCTCCTCTACTTCTTTATAATTAAGCTCCTTCTCTATAAAAGTGATCACATAATTGGTTTCACCTTCCAGACTGTGATCTTTAAAAGGCTTTACAATAATATCAGCTCCTAACTTAGAATCTTTGTGAGTGATCACCGCATCGCGATACACTACCTTTTCACCATTCTTAAAAGCTTTATTAAAGGTAGACTGAACCACATATTTCAATTCAGAATCCATCATATCCAGAAGGTTGATAGAGAATCCACTTACCGGAAAGTTGGCATATTTTCTAAATTCTCCAACGGCCTGTAAAATATTGTATTCTGAATCTACAAAAACCGAAGCTCCGCCAAACTGGTCAAGAATTGCTTCATTAAGTTCCCCTTGAAGTTTCTGACGAATAGGATTAGAATTAGACCTGTAGACTTTCCTTTCTCTATCCGATTTATTTTCAAGCAAACCTGCTGTTGGACTTCCTGTAGCAGATGCATGACTTATTCCATTCTTTAAACGAGTACTTGGCTTGATATTTCTGTAAATCTTCCATCTACGATCTATCTCGTTAAAATGCTCTTTATGAGTATGCACACTTTCGCTGGTTCCAAGCACCAATACCCCATCCTGTTTCAATGCATAGTGTAACATATTCAGTGCTTTCTTTTGAATACTGTTCTGGAAGTAGATCAAAAGATTTCGGCAAACCACCATATCCATATTACTGAAAGGTGGATTTTTTATAATATTATGTTTAGAAAATATCACAGATCTTCTAATCTTATCTGAAACCTGGTAACCGTTCGTTTTACTTAAGAAATACTTCAATAGAAGATCCTTGGAAACATCGGCAACAATACTTTCAGGATAAATCCCTTTTCCTCCTATATCAAGGTGAGGCTGAGAAATATCAGTAGCGAAGATCTTGATCTCAAGGTCTTTTCCCTGGTTTTCCATTTCCTCATGCAGGCACATGGCAAAAGAGTATGCCTCTTCACCCGTACTACAGGCAACATCCCATACCTTTAAAATTTCACCATCTTCCTTCTCCTGGATCATTTTAGGGAACACGTCTCTTTTCAAAACTTCCCAAACCTTTTCATCACGGAAGAATTTGGTTACACCAATAAGGAATTCCCTATATAGAATTTCAACTTCTTCTTTTTCCTTAGTTAGGTAGTCATAATATTCTTTAAGGTCTTTACACTTACAAATATTAACCCTTCTAGCAACTCTCCTTGCCAGCGTGGCATATTTATATTCTCTAAAATCAAGACCGGCTTTTTCATCTATATAACTAAGGATTCTGTTCAATTCCTTTTCGTCATACTGAACGTCGCCACCTTTGAAGTGAAATATTGGAGGACTGGAAATAAAGTTTCTCAATTCCGCACCCATTTCATCTACAGATAAAATATAATCTACAAGGCCTGTATTAATAGCGCTTTTTGGCATCCCATCGAATTTCGCTTCTTTTGGATCCTGCACCATGACCATACCATCGTTCTCCTTAATAGCTCTGGCTCCTCTTGTCCCATCACTTCCGGTTCCACTAAGAACAACTCCAATGGCCTGTTCTTTACGCTGCTTAGCCATGGATTCGAAAAACATATCTATAGGCAAATTGAGAGTTTGATTCTTCGGCTTTTCAGTAAGCCTAAGAATTTCATCTTCAAGAACTAAGTTATTAGCAGGTGGAATTAGATAAACGTGACCAGATTTCACTTCCATCTGATCGGTTATCTGTACAATTGGTAGATTAGTATTCTTCTTGAGAAGTTCTCCCATCATACTTTTATAATCCGGGGATAAATGTTGAATTACAACATAAGCATTCTTATCACTTGCAGGGATATTCTTAAAAAAAGCCTTTAAGGCTTCTAAGCCTCCGGCGCTTGCTCCTACTGCAATAATCCTAGTTTGATCAACATTATTTTCACTCACAGTTTCTACTGTAGAACTCTCTTTGGTACTTTTCATTAATCTGAGTAGTAGGTTTTTACTTTAACAATCACAAAGATTATTAGGAATCTGTAATAATATAAATTTTTTCTCTCATTTTTTACTACAATACAAACATTTATTGCGGCAAATGCTTAGTATTTATTGATGATTCCAACTATTTGCTCTTCTCCCTGTGGAAAAGTCGTGCCAAAATTTATTATCATAATTTCAATCGAGACACCAGCCTCATTACAAGACCTGACATTATTGCATAATCTTGCCATTTCTGCAAAGATTTAGATTCTTTAAGAAAGTCAAATTAGAAATAACATTTTTTTAAGAAAAGAAGAATCTCACGTTATCTTACATAACTAATATGTTTCCATATTTCTATTAAAGGGGAAATATTACCCATAAATAGTCAGAAAATGAATTGATTACCTGAGTAATTCCCAGCTTTAAAGTATTTCGATTTAGGATATTTCAACGGATTTTAAGTTTTTATTAATGCAGGTTTTCATAAAATCAGGGTAAATTATCGTCTCAAAATAATTACTAACCAACAATATTGGCATTATCGCACGGTCTTTGTCCAATTAAGGCTGAAATTGATTGGCAGAAAGTCAATATTAATTGAACCAAAAAAGTAAAAATGAAGACATTAGTAATTGGAGCAGGAAACATGGGACTAACTTACGCCGAAGGAATGGCACAGTCTGCAATGCTTAATCGAAGAAATCTTATGGTTTTCGATAAGTCAGCAGATGTGATTGCAAGATTGAGAGATCTTGACCATTTTGACGTATATGAATCCCTTGAAGAGTGCCTGCCCCAAGCAGATATGGTATTCGTTGCAGTAAAACCCTACCACTGTGATGATCTTTTTGAAGAAATGAAACCTATGGTTAATAAAGAACAAATATTTGTTTCTCTTATGGCCGGGGTGACCATTGCCAAGATTCAGGAAGGTCTTCAAGTGAAAAAAGTTGTTCGTTCAATGCCTAATTTACCTGCACAGGTAGGTAAAGGTGTTACATCTTATACTGAATCTCCTGAGGTTTCCCGAGTGGAACTATTGATGGTAAGAAATTTACTTGATACTACTGGAGAATCTATACATGTAGAAAACGAAAATTACATTGATGCCTCTACAGGTATTTCAGGTAGCGGTCCTGCATATGTATTCTATTTCATGAATTCAATGCTTGAAGCTGCCCGTAAAATGGGATTCTCTAAAAACGATTCAAAAGTATTAGTAAGTCAAACCTTTGAAGGTGCTGTTGAACTATTCAACCAGAACGATCTTTCTCCAGATACTTGGATGGATCGAGTAGCCTCAAAAGGTGGAACTACCAGAGCCGCTTTAGATTCTATGGACGACAATAATGTTAAGGAACTGATTAAAGAGGCAGCATATGCGGCTTTTGATCGTGCAGTAGAACTAGGAGAAGATAAATAAAACAACTTAAAAATTATACAACGAAAGACGTTAAAAATGGATAAGAAAAGAAGAATTGTTGTAAAAGTTGGTACGAATGTAATGACCAATAAAGACAACAGAATTTTAGGTCCAGTACTAAAGAACCTTGTTACACAGATCGCCACTCTATATGAAGAGGATATTATGGTAGTTCTTGTTTCCTCAGGTTCTGCAATTGCCGGGAAAGAGATTCTTGGCGAAATAAATATTAAAGATGAAAGTAAACGTAGACAGGTTTACTCATCAGTAGGACAACCTCGTATGATGCGCCACTACTATAGTATTTTCCATGATTATGGAATGCGTTGTGCACAGGTTCTTGCAACAAAGAGAGACTTTAGCCCGGGAATTCACAGAGAGAATATGATTAATTGTTATGAATCTCTTCTGTCTGAAGGAATCATTCCAATTGCAAATGAAGATGATGCGGTTTCTGTAACCATGTCTATGTTCTCTGATAATGATGAGCTGGCAAGTTTGGTAGCTGAACTAATCGGTGCTGAAAAGCTTATCATACTAAGTGATACTGACGGATTATACACAGGACACCCTGAACATGATGATTCAGAGAAACTGAATAAAGTACAGATCGATGAGAACGTTGAGAAATATGTTCAGGAATCTAATAAAGGTGAAGGTGAAGGCCGTGGCGGCATGGAGTCTAAAATCAAGATCGCCAAAGGTACTGCAGCGAAGAATATTACCACTTACATCGCAAACGGTAAGCGAGACAACGTGATACTTGATATTATGGCTGGTAAACCGGTTGGTACCAAGTTCACCTCGTAAACAAAAGAATTAACTAAACTAAAGAAAAAAGAAAATGAAGTTGATAAAATCTGAAACTAAAAATAACGTACTTAAATCCATGATGAATATTCTGGATAAGAGACGTGCTGAAATTATTTCGGCAAATAAAAAAGACCTAGAAGCATTTAGTAAAGATGACCAGGCGATGTATGACCGATTGATCGTAGATGAGAAAAAAGTTGATGGTATGATCCAGTCCGTTAAAGAAGTTATGGATCAGGATGATCCTGTTGGACAGGTGATCGAACACAGAAAACTTGATACAGGTCTTGACATTACAAATAAGACAGCCCCTTTCGGAAATATAATGATCATCTACGAGTCAAGACCTGATGTTACTATCGAGGCTGCGGTACTTGCTTTTAAGGCCAATAATAAGATCTATCTTAAAGGTGGTAAAGAAGCCATTAATAGTAACAAGATCCTTGAAGAATGCTGGCATGAAGCGCTTGAAGAAAATGGTTTAGGGAAAGAATGGATAAAACTGTTACATCTTGACAGAACACAAACTCAGGAATTCCTTAAAAATCCGCCGGAACAGCTTGATTTAATCGTACCACGAGGTGGTGAAAGATTAATTGCATTTGTGAAAGAACATGCAACCGGAGCAGTGCTTGTGAGCGGTAGAGGAAATAACTTCCTATACGTATCTAAAAATGCAGATTTTGATGTTGCTAAAAAAGTAATGTTGAATGCTAAGATCGATAAGATATCAGGTTGTAATGCTTTAGATAAGGTTCTTGTAGATAAGAATATCGAAGGTTACGAAAGTAAATTAAAGGAACTTCAAGAATTATTCAGAGACAATAAAGTGAATATTCTTGTAGATGATGAAGTAGCAAAAGTGCTGACTGATGAAGAAAAAGTTCCTTCAGAAGATACCTGGTATGAAGAATTCCTTGCGATGAAAATTGTAATTGGAACAATTGACGGTCTGGAAAATGCGATAGAAAAAATCAACCAGTATTCAGGAGGTCACTCTGCTTCTATAATCACAAAAGATAAGGATGAAGCAGTTACGTTCATGGAGCAGGTAGATAGTGCTGCGGTTTATCATAATGCTTCTACAAGATTCACCGATGGTGGACAGATGGGAGTTGGAGCCGAGCTGGCAATTTCAACCGATAAACTTCACCATAGAGGTCCATTAGGATTGAAGCAATTAGTAACTAATAAATATTATGTTCTAGGTGAAGGACACGTAAGAGTTTAAGAGCTAAAAACTATATAATTTTAAAAAGGCGCCGATTGGCGCCTTTTTTTATGTAACAAATTAAATAGGTTTTAGTCTTATACAACAAAGACAATATTCATGAAAAAAATAATTTTAGGAGTAGCATCTGCGACACTTCTTTTTGCCTGTAAAACACAAAATGTATCTGAACCTCAGGTGGAGCAACCAACCGTTGCGCAAATCGATCTGGTAAATGTAGAAGATGATAAGGTCTGGGTTAGTGTAGATCCAGATAGATTTACAGAAGATTCTACCACTTTCTTTATTCCGAAAACCGTTCCGGGAACCTATTCTACCGATAACTATGGTAAATTCTCCGAGAGTTTTAAGGCATTGGATTATAAAGGAAACGAAATGTCATTTGAAAAGATCGATGACAATAGCTGGACCATCGCAAATGCCAAAAACCTGGATAAGGTAATGTATCTGGTTAACGATTCATTCGACTGGGAAAAAGAAGGCGGCGTGTATTCCATGGCCGGAACTAATATTACCAAAGACAAGAATTTTCTTTTGAACCTTCACGGATTTGTAGGTTACTTCGAAAAATCTAAAGAAAAACCATTCAGATTAGAAATTAAGAGACCAGCAGATCTTATTGCAGGTACTGCTCTAACTATTGCTGACACTCAAAGTGATGAAAATACAGCTGTAAAAACAGATGTGTATAACCTAGATCGCTACTTCGAGGTAATAGATAACCCAATCATGTATTCTGCGCCAGATACTACGAGCTTTATGGTTCAGGATATGGAAGTACTAATCGATGTATACTCTCCAAATGCGAAATTTTCAGCTGAAAGTCTTAAGCCGAATCTTGAGAAGATGATCCGTGCTCAGAAAAGATTTTTAGGAGATATCAATAGTACAGACAAATATGCGATTCTGGTTTATCTTTCAGCTACTCCAGGAAAGAATGACGCTGGTAATTTTGGAGCTTTAGAGCATCATACCTCTACAGTTGTGGTAATGCCAGAAACTATGGAAGCAGAAGCTTTTGATGAAAGTATGACCGATATCGTTTCCCATGAATTCTTCCATATTATCACTCCGCTTGGAATTCACTCAAATGAAGTACACTACTTCGATTATAATGATCCTAAAATGTCTCAGCATTTATGGATGTACGAAGGTGTAACTGAATATTTCGCTAACCTGTTTCAGGTAAACCAGGGACTTATAAGCAATCAGGAGTTTTATGACAGAATGGTTGATAAGATCAATATTTCCAAGCGATTTGATGATACAGTTCCTTTTACTGTAATGAGTAAAAACATTCTAACTGATGAGTACAAAGACTCTTATTACAATGTTTATCAGAAAGGTGCTTTGATAGGAATGGCGCTGGATATTCGCTTAAGGGAACTTAGCAGTGGAAATATGGGGATTCTTGACCTTATGAAAAAGCTGAATGCTAAATATGGAAAAGATAAGCCTTTCGAAGATGATCAATTGATCTCTGATATCGTGGCATTAACCTATCCTGAAATTCAGGATTTCTTTGATACGTATATTACTGGAACAACTCCAATTCCTTACAACGAATTCTTCGCAAAAGCTGGACTTGAAGAAAAAGAAGTGATGAGTGAAGTTGGATACTTCCTTAAAGGACAAACTCCATATATCACGGCAAACCAGGCTACTATGCAGATTATGTTCAGAGATAATATCGAACTAAATTCTTTCCTTAACGACCTTGGAATAAAGGGCGGTGACATAGTTAAATCTGTTAATGGAACTGAATATACCATTCAGAATGTATACGAGCTGATTACCGAATCTAATAAATGGAAAGAAGGTGATGCAATTAGCATGACAATTATTCGTGATGGAGAAGAAATGAAATTAGAAGGGAAAGTTACTAAACCTATGGATAAAGAGATGAAGATCGTTGAGTCTCAGAATGCTGATGGTGACGAAATGGAACTAAGAAACTCCTGGTTAAAAGGATAATCTGAAATAGATTTTTGTATGAAGAGCGACGGGAAAATTCCCGTCGCTTTTTTTTGCTTTAAATCCTGCTTAAAAGCCGTAACTTATTATCTTTAGTTTCCTTAAAAACCAACCAATTCATGGAAATTCCTATTCTTCAGGATATTGTTATAATTCTAGGTTTATCTATCGTGATAATTCTAGTCTTCCAGAAATTAAAGCTTCCGGCCATTCTGGGCTTTCTACTTGCAGGTATTATCGCTGGACCACATGCATTCAACCTGATAAGTTCTCAGCATGAGGTAGAATTGCTTTCTGAGATTGGAATTATATTTCTTCTATTCGTTATTGGAATAGAACTTTCCCTAAAAGGACTGGCATCTATAAAAAAAATAATTTTTCTTGGAGGTGGTCTTCAGGTTGGAGGGACCATTTTGATCACTGCTGCGATTTCCTATTTTATCGGCTTACCGATGAATACCTCAATTTTCCTCGGTTTTCTATTCAGCTTGAGTAGTACCGCGATCGTGTTGAAATTACTACAGGAGCGCGGAGAGATATCCACGCCTCATGGAAAGATAGGCCTGGGAATATTGATATTTCAGGATATCATCGTGGTACCTATGATGCTTTTTACGCCTTTACTCGCTGGAGAAACGCCTAATATTATTTCTACCATCATTATCATGGCTTTGAAAATTCTCCTGGTCCTGGTTATCGTTTACATATTAGCACGATTTGTTGCACCAAAAATCTTTGGTTGGGTGGTAAAAACTAAAAACCAGGAACTTTTTATACTCACAGTGGTCGTATTCTGTTTTAGTGTTGCGTGGTTAACTTCAACCGTTGGATTGTCTCTTGCCCTGGGAGCATTTTTCGCCGGACTTATCATTTCTGAATCTGACTATAGTCACCAGGCGACGGCAAATGTTCTACCATTTAGGGAAATTTTTATCAGTTTTTTCTTTGTTTCCGTAGGTACTTTATTGAATCTGGAATTCTTCTTCAGCAATTTGCTGAATATTTTTCTGCTTGTTGTTGGGGTGATTTTACTGAAAATGCTGGTAGTTGGAATTACAGTTCTAATTCTTAAATACCCGGTAAGAACAGTCTTCCTGGCTTTATTCAGCCTATTCCAGGTTGGTGAATTCTCATTACTCCTTTCAAACGTTGGAAAGGATAGTGCCATAATTCCGGAAAACATTTATCAGTATTTCCTGGCCATTTCAATAATTACTATGGGTGTGACGCCATTCCTTATTTCTGCAGCTCCAAAGATTACCTATTCTCTGCTGAAAGCACCTATACCACCAGCAGTAAGAAAAAGACTGGAGAATATCAAAAAAAGCAGCAAGGCTGAAGAAGAGTTTTCAGAAGAAAATCTGCATGATCACCTGGTGTTGATCGGATACGGAATTAATGGTTCCAACATTTCCAAAGCTGCACGTAAAGCTGAAATTCCTTACGTGATCATCGATGCAAACCCAGAGTCTTTTGAAAAAGCGAAAAATGGTGGAGAACCCATTATTTTTGGTGATGCCACCCAGGCCACAATTTTAAAACACGCACATATACAGGAAGCACGGGTGATCGTAATTGCAATTTCAGATCCAGGAGCTACCAGGAAAATGCTAACCAGCATTAGACAATTTACGCAAACTGCCACTATAATTGTTAGAACCAAGTATGTGAAGGATATGGAAGATGCTATAAGATTAGGTGCAGACGAAGTGGTTCCTGAGGAGTTTGAAACTTCTATCGAGATCTTTACAAGGGTTCTTAAAAAGTATCTGGTACCATTTGATGAAATTCAGGAATTTATCAACCAGATAAGATCTTCAGATTATGAGATGCTTACCTCCATGAAGAAAAGTCCGCACTCCCCTGCCCTGCAACATTTAAATATTCCAAACCGGGAAATCGTAACTTTAAAGGTGCAGAGAGACAATCACCAGATCGTAGGAAAAACTATTGAAGATTCAGGAATTGGTAAGAATTATCATGTAACGCTACTCGCTATTCAGCGAAATAGAAAATACCTTACCGAGATTTCTCCTGGAACTATGATTGAACAGGGTGACTTATTATATCTTTTCGGCCACCCCAATAATATTAACCATTTAAACAATCTACTGTCTTTCTAATATCTCTTATTTTTATAAATTTAGAGACCTAACAACTTAGCCATTAATGAGCAACACGCCAGATAAGATCAGAAGATATTACAAGTTCATTCGTTTTATGCTTAAATACTGGAACAGCGATCTGTTTAGACAAACCAGCGCTGTGGCCATGAATGATGAACTTTCTGAAGATGATGACGAACATAAGTTCGATCAAACTCCAGAAGAACTGGTAGAAGACCTAAAAGCAATGGGTCCTACTTATATCAAATTGGGACAGCTTCTTTCTACAAGACCAGACCTTTTACCCGATGAATATCTTAATGCGCTGGCAAATCTCCAGGATAATGTATCTCCGGTTCCCTTTGAAGAAGTTAAAGAGATCATCGAAAAGGAGCTGGGAACTAAGATCAGTAAAGGTTTCAATTCATTTGATGAAAAGCCACTGGCTAGTGCTTCTATTGGTCAGGTACATCGCGCTGAATTGCATTCAGGCAGACCGGTAGCCGTAAAAGTTCAAAGACCAGGTATCGCTCAGCAGTTCATGGACGATCTTGACACTTTAGATGAATTAACGGCAATGGCCGTTAACCACTTGGAAACTGCTAAAACGTACGCTATTGATGAAGTTTTTGCTGAATTAAGGCGTATTCTTTTAAATGAACTGGATTACAAAAAAGAAGCGCAGAACCTTAAAACTTTAAAGAAAAATCTCGATCAATACGAGCACCTGATCATTCCGGAACCTATCGATGATTATAGCTCTACCAGGGTTCTAACGATGGAATTCGTAAGCGGCAAAAAGATCACTTCGCTTTCTCCATTAAGGCAGATGGAAAATGACTATTCTGAACATGTTGAAGAATTAGTGGAGGCATATCTGCAGCAAATTATAAATGATGGTTTTGCTCATGCAGATCCACATCCTGGAAATATAAAGTTCACTGAGGATGATAAGATCGCCTTGATAGATCTTGGTATGGTAGCCAGATTCACACCTCAGCTGCAGGAAAATCTAATTGAACTGCTCCTGGCTATAAGTCAGAGCAACGGGGAAAAGACAGCTCATTCTTTATTAAAGATGAGTGAACTATCTGAAGATTCGCAGAAAAAGCAATTCGCGAAAACTGTAAGTGATGTTATCATGGAAAGCGAAAATAGCCGGGCGAAAGATCTTCAAACAGGTAGAATTCTTATCCAGTTAAACAGGCTGGCATTGGCTACTCATATAAAACTGCCGGTTGAGATAAATATCTTAGGAAAGATTTTATTGAATCTTGACCAGATCGTAGCGATGCTAGATCCGGAATTCGATCTAAGAGCTGCAATTCAAAGAAATGTTCACGAGATCATGCGCAAAAAAATGATCAGTGAATTGAAACCCGAAAATTTCTTCAGCACCCTACTTGAAACCAAGCATTTCGTAGAAAAAATGCCGGAACGTATGAACCAGATCTCAGAGAATCTGGCCAATAATGAGTTCAAAATCAAGATCGATGCAATTGATGAAAAACGAGTTACCGACGGCTTTCAAAAAGTAGCGAACAGAATTACTTTAGGCCTTATTATCGCATCTATGATCATTGGAGCTTCCATGTTGATGCAGGTGCCTTCAGATTTCACCATTTTAGGCTATCCTGGCTTAGCTATGCTATTTTTTCTTTTAGCAGCTGTTGGTGCCATTGTACTTAGCTATGTGATCATTTTCAAAGACGAAAACTTAAATAATAAGAATTAAATTTTAACCTTAGAATTCACAATTTATAATGAGAAAACTCTACCTATTAACCCTTCTTTTAGCTATTAGTTTAGTAGAAGTGAAAGCTCAAAAAGTTGAAATCCCGATAGATACTTCAGTAACTACGCAGCATTCTGTAAATATCAATGGGAAATCTATAGATTATACTGCCGAAACCGGTATGATGCCATTATGGAATGATGATGGTGAACCAACTGCGAGCTTATTCTATACCTATTACACCAGGAATGGCGTAAAAAATAATGAGAACAGACCTTTGGTAATTTCCTTTAACGGTGGACCTGGCTCCGCTTCAGTATGGATGCATATCGCCTATACTGGGCCAAGGGTATTAAAGATTGATGATGAAGGATTTCCAGTTCAGCCTTATGGAATTAAGGAAAATCCGAATTCTATCCTTGACGTAGCCGATATTGTTTACGTTAACCCTGTGAATACTGGTTATTCAAGACCAATTCCTGATGCAGAAGGAAAAGTTGATCGCAAGAAATTCTTCGGTGTGCAGGCTGATATTACTTATCTGGCTGAATGGCTAAACACCTTTGTAACACGCAAAAACAGGTGGTTGTCTCCTAAATATTTAATTGGTGAAAGCTACGGAACAACTCGAGTTTCCGGGCTAGCTCTGGAACTTCAGAATAGCCAGTGGATGTATCTTAATGGGGTTATCCTGGTTTCTCCAACTGAAATTGGCTTAGACCGTGAAGGACCTGTGGAAATTGCTAACAGACTACCATATTTCGCTGCAGCAGCTTGGTATCACAAAGTACTGCCTTCAGAATTACAGAATAAGGATCTTGATGAACTGCTACCGGAAGTTGAGAATTATGCAATAAACGAACTATTGCCAGTTCTGGTGAAAGGTGGTTTTACAGATGAATCAAAGAAAGAAGAAGTAGCCGAAAAAATGGCTTATTATTCCGGTATCAAAAAAGAAGTGATCATGCAAAATAACCTGGAAGTTCCATTCAGGTATTTCTGGAAAGATCTACTAAGAGAGAAAGAAGGTTATACCGTTGGTCGCCTGGATTCCAGATATCGAGGACTTGATTCAAAAGAATCCGGTGACAGTCCAGATTATAATGCTGAATTAACTTCCTGGTTACATTCATTTACTCCAGCCATAAATTATTATTTAAGAGAAGAATTAAAGTTCAAAACAGACCTGAAATACTTCATGTTTGGCCCGGTTCACCCATGGGATAGAAGTGGAAATAATACTGGTGAGAATTTAAGACAGGCGATGGCTCAGAATGCAAATCTTGATGTGATGATACAGTCTGGCTATTTTGATGGTGCGACAACCTATTTCAACGCGAAATATTCTATGTGGCAATTGGATCCTAGTGGTAAAATGAAAGACCGCCTCAGTTTTAAAGGATACCGAAGCGGCCATATGATGTACCTAAGAAGCGAAGATCTAAAGAAAGCTAATGATGATGTAAGAGAATTTATCAAAAATAGCCTTCCTGGAGCCGACGCGGCTAAATACTAATATTTCAGCTTAACAAATATCCCTTCAGGTCTTCGTAATTGCTGATTTGAAGGGATTTTTTTTGTCTATGCATAAGATCCTGAATTGAATCTGGGATCTCCACCTTTTCACCTATGGTCCTTTCTACAGTATCAAGAAATTTTACCGGATGCGCAGTCCCTAAAAAGGTTCCGTAATAACCGGTGTGCTCCTCCAGAAACTTCTGTAATCCAAGATATCCAACTGCACCGTGTGGATCCATTACATATCCATTCTCTTCATAAACTTTGTGTATGGCTTGTTTCGTTACCTTATCATCAAAACTATAAGCTGAAAAACCTTCTTTCAAATTAGATAAATCTTCATTGAAAATTTTCAAGATCCTTACAAAATTACTTGGGTCTCCAACGTCCATAGCATTTGAGATCGTTTGCACACTGGGCTTTGGAAGATATTCCCCAGATTTTAGATAATTGGTAACCACATCATTTGAATTATTCGCTGCTACAAAGTGGTCTATTGGAAGACCCATTTTTCTAGCCATCATTCCTGCACATATATTTCCAAAGTTTCCACTCGGCACAGAGAAAACAAGTTTTTCATTTTTGCTGCTAAGTTGCCTGTAAGCAAAAAAATAATAGAACATCTGCGGAAGCCACCTTGCTACATTTATGGAATTAGCCGAAGTCAACCTTCGAGAAGATGTGACTTCCTTATCTAAAAAGGCCTTTTTTACCATAGCCTGGCAATCGTCAAAATTTCCATCTACTTCTAAAGCGGTGATGTTTTCACCCAAAGTAGTAAGCTGTTTTTCCTGGATATCACTAACCTTAGCTTTTGGATAAAGGATAACAACATCAATTCCTTTAACACCTAGGAATCCATTGGCAACTGCCCCTCCGGTATCACCCGAGGTCGCTACTAAAACCGTTATATTTCCGAGATTTCCCTTTTTAATGAAATAGCCGAGACTTCCCGCCATGAATCTGGCCCCAACATCCTTGAATGCTAATGTAGGACCGTGAAATAATTCTAAAGTGGAAATCTTATTTTCTATCTCAACGACAGGAAAATCAAAGTCAATCGTTTTTTCAATAATATCGATCAGTGCTGAATCTGGAATCTCATTGCCAACAAAAGACTTAATAGCTTCAAAGGTAATTTCAGGTTTAGACAGTTTTTCAAGATTTTCGAAGAATGAAACCGGTAGTTGCTCGATCGATTCTGGAAAATACAAACCTTTGTCCGGCGCCAGTCCATTTACAACCGCATTCTCAAAATTACTTTTATGTTCCTTATTATTTAAGCTGAAATACTTCATAATACTTTCACTCCTTGTTTATTAATGCCAGACAAATGCAATTCAAAATCTATGTATTTATTTGAATAGAATACTTCAATTGCATCTCTAACCTTTTTAGCAATTTGCTCTCCTTTGCACAAGGCATAAACCGATGGACCTGAACCTGAAATTCCAAATCCCAAAGCTCCGTTTTCAGATGCAAGTACTTTTAGATCCTGGAAGTATGGGATTAAAATAGATCTTACAGGTTCAACGATTTCATCCTGAAGACTTCTTCCCAGCAAATCATAATCTTCCGTATATAAAGCGCTGACCAATGCTCCCAAATTACCCCATTGATTAATCGCCGATTTAAGACTTACGTTTTGCTTAATAATCGACCTTGAATCTTTGGTTTTGATCTCGATCATTGGATGTAGAACTACCACCACTAATTCCTGAGGAACAGGAAGACTAAGAACTTCCAGTGGATCATAACTTCTCACTAAACTGAAACCACCGAGCAAGGCTGGCGCTACATTATCTGCATGAGCATTTCCACTGGCAAGAAGTTCTCCCTGCATGGCAAAGGAAATCAGCTTTTGAGCATCGAATGGTTCGTTCAGTAATTTATTGACCGCGTAAACCGCCCCGGCTGAACTTGCCGCACTACTTCCAATTCCGCTTCCTGGTTTTATCTTTTTATCAATTTCAATATCAAATCCCTGGTTAGAATTTAATTCTTTAAGCAATGCCTTCACCGCAACTCCAGCGACATTCTGATCGGTTTCCATTGGAAGATCCTGACCGGTAATTTTTGTGATTCTTACCTGGTTTAAATTATTTTTCCTGATCAACATCTCATCTCCTACAGAATCCAGGCAACAACCCAGAACATCAAATCCGCAAGAGAGATTTGCTACAGTGGCCGGCGCAAAAACTTTTAATTCTGCCATAATTACTTTTTACCTATTCTTATAATATCGGCAAAAATCCCTGAAGCTGTCACATCTGCTCCCGCTCCCGCTCCTTTCACGATCAATGGTTGTTCAGGATAACGTTCAGTAAAGAATAAAACAATATTATCACTTCCACTAAGGTTAGCAAAAGGATGTTGCGCACCAACTTGTTGCAGTCCTACCCTACCCTTCCCATCTTCTAGTTGTGCAACATATTTTAATTCAGCATCCGCAGCTTTTGCATCATCATAAATTTTTTTGAATTCGGGTTCATCCTCCTCCAGCAACTCAAAGAATCTTTCATTATTTACTGAATTCAGACTTTCCTGAGACAGAAAGTCGTCTCTTTCAATATCTTCCAATTCCAGCTGCAAACCACTTTCCCTTGAAAGTATGAGGATTTTCCTTGCAACATCAACTCCGCTAAGATCAATTTTCGGGTCCGGTTCAGTAAATCCTTCTTTCATGGCAGTTTCTACCACTTTATAAAATGGCTCAGTTCCATTGTAATTATTGAAAACAAAATTCAAACTTCCCGAAAGTACGGCTTGAATCTTCCTGATTCTATCTCCGGATGCAACCAAATTTTGTAACGTATCAATAATCGGAAGACCTGCACCTACATTAGTTTCATATAAAAATGATGCTCCATATTCCCTTGCAAGATCCTGAAGATTCTGATAATTTTCAAAAGCATCTGCACAAGCGATCTTGTTACAGGTAACTACGGAAATTGAATTAGCCAGGTAATTCTTGTACCAGCCGGAAATTTCAGGACTAGCGGTATTATCAACAAAAATGCTATTCCGAAGATTGAATTCCTTCACTTTTTCAAAGAACAAATGTTTATCTGCCGGCTCTGCATTATCTAATAACTCTTTCCAATTCTGCAGATCGATCCCATTTTCATCGAAAAGCATTTTTCGCGAATTGGAAAGCCCCAAAACGCGGACTTTTAATCTCAATTTGTCTAATAAATATTGTTCCTGTTTTTTAAGTTGATCTAAAAGCTTGCTTCCCACATTTCCAACTCCAGTAATGAATAAGTTCAATTCCTTCGAAGGAACTTCAAAGAACTGCTCATGAAGCGTATTAAGAGCTTTTACAACATCTTTTTTTGCAATAACCGCAGATATATTTCTTTCAGAAGAACCTTGCGCAATGGCTCTAATATTAATATTGTTATTTCCCAGAGCGCTAAACATTTTACCACTTAGACCGTGGTGGCTCTTCATCTGGTCACCTACCAAAGCGATGATGGATACATTATCTTCAATTTCCACTGGTTTGATCTTTTTATTTGTGATCTCCACCTCAAAAGCTTCATCTAATGCCTCTTTTTTTTTTTCAGCTTCATCAGCCTTCACCGCTATACAAATACTATGTTCTGAAGATGCCTGAGTGATTAATACAACATTGATATGCTCCTGGAATAAAATCTCAAAAAATCGTTTCGAAAAACCTGGAATACCAACCATGCCGCTACCTTCAATATTCAGAAGTTTTATAGAGTCAATATGAGTAATTCCGGTAACCCATCTAAAATTCTTCTTGCTCGATTTTGAAATTACGGTTCCGGCATTTTCAGGTTCAAAGGTATTTTTAATATGTATTTCAATATTCTTATCCAGTAAAGGTTGTAAAGTTGGGGGGTATAGAACCTTGGCACCAAAATGTGAGAGTTCCATGGCTTCCTCATAAGAAATATGATTTAAAGAATAAGCCTGCGGAACTAGATTTGGATTTGCCGTGAACATTCCGTTTACGTCTGTATAGATCAAAACCTTGTCTGTATCCAGAGCTCCGGCAATAATAGCTGCAGTAAAATCTGATCCTCCACGACCTAGAGTACTCGGCACACCCAGATCGTTCTTAGCTACAAAACCCGGAACCACAAACAAATCTGCTTCATGAGATTTAAAATATTCAGATAATTGAGCATTGGTTTTTTCGTAATTCACCTGAACTTTTTCATTCACATTTTTACAAACGATCAATTCTGAAGAATCTACCCATAGGCTATTGGCTTCGAGACTTTTAAAATATTCGGCAATGATCTGTGAACTTAAAATCTCTCCAAAACCTGAAATCACATGCCTGGTCTTATCTGAAAGTTCATTCAGAAGAAATACTCCTTCATACAATGTTTCAAGTCTATTGAACTGATTTTTAACCTTGCTTAAAATTCCGCTTTGAGAGGTAACAGGAATTAATTCCTTCACCGCATCAATATGGCGTTTTTCGTTTTTTACAAGAAGTTTTTTATAGGAATCATCTTCGTTTGAAGCTAGCTCTGCCATCAATAAAAGATCGTTAGTAACTCCGCCAAAAGCTGAGAACACGCTAACGACGCTATCGTTTTTAAGATGATTTTGTATGGTTTCAGCAACCATTTTAATACGTTCGGGAGTGGCTAAAGATGAACCGCCAAATTTCAGGATATACATAACTGAAATCGTTTTAAAGAATTAATAAGTTATTATAAAATACAGGTGTATGGACGAAAGTTATATAGCAAGGACCCCACAAGGGGTAATACCTGTAATAGTAATAACAGTAGTATATAGACGAAATGTGATTTCGTCTATAATATTATTGATATTTAGTTGAAGTTTTTTCACGGTTTTTCCTCGAAAACTTATTTAAAGGTATTCAAATAATTCTACCAGCAAAACTTTTTATTTGAATCATGTAGAGAATTATCGAATTGACAGTTTTAGGCAATAAAAAACCCGATAATTTAAATTATCGGGCTGATTATTAACAATATAGAAAACTAATTATAGTCCGCTAATATAACTTCCATATAGATCTTTGAATTGTAGACCTTTTGAAAAACGTTTCTTACTCAACTTTTTAAATTCCACTAAAGCCCACAATAAAAACTCTTTTATGAAGTATTTATCTTCATTATTAGCTTCCGGCTGATATTTCTCAATCAGTTTGTTTAAGGGTTCAATGGAATCCAGTTTCTCTTTATATTCTTTATCTGAAAGATCATCTGGTAATTCAAACCCTGAACTTTCAAAAAACCATTCTACGAGATCATCATATGGAGTGGTCTCATCTGGTCTTTGTAATTTTTCAATCTTCGGAAAATAGTCTGGAAATAAAGTTTTTACAGAATCGCCTATCAGTTGCTGTGCAACAAAGGCGGCACCCTCCTGCTCTCCTTCATAGACCAATTCCACCTTTCCGGTAATAGATGGAATAACACCTAAGAAATCACTGAACCTCAATAAAGTATTTTCTTCATCATTCCTAATAACTCTTCTTTCGGCTGTACTTAATAGATTCTCAAAAGCTGTAATACTCATCCTTGCACTAACACCACTTTTATGATCTATAAATTCGCTGTCGCGAGCTTCAAAACTTATTTGCTCCAGGAGATCTTTTGCAATTTCAGGAACATGTACCAGTTCTCTTTGCCTTGAATCTAACTGAGCCTCCTGCGCAGTAATTATTTTTGCTGTTTCGATATCTTCAGGATAATGTGTTAAGATCTGAGAACCTATCCTATCCTTTAATGGGGTTACAATACTACCTCTATTAGTGTAATCTTCAGGATTTGCAGTGAAAACGAACTGCATGTCTAACGGAAGTCTCAATTTGAATCCTCTAATCTGAATATCACCCTCTTGCAAAATATTGAAAAGTGCCACCTGAATCCTTGCCTGAAGATCGGGTAATTCATTAATTACAAAAATACTTCGGTTTGCCCTGGGGATCATTCCGAAATGAATAACTCTATCATCAGCATAACTCAGCTTAAGGTTTGCCGCTTTTATTGGGTCAACATCGCCTATCAAATCTGCAACCGTAACATCTGGAGTGGCAAGCTTTTCAAAGAAACGTTCATCTCTATGTATCCAGGATACTGGAGTTTCATCTCCTTTTTCTTTAATTAGTTCAATTGCATACCTGCTTAATGGATTCAAAGGATCATCATTGATCTCAGATCCTTCAACTACAGGAATCCATTCATCCAACAAATTAACCATGAGCCTGGCTAGACGTGTCTTTGCCTGTCCTCTTAAACCTAAAAGGTTAATGTTATGTCGAGAGAGAATAGCTCTTTCCAGTTCAGGAATTACAGTATAATCATAACCATGTATTCCTTCAAATGGATTTTGCTTATTCTTTATTTTCTGTTTTAGATTCTCACGGAGCTCATCTTTTATGCTCCTACTTTCGTAACCAACTTTTTTCAGCTCTCCTAGAGTATTGATCTTTTCTTTATTCATTTTCATTTTTCTTAGCCTCTAATTCTTTTTTTCCTGTTGATCTCATAATCCTCGAAGATCATTTCACCTAAACCTTTCAACCCTGTATAAAAAGCTTTACCCTGATTCGCAGCAGTAAATTCCTGAACAAATTGAGTTAAATAAGGATCTTGTGCAATCATGAAAGTGGTAATTGGAATTCTAACTTTTCTGGCCTGCCTGGCCATATTATAACATTTGTCTACGACGTAAGGATCCAATCCCATACTATTTTTGTAATAACTACCATTTCTTTCCCTGATGCAGCTTGGTTTCCCATCGGTGATCATAAAGATCTGTTTATTGGTATTTCTTTTTCGACGGAGAAGATCCATAGCCAATTCGAGTCCGGCAACCGTGTTCGTATGATATGGACCGACCTTTAAATAAGGTAGTTCCGCGATGGATATTGGCCAGGCATCATTACCAAAAACGAGGATATCCAATGTATCCTTAGGATACCTGGTAGTGATAAGTTCAGATAATGCCATGGCAACTTTTTTAGCAGGAGTAATTCGATCTTCCCCATAAAGGATCATACTATGACTAATGTCGATCATCAAAACCGTGCTCATCTGAGCTTTATGATGAGTTTCTTCCACAACCAGGTCATCTTCAGACATAGAAAATTCTCCAATTCCGTGATTGATCTGGGCATTCTTCAAACTTTCGGTCATAGAAATTCTGCTTAGAGAATCACCAAATTGGTAAGATCTGAAATCTCCTGTATGCTCATCTCCTCTACCAATTTGATTGGTACGGTGATTTCCGGATGATCCTCTTTTTAGCTTTCCGAAAATCTGCTCCAGAGCCTGTTGCCTTATAGCTCGTTCGGTTTTTGCGGTGATAGCCATACTGCCTTTACCATCCTGGTCTATCTCTTCCCTGATATATCCTTTTTTCTTCAGATCTTCCACAAAATCGTCTAGAGTATACTCATCTGTAGTTAACTGGTATTCTTCATCAAGCTGTTTTAACCAGTCCAGCGCTTCATCCAGATCACCTGAAGTATGAGTGATGATCTCCTTGAAGATTTCAAACAATTTTTCAAAAGGAGAAACTTCAGGCGCATCATATTTATCAAATATAAATCCCCTGATCTCCTTATCTGCATTCCTTTTCATAGTCTTAAAATTAATCTTTTTTGAAGAGAAATTAAAAAGGAGAGACGTGAACACTCAATAAACTTTTGTTAATTGAAAAATCTCCATATTTGGCCGATTCTTGTTATTCTTTTCTTAATTACTTCTCATTTTTATTAGGATATAAGAGATTTGAAAAAAAAAGATGAACAAATACTTTTATATATTACTCGTAGGGCTGATCTCATTTAATATGAATGCCCAGGAAAAATCATCTCCCTACAAAACTGACTTCTGGAAGGACGGAGCCTGGGTTGCAGGATCTGTTGGGCTGAATGTCGTAGGTGTTATGAGCATTCAAAATAAACCCGATCTCACAGAAACAGATTTGGCAAATTTGGATGGTAATGATATCTGGGGAATTAACCGCGGAGCCGTTGGAAATTATTCTGTTAATGCAGATGAATTGAGCTATATACCATTTTATGCATCTTTCGCAACACCTTTACTGTTTCTACTTGGAGAAGATGAAAGACAAAATTTCGGGCAGATCTCTGTAATGTTTATTGAAACTATGGCCACCACCGGAGCATTCTTTACGTTGACGGCTGGGAATGTTGAAAAAAGCAGACCTTTGGTTTATAATGAAAATCTTCCAATAGAAGATAGATTAGATTCTGATGCTCAAAGATCGTTTTTTGCAGGGCATACTGCGGCCACTGCTGCAGCAACCTTCTTTACAGCTAAAGTATTTCAGGATTTTAATCCAGACTCACCTGCAGTTCCTTATGTATGGGCTGGTGCGGTTGCAGTTCCTGCCTATGTTGGTTATTTAAGAACTAAGGCCGGAAAGCATTTTCTAACAGATAATTTAATTGGCTTTGGAATTGGTGCTGCATGTGGTATCTTAGTTCCAGAAATCCACAAGATCGGGAATGAGAAATTGGATGTTTATCCAACAATGAATACAAATGTAATGGGAACCGGTATAGACACTAAGGGTATTGGCTTTAACTATACCTTCTAAAACCGAACTATTTTTATGAGTATTGGAGAAATTACCTTACTGTTTTTTACTGTTTTAATGTGCATCCCTACACTGGCCTCCCTAACAAGGTTTGATCAGTGGTGGGTTCGAGGATTTGATTTTCCCAGGATACAGATAAGTTTTCTGATAATCTGCGTGATTGTAGCCTCGATCATTTTTTATGACTTTGAAAAACTATGGCAATTTATTGCTGTAGGTCTTCTAGGGCTAAGTCTTCTTTATCAGTTCAAAAAAATATATCCTTATACTTATATTTCAAAAAAACAGGTTCTAAAATTTAAAGGTTCAGATCCTAATGCAACTGTATCTATCTTGGTTAGTAATGTGCTAACACCGAACAAGCGAAGTGATAAACTCATTTCACTAGTAAATGATCGTAAACCGGATATTCTTCTTACGCTGGAAACAGATAAGAGATGGGAGGAGGAACTTTCAGAATTAGAAGAAGAATATAAATACAACGTAAAAATTCCGAAGGACAACCTTTACGGAATGCATTTGTATTCAAAACTGGAATTGAAGGATATAAAAGTAAGATATCTTGTGCAGGATGATATCCCTTCTATTCACGGTTATGTAATTCTAAGATCAGGAAAAAAGGTAAGATTACATTGTTTACATCCAATGCCTCCCAGTCCTACTGAAAGTGAAACTTCAACCAATAGAGACGCTGAACTTTTGATGGTTGGTAGAGACGTAGATGTTGAAAAAGATTCCATACTGGTTGTAGGTGACCTAAACGATGTTGCATGGTCCAGAACTACAAGATTATTTCAAAAGCTAAGTGGTTTAATGGATCCAAGGATTGGAAGAGGATTCTTTAACACATTTCATTCAAATTATTTTCTTTTAAGATGGCCTCTTGATCATGTTTTCCACACGAAAGATTTCACATTGATAGAAATTGCCAGGGAAAGAAACGTAGGATCTGATCATTTCCCCATGTATATCAAACTGAATTATGAGCCAACTGCAGAGGTGATCAATGAAGATACAGACGAGGCTGATGATGAAGAGAAAGAATGGGCTGAAGAAAAGATCAAAAGTGCTGATCCCATTCGTCAGAAATTAGATATTATCCCTCTTCAAAATAGGCTGACAACTTAGAGATTCCTTTTAATTTGGAGCAATGTCTTGCTGAAACCGGTTTTTCTATGAAATCTACCACGTGAGAATCTTCAGCTGCATCCCTTTTATCTTTACGATCGATGGAAGAAGTAACCATTACAACGTGAATACGCTCATTGTTTTTAACCATTTTTAATTTCCGTAGAAACTCCCAACCGTCCATTTTAGGCATGTTTATATCTAACATAATTAGATAATCTACCTCCTGATCTGATTCATTTTCCAGAAAATCCAGACCTTGCTGTGCGTCTTTGAATACATATGGATCGGTATCCAGTTCACACTTTGTTACGATTTTTCTTTGCAGGAATGTAACAATTTCGTCGTCATCAATAATTATTGTTCTCAACATGAGCAGGGCGTTTTTGGGGTTCAGCTTACAATTCCTTTTCGGTTTGAATCGCAATCTGCCTGATTATTACATCAAGTTCTTGTGCTGAAGTTAAAATATTATCTAGTATTTCATTGACATTTTCAAGATCATTTTTATAATTAAGCAGTAAATCAACCAATCCCATCACTTTTGCAAGAGGTGCTCTTACAACGTGAGATTGTGTCCATGCGATCTCTTTTAGTCTCTGGTTATGATTTTCTATAGCAATTAAATGCTGTTTTCTTTCCGTGATATCCTGCATAGATCCAATAATACGCTTTGGATTATCATCTTCATCAGTAATTAAATAACTACGATCCAGGATGTATTTATAAGAACCATCGAGGCACTGAAAACGATATTCAGTTGTCAGGTTTTTCAAACCTTCAACTCTCATTTGCTTGGCAAGACACCTTACATTTTCAATATCATCTGGATGAATCTTATTATTCCACCAATCTCCGGAATACACACCATCATCATTTGAATAGCCAAATAATTCTGTAGCCACATCGCTAACCCTCATTTCATCCTTTTCGATATCATAATCTGTAATAAGATCACTGGTCGCTTTGGCAACAATATCATAACGACGCAAGCTATCAATAAGCTCTCGCTCCTGCTCTACAAATTCGGTAATATCCCTGGAGTTCATTACGATCCCCTGAATTGACGGATCATTATTTAAATTAGTTATGATGGTTTCTATCCAGCTCCATTTACCTTTAGCATTCCTAACTCTATAAGATGGCAACTGAACCCTTTTAGAGCTGTCTAATTTATTTAAATGCGGAGCAATATTCTTATAATCATCTTTATTGATATAGTCTTTAAAATCTGTACCATTCATCTCTGAAGGCTTAAGCCCAAAGACCGTTTTTGTTGCCGGACTATTATAAATATAATTGAAGCTCTTGTCTACTATTGAAATAAGGTCAGAGCCTTCCTGAACCAAGGATTTAAATCGTTTTTCGCTATGAAGCAATTGTTCTTCTGCTTTGATCCTTGCGGTTACATCTCTAACTAAAGAAACACGAGCATTTTGACCGGCAAAAACCATTGGATTACTATTCACATTTACAAAAATGCGATCTCCATTTTTCTTGATATGTTCCACCTTAACCTGAAAAAAGCTATCCGTATTTTTAGCGATAACCTTTTCAATTCTGTCTTCCTGTTTAGGAGCCCAAAGATCTCTCACGCTCATTCTGGAAAATTCTTCTTCAGTGAATCCGTAAAGTTCAATAGCAGCTTTATTAACCTTCAAAAATTTAAGTTCATCTCTATCCAGTACCCACATTGGTAAAGGACTGGCATCAAAAAGGCTACGATATTTCTTTTCTGATTCCTCAAGCTTTTTCTGAACCTTTTTACGCTCGGCGATATGTCCAGAAAGCTCTTCATGAACTTTCTTAAGTGGTGTGATATCTGTACCGTAAATGAAAACTACATTCTCTTCAATAAAATATCTGGAGAAGCGCCAGGATATCCAGAGATAATCGCCATCCTTTTTTAAACAACGTAACTCAAAGTCGCTTCCCTGAATTGAAATATCTTCAATGGCTTTATAAGTTTTATCAAGATCATCAGGATGAAGAAATTCAGTAAACGGTTTACTTAAAATTTCCGATTCAGAAAAGCCAAATTTCTGAACAAATGATGGATTAATTTTTTTCACAAAACCATCCATTCCGATTACCGCGATAAGATTTGGTGAAAACTGGAAGAAATCATTCAATTGATCCTGGCTACGCTTTCGCTCTATAGCTGAAGCTATCTGTAAGGTTATATCCCCTAGAACATCAGTTTCTATTTTTTTCGCATCGCTAACTGAACCAAGACAAAAGATAGAAATCAATTTACCTTGAAAGATAATAGGAATACCGACGGCCGATTTGATAGATTCGTTATTATTCAGAATCATTTTCTCAAATAGATCTGCCTCCTCTTTCTGACGTAAAATCTCCACTTCACCAGATTCCCATACTTTGCCAGGCAAGCCTTCACCTCTTAAATAAGTGGTTCCAGAACTACTTAATTCCGCAAGATCCTTTTCTGGTGGCCAGAATGCGGTACGCACTAAATTTTCATTGTTGATACTTACTTTGTAAGCTTCAGCATAATCAAAACCTAAATCTTTACAGAAAACTTTTAAGGTTTGAATCATTGCTTCATTAAAGGTAGGTTTATCACCAAATACTTTTATGATTTTAAATATCAGATCCTGTTTTTTATTATGCAGGTAAGTTTCTGTTATATCTCGTGCAATACCAACCAGACCAATAGTCTCATCTTCTTTATTTTTAAGAGGCACTTTAGTTAACAGAACCATTTCTTGTTTTCCATCAACATTTGTCACCAGATCCGGTCGATTGATAACTGGCACCCCAGTCTGCATAACGCGATCATTATCCTCAATGATCTCGAAACCCTTTTCAGAATCAAAATAATCCATTGGTGTATATCCTTCGGAACTCTGGTCACTGGACTCACCTAACATTTGGGTATAAAATTTTCTATTTGCCAGGATAGATCTATGTTCCTGGTCTTTTACGAAAATATAATCAGGGATATTATCAATGATTGCTCTGAGCATTTGCCGCTCTTCAGCAATTTTATTTTCAGTCTCTTTTTGTTTAGTAATATCCTTGGCAATACCGTAGATACCAATTATTTTTCCTTCATAAGTTATAGGGAAATTGTTTATCTCAAGTATTTTCTTATTTCCCTTTAAACTCAGGAAATTAATTATATAATTTTGACTTTCCCCTTCAACCGCCTTTGCAAATCTATTTAGCACCATCTCCTGATCCGCTTCAGTAACCAGTGGTAGAAAATGCATGTTAAGCAAAGTATTAATGGAAGTCTCCGCTAGTTTTGCTGAGGCCGCATTAGCATTAACAAAATTTCCTTCAAGATCAAAGGAAAAAACAGCATCGGGATTATTATAAAAAAGATTAGAATAAACCTGCTTATTATATTCCATCTCCTTCTTAATTAAATCAGAATCTTTTAAGCTTGATTCTAAATTCTCCTGAATTGATTTTTCTATAGAAATTGAAGACTGGTTTACTTTTCCATCTATGCTAAGAATTGGAGTAAAGGTAAATTGAAGTTTAGTATTCGAATAATCGATTACCAAGAATTGCTTTATTCCATTGCGGCAAATCCTTAGCCGATGTTTGACTTCTGTTCTTAAATTTAAAGGAAGAAAGTCTGAAAAGCATTTACCATTTTCTAATTGAAGATCAAAAGCATCTTGAATTACTTCTTGAGCCGCTTGATTATATGCCACTACGCCCTTCTCATAACACAAAGTTATGAAAGCCTCCTGAGAAATTTTGGAAGTTTCCGTATTCAAGGTTTAACAATAGATTTAGGTTCGTGGAAAGTACAAAAATTAATCAGTTAAAACCTAAAAAATGTTTTTTGAAAAATTGATACCGATTCCGAAGTTAGAATCTTCATAAGATTTTATATCAGCTCCAATTTGAGCTTTCAGCTTATAGGCACTATCTATTAATTCAACTTCTATAAGGGAAGAAAAAACCTCTCTTGTATTAGGAAAGAAAGAATCTTTGACACCATAATTTTTACGATAACTTAGAAGAAACCTATACGGCAACTTGTCAAACGCCAGACCCTTAATCCCAAGATGATGAACTGTAAGAATATTGGTCCCTATTCTAAATCTTGACTCTTCATTTAAAAGAATAAAAGGTAGACCAATCACCTGATTTCTAAAAGTCCAGCCAGACCTATATAAATTATTATTGAAATAATTATCGGCGCCATCTACCTCGGAACTTTTTCTTCTTCTACTTTGATTTTTTGTATAATAAAATTCATACATGAATGCTTTAAACCAAGAATTACCCCAGAAAGAATCACGATTATCCTCAAAATAAATTGCATAACGCCCATCAGGTAAATTCCCGGCCTTCAAACCGGAAGCATCTTCAAAAATGTGATTATATAAAAATTGAAAATCGACATCTCTAATTTTAGTTTTCAAATTCAATTCATAACTCCCAATTTGATTACCTAGGGCATTAACTTCCTGCCCATTCCCTACATCGTTCTCACTTGCCATACCAGTAAAAATTCGAGTATAGTCTTTTATACTCCCAGGCAATTCGCCAAATTCTTCAGAGTAACCCGCCCATTGAACAAAATGCTGAAAACCTAAGGAGATTTCAAAATTTGTTTTACTTCTGTAGACAATATGAGCACTTTTATGATGAACACGGGTATTTTCAATATATCGATCATCAGTAAGTAGGTATTCTTCAAGACTTGCCTTAAATCCTATACCGTGTTCGCCATTTATAAATAAAGGGTCTCTGGAAAAGAACCGAATACCAGGTAATGGTGAAGCATTTAAACTCCAAAGTATACTTTGATTAGATGCACTTAAACCTTGAAATAAATCTGGACGCTGTTTTTTACCAATAACAACTCCTATTTTTGGAGTAGAAAAAGAGAAATATGCCTCATCTAAATTAAAACCATCTTCATAGCCATCCTTAAAAAATCCGCCTAATCCAAATTCAGCTTCATTATCTCCTGCTAGATCTATATTTGCTTTATAGGTTAATATTCCTGATAGATGTGTTTTTTCATCTAAACGTCCCCTGTAATTAGTGTGCATCCAAAAAGGAGATTCTTCTCCTGTAGATAACCTGCCGTGACCTTCAAAATTCAAACTATAAATTACCTGACTAAAGGCGGAATTAGTGAGTAAAAAAAATATAATAAGAGATACGTAACTTAATTTCATTTGAATGATCCAGGATCTCTGCAAATATTAAGAATAAGAATTTAAATTATGTAATTTTGAAAAGCAAAATAGTTCATATGTTATCAATTTTTCAAAAGAAAACATTTTTAATTGATCTGATTGAAGGAATAACTGATTTTCATAATCATATATTGCCTGGAATCGATGATGGAGCGAAAACAACTGAAGATTCATTAGAGCTGATAAATGAATTTCAAAATATTGGTATAACTGATTTCGTTGCAACGCCGCATGTGATCGGGGAATATTATCCCAATACACCTGAATCAATTGAAAACGCATTTCAAAAAATTCAACCGCATATCTCTAATAAGGTAAATTTTAATTATTCGGCTGAATACATGATGGATCAGCATTTTGTTGAAATAATTGAAAAACAAAAGATTTTACCGATCATCAAGAATAAAGTTTTAGTTGAAATGTCTTATTTTCAACCACCTATTAATCTCAACGAAATTCTTTTTAAACTTCAGAATAACAGTTACTCCCCGATATTAGCACATCCTGAAAGATATACTTACTGGCATTCAAAGAATCTAGAAAAATTAAAGCAAATTAAAACCAGAGGATGCAGCTTTCAACTGAACATGCTTTCATTGTCCAACCATTACGGTATAGGAATTCAGAAAATAGCTTTTAGGTTGCTTGAAAATAATCTAATCGATTTTATTAGTAGTGATGCGCACAAAATAAGTCACCTCGATAAAATAAAAGAAATAAAAATTCCAAAAAAAATACTGGTTTCATTAGAAAAAGTGATTGAGAATAATAGAAATTTATTTTCTAGTTAAACAATCTTTTTTTTATTCTCTGCCACCTAGATTCCTGATCCGCTCCATAACCATAACCATAGCCGTAGGAATATCCATATTGAGCACCATAGGAGAATTTAGAATAATCTACATTATTCAATATAATGGCTAAACCTTTAAGTTTACCCTGCTTTTTTAAATCCTTAGGAAATTCTAATAGATTTTTTTCAGTATAATCAGCCCTAGTAACATAAAGAGTATAGTCAGCTAATTGGCTTATTAATAAAGTGTCTGTTACTATCATTACTGGAGCTGTATCAACTATTACATAGTCATATTTAGTTTTTGCATGATCTATTAAATCTTCCATTCTATCATTCATAAGCAATTCAGCAGGATTAGGGGGTATTGGTCCAGATAAAATTACATCGACTTCAATATTATCATCTTTTGTATGAGAAATTACGTCTGATGAAGCAACTTCATAATCATAAAGGTAATCTGAAAGACCTTTTTCCTTTGCACCTTGAGTGGTACTTGTATATCTATGTAGTTTAGGGTTTCTTATATCAGCTCCTATTAAAAGAACTGATTTACCTGTACTTGCTAAAGTTCTAGAAAGATTATAGGAAATAAAAGTTTTCCCCTCTCCTTTAACTGTAGATGTGACAAAAATTGTGCTCCCTACGTTTCTATCTTTATTTTGAATTAAATACGCTAGGTTAGTTCTCAAAATTCTAAAGGATTCTGCCAATGGAGTTCGGTCGTTCAATTGAATAATGTCCATTTCCTCGGTTTTTATTCGTGGTACCTCTCCTAAAAATGGTATGTTTTTAATTAAACTGTTTAAATCACCCTTATGATGAACTTTAGTATCTATTAGGTTTTTAATGAAAATGATTAAAACGGGAATTATTAAGCCAGCTAAAAATCCTCCTAATAAAATCAACCACGGCTCAGGATCAACTGGTTTATCCAATGTAAAAGCTGCATCTACAACTCGAGCTACAGAAGCAGTTGCGGCAAATGAAATCGCTGCCTCCTCGCGTCTTTGTAATAAAAACAGGTACAATTGTTCTTTTATTTGCTGCTGACGCTCTATATTTCTCATTCCCTTTTCTAGACCCGGAAAAGTCTGGAATTTACCTTTGGCAGTATTTTCTCTTACATTTAATTCGCTCAATCTAACATTAATAGATTCACGAGTACTTTCAATATTTTGAAACAAATTTTGTTTTAAACTTGTAATTTGATCGGAGATAGCCTGAACTGCAGGATTTTCTACGGTAGAACCTTTTAGGAATAAATTTCTTTCAATTACTAAACTATTATAACTGTTAATCAAACCAGATACACCCCCCTCATTAATTCCTACATCAGGTAATAATTCAAATTCAGCTTGTTTCCTTAGAATTTCCTCTATAGACCTGAGTAATTCTAATTGAGTTTCAAGATCAAATATTTGCTGTTCTGCTATTGAAAACTTCGATTGGAATTCAGTAGCACCAGCCTGTACATTCATTAAGCTATTCTCTCGCTTAAACTCAGCAATGTCAACTTCTACAGAATCAAGTTCATCTGTAATCATTTGTAAACGATCTTGAATAAATTTAGTTGTGTTCTCTGCTACCTCTTGTTTATCTTTAACTCCTTCTTCATTAAACCTTTTCATTAAAAAATTTAAAAAATCTTCCGATTTAGATTCTGATTCATTGACTATCGATAATTCAAGAATATCTTTTGATTGTCCTTTAGGACTTATAACCAAATTCTGGATATACCTATTAGCAGTCTCAATTAAAGGCTCTACTTTAAAATTAATGGTATTTGAGCTTTTAAATGCTCCCTTTATATTTCGAGATTGGGGTAACACTGTAAATTTTAAACCATCAATTTCTATTATTTCACCAATCCTATACTCTTTACTATTATCATTCTCTGCCAAGCGGAGCTCAAAACGAGTATCAGATTCAGGAGTTATATATAAATTTAATTTAGATTTATTTACAATGGAATCTGGAGAAATAAACTGTACTATAATTGGGCTAGTTTTATATGCTTCAACAGTGATGACATTACCTTCGAAATAATATGATTGATTAAGATTTAATTCATCTATAACACTTGATACTAGCTTTTTAGACTTTAACTTTTCAATTTGACTTTGTAATCCATCATCTTCCAATGCAAATAGACTTCCTCCTCCAGATGGAATTGCACTTAGAGCATTTTTCTCTTGATCTTTTACCATTATCATTGTAGACCAAGTTCTATATTTTGGTATAGTATATCTATTATAAAGAAATGCTAGAAATCCTCCGACAAGTATACCTAAAACAATCCATTTCCAATGAGTTAGATATTTATATATTTCTGCTTTAAAATCTATACTCGATTCGCTCTTTTCCTCTGATAAATCCGTAAATTCTTCCATTCTTATAGACTATTGATAAGTAAGTAAATGCTTAAAATAGTTGTCCCTAATCCTAAAATACCCTGGACGCTTGTGAGAAATCCTGCAGACTTAACAGCTCGGTAAGTAGGTTCTACATATACTATATCATTTTGTTTCAAATAAAAAAATTCACTACTGAAAAATGAGGTCTCAGTAATATCTACTGAAGCAACCTTCTTCATACCATCTTCTTCTCTAATGATTGTTATATTTTCTCTCTTACCATCAATTGTAATATCTCCCGCCATTGCAATAACTTCTAATATGGTTATTCTACCATCATTAACTTGAAATCTACCCGGGGCAGCAACTTCACCTAAAACAGTTATAGAATAATTGATAATCCTAATATCAACTATAGGCGACTTGACATATTTTTCAATTCTGGATTCTAACTTATCTTGAACTTCAGATGGTTTTAAACCAACAACTTCAATAACACCTAATACTGGAAAATTAATTGTTCCTTTTTCACTAACGAGATATCCAGACAAAGAAAGGTTCTGTCCACCACCTCCGGTTGCCTCAGAATTAGATCTCATTTGAAATGGAGCAACAATTTCTTCGTTTAATGAGGAAGAAGAAACGTCAATTTTTAAAACATCATTGTTTTTAATTTTAGGTTCATACATTAAAAGATTTTCACGATTTTCTAATACCTCTTTTCCTTCGTAAAAATAAACTACATTTTCCTTCGTTGCGCAACTGATAAATACCAAATTAATGATGAGTGCACTAAGTATTTTTCTCATATAATTTTTTATTCTTTCTTAAGTTCAGCAACATTATCCAGTCTCTCGTAGGAGGAATTGTTACTTTTAAATTCGGGAATTAAATCTTTTAATTTTGCAACGACTTTATCGTTTTTTAATTTATTTGCAGACTTGATAATCTTTTCAACTTTTTCGTTAATCATTTCGTAATCACGCACTACGTCCTGACCAATCATTATTTTTTTATGATGAGTTGGAAGAGTTTTACACTCATCATTAAGTAATTCTTCATACAACTTTTCCCCCGGTCTTAAGCCAGTTATTCTAACTTTAATGTGTTTATTGGGCTGATAGCCAGCAAGTTTAATCATCTTTATTGCTAGGTCCATAATCTTTACCGGCTCGCCCATATCAAAAACGAAGATCTCTCCTCCTTTACCCATGGCACCTGCTTCCAACACGAGCTGGCAGGCCTCTGGAATAGTCATGAAATACCTAATAATATCGGGGTGTGTGATTGTAACGGGACCTCCAGCTTCAATTTGTTTTTTGAACAATGGAACCACCGATCCGTTTGAACCTAATACGTTACCAAACCTAGTTGTGATGAATTTAGTACTATTCGGGTTTGTTTTAATACTATCATGATATAGAGATTGAACATACATTTCTGCCGTTCTTTTCGAAGCCCCCATCACATTACTAGGATTCACGGCTTTATCTGTTGAAACCATTACAAAATGTCCAACATTATATTTAACTGCAAGATCTGCTAAATTTTTTGTTCCATGTATATTTACAAAAATAGCCTCATGAGGATTACTTTCCATAAGCGGCACGTGTTTATAGGCCGCTGCATGATAAACAACATCGATATTTTGATTCTGGAACATTAATTCCAATCTCTTCTGATTTCCAACATCACAAACAATTACTTTAAAGTTTAAATCGGGGAACTTAGACTCAACTTCTAATTGCAGATTATGTAATGGTGTTTCCGCCTGATCAAGTATAATTAACCTTTTAGGATTATATTCTGCTACCTGCCTCACAATTTCACTACCAATAGACCCAGCTGCACCCGTCACTAAAATTGTTTTACCGGTTAACTGATCAATTTTATTCTGAACTTCTAATTGAATCGGCTCTCTTTCAAGAAGGTCTTCAATTTGTAATGTCTTAACCTTCTTCGCGATAGGTTGGTTTTCGTCCCAAGAAGATACTAGCGGTGCATTATAAACCGCAATATCATGCTCAAGACATTCTTCAACTAACTTAAATTTTTCTTCAGGAGTAAAAGTGTTTTCAGAAAAAATGATGGCCTCAGCACCAAGAGATTTAACCTCTTCATGAATTTTCTGAGTATGCCTTAATACAGGTTTATCTAATATTCTCAGACTTTTGTGTGATCCCTGAGTTAAAAATCCAACTATTTTAAATCTTTTAGGATGCTCAATATCCAATGCACCTGCAATAGAAATAGCATTCTCATCAACTCCAAGTATAACTGCCCTAACTAAGGATTGATTCTTTTGAACTAGCTTAAAATATTCGTAAACCTGTTTAACACCCAGCCTAAATAAGAAAAGTAGCGAAAATGAGATCCAAAGATTGATCAACAATCCTCCCACTAGAAATACCTTTTCACCGATTATAAAGTAGGTAGCATAGTTTACCACCAATAAGCTTATAAAGCTTCCAATAGTAGCCAATAATAACTTCAGAGCATCTATATTCGAAGAGTACCTAATGATCCCCGCATATGTTTTAAAAATATAAAAGAAAATAATATTCGTAGCTACAATAATAACCCCTTTATCAAAAAAACTTAGCAGAGTATATTGAAATGGGGAAAGATCTAGTAAGATAAATATGGTTAATACTGTGGAAATTACTACCAGACCTATATCTATCAACAAAACAGCCCAACGAGGAAGATATTTTAAATTTCTAATATCTAATGCGTTGTCGGGACCTGTAAGAATATTTTTTAGGGCTCTATTGATTCTACCCATAATTTTAAATTCTATTTTTTCAAACAATTTAAAATTGCATCCTGAATTCTTTCTCTGTCTCTATCTGAAAGATTAGAACCACTCGGCAAACATAAACCATTTTTGAACATCTCTTCGGCAATTCCCGTGCCATAGAACGGATTGTTAGTAAATACCGGCTGCATGTGCATTGGTTTCCAAAGAGGTCGGCTTTCAATATTTTCAGATTCTAGACACTTTCTTAAATCTTCTCTATCAACTCCGCCGGTCTTTTCCGGATCTATTGTTATTACTGACAGCCAGTGATTACTGAAATAATCGTCATTAGGCTCCTTAAAAACTTTTACTCCTTCGACATCACGGAATAAATTTACATAAAAATGAAACATATCCCTGCGACCTTCCACTCTTTTATCAAGAACTTCCATTTGTCCACGACCTATACCAGCAGAAATATTACTCAATCTGTAATTATATCCAATTTCGCTATGCTGATAATGGGGAGCATCATCTCTCGCCTGAGTAGCTAAAAAAACAGCTTTCTTCTTACTATCTGAGGATTGGGTTACCAAAGCACCGCCTCCAGAGGTCGTTATTATTTTGTTTCCATTAAAAGATAGAATGGAAAATTTGGCAAAAGTCCCACACTTCTTTCCTTTAAAAGTGCTTCCTAAGGCTTCCGCACTATCTTCAATTACGGGAATTTCGTACTTTTCAGCTATTTCATTTATTTGATCAACCTTATATGGCATTCCATATAAATGAACGGCAACTATTGCTTTTGGTTTTTTACCTTTTGAAATTCTATCCTTTATAGCTATTTCTAATTGCTCAGGACAGATATTTAATGTTTCTGACTCACTATCGACAAATATTGGTGTTGCTCCTAAATAAACAATAGGATTTGCTGAAGCAGCAAAAGTCATACTTTGACATAACACCTCGTCTCCATGCTCAACTCCGCATAAGATCAATGCTAAATGGAGAGCAGCAGTTCCAGAACTTAAAGCGGCTACTTCAATATTATTTGAACTTGCCTCACCCAAATAGTTTTTAATATCGTTTTCAAATCCATTCACATTAGGTCCAAGTGGAGCAATCCAGTTTTCTGAAAATGCTTCATTTATGTATTTAAGTTCATTTCCTCCCATATGAGGAGATGATAACCAGATTTTATCTTTACCCATTATCAATCTTATTATACTTTATTATTTTCCCTGGATTACCAACCACTACTGCATGATCTGGTATATCATTTATTATTACCGATCCTGCACCGATAGTTACCCACTCTCCTATTTTAACACCGGGAATAATTACGGCCCCGGCTCCAATATGACTGCCTTCACCAATTTTCACATTTCCGGTTACAGTTGCTGAAGGTGAAATATGGACAAAATCACCTATAATTACATCATGCTCAACTACGGAATTGGTATTTATAATACAATGAGCACCAATAGATGTAGAAGAATTAACTATAGCATTTGGCATAACTACTGTACCGTATTGAATTTCTGTATCCTTACTTACCACAGCAGATTTATCTATTATTGCCTCACAAAAATTATTAGATAGCTTTTTCGAAACATTTTTTCTAATAGAATTGTTTCCAATGGCAATGATCGCATCTAGTTTCTCAATATCCTGAGATATATCATGTTTTACATCAAAACCTAGAATCTTTTTTAAAGATCGATCATCATCTAAAATGTGATCTATTTCTTTACCAATAGATTTTAGTACATCTATGATTACTTTAGCATGTCCGCTTGCCCCGTATATAATCATTAATTTCTACCGTTAAATGGTTCCGTCGTCGCCATGTTTGCTGTGTTAATTCCTTCTGAAATCAACACTTTCTTTATGGTCATAAAAATAATCTTCAGATCTAAAAAAAACGATATATTTTCCACATACCAAATATCGTATTGAAATTTCTGTGTCCAGCTAATAGCATTTCTACCATTTACCTGTGCCCAGCCGGTAATTCCCGGTTTAACTTCATGCCTCCTGTTTTGATCAGGCGTATAAATCGACAAATATTGAGGTAGTAAAGGCCTGGGACCAATAATACTCATATCTCCTTTTAAAACATTAAATAGCTGCGGAATCTCATCAATAGAAGTTTTTCGAACAAAACTACCAACCTTGGTTAATCGTTCAGAATCTGGCAAAAGATTACCTTGAGTATCCTTTGCATCAGTCATGGTTTTAAACTTAACTATATTGAAGATTTCACCAGATTTTCCAGGTCTTTTCTGAAAGAAAAAAGGCTTACCGTGATTCGCAATCGATAAAAGAATTATCACAATTAGCAAAACCGGACTGATCAGGATCAATGCAATTAAAGCTACTAGTAGATCAAATAATGGTTTAATAATATTCCTGTACATTCAATTTATTAGGCATCGCGTTGATCGGCGGCGAATTTAATCATGTTTATGAAGCTCCTCTAATTCTTTGTATTCTTTTAACAGTATTTCCCAAAACTGTTTTCTTTCATATTTGCTTTGAATCAATCGGCGTGCGTTTTGCGTTAATTTCTCCCTTAAAGTTACATTATTTAAAACATTACTCATTTCTTTCACTAATGCATTCTTGTCCTTCACTGGAATTATTAAACCATTTACACCATTTTTAATGATTTCATTACACCCATTTATATTTGAAACAATAGCTGGAAGACTCATCGCATTTGCCTGCATGACCACATTTGGAAATCCTTCACGATAACTAGGAAAAGTCAGCACATTTGAAATTGAAAAATATGGACGAACGTCTTGCTGATATCCAGTTGTATAAATCTTTAAATGAGAATTTATTAATTTAAATACCTCGGGATCTATAGGATCCAATTCCTGTTCAAATGGACCAACAAGAAGTAATGAGACATCAGGATTTTTACTTTCAAGCTCTACAAAGGCTGTAACTAATTCGTTAATACCTTTTTCCGATACTAAACGCCCTACGAATATATAAACAAAATCATATTCTGGGATACCAATATCTCTTCTCAGATTTGATCTGTATTCATCAGTATAGTTTTCAGGATTAAAATAATTAGTATCTATTCCGTTTGAACTACCCTGACCAAGCACTTCTAATTTATCATCATCAGCATAACCGAGTTCTTTAATAATATCTTTTAATACGAAGGAATTGGGATATACTTTAGTAGCAAGAGAGTAAGTTAGTTTTTCTACAAAATCCAGAATTTTTCGCTTATTCCCTAAAGTTTCCAATAATGGTAATCCAGCAACAGTATGCAACCTTAAAGGCACACCAGCGAGTTTAGAAGCTAACATCCCTATAATTCCAGCTTTTGGTGTATGACTATGTACAATTAGCGGTTTCTCTTTTTTACAAAATCTGTATAGCTTGTAAAGAGATTTTAAATCCTTTAATGGCGTAATCGCTCTGGTCATTTCAATCCAAAATGTACGAACATGATTTTCTTCACCATACTTTTTTAATCTTTCCTCCTCGGCTGAAACCGCAATCACTTCATAATGATCATTCATGTAGGTAAGCTGCCCCTCTAAAAGCTTTTCTAGCGAAAGCGGAATAGTTGTAATTCTAACTAATTTTTGCACTAATCTATTTTAAGACTTCAAACGCGAATTTATAGAAAATTAGATGTCTTCACTATTATTAATAATGAATAGTCTAAATCTTTATCGCCTTATAAGATGCCGACGCACTTAACCTTTCCAGTTTGAGTTTGACTTCAGTTGATTTTTCGTAGGCCAAGAAATAGTAGATGACAAAAAACATGAAATACATGATCATTGTTTTCTGACGGATCATTATCCCTAAATTAGACATAATAAAAGTCATCGCAAATGATGTTAGGACAAAAATCATCAAACATGATTTTACATGTGAAGGAGCATTTTTCCAGAATTTGAAAAAATTTAGTTTTAAGATTTTACCAAAAAGCAATAAGTATATTAAGTTTTCAATGGAAACTATAACGCCTAGAAAACCTGGTGCATCCAAAAATAAAGGTCTAAACCAAAATGTAAAGATTTTTTCTGGTAGACTATAACCCGCCATATTTAAACCTGATGTAGCAGTACTTAATTTATCTGATCTATTAGAGGAAAATTCAAGAAAGTCTCCAATTAAATTATTTGAATTACCAAGATTGACCACCGCCAATATTTTATCCTGAATTAGAATTAGTCCTAAAAGTATTGCTAGACCTCCAAAAACCTTGTATCGTTTTGATATCAGGTTTTTACCAAAATATAGTCCGTATAATCCTCCAACACAAATTAATAAAAACATATGCGGCCTGATTGCAAATACCAATAACGATGATAAAATCAAACCAAACTTTCGCTCCATAGGTCGGCTAATCGAAAATGCAAACAGCATTAAGCCGAAGAAAATTAAAGCCCCTTTCCCCAGGGATGCTGACCAGAAGTGCATATTAGGAAAAAATAAAATTAGGGTAAGAAGGTCCACTTTTTTGAAAACCATTACCTTCTCTTTTATATTTTCTTTGAAGAATAAGAATCCTAATACAAATCCCCAATAACCAATCCAGGCAAACAATAACATCATCATTTCATATGTGAAACCTAGATAATTAATAAAAGGATATGAAATAAAGTCTATGAATGTAGTTTCGGTTCCTAAATAACTAAACCAAGAATTTGAAGATGATTTTGGGATATTAAAGTATCTATGGGAGTCAGATGGATGATTCCAGGCATAAATATAATATATTACTCCAAATAAAACATGATAGAAAAATAGCCCGTTCATTTTACTTTTGGAGAAAAAATGAAATCTCTTTCTAAGAGATTCTAAAACACGTTGATTTATCTCATAAAGAAATGGGATAAGAAAGAGAGTTTCTAATATTTGCAGTAAAATTTGACTATTCATAGTTTATTTATTGCCTATGAATAAAACAAAATACCTGCCAACGCTTAAAATGCCTTTGAAATAGGTATTATTGACTATTCGGGATTGAAAAAGGATCTTTTTTCTACAATTTACTGTAGAATAATTACATAATATTAATTGTATTCTTCTGCGATCTCAATCATATTTAAACTATGCATACCGTACCGCTCTTTGCAATCAATGAAATGATCCAAAATAATTTTGAGATTATCTAAATTACCAACTACATCATTTCCAAAATTATGCGGATGCCACCAAAGATGATAAATTTCATTATTTCTGGCTGCGTAGGATATCTCTTTTTTAATTCTATTAATTTTTAAAAAATCAAGCAGCTTACCTTCCTTCGGTCGTAATAACCTGCTGGCTTTCTGCATAACAATAGAATCATTGTAGCTTATCAATTCCTCCGACTTATATGATTTATCAAATGTCCCAATATATGCATCACCCGTTCTAAAAATCTTATTTTTCAACCCATCACCATGAGTATCATTCCAGTACCAATTAGATGGATTAGTTCGAACAGTTTTCAATCCTAATTCTGAACAAATTTCCAAATAACTTTTATTGAATTGATTTCTTGGAAAAACCAGAGACTTAATCTCTATATTACTTCTAGAGGCAATTTCAATAGCCTTACTTAAATCTTGTCTAAAACTTTCATCTGTTTGTCCATCTTCAAGACAGTAGTAATGGGAATAACTATGTGTGGCCATTTCCTGACCTTTCCCCAAGGTTATCCTTTTAATTAGATCATTGGCAAAACATAAATTATCATTGATTTCGCTTTTGTATCTTAACCCATAGTCATACGCAGAGAGGAATCTATTATTATAATCAGGTTTGACTTCTGGAATATTTTCCATCCACTGATCCCAGTCTTTGTTAAATAGCATGCCAACTGTAGCCCAGGTAGCATGAATGCCGTAATCCTCTAACAAGTTTATGAGCTGAGGAATCATTTTTCGAGTATTTAAAAAATAAGTTTCTTTATCTACATGCGAAACTTTATCAAATACTCCCCATATAAACTCAAAATCAAGAGAAATTACTAATGACCCTTTAGACATATTATTTAAATTTAAGATTGCATTTGTAATTTTCTAGCCTTTTTCAGCTTAATAATTTTATCGTATTTCTGTTGCGCTAAAAAATAATAAATCACAAAAAATAGAAAATACATTACCATTGATTTCTGTCGAATAATTATACCTAAATTTGACATCACGAATGACATAGCTAAAGAAGCTAAAAAAAATGTCGTTAAACTCATTTTTACACTAACAGGAGAATTCTTCAAAAACTTTAAAAAACCTTTTTTTAAAATTTTAAAAAATAATAGTAAATAAATTAAGTTCTCTAATGATACAATTATTCCCAACACACCTGGAGCATCAAAAAACAATGGTCTAAACCAGAATGTAAATAACTTAACTGGAAGTGAATAATTAGCCATATCTACTCCTGATCCAGAATCACTTAATTCGCCTGCCCTTTCATCTGAAAAGGTTTCAAACTCTTGAATCAAATCATCTGATTCATTCAAACCTGCCATTCCTAATATAGTATCTTGAACCACAATTAAACTTCCAATCATAATTACATATACCAACATTTTTTTCCACCATGCAATTTTTTCCTTTCCCGTCATGTATCCTAATACAGTACCAGCAGCCACAAATAAAAAAACATGAGGTCTAATATGATAGGTGATAATAGATGCCAAAAGTAGTGTAACCCATCTATCTTTGGGCGACTTAATAGCATACGCGAACATCATGAGCCCAAGGAAAATAGGCGCTCCTTTACCAAGTGAAGCAGTCCAGAAATGCATATTTGGCAAAAAGAGTATTAAAGTCAAAAAGTCAAAATTCTTAAAAACGGTAATTTTAATCGGAATGTTCTCTCTAAAAAAAAGATAAGCGTATAAAAACCCAATGAAGCCAAACCACGCATATAACAACATCATCATTTCATAATTAAAACCAAAAACATTCAAAAATGGCCAGGAAACAAAATCTATAAAGGTAGTAGAGGTCCCATAATAATCTAACCAATTCTGAGAGTAAGTTGGTCGCTCGAAATACATCTTGGAATCGGATGGTGCAAAATAAGCATACGTGTAATAAACTAAGAAAAACAGAAGATGATATAAAAAAACATAATTTACTTTTCTACTATCGAACCATTTAAATTTATTTTTAAAGGAATTGAATAATATATTATTAATTCCATATAATAAAATAAGTAAGATTACAGCACCTATCATAATTAAAATAATTCCAAATCACCTAAACTGTAGTCCCAGTATTCTAACATAAAAGTGTTATCTAAATTTTGATTATTTAGATTTCTAATAGTAAAATCTGGACCAAAATTGCCTACTAATTTATATCTTAATAAGCCTGTTGAGTCGCTTATCAAATTTGCTCCTATCTTCTTATTGATTTCCAACAACTTTTTATTTAGAGTTTTTCTTCCAATAGAATTTGTAAAAATGGCTTCGGAAACTCGTAATTCAGTTATAAATTTTCTTTTTTTTGGATAGCAAGCCAAGAAAACATTAGAATCCTCAAAAATCCAGTAATTTTGAAGTCTACATTTTTTATATCTCCAATTTATATAGTCTCTATTTTTAGGGGTAAAAATTTTATTGCTATCCATCTTACACCCTTTATATTTTTCAATAACATCTAGACCAAGATTATTTTTAATTATATGGCAATGTTGATTATTGCTTGTACCAATATTCAAAACAGGTCTTAAAGCTACATTCAACCTGCCAACTTCCTGCCATCCCATTTTCAAATAACCAGGTTTACTTTGCTCATTCGGAGTATTGAAAATAAATTCTCCACCTTCCTCTTTTGCAATTTCCAATGCTTTAAGTGTAAGCTTTTTAAATATTCCTTTACCTTGATGGCTCGGATCAGTGGCCGTATCCACGGCCCGATAAGAATTATAAATCTGATTTTCTCGCTGCCATTTCCATCTCATAAAAGCTCGAACACCAACAATTTTATTCTTTTCTTCAGCAACTAAGACCAGAGATCTTCCAAAAGGATTATCAATATGCTTATATCTCCAAACATCCTCAGTTTTTTTTGAAGAAGTTTCACCCAAACTTCTTTTCAAAACAAAAAGAATTTCTGCAATATCATTTACTGTTGCTTCTCGAATAATCATAGGGTAATTTAACTAGTTATTACTTTTTTGACCTAATATATCTATATAACACTGCTCTAAATTCTGCACCATTACTTCCATGCTGAATTTACTAACAACTCTCGCCCTTGAAGCTTTTTTCATCTGTGATAATTTAGCAGAATTTTCGATCAATTCCATTGATTTTGCAACAAGCGTTTGCCACTTATCAACAGATACAGATAAACCATCAACATTATCGCGAATAACTTCTTTTATGCCTCCAGCATTTGTTGAAATGACAGCACATTCCATACTCATAGCTTCTAACAGCGCTATTGGAAGTCCCTCAAATGAGGATGTCATCATAAAAACATCCATTGCCTCAAAATAAGGCTTTACATTGGTTTGCAAACCTGTAAAAAATACAATTCCATTTAGGTTTAACTTTTCCCATTCTTCTTTAATCTCATCCTCGAGAGGTCCAGCGCCTACAATGATGCCATAGATATTCTTGTTGACGTCATTTAATTGCTTAAGAACATTTAACCACTCTTTCAATCTTTTTTGAAATCTAAAAACTGCAACATTTCCAAATACAATAGCATTACTAGGTATATTGAAATCATCACGAACTGTGCTACTATTCATTCTTTTAAAACTCACAGTATTTACACCATTCATAAGTGTTTTCACAGGAATTTTAGGTTGAATGTTGGATTTTATTGAATTGCTTACATCCTTAGACACACCTAATGCCAAAGTTTGAAAGTTGAAACTGAACTTATTAATTGCTTTTGTTACAAAGTGATATCTTTCCTGCATATTATGTTCAGTATATACAGTTGGGATATCTGTTAACTTATGTACCAGCCTTCCTACGAAGCCAGCCCATGGCAAATGACAGTGAATCAGCGAAATATCATGATACCTGCAATATTTAACAACATCATTAAATTTGGAAATAAGTATGATGTTATTTTTTGCATTTAGACATTTCACTTCCCCTCCAGCATTTAAAATAGCATCTACCATTTGATCCTTCCAAGGTAAAAAATATATATAATGAAATTTAAATCTTGACTGATCATGAAGTTTAAGAGTTTCAGGAAGCAAAGTTTCTGCTCCTCCCCTCCCTAAAGACTTTATTATATGCAGAACTTGTATCTTGTTTTTCAAACCTATATTTTTTATTGTGATACCACAGTCTTATAAACCTTGATAAATTTTCTGGTAATTTCCTTATTCATATAGCTATTTAAAACTAATTGATATGCATGTTCAATTTTTGAGATCGGCCTACATTTAAGAATTTCGTTAATAGTATTAGCAAAATCTATTTCATTACCCTTAGTGATCAGGTATCCTGAACTTTCATTCAGTACTTCTGAAACACCGCCAACATTGTACGCAATAACCGGAGTTTTACAATACATTGCTTCCAAGATTACACCTGGTAGTCCCTCAATGATACTCGGTAACACCAAAAGTTCGGAAGATGCTGCATAACTCAATGGATTATTTACAAATCCATGAAATACCACGTTCTTTTCAAGACCTTTTGATCTAACAAGGTTTTCAATCTCTGATCTTAAAGGGCCATCCCCAACCAGGTGAAGTTTAACATTCCCGTTCTTTTCAAAAACATTTTCAAAAATCCTGATAAGACCAGTGTGATTTTTTTCAAACGTAAAACCGCCAATATGAACAATATTTCTAGTTTCTCCCAGATCAATCTTAGGAATATTATGAATAGGCTCTAAGCCAATCGGGATTACACTTATTTTATCTTCTAAAAAAGGGAAGAGCTGCTTTATATCTTTTTTTGAAGCTTCAGAAACCGACGCAACATGTCTTATATTTTTATAAAAGAATCTATTGATATTTTTCTGAATATTAGATTTTATGTACTGGCCAACTTCACTAGCGTTTCTTACCACTATTGGCCGGTTCCATCTAAAAACAAATTTAGAAAACACGGTATATTTTAAACTATCACCAGCATTCACCTGAACCATATCTGGTTTGTATTGTAGGACTATTTTATTTAATTTTTTCCATGCTGCAAAGTCAAAAAATTTTGCATCTAACTTCCCTCCGAGACTCTCAATTTTAAAATTACCAGGAAGTGTTGCATTCCCATCATAGATGGAAACAATCTTTACTCTATGACCTTCAGCAATCAAATGGGATGAAAGCTGGCAGGTAAAAGTCTCCGCACCCCTATTTTGAGGTTTGTGAATAATTTGCAGAATTTTCATATCACAATATTCCTTCTAGATCACCAAGTGTAAGTCTGGTATTATTTATTACATTTTTGTCATCGTCCTTAAAAACCACTGTAGATTTCTTTTTTTCAATTGAAAATAATGGTTTGAGTTGTTGAATATTAACTGAATATAAACAGAAATAGGCATTTTCATATTTAGATATACTACCTAACAATTTTGAAAATTCGGTTGAATCTCCAAGGGCCTCAAATACTATAACAATTTTAACTCCCTTTCTTTTCTCAATCGAATAGATTATGGAAGCGTTCTCATTGGTAAACATTACATTTCTATCAGAAATGTAGCGCCAATCCAAATACCCGGATTCTAAATTTGTGGTAGTAGTTTTCTCATAGTTGCAGCCACATGCAGCATATTCTCCTTTAGAAACTACTTTATAGTTATTAGAAGTATTAAACGGATTAATAAGACCTAGTCGTATACTTGGGGCATTTTGCATCTCTTGCCAACCCATCTTCAGGTATCCAGGTAAACTATTTTGATTTGGTGTGTTAAAAATAAGATCAAACTCACCCTCACAATCTTTTATACCTGATAGTGTTAATCTGCTAAACAAGCCCTGACCTCTGTAGGATTTATCTACCACAGTATCTACAGGTCTTATCGCTCGGAACGTTTTCTGAGTAGTTTCTGAAAAAAACTCCCATCGCATGAACATTCTTAGCCCGACAATTTTACCATTATCTATCGCTAGTAATCCATATGATTTTCCAAAGGAGTTTTCAAGATGTTTCCATTTAAAGAATTCTTCTGAAAAATCTGGATCTAAATTCTTCCGTATCAACTCTACAATTTCTTTGATTTGTGCAGAAGAATAATCAATGGGTTCTAAAGAAATAGAATGACTCATACTTTTATAGATCTATGATAAATAATTGAATGTAAACCGGAGACCTTTGCTTTAAATTCATGGATTGGAAGACTCGCATCTACCCGTATTCTTGAAATTCGTAATGGATTGTATAAATTGGCTAATTTATGGTCAAATAAAAAAGCCAGTTTTATCCCCTGATTTTGCAATACTTTTTCTGAAGTTAAATCTAAATTCCCATTAGGATAAGCAAAAACATCAGAATAAAGGTTTAGGTCCTTTAGAAAACTCATAGATTGATCCATTTCCTTTTCAAGTTCTGCCACTGAGCATTTGTCAAACATAGGGTGTGTATGCGAATGATTGGCAATTTGAAGATTACTTTTATTCATGATTTGTAATTCTTCACTTTTTAACTGCTTCACCCTTAAAGAAGGTTTTTCTGATTTATCTCTTAGTTCGCTCAAAAAGTTTTCTCTTTCGATATTTGGTAAATCTTTGAGTTTCCAGGTAATCTCATTACCTTTATTTTCGCCCAAATAATATTCGAGCTCATCCCACCAAAAGGTCTGGTTGCTGTTGATCAGTTTGGTAATTATAAATAAAACTGCATTAATATTTTCTTCTTTTAGTATAGGCAAGGCATTTTCATATACACTATAGTCACCATCATCAAACGTAATTAATAAACTTTTGGGGTTTAATTTTTTCCCATGGTAAAAAGCATCGATTAGGTCCTCGAGGCTTATAATATTGAAATTCGATTTTAAATATTTTACCTGTTCCTGGAAACTTCTAATATCGGGTACTTTATGGTAGGCTAGTACTCTTATTTTCCTTCTGAAAAATAAAATGCCTATAGCCGATATAATACTCAAAAATCTAAATAATAAATTTCTAACCATTATTTATTAGTTCACTATATGTTCTTTCATATTCCTTAGCTATCATCTTAATATCAAATCTTTCCAAAGCTAATTTTTTTGCCCTTGTTTCAAGATACCGGTAAGAATCAACTTCATTCAGAACCTGGAAGACTTTATTTTTTAATGTCTTGGTGTTTCCAACAGGAAAGACAATACTAGAATTAGATCCAACACATTCCATATTTTCACCAATATCGGAATTGATTATAATTTTCCCCGCCATCATCGCTTCAATTAAAGCCCCTGGCAAACCTTCCGCATAAGAAGGATATAAAAAGATGTCTGTAGCTTTTAACAATTCAGGTATTTTCCCAAACCTTCCAAGTAATTTAATGTGTTGCTCCATCCCCAGATTTGAAATTTCAGCTTCTAAGATTTCTCTGAAACTTCCGTGACCAGCAATTAAAAGAACCGTGTTTGGAAAACTTTTCACAATGTCTGGCATTATGCCTATAATATCTAATTGCCCTTTTCTTTCGATTAACCTACTAACATTCACCAGGACGTTTTTTCCATGAAGCTCAAGAGAATCTTTTAAATTTTTGACCTTTGAGCTTTGAACCACGGTGAATCTTCTAGGATCTCTGCCCCTATGGATTACTTTAATTTTTTCCTGAGGGATGTTTAAAGCGTTTCCTTCAGCTTTTTTAATAGTTTCCGAATTCGAGATAAAAAAGTCTACCTTTTTAGCCGTAATACGATCTTGCAAGTAGGAAAAATACAATTTCAGCTTTAGGGAGAGGGATTTATCGGTATAACGAAGAGGATTATAAGAATTATTAACAAAACTGCCTACCAAAGGAATTTCAGGGAATTTTTTCTTAAGCCTTCTTGCGATCATGTCCGATCTGTAGAGAGTTGAATGTATTAGGTCTGGTATTTCCTTCTTATAGATATCAACCAATCTTTTAACGGCTTCATTATACCCATATTTCTTTGTAATATTAAGAGAATAGACCTTGATTTCTTTAGACTCCAAATATTCCTTCAGCATTTCACCAGGATAAATATGCACAAATACCGGAGTTACATTTTCAAAATTAGAGGTGATCTCCACCAAACTTCTTTCAGCTCCAGAACCATTAATCGTATCTATTATATAAAGGACTTTCAAAATATTATTTATTGGGGTAAAATTTATTTTTTAATGAAGGATGAAAAGATATTAGATACCTAAAATAAGTTCTAGGCTCTAAAGGTTTGATCTTTACAGCTTCTCTAAGATAGAATCTTGCTTCTTTTAATCGATTAGTTCTTAGGGCCATCACTGCAGCTATGGAATTATAATTGAAATGCATTTCTGGATCTTTTCTGAACAAACTCCTATGCTTTTTCAAGGTTCTTGTACTTCCCTTAAAAATACCTTCATAATTCTTACGGATCCTGTCTCCCTGATGCAAATGGATTTGAACCAGAATCTTGTTTATCGCAATAATTTTTGTATTGTAATTTTTAAAGACAGGTATCAAACGCATTAGTAGTTCGGTATGCTGTCCCGAAGATAATTCAGTGTCATAACCTCCTGCTTCTAAAAAAAACTCTTTTTTAAGCATAAGAGTGCCCGCAAGAAAATTGATTGATATATCATCAAAAATTTTTCCGTGATTTTTAGGATAACCCGCCTCCACTCTTTTGCCTGTATGATCAATTTTCTCCCAGGCACAGCTGATTACAGAGTTATCAACAGAGCCGATATGTTGAGTAAATTCATAAAGCCAATTTGGGTAAACCTCATCATCACTATCCAAAAAAATAATAAAGTTCCCAGCTGCCAGTTCAACTCCATCATTTCTCTTTTGTGAGGCTCCGGTATTGGAACCGCTGTAAAATTTGATTCTCGAATCCTGAAACTGTTCAATGATTTCTTCTGTATTATCAGTAGAACCATCATCCATAACAAGTAGTTCCCAGTCCTTAAAAGTTTGAGCTACTACGCTTTTAATCATTCTAGAGATAAGATGTGCTCTATTATAAGTAGGGGTGATAATTGAAATCATTACGCTACATTTTTTAAAAGATATGTTTTCAGAAAAGATAGCCAGTCTAGGAAATTTAATTCTCTTAACGCCATTCTAGTAGGCTTGTCTAAAACGATTTTATTATTCTTAAGAAGACCTACTTTGGCTAATCTTGATGTATTTTTCTTAATGGCTCTATGATATTTTTTTTTACTGAAATCGTCAAAGTCTTTTAAGAGTTGGATATTCTCATAATTAATTTTTTGACGAACATTAGCATTCTCTTTTATAGAATTAAAAACCCCTTGATCATGAAGTCTATATGCACAGGTAATTTCATCATGATAATAGAATTCCCCATAAAGGGATAATAATAGACTCAAAATTCTATCGCCAGAACGGTAATTGAACATGAAATTTGGCCAATCCCTTATTTTATTCCTAAACACCAAGGATGCAGTGGGATAAAACCCACCACCTTGCTCAATCACATCAAAAGTGCTATAGGTTTCTTTCTTTCTATTATTATAAGTATTCACTTTTTTCCCTTTATCTATAATAATAGCATTAGTAAAACTGGCAACATAGATCTCTTTATTTTCTAAAAGATCAATTTGCTTCTGTAATTTAAATTCATCGATCCAATAATCGTCGCCCTCACAAAGTGCTATATATTTAGAATTAGCATTATAGAAATTTGTCATCATGACAAATCTACCAGTTGGCTGCCCTTTTATTTGTATATTATTTTTTCTATGATGATAAAACAAGCGGATCTTATTAGGATATAACTTGGAATACTTTTCGCAAATTTGTCTTGTCCCATCGGTAGAATCGTCGTCACCTATTAAAATTTCAAAATCAAATTTTGTTTTCTGCTTCAATATACTTTCTATACAATCAGTTATAAAATCGACGTGTTGATAAGTTTGGACACATACAGAAACTAGACAGTTATTAGAAATATAACTATCACTCTCAACTACCTTCTCCAACTCATATTTAGTTCTAAATTCTAAGGAATCCATCTAAATATTTTATTAAGAGTCTTGAAGTCTTCATCCTTCCTAATTTGATTTATAATAAATTGAGGCAATTCTGAGGACCACTGATCATCTTTGTCTTTTCTTTTAAATATCGAGTATGCATCATCTGCATCATTTTTCGTTGAGGAATCTTCTATAAATTTCAAAGTTTGATCCGACATTTCAAGGCCACAAAAATTATAGATTTCTTTGGTTAAGCTTATTTTAGAACTTAAAAATGAATTATAATTAATAATCTTAAACCTATCCGGATACTTTTCCTGAAGATCTAAAAAAAGAAATGCTGCCTCTTTCCATTTGTTATACCCGAAATAGTGACTTTTCTTGTTACTATTCTTAATACTTGCGTTTTCCCATTCCTCCTTTAAATCCCATTCAGGATTAAATTCTTTAGGTATTTTAATCCACGAATTTATTACTGCGAAAGGTGAACGAATTAATCCTAAAATTTTAATATTAGATTTTTTTAAAAGATTAGGTAAGACGTTTATATAATGTGTTTCTTTAAATACAAGACAGCTGGTATCCTTTTTATTGAATTCAATACCTTTTTTACTACTAATTGTTATTTTCCCGTTTACAAAAGAATCTTGAGTATTTCTAAGCTCCTCAAAAAATAAATTAATATCCTCGGAGGAATCATTTTCCGTTAACTCTAAAGGAAAACTATATGCATAATTAGGCTGAAATTTAAATTCAACATTTTCATTGCTATTAAGTATTTGCCCGAGCCATGAAGAACCTGAACGTGGGACTGAGAAAATTGCGACCTTATTCATGTAATATTTTTAATAATCTTTTCATATCATCCTCATTATATCTTTGATCTACGGGCAAACAAACCAAGTTATTTGTTAGATAAGTTTCAAAAATTTCGTCTCTTGTCCATTGCAATACATTTGGCCAGTAAGTAGGAATATAGATTTTGTTATTAATTAATTTGTCTTTTAAATAGCTACCGTCTTCTACTAAATAAGGATAACACAAAGGAACCGAATTTTCAGTCATTTTCAACTCTAGCTCGTTTCTAAAACGTAATTCATTATCTAAATAGCGGAAGTTCGAAATCCTCCTATTCTTAATCTGATGATAGTCAATATTCCCAAGTAAACTTTTCGTTAAGAAGGACATTTTTTTTAAAGGGATACCTCCTACTACCTCTTCATTTCTTAAATAATTATTGTAAAAGCTTGCAGTATCAATATCAATACTTCCATTTAAATGACTCATTCTGGAGAATGATTCATCCCGTTCCAGTGACACATTCGATTTGTCCTTACAATACACATAGCCGCCGTCCGGCACCCCAAAAAATTTTCTTGGTGAATAAAAAGTTGAAAAGTCACTAACAGGCAAAGAAAAAAAGGCTTGTGAATTATCTACAATTATACCTTTCTGATCTTTTGGAATTGTAGCAAGATAATCATCTTTAAGACCAAAATAATTATTGAACAAAAACAAATCGTTTATAGTTAGTTTATTGAAGTCAAAAATTGGTTCTAAAGATTTATCAATATGGTAAAATCTATAATTAATATTAAGATTTTGCAGAGGTGCTAACACCGCATCACAGGTATAAAGTGGTAAATAAACTATATCTACCACTCGATTTAATAAAATATACTCAAGCGCATTTCTACCAGAATTTAATTCTGTGGCATTCACATGGTATGGATGGAATTTATTTAATTCCAAAGGTAAATATCCGCCAATTTCTTTTTTATTCATTCTAGTATACTAAAACGTTCACTAAATTGTCTCTATTTTGTATAATGTTTTGCACTTGTTCAAATGTTTCAAACCTAAATACCATAGTCCCTATAGCGAAATTGGCTGATGAAAATGGAAAAACTTGATCTCCAGAACTTACCCATAAATCTGATTCTATTAAAAACATTTCTATAGACGGATCGATTTCGATTTTATTGAATTTTCCCTGAGCATTACTATATAAAATCAATTCTACTATTTGGTCATTATAATTGATTGCCATAGGTGAATGAATTTCTAATCCTAAAGAAGCCCTAATAGATAGATTAATCAAATCGATACCGGTAGAATGCTTTATCATTTCTGATAATCTGTTTCCTCCCCCACGAGGAGAAACTTCCATTATATATGGTTTACCATCTTTTCCTTCTCTTACCTCAATATTATATATGGAAGTTTTTATTCCCAATAACGAAATCAGCATTTGTAAATCATCTTTCAATTCGGTTTTTATCTTGTCACTCAGTACAGAAGGCCAACTATAGGCAGAAGGTGTATAGGGATTCTCGGAGTTACTATTAAAATACTGATTAGAGAATGAAACTATTTGAAATTTACCATTCAGTGAAAAACAGTCGGAGTCTGATGCAAAATTATTAGCCTCAATAAATTCTTCTACAATAACAGTATTACTCTGAGAATACGAATTCGCGATCTTATAGCAATCCTCAATTTCATCTTTCTTTAATATTTTTTTTACCCCTTTACTACCTGCAGAATCTACGGGTTTAATAATTACCGGGAATTTAAAATCGTCTATACCTTTTAATAAACTCTGCAGGTTTGAAAATGATTTTGCTAATGGCACATTAAATCCATTCTCTTCAAGGAATTTCCTAAATAATGCTTTATTCTGCAGAATCTCTACAGACCTCAATGGTGCAGTAGGTAAACCCAAATTTTCAGCAACGTAGGCCGCGGTTAGAACTCCTGGATCAACAGCAAAAGACATAATGCCATCAATCTTGGAAGTAATAGCTATAGCTAGTACTTTTTCACGATCGGTTATGTCTACATTTTGATATTCATCTGAGTATCGATGAGCAATATTCTCAGGAATATAATCGCAGGTAATCACATAAATACCCATAGACTGAGCTTCCTTTATAACTGGAATTAAATATCTAAGCCCACCTAACAACATTAATTTTTTCATGATAATTCTCTTGCAATGGTTTTTAATGATTGGGAGTTGATTCCCTTATAGAGAGGTAAACATAATATTCTAGATGCAATACTTTCTGAAATTTCCATTGGTGAGTACTTGAGATATTTTAAAGTATTTAAAGAAGGATAGAAATATCGACGAGGATAAATATCATTTTTATTTAATCGCTCCCGAGCATTTAAAAGCTTTTCTTCAGTGTCAAAGATTATTGGATAGTAACTAAAATTCCATTCTGTATTTTCTCGTATTTTAATTTTCTTATATCCTATAAAACTTAGATTATCATTATAAAAATTTACTACATCTTCCCTATCGCGTAAAATCTCTTTGAAATAAGGTAGAACACTAAGTCCCATTGCAGCCTGAAGTTCACTCATTTTAGCATTAATCCCCACACCATCAAAATTTTCTGGTCCGTTGTGTCCAAAATTATGTCTGTAGAATAATTCATTATTATTATTGTGATCGTTACTAAATATTGCACCACCTTCACCAGTATGGAAAATTTTTGTTGCGTGAAAACTACAAGTACTAATATCACCATATCTAAATAAACTTTTACCTAAATACTTAACGCCAAAGCAATGTGCAGCATCATATATTACTTTTAAATTATAATTTTCAGCAATTTTCTCAATTGCTTCCACATTACAAGGGTTCCCAAAGACATGTGTTGCTAGTATGGCCGTTGTTTTATCTGTTATCGCATTTTCAATTTTGGTTTCATCAATTGTCAGATATTCAGGATGAATATCAACAAAAACGGGTGTACAGTTTTCCCATATTATTGAAGAAGTTGTTGCAACATAACTAAATGGGGTGGTAATAACATGACCATTATTTGCTAGAGCTTTTAACGCAATTTGTATAGGTAATGTTCCATTTGTAGTTAGAATAATATTTGGTACTTCAAGTTTATTCTGAATTAATTCCTCTAATTCCTTAACAAGAGCTCCACGATTAGTCAACCATTCATTTTGCCAAATACGTTTTAATTGTTTCCCGTAGTCTTCAAGTGGTGGGAAAAATGTTTTGGTTACAGGTATCATTTATTTATAGTTTTATTCTTCCAAGGAAACTCCTTGCGTTTAGATTCTACTTTCAAAAAATCACATAATTTTTTATATGCTCCTTTTTCTCCAACATTCAAAACCAGTAAATCATCAGGTCTGGTTCTAAAGTAATATTTCACATTATCATTATAATTATTATAAAAACTTAATAACCTATCCTTCTGATACGGTTGATTTTCCGGAGTATCAAATATTAATCTATTAGCTCTCCATGCTCTACCTTTGAATATGTAATCTGCATTTACCAGGTCCTCTTTTGTAGGTATTTGACCATCCTTACCCCATTTTTTTCCATGGAATTTTGTTATAGAATTATACCATTGTTCAGCGGAATCCCTAACTGTCAAAATAAATTTACTATTGGGAAATGTATTGTCTAAAATAACATAAGTGTTAGGTAGACTAAATGGTACATCCTGAAAAAATTGTCCCTGACGACATAATTTAATAATATTGGAAAAATCCCTGTGGGCCCAATCTTCTAATAACAGCTCACCTTTTCTTTGATCACCTACTATAAATCCCAGGTCATCCATAGCTGCTTTCAAGCTGGTTGTCCCAGTTTTATTTGCACCTATACCAAAAATTTTAGGTTTATTGTAAACTTGCAACCTTCTTTTAAATTCTACTAACCTATTTTTCAATGACATTTTTTACGATGTTTTTTATTTCATGAGTACCTTCAAAATTTAATACATGGCATATAATCAAATACAACGTTGTTCCTGTCGTACCCCAAACTAATATTCGAGCTATATCCAAGGAAAATTGTAAATAAGAATCAACCAGATACACTGAAATCCCAATCAATCCAGATACTAAAAAAATTGGTATAAGGTCCTTAATTTGTTCAAAAGCAGAGTAATTAATAAATTTATTTGTGTAAAAGGAATTTATTATAAAAGCAACACAAGACATAATGACCTGGGACCAAAGTATTCCGTAAATACCAAATTGAAGACCTATTACTACCAATATTACCACCAAAACTTTCTTTATAATTGCCAGTTTTAAAAATAGATCACTCCTCCCCTTAACCTTAAGAACGTTAAGATTATACATGTGGACAGGATATAAAATTCCAGAAAGGCAAAGAATTTGAAAGTATGGAACAGCAGGAAGCCACTTTTCTGTAAAAAGAAAGCGGAATAAAGGTTCTGCTAGAGCTGCCAAAATCATAAGCACAGGAGCTATAACGAAAACAACCATTCTCATCAATTTCTTATATACTTTTTTTAACCTGACATTATCATCCTGAATAGTAGAAAATAAAGGGTATGTAACTTTATTCAAAGCCATGGAAATATTTGAAACGGGTAGTTGTTTCATAGTTTCCGCACGGGTATAAAAACCCACTTGACTCGGTGCAAAAAATTTTCCTATAACAATAATATATAGGTTTGAAAAAATTCGATCTAATAAACTTGAGATTGTTAATTTATAACCAAAATTAAAATGATCTTTAAATTTTCGTAGACTGAATGTAAAACTAGGTGTCCATTTTGAATAAATCCAAATTTGAATTGAACTTACCAAAGCTGTAATAATTTGATTCCATACTAAACTCCATACACCATATCCTGAATAGGCCATAGTAATTCCAACTATACCCCCTATCAATATTGATGGGATTGCAATTATTGTTTGGGTTTTAAAGTCCATTCGTTGTGTTAAACGTGCTAACTGTACTGCAGAAAATGCTGAAATTATAAATGTTATACAATATAATCTCAGTATATCAACAAGTATAGATTGATTATAGAAATCAGCAATAAAAGGTGCAATAAAAAAAATTATTAAGTAGATTAAAAAACTAGCAGCGAGATTAAAGAAAAATACTGTAGAGTAATCTTCCTGATCTAACTTTTTACTTCTAATTATAGATTGGGTTAGTCCAGAATCAACTAATGCTTTTCCTATTGATATAAAAACGGCAATCATACCAATTAACCCAAACTCTGCAGGCAATAATATCCGAGCAAGAAATAAGGATACAATAAAACTTATTAATTGTGTGCCAAATTGCTGTGAGAAGGTCCATACCAGGCCTAAAGTTGCTTGTTTTCTTAATGACATTAAATGCTTTTGGAAATTTCAACCAGATATCTCCCATATTTTGATTTTCCGTATTTGGATGATAGTTGTTTCAATTGATCCTTATTTATAAATCTTCTTTGATAAGCAACCTCTTCAATACATCCAATCATTGTGCTTTGTCTATTTTGCAGAACTCTTATAAATTCACTTGCATCATCTAAAGACTCGACAGTCCCAGTGTCAAACCAAGTCATTCCTCGTGTCATTACGCCTACTTCAAGTTTCCCGTCACTTAAATACATCTCATTGAGTGTAGATATCTCTTTTTCACCTCTGGCAGACGGCTTAACTTTTTTCGCATATTCTACTACTTTATTATCATAAAAATACAATCCGGGGACAGCGAATTTAGATTTAGGTTTTGAAGGTTTTTCTTCTATGCTGATAACCTTATTATTTTGATCAAACTCAACTACTCCATATCGTTGCGGATCCCTAACAGGATAAGCAAAAATGGATGCACCTTCCACATCAATTTGACTTCTTAAAAGTTTTCCAAACTCATTACCATAAAAAATATTATCTCCAAGTACTAGAGCTACCTTATTATTTCCTATAAATTCTTCCCCTATAATAAAAGCCTCAGCAAGTCCATTAGGTTCATGTTGAACTTCAAATTGGAAATTACAACCAATCTGAGATCCATCACCAAGCAATTTTTTAAAGGCTTGTTTATCATGAGGTGTTGTAATGAACAATATATCCTTTATTCCTGCCAGCATTAATACCGATAATGGATAGTATATCATAGGCTTATCATAAACAGGAAGCAATTGTTTACTCACCGCTATTGTTATTGGAAACAACCTTGTACCAGTTCCTCCTGCTAAAATAATTCCCTTCATATCGCTTTAGTTATATTGTTTTTTATAATAATCTTGATACTCCCCAGTAGTTATATTTTTAAGCCAAGCCTTATTATCCAGATACCAATCTATGGTTTTAGACAGGCCTTCTTCAAAAGTAACAGTAGGATACCAGTTTAGTTCTTTTTCTATTTTGGAAGCATCAATAGCATAGCGTTTATCATGTCCAGGTCTGTCTTTAACAAATGTTATTAATTTTTCAGACATACCTTGCGGTCTACCTAGTTTTTCATCCATCAACTTACAAAGCAACTTAACAAGTTCAATGTTTTTCCATTCATTAAAACCACCAATATTATACGTCTCATTCAGATTGTTGCTATGAAATATAAGATCAATTGCAATTGCATGATCTTTTACATATAACCAATCTCTAGTATAATCTCCATCTCCATATACCGGTAGGGACTTATTTTCTACAATATTGTTAATGAAAAGGGGTATAAGTTTTTCTGGAAACTGATTAGGTCCATAATTATTAGAACAATTTGAAATAACATGCGGCATACCATATGTTTCCCCATAAGCACGTACGAAATGATCTGATGATGCTTTTGAAGCCGAATAAGGTGAATTGGGATCATAAGAAGTTTCTTCTTTGAAAAGTCCAGTATCCGCTAGACTACCATATACTTCATCAGTACTGATATGATAAAAGAGTTTGTGCGAAAAATCATCTTCCCATATCATCTTGGCGGCATTTAAAAGATTTAACGTACCAATTATATTCGTTTTAACGAAGGCTAAAGGATCTTTGATCGACCGATCCACATGAGATTCAGCAGCCAAGTGAATAATTTTATCAAAATTATACTCTTTAAAAAGTTGATTCATATGATCTGAGTCGCAGATATCTGCCTTAATAAAATGATAGTTTGGTCTATTCTCCAGATCTTTTAAATTCTCTAAATTACCAGCATATGTTAAATTATCAAGATTGTAAATCTGATAAGTTGGGTATTTGTTCACAAATAATCTTACTACATGAGATCCAATAAACCCTGCTCCACCTGTTATTAAAATTTTCATAGATAATATTGTTTATACCATTGTATATACTTCCCTACACCCTTTTCAAGATTAATACTGGGTTTGTAACTATAATCATTTTTTAAAGATTCTACATCAGCCCAAGTTCTACTTACATCACCAGGCTGTTTAGGTAAAAAATTCTTATCACTTTTTGTTCCCATATTCTTTTCTATTTCTTCAATAAAGGACATTAGGTTTACAGGGGAACTATTACCTATATTATATAGTGATTCTTTTTTTGGGTTCTTATCTTCAATGATTTTTAACATGCCATAAATTATATCATCTATATAAGTAAAATCTCTTTCTTGATTACCATTATTATAAACGTCTATGGTTCGTTTATTTGCAATGGCATCTGTAAACAAATGCATAGCCATGTCTGGTCTACCCCATGGACCGTAAACCGTGAAAAACCTTAAACCCGTAACAGAAAACTTAAATAAATGGCTATACGTATAAGCCATTAACTCATTACTTTTTTTCGTAGCTGCATACAAGCTTATAGGCTGATCTACATTATCTTCTACACTAAATGGAATTTTTTTATTTTCGCCATACACGCTAGAACTACTTGCATATATAAGATGTTCTATATCGTTATTCTTACATAATTCCAGAATATTGGCAAACCCAACAATATTACTGTCAATATAAGCGTGAGGATTTTGAAGACTGTAACGAACACCAGCTTGAGCAGCTAGATTAATTACCTTCTCAAATTTTTGCTGAGAGAATAATATTGGTAAATTTTCTCTGTCCTGAATATTTAATCTGATAAATGAGAATCTTGGGATATTATCACTCTCGACAAGTAAATTAAATTGACTTGCTTTAGATTTTGGTATACCTAATTGCTTTAATCTATCATATTTTAAATTTGTATCATAATAGTCATTAATATTATCTAACCCGATAACTTTATATCCATTATCAACTAATTTAGAACAAAGGTGGTAACCAATAAAGCCTGCAGCACCAGTAACAAGAATTGATTTCATAGATTTAAATTATCATTCCCGCCGCAACGGTTTCATTTGTACTTTCATCAATCAGGATAACACTACCTGTATTTCGGTTGTCTCTATACGAGTCCAACATGATTCTATGTGTAGTTCGTATCGTTACCCTGGCAATATCATTCATGCTAAGGTCTTTATCTTCCTTGTTTCTGTTATAAGTGTTGATATCGATCTTATATACCACATCTTTGATCATTGCTCGTTGTTCATTTGAGGTATGCAATACTGTATATTTCGCTCTTGGTTTGGCTGCATCGTTATTCAACCAGCATAACATCACGTCAAATTCCTGCTCACCCTCCGGCTGATTATTCTTCTTTACGATCATATCACCTCGGCTTACATCGATGTCATCTTCTAAAGTCATTGAAATAGACATTGGAGCAAAGGCTTCTTCAACCTCCTGCTCTCCGGTATTCATCGATTTTATCTTTGAGGTAAATCCTGATGGTAATACCGCTACTTCATCTCCTGTTCTATAGATCCCACTAGCGACTCTACCCGCATAACCTCTGTAATCTCTATGTTCTTCGCTTTGTGGTCGAAGTACCGTTTGTACTGGGAACCTCGCATCGATCTTATTAATATCACTACTAATATGTAAGGTCTCTAATATGCTTAACAATGTTCCACCGCCGTACCAATCCATATTCTCTGAACGGTTCACCACGTTATCACCAAGCAATGCGCTCATAGGTACAAAACGCACATCTTTTACAAGAAGCTTTGAAGAGAATTCTTCAAACTGGGTGATGATCTCATTGTATCGTTCTTCGGAGAAGTCTACCAGATCCATCTTATTGATACATACAATAAGGTGAGGAATATTTAAAAGTGATGCAATAAAAGAATGTCTCTTGGTTTGCTCGATCACTCCGTGCCTGGCATCGATCAGGATTAAAGCTGCATTGGCTGTAGAAGCTCCAGTTACCATATTTCGGGTATATTGAATATGTCCTGGAGTATCAGCAATAATGAATTTTCGCTTTGGGGTAGTAAAGTATCTGTAGGCTACATCAATGGTGATCCCCTGTTCTCTTTCATCCTTCAATCCATCAGTGAAAAGTGCAAGGTCTACTCCATCGTGCCCCTTCTTGGCACTCGTGTTGGTTACCGACTCCAACTGATCTTCAAAGATCGATTTAGAATCATAAAGCAATCTCCCTATTAGGGTACTTTTCCCATCATCGACACTTCCTGCCGTTGTAAATCTTAGTAATTGATTATTATTGATCTCCATTATCTATGCTAAGCTTTTTATTCTGTAATTCTCTAATTCTTAATTCAGGACAGTTTGTCTTCTAGAAGTATCCTTGTTTCTTACGGTCTTCCATGGCCGTCTCTGAACGTTTATCATCTGATCGATCTCCTCGTTCGGTCTTTCTCATCGCTGATACTTCATCTGCGATCTTATCAAGGGTATCCGCATCAGATTCGATCCCTCCGGTGATGGTTATATCTCCCAGGGTTCTAAATCTGATCTTCTTCTTCTCGATCTTCTCGCCTTCTTCAAGCTTTAGATACTCTGATACCGGAATCCAGGAATTACTTCTAAAGACTACTTCACGCTCATGAGCAAAATATAGAGATGGAATACTAATGTTTTCTCTTTTGATATAGTTCCACACATCCATCTCGGTCCAGTTACTTATTGGAAAGGCTCTGAAGTGTTCTCCCTCATAATGTTTTCCATTAAGAAGGTTCCATAATTCTGGACGCTGGTTCTTTGGATCCCATTCTCCAAAATCATTTCTGTGTGAGAAGAAACGTTCTTTAGCTCTGGCTTTCTCCTCATCTCTTCGTCCTCCACCTATAGCACAATCTACTTTATTTGATTCTATGGCATCTAGAAGTGTCGTGATCTGAAGAGCGTTTCTGGTAGCATTCTTTCCTTTCTCCTCTGCTACTCTTCCCTGATCGATCGATTCCTGAACGGATCCTACGATCAATTGCGCCCCAAGACTTTCAATAAGATCATCTCTAAACTGAATAGTCTCCGGAAAGTTATGTCCGGTATCTACATGCATCAGTGCAAAAGGAATCTTACTTGGGTAAAACGCCTTCTTTGCTAGGTGGGTTACTAAGATTGAATCCTTTCCACCTGAGAACAGGATCACCGGGTTCTCAAATTGAGCCCATACCTCACGAAGGATGTAGATCGCTTCAGATTCCAATTCGTCAAGATAGTTCAGATAATATTTACTCATTACTTCGTTATTTCCAGTTTACTCTTTAAATATTCTACGATACGCTTTACTGAGGCCTCTGCCTCTTCAAGGTTCGTTTTAACTTCTAATTCAGGGGATCCTGGCGCTTCATAAGGCGCATCTATTCCTGTAAAATTCTTGATCTCCCCGGCTCTCGCCTTTTTATACAATCCCTTTACATCACGCTTCTCACAAATCTCCAATGGCGTATTTATAAAAATTTCAATAAAATCTTCCTTACCGATGATCTCTTTTACAAAGGTACGATCTGATGCTAAAGGAGATATAAAAGAAGCGATCACTACACTTCCCGAATTCACAAAAAGTTTTGCCACCTCTGCAATCCTGCGTAGATTCTCCTTGCGATCTTCACGGCTAAAACCAAGATTATTATTAAGACCGCCACGAACATTGTCTCCGTCTAAAGAAAAAGTATGTATCCCTGACTCAAACAATTCTCGCTCCACCATATTAGCAAGGGTGGATTTACCAGAACCTGAAAGCCCGGTAAACCAAACTACAAATGATGTATGTTCATTCTGCATATTCCGGTCTTCACGATCTACATGAAAGGTATGGGGAACTATATTATTCATCGGTATAGGTTAATTCTTCTTTTTCTGCTTTTAACTTTTTATCTCTTCTTTGTTGAAGCCCAAAATCATAACGGTACCAGGCTCGCTCGTGGAAATAATATAACACCATTTTTGTCACAAGCTCAATGCCCCCAATTTTCATTCCAGTAAGAGGATTACCAGAGATCCACCAGGCTAAAAGCATCGTATCCAAAGTACCAACTGCACGCCAGGTGATCGTCTTGGCAATATGCCTTTTGCGACTATCACCGTGTTTAGTTACTCCAGCCTTTATATTGAACCAAACACGCTCATGAAGATAATACAACACCATCTTGGTAACTACCTCAGAAAATCCAATCTTCAGTCCTGTGTAAGGATTCCCCGTAACAATCCACGATAATAAAATTGTATCTAAAGTCCCTACTACCCTCCAGGTAATAGATTTGGCAATATGTCGCTTGTGAGTACTGGCCATTTAAATTATGATCCTATTGCATAATATTCAAATCCCATCTCCTTTTTCTTTTTACCATCCAGTAATCGTCTACCATCAAAAAGAAAGGCTGGCTTTAACATGTCATCATAGATTTTAGACCAATTGTAGTCTTTGAATTCATCCCATTCAGTTAACACAGCAACTGCATGAGCTTCCTCACAAGCCTCGTATGGAGTATTTAAAACTGTTACTCGATCTCTATTCTCTTTTTCAGATCTTGTATTTAAATAATCTAGATCTGCATATATCTGTTCTGGTTTTACCTTAGGATCATAAACTACAACTTCGGCCTGCTCATTCAATAGATAATCTACCACATAAATTGCTGCAGATTCCCTTGTATCATTGGTATCTTTTTTGAATGCCCAACCCAGAATAGCAATTTTCTTACCGGATACAGTGTTATATAAAGTTTTTACAATATTAGCTGCAAATCTTCTCTTCTGATGATCATTCATTATAATTACCTGTTCCCAATAATCTGCAACCTCTTCAAGGCCAAATGACTTAGCTATATATACAAGGTTTAAAATATCTTTTTGAAAACAGGATCCACCAAAACCAACGGAAGATTGCAAAAATTTAGAACCAATCCTAGAGTCCATTCCGACAGCTTTTGCTACCTCATTTACATCAGCACCGGTTTTCTCACATAATTCAGACATTGCATTTATGCTTGATACCCTTTGAGCAAGAAAAGCATTTGCAGTCAATTTGGATAATTCAGAAGACCAAACATTGGTTGTCAAAATTTGATCTTTTGGAACCCAATGTGCATAAACATCTACTAGCGCTTGAACAGCCTCTTGACCATTATCTGTCTCAATATCTCCTCCTATTAAAACTCGATCAGGGTTCATAAGGTCAGCAACCGCTGTCCCTTCTGCTAAAAATTCAGGATTAGAAAGAATCTGATAATTCACACCATTTCCAGTATTATCCAAGATATTCTTAAGAGCCTCTGCAGTTCTTACCGGTAATGTTGACTTTTCAACTACTATTTTATCAGAAGTGGAAACCCTAGCAATCTGTCGAGCACATAATTCGATATATTTTAAATCTGCAGCCATACCCTTCCCAATACCATAAGTTTTCGTAGGCGTATTAACAGAAATGAAAATCATATCTGCTTTATCTATAGCAGCATCAACATCAGTAGAAAAAAATAAATTTCTATCTCTTGCTTCTGCAACTATTTCTGACAACCCTGGTTCATATATAGGAATATTTTCAACATCCTCATCATTCCAGTCAGCAATCCTTTTTTCATTTATATCTACTACAGTTACTTTAATTTCAGGACATTTCTGAGCAATTACAGCCATGGTTGGCCCCCCTACGTAACCAGCACCTATACAACAAATATTATTAATCTCCATTCTACTTCTTTCTTATTCAGGTAAATTATAATTTCTTATCGCATTTATTTCCAAGAACACCTTTAACATCATAGACAACGGCACCCTTATTCTTAAGGTTATTATAATTGATGTCATTAAATTCCTTATGAGCTACCGTTAATACTATAGAATCGAATTTACTTGAAGGTAAGATTGAAGTTGTTTTTAAACCATATTCATGCTCAACTTCTACCGGACTGGCTAAGGGATCATATATTGTTATATTTACACCGTATTCGCTTAATGACTTAATGACATCAACAACCTTAGTGTTTCGAACATCTGGGCAATTCTCCTTGAAAGTTATACCAAGAACTAGAATATTTGCCCCTTTAACTTTGAGATCATTTTGCAGCATGAGCTTTACCACTTCACTTGCGACATATTGCCCCATGGAATCATTCATTCTTCTACCAGCAAGAATAATTTCTGGATGATATCCTATCTCCTGCGCTTTTTGAGCCAGATAATAAGGATCAACGCCAATACAATGTCCGCCAACTAAACCTGGTTTAAATGGAAGAAAGTTCCATTTTGTCCCAGCTGCTTCAAGAACCGCCTGTGTATCAATATTCATCATATTGAATATTTTAGCCAATTCATTTACAAAGGCGATATTAATATCTCTTTGACTATTTTCTATAACTTTTGCAGCCTCCGCCACCTTAATGGTTGGTGCTAAATGGGTACCAGCAATAATTACTTCAGAATATAGGTCATCAACTTTTTTACCAATTTCTGGTGTAGAACCTGCGGTGACTTTTAGAATTTTCTCTACTGTATGCTCTTTATCACCTGGATTAATTCTTTCGGGAGAATAACCAACGTAAAAATCTTCATTAAACTTAAGTGAGCTAGACTCTTCAAGAACAGGGACGCATTCATCTTCAGTAACACCCGGGTAAACCGTAGATTCATAAATAACAATATCCCCTTTTTTCAAAACCTTACCTACTGTTTCACTACTTTTATATAATGGTGTAAGATCAGGCCTGTTATTTTTATCTACAGGTGTTGGCACTGTAATTATATAATAATTACAGTTTTCAATTTCTGATATATTCGCAGTACAATACAATCCATTTTCGGTGCTATTTTCTTGCTTTAGAACAGCCTGTAAAATATCATTTTCAACTTCAAGTGTTGAATCTATACCCGTCATTAATTCGTCAATACGAGCTTGATTAATATCAAAACCTACGACTGAATATTTGGTGGCAAATAACCTAGCTAGAGGTAATCCTACATATCCCAAACCTATTACGGCAATTTTTTTATTCATTAATTTAATTTGATGATTAAAATTTATTGAAGATTTTCCCAATACCAGCTAACCGCCTCCTTAAGTCCTTCTTCGATTTTATGAGTTGGTTGATAATCGAGTAATTCCTTGGCCTTATCCACAGAAGCTAATGAGTGAGGTATATCACCAGGTCTATTAGGTCCATGCTTTACTTTAACATCAGCTATTTCTGAGTCATATTCGCTAAGATATTTCTTCAATAGATACGTCAACTCTTTAAGATTAGTGCGATCTCCAACTGCAGTATTGTAAACTTGATTAAGTGCATCAGGATTTTGAGTTGTAATGGCCCGTATATTCATTTGCAATACGTTATCGATATAAGTAAAGTCTCTTGAAAAAGTGCCATCTCCGTTAATGACCGGACTATCATGATCCATAAATTGCATTACAAATTTTGGAATAACGGCAGCATATGCTCCATTAGGATCTTGCTTTCTGCCAAAAACATTAAAATATCTTAATCCGATTGTATCTAAACCGTATGAACGCTTGAAGTTATCAGCATATAATTCGTTTACATACTTCGTAATTGCATATGGAGAAAGTGGTTTACCAATTATGTCTTCCACCTTTGGAAGTGATTCGGAATCCCCATATGTTGAAGAACTAGCCGCATAAACAAATCGCTTAATATCATTATCTCGCGCAGCTATCAACATATTTAAAAAACCAGTTACATTTACCTCATTACTAGTTATAGGATCCTTAAGAGATCTAGGTACAGAACCTAATGCCGCTTGATGTAAAACATAATCAGTATTTGCACATGCTTTTTGACATGTTTCCAGATTTCTAATATCACCCTCGATTAAAATAAAATTGGAATCGTCCAAAAATGGCTCGAGGTTTTTTCGATGTCCTGTAGCAAAATTATCAAGACATGTAACCTGTGCTCCATAATTCAATAAAGTTTCACAGAGGTTAGAGCCAATAAATCCTGCCCCGCCGGTTACTAATATTCGTGAATTTGAAATTTTTCCTTTCTGAAACTCAGTAATCAAGATGTAGAAATTTTAGTATTTTTTGAAGATGGCAAATATAAAATTTCCTGAGGAACAATTCTTAAAACCTATCTTAAAGAATTCCCAAAACTCAAGTAATTTTTACGATTTGGAAAGATAGTTGTTTTTTGTTAAAAATTCAATTAGATGCCTATTCATCTTCAGAACTCCATTATAATTTAAATGATGAAAATCACTAAAATCCTCAATTTCATCGAATTCTAAAATTTCCTTATAAGACAACAATTTAGCTTTGGGTTGTAAGTAGCTCATGAAATCATCTGAATTTTTATAATCAAATGGGTAAGGCGCTATCACTAATAAAACAGGAATATCTAAATCCTTTAAAAGTTTCAAATTTTCTTCAAATGCTTTTAACTGATTCTCTCTCGGAACCCATTTTAACATAGGAATATTTCTTGGATTATTATTTAAATTAGTTTCCTTAATAAATCCACGATCATAAGACTCCTTATCGTCAAAAAACTCAGTTTTATCCTTTACACCCAAGATTCTTCTACTATATTTAATTAAATATGTATTAATTAATGCAATACTATTGTCGAAATGCCAAATATCTCCAAAACTGACTTCAAATGGCTCGCCAGCATTTAAAAAGTCTGCCATTGATTCGCGACCTGACATAGCAAAGATTTCTGGAAATACCTCATAAATAACCAATTTTGGTTTATTTTGAGTAATGTATTCTTTAATAACCATTTGAGTTTGAGGGTGAGTTTGCTGACTTGTTCCCCAATTGAAACTCGAAACACCTATTTTATCAAAGAAAACAGGATCAAAACTATAATATGCGTGTGAAGAACCTAAAAATACTACATCTGGCGAAGAAATTCTTTCACTGTCCCGCATTTTCTTTTTTAACATACCATCCCCTACCTGATAAAGAATATTAGGTTTATAGATATCCGGTAAAATTAACTCCAACAGATTAATAGAGACAATATAGCTGCCTAATGTAAGTATTAGAAATAAGAATATTTTACGAAGAAATAGTCGCATAATTAGAATTGAAAATAGATGAAATCATTAGTTTCAGACCACATATATAATCCAATTAATAAAATGATTAAAAAATAAAAGGCTCGGCGTAAACTTTTAAATTTAAAACTTTTTACTAATTCCAAAGCATATTTATTTCGTCTACCAAACCATTCAACTACCATAAAAAATATAATAAGAATAATTAAAGGTCTTATATAACCTAATCCTCTATAATATGGCAAGGTGAATAATGATTCATCAAAAATCCCTATTAGATAGTTAATCGCATGCTGGATATCACTTGCCCGAAAAAAAATAATTCCAATGGCTGCAAGCACAAATGATCTAGTTACTTGATAAATTTCCTTTAGGTTTGGAAAAATAGAGTGCTCTGCCACAATTCCCTTATTTGACTTAACTCTTCTAATTAGTAAATAGGGTAAAAAATAAATTGCATTAAGTGCACCCCAAGCAATGAAAGTCCATTTTGCTCCATGCCAAAATCCAGTAATTAAGAATAATATAAAAATGTTTCTAATTCTAAAGAAATTGCCACTTCCTCTTCTTGATAAAGGAATATATAAATAATCTCTAAACCAGGTAGTAAGGGAAATATGCCACCTTCGCCAAAATTCAGGGATATCGCGAGAGAAAAGTGGAAATGCAAAGTTTTGCATCAAATTAAATCCGAATAATCTTGCAGTACCTATTGCAATATCAGAGTATCCAGAAAAATCACCGTAAATCTGAAAAATGAATAAAACAGCTCCAAGTAGAAGAGTGCTACCTGATAAATCTGCTGAATTTTCAAAAATATAATTCACAAAAACAGCGCAATTATCTGCAATTACCAATTTCTTAAAAAGACCCCATAAAATTTGTCTTAAACCATCTATACCTTGAGAAAATTCAAACTTCCGTTTATTTTCAAATTGCGGCAACAGGTTTTTAGCTCTTTCAATTGGACCTGCAACTAATTGGGGAAAGAAACTCACAAATGCAGAAAATGCAATAAAATCTGATGTCGGTTCTATCTTCCTTCTATAAATGTCAATGGTATAACTAATGGTTTGAAACGTGTAAAAACTAATACCAACTGGTAGGATTATATCTAGTGTATTTAAATCAAACGATGATCCAAATAAGGTAAAAGCTCTATTAAAGTTATCGATAAAAAAGTTAAAATACTTAAAACCAAAAAGCATTCCAAGATTAACAAAAATACTTAATATTAAGAATGACTTTCTAAATTTATGATTTTCAGAAGTAGCTATTTTTAAGCCCGTATAATAATCGGTTAGGGTACTAATAAAAATTAGAATCAAAAATTTAACATCCCACCATCCATAAAAAATATAACTAGCAATTAAGAGAAATAAATTTTGCCACTTCAATTTTTTATTGAAAATAAACCAATAAAGGGAAAAAACAATTGGTAAAAATATTGCGAAGTCTAAAGAATTAAATAACATTTATTAATAGACAGTGGCCTTATACAATTTACAATGTGATGAAAAAAAAAAAACATGAATGCCTTCGAATAAATATTATTCTAAATCAAATGTATATGGATTAATTTTAAAAATAAAATTTTTATGAATATTCAACTAAATTTAACCTTGATTAAATCAAATTTATTATTCTTTTCGCGTATTTAAAATAGTGTAAAAATTCTTCGATTAAAAACGAACCAATAAAGTATAGATACAATCGGCAAGATCGAAATCAAGAGAATTAAATAACATTTAATTGTTTGGGTTGATAATTTAGGCAAATATAGTATTTAATTTAAGGTCAGATTGAATACAGTCTAAAACCTCGTAGACTCCAAATGTACTAGCGTCGTAGCAATGATTTCTTCCTCGAATTTACCCGATTGGTATTTTCCCTCGATTCGATTGTTTAGAATATTAATGGCGTTAGAACCCAATTCCTGGGGATGCTGTTCGATGTAACTTAGAGATGGAGTTAGAAATTCAGCTATATCCTTGCTTATATATCCTATTAACTTGAGATCCTTAGGAATGTTGATTTTTTCTTCATAGGCTACTCTGGTAGCCATTATTGCACTTTCAAAATCTGTACATAAAAGCGCTTCCACTTTCTCTTCGGTAATAAGGATTTTAATCTTTCTTTTTAAATCATCAGGTTTAGTGCTTGTTGCCATAAAACTGGAATCATCTTTTTGCAACGCCTTTTCATAACCTTTGATCCTTAACTGACCTATACCCACATGATGGATTGCAGAAGCAAGGCCAATTTTTTCTAATCCCTTGGCTTTAAAAAATTTTGTGGCGTCATAGAAACTTTTTTCATCGTCTACCCCTATTTTGTCGGCGGGTAGGCCTAAATTGATTCTATCATAAATCACTACCGGTATATCATAATCAAGTAATCCAAATAGGTGATCATATATCTGCTTCTTTTGAGTTTCTTCAGAAACCGCGATCAACACACCGTCTACAAATCCGGAGGTTAGCATATCACAGATCTGCTTTTCTCTTTCCAGGGATTCATTTGAAATATAAGTGATTACCTGCTGTCCATGCTTCTGAGCTTCTGCTTCCATCCCAGACAGTACTCGAGCAAAGAAACTATTAGAAATATTTGGAATTACCACACCAATCGTTCCCGTCTTACTTTTTTTCAGATTTACAGCAACCGGATTTGGCTTATAATTGTGCAGACTTGCCAGCTCCTTAACTCTTTCAGCAGTTTTCGGACTAATTTCGGGACTATCATGTAAGGCCTTTGAAACCGTGGAAACACTCACATTCAATAGTTTCGCAAGTTCCTTTAAAGTAATTTTACTCTTCATAGGTCATAGGGTATGAAGTATAAAGGTTAAAAAAAATCTTGAATTGGCACAAATAAAGATTTCAGATTTGATGTAAACTTATTTTTTTCAGTCCTTTACTTAAAAAAATAGATTTTGTTCGGGAAAATTAAATATACAGAGCATCACCCTCCACAGAATGTTCTAATATGGGACGGCAAATGCGGTTTCTGTAAATTCTGGAAAACCAGGTGGGAAGAAAAGACCAAAGGAAAAGTAATTTTCAAAACCTATCAGGAGTCAGCTGAAAATTTTAAAGACTTTCCTATAAAAGAATTTAAGAAGGCTAGCCGTCTTATTGAAACGGATGGAAAAATTTACAGCGGACCAGACTCAGCATATCGTAGCTTATGGCATGCGGGAAATAAATTCTGGCATCAGTTATATGCTTCCAGTTCCATTTTTGAAAAATTAAGCAATCATGGTTATAACCATATTGCCAAGAATAGATCATTCTATTTCAAACTGACCAAGTTTCTATTTGGAAAAGATCCTCTTCATTTAAAACCTTACTGGTTATTATACCTAGTTTTAATAATCATACTTTTTAGCCTGTTATGAATTTTTTGAAATCATATTGGTTCTATATCGCCGCGGCAATTGTAACTATCATCGGTTTAGTTACAGGATGGTATTTCTTCTTTTTATTGGTGTTACCATTAGGATTATTTAGCTCAAATAATAAAGATAAGTAAGCCTGAAACCTTCTATTAATCGGGAGTTAAACTTATATTAAACCCTTCCAAGTTTTTGCTTTAATGCGGCTTTCACTGTAATTTGAATTCAAATAAAATTGAACTAAAATGAAAGATTACGGTACATTATCACAAGCAATAAATAAACTTAAACTAGAAGAAGGTTACGAGGAAGATTTCAATCTTCTGGATGAGGAAATCGAACTAAAATCTAAAGACCAGACTTTTGGAGTGGAAGAATTTGAGGTGGATAAAGTTCTGCGATTTGAAGGAATGAGTAATCCAGATGACAATGCAATTCTTTACGCTATTACTACCTCAGACAATCATAAAGGAGTACTTGTAGACGGATACGGTGTTTCCAGCGGCCAGATCTCTAAAAAAATGATGGAGAAACTGGATTTAAAAGACCATCGAGAGCTAGATTAACCAAAGTTAAACTTCTATTAAATGCTAAGCATTAGTTGGGCAAACGGCCTAACTATTATATTTTTGAATAGAAATTAAAAATACTATAAATAAAAACTATGAATTATTTAGGTTTGGACTCCGGTAAAACGAAAAAGACTGTTGAAGAACTCAATATCCTTTTAGCCGATTATCACTTATACTATCAGAAACTACGTAATTTTCACTGGAATGTTATCGGTAAAAATTTCTTTGATCTACATGAAAAATTTGAAGAATTATACGATGATGCTAAATTGAAAGTTGATGAAATTGCCGAAAGAATTCTTACATTGAGATATCAGCCAACAAGTAATTTAAGCGATTACCTTAAAGATTCTAATTTAAAAGAATCTCCTTCCGATATTTCAGATAGCAAAATGATCGAATTATTACTAACCGATCATGGATTTCTACTGAAACAAATGAGAAAGGTAGTTGAAGTTGCCGATGCTGGTGGCGATGAAGGTACAATAGACCTTATTGGCGCCTACATACGTGAGCTTGAAAAGACTAGCTGGATGTTAGATGCATGGAAAATGAAGACAACAGAACAGCATAAACCAGTAAAATAATTAACTTATAACATATGCAGGATTTCGACTTACAAGAATCAATCAAAGGTATATGGGACAAATTAGGCGGATGGCTGGATTCTTTAATCCTGAATCTGCCTAATTTTCTTTTGGCCGTAATCGTATTTGTATTATTCATATTTATTGCCAAATACGTCGGTAGATTATTCGAAAGGATCACCAGGAAACAGATTAAACAGGATTCTATACGACTTATGGTCGTAAAGGTTATCAAAGCCATTGTAATTCTTATTGGCTTTTTTATAGCTCTAGGACTGCTAAACCTTGATAAGGTTTTAACTTCAGTTCTTGCAGGTGCCGGTGTTGTTGGTTTAGCTATTGGGTTAGCCCTACAGGGAACGCTTAACAATACATTCTCAGGACTTATTCTAAGCTTTCTTCCTGAATTGCAAATCGGCGATTGGGTTGAAACAAATGGCTATGCCGGAGCTGTAACCGAAATCAACCTACGAAACATCGTGATCAAACAATCTGATAATAATTATGTAGTGATTCCGAATTCAAAAATTGTGGAAGAACCATTTAAAAACTTTACCAGAACCTCCAGATCAAGAGTTTTTGTTGACTGTGGCGTTGGATATGAATCAGACCTTGAAATGGTTCGTGATCTTACTACTGAAGTCATTAAAGATAAGTTTCCTCAACGCGGTAACGAAGAAGTTGAATTCATGTATAATGGATTTGGCGATAGTTCTATAAACTTTGTGGTTCGTTTCTGGATAGATGCAACTAAAAACAGAGATCTATTGGTTGCACAGCACGAAGCCATTATCTCAATTAAGAAAGCCTTTGACGCGAAAGGAGTTAATATTCCATTCCCTATTAGAACCATTGATTTTTCTAATAAATTATCGTTGAATAAAGGCGGAGAATAATTTTGCCCTCAATTATATAAAAAAGCCCGGCTCATTCGAGCCGGGCTTTTTTATAGTCTCCAATCTTAGAATTTCAATCCAACTGAAAATTGTAGTCTTGCTCCTTCACTTCCGGCGAACAGACTTAATTTCCCCTGAATAGCATCAGCGCTATTTATCCAAAATCCGCCACCGTAGCTATCATGCCACACTTTGCTATTTTCTTCTTCCGTCCATACTCTACCTAAGTCATAACCTCCATAAATTCCTAATTGAAATGGCAGGAAGCTGGTTTTTACTGTATTAAACGAATATCTAAGATCTGCGCCAGTACCAAAGGAACTTTTACCTGAATATCTTTCAAATCTATAACCTCTTAATCCGCTATCTGCACCTAATTGTGCAGACTGGTAAAACTCATATTCAGTTCCAATATTTATATGAGCCTCTGCCCTGGTTTTGATAACTAATTTTCTATTTCTAGTAAGAGCATTATAAAATCCCATGTATGGTTTGAAATAACCATATTGACGCCCAGGATCTGCTGTATTCATTTTAGCTCCAAGGTTCAATTCAAATAACATACCTCTTGTTGGATTCAGCACATCATCATAGCTTTCATACTTATAAAGTGCATCTAAACCTGCAAAATACTTTCTGGCGAAGAAGTCAGGATCTGAAGTCACAAAATCCTCGGTAATAAATCGCCCTTCATCTTCCTGTACTTCAATACCTTCAAAACTTGCCGTAAATCCGAAGAAACTACCAAACGGGGTTTTATTCACTAAGGAGGCTTTTACACCATATTCATTAAGCCCTACCCTGTTATAATCCATGTCCAGATCATCCTCAAAATTGCTGGTTTCATTACCAAAACCAAAGAAGTTTTCTGAATATTCCGGACTGGCATAATTTGCTCCAAGCAATAGATTATACTTACCTACAATGCTAGCGAACTCAGCGGAGTAGTTCAGTTCAAAACCATTGGTTGCTGAATGATATTCACCATAGAACGTATATTGAGAGGTAAATGGATTTCTCTTAAACTTATTGATGGATTTCACATATTCAAGGCTGAAAGAAAACGCGTCATCGGGATTATACCCAAGATCGGGTAAAATAGAACCCGAATCGAATGTTTTCTTGTCCTTATCATAAGTATTGATCTCATAATTATCTGTAAACCTAACCTTTGCCTTATTCTGCTTATTTACGGTATTTGGTAAGGACTTATGATCGTATAATTTTAAATTGCTACCATTTTCAACCGTATATACGTCGTTATTCTGTCCTCCAATCACTCGAACAAAGATCTTTGCAGGACCTTCGCCTTTCACTAAAATCTTATCATCATCATCAAGACCATAAACCCAGATTTCTGTAGTCTCACCAAATTTATAAATTTTATCGCTTAAGTTTTCAGCTCTCTCACCATCTTTATTACGGGTAATCGTTACGCGCGTATTCCCGTCTTCCATTCTAACCACGTCGATGAAATCATCCTTATCGGTACCAGTTACAATGGCCAGCTTGGCTAGCTTCTCATAATATCTCTCGGCGATGTCTACAATATTGTTCCTTCTACCTTTTACGTTTTCAATTAGGCTTAGAGTAGTCTCTCCGCTAGTCTCTTCGGGAAGTTTTGAGAATGCCTTTTTAATAGCTTCATCAGTTACATTATCCTGAATATATTTTGCCTGTTCCAGCCAGGTTTCTTTACCTGTATTCTGAAGTAATGATCTATCAAGACCCATAGCTGCAATATTGAACCATTCAACATCTTTAATATCATCGCCATATACGGCAAACTGGTTTGCAAATCCTGTAAGTGCTCTAAGTGTCCCAAAGAAAGCACCATCAAAATTTGAAAAAACCTGATCACGATCCCTTGGGATTGGCTCGAAAATGTGATTTCCATCTGCATCCTCAATTTCGGCCCAGCGCCATTGATCCTGGTGCCTGTCCCAATCTCCAATAAGCATATCGAACATTCTTGCTCTTACATAAGCAGCTTCATCCAGTGTATATTTTTCATCACGTCTCAATCTTTCGATCATATCTGCTGTACTCACGATATCATGGTCTGGACTTCCAAAATATTCATAACCCGTCCAGCCTTCTTCAGGTCTTTCAACGATCATATAAATATCATCTCCATGCACCGAATTATACTTCCCTAATGCTTTTTGCTTAGGAAGGTAGAAAACCTCAGGATTTGTATGATAAACACCTGCAGCTTGACTTAGATCTGGAATTGCCAGAAATCCGTAAGGATGAGCAGCTGTGTAAAAATCTGTAAGTAGATTTTCTGCAACTGTATTCTCTAATTTATTTTCAACCGGTTGATTTTTGAAGGCAACATTTTGAAGAAACAGTAGAGCATCTTTACGCAATCTTCTTATATTATATTCTCTACCAAGACTATCTTTCACCCTCAAGGAAACTGTCTGGTGTCCACCACCCTCACGAACTACTTCCAATCCGCCATATAAAGTATCCAAATCTGCAACTTTAAGAGTTACGTCTGTGCCATAAAGCTCACGATATCGCTCACCCCAAACTGTTTCGTGCACAGGGCTTTTATCTGTATCCTCATCTTCCTTATAAATAGAAGTTGTCATGGTTTCTGGAAAACTATCCGGGTAATCCTTAAATTCAAAGGGAACCGGTGTTTCCAGAACTTCCTTTTGAAACAATAATTTTGGCTTATTGTCCTGATTTCCATAGAAACTCACCCATGAAGAACCATCTTTAAACACGTCCAGAACAGCAAATCCCTGCCCGTTATAAGCGAAAACACCATCATTACTTAAAGTCGCATAAGATGCCTTTGATCCAGAACCGGAAACGATCTGCTTAACGCTGTCATGTTCTATATATTGAAGTGAATGTTCATGACCGGAAGCAAAAATCACTCTCTCAGATCCCTGAGCGATCACAGACAACCTATTGGCAAGTGATTTATAGCGATTATTCTGAGCATCCTGAATAGAAACTCCTCCAGTAGTCCTGATCAAAGTCGCGAGAGAACCAAGAATAGGTAAAGGAATTTTCTTTTGAGAAGGATATATATGTCTATCTATAGTATACTGACCACCATGGACACCATTAGTGTAAATTGGATGGTGTAACGCGATCAAAGTTGTTTTATTCTGATTCTTTTTGATCTCAGATTCTAACTCAAGAAACATTGCTTCTCTCGTTTTGATCTGCTCACAATTATCGTTGATTTTAGGGTTTTTATCCCAGTCTTCAAGATACCACTGAGAATCAATTACGATAAGCTGAATATTTTCTGAAATTTCCAGTGATTGTAAACCGCATCCAATTTCAGGACTCCATAGCAAAATATCTTCGAATTTGCTCTTCAGGTAATCCTTTTGTCGTTCTAAACCGTTAAGCTTCTCATTATACCAATCATGGTTTCCGGGTATAACAACAACTTTCCCTTTATAATTTTCAATAGCATCTAGTTGAGCATCCAGACGATATTCAGCTGCTTCACGTTCAGATGAGCCTTCAGGAGGCATTCCATCAGGATAAATATTATCACCAAGGAAAATTGTATAGTTCTCTGTCTTATTCACAGAATCTAAATATCTCTTAAAAGCGATAAGTCCTAAAGAGGTTCCTCCAGGTGGCGAGTATCCTCCATCACCCAATAGATAAAATGACTTTTCAATCTCCTTATTCGTAGGGTATCCAAAATCAGATTTTGGCTCACCATCTCTATATTTCGGTTCCACTGTAGCACACGCAAAAACAAGGAACAAGATGATAAAAGGGGCTAAAAGTTTAACTTTTTTCATAGAAAATTATGGTCAATTTTTTTTGTAATTTGGTCGATGTTATAAAGAACTTCATGTATGAATAATCTCATTGAGAAAGCCGATAAATTTGTTGAAGAATTATTTAAAGAAAAACTGCCAAACACCTTTATTTATCACAACTACCAGCACACTGAGCGCGTCGTTAAAAGTACTAAAGAATTAATCGATAATTCTGAAATTAATGTTAAAGAGGCTGAGGCTCTTATTCTTGCGGCATGGTTCCATGATACAGGCTATACTCACGTTTATAACGGACATGAAGAAAAAAGCGCAGAGATCGCAGATGAATTTTTGCAGGAAAACAACGCGACCGAAGAGCTACGTGAAAAAGTTAAACAATATATTTTAGCCACCAGATTTTCCAGTACACCTAACGGACTGGAAGAAGAGATTATTCGTGACGCAGATTCTTCGCATTTCGGAAAGGATTATTTTGAAGAAACCAGTGAGTTCCTAAGACAGGAATTAGAACTTCACAATATTAAAAATTTCACAAATGCAGAATGGTTGGAAGAGAACATTCTGGTATTTACCGAAAAACATCAATATTATACAGATTACGCGATTAAGGAATGGAAACCTAAGAAGGAAGAAAATCTTTTAGAGCTCATCGAAAGTAAGAACAAACAGGAAAAAAAGCTGAAAAAGGAAGAGCATAAAGCTCGCATGAAGGCCAAATACAAGAATGAGAATCCCGAGAGAAGTATTCAAACTCTTTTCCGTGTTACTTTGAGAAACCATATTAAGTTAAGTGATATCGCTGATACGAAGGCTAACATCTTACTTTCAGTTAACGCCATTATAATTTCGCTTGCCCTTGCAAACCTGATCCCTAAACTTGAGGCTGAATCAAATAAACACTTACTAATTCCAAGTTTGATCCTGGTTTTATTTAGTGTGGCTTCCATCATTTTATCGATTCTGTCAACGAGGCCAAATGTTACCAGTGGAGAATTCACCAAAGAGCAAGTGAAAAACCGTAATGTGAATTTACTTTTCTTCGGAAATTACCATAAAATGCCTTTTGAACAATTCAAATGGGGGATGAATGAATTGATAAAGGATAAGGATTACGTTTACGAAATGTTGATGCTGGATCTTCACCTTCTCGGTAAAGTATTGCATCGAAAATATTTCCTTTTAAGATTGACCTATACTGTCTTCATGATGGGAATTATCATTTCGGTAATTGCATTTATACTAGCTTTCTACCTAATGTAATTCTTCCATAAGATCTTCGTAATTGATAGTGTTTTCGGGATGATTTCGATCTGGTGAATAAAGAATGTTTACACGGATAGCTTTTAATCCTACTACTCCCTGAACGTCTTCCAGTTCCAATAATTCAATTTCATCTCCAAAATAATTTCTGGCCTGAAGGTATTTAATATACTGCAGATATTCTCTTTCATCGCTACTTTGCGAGTAAACGATGGTCATCTTACCCTTCTGGGTAACCCGTTCTTCAGTTCCCTTAACAAAGGCCTTATCGATACGTTTTTTGATGATCTCATACCTAGCATTATAAGTTCCGTCCACATCGAATTTCTTTTCATCCATTCTGTATCTGATAGACATAGTACTATTGTAAACCAGAATTAGAGAAGCAGCTTCGAGTTTTATTGGAGTATTTTCCTGTAGTTGGTAGAAGCGGTTTTCCATCTCACACATAGTGCTCAATTGCCATAACCTCAAATTGAAAAGGTAAACCTTATTAAAAGGCCTTTTGTTAGCCATAGAAGAACCTATGTACATATTGTGGTCTACACCATCGGTCTTATATCTTTCAAAATAATGTGGATAGATCTCCTGTGCCTGGATCTGTTTTCTGTCAATATACCGGGACATGGTTCGATTGATCTGCTGAACAGTTTCATCATACTTTTTTCTATGATTATAAACCAGACCGGTTTCAGGATTCAGCTTGTTCGTATATTCTTCTACAAGCTTCTTAATATCCTCAGATTGTTTCTTTAAATGGCTCATTAGAGGATTCACCTCCTTTTTCAACAAATTGAAAACCTTTTGTTCACTACTGGCATTTAGATGATCCTGTAGCTCTTCTTTAAAATCGGAAATCCTGTATTTTACCTGATCATAGATTGGCAATTCTTCAATATCGTAGGCTTTCTTGATGATGTCGAGGATTATCTCTAATTGGTCTAGCAAATCTTTCTTGATTGCATCGTTACGAGCTTCAGATGAAGCTACTATATCAATTTGCCCATATAGAGGATAAACATCTTTAAAAGAAATGTCTTTAAAGGAAGCCAATCCATCTTTATCATAATCTTTGATGAACTTCTTTGCTTCTTTTTCAAAAACCCAAAGAACACTGGGATGAATTGAAGTACACTCACTTTGAATCACCGCCTTTACCCTATTCTCAAAATCATTTCGATTTCTTTCTACCGTGGTTACGATATAAGGTAAAATATCATCCAGTTTAATAGCATTGATACTATTAAGCTCATTTTTTCTTTCTGAAGCCAGCTCAAGTATTCCCAATAGCCTACCGTTCTTAGCGATAGGTGCAAGAAGGCAACTTTTAACCTTATTCTTTTTAAGGTTCTTTGCTAAAAGGTTCTTATTCTTTTTAAGGTAATTGTCGACATTAGAAATTGTGAAATAAGAGTTGTCTTCGATCAACTTCTGAAAACCTCTCTCACAAATACCCGTATCACAATCGTTTACCAGTTTATCATCTAGAATGAAACTTTTTGCGTCATCATTTTCCATTCTCTCAAATACCATATCCCTTCGGTTAAAAACCGTGAACCCAACACGCAGATCTGGAATTTTGTAAATAGATCTGAATATTTCCTGCAGCTTCTCTAGTTCCTCCGCCTCATTTACTTCTTCGAAGAGTAGTGTGGTTTTAAGTTCAGAAATAGCATCGTCTATAGTAACGTCTGTAAGATTGACGATCGTGAAACCTTTAAATATATAACTGTTAGGAGGAAATTTTTCTTTCCATAATTCGAGATCGTCAACATTTTGAAGCAATACATCTACATCCTTTTGAGTGATCTCTGGTGCATTATCTTTTTTGAAAATCTCAACAAAATCGGCATTCATTGCGATCCTGTAATGTCTTTTAATACCGTCGGCATCAGGAATATCATAGTACATAGGCCTGGAAATATCCACCTCATATTTATAATATTGCCTTAAGATCTGTATACATGCAAAAACATAAATAAGATCCTTATCCATATTTCTGAAGGTAATTTCAAAATCTTCCCCAGCATCTTCAAGAATTTGAGTTAATCTCTTAGATGAATTGAAAAGAATATTATGAAATGGAACGGCTGCAGCTTTTATCTCATTATTCGTAAGAATACTAGGAAAAAGATCATCGAGTAAAATCTTTATTGGCTCCCTGTATTTCTTCAATAATTTTGGATCCTCGAAGCCTTCGGTAAGCTCAGGATAATCTGCGATATATTTAAGCATATTCTCCATGTATTCCTTGGAAATACTGCTTTCGATCTCCTTTACCTCCTCTTCATATTGCTCAATGACCTTATGAAAACTTATATGGATATCGAATGGAAAATCTTTTAACTGCTGCATCATAACCTGATAATTTAAGGTAAAATTAAAAGTTATAGAAGCCTTGAGATAAGAAGCTTCTTGAAATTAACAATAATTTATAAATATAGGGTACCTATGAGACATGAGTTCTTTATTTTTGTACAAAATCACATATAAAATGAAGAAAATATCAATACTCTTTTTCGCGCTTACACTAATTTTAGTAGGATGCCAGGAAGATCAAGGTTATTATTTAAGCGGAGATATTTCCGGGGTTGAAGACGGTAAAAAAGTTTTTATTTCAGAATATGATGCAGAAACAAATTCTGCCAAGGCAGTGGACACTACTGTGATCAAAAATGGAAAATTTGAAAAGGAAATGGGAGAGACAGATCTTCCGGTACTTAGCTTTTTAAGATTCGAAGGCCTCAATGGAAATGTGATCTATATCTCTGAAAATGAAAAGATCAATTTTACCATAGATAAAGACAGTTTAAGAGAAGCCAAGGTTAGCGGTGGAAGTGAAAATGAAGCGCTTCAGGAATACCTGAACCATTTAAAGGAACTAAACCGAAAAATGGGTAAAATGCAGCAGGAAATGAGACAGGCAATGATGGATCAGGATACTGCCAAGCTAACGAGCATGCGTGAGACTCAGTCGGAATTGAGAGATAATGACGAGAATTTCAAGAAGGAGTTATTCAATAGGAACAAAGACTCTTATCTTTCTGTCATGTTATTAAATGACATGCTTAAAATGAGAACTCTTGGTTCTTCTGAAGTGAGAGATATGTATGACCAGATTTCAGATAGGATCAAGGAAACTCCAATGGCTATGAACCTCGCTAAGGCACTTGAATCAGCTAAAGCTGCTGAAGTTGGTAGTAAGGCACCAGAATTCACGGCACCAACGCCAGAAGGCGAAGAGCTTGCTTTAAATAGCAATTTAGGAAAGGTTACCATCGTAGATTTCTGGGCAGCATGGTGTAAGCCTTGCCGTGTTGAAAATCCAAACCTGGTAAGAACTTATAATAAATATAAAGATCAGGGGCTTAATATCATAAGCGTTTCATTGGATAGACCTGGGCAAAAAGAAAGATGGTTACAGGCGATCAAAGATGATAAATTAGAACAATGGGATCACGTTTCTAATCTTCAATTCTGGAATGACCCTATTGCTAAGAAATATAAGATCTCTGCAATCCCAGCTACTTTTATTCTTGATGAAAACGGAGTGATCGTAGCTAAGAATCTAAGAGGTACTGCTCTTGAAAATAAGATCGGAGAATTACTTCAATAAAATTGTATATCTGAAAAATAAAAAGGCGCCGATTGGCGCCTTTTTTATTTACTTCAGCTCGAAGCCGACGTTTACTTTTATTTTAATTTCTAATTCCCCTGGAGCAATCGTTTGCTGACTTCCTTTAGCAGCACTCATTTCCACAGCTTCATCCATACGATAAACCGGTTGAAAGCTATTATAATCCATTTCAGAAATAGATACAGCTTTACCAATATCCTGACCTAAAGGCTGCGCTAATTCTCTTGCTCTGTTTTGAGCATCAAGAACTGCCAGTTTCCTGGCTTCCTTCTCATACCTTTCCATTTCAGAAGACTTAAATTGAATACCATCAATCCTGTTCAAGCCATTCTCCAATAGCCCTTTCATGATCTTCTCGTAATCTTTCAAATCACGCAAACTTATAGAAATCGCCTGGTTGGCAACATATGAGTAAGTTTTATCATTATAATCATATCTCTTATTCAAATTTACATATTCGGTCTTTATATCTTTTTCATCGATATTCTGTGATTTAAGATACTTAATCACCTTATCTACGACCTCATCATTCTGTCTTTTCACCTCTGCGGCTGAATTCCCTTCATGCTCAATACGAGATTTGATAAGAACTTCATCTGGTTCCACTTTCACCACTCCTTCACCAGTAACATTTACAATAGATCTGTTAGAGTTCTCCTGAGCTAACGCAGGAATCGTCAATAAAATAGTCAGTACAAAAAGTAACTTTTTCATATTAAATAGTATTTTGTTTCAGTTGACATAACCAAGAAGAATACCAAACTATATGTAGCCGGTTCTTTGTAGTAAAAAAAGAATGACAATAGGTATTGCCAATAGAACAACCATTAGTAAATGACTTTCAAATACCCAAGGCGCAAGTACCATTGTTAAGAGATAACCTCCTGTAGCACCTCCAAAATGGGCGTCATGACCAATATTATCTGTTCTCCTCTTCATTCCGTAGATAGTATAAAAGAGGTAACCAATTCCAAAAACGTAGGCGGGAACAGGAATTATAAAGAACAGCCCTAAGGTCATATCTGGTTGCAAGAGAATTGATGAATAAAGTATTCCCATTACAGCGCCACTAGCTCCAACTGCTGTATAGTTAGGATCATTTTTGTGAAAATAAAAGGAAAGCAAATTGCCCAACAATAAGCTACCTATATAAACTATCAAAAATGCCGGAGATCCTAGCGCATAGATAACAACATTGGCAAAAAAATAAAGCGTAAGCATATTCACGAAAAGGTGCCCTGTATCAACATGCAGAAAACCTGAAGTGAAAATCTGAAATTTTGAGCCGCGTTTAATATCGGCTACGTTAAATTTATATTTATTGAAAAATGCCCGATCACTGAAACCTTTAAAAGAAATGATAACATTCACCGCGATGACGGCAAGTGTTACAAGGTTTAAATCTCCCATATATACTTAAGTTTAATTTCAAATATACCATATATTTGCGGAAAGAATTTTTATGCAAGGCTTAGTTTTCTGGTTAGTTTACCCTATCCTGTGGCTTATTTCCATTTTACCCTTTCCTGTTTTTTATTTTGTTTCAGATATGGTATATATACTCGTTTACCATATAATCGGTTACAGAAAAAAAACGGTTAGAAATAACCTGGAATTAGTCTTTCCTGAGAAATCTGAGAAAGAAATTCAGCGTATTCAGAAAAAGTTCTACCATCATATGTGCGATATGTTTCTGGAAATGATCAAAAGCATCAGTATTTCAGAAAAAGAAATTGGTAAACGTTTCAAATTCACAAACGTTGAATATCTGCGAGAACTAGAAACTAAGAATAAAAGCCTAATTATCATGCTTGGTCATTTTGCCAGCTATGAATGGATAAACGCTCTAATGCTTTATGGCATCAAGCATAGTACTTATGGCATTTACAAGAAGATTAAAAACAAACATTTCGACCGGCTTGTAAAGGATATTCGAGGCAGGTTTGGCGGTACGCTGATCACTACCTATAAAACTACGGAAACTATTAAAGCGAATAATGATAAGGGCATTTTCGCTAATTATGCAATGATCGCAGACCAGTCACCTAAACTTAGCAGGGCTAAACACTGGATACATTTTATGGGTATTAGAGTTCCCGTTTTTGAAGGATCGGACAGGATGGCGAGAAAGCTTGACATGGCAGTTGTGTACTTGCATGTTGAAAAGACAGGAAGAGGCTATTACGAGGCGACTTTAAAACCAATTACTGAAGATGCTCCCAATGAACCAAAGCATTACATTACTGAGAAGTTTATAGAACTACTGGAAAAACAAATACGGGAAAAACCTGATTATTATCTATGGACTCATAAACGATGGAAACATCGCAATGAGCCCATTCCTGATAATGCTGAAATTATTAATTAAGCGATAATAGATTCTATTTCTTTGATCATCTTCTGTGCAAGATCATCAGCTTCTTTCTGTGACTTCGCTTCGGTATAGATTCTTATGATCGGTTCAGTATTTGACTTTCTTAAATGAACCCAGTTTTCAGGGAAATCGATCTTTACGCCATCTACCGTAGAAATTTCCTCATTCGAATGTCTTTTCTCAACAGCCTTTAATACTCCATCTACATCAAGATCTGGTGTTAACTGGATCTTGTTTTTGCTCATAAAATAAGAAGGATATTCTGCCCTGATATCTGAAACTTTCTTTCCGTTTTCAGCTAAATAGGTAAGGAATAAAGCAGTTCCAACTAAACTATCACGTCCATAATGAGATTCAGGGTAAATAATTCCACCATTACCCTCACCTCCGATAACTGCATTACTATCTTTCATTAATTTTACCACATTCACTTCACCAACTGCACTTGCCTGGTAATTCCCGTCGTGTTTTTGAGTTATGTCACGCAGGGCTCTTGAAGAGGATAGATTACTTACTGTATTTCCCGGCGTTTTAGATAAAACATAATCGGCGCAGGCTACTAAGGTATATTCTTCCCCAAACATCTCTCCATTGTTATCGATAAAAGCCAGTCTGTCAACATCTGGATCTACTACAATTCCAAAATCAGCGTTTTCTTTTTTTACCAGTTCGCAAATATCTGTTAGATGTTCTTTTAATGGCTCTGGATTATGAGGAAAATGACCATTAGGCTCGCAATATAGTTCTATAACCTCTACTCCCATTCTTTTCAGAAGTGCCGGAATAGCAATACCACCTGTTGAATTTACAGCGTCTACAGCAACTTTTAAATTTGCTTTAGAAACTTTCTCGGCATCAACAAGATTTAATTTTAGTACTTCCTCAATATGCCTTTCAATATAATCATCGATGCTTGTAATTTTTCCAAGATCGTCAACCTGAGAAAATTCAAATCCTTCATTTTCAGCGATCTCTAGTATTTCAGCTCCAGCTGCTCCATCAAGAAATTCTCCTTTGCTGTTTAACAATTTTAGAGCATTCCACTGTTTTGGATTATGACTTGCCGTTAGAATGATACCGCCTTCGGCATTCTCCAACGGCACAGCAATTTCCACAGTAGGTGTAGTAGAAAGGCCAAGATCTATAACGTCAATTCCAAGACCTGTTAAAGTATTCATGGTTAATTCCTGAATCATTTTTCCTGAAATACGGGCATCTCTACCAACAACGACTTTCAGATCTGTTTTACCTGATTCCTTTTTTAACCATGTTCCATAAGCGGCTGCAAACTTTACAGTATCTACCGGTGTTAGGTTGTCACCTGTATTACCACCGATGGTTCCTCTAATTCCGGAAATTGATTTTATTAATGTCATTTTACTTATTAAATTTTTATTATCACAAATTTGAAATCCCAGGGAAATCAATATTTAGCAAATATACATGGCTCAATTCCTTCTCTCCAAAACTTAACAAAAATTTACCCTGCGAAACTTTAATTTGTATCTTCCCGCAATGAATTTTTTGGCGCATATCTACTTATCGGGAAGTAATGATCAGGTAAGGATTGGAAATTTTATGGCAGACTCCATAAAAGGAAGGAAATATAAGAAGTATCCTGCCGACATTCAGAAAGGAATTATTCTTCACCGCGGCATTGATTTTTATACAGATACCCATCCCGTTTTTAAGCAAAGTTCACATAGATTGTTTGATACCTATGGCCATTATTCCGGAATTATAATGGACATATTTTATGATCATTTTCTAGCGGCCAACTGGGAAAATTATTCTGAAATATCTCTTGATATCTACACTTCAGAATTCTATGAATTATTAAAAAATAATTTTGAAGTCTTACCTCCAAAAGTTAAGAGCTTTTTGCCTTACATGATAGAAGATAACTGGCTTTTAAGTTATGCGGAAATTGAAGGAATCGAAAAGGTTTTGGCGGGCATGAACAGGCGAACTGGAAGAAAATCTAACATGAACCTGGCAGTGCACGAATTGAAAAAGTTTTATGAAACCTTCGAGAATGAATTTAAAATATTTTTTCCAGATATTATTGAATTCAGTCGGTTGAAACTTCAGGAGATCGAAATCGAATAAAAAAAAGGCCGGTATGTATACCAGCCCTTTTCTATTACTAAATTCAAATCTATTTAATGAATCTCCATCTTCCGTCGATCAATTCAACTTCTTTTAAATTCTTACCTTTTTCAACCCACCATTTATCGTCTTTTCTTAGGACCATAACGCCTTCAATAACATAATATTCACCATTGATATATTCTGTTTCAGGATTAGGTTCTGGATTTGTTGGTTCAGGTTCGGTAGTACCTCCAGTTGTTTCCTCGGTGCTCGTACCTGTAGTTTCTTCAGTTGTTTCCTCCGTGGTAGTAGCTCCTGGATACATAACATTAATGCCTTCTACATCACCTGCAGAAAGTCCAGAACGTTGTGCAGAGTAAAGCGAACCATCCTTTTTAGTGATTGTAGGTTGTCCTGTTGCTGAAAACGAATATGGACTATACATCATTATAGACCCAAGGTCCAGACCTTCAGAGTAATCTGCACCATCCCAGCCTGCTTCTTCATAAGTATAAAAGTTATGCTCTCTTCCAGATAGAATATTGTCAAAATGAACAGTGATTGTTTGATCTCTATCTGCTCTACTTTGCTCATGCCATAATCCAACCGCATGACCTATCTCATGGATAGTATTTCCAGTTGAACAAGCATCAGCCAGTGAAATTGGCTGTCTACCTCCTACCATACCAACATATGAAGAACAACCTCCACCTGGAGTGAAGTATACATAGTTAGTTTCTGATGTACGTCTTACAAATCTTATTGCTGTATTACTTTCCCAGTGATTTATAGCATCTGTCACACGTTGTTGATTTGGCAACGAAGAGTCTATCTCATAATAGACAATATTATCTGGCCAGAAATATTTTGTTCTACCTACACTCTTATTGGTAGTGGCAGGATCTTCACCTGCTTCCAGAATAAGATCTACAGGGGTTTTCGAAACATTTGCTTCCGGAAGAAAAATGTCTCCCTGGTAAACAAATTCTCCATTTAACTCTTCTACCGGTAACTTTTTACCAGCGAAGTAGATATCAGTCACAGCGCCTGATTCTCCAGGAAAAGCTATTTCCGTAATATTATCTTTAAAACTAGATTGAGGTTCGTTTCCTTCGAAAGAAGATTCTGAAATGTTGTCTTCGCTACAGCTCACAAAAGCCAATAACGGGATTGCTAAAAGATACTTTAGGTTTTTCATAAGTAGGGATATTTGATTAATTATTCCAGTTAGAATTTGATTTGGAAAAAGTCTAACTATTTTTAATGTTCATTGGTCGATTATAATTACTCTTTGTCGAATTTGATATTGTAAGTTAAGAGGATTGTTAAAAAATTAACTGTGAATTATATCCACATAATTGTGATTTTAACATTTTGTTTACACAGAAAAGATCCCGGAAAAATTATCTTCTCCCGGGATTTAAATTATTAAGCCCAGTACCAATTACCATTGGTTAAAACTATTTGTCGCCATCCCCATCTTGTATAATAATACCATTTATCATTGTACCTGAGAACTTTAAGGCCGGCAATTGTGTAATATTCACCATTTACATATGTAGCAGTAGTTCCACCACTTCCAGATGAAGAATACATAGAGTTGATTCCTTTAACATCGCCACTTGATAAAGCAGTTCTTTGAACACCATAAGTAGATCCATCTTTCTTAGTGATGGTTGGCTGCCCATTGCTTGAAAATGCGTAAGGACTATACATCATAATTGAACCAAAATCTAAGCTAGTTGTGAATTCATCACCATCATAATTATTCTCTGCATATGTCTGGAAATTATATTCTCTACCACTCTGGATATTATCAAAATGTATAGTGATATGATTATCTCTGTCTACTCGGCTTTGTTCATGCCATAGACCCATCGCGTGTCCAATTTCATGGATGGTATTACCGGTGGAACAAGCATCAGCAAGAGTAATGTTTTGCTTTCCGCCTACCATTCCTACGTAGGAAGAACAACCGGATCCAGGAGTAAAATATATATAATTTGACTGTCCAGAACGTTTTACAAACTCAATATTTGTATTCGCTTCCCAGTGACTAATCGCATCATACACTCTATCTGTGTTTGGAAGACTACCGTCAATTTCATAATAGACAGTATTATCTGTCCAATAATGAGAAGTTCTTCCCACGCTTTTTTGAGGAGGAGTCTCCCCTTTATCGTAAACAAGTTTAACGGGACTTTTTGTTGCCTGAGACTTAGGAATTATGATATCACCTTGATAAACATATTGTCCATTTACATCTTCTACCGGCAATTGAGATCCTGCATAATAGACATCGGTTACAGTTCCGTAGGCTTCTGGAAATGCAACTTCTGTTAAATCATCTATTGATTCTTTAGTTTGTGTTTCAGTTGTGTTTTCATTGTCGATTTGGTCTGAAATGGGGTCTTCGCTACAGCCAATAAAAATTAATGCTGGTAGCATGAAGATTAACTTCACTTTTTTCATAAGTAGGTCTTTTAATTTTTGTTTTAAAATTCTTTTTCCTTTTTTGTTTTCGGTCAGAGATTTGCAAAGTCTATTCCAAAAATATTAACTAAAAATAAAGTTAAATTTTTAACAATCAATTTCTTACAACTTTGTTCGTTGTAGCAAATCAATGTTGATTTGGGTTATCAACTTTATCTTCAAATCTTATTTTTAAGAACTTCCGAAACCTTCATATTTTATAGTGCTTACCAAAAATATCCGAGTGTTTCACATGCTTGCAAATAACTGACAAACAGTATCTAACATATAATAATTTTAATATGTAGCAATAAAATATTCTTTTTTAATAAAAAAAGGCTGTCTGGAAAAACTCCAGACAGCCCATACAACATCCTTGAATCAAGAATGAGTAAATTAACCCGCAAAATTAGTCACCCCCCGGTCAAATAATTCAGTCGGGTTAATATTTTCACTTTTCATTTTACTCAGATGGACAAACATTAATTCTAATTGATAAATCTGTTAATGTGTAACTAAAATCTGATGAGCCATCAAGTGTATAAAGACCTGTACCAGGGAAGTCAGTTTCGTCATAACACTGTATTTCATCTCCTATGGAAATTTCTACATCGTCAATTACATAGCCTTCTGCTACAAGTAATGCAACACCAACTTCAATATTTCCACTAACAATTTCCACTGTCATTGTTCCTATAGTAGTACTCCCCAGCATTAAATCAAGAGGTAAATTAGAACTTACATCTCCAGTGAATGAGGCAGTAGTACAACTTAATGAAGTATTGGGTTCTGGTAAACAAGCTACTGGACCACTTCCATTTTCATCTTCACATCCATCTCCGTCAACATCTGTAGTTGGATTCTCGTTAGGACAGCCATCTTCATTATCGTAAATACCATCTCCGTCTGTATCTGGACAACCTACGGCATTCACTATAGCTCCGGCAGGAGTATTAGGACATTTATCGATATCATTGGTTACACCATCATCATCAAGATCATTATCTCCAGTTCCTCCACCACCAGAACCATCACCGGTTAATGCTCCTTCGCATTCTCCGATCAATAAGTGCCAGTATTCGTTGGTTGTTCCGTCTCCATTCAGCAAGCCATCAACCATTTCCCATGATATTGGGATCTCACCAATAGGAGAATTATCTATATCACCTGTTCCATCCCAATCTTCTGGGTAGATTACTAAATATAAATAAGGTGCATCATCAGATAAATTAGGCACCGGACCTGGCACTACAAGACATAATGGGTCTGCATAATACTCACCTTCGCTATATTCTCCCGTCGTTGCCATCGCAGCAGCGGTGGTATGATCATAAAGCTGTACCCTATCTTCACCAGTTGCGTAGAAAAGATCTACACTATAATCTGCTACATAGTGTCTTCCATTTTCATCACAATAGTTCACAAATAAACATAGTGGATAAATCACTTCAGGCATTAAATCAAAAAATACGTAACCGTACTCATTTACCATACGACGATCAAAGCAAAGTACCTCTACATCTATATAAGGTTTAGTACCATCACTTACGTCAAAACTAAATGGTAATGCATTATCCACATATCCATCAAATTGCCCTTCGAATGCAGCGATTGGTGCGATCCAGATTAACTCTCCATCAACTTCCGGATCTCCATCATAAACCATAAAGCTATTCAGTGTTACTTCGACTGAGCTATTGTTAGCTACAGGAATTTTCAATTCCTCTGAATAATCAGTGAAATATCCGGTTTCATCAGAAAGAATATCTACATCTACTTCATAATCGCTTCCTCCATAACTAAATCCGATTCTTGCAACTGCTGGTTCTGAATCTGCACAATCTGGAACCTGATCGAAATGATCTTTGTTTACAGAAGCAGCCCTGTTAGCAAGGTCATTAAGTAATGCGCCAAAAGTTAACTCTACTGTGCCAGATGCACTTGGATCATCTGAAGCTGAAGGATTGTTTTCATCCTTACTACAGGATGTGAATAGCATAGCTACAATGGCTATAAATGCTATATATCTATTAAAAATTTTCATAATACTTTGTTTTGGTTAAAATTTAGAATGGTATTTAAAAGCTGATCAGGAGATTCCTGATCAGCTTCAAAACTTTAGTCTTCAGCATCATCGCCACATACATCACCGTGAACAGCGATCCAGAATGTTCCATCTCCACTATAAGTGAATTCGTAAACATTATCGCTATCAGAAGAAGGACTATCATCACTTAATCCGTCTACTCCTTCTAACTTATCAAATTGTCCAGGTGCAGCTGTTGTTGGCATATCGTCACTGGTATAGATATGTAAACCATTTAAAGTAACATCATCCTCTGCAGTAACTGTAACTGTAATTGTTGAACCACTCACAGAAACTGAAACCATACCGGCTAAATATCCATTATTCATATAATCATTCTGTCCGGCTCCAGCGAAGAATGGGAATTCACCAACTTCTCCTCCGTCAAAATTATCTGAACCAACACCGAATTCTTCAGCCCATCCCCATCTAGCAGAGACACTTAGGCCATCATCATCTTTATTTGTCCAGGTGTGGTCTCCGTACATCCAGGCTGTTTCACAACCTTTCTCATCATCTCCACCACCATCACATTCGTCTCCAGATATATATGGACAAGGATCACAATCTCCAATAAGACCATCACCATCATAATCACGACCTATACAATCATCACTTGGACATCCAAATGATCCTGTAGATCCAGCATTGTCTGGACACTGATCACAAACATCTCCTACTCCATCTCCATCTGAATCTGCCTGATCTGGATTTGCAGTTGTTGGACAGTTATCACAGTCATCTCCTACTCCGTCACCATCAGTATCAGTTTGATCAGGGTTATAAAGACTTGGACAATTATCACACTCAGGTCCTACACAATCATTATTAGGAATACAATCTCCATCTGGATCTTGCTCAGGTGTAAGTGGACAGTCGTCTACTGGAGGCTCACATCCAATAAATAAGTGGATGTATTCTGTAGTTTCTCCATCTTCATTTAATAATTCATCTATTTCTGTCCAGCTAACTCCAACTTCTGGAAGTGGCGTATTATCTATATCACCATAGTAATCTGGCCAGTCTAAAGGAGTTACCACATAGAATAAGTAATCCTGATCTGGGTCTTCAAAAGGAGACTCAGGAACTACTAAACAAAGTGGATCTGCAGAGTTATTATCATCATCAGTATCTGCTATAGTATTTGAACTACTATATAATTGAACTCTGGTTTCACCATCATCGTAGTATAGATCTAAAGCATAGTTACCCACGTAGTGTCTTCCATCCGGACTTGGACAGTAGTTTGCGAAGAAGCATAATGGATATAATTTTCCTGGAACCAGGTCAAAGAATGGATAGCCGTATTCGTTAACCATTCTACGGTCATAGCAAAGAACTTCAACAGGAATATATGGTTTGGTGCCATCACGAACTGGAAAAACAATTGGAAGTGCGTTATCCACGTATCCATCAAATTGTCCTTCAACACTTTCAATAGGAGCAATCCATATAAGATTTCCACCAGCTTCAGGATCTCCATCATACACCATAAAACTATCCAGTGAAACATTCACAGAACCATTGTTTGGCACGGGTATAATTAAGTCTTCTGAGTAAGCCGTAAAATAACCGGTATCATCAGATAAAATATCCACATCCGTTTCATATTCATCTCCTCCATAGCTGAATCCAATTCTAGCTACCGCAGGAACCGCATCAGAACATGTTGGAATTTGATCAAAATGATCTTTGTTAACTGAAGCTGCTCTGTTGGCAAGATCGTTCAGTAATGCGCCAAAAGTAATCTCAACTGATTGCACTTCTGGATCTTCTCCGGGAGATGTGCTCTCATCTTTACTACATGAAGTGAAAAGCAATGCGAAGATCGCAATAACACTTATGCTAATTTTAAATTTTTTCATTACAAATCGTTTTAGTTAAATAATTAGAATGGTTAATAAATAATACACTAACTGCCCGAATTTACCGAGCAGTTAGTTATAGTTCTATTCTACTAATTGAAATTCACCACATGCAACTGGAAGACTAGGCATACCAGGCATACCATGTAGTACAACTACTTTTTCATACATTGGTGTTAACTGAGCCTTTTGTTGAGCTGTTAAGGTGAAAGATCTTTCATAAATATAATTTCCTGTGGCTGAAGGAGTCGGGAAAGTTGTTCCTTCTTCATAGAGAAATAATCTTGGTGCACCATAAAAAGGAGCGCCCTCATCGAGGCTAATTAATCCGTCAGAATTTGTATCAGCTTCGTCTGGAGGACAGGTAGCATCTCCTAAATCCAATCCGTGAATATGCTGAGCATGTTCCATACCTGGAGCCATGCCAGTTGCAAGAATGGTCACGTCAAGATTATTCCCATCGATTGTAACTGCTGCAAGAGCAATAACTCCTGAATCGTTGATTGCTTTCGCACATGTTTTGTACGTCATAGCATCATCTCTCGGATCATCAAAGATTGGAGGTGTATCTGGCTCATCACAACCTTCGAAGAAATGGAAATATTCAATATTGCCATCTCCATCAAAGAAAGTACGAACTTCTTCATCAGATAGGATAGTAGTTCTTATCAACTCTCCATCGGTAGCATCGTAATTAGGTCCATCCTGGATTCTGATTTCGATACGATAACGATCTTCCTCACCAAGTCTATCTGGTAATACAATACATACAGGGTCTGATGAGTATTCTTCACCATCACCACCTTCAATAGAATTCATAATACCTTCAGGATAAAGATCGGCAGTATTGTTACCTTCATCATCTACGGTATATACTTTTACACTATAAGATGCAAGGTAGTGTCTACCACTTGGAGGACAGAAGTTTCCAAAAATACAGAATTCAATAAGCTCGGTATTTTCAAGATCGAAGAATACATATCCGTATTCGTTAACCATTCGGTTATCGTAACATAGAACTTCTACCGGGATATAAGGTTTAGTACCATCTCTTACGATAATATCGAAAGGTAAAGGATTGTCTACATATCCATCAAACTGACCTTCCTCGCTTGAGATTGGAGCGATCCATATAAGTTTTCCATCGCCATCAGGATCTCCATCATATACCATAAATTCCTCTAAGGTTACTGTGGTAGAACCATTATTTGCAACTGGAATTTTAAGATCTTCTGAATAGTCAGTAAAGTATACGGTTCCATCAAATGAAATATCCAGATCTACATTAAATGTGCTTCCACCGTATGAGAACTGAATTCGGGCAACGCTAGGCGTTCCATCTGAGCAATCTGGAATCTGATTAAAATGATCTTTAGTTACTGAAGCCGCCCTGTTTACCAGGTCATTTATTGCAGCTTCAAATGAAAGCTCAACATAAGAGGTTTCATCTGGGTTTTCTTTGGGCGAAGTATCGTCCTTACTACACCCAGCCAACATCAGTGCGAAGATCGCACATAAGGCCAAATAAAAATTAATTCTTTTCATAATTACAAAGTTTTGGTTAATAAAAAATTTAGAATGGTCAATAAAATATCTGTTCCGGTCATGGATATAATCCACGAGGAAAATTTCATACAATGTGAAATTGGGGATACTTCTTAGAAGTAAAGCTTGGGAGTGACTAAGTTTTCATAATTAGCAGTATTGGTTAATAATATTTAGAATGGTTAATAAAATATATATACAGATGTTCCTCCTGGGAGCAAAAAGTATCAATTCAAAAAACTAAGTGATTCGGGGGTTACGTGTAGGTTCAATATTCTAGAAAGGGGGGATATTCTATATTGAATGATGTAAATGTATAAAAGACCTTTGCTTTAAATGATGGGGGAATTCCCCTATAATATAATTTTAAGTTCCTGTTTAACAGTTTTTTATGATATGTTTAAGAAACTGGAAAATCAACCAATTTATGGTTAATTGCATAGATAACGCTCTCTAAGATGGTTTCAGAATTTGTTCTTTTTATAATGTTAGAGCGATGCTTTTCAATGGTCTTTGGAGATATAAAAAGGGTTTCTGAAATTTCCTTCGTTTTATATCCTTTACATAATAATCCAATGATCTCTTTTTCTCTTTTGGTAAAACTAAAATCTGTTAGTTCGCTATTCTCTTTAAAACACTTCTCAACCTGATCTGAATGGCTACCCACCTTCTCGTCTATAAAATATTCTTCCCCTGAAAAATCTATAAGCATTATGAACTGATCGGTTACATTCCTGCTTAGCTTGGAAAAACTTATCCTCGCATTTCTTAATTTATCATCATGTATCAATAAAGAAGTAGTAGTAACAGCCTTCATATGTTTCCCTCTAGCGAAATTTCTAAGACTGGTCTTGACCTTTGCCTTGTTTTCTATATTTACCAGGTCTGTTAATTTGAGACTATCCAGTTTGTCAATTTTAAAGGTCTTTTTAAAGGCATCATTCATGGCGATAATATTGTTCTGCTGAAGCAAAACTATTGGTTGTGCCATCATATTAAAGAGTCCCATAAAACACTCATGCCAATAATTGAAATTTTTCGGACTGCTATTCTTTAATAGGATAGATGTAATCTGATCCATATTCATTTTCTCCGGAAGGTATTCATCTATTAAAGACTTATACCTCTTTTTCATGATCAGGAGATCTTCACTTCTCCCATATACGATGAGAAAACTTTTGGTAAGGAAATGAGTTGATTTGAAATTTTTCAGATTACGAAAATCTGATGCTTTGTTATAAGAAGTTTTGTCGAAAAATATAATATCCGGCAAAAGATTGAGCGCGATATTATATGCTACATGTATAGACTTTTCTGAGGTGACCTCCAGGTTAACACTCACCTGCTCTATTAGTTTGTCTATTAGTTCCTGGTCTTTACTTACAATTAGAAGTTGCCTTTTTTCCATCTTCAATCCACATTAAAAATTTTAAATAACCATTTCAAGAATACAAGGGCTGATATTCCCAGACACCGATCGATGTCTGCTAAAATTTTAAAAATGATTTGGGATAGGGAACTTTTTGAATACTCAAATATAGGTGATTTCACCTATTTCCAGTAAAATTATCGGTAGTATTACTCTGACAAACAGGTATTTATATGCTCGCCTAAAGCCTGATTTTAAGACGCTAAATCCAATCTTTAACTTTTTATTTTATTTTGGATTACAAATCTGGTTAATGAACTCAAAGATCAAAAACGTCAAAATTTACAGCTATCTTAACATCAGTAGATTGACATTGGCTTTTTAAATATTAATACAATAAGTAACTTTGCCATCTTGAAAAATTTTATGGCGAAAACTGAAGATAGAATTGAAGTACTCGGGGCACGGGTTCATAATTTAAAAAATATTGATGTTAATATCCCAAGGGAAAAGCTGGTTGTAATTACCGGACTTTCAGGATCGGGTAAATCATCACTTGCCTTTGATACTATCTATGCTGAAGGACAGCGAAGATATATTGAAACGTTTTCAGCCTATGCTCGGCAATTTCTTGGCAGCCTGGAAAGACCAGATGTAGATAAGATAGAAGGTCTTTCGCCTGTTATTGCCATAGAACAGAAAACCACTTCTAAGAATCCAAGAAGCACGGTTGGAACCATCACCGAAATTTATGACTTCCTGAGATTGCTTTTTGCCCGTGGGGGTGAAGCTTATAGCTATAATACCGGCGAAAAAATGGTTAGCTATACCGATTCGCAAATCAAAGATCTAATACTACAGGATTTCAAAGGAAAGAAAGTGAGCATACTTGCTCCGGTTATTCGAAGTAGAAAGGGACATTATAGAGAACTTTTTGAGCAGATCGCCAAACAGGGTTTTATTAAAGTTAGAACCGATGAGGAGATTGTGGATATCGAAAAGGGTATGAAGCTGGACCGATATAAAACTCACGATATCGAGATCGTAATTGATCGTTTGAAGATCGATGAAAAGCCAGATTCAGATAAACGCCTGGAAGAAAGTATAAAGACAGCCATGTATCACGGTGAGGATACATTGATGATCCTGGAACAGGATACTGGAAATATCAGGTATTTCAGTAGAAATTTGATGTGTCCAACAACAGGTATCAGTTATCCGAATCCTGAGCCCAATAGTTTTTCTTTCAATTCACCAAAAGGTGCCTGCCCTAATTGTAATGGTATCGGGACTTTGTACACGGTGAATATTGAAAAAATTATACCGGATCGTTCAAAATCCATTAAAAACGGTGGATTGGCTCCGCATGGACCACAGAAAAAAAACTGGGTGTTTTCTCAATTAGAACTAATTTCTGAAAGATTCGACTTTAAACTAACAGATGCGATAAAGGATATTCCTGAAGAGGCCCTGGAAATGATACTTCATGGAGGAAAAGAAAAGTTTTCTCGTGAGTCTAAGGCCCTTGGGATCACCAGGGACTACAAAATAGATTTTGAAGGTGTCGCGTCATTTATTGAAACTACGTATCGTAATAACGATTCAACTTCTTTAAGAAGATGGTCTAAAGAGTATATGGATAAGGTAGTTTGCCCTGAATGTGAAGGTTCAAGATTAAAGAAGGAAGCATTATACTTCAGAATACATAATAAAAATATTGCCGAGCTTGCTCATTTAGATATCACAGATTTATTTAACTGGTTTGACGGTATTGAAAAGAAGCTTAGTGAAAAGCAATTACAAATTGCTGAAGAAGTCATTAAAGAGATTAGAACCAGGCTTCAATTTTTATTGGATGTTGGACTTACTTATCTCAACCTTAACCGTGGTTCAAAATCCCTCTCTGGGGGTGAAGCACAAAGAATAAGACTGGCAACTCAAATTGGTTCTCAACTTGTTGGAGTTCTATATATTCTTGATGAGCCAAGTATTGGTCTACACCAGAGAGATAACGAAAAGCTTATCAACTCACTGGAATCTCTTAGAGACATAGGTAATACTGTGATCGTAGTTGAGCATGATAAAGATATGATCGAACGTGCCGATCATGTGATCGATATCGGGCCAAGAGCAGGAAAGCATGGAGGAGAGATCATTAGCGAAGGAACTCCAACCGAACTTATGCAGCATGATACGCTAACGGCAGATTATCTCAGCGGAAAAAGAGAAATACCAGTTCCTGAAGAAAGACGTAAAGGAAATGGAAAGAAGATCGAATTAAAGGGAGCAACAGGTAATAACCTTAAAAAGGTGAATATCACCATTCCTCTTGGGAAAATGATAGCGGTAACAGGAGTTTCTGGTAGTGGTAAATCTACCCTGATCAATGAAACCCTCTACCCTATTATGAATGCCCATTACTTTAATGGGGTAAAAAAACCTAAGCCATACAAAAGTATCAAGGGACTGGATCATATAGATAAAGTAATTGATATAAATCAGAGTCCCATTGGTAGAACTCCAAGGTCAAATCCCGCGACTTATACCGGAGTGTTTTCAGAGATCAGAAGTCTTTTTGCAAAGACACCTGAAGCCTTAATTCGAGGTTATAAACCAGGAAGGTTCAGTTTCAATGTAAAAGGCGGTAGATGCGAAACCTGTAAAGGTGGTGGTTTGAGGGTTATTGAAATGAATTTCCTGCCAGATGTTTATGTAGAATGTGAAACCTGCCAGGGAAAACGATTTAATCGGGAAACACTTGAAATTCGTTATAAAGGAAAGTCTATTGCAGACATTCTCGAAATGACGATAGATGAGGCAACTCCTTTCTTCGAGAATATTCCGAAGATTTATCGAAAATTAAAAACCATTCAGGATGTTGGACTGGGTTATATAAGTCTTGGTCAGCAATCTACAACCCTTTCGGGAGGTGAAGCTCAGCGAATAAAACTGGCTACCGAACTCTCCAAAAGAGATACCGGAAATACTTTCTATATATTAGACGAGCCTACAACCGGTTTACACTTTGAAGATATAAGGGTTTTAATGGATGTTCTAAACACCCTTACCAATAAAGGTAATACAGTATTAATCATTGAACATAATATGGATGTGATCAAAATGGCAGACCATATTATTGATATTGGTTATGAGGGAGGAAAAGGCGGCGGAGAAGTTGTGGCCACCGGAACACCAGAAGAGATCATTAAAAACAAAAAAAGCTATACAGCAAAATTCCTGAAGAAGGAATTAACCTAACCAAAAAATATAATGAAAACGCATAACAGAAATAAAGCCTGGAACGAGATAAAAACTAACGATTCCTGGGCGATCTTTAAGATCATGGGGGAATTCGTAAATGGTTACGAAAAACTTAGCCAGATTGGTCCCTGTGTATCAATATTTGGTTCAGCCAGAACTAAACCAGACATGAAGTACTATAAATTGGCAGAAAGAGTTGCCAAGAAGATCGTAGATCATGGATATGGTGTAATTACTGGTGGTGGTCCTGGTATTATGGAAGCTGGTAACAAAGGAGCTCACCTTGCCGGAGGGACTTCAGTAGGATTAAATATTGAATTACCTTTTGAACAACACGACAATCCTTATATAGATAACGATAAAAGCCTTGACTTTGATTATTTCTTCGTTAGAAAAGTAATGTTCGTAAAATATTCACAGGGATTCGTGGTAATGCCTGGTGGTTTCGGTACTCTTGATGAACTCTTTGAAGCGATCACTTTGATACAGACTCATAAAATTGATAAATTCCCTATCATCTTAGTTGGAAGTGAATTCTGGGGAGGTCTTGTAGACTGGATTAAAACGACTCTTTTAGATAGTTTCAATAACATCAGTGCTGTTGATATAGATCTGGTTCAGGTTGTAGATACTGAAGACGAAGTAATCGAAATTCTGGATCAATTCTACGACGAATATAACCTAAGTCCTAATTTCTAGTTAACAGGTCCTTTGAAGGTATCAAACTTTGACTATATTTAGCCCTGATTGCTTATCAGTACTAAATCTATTGCTAGTTGAAGAACCTTCCGTTATTCCTGATATTTTTTGTTTTCTCAGGGTGGCTTTCTGCACAGAATGTCATCAATGTGAATGCGCGGCTAATAGATAGCACGCATACCTTAGAAATAGATCAGGATATAAAATTTGTAAATACTGAAGAAAGAGAGCTGGTAAGCATTTATCTGAATGATTGGAATAATGCTTTCAGCTCTAAAACTTCTGCTCTGGCCAAACGGTTTGCTGAAGATTATGCAAGAAGATTTCATTTCGCAAAAGACAGAGAAAGAGGTTATACCACCATCAATTCTATCGGTGAAAAGTCTGGAGACTCCTTATCCTGGGACAGACCTGGAAATGTTGCAGACCTTATACGTGTAAAGCTGAATACGCCTTTAGCTCCGGGGGATTCTATCAACTTACATTTAAACTATAAAGTAAAGATTCCAGATGATAAATTCACAAGGTACGGTCGTGACGATAATGGAAACTACAAATTAAGATATTGGTACTTCACTCCTGCTCCACTGGACAATGGCTGGAAATTATACAGCCATCAGGATCTTGGTTTGCAATATTTAAAACCGCATACAGTCAATATCTCCATTGATATTCCTACTGAATTTTATGCAGCTTCAAGTTTAGATCTTTTAAGAACACAAACCAATAAGGGCTATAAAACGATCACTTTTAGCGGTGACAACCGTGTTGATAGCAAAATGTACATCACCAAATCCTACATTTTCGAGTCTATTGGCGCCAATGAGAACCAGGTCATCACGAATATTGAAGATGAGGATATCCAGTTTGATGTAAAGAATACACTCCTGGAAAGAACCATCAGCTTTTTAAATAGAAGGCTAGGTGAATATCCTCATGAGAACATTTTTATCACCCAGGAAGATTATCTCAACAGCCCGATTTATGGTTTAAATCAACTTCCTAGTTTTATCAGGCCTTTCCCTGACGGGTTTCAGTATGATCTCAAACTCTTTAAGACCATTACCAATAATTACCTTCAGAATACAATATTTTTAAATCCAAGAGAGGAAAAGTGGGTGACCGATGCTATTATGGTTTCCCTGATGATGGATTATGTGGATGAGTATTATCCAAAAATGAAACTTATTGGGAGCCTTAGCAAAATCATTGGAATTAGATGGTTTCATGCTGCCGATCTTGAATTCAACGACCAATACCAGTTTCTTTACATGAACATGGCAAGGATGAATCTTGATCAGCCTCTTGTCACCAGCCAGGATTCATTAGTAAAATTCAATAAGAATATTGCCAATGCCTACAAAGCAGGAGTTGGAATTAAATATCTAGAGGAATTTCTCGGAGATAATTCAGTTAAAAAATCCATTTCTGAATTCTATTCAAAATATAATCTCAAACCGGTCACTGATAAGGACTTTGTTGAAGTTCTTCAGAAAAATGCGGAAAAGGATATTTCCTGGTTTTATGAAGATTATGTTGGCACGAACAAGAAAATTGATTTTAAGATCAGTAAACTGAAAAAGATCGATGACTCTCTACAGGTAACTATCAGAAATCTTCGGAATAATGATATGCCGGTAAGTCTTTATGGTTTGGTAGATGGTGAGACCGTTTATAAAGAATGGGTAGAAAATGTTCGGGATACAAAAACGGTCATTATTCCTAATTATGATTTTGAGAGATTGGCGTTAAATTATGAACAGGAAATTCCAGAATTCAATCAGAGGAACAATTATAAAGGAGTGTCTAAACTGCTCAACAAACCTTTACAATTTAGATTATTTCAGGATGTGGAAGATCCAAGATATAACCAGATCTTCTTTATGCCGGAATTTGAATACAACCTTTATGATGGTGTTTCCATAGGCCCTAAGCTATATAATAAGACAGTACTTAGTAAAACTTTCAATTTCTCTATCTCCCCAAAATACGGTTTTACGAGTAAGACACTGGTTGGTTCAGCATCTTTCTATAATGCGCATCAATTCGAAAACAAAGATCTTAACCTGATCTATTATGGAATTGGTGGTTCACGATTTTCTTACGGCTACAACTTATTCTACGAAAAGGTCACGCCTTTCCTGGTATTCTCATTCAGAAATTCCTATTTAAGAAGCAATGAAAGACAGCGACTTTCCATCCGAAATATTAATGTAAAAAGAGATCAGAATCCGGTAGATCCATTATTGATCCCAGACTATAATGTTCTGAACGTGAATTATAGCTATAGCAATCCTAACTTTCTAAAACACTTAACAGCTTCTTTTGATTACCAGCTTTCTGATAAGTTCAGTAAAGTTTCGGCAACAGCAGAATACAGGAAATTATTTACCAATAATAGGCAGATCAATCTTAGGTTTTTCGCCGGAACCTTTCTTTATAATGATGTTCGTTCCAACGATTACTTCAGCTTTGCCCTCGACAGACCAACAGATTATCTTTTTGACTATAATTATTATGGTCGTAGCCAGGGAAGCGGATTATTCAGTCAGCAGATCATTGTAGCTGAAGGAGGATTCAAATCTCAACTGCAGCCAGAATACGCCAATGAGTGGATCACTACCATCAACGCAAGTACGAATATCTGGAATTGGATCTATGCATATGGAGACGTTGGAATTGTGAAAAACAGGGGCGATAATGGAAAATTATTGTATGACTCAGGGATAAGAGTTAGTTTGGTTCAGGATTATTTTGAACTATTCTTTCCTGTTTACTCTAATCTGGGATGGGAGATTGGGGAACCAGATTACGACCAGCGTATTAGATTTATAGTCGCTCTGGACCTTAATACGCTCATAAGGTTATTCACTCGCCGCTGGTATTAGGCAGTTGAGAGTGATTATTAAAACATCCTTAATCTAATTTCGGTATTATCAACGAATTCTCAATTAGGATATATTTATTTCTAAAATAAATAATAAAATAGAGTTAAAATTACATTATTGTCAATTTTTGCCCTAAAATTTGAATTGTATTTAATCATAGTTTTCGCTACATTTGTTACCATTCAAAATAATGTTCATGCAAAGCGAAACACAAACTGAAAATTCTATTTCATTTGATGAATTCAAATCTCAGGTTCTTGATGATTACAGAACTGCTGTTACCAGTAGAGAGTGTAGTTTATTAGGACGTAGAGAAGTACTTACCGGGAAAGCGAAATTCGGGATATTTGGAGACGGAAAGGAAGTACCACAGCTAGCAATGGCCAAGGCCTTTAAGAATGGAGATTTTAGATCTGGTTACTATCGCGATCAAACCTTAATGATGGCGATCAACGAACTAACTCCAGAGCAATTCTTCGCCGGATTATATGCAGATACAAATATTGAAAATGAGCCTATGTCTGGTGGACGCCAAATGGGTGGCCATTTTATGACACATAGCCTGGACGAAAATGGCGAGTGGAAGAACCTGATGGAGCAGAAAAATTCCAGTTCAGATATTTCTCCAACCGCAGGTCAGATGCCAAGACTTTTAGGTCTGGCACAGGCATCTAAGATTTACAGAAACGTTGATGGTATACAGGCTGAAAAATTTTCTGATAACGGAAATGAAGTGGCCTGGGGAACTATTGGAAATGCGAGTACAAGTGAAGGACATTTCTGGGAAACCATTAATGCTGCAGGTGTATTACAGGTTCCTATGGTAATGAATGTATGGGATGACGAATATGGAATCTCTGTTCATGCTAAATACCAGACAACAAAAGAAAATATTTCTGAGATCCTTAAAGGATTTCAGAGAGATGAAGAAAATAAAGGTTATGAAATTCTTGTAGTAGAGGGTTGGAACTATCCGGCGCTTGTAGATACTTACGAGAAAGCTTCGCAAATTGCCAGAAATGAGCACTGTCCTGTGCTAATCCATGTGGTCGAGCTAACTCAGCCTCAGGGACATTCCACTTCAGGTTCTCATGAAAGATATAAGTCTGAAGATCGCCTGAAATGGGAAAAAGAGCATGATTGTAATCTGAAGTTCAGGGAATGGATGATTGAAAATGATTTTGCTACTTCAGATCAACTGGACGACCTTGAAAAGGCGATCAAAAAAGAAGTTAGAGGAGCTAAGCATAATGCCTGGACAGCTTACCTCAAACCAACTCTTAGTAAGCAGAAGGAATTAGTTAAATTATTAGATGATGCTGCATCTTCGAGTGCTAATTCTAATTTCATAAAATCTTTAAAGAAAGAAATTGCAGGAAATAAAGAGCCTTTTAAAAAGGATCTGGTTTCCGCGGCAAGAAAATCACTTAGATATCTTATTGGTGAAGATTCAGCAGCAAAATCTGCGATCATCAACTGGCTAAATGATTTTTCTGAACAGGCACACAGCGATTATGCATCTTATTTATATAAAGAGGAAGATACACAGGTAGAGGTATTACCTACTTACGATGATAATTCTGAAGAAGTAGACGCGAGGATCATTCTTAGAGATAACTTCGATGCCATTTTCAACAGCCGACCTGAAACATTGATCTTCGGAGAGGATTCTGGAGAAATTGGTGATGTAAATCAGGGTCTTGAAGGAATGCAAAAGAAATACGGTGAATTCAGGGTTTCTGATACCGGAATTAGAGAAGCTACTATCCTGGGACAGGGAATAGGGATGTCGATGCGAGGTTTAAGACCTATCGCCGAAATTCAATATTTAGATTATGTAATGTATTGCCTGCAGGGTATGAGTGATGATCTGGCAACGGTTCATTATCGTACGAAAGGTAAACAGAAAGCACCGCTTATCGTTAGAACTCGTGGTCACAGGCTGGAAGGTATCTGGCATAGTGGTTCACAAATGGGTGGAATGCTAAACCTGCTAAGAGGTATGTACGTACTGGTTCCAAGAAATATGACCAAAGCAGCAGGTTTCTATAATAATCTATTAGGCCTTGATACACCAGCTATGGTAATAGAATGTCTTAATGGATATAGATTAAAGGAAAAGCTTCCAACGAACTTAGGAGAGCTTAAAACGCCTATCGGAGTTACTGAAACGGTTAAAGAAGGAAGTGATATCACTTTGGTCTCTTACGGTTCAACTCTAAGAATAGTTGAAGATGTTGCCAGAGAACTTAATGAAGTTGATATTGATGCCGAAGTAATCGATGTGCAATCACTTCTTCCATTCGATATTAATCATGATATCGTGAAAAGTGTGGAGAAAACTAACAGGTTGCTTGTGATAGATGAGGATGTTCCTGGAGGAGCCTCAGCATATATCCTTCAGAAGATTCTTGATGAGCAAAATGCTTATAGATTTTTAGATAGCAAACCTGAAACGCTTACTGCAAAAGAACATAGACCAGCTTACGGTACAGATGGAGATTACTTCTCAAAACCTTCAGCTGAAGACATTTTTGAAAAGATATATGCTATTATGCATGAATCTAATCCTCAGAAGTATCCAAAATTGAGATAATTAGAATTTTATATTATAAAAAAGCCGTGATTAAAATCACGGCTTTTTTATTTGGAATATTTTTCAATTCTCTATGGAATCCATTTTTTCTCAAAATCTGGTTTTCTCTTCTCAAGAAAAGCATCTCTTCCTTCTTTAGCTTCATCGGTCATATAAGCAAGCCTGGTAACTTCTCCAGCAAAAACCTGCTGACCAACCATACCATCATCGGTCATATTCATAGCGAATTTCAGCATCTTAATAGATGTTGGAGATTTAGCCATGATTTCCTGCGCCCATTCATAAGCAGTGTCTTCCAGTTCATCATGAGGGATAACTGCATTCACCATTCCCATCTCGTATGCTTCCTGAGCTGAATAATTTCTACCTAAAAAGAAAATCTCACGAGCCTTCTTCTGGCCCACCATTTTTGCAAGATATGCCGAACCGTAACCAGCATCAAAACTTGTTACATCAGCATCTGTTTGTTTAAAAATGGCATGCTCCTTACTGGCTAAAGTGAGATCACAAACTACATGTAAACTATGACCTCCACCTACTGCCCAACCTGGCACTACACAAATGACTGCTTTAGGCATGAACCTGATAAGTCTTTGAACTTCAAGAATATTTAATCGGTGATAACCATCTTCACCAACATAACCCTGGTGTCCACGAGCCTTCTGGTCGCCTCCACTACAAAAAGCCCATTTCCCATCTTTAGAAGAAGGTCCCTCAGCAGAAAGTAGCACACAACCAATTGAAGTATCTTCATGCGCATCATGAAAGGCATCTAATAGTTCTGAAGTAGTATGCGGTCTAAAAGCATTGCGTACATCTGGCCTGTTAAAAGCGATCCTGGCAACACCATTCGACTTTTTATAAGTGATATCTTCGTATTCCTTTACTGTTTCCCAGTGAATTTTAGACATGATAATTAAATTTTAAGGTAAAAATAGAGCTTTATGATCATTTCAGAAAGCACAATAAAAAAAGCCTGTCGAAAACAACAGGCTTTTGAACTGAATCCAGTGATTCTAGTTCATATATTTTGCCATTAACGGCTGAAGTTCCATTCCCCAAGCCTGACCAATTTCCATTCCTTTCTTCGTAAGTTCAGGAGTTACTGCAACCATTTTTTTTCCTACTGGAGTAGCATAAAAAGCAAGTATCTTATCGATTTCTTCTTCAGTAAAGCTTTCAGTATATACTGCGGCCATTTTTTTATAAAGACCATCTGTGCTAACCGCCAGTTCTTTTTTAAATGCTTCTCTGTTTTCTTCAGGCACCATTTCAACGATTGGCTCTGTCATGATGTCGAATTGCTGACCAGCCGTCATTTTGATTAGTTTAACGGCTTTAGCTTCGAAAGTTTCAGACTCCTGTGCAAATGAGGTTAAGCTTATAGCCAGAATACTGAGCGTAAAAATAAATTTTTTCATAATTGGTTTTAGATTGTATAATTTCATCACGAAAATAAAGGTTTCCTGATTTAATCAATCTGTTGTTAGGTATTTTTTCGGGAATATCTTATTTTCTGAAAGTAAAATATTTAGGTTTGCATTGTTTTTGATACAGAACCATAAAACATTAAAATGAAATTCAGGTTAGTCTTCTTACTTCTTTTAATAGGTTCCTTTGCCCAGGCACAGGAATATTGGGATCGTGAAGATTTTGAAATAAGTAATCGAAGTATTGACAATACCTGGAGAGAATTCAGCTTTAACTGGCAAACCCAATCCAGTTTCAATCTTCCTGATGGTTCTTTTCTTCATTTGAAAGATAATATTCAAAGTGATCAGATAGATATGCTTGCTGCAATTGATAAAATGAACCGTAATCGTGTTCAGCAAAAAGTAGATCTTGGATCACCGCTTCCTCAAAGAAAGCGTGAAAAGAAAATTTTTGAAGTTACCGGAGATATTCGGGCAAGAGATCAGGATGATATTTTCATGAATCCTTATTACACGAATCCATTCCTCAACAATTATAATCAGAGAGGATTTGGTACCAGAAGATACACCTCTCCTTATAATTACAATTATTAGATTAGTTATCCGTTAAAAGAATACCATCTTCTTTAATATCTATAAGTCTCTGCTTGTATAAAGTTCCAACGGCCTTTTTAAAGCTTTTCTTGCTCATTTGAAGCCTATTTTTAATTTCCTCGGGAGCAGATTTGTCTGTAAGGTCTATAAATCCTCCAGCTGCTTTTATCTTATCAAGTATTTTCTGAGCATTCGGTTCTATACTTCGATAGCCCGGACGCTGCAAGGTGATATCGATCTTATTATCTTCCCTTACCTTTTTAATAAAACCTTTGATCTCATCTCCAATTTTAAGAGGTTTGAAAACTTCATCATGATAAATAAGGCCGAGATGTAATTGATTAATAATTACATTGAATCCGAGTTCGGTATGATTACTAACGATGAGATCAACCTCCTCAAAAGGTTTAACCGTTAATACCGAATTATCAAGGAAACTATGCACTTTTGAAGATGCAGCAAGTCTATCGGTTTCTAGGTCCAGATAACAAAACACAAGGTATGTTTCCCCTTTTTGCATTGGGATCACCTGCTCCTTAAATGGCACGAACAGGTGTTTTTCCAGTCCCCAATCAAGAAAGGCTCCTACCTTACTAACCTCTGCACATCTAAGATTGGCAAACTGATCACGCTTTATTTTCGGCTTAAGTGTAGTAGCAACAGGTCTCTTTTCATGATCTAGATAAACAAAAACATTGATTTTTTCGTGAACCATCCAGGTTTCCGGAACATATTTATTCGGAAGTAAAACCTCATCGCCTTCATCATTTTCAAGATAGATACCATGCTCTGTCTCTCTTATAATTATCAATTCGTGAAATTCACCTATCTGGATCATAAAATAAATTTTAGCCTACAAAGATACTGTTAATCGCATATAAAAAAATCCGTTTTAAGGAATATCCCAAAAACGGATTTTAATTATAAATTTTATCATCTATTTAAATAGGCTTTCTTTTCCAAAATGCTTGGTTAGAAGATAATAGACTACAACTCTATATTTATTTCTATTCGATTTACCGTATTTTTCCAGAACCTGGTTAATGGCCTCGTTGGCTTTTCCTTCATCAGAAACTCCAAGTTTCTTCATGACAAAGTTCTTTTTCACTGTTTCTACCTCAGATTCACTGGATGATGCTACTGTTTCAGCATCTGCATTGTAAATACTAGGACCCATAGACTGAGCGATTTTACGAACCAGATCAATATCCGGATTGCTTTCTCCAACCTTAGACTTAAGGTCATCTATGTATTGTCCTACTTTCTCATCTAATTTACTCATAATCTAATTTTTAGTTGAACTGTCTGTAAGATAATAAAAAAGGATTATAAGAAATGTTAGACGAATTTTAAGATTTCATAAAATTGAAATATTCCAGTAATACCTCATCATTCAATTTTCGTGGAGTAAAGATCTCCAGAAGTTTCGGTTTTCCGGTATCAGTAAAGAAATTCTGCATTGCTTCCTGAATATCAATTTCTGAATTTGCTTTCTGATATTCAAAACCATAAAGATCGCAAACCGGCTTTGCCTGCAGATCATGAACGGTTTCAAAATATTTATCGAAGTTTTCTGAATTTTTATTTCCTGGAAGTATTCTAAAAATCCCACCACCATTATTATTTAAAACTATGATCCTGAAATTTGAAGGGATATAATTGTTCCAAAGAGCATTACTATCGTAGAAAAAACTTAGGTCTCCCGTGATAATGGTCACCGGTTCTTCTGAATTTACCGCAGCACCAACAGAGGTAGATATACTCCCATCAATCCCGCTAGTTCCCCTGTTGCAGTACATTTTTAAACTAGAATCCCATTGAAACAATTGCGCATAGCGAATCGTGGAACTATTGGCGAAATGCAAGACCGAATTTTTTGGGATCTTCTGATAGATCTCCTGTATGGCCTTAAGATCAGAATACGGGATTTCTGCCATGTAATCTTCATGCCTGCTTTGCCTTTTTTTTCTAATTTCCTTCCAGAAATTTCCATAATCACTCTCAATATTCTTTGTAAGTGGAAAGAATTCCGAAAAGAATGAATTCACATCGGTTTCAAAATGTTTATTTAAACAGAAAAAGGTGTTATATGCCTTTTTCGAATCTATGTGCCAGTGATGTTTCGGACTGTGATTTCTCAGAAAGGATTTGATCTTTTTAGAAACGATCATCCCTCCAAAAGTCAGCAGAATTTCCGGCTGAAGTTTTCCAAAGAGATCATCCTTATTGGAGTCCTTTTCGATAGGACCTATCAGAGTATCGATTCTCGTGAAAAATTCTTCCTGGTGAAGATTTGAGGTCGTTTCGGTAAGTACGATCACACTTGGATCATTAGCCAGGTGATCGAGGAATTTTTGTTCCACAGCATTTGGCTGTGCCACTCCAACGATTACCATTTTTCGCCTGGCAGCACTCCACACATCTGCATAATTCTGAAGTTGTTTTTCAGAATAATGCCTTTCCTTGATTTCCGGAAAAATTTGAAGAGGATGTACTTCTATATTTTCAACCGTGTCATATAAAGGCTCATAAAAAGGAACGTTTATATGCACAGGTCCTTTTTCTTCTATCGCTTTATTAAGCGCTAGATTTACTTCCCGCTCATTGTGCTTTTGTGCTTCGAACTGCTTCTGCTGAAGTTTAGGATCTTTCGATTCATTTTCCAGCACCAATTCAGAATAAAGATTAGCTGAATAAAGTATATGATTCTCAAAAACATTTTTCTGCCTGATGGTCTGTCCATCACCAATATCTATCCTTTCTACAGGCCGGTCTGCTGAAATCACCACTAATGGTATATCACTGTAAAAAGCCTCGGCGATAGCAGGATAATAATTCAGCAATGCAGAACCTGAAGTACATACCAAGGCAACTGGTTTATTCAACTGCTGCGCCATACCTAAAGCAAAAAAAGCTGCACAACGTTCATCCACGATACTGTAAGGCCTTATGTCATCATGATGGGTAAAACCTATGGTAAGCGGCGCATTTCTGGAACCGGGAGAAATGACTACATGTTTGACGTCTTTTGCCACGCACAATGCAACTACCGAGCGGGCAACAGGAATTTTTGAGTACTTCATAGAAGCTCAAAATTACAATTTACAGGCAATTTTAGAGATAGTTTTTGAGCTTATTTAACAAGAACAGCTTTCATAGTCTGTGATTTGTTCACCGTTTCCATCCACTCATCTGCCGCATTTGAATCGGTTGTGACTCCTCCACCAACAAAGATTCGGGCATTTCCATCCTTTAATTTCATGCATCTAAGATTCACAAAAAGATCTGTTTTTTTCGATATCGCTGAAAACTGCTGATTTTCCTGGTTTCTTCGGTTGGAGTTTCTTTTACTTTCAGATTTTATATTCATCTCACCCAGGTAACCAGAATAGAATTCCCTGGAATAGCCTTCATTTTTAAGAATGAATTCAAGCGCCTTATGCTTTGGCAAACCGCACACTGCCGGCGTTGGATGAAGAATTTTTATCAACTCATTCAAATGTTCAAGGCTGCTTAACTTTCCTGAAATATCGGTGCAAATATGTAGTAAACTTCCAGCTTTGGTGGAATAAGGTTCAGAAAACGAAATTCCTTCCGTAGCTTTTATCGATTTTAAAGAATCTAAAATATAGTCAGTTACTAACTGTTGTTCTTCGACTTCCTTCTGACCCCACTCAACATCAATTTTCCCTTTAAATAATTGTGTTCCGGCTAAGGCCATGGTTTTAAACCTGGTTCGTTCAGTATTCAAGAGAGTTTCAGGTGTTGCTCCAAGCCAGTATCCGGTTTTGGGATGATACCATAGATAAACGAAAGCTTGCGCATATTTATTCAGCAAATTTTTAAAAATGCGAATGGCATCAGGATCGTATAGCTCAACTTTTTCAGACCTGGATAGTACTACTTTTTTGAGTTCGCCGTCTTTGATCGCTTCAATAGCATTCTGAACCAGATTTTCATGTTGCTTTTGATCTTCTTCCATCAATTCAAAATCTACTCCTGATGAAATTTCATCTGTAGAGCGATCATCCAGAGAACCTTCTACGCGAAATTCAAATTCAAAACTTTCAGAATTTTCTAAGGGGATAAGATAAGATTCTGCTTCAGCATTAAATGGCGCGAAAATGAATCCGCTTTCTGTATGATCCTTAACTTTATAAGTAAGCTTATCATTTTGAAGTAGTGCTTTTACAATATTCGCTCCTGGTTTTCTATAAACCACAAAAGCTTTATTCTCTTGTAAATGCTCATTTAAATTCTGAAAGAATTCGGTAGACTCGATCATTATGATTTCTTTGGAAGTGCTATGGTAGTAAGTTTAACGATAGAAATTAGGTTCGCCGCCTCATCTGTGATCCTGATCTCAAAAAGCTGGGTGGTTCTTCCTTTATGAATGAAAGTAGCTTTTGCATAAACCCAACCTTCCTTTATACTTTTTAAATGATTGGCATTAATCTCTATTCCACGAACGAAGAATTCATCGGTATTCAAAAAAACATAACTAGCCATACTTCCAACACTCTCTGCAAGTGCCACGCTGGCTCCTCCGTGTAAAACACCATCAGGCTGGTGAACCCTTGAATTTACGGGCATTTTTGCTACGAGAAAATCTTCACCTATTTCAGTGAACTCAATTTCAAGAGTTTCCATCAATGTATCTTTACATACTTTTTTTGAAAGCTCAAGCATTTCTTCCTTCGTCATCATTTAAAAGATTGGTTACTTTGTAAAAATACAAAACACCGAACAACCATGAGCAAAGAGAAAAGTCTTTCTTACGCTATATCTAACACATATTCTACCCTGAATGAAAAGACTGAAAAAACCAAAACGGTATGGCTTGTCTTTCACGGAATTGGCTATTTGAGTAGATATTTTCTGAAGTATTTCAAGCATCTTGACCCTGAAGAGAATTTCATTATTGCTCCGCAGGCACAGTCTAAATATTATTTGAATGGCGAATATCGCCATATTGGCGCCTCCTGGCTCACCAGAGAGAATACAGAATTTGAGATAGAAAACATGTTGAGTTATCTCGATGCTGTTTATGAAGCTGAAGACCTAAAAAATCTAGATAACTTGAATATAATGGGTTATTCACAAGGTGTTTCTGTCGCTACTAGATTTATTGCCAGAAGAAATATTACGTGTGATCATCTTATCATGCATTCCGGAAAAGTCCCTCAGGAATTAACATCGGAAGATTTTAAATTTCTAAAAAATACCAAATTCTCTTTCATCTATGGAACTGAAGATAAATATCTTGAATCTGGTATTATTACTGTCGAAAAGGACAGACTGAATAAAATTTTTCCAAAAAACCTGGAAATATTAACTTTCAAAGGAGGTCATGAAGTTAATACCGAATTGATCTCAAAATTTGCTTAATTTGAATTCAATTCTTTTTCACCTATAAATGCCTGAAAAATCATCGATCTTAAAAACTTTAGGCCCCGGGTTTCTTTTAGCAGGAGCAGCCATTGGTGTTTCTCATCTTGTACAGGCTACTCGTGCCGGAGCCGATTATGGATTTCTCTTAATCTGGGTTCTAATTCTGGCCTGTGCTACCAAATATCCTTTTCTTGAATTCGGACCTCGATATGCAGCAGCAACCGGAGATCATTTAATTACCGGTTATCGAAAAATGGGCAAATGGCCCTATCGTATATTTATATTGGTCACCGTTGGAACTATGTTTATCGTACAGGCTGCTGTGACCATAGTTTCAGCTGGTCTGGCTGAAGAACTTTTCAGCATGGGCTGGTCTATCTTTACCTGGAGTTTCATTGTACTTGGGGTATGTATCGCTCTACTATTGATAGGTAAATATTCTGCCCTGGACAAGACGATGAAGATCATTATTAGTCTGCTGGCTATCGCAACTTTAACCGCCGTTATATTTGCTTTTGGTGACGGCCGACTAGAAAACACTCTTTCTTATACCACTCCGGAATTATGGAATAAGGCAGGTATCGCCTTCATAATTTCATTTATGGGTTGGATGCCTATTCCATTGGACGCTTCTGTATGGCACTCCATCTGGACAAAGGAAAAAGCCGAAGGAAATAAAAGAAGAACTAGTATTAAAGAGGCTTTTACCGATTTTAATATTGGTTTTTTCGCCGCGACATTCATCGGAATTTTATTTCTACTAATGGGAGCTTTGATAATGTTTGGAAGCGGACTAAGTTTTTCCAATAGCGGCGTAGAATTTTCGGGTCAGCTCATAGACATGTATGGAAAAACACTGGGTGACTGGAGTAGACCGGTCGTGGGAATTGCAGCACTTATTGCGATGTTCTCCACTACTCTAGCCGTCACCGATGCCTTCCCTCGAGTAATTTCTGAAGTTCTTGCTGAAAACAATACGACCAAACCTCATTCAAAAAAGCATAAATGGAGAAATTATAAGATCAATGTTTTCCTGATTCCCGGTTTAGCATTGCTTATTCTTTATTTCTTCGGAACATCCTTTACAGCATTGATCGACTTTGCTACCGCCCTATCCTTTTTATCAGCTCCCGTAATTGCCTGGTTTAATTTTAAGATTGTTACAGGAAACCAAATGCCGATTAATGAAAGACCAGGAAAAACCTATAAGTTTTTCAGCCATATTTGCTTCGCTGTTCTGGTAGTTTTCGCCGGAGTTTATCTTTATACCATATTCTCTTAGCTAAGATATTTTAGGATTAAATAAAACTTAAAAACACTATTTGCTTCTTCCCCGTTCGCGAAACTTTGTAAATTAAGTTCAGGAACAAGGATATATGGCATACAAATTCACTCTTCGCGGAAAAACTTATTCATTTAAAGATCTTAAAATATTAATGGCGAAAGCCAGCCCTGCAAGATCTGGAGATGCTTTAGCTGGACTCATTGCTGAAGACAATAAAGAACGGATTGCTGCACAGTATTGCCTTAGTGAACTACCGCTAAAAACATTTTTAGAGGACTTATTGGTACCTTATGAAAAAGATGAAGTCACCAGATTGATCATAGATGATCACAGAAATGAATCATTTAAATCTATTTCAAACCTGAGCGTTGGTGAATTTCGGGACTATCTTCTTTCTTATAAAGTAGATGCTGAAACCATAAAGAATATTTCTCCAGGTATAACTCCCGAAATGGCAGCAGCAGTTTCCAAGATCATGAGAAATCAGGATCTGATTTCTGTAACTTCAAAAATTGAAGTGGTCACAAAATTCAGAAATACGGTCGGTAAAAGAGGCCATTTTTCGGTACGGCTCCAACCAAATAACCCTTCAGATGATCCAAAAGGAATTGCCGCCAGCATTATCGACGGACTTATGTATGGCTGTGGTGATGCGGTGATCGGCATTAATCCGGCTACCGATAATCCTAAAGAAGTTTCGAAATTATTGAAACAACTCGATGATTTTAGACAGCAATATGAAATTCCAACACAGACCTGTATCCTAAGTCACCTCACCACGACTCTCGAGATCATGGATAAATCTCCTGTAGATCTAATTTTTCAATCTATCGGTGGAACTGAAAAAACCAATTCATCTTTTGGTATAGACCTTAAATTATTACAGGAAGCTTATGATGCAGGAAAGGAATTAAACCGGGGAACGATCGGTAAACAAATGATGTATTTTGAAACCGGCCAGGGTTCATCACTTTCAGCAGATGCTCATCATGGAGTAGACCAACAGACTCTTGAGTCACGAGCTTATGCTGTAGCTCGAAAATTCGATCCGTTCCTGGTAAATACGGTCGTTGGCTTTATTGGTCCGGAATATTTATATGATGGGAAACAGATCACACGTGCTGCATTGGAAGATCATTTCTGCGGAAAACTACTTGGGTTACCAATGGGTTGTGATGTTTGCTATACCAATCACGCGGAGGCAGATCAGGATGATATGGATTCACTACTAACACTTTTGGGAGTTGCCGGATGCAATTATATTATGGGCGTTCCCGGTGCTGATGATATTATGCTGAATTACCAGTCGACTTCCTTTCATGATGCCATGTACTTGAGGAAAGTTTTGAAGAAACGACCTGCTCCAGAATTTGAAGAATGGCTTCTAAATATGGGAATTATGGATGAACAGGGAAACCGACTAGAAATTCCAGAACAAATTCTAAAACTTAGGTAATGGCAAAGGAAATTTCAAAATCAAATTACCTGCAAAAAGATCCCTGGGAAAACCTAAGGTCTCTTTCTAAAGCCAGGATCGCTTTGGGGAATTCTGGAGGAAGCCTTCCAACAAAGGAAGTTTTGAGCTTTCAGGAAGATCATGCTTTTACCAAAGATGCGATCTATTCAGATCTAAAGGAAGAAGAACTTTCAGAGAAACTAAAAAAAATTGAGCTTCCGGTATATCATTTTCAAACTAAGGTTACAGACCGAAAAGAATATTTAAAAAGACCTGATCTTGGGAAAAAACTGGCACAAAATTCAAATGATGAAAATGAAGGTTTTGATATTCTGTTTATTCTCACCGACGGACTTGCGGCAGACGCGATTAACGAAAGAGCGATTCCATTATTAAAAGAAATCCTTCCGAAACTTAAAAATTATAAGATCGGACTTTGCATGGTGAAATATGGTCGCGTAGCGATTGGAGATGAAATTGCAGAAGAATTGAATGCTAAATTTACTGCTGTTTTAATTGGAGAACGCCCAGGATTATCCTCTCCAAAAAGCCTGGGAATTTATACAACCTACGAGCCAAAACCGGGAACTACCGATGAACGCCGGAATTGTATTTCTAATATTCATAAAAATGGACTAAGCATCGAAAAAGCTTCAGAATTACTGAGATACTTCATTAAAGAATCTTTCCGTAGAAAATTAAGTGGTGTGAAGTTAAAAGCTGATTCTTCCAATCAGGATAAATTGAATTTTTGACCCAAATGAGAAAAATTTTAACTAGCCCCCTCACATGTAAATAAGGTTTCCACTTCTCGATCTGTATTATGATATTCTACACTTTCTTCATTACTCAGCTCTGCGACAAACTCTCCTTCACAATCATAGAAGGTATATTTCACCTGATAATTACATAAGGGGTCAGTCATTTCGATATAAAATACAATCTCCTCCTCATAAGTACTCTTCAAAATAGAAACTTCGCAATTTGATTCTCCACATTCAAGGCTTTCAATCAAATCATTATACCAGTCCGATTCACTAAAATTAGTATCACATTCCGCATTAAATTCAGAATTTACGGTCTCTCCTTCTAAACTTTTTTCAATTGAATTTTCATTATCTACCACATCATCACTACAGCTCAAAATTGTCAAAGAAAACATCATTAACAAAGCAAATTTCTTCATGTAATATAATTTTTAGTAAACGAAACAGTTATTTTTTAGATGCGTGAATATAGAAAAAAAGCCTCGCATTTCTGCGAGGCTTTTCAAATTTATTATGATTCGAAGATTACTTCACTTCTTCGAAATCTACATCTTCTACATCATCTCCACTCTTAGCGTCTCCACCTTCAGCTCCGGTTGCACCTTGTTGTGGTCCACCTGGCTGTCCGTTTGCACCGCCCTGAGCTTCTGCCTGAGCTTTATACATTTCTTCTGAAGCTGTTTTCCATGCTTCATTGATCTTATCTAAAGCTGGCTGAATAGTTTCAACTTCTTTAGTTTCGTAAGCTTTCTTCAACTCTTCCAATGCTTCCTCAATTGGCTTTTTCTTATCATCAGATAATTTATCACCAAATTCTTTCAACTGCTTTTCAGTCTGGAAGATCATTGCATCAGCTTCATTCAGCTTGTCAACTTTCTCTTTCGCTTGCTTATCAGCATCAGCATTTGCTTCAGCCTCTTTCTTCATTTTCTCGATTTCCTCTTCTGTTAATCCTGAAGAAGCTTCGATACGAATATCCTGAGACTTACCAGTAGCTTTATCTGTAGCACTTACTTTAATGATACCGTTAGCATCAATATCGAAAGTCACTTCAATTTGAGGAGTTCCTCTTGGCGCTGGTGGAATTCCGTCAAGGTGGAATCTACCAATTGTCTTGTTATCTGCCGCCATAGGACGCTCTCCCTGAAGCACGTGGATCTCAACTGAAGGCTGATTATCTGCCGCCGTAGAGAAAGTCTGCGACTTTTTGGTTGGGATCGTTGTATTAGATTCGATAAGCTTAGTGTTAACTCCTCCCATAGTTTCGATACCTAGAGAAAGTGGAGTAACATCAAGAAGCAATACATCTTTTACATCTCCTGTAAGTACACCACCCTGAATCGCAGCACCAATTGCTACAACCTCATCCGGGTTCACACCCTTAGAAGGTTTCTTACCAAAGAATGCTTCAACTTCTTCCTGGATTTTAGGGATACGAGTTGATCCACCAACAAGAATTACCTCATCGATATCACTTTTAGAAAGACCTGCATCACTAAGTGCCTTTTTTACTGGCTCCATAGATCTTGTTACTAATTCTGAAGCTAATTGCTCAAATTTAGAACGAGTGATCGTTTCTACAAGGTGTTTTGGTCCACTAGAAGTAGCAGTCACATATGGTAGATTGATCTCAGTTTGAGAAGAGGAAGATAACTCGATCTTCGCTTTCTCAGCAGCTTCCTTCAAACGTTGAAGTGCCATTGGATCTTTTCTAAGATCAATGTCTTCAGCTTTCTGGAAGTTATCTGCAAGGTAATCGATCAATACCTCATCAAAGTCATCACCACCAAGATGCGTATCACCATTCGTAGATAGTACTTCAAATACACCATCACCTAATTCAAGAATAGAAATATCAAATGTACCACCACCAAGGTCATACACAGCGATCTTCTGATCCTGAGATTTTTTATCCAATCCGTATGCAAGTGCTGCAGCGGTTGGTTCGTTTATAATTCTTCTTACTTTAAGACCTGCGATCTCACCAGCTTCTTTTGTTGCGTGACGCTGAGAGTCATTAAAATATGCAGGAACGGTAATAACCGCTTCGGTTACATCCTGTCCAAGATAATCTTCAGCGGTTTTCTTCATTTTCTGAAGCACCATTGCTGAAAGTTCCTGTGGAGTGTAAAGACGACCGTCAATTTCTACACGTGGAGTATCGTTATCACCTTTTTTTACAGTATAAGGTACTCTATCTGCTTCTTTAGAAGATTCAGAATACTTATTACCCATAAACCTCTTTATAGAAGAAATGGTTTTAGTTGGGTTAGTTACTGCCTGACGTTTTGCAGGATCTCCAACTTTTATCTCGCCACCTTCCACAAATGCGATCACAGAGGGTGTAGTTCTTTTTCCTTCGGCATTAGGTATCACCGTTGGCTCGCTACCTTCCATTACGGCAACGCAGGAGTTGGTGGTACCCAAGTCAATTCCAATTACTTTACTCATAACTATATAACTTGTTTTTTACGTTAGTTTATCAAATTTTACAGTCACAAGAAGTCAATCATTATGCCAGCACAAATCTTCTGACAGACTGTCACTTTTTCCAAACACCTTGTCATTGGTCTGATAGCAACGAATACTACAACGATATAATTTCTTCAATTTTTCATGGGCAGGATTAACAATTCACTATTTTTGTCTCCAAATTTTACTCTGAATGCGAAAAATAGAATGCATTAGCGTTTTTGACATGCTGAAGGTTGGCGTTGGTCCTTCCAGTTCACATACTTTAGGACCGTGGCGAGCTTCTCAGCGTTGGATCGACGAGCTGAAAAAGAAAGGTTGTTTTGATGAGGTTGAAAAGATCCACATAGATCTTTATGGTTCTTTAAGCCTAACAGGAAAAGGTCATGCTACCGATATTGCGACTTTATTAGGTTTATTGGGACACGATCCTGTGACTATGGATATCGCTATCATCGAATCTGAAATCGAAGGCATCAGAGAAACAGGAAAACTTTTACTGAATGGTGAAAGAAATATAGATTTCAGTATTGCAGAAAATATAAAGTTCAACAGGAAATTTCTTGAATTTCATCCTAACGGAATGACTTTTAGAGCCTGTCTTTACAATGGCAAAAAAACTTCTTCTTCTTTCTACTCTATCGGTGGTGGTTTCGTTGTGAAAAAGGAGCGAAAGAATGCCAGTAAAAAAATAAAGAACTTTCAGAATTTCCCATTTTCGATTGAAAAAGCAACCGAGTTGCTTGAATTCTGCAAAAAAGAAAATAAAAGTATTTCTGAAATTGTACTGGAGAATGAACGTTCGCTTCGTAGTGACGAGGAAATTGATAATGGATTAAAGCAAATTTGGAATACGATGCTGGAATCCATGTATATTGGTTGTCATACAGAGGGAACACTGCCAGGTGGCCTTAATGTAAAGCGCCGAGCCTTTGAAATGCATCAGCGACTTATTGGGGAAACCGCCTATTCAAATGTAGAAGATTGGATCCCGGCAATAAGACAGACAGAAGTCAAATTCCGCCAGATCCTAAAATGGGTGAGCTGTTTCGCCTTAAGTGTAAATGAAGTTAACGCATCGCTTGGTCGTGTGGTAACTGCGCCTACGAACGGAAGTGCCGGAACTGTTCCTGCCGTTCTTATGTATTATATGGTGATTGAAAATCATGATGCTACTTATGAAGATATTAAAAGATTCATGCTGGTAGCAGGCGAAATTGGAAGTCTTTTCAAAAAAGGAGCTACAATTTCAGCAGCAATGGGTGGATGCCAGGCAGAAATTGGTGTATCTTCAGCAATGGCTGCGGGTGGATTGACTGAACTTATGGGTGGAACTCCGGAACAGGTGCTTATGGCCAGTGAAATTGCCATGGAGCATCATCTTGGTTTGACCTGTGATCCTATTGGAGGTCTGGTTCAGGTGCCCTGTATCGAAAGAAATGCCATGGGCGCAATAAAAGCCATTAATGCTGCCGAGATCGCCATGGAAAGTGATGCCAGCAGAGCTAAAGTACCTTTAGATAAAGTAATTGAAACTATGTGGGACACCGCAAAAGATATGAACAAGAAGTATAAGGAAACTTCAGAAGGTGGTCTCGCGGTAAAAGTTAGTCTCAGCGACTGTTAAAAGCGAATTTAAATTTGAATGTATTAAGGGAAAACAATCTTCAAATTAATGTAAAGAATCTATTCAGAAACTTTGCTTTGATGATTCTGTGTTATTTTCTCTTTTTCTTTATTCTTCAAATTATAAATACCTGGATTTTTTGCCTCGATCTTCAGAAATATGAACAGATGGAACTTCTGGAAACTTTAAAGGAAAGTCCGCTTAAATTCATATTTCTCGCCGCAATCGCCGCTCCTATCTTAGAAGAAAGTATTTTTAGAAGTATTTTAAAACCAACCGCAACAAGTTTAAAAATTTTTGTTTGTGCTTTACTGTATATTTTCGGACTCATATTAATTCCAGATGACGCTCACTGGGCGTTGAAATATGTACTTTTAGCCGGCGTCATGGGGCTAGTTTTCTATGCTATGGGAGAATTGATCCCAAAGATCTATTATAGACGTGTTTGCTATTGGATGCACAGATATTATTTGCCTATATGGATTCTGGGGGCAATTATCTTCGGGTTTGTACATATCTATAATTATGTAGATACCTTTCAGGTAGATCTCATTTTGTTCCTGATGATCTTTCCGAGAATAATTGCAGGGTTTTTCTTCGGAAAAATTAAACTGGAAAATAAGGGAATGATATGGCCAATTTTAATGCATAGCATGAATAATTCGATTGTCCTTATCGTGATACTTCCATTCAGCCTTTCCTATTTAACATAGCCTTAATTTTATTTGGTGATACATTTTGTAACTTCTATTTCCAAAAAATTGAATTATGAAAGCAGCAATTATTGAAGAAGCAGGAGGGGATTTTATCATCAAAGATGTTGATAAACCAAGCCCTTCTGAAAATGAAGTTTTAATTAAAGTAGAAGCATGCGGAATTTGCCATAGTGATAATTTCGTGAAGGCCGGTGGTTTTCCAGGTTTGGAATATCCAAGGATTCCGGGACATGAAGTCGTAGGAATTGTTGAAGAAATTGGCAATAATGTTTCGAATTGGAAAAAAGGTCAGCGTGTTGGAGTTGGCTGGCATGGCGGACATTGCTTTGAATGTGAACCTTGCCGCCGTGGAGATTTTATAAGCTGCGAAAATGCAAAAGTGAGCGGAATCTCTTATGATGGTGGTTACGCAGAATATATGGTCGCGCCAAAAGAAGCCATCGCAAATATTCCGGAAGAATTATCTTCAGCCGATGCTGCACCCCTGTTATGTGCCGGAATCACGGTTTTTAACGCCTTGAGAAATTCAGGAATTAGAGCTGGAGATGTAGTAGCTGTTCAGGGAATTGGAGGTCTTGGTCACCTTGCGATTCAGTATGCTAATAAGATGGGAATGAAAACAGTTGCTATCTCACATAGCGATGATAAAAAAGATTTAGCGAATAAACTTGGTGCACATCATTTTATTAATACAGGGAACGCTGATGGAGCTGAAGAATTACAGAAGCTGGGCGGAGCTAAACTTATCCTGGCAACTGCACCTCACAGTGATGCAATATCAGCCGTTGTAGATGGCCTGGGAGTAGACGGAAAATTACTCATGGTGGCTGCCACCGGAGAACCCATTGAAGTTTCTCCTATGCAATTGCTTATGGGTAGAAAATCTGCAGCAGGATGGCCTAGCGGTACAGCAATAGATTCTGAAGACACTTTAAAATTTAGTGCTATGACCGGAACAAAAGCGATGATCGAAGAGTACCCACTAAATAAAGCGAATGAGGCATTTGAAAAAATGATGAATAACAAGGCAAGATTCAGAGTGGTTTTGAAACCATAAAAATTAGAATACTAGCCTATTGGACCGGAAGATCTATAAGTTGGATTTTCCGGTTTTTTTATTGCTATATTTGAGCCTTAATTTTCTCAAAAATGTCATCGAGATTTAAGTCATCATTCATATTAATAATCAGTTTTTTATTGCTTCTTTCCTGCAAGAACAATGAAAAGTCTTCGCCTATTCAGGTAGTAGAACAAAAACCGGAAATAGAGACCGGTAATTATCACGAAAATTATCTAAGAGAAATCTCCTATATAAAAACACGCGAAGATTCCTCATCTACCAAAGGAATGGTAAAGTTGGATGGAGGTAATTTTATGATGGGCGGAAACAGCAGTCAGGCAAGGCAGGATGAATTTCCCAGACATAAAGAAAATATTAAAGCAATTTGGGTTGATGAAACCGAGGTTACTAATGCTCAGTTCAGAGATTTTGTAGAAGCTACGGGATATGTAACTACAGCCGAAAGATCTTTTGAAATTAAGGGCAAAAAATACGAACCAGGGGCTTTAGTTTTCGATCCCTACAATCCTGAATGGTGGTGGAAATTTGAAAAAAGAGCGAACTGGAAGCATCCAACCGGTGCCAACAGTGATATTAAAGGAAAGGATAGTTATCCTGTAGTACAGGTTTCCTGGTATGATGCCATGGCATATGCGAAATGGGCCGGTAAAAGATTACCAACAGAAGCCGAGTATGAATATTTTAACAGTGGTGGAAATGATACGCTCATCTATCACTGGGGAAATGACTTTGAAAAGGCTCCGGAAATGGTGAATTTTTTCCAGGGCAATTTTCCGAAACAAAATACGGGCGAAGATAAATTTGAAAAGAAAGCGCCTGCCAAAAGTTTCCCGGCAAATTCCTATGGTTTATATGAAACTTCAGGAAATGTTTGGGAATGGTGTCTCGATACTTATTATCCAGATGCTTATTCCAGATTAAAAGAAAGAAAAGATGGTTATTTCAATGACTTTATAAATATGCAACAGCAAAAGGTGATTCGCGGCGGATCCTTTTTATGCAGCGAATCCTATTGCACAGGCTATAGAAATTCTGCCAGGATGAGTTCTGCTCCAGACACCGGTCTGGAACATACTGGATTTAGATGTGTAAAGGATATTTAGTAACAATCCTCTTTGGTTCTTGTATCAACCAGATAAACAATCTTCCATTCTCCACTAAAATTTACCAATTGAAAACTGTTTACCCCGCAGTGGGAAAAGTTTCCGTTGAAATAGAATGAGTATGGCGTGGTTACCGTTGCCAGCAATCCATTTTCCTCTATCCTGAATTCATGCAGTTTTTCTTCAAAATTTGTTTCTGCAGGAATACTCGCAATATTTTTCAGGAATTTTGAATATTCAGTAGTGCTCACTTGTGTATTTCCCTCTGCATCCTTAGAGATTGATTGTAATTGCATACTGTCTACCGCAAAACTTTTTAGTTTAACAGTATCCTGGTCATGAAATGCCTCAAAGAAATCCTGTACAAGTTTCTTCGGAGTTGCCTCATCTTTATCTGTTTGGGAGAATACTGCCAGATTAGTTAGAAATACAGCCACCATTAATAATTTTTTCATGGTCAAGTAGTTTTGAATGTGGTTCACGAATTTACTACTTTTACTCAAATTTAAAATCAACCAAATGTCTGTTGCAAAAAAGGAATACAAACGTGTCACGGTAAAGTCTCTTGTAGACATGAAATCGAATGGTGAAAAGATAAGTATGCTTACGGCATATGATTTCACGATGGCACAGATCGTTGATGGTGCAGGAATAGATGTGATCCTTGTGGGCGACTCGGCCAGTAATGTTATGGCTGGACATGAAACTACGCTTCCCATAACCTTAGATCAAATGATCTATCATGCGACGAGTGTTGTAAGAGCCATAAATCGTGCATTGGTTGTGGTTGATCTTCCTTTTGGTAGTTACCAGAGTGATCCAAAAGAAGCTTTAAGATCTGCCATCAGGATCATGAAAGAAAGTGGTGGGCATGCTGTAAAGCTTGAAGGCGGAAAAGAAGTTAAGGAGAGCATTAAGCGTATTCTTCATGCAGGAATTCCTGTAATGGGACATTTAGGACTTACGCCGCAATCTATCTACAAATTTGGAACCTATACAGTTAGAGCTAAAGAAGAACAGGAAGCTGAAAAACTGAAATCTGACGCTAAAATGTTAGAGAAAATGGGTTGTTTTGCGATTGTTCTTGAAAAGGTACCAGCAGATCTTGCCAAAGAAGTTGCTGAAAGCATTTCTATTCCGGTAATTGGAATTGGTGCCGGAAACGGAGTAGACGGTCAGGTTCTGGTTGTTCACGATATGCTTGGAATGACACATGAATTTAATCCAAGATTCCTTAGACGTTACGCCGATCTTCACGGTGAGATGACCAAAGCTTTTCAGAATTACAGGGATGATGTGAAAAGCAAAGCATTTCCTTCTGATGATGAGCAGTATTAATTCTACTTTCTAAAACTCTCATTTTTGGATCAGGATAAAACGCTTTCCAATAAAGACAATCTTCAGGTTCTGCATGAGGATAATCATATTATCATCGTTAACAAGCGTCCTGGCGATATCGTTCAGGGAGACAAGACTGGAGATAAACCTTTAAGTGAAGTAGTAAAATCTTATTTAAAGGAAAAGTATAATAAGCCTGGAAATGTCTACTTGGGAGTTGTCCATAGACTTGACAGGCCAACAAGCGGAATTGTTCTTTTTTCAAAAACTTCCAAAGCCCTACCCAGATTAAATAAATTATTTCAGGATAAAAAGGCTAAGAAGACCTATTGGGCAGTGGTGAAGAATCCTCCTCCAAATGACTCCGGAGAGCTAGTACATTTTATGAAGCGAAACCCTAAGCAGAATAGATCTTATGCCCATAAGAACGAAGTACCCGATTCTAAAAAAGCGATCCTGGATTATCGAATTCAGAAAAAGCTTGATAATTATTACTTGCTTGAAATAGATCTTCATACCGGAAGACATCATCAAATAAGAAGTCAGTTATCTGCAATTGGATGTCCTATAAAAGGTGATCTGAAATATGGTTTTGACCGCAGTAACAAAGATGCCAGTATCCATCTGCATTCACGAGAATTAAAATTTGTTCATCCCGTTAAAAAGGACCAAATTCATATTATCGCTCCTCCTCCATCTGACCCAATTTGGAACGCCGTTATGATTTAATTTAGAGTTTTGTCTTTCTTTAATTCTTATTTTTAGAAAAACTTTCTAGCATGAAATGGCGAGGCCGTAGACAAAGTGGTAATGTTGAAGATCGCAGAGGATCTTCAGGAAAAGGTAAATTAATTGCCGGTGGTGGTATCATTGGAGTGATCTTTTTGATCGCTCAATTCGTTTTAAGTGATGGTGATATTTCAGTATTAGATCAACTTCAGGATACCTCGGCTCCAACCGAACAAAGAGAATTAACTGCTGAAGAGAAAGAACTTGGCGATTTTACTGAAGTGGTTCTTGCAGATACCGAGGATATCTGGAATAAGATATTTGCTGAAAATAATATGAATTATCGTGAACCTGGGCTGGTATTATTCTCTGATGCCGTACAAACTGCCTGTGGCGGTGCTTCAGCTGCCAGCGGACCTTTCTACTGTCCTGCCGATCAAAAAATATACATGGATCTAACATTCTTTGAGGAACTAAGACGAAGGTTTGGTGCCAAAGGTGGTGATTTTGCTATCGCTTATGTGATGGCACATGAGGTTGGTCATCATGTTCAAAATCTTCTTGGCACCGCGGGTAAGGTTAGAAGACTTCAGCAACAAACCAATCAAACCGAAGCTAATGAATTATCTGTAGGTTTGGAATTACAGGCCGATTTCTATGCCGGTGTCTGGACTAAATACAATCAGAAATATTTAAGTGAAGGTGATATAGATGAAGCTCTAAGTGCTGCTAATGCGGTTGGAGATGATGCCATTCAAAAAAGAACTAGAGGAAGCGTAAATCCTGATTCATTTACTCATGGAACTTCAGAGCAACGAAAAGAATGGTTTATGAAAGGTTATAGAACCGGCGACATTAGCCAGGGAGATACGTTTAGTAATGTTTTGAATTAAGAGCTTTTCCTCGATTCTCTTATTGAAATAAGACTTTCAATAATAACGGCACTAATAATCAATGTTCCGCCTAAGATAGTTTTGAGCGATGGAATTTCACTCAGGAAAATCGCAGCGATTATGATTCCGTAAACCGGCTGAATACTGCTCATAATACTTGCAGCAGTGACACTAAAATTTCTAAAACTTTTCAGAAATAAAGTGTGACCAATACAGGTAGTAAGTAAAGCCAGAATTAGCAAGGGTTTCCATTGCAGAAGCACATTTTCAAATTCACTAAAGAAAACCGCTGGAATTAGGCAAATCGCGATCACCAGGATTTGGTAGAACATCAGTGCTGTACCGTTATATTTTTCTACTTCCCTTTTCATTAGAAGGTTTCTGAAAGCATAGAAGAAAGCTGAAACGATCCCGAATATCACCGCGATAAAATAGTCATTGTCAAGATCAAATTCCGGACTCAAAAAATAGATTCCGGTAAGCACAAGAATGCCCAATGCAATATGAACTTTATTAAACTTCAGTTTAAAAAGTATAGGCTCTAAAAAGGCAGTTATAACTGGATATGTAAATAGGGACAATAAAGCTATGGCGACGCTACTATACTTCAGGGAATAGAAATATGTTATCCAATGAGCGCCCATTAGAACACCACCGAGGATCATTTTTAATAAGTCTCTCCTACTTTCAAGTTTCAAAGATATTTTCTTCCATCTACAAAAAAGATAGAAGATGATTACCGCCAATAAACATCTGTAAAAGATCGTAATAATTGGTGGTAATGTTATATACCTGCCCAATGCACCAGAAGTACTTATTAATAATACCGCGAGATTTAACTGGAGAATGTTAATTAAGTACTGACGCCTATCTGACAAACCTTAAATTTTATCTTGAATATTCCTGACTCTTTTCCATTATGATCTCCTGCACCGGCCTGTTTTCAATATTACTTTCAAGCCATGAAATAATGTCGAGATATAGGAATGCTCTACGTTCGTATGGATGATCTTCAAACTTCTTTAAAGTTGCATGAAGTTTTCGGAATTCGTCTTTAATATCGAGTGGAGAAACATCCGGTAGATTTCTCAGGAATTTGATCATTTCCTTCTGAACCTCATGCATATCGTCCATTTTAATCAGGAACTTGTAGGTCGATTTCACCAGCCTGTCTAAATGATAATCCATTCCCGCCTCATAATGAGCTACCAGGTTTAGGATTCTAGAAAAACACATAAGATCTTCCCTCATTTCAAGGGATTTATTAGTGATGATCTTTTTCAGGTAAACGATACATTCCTTATTCTTCCCATCGCCAAAATACAGACAGGCGATCTTATAATAGAAAACCATAATATGATGTTCGTCTAAACGCCCTCTGAATTTCTCAATTTTCTGGTTGATCTTCTCCACGAGCTCATCGGCATTGCTAAATTCTCCTTTCATAAACCGAAGATTCAGTTTATTAGAATAAACATAAAGAAAAGAGAGTGCAGAAATATTGTCATTATGAGGAATCTTGGGGTCTCTTAAAGAATCTTCCAGCTGTTTTAATGTCGCTTCAAAAAGATCCGTATGATTCAGATAAAATAGCGATTCCAGCAAATAATGACTCCCTTTTAAGTAAGATACAGGATGTATAGGGATCAAGTGTTTGTATTCGATAAAAAGGTCTTTCCACTTCATCGAATATCGATAACAGCCTAAAAAATCCTGCGTTAAAAAGCTATACCATAAATGAACTTTATACAGCCACAATCGCTCTCTAAAACCTAGTTGTTTGTAATTATATTCAGGAAGTTTCTCTTTAAAATATGCCTTTATCTGGTCTGCCTCCTCCTGGCTTCGACAATAGCCTTTTTTCAGAAAAATAGAATATAATTCCAATGAAAGATTTGACAGTTTTCCCCAGATCGTATTAAGTTCACTGATCTCCTCTGTTTCTTTTATAAGAATATCAGCCCTGTTACTCATACTTCTGGTGATATACTGTGATTCTATGATCTTCTCAAGTTCCAGAATTTCGTAGGTTAAATTCTTTTCTTCGTAATTAATTGCCAGAGTTTTAACCCGATCCAGTAATTTCAGACTTTGCTGATAAAGGCCTTTATGATAAAGGATATACGCAAAGTCAACTTGTTCTCTTATCTGAACAGGAATACTCTGGTGAGCCGGGTTAAGCCGGAGTGAGATTAATAACTGTTTATAAAGATGAGTTTTTACATTTGAAAGTTGAAGCTTGGTAATTTTTGTAGCTTTTAATATTTCGGCTTCATTGTACTTCTTTTGCCGGGACATTACTTTGTACAAATTCAGAAACTTTGAATCTGAATTCACCCCTATTCTTCCAACATATAAAGAAAACTGTCTTTTTTCTGAAGCAGAAAGAGATTTTATTAGAGAAAACAGATTTTCGGTTAAGTCATTGGTCATTGTAAATCAAAATTTTACAAAATACTGTAAAACAGAGCTTTACAAGTATTTTCTATTACTTCAAGCGTCGTAACAGTTTTGAATATCAGGAGCTAAAAGCCTAATGATTCCGATACTTTAGATAAAGATAAAGTAAAATAAATCTCATATGCGTACTGAAAAGGTAGAAATTTTTGACACTACATTGAGGGACGGCGAACAGGTCCCGGGTTGCAAACTGAATACGAAACAAAAATTAAAGATTGCTGCGCGACTGGATGAACTCGGTGTAGATGTGATTGAAGCTGGTTTCCCGGTTTCAAGTCCCGGTGATTTCAATTCGGTAAATGAGATTTCCAAACTCGTAAAGAACGCTACTGTTTGCGGATTAACCCGCGCGGTAAAAAATGATATTAAAGTCGCTGCAGAAGCACTTAAATATGCTGTAAAACCTAGAATTCATACAGGAATTGGAACTTCAGATTCCCATATCAAATACAAATTCAAGGCCAGCAGGCCAGAAATTATCGAAAGAGCTGGTGAAGCTGTTGCTTACGCCAAAAGCTTTGTTGATGATGTGGAATTTTATGCTGAAGACGCCGGAAGAACCGAAAATGAATTCCTTGCCCGGGTTTGTACCGAAGCGGTAAAAAATGGTGCTACGGTTCTTAATATTCCCGATACTACAGGATATTGCCTACCTGAAGAATATGGCAAAAAGATCAAATACCTTAAAGAAAATGTGGTTGGAATTGAAAATGTTATTATTTCCTGTCATTGTCATAATGACCTTGGTCTGGCTACGGCTAATGCGATTGCTGGTATCTCAAATGGTGCCAGACAGATCGAATGTACCATCAATGGAATTGGTGAGCGTGCCGGTAACACAGCATTGGAGGAGGTCGTCATGATCTTAAGACAACACCCGTATTTACAATTGAATACAGACATAAATCCGCAATTGTTATACGATACCAGTAAGATGGTCTCCAGGGAAATGGGCATGTATGTCCAGCCGAATAAAGCGATCGTCGGAGCGAATGCCTTTGCGCATAGTTCAGGCATTCACCAGGATGGCGTCATTAAGAACAGAGAAACATACGAAATTATTAATCCAGCCGATGTCGGGGTCACCGAGTCGGCTATTGTTTTAACTGCCCGTAGCGGAAGAGCTGCGCTGGCTTATAAAGCAAAGAAAATGGGTTATGAACTTACAAAACTAGAACTGGATAGCGTTTACCTTGAATTCCTGAATTTCGCCGATGCGAAGAAAGAAGTTGCAGACCATGATATTCATACCATTATGGATATCTACAAAAAGAGCGCAAGAGCAATCGCCTAATAATTATGAAGAAGACTTTATTTGATAAAATTTGGGATTCTCATGTGGTAGAAAGTATCCCCAACGGGCCAGACATTTTATATATCGATAAACATCTGATACATGAAGTAACGAGTCCGCAAGCTTTTAATGAATTAAAGGAAAGAAATGTTCCGGTTTTTCGGCCAGATCAGATCGTTGCAACGGCAGATCATAATACTCCAACTAAAGATCAACACCTTCCGGTGAAAGATCTTTTGTCCCGAAAGCAACTGAAGGAACTGAGTCTGAACTGTGAAGAGAATAATATCACTCTTTACGGTTTAGGGCATCCTTACAATGGGATCGTTCACGTTATGGCACCTGAACTTGGTATTACTCAGCCTGGAATGACCATCGTTTGTGGAGATAGTCACACTTCTACTCACGGAGCCTTCGGAACTATTGCTTTCGGAATTGGTACAAGCCAGGTAACCCAGGTTTTTGCGAGCCAGTGTCTACTGGTTGAAAAGCCGAAAAAACTTCGGGTGAACGTGAACGGAAAGCTGAAAAACGGAGTGCTTCCAAAGGATGTGATCCTGTATATCATTAGTAAACTTGGCACAAATTCAGGTACAGGATATTTCTGTGAATACGCCGGGAATGTTTTCGAGGAGATGTCTATGGAAGGCCGAATGACAGTTTGTAATATGAGCATCGAAATGGGTGCTCGTGGCGGATTGATCGCACCAGACCAGACGACCATCGATTACGTAGAAGGAAGAGAATTTGCTCCTAAAGACGCTGAATTTGAAAAAATGAAAGCTCACTGGGAAACCCTGAAAACCGATGAAGGCGCAGAATTCGACCAGGAATACTCATTCGAAGCTGAAGATATTGAACCTATGATCACCTATGGAACTAATCCGGGAATGGGAATCAAACTTACAGGTACCATTCCGGTAGAAGGAAATAAAAGCGACGCTAAAGCGCTTGCTTACATGAATTTTAAACCGGGTGAAGCATTATTGGAAAAACCTATCAATTATATTTTCATTGGTAGTTGTACCAACTCGAGAATCGAAGATTTCAGGGTTGCTGCTTCATATATCAAAGGCAAGAAAAAAGCTGATAATGTAAACGCACTGATCGTTCCGGGAAGCCGACAGGTAGCAGAACAAATAAGAACTGAAGGTTTAGACAAAGTATTCGAAGAAGCAGGTTTTACACTAAGGCAGCCGGGTTGCTCGGCATGTCTGGCGATGAACGATGATAAGATCCCTGAAGGAGAATATTGTGTTTCAACAAGTAATAGAAATTTTGAAGGACGTCAGGGCCCTGGTTCCAGGACCATTCTTGCAAGTCCGCTTACAGCAGCAGCTACGGCGATTGCTGGTAAAATTTCAGATTACACACAAACATTGAACTAATGGAAAAGTTTATAAAACTTACAGATACGGTCGTACCTCTGGATGCTGAAAATGTTGATACAGACCAGATCATCCCGGCTCGATTTCTTAAAGCTACTGACAAAGAAGGTTTCGGTGAAAATGTGTTCCGTGACTGGCGTTTTGATAAAAGCGGAGAGCCTAATAAAGATTTTGTTTTAAATCAGGATAAATACTCAGGTTCTATTCTGGTGGCCGGAAATAATTTTGGTTGCGGTTCAAGCCGCGAGCACGCTGCCTGGGCGATCAAAGCCTACGGATTCAAAGCTGTTGTTTCCAGTTATTTTGCCGATATATTCAAAGGAAATGCTTTAAACAATGGGTTATTACCCGTACAGGTAAGCCCTGAATTTCTGCATAAATTATTCACCGCGGTAGAAAAAGATCCGAAAGAAAAGATCATTATCGATCTGGAAGAACAAAGGATCAGTATTGAAAGTACAGGAGAATCTGAAAGTTTTGAGATCGATGCATACAAAAAAACCTGCCTAATTAATGGTTATGATGATATCGACTTTTTAACGAGCAAACTGGAAGCCATTAAGAAATTTGAAAAGAAACGTAACGGTATACAAGCAGAGCCGCAAGAAACCCTACAAACTGAAAATATATGAAATTCAATATAGCAGTACTTCCCGGAGATGGAATTGGTCCTGAAATAACACAGCAGTCGGTAAAAGTGTTGAAGGCTGTTGCAGATAGATTTGATCATGAGTTCAATTTTGAAGAAGCTGAAGTGGGCGCAATCGCGATAGATTTATTGGGGGATCCATTGCCTGAGGCCACATTAGAACTATGTAAAAAGTCTGACGCTGTGCTGTTCGGGGCGATTGGTGACCCAAAATATGACAATGATCCTTCTGCTAAAGTAAGACCGGAACAGGGATTATTGAAACTTAGAAAAGAACTTGGCCTTTTTGCCAATATCAGGCCGGTAAGGGCTTACGAAAGTCTTATCCATCAATCCCCATTAAAAGCTGAAAATATCGAAGGTGCCGATATGGTGATCTTCCGTGAACTTACTGGAGGAATTTATTTCGGAGAAAAAAGTACTTCTGAAGATGGTAAATCTGCTTCAGACCTTTGTTCCTATTCCGTAGAAGAAATAGAACGTGTAGCTCACTTGGCTTTTAAAGCTGCTGAAGAAAGAAGAAAGAAATTAACCCTGGTAGATAAAGCTAATGTTTTGGAGACTTCCCGTCTCTGGAGAAAAACAGTGACTGAAATCGGTAAAGAATATCCCGATGTAAAGCTGGATTTTCTGTTTGTGGATAACGCCGCTATGCAGATGATCCTGAACCCAAAGCAATTTGATGTAATCCTTACCGAAAATATGTTCGGCGACATCATTTCTGATGAAGCCAGCGTGATAGGTGGTAGTATCGGATTACTGGAATCTGCCTCGGTTGGAACCAAAAATGCACTTTTTGAGCCCATTCATGGTTCGTATCCCCAGGCTACCGGGCAGGGAATTGCGAATCCTTTAGCTTCAGTACTTTCCGCAGCCATGATGTTAGATCATCTTGGACTTAAAAAAGAAGCTGAAACTGTACGAATGGCTGTAGATCTAAGTATTAAATTAAATGTTTGTACGATCGATATCAATAAGGACAATCACTATTCAACCGAACGTGTTGGAGATTTCCTTGAGAGCGTGATCAGCGATACCGAAGGGCATATCATTAATAATGAAAACCTTAATCTTGGCCAGATGACCATAATTTAAAGATTAGTTCATGTTTGTTTAGACAGCTGCCTCCTGCTTGATTTTATCTCCAGGAGGCATGTCTTTTTATAATTGCTGAAGTTTTGCTCGTATCATATTCAACGAAAGATTATCCTTGCTGCCAGTATGAGTGTGTTTCATGCCTTCTGTAGCTTCGTAAGATCCACTCTGAACCTTCTCACCAATTATCTTATAAGCATCTCTAAAGGATTGGCCATAAACTACCAATTCATTAATACTGTCTACGGTAAACAGGTATTTATATTTTTCATCCTTAAGATCAACATCTTTCACTTTTACCTGCGAGATAGAATGAGTAAAAACATCCAGGATCTCTTTCATATTTTCCACTGCGTAAATACTATTCTCTTTGATGAGCTGAAAATCCCTGTGATAACCACTCGGGAGGTTATTGGTGATAAGAATCATCTCGTTAGCAATGGCCTGAAGTTTATTGCATTTCCCTCTCACCAGTTCAAAAACATCAGGATTCTTTTTATGCGGCATGATGCTGGAACCTGTCGTAAGCTCATCTGGAAAAGTGATAAAATCAAAATTCTGACTCATATAAAGGCAGATATCCATCGCAAACCTTGAAAGTGTATTTGCAACCGAAGCAATATTTGAAGTGACCGTTCTTTCACATTTCCCTCTGCTCATCTGTGCTGCCACAACATTAAACTTCTGTGTTGAAAAACCTAATTCCTCGGTCGTAAATTCTCTGTCAATTGGAAATGAGGAGCCGTATCCAGCTGCAGAACCTAATGGATTCTGATCAACAATTTTCAATCCGGCTTCAAGCAAATAAAGATCATCAATAAGTAATTCAGCATAAGCCGAAAACCAGAGTCCGAAGGAAGATGGCATCGCTACCTGTAAATGCGTATATCCCGGAAGTAATTTTTCTTTATGTTCATCTGCCAGTCCTAATAGGACTTCAATTAAATCTTTTGTTTTTCCAGAGATCTGCTGAAGATTATCCTTAAAATATAATTGCTGCGCTACTAACACCTGATCATTTCTAGATCTGGCCGTGTGAATTTTTTTTCCGGTATCTCCAAGCTTTTTGGTCAGCTCAAACTCAATTTTGGAGTGAACATCTTCAAAATCTTCTTCAATATGAAACTGACCGTTTTCAAGCTGAGCTTTTAAAACTTCCAGTTCTTCAATAATATAATCCACCTCATCTTGCGCCAGAATGCCGACTTTCCCAAGCATTTTCGCATGCGCTTTTGAAGCCTGAATATCATATTTTGCTAAATGCATATCCAGTTCTCGGTCGTTCCCTACAGTGAAATTTTCGATCTTTTTATCTATTGAAATACCTTTGTCCCAGAGTTTCATAATATTTTGAGTTTTATCGTCAAGCTGAACTTGATTCAGCTTCTTTTAGATCCTAAAACAAGTTCAGGATGACCTTATTTTTATTTAAGCGCCTTTTCAAGCAGTTTGATGTATTTATCAATTCCTTCTTCAATCTCATTTATGTAAATGAATTCATCTGCTGAATGTGATCTCGTAGAATCACCAGGACCTAATTTTAGGGAAGGGCAACTTAACATAGCCTGATCTGATAAGGTTGGTGAACCGTAAGTTTCCATACCCAGTTCAATTCCGGCTTTCACCAGTTCATGGTCTACCGGTATTGAGGATGAATTCAGTCTTAAACTTCTCGCCTGAATCTCGTCTACAGGAGCGTTTTCTTTTAAGATCTGTTCGATCTCCATATTACTGTATTTATCATTCACCCGAACATCGATCACCAGGTGTGTTTTTGCAGGCACCACATTATGCTGACTCCCGGCATTGATCTGCGTTACCGTAACTTTTACTTCACCTAATGTTTCAGAAATCTTATCCAGTTTAAAATCTTCAAACCATTCCAGAACTTTCGCGGTCTTGTAGATCGAATTATCATTATTTGGATGCGCAGCATGCGAAGGAGTACCTTTCACCACGGCATCAAAAACGATTAACCCTTTTTCTGCTATCGCAAGATTCATCAAGGTTGGTTCTCCTACAATGGCAACATCGATCTTTGGAATTTCCGGAAGTAAAGCCGCAATTCCATTCTTACCATTGATCTCCTCTTCAGAAGTTCCAGCAAAAAGAATATTATTTCTTAGATTTTCTTCAGAATACAAATATGTGAAAGTGGTTAAAAGTGATACCAGGCAACCACCGGCATCATTGCTTCCAAGACCAAATAATTTACCATTTTCAATCTCAGCCTTGAATGGATCTTTAGTGTAAGCTGAATTTGGCTTGACCGTATCATGGTGAGAATTTAGTAATAAAGTCGGTTTGGATGCATCAAAACATTCATTCACCGCCCAAACATTGTTTTGTTGACGTTTATGTGGGATACCATGATCTCTGAACCATTCTTCTAAAAGTTCAGCAGTCTTATCTTCTTCACCAGAAAAAGACTGTGTTTCGATCAGTTTTTTCAGTAATGTTATCGCTTTTTGCTGAAGTTCATTTAACTGCATTATTCTACAATTTTAGTATGTATAGAATTGCTTCCTAATAATCCGGCATCACCGAGAAAAACACTCAAAACTCCCCTATCAATCGCCTGAAAGCAATTATGAAGTTTAGGAAGCATCCCATCTGTAATAACTTTAGAATTAACCAGTTCTTTATAATTATCAGAATTCAATTCAGCAATCACAGATTGATCATCTTCAATATTCTTCAATACCCCTTTCTTTTCAGAACAATAATAAAGTTGGGTCTCATAAATCTTACTCATAGCAATCGCGATCTCAGAAGCTACAGAATCGCCATTTGTATTTAGCAAAACTCCTTCTTCTGTACACGAAATTGCGGAAAATACAGGCACGATATTCTGCTTAAGCAAACTATTGATAAAACCAGAATTCACTCTTTCAATATCACCCACAAAACCATAGTCGATTTCTTTCACTTCTCTCCTTTTCGAAATAATCGCTTTCCCGTCGGCTCCACAAAGTCCTATCGCATTCTGGCCTTTCACCTGAAGTTTCGCAATGATACTCTTATTTAATAAGCCTCCATAAACCATGGTAATCACTTCCATTGAATCCTTATCGGTGATCCTTCTACCGTCCACCATTTTGGTCTCATAGCCAAGTTTCCCGGCTATTTCAGTCGCTTTATTCCCACCACCATGCACAAGGATCTTTGGACCTTGAAGCTTCACAAAATCCTCCAAAAAGGAGGTCAGTAAAGCGTTATTTTCAATGATCTTCCCTCCTATTTTTATGACCTTTAGCGCCTCCATCTTTGGATTGTGAACTATTTCTAGCATTCAAGAATTCTTTTTAAAACTACCTGGGCAGCATAAGTCCGGTTATTAGCCTGAGCGATCACTATCGCATTATCACTATCCAGAACATCATCTGCAATCACCACATTTCTTCTTACCGGAAGACAATGCATCACTTTCGCATTATTAGTCGCTTTTAGTTTCGCCTGATCTACGATCCAGTTCTTCTCTACGTTTAGAACCTCCCCATAACTTTCATAACTACTCCAATTCTTTACATACACAAAATCAGCATCCTCAAAAGCTTTTTCCTGATCGTGTTCAACCCTGGTATCTTTTTTAATATGTGAAGCAAGATCATAGCCTTCAGGATTCGTGATTACAAAATCAACATCCAGACGCTGCATTACCTCAACGAAAGAATTAGCTACCGACTGAGGTAGTGCTTTAGGATGCGGGGCCCAGCTTAAAACCACCTTTGGTCTTTCAACCTGATTGAATTCCTGAATTGTGATCGCATCAGTTAACGCCTGTAAAGGATGACCGGTAGCACTTTCAAGATTCACTATTGGAACAGATGCATATTTTTGAAAACTATTCAGAATATGCTCAGATTCATCTTTCTCTTTATCTTTTAAGCCTGGAAAAGCCCGTACCGCGATAATATCGCAATATTGAGAAAGCACCGCGGCGGCTTCCTTTATATGCTCGGCTTTATCTGAATTCATCACAGCACCATCCTCAAATTCCAAAGCCCATCCATCTTTATCTACATTCATGATCATCACATCCATCCCTAACAATTTTGCAGCTTTTTCGGTACTTAAACGTGTACGTAAGCTATTGTTGAAAAATAGCATTCCAAGGGTCTTCCCTGTCCCAACTTTATATTCAGGATTATGAGATTTGAGACCTCTGGCTTCTCTAATTATCGATTCAAGGTCGTCAATGTCTGATATGCTGGTATATTTCTTCATTTTCTAATATTTCAATATTGGTTAAACTGAACTCGTTTCAGCTTCTAAATAGATCCGGAAACAACTTCAGGATGACTTTAATGCTTTATGTTCTTGGTTTTTCAGAACTTCCTTTATTGCGTGAAAGAAAACCTCAAAATGCTCTTTTTTAATATTCAACGGCGGAAGGATCCTCAATAATTTTTTATTGGAAGAAGCTCCGGTAAAGACCTTATGTTCAAACAACAATTCTTTTCTTAATGCGGCGATTTCAAAATCGAATTCCAGCCCGATCATTAAACCTCTACCCTTTATTTTTTTGATCTCCGGAATTTTTACAGCTTCAGCCATTGCATATTCTGAAACTTCTGCAGTATTTTTCATCAGCTTTTCTTCAGCAATTACATCCAATACAGAAATTCCAGCGGCACAGGCAAGGTGATTCCCACCAAATGTGGTTCCCAGCATTCCGTATTTCGGCTCGACATTATTATCGATTAGAATCCCACCAATCGGAAAACCATTTCCCATTCCTTTCGCCATAGATATAATATCAGGCCTGATACCATGCTTCTGAAACGCAAAAAAATCACCGGTTCTTCCATAACCCGATTGAACTTCATCTGCGATAAGCATAACCTTGTTTTCTTTACAAATTTCAGCAGCAGTTTTGTAGAATTCTGATTCTGCTTCATCGAGTCCGCCAACTCCCTGGATTACTTCAAAAATTACGGCAGCTACATCTCCTTTTTCTATTTCAGCCTTTAAAGCATTGATATTATTAAAAGTAAGTTTAGTCGCTTTATGACCAAGATTAAATGGTGCCTTAATAGAATCATTATCGGTGATCGCAACAACTCCCGAAGTTCTTCCGTGAAAAGCATTCTCAAAATAGATCACCCTGTCCTTTCCGGTATGAAAAGAAGCCACTTTTAGCGCATTTTCATTCGCCTCAGCGCCGGAACTGCATAGAAATAAAGAGTAATCCTGAACACCGGAAACCTTTTCCAATTTATCGGCCAGTTCCTGTTGTAAAGGATTTTTGATAGAATTCGAATAAAATCCAAGTTTCGCTACCTGATCCTGAATTGCCTTTACATAGTTTGGATGGGCATGTCCTATAGAAATCACCGCGTGCCCTCCATAGAGGTCCAGGTACTTTTTGCCGTTTTCATCAAAAACATAGCAACCGTCACCTGTTACCGGTGTGATATCGTAAAGCGGATATACATCAAATAACTCCATAATTATTGATCTGAGATATTATTTATTTTTTTAAAAGACGCCTGAATTCCTTTGATGAGTGAAGAACTGAGTCCATTATGTTCCATTTCGTTCAGACCTTCAATGGTGCATCCTCTTGGCGTAGTTACTTTATCTATCTCCTCTTCCGGATGTTTTCCAGATTCAATCAACAGGCTCGCTGCACCCAGACAAGTCTGCATAGAGAGCTCCTGAGCGTCTTTCGCATCAAAACCGAGCTGCACTGCCCCCTGAGTGGTTGCGCGTATCAAACGCATCCAGAAAGCGACTCCACTAGCGCAGATCACGGTTGCTGCCTGCATTTTGTTTTCAGGAATAATGATACTAGTTCCCAACCGGTTGAAAATAGCTTCGGCAATCTTTATTCTTTTTTGGCCAGCTTCGTTAGAACATAGACAGGTCATGGATTTGCCAACCGCTATCGCAGTATTCGGCATAGATCGTATGATAAAATGATCCTTTCCAACGATCTCTTCCATCCGTGGAATCTTGAATCCGGTGACAGTCGAAATCAGCACATGTTTATCGGTAAGCTCATCTTTGATCTCCTCTAAAATTCGTTCAAATTGAGTAGGCTGAACTGCAAATATCAGGATATCAGAATTTTTCACCGCTTCTATATTATCAGAAGTGATGATTACTTTATTATATTCTGAAAATTCCTGGATATCCTCAGTTTTCCTTTTGGTGAGATAAAGTGAGGTATATGCATTGCTGAAAATCAAACCTTTCGCAATGGAAACTCCAAGATTACCGGTACCGATAATTGCTATTTTCATAGTTCTTTGTTTAAATAGTTATCCTGAACTCGTTTCAAGATCTTAGAGAAGCTGAATCAAATTCAGCTTGACGTTCTTTATTTAAAAATAACTTGCTTTTAAATTTAACCCCGTCTTTTCATCCAGTCCGAACATCAAGTTCATATTCTGTACTGCCTGTCCCGAAGCTCCTTTCAGCAAATTATCCATCACACTTGTGATCAATAATTTATCACCGAAATTCTGTAATTTCAATAAGCATTTATTGGTGTTAACTACCTGTTTTAAATGCAGTTCCCCATCCGTGAGAAAAGTGTATGCCGCATCTTTATAAAATTCTTCATAAAGCTTCTTCGCTTCCTCCAGGCTACCTTCATATTTAGTATATACTGTTGCATGTATTCCCCTGGAAAAATTTCCCCTGTTCGGAATGAAATTGATCTCAGCATCATGATCGGCCTGCAATTGTTTCAAACTCTGCCCGATCTCATTCAGGTGCTGATGTTCAAAAGATTTATAAGCCGAAAAATTATTATCTCTCCAGGTAAAATGCGTGGTTTCCGAAAGCGAAGTTCCTGCTCCGGTAGCTCCGGTCACTGCATTCACGTGAACCTCATCGTTCAAAAGTCTGTTTTTTGCAAGTGGAAGGATTGCCAAAGTGATAGCTGTGGCAAAACATCCGGGATTAGCTATAAAATCAGCTGCTTTTATCTTCTCCTTATTTAATTCCGGAAGTCCGTATACAAAATCCTGATTTTCAGAATTCATTCTGAAATCGGTGCTGAGATCAACAATTTTAGTCTTATCTGAAAACTGATTTTCAGCAAGGAACTTTTTAGAGTTACCATGGCCCAGACAAAGAAATACCACTTCAACTTCAGCGTTAATCTTATCGGTGAATTTAATATCAGTCTCCCCAATAAGATCCTGATGAATACTATAAACCTGTTTTCCTGGCTGTGAAGTACTGAATACAAAATTCAGATTCACCTCGGGATGATTCAGCAGTATTCTAATCAATTCCCCGGCCGTATAACCTGCTCCTCCTATAATTCCTGCTTCGATCATGAATCCTGATTTACATGTTGATAGATCTTTCCGGAATTCGAAAGGATCTTGATAAATCCTTTCGCATCATCAGCCGTCCAGGCTTTATTCTCCTCTCCATAATTCCCGAAACTGCTGTTCATAAGATCGTTTGAAGAACTTATTCCGTCTAATGAGAAATGATAAGGTTTTAAGGTCACAAATACTTCTCCGCTAACCTTGGCCTGAGAACTCTCTAATTGAGCTTCAAAATCACGCATTACCGGATCGAGGTACAAACCTTCGTGCAAATGCATTCCGTACCAATTTGAAGTATAATCCTTATGTTGTAGCTGCCACTTACTTAAGGTATGCTTTTCAAGCAGATGATGAGCTTTGATCGTAATTAACGCCGCAGCCGCTTCAAAGCCAACTCTTCCTTTAATACCGATTATCGTATCCCCAACATGAATATCTCTCCCAATCGCATATTTTGATGCGATAGATTCAAGTATTTCGATATTCTTTTCAGGAGAATTCTGCTCGCCATCAACTGCAGTAAGCTCCCCTTTAGTAAAACTTAAGGTAATTTGTTTTAGTTCCTTTTCTTTTAATTGAGAAGGATAGGCATTTTCTGGCAGTGCTTTTCCCGAAGTCAGCGTTTCAGCACCTCCCACACTGGTTCCCCAAAGCCCTTTATTCACCGAGTATTTCGCTTTATCCCAGTTCATTTCCACTCCCTTGCTTTTTAGATATTCGATCTCCTCCTGTCTGCTGAGTTGTTTATCCCTGATAGGCGTTATGATCTTAATTTCCGGCGCGATGATCTGGAAGATCATATCAAATCTCACCTGGTCATTTCCGGCGCCAGTGCTCCCATGTGCGATATAACCGGCACCGATCTTCTTTGCATAATTTACGATCTCGATGGCCTGAATGATCCTTTCCGCACTTACCGATAATGGGTATGTATCATTTTTCAGAACATTTCCAAAGATGAGATACTTCACTACTTTTTGATAAAAAGAAGTAACCGCATCGATATTTTGATAACTGCTCGCTCCTATCTTTTTAGCGTTCTCACCGATCTTCTTAATCTCTTCTTTAGAAAAACCACCAGTGTTCACACTCACTGCGTGAACTTCAAATCCTTCTTCTTCCGATAAATATTTTGCACAGTATGAGGTGTCTAACCCACCGCTATATGCTATGACTACTTTCTTCATCACTTATAATTACTTTTCGAGCTTTTCCTTTTTGTAGAAAAGCGTCTGTTTAATATGTTTTAATCTTTGAAAGGCCTTGTCATTGAATTTACTCTTAGGCTTTTCAATTTTCTTTAATTCTTTTTTCTTTTCCGGATCGTATAACATTCCTGTACAAAGGCACATCTTTCTTTCAGTCCTGGTGAGAATATCATAATTCTTGCAGGTCTGGCAGCCTTTCCAGAATGTCTCATCATCGGTAAGTTCGGAAAAGGTAACCGGCTGATACCCCAACTCGTAATTGATCTTCATCACTGCCAGTCCGGTAGTGATCCCGAAAATCTTGGCCTCAGGATATTTGGTTCTGGAATGCTCAAAAATCACTTTCTTGATCTCTTTGGCAAGTCCGTGGTTTCTATAATCAGGATGCACGATAAGTCCTGAATTTGCCACATACTTATCATGGCTCCAGGTCTCGATGTAGCAGAAACCGGCGAACTTTTCATCGTCCAGAGCGATTACAGCATTGCCCTTCTCCATCTTATTAATGATATATTCAGGAGTTCTTCGAGCAATCCCAGTCCCACGGACTTTTGCCGACTCTTCGATAGTATTACAAATGATCTCAGCATAAGAAGCATGAGATTTATTAGCAATGATAATTTTCATCTGCTAAAAATTTATGTTGAATAAAATGTTTTGATCTGGATTTTCGAGGGCGGAACCGGACTCACCTAAGTTCCATAGATATATAGACGCACTTACGTGCGACGGGGAAAACGTCGGCGCATAGGAGAAATATCAGAGAAAGTTCTGATATTAAGTTTATATTCTATGCTGTTCAGGTAATTCAAAATGGAAAAAATCAAATAATATTAATAGAAAAATCGTTTCAGGGTCACTGCCTAGAAGCGGCGGGGCCTAAAATTGAAACGACGGAATATTATTTGTTTGATCGAAATCATGCTACAAATGTATACAAAAAATTAATGCACAGTTAGTTACTAGATCAAAAATTGAAATAAATTTGGATTATCATTTAGATATTGGCCATAGAAATTCTTTTTTTTCATCCTATCGACCAGAGGACCAAAGTCTGTGGGGTTTTTTAATTCAATACCTACCACGGCAGGTCCGTTTGAACGATTGTGTTTTTTAGAATATTCAAAATGGGTTATATCATCATTAGGTCCCAGGACTTTTGCCACAAACTCTTTTAAAGCTCCGGCTCTCTGGGGAAAAACGACTACGAAATAATGTTTAAGTCCGGAATATAACATGGCTCTCTCCTTGATCTCAGCCATCCTGATGATGTCATTATTGCTACCGCTAACAATGCACACTACATTTTTTCCTTTGATCTTTTCAGCATATAGATCTAAAGCTGAGATTGCCATAGCTCCGGCCGGTTCTACTACGATGGCATCCTGATTGTAAAGATCAAGAATAGTCTGACAGATCTTGCCTTCGGGAACCGTGATCATCTCATCAAGATTTTCTTTACAGATCGCAAAGTTCCTTGTGCCTACCTTCTGCACGGAAGCTCCGTCAACAAATCTTTCAATACTATCCAATTCTATGACTCTGCCTTCTTTTAAAGAAGTTTTCATAGAAGGAGCACCTTCCGGCTCGATACCAATAATTTTAGTATTAGGTGATAATTTCTTGAACATGGATGAAACACCCGCCAGTAGTCCCCCGCCCCCAAGAGGTGCAAAAATGTAATCTATGGGTTCATCTGATTGTTCCAAAATTTCCAAAGCAATGGTCGCCTGGCCTTCTATCACTTTTTCATCATCAAAAGGATGAATAAAAACCAGGCCTTGCTCATGCATTTGCTTCATGGCGCTTTTAAATGAATCATCATAGGTGTCGCCCTTTAAAACCACTTCAACCCATTCCCCGCCAAACATTTGTGTTTGCTCAACCTTCTGTTTTGGTGTGGTTCCGGGCATATAGATTACTCCTTTAACCTTTAGCTTATTACAGGCAAATGCAACTCCCTGGGCATGATTCCCGGCACTGGCACAGATCACACCTTTGTCAAGTTGATCCTCCGGAAGGCTGGAAATTTTATTATACGCCCCTCTAATTTTGTACGATCTAACCTGTTGCAGGTCTTCACGTTTCAGCATCACTTTTGCCTGAAAGCGTTTACTATAAGTGAAAGATTCGGCTAAAGGGGTTTTAAATACCACTTTTGAGATTCTTTCTGAAGCCTGTTTTACAGCTTCGAGACTAGGTTTGTATATTTTTTCTTTTTCCAGCAAAGTATCCATTACGCGTATATTTTCTTCATTGCGGTCATCGCAGATCTTAATTTTGCACCGACCTCTTCAACAGGATGATTTCTTACTTGAGAATTCACTTTCTCCAGTTTGCTTGTATCCACTTCCATATTACCTGAATCGAAATCTCTACCTGCTACCTTTGGTTCCAGGGAATTCACGTAATCCTTTATAAGTGGTTTCGCAGCATGATCAAACAGATAGCAACCATATTCTGCCGTATCTGAAATGACACGATTCATTTCGTATAATTTTTTCCTGGCGATGGTATTAGCGATCAACGGAGTTTCATGAAGCGACTCATAATAAGCCGATTCTTCAATGATTCCCGCGTCTACCATAGTTTCAAAGGCCAGCTCTACCCCCGACTTCACAAAAGCGATCAGTAAAACTCCCTTATCAAAATATTCCTGTTCTGAGATCTCTTCTGAAGTTGCTTCTGTCTTTTCGAAAGCAGTATTTTCGGTTTCCGCTCTCCAGGTATGTAACTCGGTATCATCATTGGCCCAGTCTTTCATCATTCGGCTACTGAACTCACCTGAAATGATTTCATCCATATGTTTCTGAAAAAGTGGACGCATCTTAGATTTCAATTCTTCTGAAATTTCATAAGCCCTTAGCTTAGCTGGATCAGAAAGCCTGTCCATCATTTGGGTAATTCCACCGTGCTTCAAAGCTTCAGTAATTGTTTCCCAACCATACTGAATAAGTTTTGCTGCATAATTTGGATCTACCTCTTCAGCAACCATTTTATCAAAGGTGAGAATAGAACCGGTTTGCAGCACTCCACAAAGAATGGTCTGCTCACCCATAAGATCTGATTTTACTTCAGCTACAAAGGAGGATTCAAGCACTCCAGCTCTGTGACCACCTGTAGCATAAGCATATGCTTTCGCCCATTCCAGCCCTATTCCTTTGGGATCATTTTCAGGATGCACGGCGATCAATGTTGGAACACCGAACCCACGTTTATATTCTTCGCGAACTTCTGAGCCAGGGCATTTCGGTGCTACCATGATCACCGTAATATCTTCACGAATCTTCATGCCTTCCTCCACGATATTAAAACCGTGAGAATAAGATAGAACTGCGTTCTTTTTAATATATGGCTGAATAGCTTTGATCACCGAAGTATGCTGCTTGTCTGGCGTTAGATTGATCACAAGATCTGCTTCCGGGATCAGTTCTTCATAGGTACCGACATTAAAATCATTTTCAGCGGCATTTTTCCAGGACTGGCGTTTCTCTTTGATCGCACCTTCTCGTAAAGCATATGAAATATCGAGTCCGCTGTCGCGCATATTAAGTCCCTGATTAAGACCCTGCGCACCACAGCCAACAATTACTATTTTCTTATCTCTTAAAGCATCCACTCCGTTGTCGAACTCCTCAAGCTCCATAAATCTGCAAGTCCCTAATTGAGCTATTTTTTCACTTGTAGACAGGCTGTTAAAATAATTGGTCATGATAATGAGTTTGTCGTATTAAATTTTTCTAGTATTCCTGATATTGGCATTTCATTTTTGGTCACCGCAATGGTTCCAGATCTTACAAATTGCATTAATCCGTAAGGTTTCAAGGTTTCGTAAAGCTGATCTACTTCAGAACGTTTTCCCGTCTTCTCGATCACAAAGAATTTTTTTGTAACCGTTACAATTCTGGCATTAGTTTCTTTAATAAAATCCTGAATATTATGATCGTCCAGAAAATCTTCAGACTTAATCTTATAAAGCGCGGTTTCCTGATAGATAGTTTCATCATCGGTATGATAAAAAGCTTTGATCACCTCGATCTGTTTCTCAAGCTGACCAATAATTTTTTTTATTTGTTCCTCGGTCACATTTACAATAATGATAAAACGCATTACCTCTGCTACTTCACTAGGCGAAGCCGTGATACTTTCAATATTAATATGCCTTTTAAGAAAAATTGCGGCGATTCTTGAAAGCAACCCAAGGTTATTTTCTGTGTATATAGATACGGTGAAATTCTTCTTTTCCATTACTCTAGTAATATATCTGAAACTGCTGCTCCCGTTGGGATCATTGGGAACACGTTTTCTTCCTGTTCAACTTTAACTTCTAAGAAATAAGCATCATCAGAATCCATCATTTCTTTTACAGCATCTGCAAGCTGACTTCTCTCAGTCACCTGTTTTGCTTCAATATGATATCCTTTGGCGATGGTAATAAAATCTGGATTTACCATGGTGGTTGAAGCATATCGTTTGTCAAAAAACAGTTGCTGCCATTGTCTTACCATTCCCAGGAAACCGTTATTTAAAAGGACAATTTTTACAGGCACTTTCGTTTGAAAAATTGTTCCCAGCTCCTGAATGGTCATCTGGTAACCACCATCACCAATTACAGCAACCACATCTCTTTCTGGTTTGGCCATTTTAGCACCGATTGCTGCAGGAAGTGCAAAGCCCATAGTCCCAAGTCCGCCGGAAGTCACATTACTTCTGGTTTTATTAAAATTGGTATAACGGCAAGCTGCCATCTGGTGCTGACCTACGTCTGAAACGATGATCGCATCTCCTCCTGATTGTTTATTGATCTGTTGGATTACCTCAGCCATTCCAAGGTCTTTCTTGTTAACATCAAGATTCCCTTTAATAACTTTTTCAAATTCAGTTTTATACATGTCCTTGAATTTTTGATGCCATACTTTATGAGAATTTGGCTCTATTAATTCAAGTAGCGCCTTCAAACTTTCTTTAACATCGCCCAAAACAGGATAATCTGCAGTTACATTTTTATTGATCTCGGCAGGATCTATTTCAAAATGGATCACTTTTGCCTGTTTTGCATACTTTTCAAGATTTCCGGTTACCCGGTCATCAAACCTCATCCCGATTGCGATTAGAACATCACATTCGTTAGTAAGCATATTTGGAGCATAGTTCCCATGCATTCCAACCATCCCAACATTAAGCGGATGATCTGTTGGCAATGCCGATAATCCTAAGATTGTCCATGCCGCAGGAATTCCTGCTTTTTCCACGACTTGCTTTAGAAGCTCTTCGGCGCCACCTAGGATAACTCCCTGGCCCCACACGATCAAAGGCTTTTTCGCATTATTAATCACATCTGCTGCACGCTCTACCTCTAAAAGATTTAATTCCGGAACCGGTTTATAACTTCTAATTCCAGAACATTTCTTGTAACTGAATTCCAGCGAAGCGAATTGAGCATCTTTGGTAATGTCTATTAAAACTGGTCCCGGTCTTCCGGATTTAGCAATGTAAAAGGCTTTGGCTATCACTTCAGGAATCTCCTCAGCTTTGGTGATCTGGTAATTCCATTTGGTTACCGGAGTAGAAATACCTACAATGTCGGTCTCTTGAAATGCATCGCTTCCAAGTAAATGTGATCCTACCTGGCCTGTAATACAAACCATTGGTGTAGAATCTATCTGGGCATCAGCAATTCCGGTAACAAGATTGGTCGCTCCAGGTCCTGAAGTTGCTACAGCAACACCTACTTTTCCTGAAACTCTGGCATAACCCTGTGCAGCATGTGTAGCACCCTGTTCATGCCTGGTAAGCACATGGTGAATTTCGTTTTGATATTTATAGAGCTCATCGTAGACGGGCATGATCGCCCCTCCCGGATAACCATAAATAGTTTCAACACCTTCTTCAAGCAAACATTTTATAACGGCTTCGGCACCCGAAACGGTCAAGGTATTCTTTGTGCTTTCTTTTTCGAAACTTGCTGTTTTAACCTGCATAATTCAACATATTAAAATTCATCTGTAACACAGCCTTCTGAAGCTGATGCCACCATCTTTGCGTATTTATAGAGTACACCTCCAGTTACCTTGAAAGCAGGGGCTTTCCAGGCTTCTTTTCTATTTCTAATTTCCTCATCGCTTAAATTAGCTTCGATAGTGTTCGTTTCAGCATTGATACTTATCTCGTCACCATCTTTCAGTAGGCCGATAAGTCCGCCTTCCTGAGCTTCAGGAGTTATATGTCCCACCACAAAACCATGGGTCCCTCCTGAAAACCTTCCATCGGTAATTAGTGCGACTTCCTTACCTAAGCCAGCTCCCATAATTGCCGAAGTAGGCTTAAGCATTTCAGGCATACCCGGACCGCCTTTAGGACCTTCATAGCGAATGACAACGACATCTCCTTTTTGAACCTTTCCGGATGAAATCCCTTCGTTAGCTTCAAATTCACTGTTAAACACTTTTGCTTTTCCTTTAAATTCCAAACCTTCCTTCCCCGTAATTTTAGCTACGGAACCTTCAGAAGCCAAATTTCCGTATAGAATTCTGATATGACCGGTGGCTTTTATAGGTTTTTCTACAGGATGAATCACATCCTGGTCATCTGGTAAGGCTTTTACATTTTCAAGGTTTTCAGCAATCGTTTTTCCGGTAACGGTCATACATTCGCCATGAAGTAATCCTTTTTCAAGCATATATTTCATCACAGCCGGGATTCCTCCAATCCTGTGAATATCCTCCATTAAATATTTTCCACTTGGTTTAAGATCTGCCAGGAATGGTGTCTCCTCGCATATCCTTTCAAAATCTTTCAATCCGAAACTGATATCTGCAGCTTTGGCGATCGCCAGAAAGTGCAGAACCGCATTAGTTGAACCGCCTAATACCGTCAATAATCTGATTGCGTTTTCCAAAGATTTAGCCGTTACTATATCCTTTGGTTTTAGATCTTTCTCCAGTAAAAGTTCCATAGCCTCGCCCGCTCTTACGCTTTCAGCCGTTTTTTCTGAACCTGTTGCCGGATTAGAACTATTAAAAGGCAGGCTCATCCCTAAAGCTTCAATTGATGATGCCATGGTATTTGCTGTATACATTCCGCCGCAGGCTCCAGCTCCTGGGCATGCTTTTTCAATTACTTGCTGGTATTCTTCTTCCTGCATTTCTCCTGACACTTTAGAACCCCAGGCTTCAAAAGCAGAAACTACATCCAATTTTTTCCCATTATGGCAACCGGAAGCGATTGTTCCGCCATAGACCAAAACTGAAGGTCTATTCAACCTCAACATAGCCATCAAGGCACCCGGCATATTCTTATCACAGCCTACTACCGTTACCAGCCCGTCATAAGACATTCCTTCTACCACAGTTTCCATCGAATCTGCAATAAGATCACGGGATGGTAAAGAAAACCGCATACCAGAAGTTCCCATGGAAATACCATCACTTACCCCAATAGTATTGAAGATCAAACCATTTAATCCTGCTTTTTGAGTTCCTTTTTTAACCTCTTTGGCAAGATCATTTAAATGCATATTACAGGGATTCCCTTCATAACCGGTACTTCCAATTCCCACAAAAGGTTTTTTAAGATCTTCTTTGCTTAAACCTATGGCGTGAAGCATCGCCTGCGAGGCAGGTTGCGAGTCACTTAGCGTTATTTTGCTGCTATATTTGGTATTCATTAAACTGATTTCAATTTCAATTAAGATTTAAAAATACTTGGTTAAGTGTACTATTTACAGAAATTTCTGCAGGGCGAATTAATCCCAACGTAATATATGTTATTTTATATTATTGATTTTCAGCGTTTTATGTATTGTCTGGTTACGATAGCTAATGATTTTTAATCGGACAAAACTTAAATTCAGGACATAAAAAAAGCCATCTAAAAAGATGGCTTTGATTTATACTGAAAAGAACGCACATCTTACCAGGGTCGATTCTCAATAATGAAAATGACATCAAGTAGAGATGTAATAATGTTCTGGATTGCTGTAATCATGACCCTAAATTAGAAAAAATATAGCTAAGAACCACATTACCAAATTGTTAGTTTTATTTTTTCTTCTTTAAAGAGTATAGATCCTTTCTTCTGTCTTTCATATTTCTAACACTGCCAAAGTTGTGCAGTTCCTTTAAAAGATCGAGATCCACATCTACCAATAAGGTACTTTCTGTATTCGGGGTCGCTTCAGCTTTAATACCGTTTACAGGAAAAGCAAAGTCTGAAGGCGTTAGTACCGCGCTTTGTGAATATTGAATATCCATATTATCGACTTTCGGTAAATTCCCTACAGAACCCGCAATGGCTACATAGCATTCATTTTCTACCGCCCTGGCCTGCGCACAGATCTTAACTCGGGAATACCCATTTTGTGTATCGGTCATAAAAGGCACAAATAGAATATTCATTCCTTCTTCTGCCAGAATTCTTGATACTTCAGGAAACTCGACATCGTAACAGATCAATACTCCAATTTTCCCACAGTCAGTATCAAAAGTTTCGAGCTTGTTTCCACCTTTCATTCCCCAGGCAGTTTCTTCAGCCGGAGTAATATGAAGTTTTTCGTAGCGCTCATAACTTCCGTCACGTCTACACAAATAACCCACATTATACATATGCTCGCCTACCGGAAGCGGCATACTTCCCGTAATGATGTTGATGTTATAATTGATGGCGAATTCTCTAAATGTCTCTAAAAGCCTTTCCGTATAATCTGAAAGTCCACGTATGGCTTCCGGTTCAGATAAATGGTTAAACTGAGCCATTAGAGGGGCGTTAAATAATTCTGGGAATAGTATAAAATCGCTCTGATAATTGCTCACTGCATCTACGAAGAATTCGATCTGCGATACCAAAGCATCGTAATCTTTGAAAAGTCGCATCTGCCATTGTACAAGACCCAATCTAACTACCGTTTTAGTAGTATTTACCAATTTTTGAGGTTTGGTATAATAGATATTATTCCACTCCATTAATGTGGCAAATTCCTTGCTTTCATGATCTCCGGAAAGATATCCCTTGATCACTTTCTTCACGTGAAAATCGTTGCTGAGCTGAAATGATAGAACAGGATCATGAATCTCCTGTAATTTTACTTTTTCAATATATTTTTTAGGAGTTAACTCTTCAGCATATTTAGAATAATTCGGAATTCTACCGCCAAAAATAATAGCCTTTAAATTAAGATGTTCACAAAGCTCTTTTCTTGCTTCGTATAATCTACGTCCGAGGCGCATTCCGCGGAATTCAGGATGAATAAACACATCTATTCCGTAGAGTACATTTCCATTTTTAGTATGGGTTGAAAAATTCTCTCCACCAATGATTTCATCGTAGTTATGATTATCATCAAACTTGTCATAATTCACAATAATAGAAAGAGCGCAACCGGCAATTCTATTATCGATCACTATACATAACTGACCTTCAGGAAATTTATTTACAAGTGTTTTGATCTCGCCTTTGCTCCAGTATTCATCGGGCATGGCCTGATAACTCTTCACCATGGAGATCTTTAATTCTTCATAGTCTTTAACCTGTAAATTTCTTAGTTCAATTTTTGCTGAATCTATCACGGCAATTTAATTTTTGGATACACGAAGATACTGCAGAATATGCAGTTTTATAATTTGAAAATAGAGATTTGAATTAAAGTATTCTTAAACTTCGCAAATACCTTCCTTTATAGCGAAGATGACTAAGCCTACTCTACTCTTTACGTGCAGTTTACTAAAAAGACTTTCCCTATAATTCTCTACTGTTTTTGGACTTAAATTCATTTCAGCTGCAATGGCTTTATAGGTGAGCTCGCTACAGGCATGGTTTAAAAACTCTAATTCCCTGGTGGTAAGCTCTTCATATTTCTGTTTTCTCTCTTCGCGGCTCAATGCTTCAGAAATGGTTGTATTGGAATAATAACCGGTTCGATCTATAGCGTTTAGTGCAAGCTCAAATTCTTCAGGATCTATATCTTTCAAAAGATATCCTCTGCAACCTAAGCGTAACATTTTGATGATGTTTTCATCTTCCTGGTCTACAGTTAAAGTGAGAACTTTTTGCTGCGGATTATTCTCTTTAAGCCATTTCATTGTCGCCAATCCGTCCATTACCGGCATACGCATATCTAATAGAATAAGATCTGGAGATGCCTTGCCATCACTGAAGTGTTTTAAAAGTTCCTCTCCATTTTTATAGACATTGGTAACTTCAAAACCCTCATAAGAATTGACTAGAATTTGAAGTGATTGCGCAAAAAGTTTATGATCGTCAACGATTATTATCGTTCTGTTCATGTGGTTTAGTCTTGGTTGGATATCGTAAAGATAACGAAGTTCCTTTACCAATAGAAGAATTCAGCTCAAAATCGGTATTTATAATCTCTGCACGACTGCGCATATTTAGTAATCCTGCACCGGCTTCTACATTATCAGAATCAAAACCTTTTCCATCTTCAAATGCGTATATCTCAAGATACTCTGGCAGATATTTAAACCTGATATCCAATACTGAAGCACCAGCATATTTGATCACATTAGAGAAGTATTCCTGAAGAATCCTGAAAAGTATAATACTATCCTCCTGTTCAATTGGATAATGCTCCCCTTCAACAATGATCTTAGCGTCTACTACTTCCAACCTGTTGAATCGCTCAATTTCATTGCGCACTGAAGCCTCTAAACCCACATACTCGATTACTTCGGTATTTAATGAGCGAGAAAGGGCTCTAACTTCAGCAAGTGAATCTGCAACCATTTTACGGGCCTCCTGAAAACTTACACTGTTGTCCTCTTTCACTTTCTTCTGGAGAATATTCAATTGCATACTCGCAACGGCCAGCAACTGACCAATATTATCATGAAGTTCCCAGCTCACGTTCTTAAGTGTAGCTTCCTGAATTTCTATACGCGCATTTGAAAGTTCATCTCTGAAGTTCTGCTCGGCAGCATATTTCTCCTGAAGTAATTTATTCTTTCTTCTTTGATAGGTTATAAAGAATAGAACGGTGAAACCAGCCAGAAAAAAGATTACCAGGATAAAGTAAACTATTAGTAAGATCTCTTCCTTTTGAAGCATATTTTAACGGTAGGTTATTTAGCAAGTATACATAAAATTTATAATAATAAACGTAGGTGAGTGTCGCTTTCTAAGCGGTTTTTGCCTTGAGTCTGGAACTCATTTCCACATAAAAACCTATAATAAACATCGAGTAAAGAAAGATGTTTGCGTACATCAATGCCGTACCATACATTTTGATGAATTCCGGGTTGGATGTATTGAAATAAGATGTATATATCTTTAATGGAACTACGCATAACTGCCACAATAAAACGCCAGTCCCAGAGTAGAATAACGCATCTGAAGTAAGACTTAAAATTTTGTCTGAAAGGAGTACCTCGAAAAAGTAAGCGATAAGGCAAAAGAAAACGATAATGGTACCAATGAATATCACTGAAAACTCCTCGGCATATAAGAAATTTCCAAAAGTGCTATAACATATAAGACTATATATTCCGAATAAAATCAAAGCTGCGTGGAGAATCTTTTTAAGGTGATACTTTTTGAGAGAATGAATCTGACTCGAAAATACGTAGCCAAATACAAGATAATTTATAACCCTTACAATATTATAGAGCCAGAAATTTCTATGAAAAGGAGAATCTTTCAGGAATGGTAAAGTTTCATACTTATCAAAAAACGCCCAGATTGGATAAAGTCCAATGGTATCAACAACAAAAATAAAACAGAGATAAAAGACAAAAACCTTCATCTCTGTTTTTAAGGATTTTCGAAATTTAAAATAATATTTTAAGGCTATACACATCGCCAGAAACTCAAAAATTGGAATGATGTAAAGCTTATTGTCAATAATAAAATCCAGCACTTACAGGGTCTTGTTTAGTTAGTAGCCAAATGGTGGCCAAAGCCCACCGTTTTCGTTAAATGGGTCTATTTCAGTGTTTTCTTCGTAATCCCTTCCAGAGCCATCATCTTCTACAGAATTCTTTTTTTTGGTCGCAGATAGAAAAATCGTAGTGAGATTAGGCCTGTTCTCCTTTTCTTTGTAGGCTCCTAGCCAAATATTTATACCTGGATTTGAAATATTTGCTTCTTCAGATTTTTCCCTTACATAATCTAGGTATTGCTGTAGTTCATCAAGCGTGAAATGAAATTCACAGGTATCTTCATGTGTCTTTCCGTTGGTAGTAACTTCAAGACGGGTATTCCACCATTCTTTCTGAATTTCCTTTGCTCTTGAGATTGAAATACATTTTTCCGGTTTTTCCATAATTGAATAAGTGATTGGTTAGAAGTCCTAAAATTAGGAATATAAAGCGTAAAGCGCACATTTAAAGAATAAAAAGGGGAATTTTCCCCTTACACAGGATGACATCCTCAGCTATATTTGTTTCAGTCATTTTAGTAAAGCTAAAGTGTTTTGGGGCAAAAAAGTGTTGTTTAGGTATGTTATAGTTCTGAGTAGGGTCTTTTCTATAGCGATCGCCGAGATAGCACTTTTTTATTGTCCCATATTCATCATTCTCTACCTGTATTCTTTCTTCTTAAATTTAACTTTTTCTCCAGCTAATTTTTGAGATAATACCTGAATTCCTTTTTCTGAAAGTTGCAATATCCTGGGATAACCGCCAGTAGTTTGACAATCACGCATTAGGCAGATTATCTTGCCAGATGGAGTTAATTGTACTGTTCCCGGCATCACCGGTGCGGTAATTATAGGCGCAAGTTCATTCTCAAGATCCTCCATGAACTGGACAGCCATCCGGTTACTACTTTGGTCTGTTTTGAAACTTGAACCAAATAATTGCTCCTTTTGAGTGGTATTCAAATTTTCAAACTCGGGTCCTGGATAAACTTCTATTTCATCGGAAGCTAAATATTCGGTATTTATTTTAAGAGAAGAATAAGTTGAAACGTTTTTATCAAAAACCTGCTTATAAGGCATTTTCATCCCTTTAACCATTCGAGCGTTTTCAGTAATACCTTCGTACCAGCTTTTACTTTCCATTACGGACTCACTTTCAAAACCTCCAGCTATTCCAATATAACTCCTGAATCCGTTTTCCCGCGTTCCAAATTTCAAAATATCTCCTTCAGATATTTTAATACTCGAATTCATTTCTACTGAACTATCATTCAATTTAGGAGAAAGATTCGCACCCGAAATACAAATCCTGGTGGCGTCATTAAATTTCAATTGAGGTCCCTGCATGGTAATTTCCATTACAGAACAATTCTGAGAATTACCTAAAATCAAATTACAAATGCGCATGGCGTACCTGTCCATAACTCCGCTATGAGGAACACCAAATTTCTGAAATCCTAACCTTCCAAGATCCTGAATACTGGAAAATAAACCGGGTTGTAAAACTTCAATTTCAGCTTTCATGATCAATGATTTTTAACTCATAATTTCCGTTTGAAATCTGCTCTTCAATTTCAAGATATTCTGTCCTGGAAACAGATTTAAATTTTATTTTATCACCAGAAGAAAAAGGACTCGGCTCAGGCAAATTTTTATCGAATAATTCAACAGGACATTTGCCTAAAATCTGCCATCCGCCCGGACTATTTTTAGGATAAATTCCGGTCTGATTTCCACCTATCCCCACGGCACCTTTTTCGACCGATCTTCTAGGGTTATTTTTACGTGGAATTTCCAGTCTTTCATCAAGGCCTCCGAGGTATAAAAAACCGGGAAGAAAACCGATAAAATAAACCTGGTAAACCGGAGCTGTATGCAATTGGATAATTTCACTTACCTGCATGTTTTTTTGCTCAGAAATATGCTCCAGATCGAGTCCGAATTCCAGATCATAACACACTGGTAATTCGTAAATTTTATAGTTTTTATTTTTTGTTATATTAGCCTCTCTAAATAGCTCCTTTAAGGCTGAAATTTCACCATAGACATCTTCTATAGTTAATACATAACTAATTAATATCGAGTTATATGTGTTGATTACTTCAACATTTTGTTTAAACTTTAAATTTTCTAATTTTTCCTTATAAAAAAGGACTTTTTGAAGAACATCTTCTGAGATTTTCGGCTCAAATTCAATAAGAATTCCCCGATCTCCAAGAGGTGTTATTTCAGGAATTTTTTGCATTATGTATTCTTTACTTCTACTCCTTTTTGAGCAAGTTTTTTATGAAGAAATTGGATAATCTCTACTGATGATGGGGTATCACTGTGTAGGCAAAAAGTATCAGCTTTTCCTGTAATTTTCTTTCCAGAAAATGTGGTGATCTTTTCGTCGTTATAAATAGAAAAAACATGCTGAAAAACTTCTTCTTCTTTAGTGATCAAAGCAGCATTTTCAGACCTTGATACAAGGCTGTAATTTTCGTTATAATTGCGGTCTGCAAATGCTTCAAAAAACAAATGAAATTTTCCCATTCCAAGTTCAGAAATTTTGGAATTTACAGGCACATAAAGTTTAAAATCTACACCTAATTCTTCCAGACATTCAAGAACTATTCTGGCAATATTTTCATCTATTGCGGCATCATTATAAAGAGCTCCATGAAACTTTACATGAGTAAGTTTTCCACCCTCAGATTCGGCAATTTGTTTAAGGCTTAGAATCTGTCCTTCTATGGAAAGTTTTAGATCATCTTCAGACATTTCTAAATGATTTCTTCCAAAATTTTCCCTGTCTGGATAAGATGGATGTGCACCAATCTCAACATTATGTTCCATTGCAAGCCTGACGGTTCTATGCATCGTTTCCAGGTTGCCTGCATGACCACCACAGGCAATATTACAGGCAGATATTAAAGGCATTAACTCTTCATCAAATTTTCCGCCTTCACCCAGATCACAATTTATATGTATCGTTTTTTCCATCTAAAAGTTCTGAATTACATTAAAGATTGATTTCGCTCCTAAAAATACAGCCAGAGCAATCACTACAAAACCAATGATATTTTGCAGTAAACTGTTCCTATACTTCCCTAGAACAGTTTTCTGGTTGACTACCCAAAATAAGAAAGTTGCAATAATTGGAAGAACCAGACCATTGGCAATTTGAGCAAATTGAATAATTTCAACCGGTTTTATACCCAGGGAAGAGAACATAACGCCAAGAATGATAATGCTCATCCATACTAATTTAAACTTCTTTGAATTCATTCCTCCTTTCCAACCCAAACAACCTTTTACCACGTAAGCAGCTGCGAGAGGCGCTGTAATTGAAGAAGTGATCCCTGCAGCCAGAAGTCCGATAGCAAGAAATACTGTAGCTGAACTTCCAAATAAAGGCTCAAGACCTATAGCAAGGTCAGCTGCATCTTCGATCTTATCTATATTGGAGGCTGCAGCACACACTACAATCGCCATGGAAACAAGTCCGCCGAGAAATAGAGAAAAAATCAATTCTTTTCTAACCATCCCAAGTTGTTTACTGCCTTTCCATTTCTCACTAACAAGTGACGCGTGTAGAAACAAATTATAAGGCACTACGGTAGTTCCTACCAATGCTATGATGGTTAGCAGGCCTGCATCAAAATTTCCCGGTACAAAACCATTAAAAATATCAATTAAATCTGGTCCAGTTAATACAGCGGTTAAAAGAAATGCTATGCTCATTAATAATACAAGAACAATAAAAACCTTCTCCAGCTTTTTATAACTTCCAAGAAGTAATAATATAAAAGCAATACTTCCAATTATCAGGCTCCAAATATTAAAATCAAAAGCTCCCAGTTGAAAACTATTGGAATCAAAAACTGCTTCAATGCCAAGTACAGCTCCTGAAATATTACCAGCTTCATAAGCCGCATTCCCGATAACTATTGCTGAAAAAATAAGGAATAGAGTAAAAATCCTAATTGCTGGATTTTTCATTTCATCTCTAATACAGTCACTTAGACCTTTACCTGAAATCAACCCAAGTCGGGCTGACATTTCCTGAAGCACTATACAGGCAAAGATAGAAACCAATAGTGCCCAGAGTAAAGAGTATCCAAAATTTACTCCGGCAATACTGCATACGGTCACGGTTCCCGGGCCAATAAATGCAGCTGACACCAGAATACCGGGACCTAAATTTTTAATAAAATTTTTCAAGCCTTAGGCGTATTCCCTGATTCTTTGAGAGCGTAAAGCGCAAAAGTTCCTAACCAATGACCCCCCTCATAGCTATCTCCGGCAACGTTTGGAAAAGAATAAGAAATATGCTCATTGGCAAGCATTTTTAAGTGTCCAAAAGTATCTGGATATTTATTCGCGAGTCTATAGAAAACCCAGGCCCTACTAAAGTTAAGCCCATCAAGATGTACAAGCTTACCATCTGTACGATCTGATACTTCACCAACTTCCATTTGAAAGTCTTCATCTTTAAGCTGAGGCATAAAATCATCAACCCAAAGACTAAAGGCATTCTTTGGCAGAACTCTGCTCATAATATCTATTTCAGAAAGACATGGGGATAAAAAATCATATCCTCCAGGCTCCCAGGAAACCGGGCAATCATCATCTTTAAGATAAAAATCCTGAGCTCGTTTTTTCACTAGTTCAAGTAATTCTGAATTCTCAGTCGTTTCAGCATAATCATAGGCGAAAGTTAATCCAAATGCAGTATTGGTATGCTCTCCTACCCTAATTGGATAGTTCAACTTTGGCAAAAATTCCATGTATTTCTGCACAATAATATCGGTTAAAGGCTGAAGGTTAGCTGAAAGTTCTTCCCCAAGCGGATCTTCCCATGTTTTTAGCTCTTGGGCTAATTTTAGCAACCAAGCCCAGCCATAGGTCCTTTCATAAGAACCGCTTTGCTCTCTATTAAAATAATTTACTTCTGCCTGGATATTTTCTGAAGTTAATGAGTTTTTTAAGCTTTCCCTGATCGCTTCTTTTTTCTCAACATCGGGAAACTGTTTCAGTAAGCTCACTAACGACCAATGAGCATGAACTGATGAATGCCAGTCAAAGCATCCGTAGAACGCTGGATGCAGCTCGCTAGGCTCCCCCAACGCATCCTTATTTTCTAAGGTCTGGCCTAGTTTGTTTGGATATTCAGTATCTATACAGCTTAGCGGAAGCTCTGCAAGTTTATTTGCTTCCTCTAGATTAAGAATAACTGGTTTTGAGTTTTTAAGTGCATCAGGAATTAAATCTTCTGTATTTAAGGTGTCAGTGGAAGTTTCAGTAACATCTGTATCCTGGGATTGATCGCCTTTACAAGAGAATATCCCAAGGCATAGAAGAATAAGAAAAAATCTTTTCATTGGTTTAGGTTGTTGATTTCCGAAGATCTTCAAACCGGAAATTGTGGATTGGTTATTTTCAGTCTACCCAAAAATATAAAAAAGCATTTTAGGTTTAGTTAATTAAAACTCAAGATATTCAGGCCAGCCAGCCTTCCCTGTCCAAACTTCTATATTGAATCGCTTCGCTTAAATGATCGCCTTTAATATTTTCACTATTTTCTAGATCAGCGATCGTTCTGGAAACTTTCAGAATTCTGTCATAGGCCCTTGCAGAAAGATTCAATCGCTCCATTGCAGTTTTAAGCAATAACTTTGAAGTCTCATCAAGCTTACAGTTTTCACGAATTTGCTTTGGTCCCATCTGAGCATTGTAGTGTATGGCTTCAAATTCACTAAACCTTTTAAACTGAATCTCTCTGGCCCGAGTCACTCTCTCCCTTATCAAAAGACTACTCTCGCCCTTTCTATCTTCGCTTAATTTCTCAAAAGGTACTGGAGTTACTTCAATGTGAATATCGATTCTATCCAGAAGAGGACCGCTTATTTTGCTCAAATATCGCTGCATTTCTATAGGTGAAGATGTAACCGGTGCGTCAGGATCATTAAAATATCCTCCAGGGCTTGGGTTCATACTTGCAACAAGCATAAAGCTTGACGGATAAGTTACGGTAAACTTAGCTCTGGAAATTGTCACTTCTCTATCTTCAAGTGGTTGCCGCATCACCTCCAACACTCCTCGCTTAAATTCAGGTAATTCATCTAAAAATAGTACACCATTATGAGAGAGTGAGATCTCTCCCGGTTGAGGATATGCTCCGCCGCCAACAAGCGCCACATCAGAAATCGTATGGTGCGGACTTCTAAAAGGTCGTTGAGACATCAAGCCAACATTATCTTTTATACGCCCAGCAACGCTATGGATCTTTGTAGTTTCCAGAGCTTCCTGGAGAGTCATTGGAGGCAAAATACTTGGAAGTCTTTTCGCTAGCATGGTTTTACCCGCTCCCGGCGGACCGATAAGAATAATATTATGACCTCCTGCAGCAGCGATTTCCATACATCTTTTTATAGATTCCTGACCTTTAACGTCAGCAAAATCATATTCAAAATCTTTCAGGTTTTCATAAAAGATTTCTCGGGTATTGATCTCTGTTCTTTCCAGAACAATTTCCTGATCAAAGAAATTAATCACTTGTTTGATATTATTTACGCCATAAACTTCGAGCCCAGAAACTATTGCCGCTTCTCGAGCATTTTGTTCCGGAAGAATAAAACCTTTAAATCCTTCTTTTCGTGCCTGTATAGCGATAGGTAAAGCTCCCTTAATAGGCTGCAGACTTCCGTCTAATGAAAGCTCCCCCATTATAAGATAGTCTGATATATTTTCGGCTTTGATCTGATTAGAAGCAGCGAGGATACCCATGGCAAAGGTAAGATCGTAAGCCGATCCTTCTTTTCTAAGATCTGCAGGCGCCATATTGATAATAATCTTTTTACCGGGTAGTTTGAAATTATTATTCTGAAGCGCTGCAGTAATTCGATAACTCGATTCTTTCACCGCATTATCTGGCAAACCCACCAAATGATAACCGATGCCTGAAGCAATATTTACTTCTACAGCGATAGTGGTTGCTTCCACACCAAAAACAGCACTGCCATATACTTTTACAAGCATTTTTTCAAAAATTAATAAAGGCAGGGCTTTATGATTATTGAATTAAATGTAAACTATTTTCGGTAAGAAATACATTTCCAGATGATTACATTTTAAAATAAAAAAGGCCCGCAAAAATGCGAGCCTTTAATGTTTTCAGAAATATGAGTTTAAGAAACTTTTATCACATTCTTTCTATAATGTTCGATCAAAGCATCAATAGGTCTTCTCACAATATTACCAATTTCAATTCCGTAAGGCTGAACAACTGCTTTAATAATATCCTCACTAAAGAAAGCAATGGTTCCTATAAAATGCACAGGAACTGATGTTACCTGAGGATATGCCAGAACTCTGGAATGAACAAAATCTGTGAGACCTTCGTGAAGCAATTTGTAGAAATATCCATTTCTTTCGTTCTTGAAGATAAATTCTGCAAAATGTGCCAGATACGTATTTGGATTATCCTTTCTGTAAAGATTCATCTTGATCACGTCTGAGTTCAGATCAAATTCTTTTTCAAATTTTTCTGCGATCTCAGGAGGCATACGTTTATAGTAGTAATCTCGAATAAGTCTTTTTCCGAAGTAGTTTCCGCTAGCCTCATCCATTAAAATATATCCTAATGAATCTACTGCCTGGTGAATTTTCTCCCCATCAAAATAACAGCTGTTAGATCCTGTTCCAAGAATACAAACGATTCCTGGCTCGGTGGTAGCAGCATATACAGCAGCAACCGTATCTTCCATCACCAATACTTCATCTGCATTTGTAAAGTAATTAGCGATGATACTTTTCAGTAATTCTCTAGGAGTTGGAGTACCGCAACCGGCTCCGTAAAAATGTACTTTTTCAATTGTATCCCTTACTTCAGCAAGATCAGGATTTTCAGCAAGTCTTTCTTCCAGAACTGCTTCCTGGAATACAGCGGGATTCAAACCTTTACTTCTGGTCTTGAATACCTGCTCCCCTTCATTGTTCAGAAGTATCCAGTCACATTTGGTGGAACCTCCATCAGCAATTAATATCATGTGTTCAGATGATTAATTTAAACCTGTAAAGTATACAGCCAGGCTTCCCGGGCTGTATACTTCAGATTTAAAAAATATTATAAAGATGCTACGTGTGCAGCAAGATCTACTAGCTTAGATGAGTATCCATACTCATTATCATACCAAGCGATCAACTTGAAGAAATTATCGTTAAGCTCAATACCAGCTCCAGCATCAAAGTTACAAGTATGTGCATCTGAAACGAAATCCTGGCTTACTACTTCTTCGTCTGTGTAAGAGATCACTCCTTTGTAGTCTCCATTAGCAGCTTTTTTGAAAGCAGCTTTGATATCGTCGTAGCTTGCAGATTTTTCAGTTCTTACAGTAAGGTCAACAACAGAAACATCTGTGGTTGGCACTCTAAAGGCCATTCCGGTAAGTTTTCCTTTAAGTGAAGGAATTACTTTAGTTACAGCTACTGCAGCTCCTGTTGAACTAGGAATGATATTCGCCATGGCGCTTCTTCCTAATCTGAAATTCTTTTTTGATGGAGAATCTACTGTAAACTGAGTTGAAGTAGCTGCGTGTACAGTTGTCATCAAACCTTCTACAAGTCCAAACTCATCGTCGATCACTTTTGCAAGTGGTGCAAGACAGTTAGTTGTACATGATGCGTTAGAAACGATGTTCTGATCTGCAGTTACTTCGTGGTGATTCACACCCATTACGAACATTGGTGCCGTTTTAGAAGGTGCAGAGATCACAACTTTTCTAGCTCCGGCATCAAGGTGAGCCTTTGCATTGTCAAGATCTGTGAAAATCCCTGTACAATCCATTACTACCTCTACTCCAGCATCTCCCCACTTAAGGTCTGCAGGATTCTTTTCTGAAGTAGTTCTTATTTTTTTTCCGTCTACGAAAAGATCACCATCTTTTACTTCAACAGAACCTTTGTATTTACCGTGTACAGAGTCATATTTAAGCAAATAAGCCAAATGATCTACATCTAGTAAATCGTTAATAGCTACAACTTCTACATTCTCATTCTGGGCAGCAATACGGAAGGCAATTCTTCCGATACGTCCAAATCCGTTAATTCCAATTTTTGTACTCATATTCTTTGGTTTTTAATTATACCGAAGTGATGTCTGCCACCCTTCGTAATTCTTTATCTAATTTCGCATCACCATTTATAGCGGTTTTTAAATCTACATAGACAACCTTCTGGTGATGTATTCCTATCATGATCTCAGACTTGTTGTTCATAAGTGCTTCTACCGCACCAACTCCAAGTTTACTGGCAAGAACACGATCAAAACAGCTAGGTGAACCACCACGCTGAATATGCCCGAGAACAGAAACTCTGATCTCGTACTCATCCATGTTCTCTTCTATATAAGAGGCAAGTTCAAAAATGTTCTTTCCGCTCTTATCACCTTCAGCAACCACGATAATGCTAGAGGTCTTACCAGATTTTTTACTCTTTCTAAGGGAATCTATCAATCTTTCTACTCCAAGATTTTCTTCAGGAATCAGGATTTCTTCAGCCCCGGCTCCAATACCACTATTCAAAGCGATATCTCCGGCATCACGTCCCATTACCTCAACAAGGAATAACCTGTTATGAGAACTGGCCGTGTCACGGATCTTATCAATGGCTTCAACCACTGTATTTAAGGCCGTATCGTAACCCAAGGTATAATCTGTACCATTAATATCATTATCAATAGTAGCAGGAATACCTACGGTTGGAATATTAAATTCCTGACTAAAAAGCTCGGCACCCGTAAAAGTACCATCTCCACCAATCACTATTAAAGCGTCAATATTATTCGCTTTTAAGTTTTCGAATGCTTTTTTTCTTCCTTCTTTAGTTTGAAATTCTTTGGAACGAGTAGATTTTAAAAAAGTTCCACCCTTATTTATGATATTTCTAACCGAACGTGCATCCAGAGTTTCAAAGTCGGCTTCGATAAGCCCCTGATATCCTCTGTAAATTCCTGTACACTCAATTTTGTAAAATGAACAGGCACGAACAACTGCTCTAATGGCAGCGTTCATTCCCGGAGCATCTCCTCCGGAGGTTAGAACTGCGATGTTTCTAATATTTTCAACCATTTAGCTCAAAACTAATCTCTTTAAAACCGATAACCTAATTTCGGAAAAAACTAAAACGTTTTCGGTTAATAACTAATAAAAAAAGCCACATTTAAGTGGCTTTTTGCAAATATTTATGACTTTAATTACTTATTTATCAAAATTTTGTACTCCCAGGGCTCAAATTTCATTTCCTGACCTCTTGAAATACTGATATCTGCATCATTCATATAATCTGAAAAATCACCTTCCATTTCTGCTGTGAAATTCACGGGTTCACCTGACATATTTGAAACAAAGTATAAGGTCTGCCCATCTTTCTCTCTCTTGAAAAGCAGAACTTTCTCTTCCGCAGAATTATTTACAGCTGTGTAAGAGGCTTTGTTTTTTCCTCCATTTAAAGCAGCATTAGAATTCTTTAATTCTCCTAGTTTCTCCAGTAACGGATATACTTTTCCTTTAGTTTTTGGGATCGTATCCTTTTCAAAGAACAATAACCTTTTATCCATATCGTACTCCTGACCACTATAGATCAAAGGCATTCCCGGAATTGTATAACTCATGGCAAGCATTGCTTCTGAAGCATCTCCCATTCGTTCTTCTACAGTTCCTGCCCATGAGTTCTCATCATGATTGGTCACGAAATTCATTAGAAAATCATCCTCTTGAAAAGTAGTATCGATCTTCTTCATATAATTATCCCAGTCTTTCACAGTTTTCTGACCCTGAGCGATCTCGTTCATTAAATGATGACCTTCCCAGTTATATCCCATTTCAAAGGCATTATGAAAAAGATCTTTAGGATCCTGAGCTTCAGCAAGCATGATTAAAGGTTTTGCTTCATTTAAAGTCTTCGCGGCAGCTTCCCAGAAGTCGGTTGGAACTGAATGCGCCGCATCTGCTCTAAAACCATCGATATCATGTTCTTCTACCCAAAATAGCATTTCTTCGGTCATCTTTTCACGCAATTCCTGATTATCAAAGTTCAGGTCGGCAACATCTGTCCATCCCCATGGTTCTCCAGTCGCGTCATTAATAGGATCTGTGATTTCACCATCTTTCCCTTTGGTATAATATTCAGGATGCTCCGTGATCCAGGCATGATCCCAGCCAGTATGATTGGCAACCCAGTCAAGAATTACATACATTCCATTCTCATGTGCAGTCTGTACCAATTCATCAAAATCTTCCATGGTTCCGTGTTCAGGATTTACCGCAGAATAATCTGAAATTGAATAATAACTACCTAAATATTTTTTACGTTCTTCCGGGTCTTCAATATCTTCAACATCCTTCTCTCCGGTTGCTTTTCTGTTTTTCATAGAAATAGGATACATCGGCATTAACCAGATCACCTTTACTCCCAGTTCCTTTAACTGCGGAATATCTTTTGTAAACGCATCAAAAGTTCCTTCCGGAGAATATTGACGGATGTTGGCTTCATAAATAACCGCCGATTCCATCATATCATCGCTCACCGGAGCCAGACTATCTTTTTGGGTTTCTTCGGCTGAAGACTCCTCTTTATTTGGCTCATTTTTACATGATACCAGAAAACTGAATACCATTAAGATCAATACAAGTTTTTTCATTAATATTTGTTTTAGTGTTAATTAAGTTTTGTGGTTAAAAAATAGGCTCCGCGCTGTGGTAGAGAAATTGAATCTTCCCATTTCATTTTTTTACCGGTAATTAGGTTTTTGAATTCCATTCCTGAAAAACCTAATTCCTCAAATCTTGAAAGATCTAAATCAACAGCTTCCTCATTTTTATTCAGGATCAGGACTACCTTTTCAGTATCTGAAATTCTGGAAATCAGGTAAACCTGATTTTCCGGAGCAAAATGAATAGTTTTCCCTGTTTGTATGGCTTCACTATCCTTTCTATAATTTAAAATCTTCTTCAGAAATGACTGCATATCTTTCTGATCTTCGGTCAAACCTTCTCCGGTAAAAGCATTCACTTCGCTATCTTCCCATCCTCCCGGGAATTCGGTTCTAATGAGCCCGTGATCTCCCGGCTTTTCGGTATCGTCCATCAAAATTTCGGTTCCATAATAGATCTGAACAATTCTTGGAAGAGTTAGAATATAACTTAACGCCATTTTAGTATTAGGGATATCTTCTCTTAGCTGAGTGTAGATCCTGCTCATATCGTGATTGTCTGGGAAGATCATAATATCCTCCGGCGAAGCATAGGCAAAATCATTTGCCAGGCCGGCATACAATTTATCCAGTCCCTGCTCCCAGCCGGCATCTTCATTCAAACCTTCAACGATGTTTGATTGCATGGCGAAATCCATGGTGCTTCGAAGATTTGAATCATAGCCGTTATCTACGCCATCCTGCCAGTATCTAATTAGCAGAGGATTATTGCTCCACTCTTCACCTACAATGTTGAAGTTTGGATATTCTGCCATGATGGCTCCAGCCCAATCGCTCATAAATGCTTTATCAGGATAGGGATAAGTGTCCTGGCGAATTCCTCCAAGGTTTAGCGTTTCTATCCACCAGATACTATTCTGGATTAAATATTTCGCCATGTATGGATTACGTTGATTAAGGTCTGGCATCGTATCTACGAACCATCCATTACTCATTCTCTTTTTATCTGATTCTGCAGCATAGAGATCCTGATTGGTTGTTCTCTTATGACTTGAATACTTGATCTTTTCACCATTTTCATAAAGCTCCTGGTAATTGATCCAGTCTTTAAAAGGCAGGTCTTTCATCCACCAGTGTTCAATTCCGGCATGGTTCGCAACCTGGTCCATGATGATTTTTATTCCTCTTTCACCTGCTTTATCTGCCAGCTCCTTATATTCCTCCAGTGTTCCAAAACGAGGGTCAACTCTGTAAAAGTCGGTCATCGCATAGCCATGGTAAGAACCAGATTTCATGTCATTGATCAATAAAGGAGAAGACCAAAGCGCTGTAAAGCCCATATCATCTATATAATCAAGATGATCAATAATTCCTCTTATATCGCCACCGTGACGGCCATAATCATCATCGCGATCAAGGATTTTTTCATTTAAAGATTCATCGGTGTCATTTGAAGGATCTCCATTGGCAAACCTGTCTGGAGTAATTAAATAAATCGCGTCTGAATTATCAAAACCCACATAATTTTCTGCCGGTTTTGACCTTTCTTTCAGCTCATATTCATAATCCTCGGTTGTACCATTCTCAAGTTCAAAACTGATCTTGAATTTTCCCGGTTTTGCCGATTCGGAAATTTTTAAGTCAATGAACAAGTAATTAGGACTATCTGCTGAATTAAATTTTTCGATGCTTACCCCATCATAATCAATTTCCGGAGTGGCGTTTCCAATATTTTCACCATAGACCATTAATTGCAATTCAGGATCTTCAAATCCAATCCACCAGTTTGGCGGCTCAAGTCTTTCTATTTGTGCAAATGAAGAAATGCTGAAAAGACCGATTAATAAGTATAAAATAGATTTCATTTCAGTATAAATTAAAAAAGGGCTTTCTGAAATTCAGAAAGCCCTATAATATTTAAGCACTTACAGGTGTATTTGGTACAACCTCAACCGGTTTCCCATTTACAAGAATATCCAAAGAATCTTCACCTTCCAGCGTGAATTCAGTTTTACCTGAAGAGACATCAACTTTTAGAATTCTGTCCCTGAAATTCACTTTGAATGAATAAGCCTGCCATTGTTCAGGAATTTGAGGCTTGAATGAAAGCTGGTCATTCTCCACACGCATTCCTCCAAAACCTTCAACGATGCTCATCCAGGTTCCGGCCATACTTGTGATATGACAACCTTCTTCCACTTCTTTGTTATAATCATCAAGATCCAGTCTCGAAGTCCTAACATAGAATTCGTAGGCCTGCTCCATTCTTCCGAGAACGGCGGCCTGTATACTATGCACACAAGGAGAAAGCGATGATTCATGAACGGTTAGCGGCTCATAGAAATCAAAATGTTTTTCCAGTTCTTCCTTGCTGAAATGATCTTCAAAGAAATAGAATCCCTGAAGCACATCTGCCTGTTTGATATAACACGACCTTAAGATCCTGTCCCAACTCCATTTCTGGTTAATTGGTCTTTGTTTTCTATCCAGTTCAGCAACAGGAATGATCTCCTTATCCAGGAATCCATCCTGCTGAAGATAAACTCCGTACTCTTCTGAATATGGGAAATACATCTCTTCCGCAACTTCCTTCCACTTAGAAAGCTCTCCTTCGTTCAATGAAGTTAGACCCATAATTCGAAGATAATCTTCCTGGTGACCATCCTTCACCTTGTCTATCATCTCTAAACAGTACTCTATACACCATTTAGCAATGTAATTCGTGTACCAGTTATTATGAACATTATTTTCATATTCATTAGGTCCGGTGACACCAAGGATCACAAACTTATTTTTCTTTTTGCTGAAATTTGCACGCTGATGCCAGAACCTGGCTATGGCGATCATTACTTCAAGTCCTTTTTCCGGGATATAGCTGAAATCTCCGGTAAAACGAACGTAGTTATAGATCGCGAAGACCATAGCACCGTTACGGTGAATTTCTTCAAAAGTGATCTCCCACTCATTATGGCTTTCTTCACCATTCATGGTCACCATAGGATAAAGGGCAGCACCATTAGAAAATCCTAATTTTGAAGCATTCTCTTTGGCCTTTTCTAAGTGATTATGTCTGTAAGCAAGTAATTTTCTGGCAACCTTCTGATCTTTGGTCGCCATGTAAAAAGGAATACAATATGCTTCGGTATCCCAATAGGTACTTCCTCCATATTTTTCCCCGGTAAATCCTTTCGGGCCAATATTCAGTCTTTCGTCTTTTCCAAGATAGGTTTGATTCAATTGAAAAATATTAAAACGAATTCCCTGTTGAGCTTTAACATCACCAGAAATAGTAATATCTGCCATTTCCCAGATCGCTGCCCAGGCATCTTTTTGCTCTTGCTTTAACCTCTCAAAACCTTTATTTGTGGCTTTATCTAATACCAGACTTGCAGCTGAAATAAGATCTGGTCTTTTATGATTCATATCGGTCACATAACCAGCATACTTAATAATACTAGCAGTCTCTCCTTTTTTGGCTTCAACTGAATATTTGAAAGAAACTCTGTCTTCTCCTGTTCTTACTTCAGGAGATTGTTCCTGTTTGGTTCCGTTCAACAATAATTCAGATTGCATATAAGTCCCTACATGAAATTCAGTTTTCAAGGTTTTTGAGACGATAAACGCCTGATCATCTTTAGATTTCACTTCCAGAGTTTCCCAGAAACGTTCTTCCCAGTTGGCATCTGTATTAGTGATGCTTCCGTCCAGATATGGATCAAAACGAACCTTTGCATCCTGATTTAAAGGAGTAACTTCAAATTTGATAGCTCCCAGTTCATCATCTACAATAGAAAGAAAACGGATAGCTTTCACTTCAATTTCTACTCCATTAGGTAGAGTAGCTTCAAAAGATCTCCCTAGAAAACCTTCTTTCATATTAAGTTCTCTACGGAAATTATGAACATTCTTGCAGGTATGAAGATCTAAAGCTTCTTCATTCACAAATACGTTGATCCCGATCCAGTTTGGAGCGTTCAATACTTTTGCGAAGTATTCCGGATAACCATTCTTCCACCAGCCAACTTTTGTTTTGTCCGGGTAATAAACTCCTCCAATATAGCTTCCCTGAAAACTTGGTCCTGAATATTGCTCTTCAAAATTGGCTCTCTGACCCATTGCGCCATTACCAATACTGAAAAGACTTTCAGATGATTTTACTCTTCCCGGGTCAAACTCTTCTTCAATGATAGACCACTCATCAGGTTTTATATAATCTTGATTCATTACTTCTGGTTTCTCAATAATTTTTCAATAAACTCTATTTCAATCTCGGTGAAATCTGTAAAAACATAATCGGCTTCATTCAACACCTTTTCATCACCAATACCAATGCTGGTCATTTTACCAATATTGGCTGCCTGAACTCCGGCAACCGAATCTTCAAATACCACACAATTATGTGGTTCAGCATTTAATTTCTCAGCCGCGATAAGGAAAACTTCCGGATCTGGCTTTGCTTTACTAACATCTGTACCATCTACGATAGCATCGAATTTTTCGTACAGATCAATTTTTTTTAGAATGGTTCTGGCATTTTTACTTGCAGAACCGAGCGCGAATGGAATTTTATTTTCAATTAGATAATTCAGCACTTTAGGCACTCCAGGAAGAATTTCTGCATCATCCATTTCTTCTACATAAGAAAGGTAATTCTCATTCTTAAGAGCCATCTGTCTATTGAATTCTTCTTCAGAAAGCTCCATATTTCCCCACTTCAATATCTTTTTTAAAGATTCTACACGACTTACTCCTTTTAACTGCTCATTCTGCTCTTCGGTAAAATCGAAACCAAGATCATTTGCCAGCTTTCTCCACGCCAGAAAATGAAATTTGGCGGTATCTACTATCACACCATCCAGATCGAATATGAATGCTTTATGATTGCTCATCTATATTTATTCTTTTATTTGTTTGAACTCTTAGGGTTAAAAGTCCTGATAAGATCATGGAAAAACCTCCTACGATCAACGCGTAGATTGGCTCTCCATTAAATAGCTCTTTTACTAGAAAACCAAGAATGGTTGCCGCAACAATTTGAGGGATCACGATAAAGAAGTTAAAAACTCCCATATAATATCCCATTTTCGAAGATGGTAACGCACCAGATAACATCGCATAAGGTATAGAAAGGATACTGGCCCAGGCCACACCTACTCCAACCATCGCTAATAACAATCCCACTTTATCTCCTAAAAAGTACACAGAGATAAGACCCAATCCACCCATGGTTAAGGCTAATAAGTGCGTGATCTTATTACTTGTTCTTCTAGCCAGCACAGGTAGTAAAAATGCTACAGCTGCAGCTACTCCATTATAAACAGTGAACATTACGGTAACCCAATCTGCTGCATCATTATATAATTCTGAAGTAGTATCAGTAGTTCCAAATACATGTCCCGTTACAGCTGGTGTTGTGTAGATCCACATTGAAAATAATGCAAACCAGGAGAAGAATTGCACCCAGGCTAATTGTTTCATGGCCGGAGGCATATTCAGCATATCTGTTATGATAATGGTAAATCCATTACGAACCTGTTTTTTACGCAGGCTTGATACCACCATAAATAGAACACCGGCTATTATAAGGCCTACAAATAAAATGTATAATTCCTTAGTTAGACCATTCTGAAATATCAGAAATGAAACTATGGCTCCAATTACGGCCATTATCGCTCCAGTGATAAACTGACTGCGAATGTTCTTTGTCTTATCTACAACTTCAACTCTTGCTGGTTTATCCTTAAGCTTTTCTTTTTCGAATGCGTCGAGTTCTTCTGGAGAGTATTCCTTAGATTTTATTACCGTCCAAATAACTGCCAGGAAAAAGACGACACCACCTACATAAAAAGACCATTTTACTGAATCTGGTATAATACCTTCCGGGGCTGTATTACTTATTCCGAACCAGTTAGTGAACATATAAGGAAGAAGGGAACCAACCACGGCTCCTACTCCAATAAAGAAACTCTGCATCGCGAAACCGAGCGTTCGTTGTCTGTCTGGTAAATTATCTCCAACAAATGCCCTGAATGGTTCCATGGAAATATTTATGGAAGCATCCATGATCCATAATGTCCCGGCCGCAACCCACAAAATTGGCGAATTAGGCATTATAAATAGTGCTATTGAAGATAAAATGGCGCCAATAAGAAAATAAGGTCGACGTCTTCCCAGTCTTGTCCAGGTTCGGTCACTAAAGTAACCAATAATTGGCTGAACCACGAGACCGGTAACCGGTGCCGCAATCCAAAGAATAGGAATATCTTCGACGCTTGCTCCAAGAGTTTCAAAAATTCTCGAAGTATTGGCATTTTGTAAGGCAAAACCGAACTGAATTCCCAGAAATCCAAAACTCATGTTCCAGATCTCCCAGAAGCTTAAGGTACGTTTACGCATATCGTAAATTTTAATTATCACGATAAGCACTAAGACTTATCAAAACTTAAAATAGGTAGGAAGTAAAAATATAAGTTTTGATAAATTTCAATTACGGCAAATATATAGATTTTTTAAAACGAACACCTTATTTCTTTGATTTTGTTGAATTTCGGGTCACCAGTTCTGTTTCTACAATGATTGTTTTGTAGTAGTCATCCTCGCTTGGCGTGCGCTCTAATTTCTCTATTAACAGCCGGGCAGATTCCTCTCCCATTCTCATTCCATGCTGGCTTACCGTGGTTAAACTAGGAATGAATCTTTTTGACAATTCTCCATCGGTAAAACCTATCACCGATACATCTTCAGGCACTTTCTTACCTTGTTCCTGAATGGTTTTTATTGCTGAAATAGCAAAATGTTCATTTACGGCAAAAACACCATCTACTTTCTTATTGCGTAAAAATTGTTCGATCTCAGCTTCACTATCTTCCATCTCCTCGATCTTCAGAATAAGATCTTCATTGATCTCGATATTATTTTCTACAAGAGCCTGTTTGTAGCCGTGAGTTCTCAGTTTCCCTACACTAACATAATCAACCGTAGAGATAAGAGCTATGTTCTTGCAACCACATTCAATTAAATATTCAACGGCCTTTTTACCGCCAGTAACATCATCAATGATCACCTTATCGCATGCAATATCATCTACTACACGGTCAAATAACACAAGCGGCATACCCTGGTTGATCGCTTCTACCAAATGATGATAATCACCTTTTTGCATGGTTTCTTTAGCCAGTGACAAAATGAATCCGTCGGTACTACCGTTTGCAAGCATCTCCATGTTCAGTACTTCCTTATCAAAAGAATTATCTGAAAGGCATACGAATACATTATAACCCATTTCATTAGCCACCTTCTCTACACCACTTATTACTGTAGTGAAAAAATGATGAACGATTTCCGGAATAATAATTCCTATAGTTTTGGTTTTACGGTTCTTAAGGCTTAATGCGATGTTATTAGGCTTATAATTATAATGCTTGGCAAAAGCCTTGATCTTTTCCCTGGTTTCTTCTCCAATTTCAGGACTGTCTCTAAGCGCTTTTGAAACAGTGGAAATTGATACATCCAGTTCTTTCGCAATTTTCTTTAGGGTAAGTTTTGGCTTCATTTAGATTCGATATTCTTTTTTTGAGTAGGGTTTCATTTTCGATTCGTCAAATTTACCACATTTAAATTATGATACCCTTAACTAAGAAAAGTTTTCAACACGAAAACGTTTTCGTCGCAGTAATACTGCAGACTCCCCGATTTTTGGTGTAGAATTTACATACATTTAACCTCAGGAAGTAAAAATATAAGGTTAATTTTTAGTAAAAACCAATAGAAAATTTATGAGAACTTTATTTAAAAGCACATTGATTTTGCTGTTTATGCTGCCAATGAGCTTTTTTGCCCAAAGCACCGTTAGCGGTACTGTGACCGAAAGCGCCACAGGATTACCGATTCCAGGTGTTAACGTAATTGTTCAGGGTACCACAAACGGTACTACAACAGATTTTGATGGGAATTATTCCATTGACAATGTTTCTGAAGGCGACATATTATCCTTTTCATTTTTAGGATTCGCAACTCAGGAAATCTCTTATAGTGGTCAGTCTACAATAGATCTACAGTTAGATGAAGATTCTGCTTCTCTGGATGAAGTAGTATTGATCGGTTATGGTGCAACCTCTGAGCAGGATGCCACCGGGGCTGTAGAAAAGATTTCTTCAGACCAGTTTAACCAGGGTGCTGTAGTTGCTCCAGAGCAACTGATCGCGGGTAAATCTGCCGGTGTACAAGTTACTCCAGGTGGTGGTGCTCCAGGACAGGGAGGAACTATTCGTATTCGTGGAGGTTCATCTCTTTCGGCATCCAATGATCCGCTTATCGTAGTAGACGGGGTGCCATTAGATCAAAGAGGAGTTGCAGGATCACGTAATGCCCTTAACTCTATTAACCCAAATGAGATCGAAGATTTCACTGTATTAAAAGATGCAGCTGCTACTTCTATTTATGGTTCTAGAGCATCTAACGGGGTTATCCTTATTACCACTAAAAAAGGTAAAAAAAATACTCCTTTCCAGTTCACTTATGATCTTAAAACTTCTATAGGTAACATTACAGATAAAGTAGACGTGTTAAATGCTGAAGAATTCAGAACTCTTATTAATAGCACTGCGGGAACAGACCCATCTTTATTAGGAAATGCAAATACAGACTGGCAAGACCAGATTTATGAAACTTCAGTAGGTGCTATTCACAACCTTACAGCTACTCAGGGTATTGGAAATTTCTATTATAGATTGAACTTTAACCAGACTGCTGAAACAGGAGTACTTACAGGAGATTATTACGAAAGAAATGCATTCAATGTTTCATTGAACCAGGATCTTTTCGATAATAAACTGAAACTCACATTAACTTCTAAGAACAGTTTAGACAAGAACAAATTTGCAAACCAGGGAGCTATTGGTTCTGCTGTTGCATTTGATCCAACTCAACCTATCTATGATGACACTCTTCCATTTGGAGGATATTTTGAATTTAACAGAAATTCAGGTGGAGATATCGTTCAGCAAAACCTTGCTACAAGAAACCCGGTTGCGCTTTTAGACCTTAATGAGGATAATAACCAGACAAGAAGGTCTATCACGAACCTTAATGCTGAATACAAATTGCACTGGTTACCAGAACTAAAAGCTGTGGTAAATGCCGGTTTTGATTATGCTGAAGCTAACGGGAGCACATTCCTTCCTTTAATTGCAGCTTCAAATACGTCAAATATCAACCAGTTCAGCAACTATGAGAACATTAACCGAAACTTACTGTTAGATACATATCTTAACTATAAGAATGATGTTAATTTCCTTAATACTACAGAAGTTGATCTTACTGCAGGACATTCATACCAAGAATTCTACTCGTTCTCTAATGTTTATGGAACTGAGCAGGATCAGGAAGTTGACTTCCCGGTAGATATCAACCGTAACTCATTAGAATCTTACTTCGCAAGAGCAAGTTTTGATATTAATGACAAATACTTAATCTCTGGTAGTATTAGAGCTGATGGTTCTTCAAGAGTTGCTCCACAGAACAGATGGGGTTATTTCCCGGCTGCCTCTATAGGTTGGAAAATTCATAATGAAGCCTTCCTTCAAAACTCTAATATAGTTTCTGAATTGAAGCTTAGAGGTGGTTACGGAGAGACTGGTAACTACGAGATTGGAAGAAATTATGGTTATCTTGGACTTTATACTCCTAGTCAGGGAGGTGCCAGATACCAGTTTGGCAACACTTTTGTGCCTACTTTAAGACCAGAAGAGTATGACGAAGACCTTAAGTGGGAAAGTTTAATCAACTATAACGCGGGTATCGACTTCGGATTCTTCAGTAATAGACTTAGCGGATCTGTTGATGCTTATTACAGAGAAACTGAAGACCTTATTGCAACTGTACCGGTTCCAGCTGGAGCTAACCTTTCAGACCAGTTACTTACAAACGTAGGGACTACCGTGAGTAGAGGTATTGAAGTTGGACTAAGCGGAGACCTTGCAAGATCTGAAGATTTTAACTGGACCTTAGATTACAACATTTCATTCCAGGATCTTGAGATTACTCAATTAACTCTTGGTGACGATCCTAACTTCTTTATTCCTCAGGGAGGAATTAGCGGTGGTGTTGGTAACAACATTCAACTTTGGAAAGAAGGATATGATCCAACAACCTTCTTCGTTTTCAGACAGGTTTATAATGACCAGGGACAGCCAATTGAAGGTGCTTATGTAGATGTGAACGGTGATAACCAGATCACAGAAGCAGATAAGCAGCCATACAAGAAAGCAACTCCAGACTATTATATGGGTCTTACAAACACGATGAACTATAAGAATCTAGACTTCAGCTTTACATTTAGAGGAAGTTTTGGAAATTATATTTACAATAACACGCAATCTGCAAACGGATTTGTAGAAGCAGGAACTAACACTCCTTCAGATTACTACTCAAACTTCAATTCGAATGTTTTGGCTACAGGATTTGAAAACAGTCAGTTTTTCTCAGATTATTACCTTGAGGCTGCAGATTTCGTAAAGCTTGATAACATAAGCATTGGGTATACGATTCCTGGAGAAAAAGTAGACTTCAGAGCTTCTTTAACTGCCAGCAACGTTCTTGTGATCACAGATTACGAAGGATTAGATCCTGAAGTATTTGGTGGAATAGACAACAATTTCTACCCTAGATCAAGAAGATTCGTACTTGGGCTGAACTTTGCATTTTAATGAATAATAGAAAAATTACTAGAACTATGTTTAATAAGATAAAATCAACTTTCCTTGTTCTCTTTGGATTGGCTGTTTTATGGTCATGCGAAAGCGAATTAGACCTCGTACCCGAGGACAACAGGGAAACTGCCGCTTCAGCATTTGAAGATCCGGCAGCTTACAAACAATTCCTTGCTAAGCTTTATGCAGGTTTTGCAATAAGCGGACAGGATGGACCTGCAGGTGATGCCGATCTTTCAGGTTTAGATGAAGGTTTCTCTCAGTATATGAGATTATACTTTAAATTACAGGAGCTTACTACAGATGAGGCTGTAATTGGGTGGAATGATGGTACAATTAAAGACCTTCATAACCAGAACTGGACATCAGGAAATGAATTCATTAGAACAATGTATTCAAGAGTCATGTACCAGATCGCTCAGTCTAATGAGTATTTAAGACAAACTGAAACTTCTGTTCTTGACGGACGTGGAGTTGACAGCGGACTTAGAGCTGAGATAGATACTTACAGAGCTGAGGCTAGATTCCTAAGAGCCTTAAGTTACTGGCATGCGCTAGACCTTTATGGAAACCCTCCATTTGTAACAGAAGAAGATCCGGTTGGAGCATTCCTTCCAGAACAGATCACAAGTGCGGAACTTTTCAACTATATCGAAGGTGAATTACTTGCTATCGAAAGTGAGTTGGTAGCTGCTGGAGCAAACGAATATGGTCGTGCAGACCAGGGGGCTCTATGGATGTTGCTATCTAAGCTTTACCTGAATGCTGAAAAATATACCGGTACTCCGAGATATGCAGATGTAATTACGTATACTAATAAAGTAATCGCTGCAGATTACAGTCTTGTAGATGATTATCAGAAACTTTTCCTTGCAGATAATAACAGCAACGGAGCTCAGAATGAGATCATTTTCCCTATTACATTTGACGGGATCAACACTCAGGCTTATGGAGGTATGACCTTTATTATTCACGCAGCTGTTGGAGGATCTATGGATCCGGATAACTTTGGAATCAACGGTGGATGGGCCGGACTTAGAACTACTTCTGCCCTGGTAAACAAATTTCTTGATAGCGAAGATGATGCAATCGAAGAAGTTGCAGACCAGAGAGCATTGTTCTATACAGATGGTCAGTCTAAGGAAATCAATGACATCTCTAATTTCACCAACGGTTATGCTGTGGCGAAATATAAGAACGTTGATGTTAATGGAAATGCAGGATCAGATCCAACTGGAGATTTTCCTGATACAGATTTTCCAATGTTCCGTCTTGCTGATGCTTACTTAATGTATGCTGAAGCAGTTGTTAGAGGAGCTGGTGGAAGCCAGGCAAATGCTGTAGATTACATTAACGAATTAAGAGAACGTGCTTTTGGAAATGCTGATAACAACATTTCTACTGCAGATCTTTCTCTAAACTTCATTCTGAACGAAAGAGCTAGAGAGCTTTATTGGGAAGCACACAGAAGAACAGACCTTATCCGTTTCGGACAATTCTCAGACGGTGGCGTATGGCCATTTAAAGGTGGGGTTCCACAAGGAACTACAACTGAAGCTTTCAGAGATCTTTTCCCGATTCCGGCTTCAGATCTAGGTGTAAACACCAATTTAACACAAAACCCAGGTTACTAATAAAACACTATAATCAAAATGAAAAAGTTTTCAATTTTCTTATTAACGATGATCGCACTTGTAGGATTCACTTCCTGCGATCATGATGATGACGTAGTATTCGTTGCGCAACCAGATTCAGACGGAATCATGTTCACGAATGCAACTGCAGAATCTTATACACTTACTGCACAAACTTCAAACAATATCGCAGAGCGTTTTGTATGGAATGAAGTTGATTTTGATGCACCTACAACTGTAACTTATGAATTACAGGGTTCATCAGATTCATCATTCTCTGGTTTTGATGTTATCGGAACTACAGGAGATAATAATTTAGGAGTTACTGTTAGCCAATTAATGTCTTTGGCAGCTGAAGCAGGTCTGGATAACGATCCGGAGACTGAAATGCCAAACACTGGAGATATCTACTTTAGAGTTCGTGCTTATGCAGGAACTGACGGAAGTAACGGTTTGAACGCTACTTCCGAAGTGATGTCTTTAACGGTAGTACTACCTGAAGCTGCTGAAGAAGGTGGTGCCGATGAACTTCCGAAGATATATGTAACTGGTAACTTTGGTGCTGCAAGTGGATACGCTGCAGACTGGAGTCCTGAAGCTGGTGTGCCATTGGCTGCTTCTGCTGAAGGTAGAACAGATTACGAAGGATTCATTTACATGAATGTTGATGCCCCAGAATACAAGTTCCTTCCACAGAATACTGGATGGGATGGAGATTACGGTGATGCTGGTGCTGAAAATGGAGATTACACAGAAGAACTTCTTCAGGATGGAGAAGTGAATGCTGGTACTCCTGATGGAACAGGAGGATACTTCCTTGTAAAAGCTGATACTGAGAATCTTACTTACTCTCTAACTGAAACTAACTGGGGTGTTATTGGTAACGCTACTCCAACAGGATGGGATTCTGATTCTGATATGACTTACGATGCTGAAAACATGATTTGGACAATTACTTTGGACCTTACCGCGCAAGAAGCTCCAGATAACGGTATCAAGTTTAGAGCCAACGATGCTTGGGATCTTAACCTTGGAGATACTGGTGCAGATGGAACTATGGAATTTGGTGGTGAGAACATTGGAGTTCCAGAATCTGGAAACTATACGATCACTTTAGATTTAAGTAATCCTAGAATGTATACATATACATTAACTAAGAACTAAATTCTAGTTCATTTTAAAGGGGCTATTACTAGCCCCTTTTTTTATCCTTTAATTGAACTTTAATTATGAAAAAACACAATTATTTATTTTTACTTCTTTTGAGCATAAGCCTTCTATTGGGATCATGTTCAACAGATGATTCAGGAGATCCTGTAGATCCAACAGATGATGTAGGAGAAACTCCGCAACCAAATCCTCAGCCAACAGAGCCGCAAGCAATCAACCTTTCTTCTTACGATAATGGAAGCAGAGTTATGATGCAGGCTTTTTACTGGGATGTAGAACCAAGATTTGCCTGGTGGGACAACCTTTCTTCTAAAGTAGCTGATTGGTCTGATGCTGGTATTAACAGGTTATGGTTACCTGTAGCAACAAAAGGTCAGTCTGGTGGTTATTCAATGGGATATGATGTCTCAGATTATTATGACTTTGGAAATTATACGCAGCATGGGACTTTAGAAACCAGATTTGGTTCCAGAGCAGAACTGGAAAACTTAATATCTACAGCTCATGATAATAACGTAGAGGTAATTGCAGATATAGTGATTAACCACAATTCTGGTGGCGGATTACAATATAATCCATATAGAGATTACGATACTTATACCTTATTTGACGAAGACCATGGAAATGCTTCTGGAATGTTCAATAGAACTTATGAGGATTTTTATCCAAACAGTGTAAGTGAATATGACCCGGGAAGTTTATTCTATTCAGAAACTAATCTTGATCATCACAGAGAAAGAGTTCAGGACTGGCTTTGGAAGAAAGACAATTCTGTAGCAAAATATTATAAGAATGTGATGGGCTTCGATGGTTGGAGATTTGACTATGTTCTAGGTTTTGAACCATGGGTGGTAAAAGAATGGCTAGATGAAGTTGGCGGATTCTCTGTAGTAGAACTTTGGGATGGTCGTGCCTCAGTTTTGGAAGATTATGTAGAGGAAACTGGCGCAGGAGCTTTTGACTTCGCAACCTTTTATAACCTTGAAGAAGGATTGGACAGATACGAAGACCTGAACAATCTTACCGATGCTGGTCTATGGCAAACTTATCCTGAAAAGGCAGTGACCTTTACCGCAAATCATGATACGGAAAAGGATGATAACATAGATAACTATATTAAGCGCAGCAATAAGATGAAAGCCTACTCATTCATCCTAACGCATCCAGGATACCCTACAATTTTCTACTCAGATTATGAGAATGAAAGTTTCCAGGAAGAGCTAAAAACTCTTATCTCTATTCATAACAGCCTGGCTGTTGGTGACACAGAAGTGCTTTACGTAGATGAAGATGAGTATGTTATGAAAAGAAGCGGAACAGGTACGAATCCTGGATTAATTCTGTATATTAGCATTAATAACAGTACTAAAAGAAGGACTGTAAGTTCAAATTGGAATAATGTTACCCTGATGGATTATAGTGGTAACACAACATATAACCCTACCTCCGATGAAAGCGGAATGGTTCAGATCGAAGCTCCAGCAAATGGATATGCTATTTACTCGATTACAGAATAAACCTTTTTAATTTTGAATTTTCATAGGTGTTAATTCAAAGAAGGCTCCGCAAATGCGGAGCCTCTTTTTTTTCTGCATGTCCTACTCTCCCAGTTTATAAACCAAAAGCTTTAGAATTTTCGAAGTTTTCGTTTGCTTTTCTATACTTATTACAGCACTAAAGTTTAAACACAATATTTCAAGTAAAGAAATTTTAATTTTCATTATTTGTCAACTTTTTATTGTTAGTAAATTTTTAATTATTTGAATATCAATATATTAACAGTTTTTTCTTGATAACTTTTTCTAAAGAAATTGTTAATTGTCTCATTTCTTTGTTTAGTTTTATACCGCTTGAATAACGAAATTCTAACCTAAAAATCTCATTTATATGCCTGTACAAGAAAAACCAGTCGTTCCACAAACTTATACTCAGGAACAGGCTTATGAAGCATCTCTAAAATATTTTAAAGGAGATGATCTGGCCGCAAGAGTTTGGGTAAACAAATATGCCCTTAAAGATTCCGAAGGAAATATCTACGAACTTACTCCGGACGATATGCACAGGCGTATCTCAAAAGAAATTGCAAGAGTTGAAAAGAAATATCCTAATCCTATGAGTGAGGATGAAGTTTTCGACCTTATTAAGAACTTTAAATATATAGTACCTCAGGGAAGTCCAATGGCTGGAATTGGAAATCCGTACCAGGTTGGTTCTCTTTCTAACTGTTTCGTAATTGGAAACGATGGTGTTTCAGATTCTTATGGAGGGATCATGAAAATAGACCAGGAACAGGTGCAGTTGATGAAACGCCGTGGTGGTGTAGGTCATGATCTTTCACACATACGTCCAAAAGGATCGGCAGTAAAAAATTCTGCCCTAACTTCTACCGGAGTGGTTCCTTTTATGGAGCGTTATTCAAATTCAACAAGAGAAGTTGCGCAGGACGGCCGTCGTGGTGCATTAATGCTTTCGGTTTCTATCAACCACCCGGATGCAGAAGATTTTATCGATGCTAAAATGGAACAAGGCAAGGTTACAGGCGCCAACGTTTCCGTTAGGATCGATGACGAGTTTATGAAAGCTGTTAAAAACAGCGGGAGTTATACTCAAAAATACCCGATCTTCAGCAAAGAGCCGAAATTTTCTAAAGATGTAGAGGCTGAAAAGCTTTGGAAAAAGATCGTTCACAACGCTTGGAAATCTGCCGAGCCGGGAATCCTTTTCTGGGATACCGTGATCAATGAGTCGGTTCCAGATTGTTACGCAGATCTTGGTTATAAAACGGTTTCAACAAACCCTTGTGGTGAAATTCCTTTATGCCCGTATGATTCTTGTCGTTTATTAGCGATCAATCTTTTCTCTTATGTAGAAGAGCCATTTACAGATAAGGCACATTTCAACTATGAGCTTTTCAAAAAACATATTGGTGCCGCTCAAAGAATTATGGATGATATCATTGACCTTGAACTTGAAAAGATCGATAATATTCTTGCCAAGATCGATGCAGATCCTGAAAACGAAGAGATCAAAGCTGTAGAGAAAAACCTTTGGTTGAATATCCGTAAAAAAGCATACGAAGGAAGAAGAACCGGAATTGGTATCACTGCGGAAGGTGACATGCTTGCCGGACTTGGAATAAGATACGGCAGCAAGGAAGGAATTGATTTTTCTGTGGACATCCACAAAAATATTGCTCTTGCCGCTTACAGAGCTTCTGTAGATACCGCGAAAGAAAGAGGTGCATTTTCAATCTTCGAATCTGAAAGAGAGAAAAACAATCCTTTCATCCTTCGACTTAAAGAGGCTGATGAAAAACTTTATTATGACATGCTGGAATATGGTAGAAGAAATATTGCACTTCTTACCATCGCTCCAACCGGAACTACGAGTTTAATGACTCAAACTACTTCTGGTATCGAGCCAGTTTTCCTTCCTGTTTATAAACGTAGAAGAAAAGTGAATCCAAACGACAAGGATGCGAGAGTAGATTTCGTGGACGAAGTTGGAGATTCTTGGGAAGAATATGTGGTATTCCACCACCGCTTCAAAGAATGGATGAGAGCCAACGGTCATGATACCGATAGGAATTACTCTCAGGAAGAACTTGACAAACTTGTGAAATTGTCTCCATATTTTCAGGCTACTTCTAATGATGTGGACTGGTTAAGCAAAGTGAAAATGCAGGGAGCTGTTCAAAAGTGGATAGATCACTCCATTAGTGTTACTATTAACCTTCCTAACGATGTCGATGAAGAATTAGTTGGTAAACTATACCTGGAGGCATGGGAAGCCGGCTGTAAAGGTGTGACGGTTTATCGCGACGGTTCACGTTCAGGAGTTCTTATTTCTAATGATGAGAAGAAAGAGGAAGAAGCTGAAGAAACTCCGGGAACTTTCCCACTGAAAAGACCTGATGTTCTCACTGCTGATGTAGTTCGTTTCCAGAATAATAAAGATAAATGGATCGCTTTCATCGGACTTGTGGATGGACGTCCTTACGAGATCTTCACCGGTTTTGCTGACGATGAAGAAGGTATCCTGATCCCAAGATGGGTAAGCGAAGGTTATATTATCAAAGCCAGAAATGAAGATGGAACTTCTCGATATGATTTCCAGTATGAGAATAAGCGTGGATACAAAACAACTATTGAAGGACTGTCTCACAAATTCAACCCAGAATTCTGGAACTATGCAAAACTTATTTCAAGTACGCTACGTCACGGAATGTCTATAGATAATGTAGTTGACCTGATTAACAGCTTACAGTTAGATAGTGAGTCAATCAACACTTGGAAGAATGGTGTGGTTAGAGCACTTAAGCGTTACATCGCCGATGGAACGGTGGCTAAAAAGGAAAAATGTACCAATTGTAACTCCTCAAATCTGATATACCAGGAAGGATGCTTGACCTGTAAGGACTGCGGTTCTTCGAAATGTGGTTAATTTTCTGTTATAACTGCAAAAAAGGCCTTCAAATTTCGAAGGCCTTTTTTGGTTACAATTATTATTAAAATCATCTATTCTATTGTGACTTGCCTGATGCCTATGGAATGAGGCTTTTGATAGTTTTCTTCTTTCAAACCAGGCCCTATTGAAAACTGAATACTTTCCATATTTTCCAATTGTAATTCTCCTGAAAAAGAATGATCAAAATAATAAGGCAGGAAGCCAGGATAAGGTCTCGGTAATGTTACCGTTTTAACCGGTTTTAATTCTGAAAGATCAATTTCGATCTCCCGCACATCCGTCGTTAGATCTATCGTTTTCCCGAATGACACACCATTATTCATCACCAGAGCTACCTGCAGCTTTTCTGAAGTATCACCGAGAGCTCTGGCATGTATAACAAGTTTTTCTCTTCCATTCAAATCTCTGTTAGCGATCTTCTTCTGAAAATTATATCTGAAAGAGTAATCATAGATGGGCTCTGCATTAGTATTTTCTGCATCTTCTTTGAAAATGCTATCTATTTTAACCTGGAATTCAGCCTCATTTTCATTTAGCGGAATAAGATTATTCTTTGGCGACCAACCAATCACCATGTTATCAGAATCTGTCGCAGGATTAAATATAGAAACCGGAGTGTTCTTTTTCAAAACTCTAACTTCATATTGATCACCTGAATGATAATCCCAGTCAGATGGGCTTCCCTCTACTCCACCAGGAAATGTGAACTCATTTTCTCCAGTAGAAACAATGATTCTATAATTGAGAAACCCGTTTTTGATGAGATTTTCAGGAACTTCGGCATTATAATCATAATTATTGTCGGCTTTTAATTCAACTGACTCATAGATATTACCATTCTGGAACCAGGCTTGCACTTTTTCAATATTCTCATTCGAAACTATCGTCGCCTTAATATTCAATTTAGAATCTTCAGAAATACTCTTTGCAGACTCGTGGATCATATATGTTTTATCAACCGTGCTTTCTTTAGCTTCAAAATCCCTGATCTTGAAGTTCCAATCGTTATTATAAGAATCAACATCGAAATCTTTTACTGGGGATTTTAGCAAATAAGTTCCGGGGGCGATCTTAAAGCTTTTTTTATTAGCATTTAATTCTGTAGCATTCCCATCATTTAACCCGGTAATTTGAAAATTTTCAGGAAGATTAGTCAAATTCAGCTCCATTTTATTTTCTTTCCAGCTAATGATAGAAACCGTTTTATCAAGGCTATTGCTTCCAAAAGGATTTTGAATCAGAATTGGATCTGGCATTACCTCAAGTCTCCAGATTCCCTCTTCAAGCTTATCCAGAAAATAGGCTCCTTTCCCGTCATATTTTACCAATTCAGAATTTCCATGACCAGCGATCTTTTCCAGTTTTGATTTAGATTTTGGACTGATGTTATTTGAATTCGTATAAATAAAACTGTTTTCAGAGTTATAAGTAGCCACATCGCCTTCATAGCTGATCTTAAAATTGTCAAATTCCAGGTTTTCAGGATAAGTTCCCAGATCTTCTCTCATAGGGACCTCATGAAAAATCCTGGAGACAATCATTAATGCCAAAGCTTTATGCGGAGTATAATTCAAATTCATGTAATGCGTGTTATACTCGGTATTAGCATAGGCCAGAAAAGTTGGATCATAAGCGAAATGTGTGGCGATCTGAATTCCGGCTTCTCTAAAACTTCTCGCCATCGCAGGATACATATAAGATTTATTCACATCGGCAGCATCGAACTCATAAACCAGTTTCGCTTTTTTATTCCTTTCGATCACATCATTAAATGGAATATTATAATCATTCACATTTGGTAGAAGATTTCCCTCCAGTTCCTTTTGAAACCCGAGTCCTGTTGGATACCACTGAAATGTTCCACCCTGGATGTTTGAAGTGAAATAGGTCTCTGCCAGCTGAACGCTATGACTCACATTATAGAAGATAGGCTTCTCAGTGCCTGTTTTTCTCATTGCAGCCACCATCTTATTGATAAAATCCTTGACTTCGTTTGGTTTGCCCCGGTGATGCGGTTCATTGCTTACTTCAAAAGCGATCAAATTAGGTTCGTCCTTGTAAGCAATACCGGTATACGGATTCACGTGATTCAAGAACTGTTCGAGATAATTCTGCTGTGCCTTAATCGCCTCAGGATTGGTAAGGCTTTTCTCCTTTCCATATTTATTTGAAAATCCCGGGGTGTCTTCATCAGGCTCTGGCCAGCCGTTTCCCCAATAGGCGATGGGTGTGATCACGAAATTGATATCTTGCTTTTTTAGTTCACTAAGTAAATAATCAAAAGTTTCAAGATTTTCATTCTCCAGTAAATTTCCTTTCTCATCGCTTATTTCGGTATCCCAGACATGCAGGCGATATAAGTCAAAACCCAATCTCGTAAAATGGTAAATGTCTTTATCAATTTCAGCTTTAATATCAAGATCTTTTTTTTGAGCAGATCTATAGGCGTGTGCAAAGGGAGCTGAATAATTCACGCCAAATCCATGTACCTCTTCATCATTTCCACTCCAGCGCATAATTCCTTCATCATCCACATAAACATCATTTTTCGAGGTAGACTGCGCATTTGAAAAGCCAGAGATTAAAAAAAATGCAATGAGAATCTGACTAAAATTCAATTTCAGTTTCATAAGTTTTTGAATAAGTTTTAATTAAATATCGCAGATGTTGATACCTTCCTGAAGTGCAGAAAGCTTGTCGTCATAAGTCGGAATAAATTCCTGAGCCACGAATCCGTCAAATCCAGTGTCATATATCGCTTCTATAATCGCAGGATAATTAAGCTCCTGTGAATCATTGATCTCATTTCTACCCGGATTTCCCCCAGTGTGATAATGATTTATATATTCGTGATTTTCCCGAATCGTCCTGATCACATCCCCCTCCATGATCTGCATATGATAGATATCATAAAGCAGTTTAAAATTTGGTTTACCTAAGGCTTTGGCAAGTTTTACTCCCCATTCGGTATGATCACACATATAATCTGCATGATCTACCTTGCTATTAAGCAATTCCATTACCAGGTTCACATCGAGTTCTTCAGCATATTCAAGTAACGGCGTTAACCCGGTAACACAATTTTTAATACCCATTTCTTCATCCATCCCGTTTCTATTACCTGAAAAACAGATCACATTTTTTATATTATGTTCTGAAGCCTTCTTAATAAGACCTTTATATTTCTCCTGAAGTGAAGCATGATTTGCAGGATCGTTAAAACCATCTGTTATACTTGCAAAATCATCTGTTGCCATAGAACAAACAAGTCCTTCCTTTTCAACAGTTTCCCATTCTGAAGGTTTTAAAAGATCAATACCTTTGATTCCCATTTCAGCACAGGCTTTAGCGAAATCCTGAAGTGGAATGTCCTGGTAACACCATCTACAAACGGAATGATTGATTTTACCCGAAAAAGAATTTGCCTTAAGAATTTCGAATTTGCCATTTCCAGCTACGATATCTCCTACTCCACCAAGGCTAACAATTCCAGCACCAAGTCCCAGATTTTTAAGCAATTTCCTTCTATTGATCTTATCAGACATGATTGAATATTTTTCTAAAAATAATAATAAACGTAAATATTACAATTAATAAACAGAAAAACTTTTGGCTAATAAATTCAGGCTATCTCGAAGTTATAACCCGATTTTAAAAGTTTCTGATAATTATCATAATTGAATTTATAAAGAAAGGCTCCCCTTTTACTGGTTGTTTTATCTTTCTCATCAAGTTTCTCGATGACATTTAGAGACAATACTTTCTTTCTGAAATTACGTGCATCAAGTTCTCGCTGGTAAATCGCTTCGTAAAGACTCTGTAATTGCGGTATCGTAAATTTCTCAGGTAATAGTTCAAAGCCTATTGGCTTATACCTGGCATTATGTTTTAATTGAAGTAAGGCATCCTGAACCATTTCGTTGTGATCCAGAATGAGAACCGGCAGATCATCAATTTCATACCATCTGGCTCCATGTTCTTCCACTAATTTTTCATCGTACTCATCAATCCTAATTAAGGCGTATTGAGCAATGGAAATACAGCGATAACCGGGATCACGATCTTTTCTTCCATAGGTTTTAAGCTGTTGCATGAAGACATCCTCCAACCCGGTAGTTTCCTTTAAGACTCTTTGTCCCGCAACTTCAAGATCTTCATCCAGCTGAACAAAACTGCCAATTAAAGACCATTCTCCCTGTAAAGGTTCCAATTTTCTTTTAAAAACCAGAAGTTTTAATTTGCCCTGATGGAAACCGAAAATAATACAATCGGTTGCGACATACATTTTTTCTTTTACCTGGTAAAGATCATTGGTAATTTGAGTCATCCTCAGTACTGGTTTTTATAAAGATATATATTCTAAAAATTTATTCAATAAATAATGAATGTATTTTTTACATTTATTATATTTGAATTACATTATAAAAATACTAAGTCTTGACGAATATCAGAGCTATTTCAACTAAACCTTCGGTCTTTAAAGATACCGGTTATGCTGTTAGAGTAGAATCTCCTGGCCGAATTAACCTGATAGGTGAGCATACAGATTATAACGAAGGTTTTGTAATGCCCACAGCCATAGATAAAAGGATCATTCTTAGGTTTCAGAAGAATGAAACAGATAATTACTGTCGGGTATATAGCGAAACTTTTGGTAAAGGATTCGAGTTTCACCTGGATAAAGCGTTTACCAAAGCTGAAGGTTGGGAAAACTACATTCTGGGAGTTGTAAAAGAGCTACAGGATAATGGCGCGAAATTAGAAGGTTTTGACTGTATTATTGAAAGTAAGCTTCCACTTGGTGCCGGCATAAGTTCTTCTGCTGCTCTAGAATGTGGATTGGCTAGCGGACTTAATGCCTTATTCGACCTTGGTCTGGAAGATCTGGAAATAGTAAAATTATCTCAAAAAGCTGAAAATGACTTTGTAGGTTCCAATTGTGGGATCATGGATCAATATTCTTCTGTTATGAGCAAGCCAGATCATATCATACTTCTGGATTGCAGAGATCTGAAAGCGGAATTCATTCCTGCAGATTTCAGAAATTGCAAGCTATTGCTTTTGAATACAAATGTCTCTCATAGTATCGCCGATAGCGATTATAATTCCAGGCGAGCAGAATGCGAAGCAGCCGTTGAGATCATTCAAAAAGAATTACCAGAAATTAGATCGGTCAGAGATCTAAATTTCGAAATATTAGACCAATTTAAAGACAAGCTAAAGGCGAAAATGTACGAAAGATGTCTTTATGTTCTAAAAGAGAATGAGCGCGTTCTTAAGGCAGCTGAAACTTTGAAATCTGGTAGCCTGAAAGAATTTGGAGAGCTAATGTATGGTTCTCATGAAGGTTTACAACATAACTACGAAGTGAGTTGTAAGGAACTTGACTTCCTGGTTGATTATTCCAGGGATAAAGATTTTATATACGGTTCCAGAATGATGGGCGGCGGCTTTGGTGGCTGCACCATTAATCTTATTGAAGAAGATAAGATCGATGAGTACATAGACGAAGTTTCCGCTGCATATTTCGCAAAGTTCAATATAAAGCTTGATGCGATAATTGTTCAGCCAGATGAAGGAACCAAAATTTTTAAAGAATAGTTGATGAATACCCAACTGAATAATACGCCACACAGAAGATATAATATTCTAACCGGAGAATGGATCCTGGTCTCTCCCCACAGAACCAAAAGGCCATGGCAGGGTAAAACTGAAGAGAGCAAAACTCTGAAAACTGAGAAGTATGATCCTTCCTGTTACCTATGCCCCGGAAATGAACGCACCAGTGGCGAGAAAAATCCAGATTACAAGGAACCATATTCATTTGTAAACGACTTTTCATCTTTATTGCCAGATGCTCCTAAAATTGATTTCCAGGATGGGTTACTTAAAGCTGAAAGCGAAAAAGGCATTTGTAAGGTTGTATGCTTTTCTCCAGATCACTCCCTTACCCTTCCGCTAATGAAAGTTGAAGATATCACGAAAGTGATTAAAATGTGGAAAAAGGAATATCAAGAATTGGGATCTACCGAAGGTATTAATTACGTGCAGATATTTGAAAATAAGGGAGCCATTATGGGCTGTAGCAATCCGCATCCTCACGGACAGATCTGGTCTCAGTCTTCTATTCCAACCGAGATCCTGAAAAAATCTACAAGATTTAAGGATTACTGGGAACAGCACAAAAGAAGTATTCTTTCAGATTACTTAGAACAGGAATTGGAAGCTGGAGAGCGAATCCTGGAAGAAAATGATCATTTTGTAGCATTAATTCCATACTGGGCGGTCTGGCCATTTGAGGCTATGATCATTCCTAAAAGACATATTCAACATATTGGTCAGCTTTCAGAATCTGAGGAAAAAGCTTATGCTGAAATATTGAAAAAACTTACCATTAAATATGACAATCTTTTTGAAACCTCCTTCCCTTACTCTTCAGGAATTCATCAAATTCCGACAGATGGTGAGGAGTATCCCGAATGGCATTTTCATATGAGTTTTTATCCGCCACTATTGCGTTCAGCAACGGTAAAGAAATTCATGGTAGGTTACGAAATGTTTGCCGGACCTCAACGCGACATCACCGCAGAACAAGCAGCAAAAAGACTTAATGAATTGTCTGAAACACATTATTCCGAAGCTTCTTCAGATTAAAATTTCCAGATGAGATTAAATAAAAAATCCGCCCTTTTTGGAGCGGATTTTTTATGATATAAAGATTGATAATTATTGTGCAAAATATACGTACACAAAGATCACCAGAGCGCAGATTACCAATCCAACCGGAAGTACAAACTTCCACGGTTTGATATCTACCTGCTTAGTATGTTCAAGTACAAAATCGGTAGATCTTGGCTTCACTCTTCCAATGATCCACATGATAGCGATATTCATTACAAACAGAATAGCCATTACATGAAGGTAATGTGGTAAAGCGTCTTCGCCTACGATGAAATATTTTAAACCAAGATATACCAGGTATAACCCTACACCACTAAATAGTGCAACTTTCGCCGCAATAGCCGGGATCTTTTTAGAAAGATATCCTACTACTACAATTGTTAGAATTGGAATACTATAACACCCGTTAACTTCCTGAAGATATCCGAATAGTCCTTGCGGAGCATTAGCTATAAGCGGTGCGATAAACATTGATGCGATCGCGATAAAAATACCAAAGGTCTTCCCTTTCTTTACAACTTCTCTTTCTGATGCCTCTGGGTTAAAATGATGCTTATAAATATCGATTCCGAAAAGAGTAACTGAAGAGTTCAAGGCTGAGTTGAATGAGCTTAAGATCGCTCCGAAAAGTACCGCGGCAAAGAACCCGACAAGTACCGGCGGAAGGACTTCATTTACCAACGCAGGATAAGCCTGGTCTGCATTATCAAGATCTCCCTGGAACATATGCCAGGCAATGATACCTGGAAGCACTACGATGATTGGTCCTAATATCTTAATGAAAGCCGCAAGCATTAATCCCTTCTGACCTTCTTTAAGGTTCTTGGCTGCAAGTGCTCTTTGAATAATAGCCTGGTTAGTTCCCCAATAGAACAATTGTACCAGCATCATTCCAGTAAATATTGTTGAAAAAGGTACTGACGCATCTGGACCTCCAATAGAATCAAATTTTTCAGGATTGGAATCAACAAGTGTCGTAAGACCGGTTAGCATATCTCCGTCTCCAATCGCCATAAGTCCGAATACAGGGATCATAAGACCCCCAATCAATAACCCGATAGCGTTAATGGTATCTGAAACCGCAACAGCCTTTAAACCTCCGAAGATCGCATAAATGGATCCGATAATACCGATTCCCCAAACGCAGATCCATAATGAAGTAGTTTCACTAACACCAAGCATCTCCGGAACATCGAACATCGTACTAATCGCTAAACTTCCTGAATACAATACAATAGGAAGGAAAATGATCATATAACCGGAAAGGAAAAGTCCGGAAACGATAGATTTTGTAGTCCTGTCAAAACGTTTCTCCAGGAATTGTGGAACTGTGGTTAAACCACCTTTTAGGTAACGCGGAAGCAAAAACAAAGCGGTAACTACAATTGCAAGTGCCGCCAGTGTTTCCCAGGCCATTACCAGAATTCCCTCTGTATAAGCCGAACCGTTCAATCCTACGATCTGTTCTGTAGAAAGGTTGGTCAATAAAACCGATCCTGCGATCACTCCGGCAGTCAAACTTCTACCACCAAGAAAATAACCATCACTGGTGGTTTCATCTGTAGATCTCGTTGCAAAATAGGCAATTATGGCTACCAGGGCAGTAAATCCCACAAAGGATAGAATTCCAATCATAACGTTTTCTTAAATTTTCGGTTAAATATAGAATTATTATTTTACAGAAAAAGCAAATGTGATGTTGTTTTCGTACAATTCACCGGGCTTTAGCAAACTCGAAGGAAAGTTTCTGAAGTTTGGTGCATCAGGATAATTCTGAGCTTCCAGAGCTACGGCCGGAAACTTTCTGTCTATTTCACTTAAATAGGTCCAGGTGTCTGGTAAAGTCTCAGGTGAATATACTACCACGACTGGTTGATCACTGCTCAGTTTCATTTTTATACCACTTAGAGAAGAGAAAAGTTGCGCCTGCACCTCATTCTCCATTACATCAAGAACATAAACATCATCCAGTTCCCGGTTTCCAAGTAATTTATTTTCCCGGTAATCTTTTGGGTTATTCTTCAACTTGGTAAGATTTCCTGTCGGTAGATTTTTATCATCAAGCTCAAGAATCTTTGAAGCATTCACTCTCATAAAATGATCGCTCACACTTCCGCCACCATTAAGATTGAAATAAGAATGATTGGTAAGATTTACAATCGTTGCTTTATCTGTTTTGGCTGTATAGGAAATCTTTATTTCATCTTCTTCTGTAAGTGTATATTTCGCAGTTACCTGAAGTCTTCCCGGGTAACCTTCTTCCAGATGCTCACTTATATAAGACAGTGTTACCGAAGGGTTCTCGCCTTCGTTCACCTTATCTATTTCCCAAAGCTTATATTGAAACCCATATTTTCCACCATGCAAATGAACGCGCTCTTCTTGTTCGTTTAGTTCATATTCCTCTTCATCAATTTCAAATTTTCCATCAGCAATACGTCCGGCAAACCTGCCAATGGTAGCCCCAAAACACTTGTTTTCATCACGATATTCCTGACTAAGATATTCTTCCGGTTCACGAGGTCCCACTACCAGATCTATAAGATCATCATTTTTATTTTTTAATTTGAAACTGAAAATAGCCGCGCCATAGTTCAGGATCTGTAATCTACTTTTATTCGAATTAACAAGGTCTATAACCTTCAGATCTGATTTTTGGATCTCGCTCAAGCTTAATTATTTTTTTGATTTTACCCATGAGTCTACCTTAGACTCAAGAACTGTAAGTGGCAAGGCTCCATCTGTAAGCACCACATCATGGAATTCCCTGATGTCGAAATCTTCACCCAACTCCTTTTTCGCATTCTCCCTTAAATCAAGGATCTTGTTCATCCCTATCTTGTAAGCGGTTGCCTGCCCTGGCATTACAATATGTCTTTCTACCATTTTCACGCAGGCACTTTCGGCTGCCGGAGTATTTTCTTTGTAATAATCTATACCTTCCTGCCTGGTCCATTTTTTAGCATGAATACCAGTATCTACTACAAGTCTGCATGATCTCCAAAGTTCCATGGCAAGTCTTCCAAAATCTGAATACGGATCCTCATAAAAACCGATCTCTTTTGGAATATACTCACTGTATAGTCCCCAACCTTCCACATAGGCAGTAAAGAAGCTGAACTTTCTGAATTCCGGAATACTGTCTAATTCCTGTGCGATCGCTATTTGCATATGATGTCCTGGAATTCCTTCATGATAGGCTAATGCTTCCATTTCATATTTCGGCATCGCTTCCATGTCATAAAGATTTGCGTAGTAAGTTCCAGGTCTGGAACCGTCAATAGCTGGCTGCTGATAAAATGCTTTTCCCGCACTTTTCTCACGGAAAGGTTCAACCGCCTTCACCACGATATCTGCTTCTGGCATCGTATTGAACAACTCCGGAAGTTTTTCCTTCATGGAATTGATAATCCCTTTTGCTTCCTTCAGGTAGGTAGCTTTTCCTTCTTCTGTATTCGCGTAATAGAATTGCTCATCGGTTTTCATGAATTCGAAGAAATCGTCCAATGTACCTTCAAACTCAACTTCTTCCATGATCTTCTCCATTTCACCATGAATTCTAGCTACTTCGTTCAGCCCGATCTCATGAATCTCTTCGGCTGTTAAATCTGTAGTTGTAACTCTTTTCAGCGCATTGTTATAAAACTCTCCACCTTTCGGGAATTTCCATACACCGGCTTCTTCAGTAGCTCGTAATTGCTGATTTTCGAGAAAATCTACCAGGCTTTTATAGGCTGGCTGAACATGATCTACCAGTGCAGTTTCCGCTTCATTTATCAATCCAGTTTTCTCTTCCTCAGAGATCTCAAGCTTATCAATTTTAGAACTGAAATCTGCCATTAGCGTACTGGCTTCAGCAGAATTGGTAAATGGCTTTCCTTTTATGATATTTCTGGATGCATCTAGAGTCCTGTCAAAAACAAATTTTGGAGGAATCACTCCATTCTGCTCTCTTAATTTTAATTGCTCAATAATATCATTCATCACCTTTTCCAAACCTACAAGCCTGGAAATATATGCCTTGGCATCTGAAATGGAATCAACCCTATGCATATTGATCAAAAATGCAGGTAATTCTGCATGTAAGCCATGCATTTGCTCAATCGGGTAATCATAAAATCGATAATCGTAATCGGCAATCTCATTTTCTACCTGTCTTTTGAACAGATCATAGCTCAATCTGGTTTTATCGTCCAGTGATTCTTTATCAATTTTGTCAAGATAATCCAGTCTTGTTCTAGCCTGTTCAAGATCTTCGGCATATTTCAGGTTAGAAAAATCGTCCCATTTTCCATAGTCAGACTTCATTCCCATTTGAGTTTGCAACATGGGTGATTCTTCAATTTCTTTCTGAAATTCCTTATCGAAATACTGGTTTAATTCTTCAGACGCGTTTTCCATATCTGCGGAAGTATAACTCCCATCCTTTTTTTCATCACCACAAGAAATGATCGCAGCTCCAAATAGGATCAATAAAATATTATTTCTAATGCTCATAAATCTATTCTTCTATTACTGAAAATTTGATCGCTGAATCTCCATAAACCGTATGGGTTTGCTTCTGAAAATCTTCCTCCTTAGCTTCAAAAATGTTATCTACAAATGTTTGCGGATTTCTATCGATCAAAGGAAACCAGGTACTTTGAATCTGTATCTGAAGTTTATGTCCTTTTTTGAATGTATGATTAATGCCCTGCAAAGTGATATTCACATCGGTCTTCTTGTTCGGTTCAAATGCTTTTGGATTTTCAAAACTTTCTCTGAATCTACCTCTCATTACTTCACTTCTAACCATCATGTGATAATTGCTCATCTTTAAATGAGGCATCGTTTCTTCGTAATTTTCAGCATCTGGAGGATATATATCGATCACCTTCACCACCCAGTCTGCAGCAGATCCTGTAGTTGCAACTTTCAACATGGCTTCAATTGGGCCAGCAAGTTTCATATCCTCTTCCAGAACTTCGGTTTCGAATACCAAAACATCAGGTCTTCTTGCTGCGAAACGCTGATCTCCGGTCATATACTCACGCGGAGTAAATACCATTTTTATCTCGTTGTTGTAAGAAACCGGTTTCTCAGGATCACTAACAAATTTTTCCTCGTTATCTGTCGCTTCTTCTGTCAGTTTCTGGTTATCTCCTAAATACCAGGTTTTCGAAGTTATGTTCTTCGGAGGCCATTCAGAATAATCATTCCATTCCCTGGCGCCGGTATCGTAAATATGAGCTTCTGCCAGTTTCAACATATCCTTGGTTTTCTTCTTGAGGAAATGATTAAAAAATTCCGTTTCATAATCTCGCTGAAAATGGGTAGAAATACTATCTCCAAAATATACGTTCCCAACACCCTGTCTTCCAGACTCTCTTGCCCAATCACCGTGGCTCCATGGTCCAAATACGATACTGTTATAATTATCGCTGTTCTCTTCTATATTTTTATATAGGGCAAAAGGTCCATAAAGATCCTCAGCATCAAACAATCCTCCTACAAACATTACCGCAGGTTTGATCTTGGTATTTTTAAAATGCTGAACAATTCCGCGCTTCTGCCAGAATTCATCATAATTTGGATGTTCTTTTAGCTGTTGCCAGAATTCATTATCTTCCTTGTAATATTTATCAAGGTTACTCAACGGACCATTATCCAGGAAAAATTGATACTGATCTTCAGTTCCAAGCTTTGGAAAATCATACCATGAAGAATCGGTTGGTTTGTCTTTCTGATATCCAAAAACTGCGGTAGCTCTCCAGTAACTTAATAAATATGCTCCATTATGGTGAAAATCATCAAAAAAGAAATCACCAATACTCGCCTGTGGTGATGCCGCCTTTAAAGCCGGGTGGCCACTAAGCAATGAATAAGTCGCGTAAAAACCAGGATAAGAAATTCCCCAGGTTCCAACTTTCCCGTTATTATTCTCGACATTTTTGATAAGCCATTCAATAGTATCATAAGTATCACTGGCCTCATCTACCTCTTTTCCTTTTTTATTCGGAATATAGGCTCGCATATTATCATATTTCCCTTCACTCATCCATCTACCGCGAACATCCTGGTAAACGATAATATTTCCTTCTTTCATCAGGATCTCATTCGGACCTATTTTTGATCGAAATTGATCTTCACCATAAGGTTTTGAACTATACGGCGTTCGCTGCATCAAAATTGGGTATTCTGAAGAATTATCCTTTGGCGTATAGATAGTAGTGTGAAGCTTGATTCCATCCCGCATAGGAATGTCTACCTCCATTTTATCATAAAATTCCTTTACGTCATATTCTGCTTCAGATTGAGCGAGAACTGGGGTTGTTAAGAACAGGATTAAAACTGTAAATTGGGGGATTCTGAAGATTTTCATCAATGTTGTTTTATATAAAGTTCCTAAAGATAGAAATTAGACATCTAAACCTAAAAGAAAAACACTGATAATGCTGAATTCGCAAGGTTATTTCTGCAACTACTTTAGGTGATGCAGATCTTTAAAATTCTGGAATCAGATTTTTCTACGGCAAAGCGATTGTCTGCTCGGTGATTTATGATCCAGACGATGTCTTCTCCTGAACAAAGGATCCAGGTATGTTCCTTTTCCGGAAGGGAAAATTTCTCATCCTTGAAAAAATCGCTTAGTTTTTTCTTCCCTTTCATTCCAAAAGGATGGAAAAAATCACCTTTCTTCCATTTTCTAATGGTTAGAGGAAATTGAAGTTTTCGCTCCGGAACATAAATGCAAGTCTTGGAAACCTGATCGATCTTTTCCACTTCACTAATATGAAATGTGCCCATTTCTGGGATCATCACCAGCTCCTCTTCTTTTCCCAGTTTATATTCCTTCTTACTGGTTTTGTCATTATGCTCTGTAAGCAATAATTTTTCCCTATCCTTTATCAAACGATGGGTATCAGACAAAACCATTTTACCGGTTTGAGCCTCCATAAGATCATAAACATCGTTCCATTCAGTAAATCCAAATGATTTTAAAAGCTGATATAATATCTGTTTTTGATTAGGCACTTTTTTCAGAAATACGATATCTATCGAATAACCATAAGAATCTTTTTGCACCAATTTCGGGTACAGGAGGCTGATATAATCTTCTACAAGATCCATACTTTCCTGCAAATGAGCCTGTGTTTTGGCAAAGCTATCCAGTAACTGCGGATTCAATTCTTCCATCACGGGAACAATCTGATGCCTAATCTTATTCCGCATATATTTATCTAAAGAATTGCTACTGTCTTCCCGCCATTTATAATTTTTCTTCCTGGCGAAATTTTCAATTTCAGATCTGGTATAGGGAAGCAAAGGTCTTACGATCTCATTTCTTTCCTTTTTTATCCCGGTAAGGCCTTCTGGTCCGGTTCCCCGAATTAAATTGATTAGAAAAGTTTCTAAATTGTCATTGGCATGATGCGCTGTTAGGGTATAATCAAATTGTATACTGCTGCTTAATTCTGAAAACCACTCATATCTAAGGTCACGTGCGGCCATCTGGACTGAAATACCATGATTTTCAGCATAGGCAATTGTATCAAAACTTTCAGTAAAAACCTCAACTTCGAAAGAATCTGCTAGATCTACTACGAATTTTTCATCGCCATCGCTCTCCTCAGCCCGAAGGTTAAAGTTGCAATGCGCTATAGCAAAATCAAGTTTCGCCGAATGGCATAAATGAGCAAGCACCACACTATCTACCCCTCCGCTAACAGCCACTAAAAGCTTGGCTCCGCAGATGTATGGATAGTCAGATTTTATAAGATTCTTGAAAGATTTTTCCATGCTCACTCAAAGATACAAAGCTGAAATTGAATTTCTTCCAGCAGAACTGAACTAAATTCCTTACAAATTTGTAAGTACCTCGCGCATAGCTTTTGCCTTTAGAAGACATTCTTCATATTCCTTTTCAGGATGAGATTTGGCAGTAATTGCACCGCCTACAGAGAAGGAGAGATATTTATTTTCAGAATTGTAGAGAATACTTCTTATCACCACATTAAAATCAAAATCACCTTCCGGGGTAAAATATCCCACGGCACCACTATACAGTCCACGTTTAGATTCCTCCAGTTTCTCAATGATCTTCATCGCTGAAATTTTAGGCGCTCCGGTCATACTACCCATAGGAAAACTTGTTCTCAAAGCTTCTACCGGCGGAATCTCATCTTCGATCTTCGCAGTAACGCTGGAAACCAATTGATGCACCTGTTTGAACGAATAAACCTTACAAAGTTCATCTACTTTTACACTTCCCTTTTTTGCGATCCTAGAAAGGTCATTTCTCACTAAATCTACGATCATGACATTTTCAGACTGCTCCTTGGGATCATTAGCAAGTTCTGTTGCTATCTTTTTATCCTCTTCGGGATCTTTAGCTCTTCTGGCGGTTCCTTTGATCGGCTGTGATAATAGGTCTTCTCCTCTCTTTTTTAAATATCTTTCAGGAGAAGCTGAAATAAGATTAAAATTTTCCAGTTTCAAATAGGCTGCAAATGGTGGAGTTGAGATCTCGTTCAAAGACCTGTAAATATCGAAGGAATCTATATCTACATTTTCTGAATAATATTCCTGACAAAAATTAGCTTCATAGATATCTCCTAGATGTATATGATTAAGCATTATACCAATCTTCTCCAGGTATTTTTCCTTAGATATCCTTGCTTCCACTTTTACCGGAGTATGCTTTGAATCTATAGCAATCTCAGTTTTCTGAATATCCTCAAAATCGTGATCTATTTCATCATCTACCATTCGTAAATAATGAAACTCAACCTTATCTCCCTTTATAAAAATCAATTTCTGAGGCTGAAAAAAGTAAAGTTCGGGAAAATGAAGTCCGTCGAAATTTGAAGATTTGAGTCGCTCTACATCATTCTTTAAGTCATAACTTAAATACCCAAAAATCCAGTCGGCAGTTGTTTCCTGATATTCCTTAAGCTTATCAAATGCATTTTCATGATCGGTTTTTATAGCCGTAAAAGCTTCAACAGCCAGAATAGCCTCATATTCCCCGGTTTTAGAATCATCATCATTGCTATCCAGCCAGGTAATTTCCTGAAATTGCCGGCTCCAGGACAATATTTGTTGCTTTAATCTTTGAGGATCTTTAACTGAAAAACTTTTAGAACTGCGCACTTAACTTTCAATTTGGTGCGCAAAGGTAGTAAGCACATCTTCAATTCCCATATCCAGCACTTCGTTTGTAAGCCTTCCGTCCTGAAAGTTATCTTTAAAAGATGGTAGGCTGAAACTTTCAATCACTTGTCCGCCAAATCTTCCGAAGATATTTTTTACATATTCAAGCGAACTTTTTGCTCCGCGCTTTCCCGGAGAAGTACTTACTAAAAGGATCATTTTGCCTTCCAGAAAATTCCTGTTCGCTCGTGAAAGCCAGTCGATAATATTCTTGAAAAAAGCGGACGGACCACCATTATGCTCATTTACAGCTACTACCAAGGCATCACTTTCCATGATCAAATTTTTGATAATCGTAGAGTTTAAAGGAATGCCCTCATTTTTCTCAATATCCTGACTATAAATAGGCAATGGATAATCGGTCAATCTGAGTTCTTTTATCTGGTGGCCCTGAATCCTGCCAACAATATGATCCAGCAATTGCTGATTAATAGAAGTGCTACTGTTGGAACCGGCAAAGGCAAGGATTTTCTTCATTTAGGTCAATTTTTGCCTAAAAATACCTAAAATAATTTGAAGAAACTTTTGGAGCATTGTATGCAAAAAGTGTTTTTCAAGATTCAGGATGTATTATATTGAAAAACCCCGGAAAAATCCGGGGTTGAGAACCATAACTGTTCACTCACTTATTGAATAAACAGGGAAGCAATTGCGTTGACTTCCTGCATAGTAAGAGGTTCATCAAAGGCCTCAGTTAAAGATGCGCTCGAATATTTTGAAAGTGCCAAACTCAGGTCTACGCCTCCTTGAATCTTATTATCTTCGCCAGCATAAACCGCTGCAATTGGCGAGGACTGATCTCCTGCACCTGTGATCCATCCTTTTTCCATACGCATTCTACGTACTTTAGAAGCGTGTCGCGCCTCGATAGAATGTATCTGCAAAGCATATTCTAATAAAGCATTATTATCTATCAATGCCCCGGCCTGACCCTTATAGGCTCTAACACCTGTATCTTCAAAGCCCTGTGATAATAAAAGAAAGGTTTGATAATTACTGAAAGTATCAAAACTACCTCCAGCGGTGAAATCAAAGTTTGGTTTTTCAATTGCGTTATCACCTAATGCAGCCAGTAAAAACTTCACATGCTCATCTTCATGCTTCAGGATTAAACCAAATACATCTCTTGCATTTCCGGTGATTAATCCGTCGGTATCCATACCTATCTGGTAAAATTCCTTTTCAAGATATTCCAGCGTAAGTGCAAAATTCAGGATCTCTGTAGGACTTGCCATTGCTGAGGCGTATGATGTTGCCATCGTTGCCGCTTTGGTTTTGTTACTTGTCGCAGCAAACGCAAAAGGAATTGATGCCATAGCAGCATTTTTCCCGATATTTTTCATGTGACCAAATGATTCTCTCCTGGAGGATTTGGCATCCAGCAAGTCACCATCGGCTACTTTATCTAAAAATTTTATAAAATTCATAATTCAAGATTTTAAGATTATTACTCAGTTGGAATATTATTGGCGATTATGCGGGTTTGTAAGAATCCGGTGCCTGCAACCCTCTCCAGGATCACATTTGGATCTACAGCATCATCAAAGGCTTCAGGAAACATCTGATCACCGAGAGATAGACCCACGGTTACATCTTCATCGGCGAAATTATCTAAATCTCCATTTGCAGTACCAATAAGATCTCTTATCGCAGAAGCATGTCTAGCTTCCACCGAAACTATTTTCCCTGCCAGTAATAAATACGTTGCATTAGATAGCAGTTTACCGGCTCCATTATAAGCCTGCACTCCAGTATCTTCAAGGATCTGAGCAAAATTCAGAACAGTATCCCTATCACTAAAATCAACAGCACTAAAATCAAATTCCAGGTTTGGTGCCACCTCTCCCGGATCGAACAGCGAATCTAGGACCAATTCAAAGAAATCTCTATGAATTAATTCATGTTGGTAGATATCGTAGAAGATCTCATAATCGCCTTCCATTCCGCTGAATGATAAACTTTCTCCATTAACTACTTCGGCATAGAATGCCGCCTCTAGTTGTTCAAGGATATAAGCATAATTCAGTATGGCGCGATCACCTTCACCAAGATTAAATACCTTTTTGTTATTAACTCCTTTTGCTTTCGCATCTGCAGAGAAAATTTCGTCTTCATCCGGTTCGCAGGAGTATAACATTAAGCTAGATCCTACTACGGCAAGACCACCAAGCTTAAGAAAACTTCTCCGGGAAGATGATTTTCCATTCGCTTTTTGAGCCTCAACCTTAATTACTGGTTTTTCCATAATTATATATTTAGTGGTTAATAAAATTTCCCCTTTATAATACATACGCTCAATGCAAGTAGCTGGTTTTTAATTTGTTACAAAATTTCATAAAACATTGAATATTTAACAAATACGAACTTTTAATACATATTTATTAGTTCATGAACGATAATATCAAAATTCATTTGGAAAGAAATTCTGATAGTTGAAATCGCTTTTTTCAGCCTTTTTCGATAGAATCTTCCAGGTTGAGATAAAAAATTGAATGATAATTTTAACTTTATTAAAAAACTATAGCCTTGAAAAAACACAGTATTGAAAATGACTTCCTAAAGATTTCTGTCAAGGAAACTGGTGCAGAACTTTGCAGTATAATTAATAAGGAAAATGATATAGAATATATCTGGCAGGCAGATCCTAAAATTTGGGGAAGCCACGCGCCTAATTTATTCCCAATTATTGGCGAGATCAAGAACGGGAAATATTTCTATGAAGGAAAAGAGTATTCGGTTCCAAAACACGGATTTATCCGTCATAATGAGAACATCAGGCTAAAGGAGAGATCTGAACACCAACTCGTATTTGAGCTATTGTATTCAGAAGAAACTTTAGAAATGTATCCTTTTAAATTCGATTTGAGAATAGCTTTTACTATCGATGGAAAAAACCTGGAAGTGAGTCATCATCTTATTAATCTCGATGAAAAACCTATTTATTTTTCATTAGGTGGTCATCCAGCTTTTAATATTCAACTTTTTAATAATGAAAATATTGATGATTATTCTCTGCAATTTGATCGTAAGATGGATCTCAAAACTTACATTCTAAACGATGACGGCCTGGTTAGTTCCGAAACCAAAGAGATCCTGAAAAATGACCATACGATAAAGCTGACTGAAAATATCTTCGACGAAGATGCCCTTATCTTTAAAAATATCAATTCAAATAAGGTGGACCTCGTAAGTGCAAAACATGGGAAGATTCTAAGTGTAGAATATAAAGATTTTAAAAACCTTGGTATCTGGGCAAAACCCGGTGCGCCATATGTTTGTATTGAACCATGGCTTGGAATTGCAGATGTTGAAGATACCAACCAAAATTTAAAGGATAAAGAAGGCATTGAAGTTCTTAACGAAGGTGAGGAAATAAACCATTTCTACATGATCCAGATAAATTAAAATAATTTAGTAATTCATTTATATTCAGTTTTTTATTATTTTCATAGCACTTAAAAAGTTTTACTATGAAAAATCTAACTATTGTCTTCGGTTTATTATTCTTTCTTATTACATCAGTTTCTCAGGCACAGGAAGATATTGTGCATATGCTAAATGGTGATGAGAAAAAAGGAAAAGTTACCGCGGTTAAAAGTGATGCGATTAGTTTTGTTTATTCCGGAGAAGACCTGGAATATGAGTTAAAAAAGCAAAATATTCATAAGATCGATTTTGCCAGTGGAAGAACAGAAGTCTATAATCAAGTTCAGAATAGTTCATCTCCATCAAATGCAAATGCAAATACAGCTGTAACTTCAACTGCCGCTGAGAGAAAAAATAAGATTGCCGTGCTACCGTTTAAAATAATTTCTAATAATGCTTCCTTAACCTCAGAGGGAATGATGGAGGAAGTACAAAACACCACAGCAAATTCTATTAGAAGTAATACCAGCCAGGTGATTCTCCAGGATCCTTCTGAAACCAATGCCATTCTTTACGAAAATAATATTGGAGAGGCCGAAGCCAGCAAGATGAGACCGGCAGACATAGCTCAGCTTCTTGGAGTTGAATTTGTAGTTATAGGTTCTGCCAACATCGATTATACAGGTTCCAATACCTACGGCAGCAGTAGAACAACTTATAAGGACAAGCAAGAAAGAGATCGAGATTCCAGAAAATCTTCTGGAAAGGAAAATACATATTCTTCCAGTAGTTCAACAGAAAACTATAGCACGAATATCAACCTGAAAATTTTCAACGATGAGGGACGTAGCGTTTATAGTGTAGATAGGACAGGTATTGGGACTAACCTGAACAAATATGAAACTACAATAAGTTACCTTATCAAAAGATCTCCCTGGGGAAGTAAAAGGTAAATTGGTCGTCTTGCAGTTTGTAAGTTTTTAATGCGCTACCTTTGCAAAAATTAAACCTTACGCTTTGAGTTTTCAAGACCTAAATTTAAATACCCCGTTACGCAATGCCCTGGAAGATCTGAATTTTCAGACTCCCACTCCTATTCAGGAACAGGCATTTTCATCTGTCATGTCTGGAAGAGATGTAGTTGGAATTGCCCAGACGGGTACAGGAAAAACCTTCGCCTATTTATTGCCATTGTTAAGAATGCTGAAATATTCTGAACAAAAGAATCCGCGTATTCTAATTATGGTACCTACAAGGGAACTGGTTGTTCAGGTAGTTGAGGAAATTGAAAAGCTCGCAAAATATATCAATCTTAGAGTTGCAGGAGTTTATGGTGGCGTAAATATAAATACGCAACATCAGGATCTTATGCAGGGACTGGATATTGTTGTTGCTACTCCAAGGAGACTTTATGATCTGGTTTTGCGAAGAGCTGTTCAGCTAAAGTCTATTCAGAAGTTCGTGATAGATGAAGTGGATGTGATGCTGGACCTGGGTTTTAAATTCCAGGTAAACAATATCATAGAATTACTTCCCACGAACAGGCAAAGTATTATGTTTTCAGCCACGATGACTGAAACGGTAGAGGAAATGATAGACGCTAATTTTAAGGCTCCGGAAAAGATTTCTGTAGCTGTAAGCGGGACTCCCCTGGAAAATATTGATCAGCGTGGATATAAGATCCCGAATTTTTATACAAAAGCAAACCTTTTAAAGCATCTGCTTTCTGATGCTGAAGCATATCATAAAGTACTCATCTTCATTGGCGACAAGCGAATCGCAGATAGATTATACGAAAATCTGGGTGAAGAATTCCCGGGAGAAACCAGCTTGGTGCACACCGGGAAAAGTCAGAATTATCGACTAAAAAGTGTAAGTGATTTTGATGAAGGAAATACCAGGATCCTTATCGCCACAGATGTTATGGCTAGAGGTCTGGATATTGAGAATGTCTCTCATGTCGTAAATTTTGACACCCCGCAATATCCTGAGAACTACATGCACAGGATTGGTAGAACAGGACGTGCCGAGAAAAAGGGTCAGTCATTATTATTTACTACTGAGGCAGAACAGGAATACCTGGAAGCGATCGAGGACTTGATGAAAACAGAAGTTCCAAAATATGAACTACCTAAGGAGGTCGAAATTGCTACAGAATTGATTCCGGAAGAAAAACCAAGGGCAATAGAGATCAATAATCCAAATAAAGTTATAGACGAAGCCGGACCGGCATTCCACGAAAAGAAGGATAAAAATAAGAAGGTTAATCTTGGTGGATCTTACCGAAAAGAGATCGCGCAAAAATATAAAAAACCTAAAACGCGAGGCGATAAAAACGCCAATCGAAGACGGAAAAAATAAAAAAGAGCGCATTGCGCTCTTTTTTTATAGGATGCTATTAGCGTTATCCTTAACAAGTTTCTGGAATTTTAAAATTTTATTTATTTATCGTCCGATCAAATAACTGAAAGTCAATTTTTTACTATATTCAGATATTCAAAAAATCAACTCCATGAAAAAAATTCAGTTATTATTCATTTTTCTATTCTTTTCAATCTCTATTTATGCTCAGGATAAAACTGCCGAGGTATATATTATAAGAGATACTCAGTCAATAGGGTCATTAACAAAATTCGAGGTTTTTGTTGATGATGAAATTATTTGTGAGATTAAAAATCATAAATACATAATAACTAATTTAACACCTGGCATTCATAAATTTTCTGTTCAAATGACAGGGAAAAAATCAAAAGCAAATGTTGATCATTTTGAATTAGAGTTGGAGGCCAATGAAGAATATTATTTACAGGTAGAAACTCCTTCCTCTGTTATGGGTTCCAGCCATTTTACAGAAGTAACCAAAAACTCTGCAAACAAAATAATTCCTAAACTGGAGGAACAAGAAGATTGCGATTAACAAGTAATTTAAAAAAGTTCTTTAAATAGAGTTCTGGGGCAATCCCGATTCATCGTTATTAGTGAAATAAGCTTAGAATGAAAATAACTACTTTGACCAAAAAACCAGTAACAGGGAAACAATTCCATACCTCCTAATCCGTTAACCAGAGAGAAAAGAAAACAAAAGGAGCGCATTGCGCTCCTTTTGTTTATGAATTAACTTCTATTCTTTTTCTTCGCTGCCTTTGCAGCCCTCTTTTCTTTCAAACTTAGTACCGGCTCTTTCTTAGCCGAATTCTTTGAAGGCGATTTTTCTTTTGCCATGATTTCTATAATTAGAATTAACTTCTAAATGTAGTGAAAGTTTGAATTGGTTTGATTAAAATTTTAGTCTGTTCATTAATTGATTGATGAAACCTTATCTAACTCCACGTTCCTGATCCAATTGAGGATAAAACTGGCCATCCTGCCAACCAGAAAGGTAAAACCTCCAAATAAAGGAGCAAGAAGAGTAACCTTCAAGCCTCCGGCAAATAATGCAGGACTAATATCTCCAAGAGCTTCAAAGGCATCAAATATTTGAATTAATCCAATGAATTGTGCAAATAAACCTATAACCAAAGCCAGCAATGCCAGCTGATTTATTAAAGTAAGAGCTTTGTGAAATACATGGGTTGGCGATTTAAGTTTCATCGCTGCTCTTACGATTAAAAACAGGATTAATAAAAAAGAAATAAGGATCAGGCTCATCGCAAGGGGTCCTCCTTCGTTTATCCTTGCAAATAACTGGTCAAAAAATCCTCTTTGCTTTAACATGAAAATACTTAAGGCGATCATTGTTTAGTTTTATTGATTAACAAGTTCAAAGCTATGATATAAGTTCTTTTGCTTTTTGATTTTGAGATGAACTGCAGGTTTAATTTCCTTTTTAACCTAATACAGATCATAAAGCCTTTCAAATTCCATTCTAATGTTATCCACCATTTAAAAATGGTTATTTGTCGCAAAAATTTTCTCTTTCCATTATTTAGTCACATTTTTATCTATTAATGAATCTTTCAGGAGCTTTTTTAGAATTAGGAAAACGATTTTTACTACATAGTCTATTCTGGCTTGTGGTCCTTCTTTTCTTTACTTTTTTCTTCGGTTTTGAAGATGCAGATTTTAAAACTGTAGTTACATTTTCTGCTTTTTTCCTTCCAGTTACTATAGGAACGACCTATGTTTTTGTATACAGGCTTATCCCAAAATACTTAATTCCTAAAAGATATCTAACCTTCACCTTATACTCGCTGGCGGCCTTTTTAATTTCAGCATCGTATATAACGATCTCTGCATTTTATGGAATAATGATCACTGTTGGCTATGGTTATGAGGAAAAATTTCCAATCACCAAGAGTCTAATTTATATACTAATAAGTGTATATCTGGTGGTTGCGATCGCTTCGGCATTCAGCTTGTTGAAAAATAATTATTCGGCGGCCGCTAAAAATGAGGAGCTAAAAAACCGGATTCTGGAAGCACAGCTTAAACTTAAAGAACAGGAGTTGCAATATTTGAAAATGCAGATACATCCGCATTTTCTTTTTAATACCCTGAATACTATCTATGGATTGAGTTTAACTAACAATCAGGCCACTCCAGAAATGATCCTGCAGTTATCAGATCTGCTGGACTATATCCTATATCAAACCAGAAAACCGCTGGTAAAGTTGGAAGATGAAGTAAATCATATTCGGAACTATATAGACCTGGAAAAAAAACGCTTTAGAGAAGACCTGGAGATCAATTTTCATTCTGATCCTATTCCCGAAAAAGTTCAGATCGCCCCAATGCTGCTTCTTCCCTTTGTGGAAAATAGCTTTAAGCATGGAAAGGGTAATGATGGAAAATTGAAAATTACGATTGAATTAAGCCTGGATGATGAAATTATGAACTTCAGGATTATTAATTCCTTAGGTGAAAAAACGGAAAGATCTGATGGAGAAGGAATCGGATTGGAAAATATTCGAAGAAGATTACAAATTCTATACGAGAATGATCATGAATTAAAGGTTGAAGATGATAAAGATAATTTTTGTGTTTCACTTAATTTGAACCTCGCTAAAAATCCGACAAATGTTAGATAAGATTCGATGTATCATTGTTGATGACGAACCGGTTGCTTTAGACATCCTGGAAAATCACATTTCCAGGATCGATAAGATCGAGATCATTGGTCGCTGTAAAAATGCTACGGAAGCATTTAATATGATCAATGCGAATAAGACAGATCTTATCTTCCTGGACATAAACATGCCCGGTATTTCTGGAATTTCATTTGCAAAATCTATCAATAAGAATATTAAGATCATATTTACAACCGCATATCGAGAATACGCCATTGAGGGTTTCGATCTGCACGCGGTAGATTACCTTTTAAAACCTATTTCCTTTGAACGCTTACTGGATGCAGTCAACAATTTTCAGGAAATACATATCAATCAAAGTCCGCCGGAACATAAGTCTGATGAAATTTCAGATTTCATTTTTGTGAAGATCGACCGAAAAATGCACAAGATCGATTTTTCAAAAATCCTCTGGATCGAGAGCCTAAGCGATTACCTTAAAATTGAAACTTCTAATGGCACTAAAGTCACGAGAGAAACCATTTCGTCAATAGAAACAAAGCTTCCGCAATCTAAATTCTTAAGGATTCACCGCTCTTTTATTATCGCCATAGATAAGATAGAATCCTATTCAAATGAAGAGGTGATCATTCAGAATAAATCGCTACCCATAAGCAGAACATATAAAGATCAGGTGATCCAAACACTGGGAAAATTTCAATAAACTATTTTGTATCTACAGAAGAGGTTTTAATAACCTCGATCGCTTTCTCCAATAATTCATCTTTTCCCTCTCTAAATCCAGAAATAGTCGGTTTTATTTCAATGTCGGGCACGATACCTATTCTTTGAGTTTCGGTTCCATCCGGATAATAGACACCTATACCTGAAATCATGGTTTTAATTCCTCCCGGTAAATTTATACGGGAAACATTTCCATCAGCTCCGGCAGTCTGGCTTCCAATTACCACAGCTTCTGGCGCTACCCTCAAAGCCATAGTGGTATATTCCGCGTTACTTTGAGTCTCTTCATTTATAAGAATGGTCAATTTTCCGTCATAAGCATTCTTAATTAGAGAACCTACTTTTGAACCATTACGAAATTCAAAATACCCAGGATCTTCCAGAGATGTGTTAGTGAATTTTACAAAGTCGGTTGGCTGGGGAACAACTTTGTTTCCCATACTGAAAACTATAAAATCTGAAGGGTAACAACGCATATCCACCACAATACCTTTCGTATCTTCGAACTTTTTCAGAATATCTTTAATTTCACCTCTTTTCAGTGATTCCGGGTAGATATAACCAATATCATTTTCAATATATTTATGGCTCGGAATTATCTTTTCTGAATCATCCCATTTTTCTACTGAAACAATCTTTTCAGTATAAAAACCACTTTTATTCTGAAGGGTTAATTCCAGGCTGTCTTTGTTGGTCCACAAAAGTTTCCTGGCCATATCCCTCAACTTCGTAGGAAAATTTGAAGCCGGGTAGTATTTCAGGTTATTCTCGATGATCTCTTTTATGGGTTTGCTATCAATATGAGTGATAACATCTCCAATTTGAATATTTTGCCCTGCGGAATCACCAACCTTAATTACCACCGGCATCTCTTCTATAAATTGAACTTTGATAGGTATTCTTTTGTTCCCGAAAAACTCATTTAAGGCCTCATCATAATACCACATATTGGCGTGGGTGTCACTTACTTCTTCAATTAACTGAAGCATATTAAGTTTATAGTCCAGCTCCGTATTATTTTCAACAAAGCGTGGAATATATTCCCTTAGTACCGTCTCCCAGTCTTTATCTGTAAGGTGATTATTCGGATTAAAATATTCCATCATGTTCCAGTAACGGTAAAGTGCCAACAATTTAATGCCGGTATCATCCCACTCCATTTTTGGATAACTAAGTTCATTTGTAAACCGAGGGTTACGAACCCCACTATTGATCCCTACGTAATAATGTTCATTTTCTCTCTTGGACGTGAGTATTTCTTTCAGCTCTTTAGAAAGGTCCTCGCTCAGAAATTCTGTATCGTAGATCCAGCCATAATCTGGACAAAGTTCAACTTCATCATTTTCTGGTAATTCATGCTCATCACCATCCACATCACCAAGTGAACTGATCCAATTTGCTAACTCAAGATCAAAATTTTTAGAATTGAGTTTTGGCAGAATCCTGAAAAGTTCATTGTCCCAATTAATATTTCCTTTGGCAATTTCAGGATGGTGATATTTTACAAATCCCCATACCTTTCCTAATTTGTATAATCGATCTATCTGCAAATTGGTAAGATCTTTAATTTTAAAATTTGAATTATTGGCAAAACTTGAATCTATCTGCGCAGGTTTTAATTCAAACTCTACCTCTTCTATTTCCTGAACATCCTTGTTACCGTTTACTTTAAGTTTAAGATCATCAAACCATGCTGTACCATTCCCAGAGAGAATACCACCCACATAGATAGTCTTTGCATTTTCCGGAAACCGAACAAACACTTTATACTTTTCCCAATCATTAGTACCGGAAAGTTGTTGTCTCTGCATGTTATTAAAAGCAAGGGAGCCCGCAAGGCCATCCACCCTTATCAACAAACCTGCGAAACCATTGGTTACATTTTCAGTTTTTATATAGCCCTCGAGCTTTAAGGTTCTACCTTTATACCTGGCTGGAATTTTATAAGCAATACTTCCAAAGCTACCGCCATCCTCACCTGAAGATATTTTTGCGGCATATTTTCCTGAATAATTAGTTACAGAGTCTTTATCTATTTGATAATCTCCCCAAACAAACCAGTCATCAGGAAGTTCTTCTCCTTTGAAGTTTTGATCAAAATTTAAATTAAACTTCTCGTTTTGAGCATAAATAGTTGTCGAGAATAACAGGAATAACAGCAGAAGATTTTTCATGTGTAACTTGATGAACGTTGATAAATAAGGGGCTGCAATAAAACAAAAAACCCGGACAATATAACGTCCGGGTCTAAAATATATTTTATGCTATTTCTATTAAATATGCAAAGCTCTATTTTCTGTTGTTGCCAATGCCGCTTCTTTCACTGCTTCAGCATAAGTCGGGTGAGCATGAGACATTCTCGCGATATCCTCAGCAGAAGCTCTGAATTCCATTGCCGTAACCGCTTCAGCAATAAGATCGGCTGTTCTTGCTCCAATCATATGAACTCCAAGCACCTCATCGGTCTTTTCATCAGCAAGAATCTTTACCAATCCGTCAATGTCGCCGCTGGCTCTAGAACGACCAAGCGCACGCATCGGGAACTTCCCTTCTTTATATTTTACTCCTTCTTCCTTCAATTGCTCTTCAGTCTTTCCAACTGACGCAACCTCTGGCCAGGTGTAAACCACACCAGGTATAAGATTATAATCGATATGTGGCTTTTGCCCCGCAATCAATTCAGCAACCATAGTTCCTTCTTCTTCCGCTTTGTGAGCAAGCATCGCTCCACGAACCACATCACCGATCGCGTAAATATTATCTACATTCGTTTGAAGGTGATCGTTAACTTTCAATCTTCCTTTATCATCTAGCTCCACTCCTGCAGCTTCCGCATTCAATCCGTCTGTATAAGGACGTCGACCTACAGAAACAAGGCAGTAATCACCTTTAAGTTCGATCTCTTTGTCTTTCTTGTCATCGGCTTTAATGATGATCTCATCTCCATTTCTTTCAACCGACTTCACTTTGGTGCTGGTATGGAATTTAATTCCCTGCTTTTTCAATACTTTCTGAAGTTCTTTTGAAAGCGCAGAATCCATCGTTGGAATAATTCTATCAAGATATTCAACAACAGTAACCTCAGCACCAAGACGACGATAAACCTGACCAAGCTCTAATCCAATAACTCCACCACCAATTACGATCATGTGTTTTGGAACTTCTTTCAGCGTTAAAGCTTCCGTAGAAGTGATCACTCTTTCCTTATCCAGTTCTATAAATGGAAGGTTTGCCGGCTTAGATCCGGTAGCGATAATCGTTTTTTTCGCTTCGATAGTTTGAGTTTCACCATCCTTTTCGATATTGATATGAGTTTTATCTTTAAAAGAACCAACTCCTTCGATAACATCGATCTTATTCTTATCCATCAGGAATTTCACTCCGTCGCAAGTCTGGCTTACCACTGAAGATTTACGTTCCATCATTTTTTCCAGGTTCAGCTTTACTTCTCCGGGAATTTCAATTCCGTGGTCTTCAAAATGCTTGATAGCATCATGATAATGGTGAGAAGAATCTAAAAGTGCCTTACTTGGGATACAACCCACATTAAGACAGGTTCCACCAAGCGTGGAATATTTTTCTATGATTGCAGTTTTCATTCCCAGTTGGGCGCAACGAATGGCGGCTACATATCCACCGGGTCCTGATCCTATAACTGCAACATCATATGTACTCATAATTGTGTGTTTTTTTGTTTTTCAAAAATTGATCGTAAAAGTACGACTATTCTCTACAATGACCAATGTAGAGCATTAGACATAATAAAATTTTAAGATTTAGAGAATCACCTCGGTAGTTTGCTTCACCTTATTGATCGTAAAAATACTTTTAGTACTACCAATATGATCTAAGATAGTAAGTTTTTTTACCAGGAATTCACGATATGCATCCATATCTTTAACCAGTACTTTTAGCATATAGTCAAAATCTCCACTTACATGAAGGCATTCTATAACTTCAGGAAGACTGGTTACTTCCCTTTCGAATTTAGTTAGGAAATCCTTTTTATGCTGAGTTAGTTTAATCTGGCATAATACCATAAAACCTTTTTCCACCATTTCGGGATTTAGAAGCGCAACATAATTTCGTATTACCCCTGCTCTTTCCATTTTCCTGATCCTTTCATAAACTGCGGTCACCGAAAGCCCGAGATCGTTGGAAATCTCTTTATTTGTCTTTTTACTATCCTGTTGAAGATGATTCAGGATCCTTTTATCTAATGCGTCTATTTTCAAAACTTAAAATTTATAATAAAAACCTTGCTGTTTACTTCAAATATAGATTTTAAATCTATTAAAATCTATATTATAGGATTTATTTTCTGTATCTGATAATTATCATTGTTTTTAAAACTGATATCTGCCAATTTTGATATTCCAAAGCTATAACTATGAAATATAAACCGGCAGATCGTATTCAGGATCTACAATACTTCGGGGAATTTGGTGGTGTAAACCCATCGATCTCAGATTCTTCAACCTATACTTTTCTTTCAGCAAAAACTATGTTTGATACTTTTGAGGGAAATGCAGAAGGTTGCTACTTATATTCACGTCACTCCTCCCCTTCTAATTTATATTTAGGAGAAGCTTTGGCAGCGATGGAAGGAACCGAAACCGCCAATGTTTCAGCTTCAGGAATGGGCGCGATCACTTCAGCATTAATGCAGTTGTGCAATGCCGGAGATCATATTGTATGCAGCAGAACCGTTTACGGAGGAACTTATGCTTTCCTGAAAAACTTCGCACCTAAATTCGGAATTGAGACCACATTTGTGGATATCACAAAACCGGAAATGGTTGAAGCTGCTGTAAAAAATAATACTAAAATTATCTACTGCGAATCTGTAAGCAATCCACTATTGGAGATTGCAGATCTCCCGGTTCTAGCCAGGATTAGCAAAGGGCATAACCTAAAACTGGTTGTAGACAATACCTTTTCACCGTTATCTATTACTCCACAAAAACTTGGTGCAGATGTGGTGATACACAGTCTTACTAAATTCATAAATGGTAGCAGTGATACCGTTGGCGGTGTGGTTTGCGGAACTAAAGATTTTATCAATGATCTAAGGAATGTAAATGACGGGGCAGCAATGCTTTTAGGACCAACTATGGATAGTTTTAGATCGGCTTCGATATTAAAGAACCTGAGAACACTTCACATTAGAATGAAGCAACACAGCCACAACGCTATGTACCTTGCCAGTAAATTTCAGGAAGACGGATTTAAAACCGTTTACCCTGGATTGGAATCTCACCCGGGTCATGAAACATTTAAAAAAATGATGAATGAATCATACGGTTTCGGCGGAATGTTAACCATTGATGTTGGTTCTCTGGATAAAGCAAATGAGCTCATGGAACTAATGCAGGAAAAAAATCTTGGTTACCTGGCCGTAAGTTTAGGTTTCTATAAAACTTTGTTCAGCGCTCCGGGAACTTCTACTTCTTCAGAAATTCCAATGGAAGAACAGATAGAAATGGGATTAAGTGATGGATTGATCCGTTTCTCCATAGGTTTGGATAATGATATTGCAAGAACTTATGAAATGATGAAAGAATGTATGATTAAAGTTGGGGTTTTAGATACTGAAATGGTCTAAAATTTTGCAGGATTAAGCCGAAAGTCGTAAAATTACGATCAGAAAAAAAATGATCAATATTAACGACCGGTTTTAAAATGATAAGCCTCACGGTAATTCTGAAGAAATTCAGGAATACTGTGAGGCTTTAATTTTGCCATATATAAAGTAATTAAGCTTAATGGAAAACTCTACTGCAAATCCTAATAATGAACCAATTATTGAGAACAAAGAGCTTAATATCTGGGAAGCACTCATTCCTGTTTTCGCACTTATCGCCATGCTGGCGTTCAATGTTTTTGTTTTTGGTGATGACGCTCTTAGCGGATCGAACCAGTTTATCTTACTTTTAGGTGGTGCAGTAGCTGCGATCGTTGGTTATTTTAATAAGATCAAATTTGATACGATGATCGATGAAGTTGCCGGTAATATTCAAAGTACTGCTGGTGCGATTTTAATTTTATTGATGGTTGGAGCACTAGCCGGAACCTGGCTTATAAGTGGTATTATCCCAACGATGATCTACTACGGACTTCAAATTCTGAATCCAACGATTTTCCTTGCTGCCTGTGTGATCATATGTTCAGTAATTTCTCTGGCTACTGGAAGTAGCTGGACTACTTCAGCAACAGTTGGGATTGCATTGATTGGGATTGCAGATGCTTTAGGAATTTCATTGGGTATGACTGCAGGAGCTATTCTTTCCGGAGCTTATTTCGGGGATAAAATGTCTCCTTTAAGTGATACCACGAACCTTGCACCGGCCATGGCAGGAACAGATCTTTTTACTCATATTAGATATATGGCATTAACTACAGTGCCTACCATTACCATTACCATAATCGCCTTTATCATAATCGGATTAAATCTCGACACTAGCGGAACTACCGATACAACAGCAATTTTAGATTCAATTGATGCAGCATTTAATATCAGTCCGTGGCTATTTGTTGTTCCAATCCTGGTGATTGTATTAATCGTTAGAAAAACATCACCTCTTATCGCTTTATTGATTGGAACTTTAATGGGTGCGGTTGCTGCTCTTATCGCCCAGCCGGATATTGTGCTTGCGGTTAGCGGAATGGACAACCTTAACTTTATTAGTGGTTATAAAGGCATTATGAATGCAATAACCGTAGACACAGCTGTAGAAACAGATTCTGAAGCCCTGAACGATCTTTTCGCTTCCAGCGGAATGGCAGGAATGTTAGGAACCATCTGGCTAATCATTTGCGCAATGGTGTTCGGTGGAATTATGGAAGCCATTGGAGCGCTTTCCAGGATTAGTAAAGCTTTACTAAATATGTTCCATACTACTTTCGGATTATTCGCAAGTACGGTATTTAGCTGCTTAGCATTAAATGTAACCGCATCAGACCAGTACCTGGCGATCGTAGTTCCGGGAAAAATGTTCGCTAAAGCTTATAAGGACAAAGGCCTGGCTCCAGAGAACTTAAGCCGGAGTTTAGAGGATTCCGGAACCGTAACTTCTGTTCTTGTACCATGGAATACTTGTGGAGCGTACCATAGTGGCGTTCTAGGAGTTCCCGTATTATCTTATGCAGGTTATGCCTTTTTTAATTATCTGAGTCCGTTTATGACATTATTATTCGCAGCTGTAGGGATAAAAATTAAAATGCTTTCCGAAAAATAATCCTTGCGAAATACTTCAGTCTAAAGTTAAATTGCTGATATTTTGACAATTATAGATGCAAGCTATTGCGATTATCTAGAATGATAGACATACCCTATTAAACAATAAAATTTTAAAATTTTTCTGGCTTTCAAATGCGTCTTTAGATGCTAAATTTGTGGTGTAGAAAAAGAAGAAGTTTAATTAAAAACAAGATACAATATGGCTTTAGTAGGAAAAAAATTTCCAAATCTTAGCGTAGATGCAATGAACGAAATGGGAGATACTTTCAAATTAAATGTGTTGGAAGAAGCTCAGAAAAATAACAAGAAAGTATTGCTTTTCTGGTACCCGAAAGATTTCACCTTTGTTTGCCCTACAGAACTACATGCTTTTCAAAACGCAAGGGAAGAATTTGAAAAGAGAAATGTTATGGTGATCGGAGCTTCTTGTGATACTCCAGAAGTTCATTTTGCATGGTTAAATACACCAAAAGATAATGGTGGTATTGAAGGTGTAAAATATCCAATCTTAGCAGATTCTAATCGTAACTTAAGTTCAAGACTTGATATTCTTGACATCATGAGCGAAACTTATGATGACGAAACCGGAGCAATCACTTTGGAAGGTGACAATGTAACTTACAGAGCTACATACCTTATCGATGAAGAAGGAACTGTATTTCATGAAGGTATTAATCATATGCCACTAGGAAGAAACGTAAATGAATTCCTAAGATTGATCGATGCTTACACTCACGTTCAGGAAAAAGGAGAAGTTTGCCCTGCAAACTGGGAAGAAGGAAAAGACGCAATGAACGCAGACCGCGAAGGTGTAGCATCTTACCTTAGTTTAAACTAAGAAGACGCGAAGCTTAAATTAAGAATCTAAAAAAATTGCTATGATTAAGGAATTAGATCAGGATAACTTAAGCGAAGTTGTTGAAAGTAATGATACTGTTGTGGTTCAATATATGGCCGGATGGTGTGGTAACTGCAGATTGATGAAGCCAAAATTCAAAAAACTGGCTGAAGAAAATGAGAGTGCTCAGTTTATTTTTGTGGATGCTGAAAAGTTTCCGGAATCAAGAAAACTGGCGAAAGTAGATAATCTGCCAACCTTCGCAACATTCAAAAATGGAAGTTTTAAAAACCAGGTTCAGACGAATAAGTTTGACCAATTAAAAAACTTAGTTGATGAAGTTACCAGTAATTAAACATTTACAGAGAAACAACGAGGAGATCAAACTTCAGCATACAATTGAAGTTTTGGAAAGCTTTACTGAACACCGTTCAGTTACAGAAGACCAAATGGATGTTGTTGGTGAGTTGATCACTAATCTTTGTGGAGCTGTAGAAGTTCATAAAATGATACAGGATGGCGTTCCTGAAAGGGATGCTGCCAACAATTTTGTAAAGAAAGTTCTGGGTTCAATAGACCAGTAAAGCTTTTTACAAATCAATTCATAAGGGCTGTTTTCATTGGGAAACAGCCCTTGTTGTTTTATGATAATTTTAGTAATAACCGAAAGACAATCTTCTAAATTTATATTTCTAATATAAAAAACAGCATGGCAAAGATTGAACTTGGAGGAGAAAATGTTACAACTTACGGTAGCCTTCCCTCAATGGATGAAAAAGCACCTCATTTTGAGCTGATCAAATCTGATCTTTCAATTGGGACGCTAGATGATTTTAAAGGAAAAAGGGTGGTGATGAATATTTTTCCTAGTATTGACACCGGCGTTTGTGCGACTTCTGTTCGCAATTTCAATAAAAAAGCTTCAGAATTGAAAAATACCGTAGTTTTGTGCATCTCTAGAGATCTTCCTTTTGCGCAACAAAGATTTGTGAGCGACGAGGATTTAGACAGGGTAACGAACCTTTCAGATTTCAGAGATAGAAATTTTGGTAAAGACTATGGAGTAGAAATGATAGATGGTGCTTTTGAAGGACTTCTATCCCGGGCTGTTCTGGTTTTAGATGAAAATGGCCATGTGATCCATTCACAACAGGTTTCAAAAATTGAAGATGAACCAGATTATCTTGCTGCTCTGAAAACATTATTATAATGAAGAACAGTTTCCTCGGAAAAAGAATCAGAGGAGGAGGATATGCGATCAAAGGAGCCTGGCTTTTGGTAAAACATGAGCCAAGTATCCAGGTTCAGTTTGTGATCTCTATTCTTGTTTGTATAGCCGGATGGTATTTCGGGATTTCAAGAACCGAATGGATTTTTCAGTTTTTTGCAATCGGGCTCGTGATGTCAACCGAAGGTTTAAATACCGCAATTGAAGCTATGGCAGATTTTGTTCATCCAGATTTTCATAATAAAATTGGTCATATCAAGGATGTCGCGGCGGGTGCTGTATTCATTTCTGCACTTATAGCAGTGATCATTGCCGTTTTTATTTATTACCCTTATTTTCAATAATTAGAACCTAAAATTATTCAGCTTTTATTTATTTCATTTTTAAGCCAATAGGTTGTTTTTTACCATACTTTTAAAATTGAAGTTTTTTTTCCTTATTTTGGAAAAGGCTAATTTGTATTTTTGCTGAAATCCTTTAACCTACGTATGGCTAAAAAGAAAGCTAAGACTAAGAAAACCGCCAAAAAATCACGCAATCTCTCACTTAAGCTGAACAGGCAGCAGAAAGTGGTTCTCGGTAGTTTCCTAATGCTTTTTGGCCTTGCATTAATTGTAGCCTTTGTTTCTTTCCTTTTTAACTGGCAGGCAGATCAAAGTATTCTTAATGAATTTGGAAATCGTGAAATAGAAGCCAGGAACTGGTTAAGCAAATTCGGTGCTACTGTAAGTGATTTTTTCATTTATCAGGGATTCGGACTTGCTTCCTTCTCTATTGCCTTTCTCGTACTCCTTAGCGGAATCTACCTTTTCTTTGGGTTCAATAGTTCAAACCTTCGAAAATTCTGGTTCTGGGGTATTCTGGTAATGATATGGCTATCTGTATTCTTCGGATTTTTCGCGGAAAAGAATGCTCTTCTTGGAGGTAGAATTGGCTTTGAAACCAATGACTTTATCCAGGATTATCTAGGTTTCTTTGGAACAGCCTTATTAATGCTCTTCTTATTTATAGTATATCTGGCTGTTAGATTAAAAGTAACTCCTGAAATGATCGGTGGTTATTTTAAGTCCGGAAAAAAAGAACTGAAAGATGCTATGGAAGAGCATCAGTCTAATATCACTGAAACCGAAGAGGAAAAAGACTGGAAAGATACCGTTGTAAAACCTAAGGTTGAAGAAGAAAAGGCTAAGCAGGTAGACCTTTCAGAAGATAAGCCTGAAAAGAAAAAAGAAACAACACCATCTCCAGCAATGGAAGTAACCACTCCACCGGAAGAAGATGTTTCCATGGAGGTTGAAGCTGCTCCTGAAGAGGAAGAAGATGATAATCTAAGTAAAAAACTTGTCAAAGATTTTGGAGAATTTGATCCTACTTTAGAACTGAAGAATTATAAATATCCTACCATTGAATTATTAAAGGATTACGGTGGTTCTATAACGATAGACCAGGAAGAACTAGAAGAAAATAAGAATAGAATTGTAGATACACTTAAGAACTACAAGATTGAGATCGCCCAGATCAAAGCTACAGTTGGGCCTACAGTTACACTTTATGAGATAGTTCCTGAAGCAGGAATAAGAATTTCCAAGATCAAAAACCTGGAAGATGATATAGCGTTATCACTTTCAGCATTAGGGATCAGGATCATTGCACCTATTCCGGGAAGGGGAACTATTGGTATTGAAGTTCCGAATAAAAATGCAAGCATCGTTTCCATGCGATCTGTTATTTCTTCAGCGAAATTTCAGAATGCCGAGATGGAATTACCACTTGCACTTGGGAAAACTATTTCAAATGAAACATTTGTAGTAGATCTTGCAAAAATGCCGCATATGCTTATGGCTGGGGCTACTGGTCAGGGTAAATCGGTTGGACTGAATGCGATCCTTACTTCCCTACTCTATTGCAAACATCCGGCGGAAGTTAAATTTGTCCTGGTAGATCCTAAAAAAGTAGAACTTACTTTATTCAATAAGATTGAAAGGCATTACCTGGCTAAACTACCAGATACTGAAGACGCCATTATTACCGATAATACAAAGGTGATCAACACTTTGAATTCACTTTGTATAGAAATGGACAATCGTTATGACATGTTGAAAAACGCCATGTGTCGTAATATCAAAGAATATAATACCAAATTCAAGGCTCGAAAGCTTAACCCGAATGACGGGCATAAATTTTTACCCTATATCGTGCTGGTCGTAGATGAGTTCGCCGATCTTATCATGACGGCAGGAAAAGAAGTTGAAACTCCTATCGCACGTCTGGCACAGCTAGCTCGTGCCATTGGTATTCATCTTATCATTGCTACACAAAGACCTTCGGTAAACGTAATAACGGGTATTATTAAAGCAAACTTCCCAGCCAGGGTCGCATTTAGAGTAACCTCGAAAATTGATTCTAGGACCATTTTGGATAACCAGGGAGCAGATCAATTAATTGGTCGTGGAGATATGTTGTTTACGCAAGGTAATGATCTAAAGAGATTACAATGTGCATTCGTAGATACTCCAGAAGTTGATAAGATCACAGAGTTCATTGGTTCGCAAAAGGCATATCCAGATGCGCACCAGCTTCCGGCCTATGAAAGCGAGGAAAGTGGCACAGGACTTGATATAGATGTGAGCGAGCGGGATAAGTTATTCCGCGAGGCCGCAGAAGTGATCGTGACGCACCAGCAAGGTTCGGCTTCGTTGCTTCAGAGAAAATTAAAACTTGGCTATAACCGTGCAGGAAGAATAATAGATCAACTTGAAGCCGCTGGCATCGTTGGTCCGTTTGAAGGAAGCAAGGCGAGACAGGTTTTAGTGACAGATTTTGCGGCACTAGATCAACTTTTAAATGAAAAACCAGACAATTAAAAATTCAAAATGAAAAAATTAGTATTTATCCTGGCTGCAATTTTGTCTATGAACGTTCAGGCACAGAGCTCTCAAAAGGCAGAAAAATTACTTAACTCAGTTTCATCTAAAGTGAAAGCTTATAACAATATGGTTATAGAATTCAAATACGCTTTAGAGAATAAAGCTGAAAATGTAAGTCAGGAAACAAGAGGTGATGTTAGTATTGCAGGTGATAAGTATGTTTTAAACCTTATGGGTACTACACAGATGTTTGATGGAAAAAAAATCTATACGATCATTCCTGAAGATGAAGAGATCAACATTTCAAATTACGTAGAAGAAGATAATAATAGTATTACTCCATCTAAAATGTTTAGTTTTTATGAAGATGGATACAACTATCAAATGGATATTACGCAGAATGTAAAAGGACGTGAGATCCAGTATGTAAAGCTTACTCCAAAAGACAGCAATGCTGAGATCAAGAATATTCTTCTAGGAATTGATAGTCAGACCAAACATATTTATAATCTTATTCAGACGCAGGAAAATGGCACTAAGGTGACCATCACGGTGAAAAGTTTTAAGACAGATCAACCTTTAGCCAAAAACCTGTTTACTTTTAATGAAGACAGATACAGCGATTATTACATCAATAGACTAGACTAAATTGAAAATACTCGACCGGTACATACTAACCAGTTTTTTAAAAACATTTTTCTCGGTCTTTATAATACTCATGTTCATCTTTGTTCTCCAGACTATCTGGTTGTACATAGGTGAACTTGCTGGTAAAGACCTGGATGCGGAAGTGATCTTAAAGTTCTTACTTTATTTCTCTCCCAAACTGGTTCCATTGGTATTACCGCTCACTATCCTGCTTACCTCTATTATGACTTTCGGTTCTTTTGCCGAAAATTATGAGTTTGCAGCGATGAAATCTTCTGGAATTTCTCTTGGTCGAGCCATGAGAAGTCTTACAGTATTCATCGTTTTTATAAGCTTTGTAGCATTCTTTTTTGCTAATAATGTGATTCCCGCAGCTGAATTCAAATCGATTAATCTTCGAAAAAATATCGCACAGTTAAAGCCTGCCATGGCAATTTCTGAAGGCATATTTAATGATATCGGAACATTTAATATCAAAGTGGAAGATAAGACCGGTGAGAATGACCAGTATCTGACTGATGTTATCATTCATCAGAAAAAACAGACCGGTGGAAACACTACCGTGATCAAAGCTAAAGAAGGAGAACTGGTTGGAAGTACAGAGTCTGACGTTCTATCACTTATTCTAAAAGAAGGAAATTATTACGACGAAATCAAACCCAGTGATTACGAAAAGCGAAAGAACAAGCCTTTCATGAAAAGCTATTTTGATGAGTATGTGATCAATATAGACCTTTCAGATTTTAATAATGTAAACCTTGAAGATGAGAGCTACAGTTCCACTCACGGAATGCTTAAGATATCTGAACTTGATGAAAGTATAGATTCCTTTTCAGTTGCTTACAATAGTAAAATGGCTGAGTTCAAGGAATCGATGTATAATCGTACCGGAATACAAACCATTCGGTTAAACTATAAACCTAAAGATACACTTATAGCCTTCGAAGAAGGAGTATTATCTCATTACAATGTTTATGATGGCGCTCAGATCACCAATCTTGCATTAGGAAGTGTGAACTCCTCCCTCGCCCATTTAGGTATGAAAAAGCAGGAATTCAAGCGAAGTGTGCAACAGGTCAACAAATTTGAAATCGCTTTACACGAGAAATATGCTTTATCAATCGCATGTATCGTATTATTCTTTGTAGGAGCACCTTTAGGAGCCATCATTAGAAAAGGTGGAATAGGTTTGCCAATTGTAGTAGCGATCCTTTTATTCCTTACTTATCACTTTATCGGGATATTTGCCAAAAACTCTGCTGAGGACGGTAGTGTCCCGGCATTTATCGCTACCTGGCTTTCCACATTTATCATGTTGCCTCTAGGAATTTATCTCACCTATAGAGCAACCACAGATCAGGGACTTTTTGTATTCGATAACATCACGGAACCTATTAAAAAACTCTTCAAAAAAGCCGGCCTTTTCAAGGACAAAAGTAAAACAGAATAAATATCTTTGCAGCCATAAAATAAGATGTTATGGCTCAGGTGGAAAACAATCAATACTCAATAAAACTGGATAATATTCAGGAAGCTATTGATGATATTCGTGCCGGAAAGGTGATTATTGTTGTAGATGATATTGATCGTGAAAATGAAGGAGATTTTTTAGCAGCTGCTGAAAAAGTAACTCCGGAAATGATCAACTTCATGGCTACTCATGGCCGCGGACTTATTTGCGCGCCTCTTACCGAAGCCAGGTGTAACGAGCTTAAACTCGAGATGATGGTTGGTAATAATACCGATCCTATGGAAACTGCCTTTACCATCTCTGTAGATCTTCGCGGAAAAGGCGTTACCACAGGCATTTCAGCCTCAGATCGTGCTAAAACCGTAGAAGCACTTATAGATCCTGAAGTGAAACCTCAGGACCTTAACAGACCCGGACATATCTTTCCTTTAAAAGCTAAGGAAGGTGGAGTATTAAGACGTACAGGTCACACGGAAGCTGCTATAGATTTTGCCAGGCTTGCCGGTTTCCAGCCAGCCGGAGTGATTGTAGAGATCATGAATGAAGATGGAACAATGGCCAGACTTCCACAGCTGATGGAAGTTGCCAAGAAATTTGATCTTAAGGTCGTTTCAATTGAAGATCTTGTTGCTTATAGAATGCAGCATGACTCATTGATCGAAAAGAAAGAAGATTTCGAACTGGAAACAAGATTCGGGAAATTCAGACTAAGAGCTTACAAGCAAACTACAAATTCACAAGTACATGTTGCCCTTTCTAAAGGCTCTTGGAAACCAAACGAAGAGATTATGGTTCGTGTGAATTCAACTCTTGTGAACAACGATATCCTTGGGACACTTACGAACAATCCAGATAAAAAGCTGGATGGAATGTTTAAAGCCATCAATGATGAAGGCCGTGGAGCCATCGTATTTATAAACCCGGCTAACCAATCTCCAAACTTGTTAAGCAGGCTGTCTGAGTTAAAAGAAAGTCAGAAAACCGGGGCTATGAAAGCACCTCCGGTAAAAATGGATAATAAGGATTTTGGTATTGGAGCACAGATCCTACATGACCTTGAAATTCATAAGATCAGGTTACTTTCTAATACTCAACAAACCAAGAGAGTTGGAATGATTGGTTACGGATTGGAAATTACAGAATACGTTTCTTACTAATCAAATTCGATTATAACCTCATCCAAAGGTCTGCGTACTTTTTTGAACTTAGAGAACATATCGTCTTCTGCTCTATAACCTACAGGAAGCACAAGAACCGATCGTAAATTCCTGTCGTGAAGTTTTAGAAATTCATCATATTTTTCAGGTTCAAAACCTTCCATTGGGCAGGCATCAATTTCTTCAGCTGCGCAAACTGTAAGTAAGGTTCCGAGCGCTAGATAAGCCTGATTAATTGCCCATGATTCAATTTCTTCAACTTCTTTAGTTTTAAAATCGTCTACCAGGAAATCGTGGAAAGGTTTCAGGATTTCTTCAGGTGTTTCTCTAACATGCTTCACCCTCTTGAAATAATTCTTGATGAATTCTTCATCAACTTTATTTTCAATGCATATAACAAGAACATGTGAAGCGGTATCAACCTGATTCTGATTAAAAGAAAATTCCTTGAGTTGTTTTTGGGTTTCTTTATTCGAAATAATAAGCATCTTCAATGGTTGAAGACCGTATGATGTTGCCGTAAGATTGAAAGCCTGTTTAAGAACCCTGATCTTTTCTTCGGAAAGAATTTTATTATCGTTAAATTTTTTGGTGGCGTAGCGCCAATTCAAAGCTTTTATATTACTCATAACCAGTTAAAATAATATTTTACAAATGTACACAATGTATGAGGTTAGACTGTCGTTAGCGCATAGATTAATCTGATACATCCAATTATTATGGCTATCTTCGGTATACAATTATTCATCAATCCTTCATGAAGCGGCTAAAAAAAATAATTCTCGCTAGTGTTATTGGTCTGGTTCTCATCATTTTCGTGATCCTGGGAATTGAAGCTATCTTTCAAAGGCAAACTGCCGGACTTATCTACGACAACATGTCTAATGTGCCTCCTGCCAGAACTGTGATCATTCTTGGCGCAAGTGTGCATGCCGATGGGAAACTATCTCCTATTTTAAAAGATCGGGTGGATACTGCCATCAAATTATTTGAAAAAAATAAAGTGAATAACTTCCTGGTTACTGGAGATCATCGTAGCGAAGATTATAACGAAGTTGCTGCTATGGTTGGCTACCTGGAAGAAAATGGAATTGACAAAAGTCTTATTATATCAGATCATGCAGGCCTGGACACCTATGATAGTATGTATAGAGCTGGTAAACTTTTTGAAGTTGAAAGTGCCATCGTGGTCACTCAGAAATTTCATTTACCCAGAGCTTTATTCATTGCAAAAAACCTTGGCTTAGACTACCGTGGCTTTGCCGCCGATCAACGTGCTTACCAAACGGAATACCGTTTAAAACAACGAGAAAAACTGGCCAATTTGAAGGCTCTCTGGGAAGTTCTTCTAAAAAAAGAACCACGTACACTTGAAGCAAGGCTAAATTAGTAAATTTCACTAAATTCTTTCAGTTTTCATTTTTTGGTATATTAGAGTACTAACTTCTAAAACCCAAAAAATATGATTCAATGGTTAATTCATATTCTCATTGATGCTGTAGTTCTTCTAGTTGCAGCAAAATTTATAAGCAAAGTACATTTAGAAGGTTTTAAATCTGCGATTATAGTTGCGTTGATCATTGGTGTACTTAGCTTTTTACTTAGCTGGCTACTAACCGCAATACTGAATATTGCAACTTTAGGAATCTTCTACTTTCTCGGTCTTGGCTTTATTACAAGGGTTATCGCCTACGCGATCGTTATTGAAATCGCAGATAAGCTAACTTCAGATTTTAAAACTGAAGGATTCTGGCCATCTCTTTGGTTAGCAATTTTAATCGCCATTGTAGGCGGAGTTGTAGATGCCATACTTTTTTAGAATATCAATTACCGGGTGAGATGCTTCATCCGGTTTTTTCTTCCCCACCAGATCACGAAACCAGAAATAGGTAAAGAAGCGACAAATAAACTAAGTATGAACGCTATGATCTTACCTGTCAATCCGAAATACTGGCCGGTATGAATCCCATAACTCATCTCCTGTAATTTCATACCAGTACTTTTTGAAGCATATGTCTGCTCCTGAAGCAATTCAGCAGTTTGCGGATGAAAATAGTAATTAGCCTGATGGTCATAATCCAGTGACTCTGGATACGCACCGGTAACCACAGGATGATCATCACCTTCAGTCCAGACAAAATACATTTCATTTTCCGGAGCTAATTTTATGGTTTCAAAAAAAGCAATATCAATAGGTTCTTCAGGAATTCGTTCTTTTTGCTCAATATCTTCTATATGATGATCGGTTTGCACATCTTCACCCAGATTTCCCACGAAGTAAATTCCGCTTTTAACCCAGTCATAAGAAAAATATAGTCCTGTTATGGCCACGATGAGTGCGAGAATATGAAGATAGAATCCGCTGATATTATGAAGGTCATAATTAAGCCTTCTCCATCTCGCATTCCATTTGATCTTCAGACTTTTTTTCAGGTTTTTCAACTTTTTAGGCCACCAAAGAATAATACCTGTGATCAACATGAGTATAAAAATGATCGTAGAAACTCCTACTACCTGTCTGCCAATATCCTGTGGCAATAAAAGGTACATATGCAAGGCTTTCACTATTTCGAAGAAATCTTTGGTAAAGTCCTGCGCATATAAAAATTCGCCTGTATATGGATTTAGGTAGTAGTAATAGAGTGTTTCTTCATGAACTCCGTAGACTGCCACTGGCCGATCTTTCCCAACATAGAGTACAAAATCATCTGTGGTTCCGGGATAATTCTCCTGAACTATATTTTTGATCTCAGATGGAGGAAGGTAATCTACCTTTTGTTCTTCAACAAACCGGTAGTCATACAAAGCATCTTTGATCTCATCGTGAAAAACGTAAATGCAACCGGTTAAAGCTACAATCAAAACAATCAGACCCGTGAGCAAACCTAACCAGAGATGCAACCTACCCGCCCATTTCTTCAATAATTTTTTATTCTTATTTTTCTTCATAATTCTAAAAAATAGAGACCGCCTTTAGACGGTCTCTGGCTAATTCCATTCTAAAATTTATAAGTAAGGGCAGCAGCAAAATTTCTAGGTGCCTGAGGATTGATCGTAGACCAACCGTTGAAATAATCTTCGTTCGTTAGATTATTCAGTTTAAGATTAATGGAAAATTTATCTACATCATAAAAAACCGCAGCATTCAAAATAGTATATGAAGGCAGCGTAAATATTCCCGCGAGATTTCTGTTGAAAATTATATTCTCACTAGCATAATTTCCACCGAAACCAAATCCGAAACCGTTAGCAATACCTTCAGAAAATCTATAGCTTGCCCAAAGGTTCGCCAGGTTTTCCGGTCCTGCAGATTCAGGTCTTCTTCCCAGGAAATCATCGTTTTCGGCGGCTTCGGTCACTTCGCTATCGTTATGACTAAATCCGGCCACGATATTTAATCCATTTACCGGACTTGCGGTAAGCCTGGCTTCAAATCCGCGGCTATATTGTGTTCCGTCCTGGGTCACTTCAAATCCGCTTCCGAGAACAATATTCTCCACCTGGATATCATAATAGCTCAGGGTAGCAAATAACTTATCATTGAAAAAATTCAGTTTTGTACCAAATTCAAATTGCGAAGCGTGTTCAGGATCAAAAGTGATCCGCCTTGTTTCTCCTGTTTCCTGATTGATGGCTTCTGAAGGAGCCACATTACTAAAACCATCCATATAATTGGCAAATATGGAAACCTTATCAATCACCGGCTGGTATACCACACCGAATTTTGGGGAAAGAGCTGTCTGGCTATTACTATCATTTTCAAACTGATCTATACGTAAGCTCGCCATGGCAGATAATGCCGGAGTTATGTTTAAAACATTAGATACATAAGCACTGTAAATATCCTCCTTGGTGGTATTATTATTTCTATTGGTATTCTCGAGCAGTGCATCTACCGCCGCTGTAGAAAGAATTCCGCTGTCAGAATTGATGATATAATTTGCTTCGTCTGTTATACCAAAAACGCTCTCATTAACATTCTGCAGACTCGCATTTCCAATATAAACACTCCCATTGCCTATATATCCTGTGCCATTGTCTATAGTTTCTCTTTGAAAATAATCCAGACCGGTTACAACTCTATTCCGCATTCCGAAGAGTTCAAAATCACCAATGAAATTCTGCTGTAGATCTGTTGTAAGAGTAGTTGAATTCTGATTATTCATAAATCTAGAGAATACCACCCCCTGGTCCAGGTTCTCATAGAAACGAGTAGATTCATAGAGATAAGAATAATAACCTTTTGATTTTGTATTACCTCGCGAAACTACTGTTTGAGAAGTCCACTTATCAGAAAGCTGGTAATTCATCTGCCCCTGGAGACTGAAAGTAGGGTTTTCCAGGGTAAGATCATTACTTGTGTAAGACCTGTTAGTATCATAACCCAGTTCTTCAATATTCGTAACTGTAAGCGGAGCACCCCTATCTACAAAAAGCATGGTTGGATTCGTGGTTTCCCCATCATAAAATTCTGTATTAACAAGGAAGTCCAACCTGTCATTTACCGTATACTTCAAGGATGGTGCAACAAATAGAGATTTAGAAAAACCGGCGTCCTGAAAGGAATTTACGGTCTGGTAAGCAGTATTCACTCTTATAGCAACATCTCCATCTTCATCTAAAGGTGTATTAATATCTGCAGTAATACGATTCAAACCGAAGCTTCCAAGTGTATAACTTAGATTTCCTCCAAAGTAATCGTATGGTCGTTTGGTAGTAATGTTTATTAAACCTCCATAAGAAATAAGACTACTTCCATATAAAGTTCCAGAGGGACCTTTGATCACTTCAATATTTTCAATATTTGCAGGATCCGGACTTCCATTCGTAATAGCGGGCAACCCGTTAACTAAAGTTGGTTGAACCGGAAAACCTCTTAAAGAGTAATAACCTGCACCATCACCTCCTCTACCGGTAGATTCCCATAATTTTGTAATCCCTGAACTGTTTTTTAAAGCATCATCAAAATTTGTCACTACCTGTTCAGATAAAAGCTCAGCGGTGATATTATCGTATACTTGAGGATTTTCAATATTCTTTAATGGTAGCTTAGAGACGTAAAGGCTTTTTTCACGATTAAACTTGTTGGCATTTCCGTTTCCATTGATCACGACCTCCCCAAGTTCTTCCTGAGAGGTTCTTAAAATGATATTTGGGAGCTGAGTTACTTTTCCAGGATTAATTGAAATTGCGATCTGGCTAGGCCTATAACCAACGTATGATATTCTAAGAAGATAATTTCCAACAGGCACATTTTCGATCTGGAAAGAACCATCCTCAGATGTTTCAGTTCCAATGCCTGTTCCCTGAATATCTACATTTGCTTCTGAAATTCCCTGTCCCTTTTCAGTAGTTACTAATCCTTGCAATCCGCCTGAATTCTGGGCGAATCCAGCACTGGTGATTAGCATTAGTATGAGTAGTAATTTTTTATTCATCACTTTAATTTTATTCAGACTTATTATAAATAGAGTCGCAAAGCTATATACTGAAAATGAGAATCAAAAGCTTATTTAGATTTATTTTAAATAAAAATTAAGCTTTAACTGTAAATCAAACGCTTAAAATTTGATATATAAATTTTACTTATAACCGAAGCATGATAATTAATATTGAATTAAAACAATTCACATGCTTATCTATTACTTTTGAAAATTCAAATTTTACCTATGATCAAACTTATTGTAACCGATGTTGATGGAACTTTGCTGAATGATAATCACGAGTTACATCCAGATTTCTGGAAAGTGGAAGAACAACTTACCAAAAACGGGATCTTATTTTCTATTGCCAGTGGACGTCAATTTTACAATCTAGAGTCAAGATTTGAAAAGATTAAAGACCGTACGATGTTCTTTGCTGAAAACGGAACTTATGTATCCCATAAGGGTAAAGAATTATATGTTAATCCTATTCAAAAGGATGCCGCAAGAGATTTTATAAAACTCGGCCGAAAATTAGACAATACACACCTCGTTTTATGTGGTAAAGAATCGGCATACATAGAGACACATGATGAGGAATTTAGAAACGAGATCTCGAAATTTTACGAACGTTTAAAAGTGGTAGATGATCTTACTGAGGTAGATGACACCTATCTCAAAGTCACTCTTTGTAATTTTAATGGTGTGGAGGAAAACACTTTTCCTCATTTTGTGAATTATACAGATCGCTACAAGGTTGCTATCGCCGCGAAAGTTTTTATAGACATCACAGCTTTAGATGCTAACAAGGGAAATGCGATTGCCGATATTCAAAGGGAATTAAATATTACCCCCGAAGAAACTCTGGTTTTTGGTGATTATCTGAATGATCTGGAGATGATGAAAATAGCGAAACATAGTTATGCTATGAAGAATGCGCATCCAGAAATTATTCAGGCCAGTAACTATGTAACAAGCCACGACAACAACAATAATGGAGTTCTAAGAACTATAGAATCTTTGGGTTTACTGAAAGCTTAATTCACAATAAAATTGGTTTTATCAAGGCCTGTATTCCCGGATACAGGATCATAAGCATAGATCATTACCTCATATAGGCCTTTTTCCAAATTCAGATCTGCCTGGAAGGTACTTGGCTTATCCTTTTGATCCAGAACAACTTCTTTGGAGTCACCATCTGAGTTTGTAACTATAGCTTTCACTTCATATTGATTGGCATCCCAGATACCATCCTTAGTAATAGGACAGCCACACATCATAACGACATTGGCTTTTAATTCGATCTTATCTGTAGAATTAATTCGTTCATGCGTTTGGGGACTAAGAATATCCACAACAAATCCTGGCACTTCCAGAACTACTCCATCTCTCGTAATATCTTTACCTGGAATAACCCAAAGCTGGGTGCTGCTCATTACCTCAGCCTGTTTTTTATTTACCGGTGCATAGGCTTCAATGGTGACAAAAGTAGGCTTATCAATATCCAAACTGGCATTAAAACCAGCAGTGTCATCTTCTGAAAGATCTTCTGATCTCTTCCAGTCCTGCTTCATGATCTTATCTGTATTCCCTGTACTTCCAGCAGTCATACCTTCTGCGAGTATATTTCCGGTAACCGCATCTTTAACCAGGATCTTGGCACCGCCAATAGAAGTACCTATAAATTTGGCGTCCTTAGCTTTAGCTCTGATCATAATATTAGTAGTTTGAGCATATATTGCAGAACTACATATAATTAGGATAAAACAAATTAGGTGTTTTTTTAGTCTCATATCTTATTGATCAATTAGATTATTTTCTTTCAGGTTTTTATCGTTTAAAGGATCTTCCTGATAAGCCAACATATACTTTTCAAGAGTTATAAATTCATCTTTTGTTAGATCATCAGCCTTCATATTTTCTTTTAATAGATGCCATGGAATTTCAGATTGATAATCGTATTCCCCAATAAGCATTATTGGAGTTCCATGCCTTGCCACCTGATTATTTTCAAGTGTCCAGGTTTGGGCCCAGTCATAAATAAATTGAGCGTCTTCCATTTTAAGCCTTACGCAACCATGGCTAGCAGGATGCCCAGGCATTTCGTACTGATGCATTCCTATACCTTCATTATTCATAATATTGAAATAGTAAGGTAATTTCCAGGCATGATTCACCGAACTGGTCTTCATTTTAGATTTATAATTACTGTAATACAATCCGTTGGGAGTTGGGGTAGATTTTTTCCCGGAGGAAATTGGTCCCCATTTTTTGAGATCTCCATTTTCGTACAATCCAAATGCCTGTGTACGCTGATTAATAATCATACTTTTTGGCAAACATTTCAATTGATGAATATTCTGAGGCATAGGTGAATATTCAACCAGTTCATGCGAAATGCAATCAGGAATAATTATAGCCATTTTAGGCTTAATTCTATTTTTTTCTATACGGTTAAGATCAAGCAAAACCTTGGTTTGATCTTCATTAAGCAGTGCAAATAAACTATCTACTTCTTGGATTGATTGCATCGTGTCCAGTTCATAGTTTACCTGAGTTCTATAGTTTTTAGCTTCCTTTTTTATTACAGGCTTTCGTTCAGCCGATGATACATTATTTTGAAAATCCGTTTCAATCTCAGGCTGCATTTGACAGGAGAAGAGCAGCATTACTATAATTCCGAAAAATAAAACCGGAGCAGGATTGTAGTTTTTCATAAATTAGTTATTATCTGGTAAACAGGTATGTATCCAAAAAAGGCTGAAATAAATATACATAAACCAGAAAACATTAACATATAAAAAAAGCCGGTAAACATTAAGATCTGCTTGGATAATAATGTTTACCGGCTAATGTAATTAAAATCTAATTTAATTAAGCTTTGGCTAATTCTGCTTCAGCATTTTTCGAAGCTATATTGTGAAAATTCTTTGGGTCTGATTGATATTTCTGAATATATCCTTCAAGTGTATTGATCTCTTCTTGCGTAAGGTCATTGGCCTTCATGCTTTGAGTAAGATTCATCCATGGCTTATCAGATGAATAATCATATTCTCCGAATACCATAAAGGGAGTTCCGTTTCTGGCAATTTTTGATCCTTCCACGTCCCACATATCTGCCCAGTCAAAAATATACTTGGCATCGTCCATGTACAATCTTACACATCCATGGCTCGCAGGATAACCTGGCAATGCATACTGGTGCACTCCTACTCCTTCAAAATTCATGAAATTGAAATAATAGGGCAATATCCATGATTCATCTACAGTACTGATCTTTCTCTTTGCTTTATAGTTTCCGTAGTTCAATCCATTTGGAGTTCTGGTAGAATTCTTTCCAGTACTTACAGGCCCCCATTTTACTAGTTCTCCATTTTCATATAAACCAAATGCCTGAACTCTCTGAGAGATAAGCACGGTTTTAGGAATACATTGTAAAAAATTGACACTTTCAGGAAATGGGCTATACGTATTAAGTTCATCTGAAGGACAATCTGGTATTACAATTGGTCTATCAGGTCTAAGTCTGCTCTTTTCGATTCTATTTAAAGCCAGAATATTTTTTAATTCGACTTCAGAGTAAGTATTAACCAAACTGTCTATCTGTTGTCTGGTTTTAAGGGAGTCAATAGTATAACTGATATCTTTTCTAAAAATCTTAGGATCCTTCTTAATCACCGGGTTCCTCATACTGATCTCTTCCGGTTGAGATGCTGAAGGCTCTACTACCTGCGTATTAGAATTACAGGCATAAAAAAGCATACTACTGACAAATAGTAAAGAAAGTTTTCTTAATGCATTAAAGCTTTTCATTGTAATAGTAGTTTGATTTGTTGATGTGAAATTAACCAGCAAACCGCGTCACTGCTGCTAATAAAGCGTTAATGCTTTGTTGACTTTATGATAATTAACCCTTTTTAAGAGGGGTGAGAAAAAGATTACCTTAATATTTTCAGAAAATTTAACTTAAGCTTAGAAGTAGTGATTTGATTATCAGCGGTAACAGTACCATTTATCTCATTCTATAGACCCTATATTTTAAATTGAGGATAAAATTCCTCCCACTTTTGAAGAAATACTTTTTAGCCATATAGTTTAGAGATACTATTTGGTAATATTATGAACTATTGAACTAAGCCATATTTCTTCATTTTTATTAATTTAAAGAAAAAAAATTCATGGATAATAGAAGAGAATTTATCATTAAATCTGGTTTACTACTTGGTGCCAGTTTCCTGCCGTTTCCTTCCTGCGCTTTTTCAGATGGAAATAGAAAACTGGGAGTTGCCCTGGTAGGCTTAGGATACTATAGTACAGATCTACTTGCACCTGCACTTCAGCAAACCGAATATTGTGAACTTCGAGGAATTGTCACAGGTAGCCCGGAGAAAATACCGGTATGGCAACAGAAATATGGCATCAAAGATTCTAATGTTTACAATTATGAAAACATGGTTGATATCGCCAATAATGATGATATTGATGTGATCTATATCGTTTTACCTACCGGCCTCCATGCCGAATATGCGATCAAGGCAGCCAACACGGGCAAACACGTTTGGTGTGAAAAACCAATGGCCAGAACTGCCGAAGAATGTCAGCAGATCATCGACGCATGTAAAAAGAATAAGGTTAAACTTTCCATAGGTTATAGAATGCAACACGAAAAGAATACCCAAACCATCATGAAATGGGCTGAAACAAAACCTTATGGCGAAATAAAAAATGTAATTTCTGAAGCCGGCTATAATGGAGGCACCATCAATCCATGGAAGCTTAAAAAAGAGATGGGCGGCGGGGCCATCTACGATATGGGAGTTTATTCCATTAACGCTGCGAGGTACTCTACAGGTTTGGAACCATTGGCCGTAACTGCTACTCAATCTACTAATAGACCAGAAATATTTACTGAAGTAGATGAAACTACCAGCTTCAAAATGGAATTTCCCGGGGGGATCATAGTAGATGGCAAGACCAGTTTCGGGGAAAGTCTGAACAACCTGGAGGTCACAGCAGAAAATGGCTGGTATTATTTAAGACCTATGCAATCATACTCCGGAGTGCGGGGAAAAACCAGTGACGGGAAAATTCTTAGTCCCATGGATAAAAATCAACAAGCTGTACAGATGGATGATGATTCCCTGGCTATTCTTAATGATAAACCGCTATTAGTTCCGGGTGAGGAAGGAATGAAAGATATACATATTGTCGAAAAGATCAATCAGGCTGCTGCGAATAGTTCACGTGTACTAATATAAATTTCATACTGAAAATTTTGCTAAAAACACTATTCATCGTAATATTGCAATATAGTATTAATTATGGGTTTAACTAAAACAGATCTCTTTACCAAAGAACAAAATGAGCTGGCCGTTCTTGCCAAATCGTTGGCACATCCTGCTCGTATAGCTATTCTTCAGTATCTACTTGAATCGAATAAATGCATCAATGGCGACCTGGTGAATGAATTAGGTCTGGCCCAGGCAACAATTAGTCAGCATTTAAGAGAGCTGAAGAATGTTGGACTTATTCAGGGAAGCATTGAAGGTGTTTCTATGAGCTACTGTATAAATCCTGAGAAATGGAGTTCTATACAAAAGCTTTTTAATGGCATGTTTGATAAGATCCAAAACTGTGGACCGGGCGAGTGTTGCTAAAAAAATTTATGATTAACTATCGTAATAATACGATAAAAAGACATTAATTATGAAACTATCAGAATTTACTAATCACCTAGGCGGATTGAGCGAAATCGCTTTCAAACTTCCAAACGGAGAGTTGGTACCGGAACATTTTCATGTGACCGAAGTTGGAAAAATAAACAAGCATTTTATTGATTGTGGTGGCACTTTAAGAGATGAGCAAAAGATCTCTTTTCAACTATGGGAAGAGAATGATTATAATCATCGATTACATCCTGAGAAATTGGTGAAGATTATAGAACTGGCTAAAAACAAGCTTGAACTTCCGGATGTTGAAATTGAAGTGGAATACCAGGGCGAAAGCATCAATAAATTTGAGCTTGATTTTGATGGAAGAAATTTTCTATTGGTAAATACTAAAACGGCTTGCATGGCAAAAGAGAATTGTGGAATTCCAGCACAGAAACCTAAAATGAAATTGTCAGAATTACAGAATTCTGCTTGTGCACCAAATTCAGGATGCTGCTAATAACCAGACTAACCTAAGATGAAATTATACCCGGAAATAGTTCAGAAAATAAATTCAGTAAAAAAACTGAAGATCCCGCAAGAACGAAAAGATGGGCTTCAACCGCTAATCGATTTTATTCAACTGAAAAAAGATGCAAATGAACCAATAAAGCTAAATTTCATTTGTACTCATAATTCCAGGAGAAGTCAGTTAGGACAAATTTGGGCTAAAGCAATTTCGGCCAATTACGGTATAGAAACAGCCTGTTATTCTGGTGGAACTGAAGCTACTGCTTTTTTCAAGAATGCCATTAATGCTCTGCGAAGGGCAGGATTTAAGATCGATGAGAAATCGGGCGAAAATCCACATTATTATGTTCAGTTTTCTAATGAGATGGAATCAATAAAATGCTATTCTAAAATTTATGATTCCGAAGAAAACCCTTCTGAAAATTTTGCTGCTGTGATGACATGTTCCCATGCAGATGAGAATTGCCCATTCATTTCAGGTTCTGATGCGCGAATCGCATTAGATTATAAAGATCCGAAGGAATTTGATGGAACTCCGGAAGAAGAAAAAAAATATGATGAAAGAAGTGACCAGATCGCGTCTGAAATGATCTACGTTTTTGAAAATATAAAATAAGATGGCGAAGAAATTAAACTTCCTGGATAAAAATCTCACTATATGGATTTTCCTGGCGATGGGAATTGGAGTCACTTTGGGCTATTTAATTCCCGGTATTCCGGAAAGTATTAATTCATATAGCAGCGGTTCTACCAATATTCCAATCGCCATTGGTCTTATTTTGATGATGTATCCGCCACTAGCTAAAGTAAAATACAGGCTATTGCCGAAGGTATTTAAGAACGTTCGAATTCTAAGTATTTCGTTAATCATGAACTGGCTCGTTGGACCATTACTTATGTTCTTTCTGGCAGTGATTTTTTTACAGGATCACCCGGAATATATGGTTGGCCTTATTCTTATTGGTCTAGCGAGATGTATCGCTATGGTACTGGTCTGGAACGATCTTGCGGAAGGAAGCAGCGAATATGGTGCTGGCTTAGTGGCCCTGAATAGTATTTTTCAGGTTTTCGCCTACAGTTTCTATGCCTGGTTATTTATTACTTACCTCCCACCCTTTTTCGGCTTCGAGGGAGCTATAGTTGATATTTCTATTGCAACAATTGCAGAAAGCGTTTTGATCTATTTGGGAATACCGTTCCTGCTGGGAATTTTAAGCAGGGTAATTCTTGTAAAGTTTAAAGGTCAGGAATGGTATGAAAACAAATTTATTCCGGCAGTTTCTCCCATGACCCTCATCGCATTATTATTTACCATCGTATTGATGTTTTCGTTGAAGGGCGAGTTGATCGTTGAAATTCCAATGGATGTAGTGAGAATTGCCATTCCATTGTTGATCTATTTCAGCCTGATGTTCCTTATTAGCTTCTTTGTTAGTAAGGCGATGGGAACTTCTTATGATAAGAATGCATCGATTTCATTTACAGCCGCAGGTAATAATTTTGAACTGGCTATCGCTGTTGCAATTGCTGTTTTCGGGTTAAATAGCGGACAGGCATTTGCAGGAGTCATTGGTCCTTTGGTTGAAGTTCCTGCACTTATATTACTGGTTAGGATATCATTCTGGTTAAGAAAAAAGTTATATACTAAGGAAACTCAATTAATGTAATATCTAATCCCCAGATAAATATTGCTGCTTAGGTTCAAGCCGTAATTAGAACTGGACATATCCTCTCTTCCATCATTAAGCCTGTCTAAATAGGAGTAGTAAATATTACCAATATTGGCATCGATAGTGAATTTATCACTTAGCAGGTAAGAGAATCCCGGCCTCAAATTAACGCCATAAATATTGGTCTCAGTGTAGTCTAAATCACTATCACCTATATTTTCAAATCGGTCGTAACTATATTCCAGCGAACCCATCAAAGTAAATGCAATTTTAGGGCTTATGGCAAAAAACTTTCGAGCGTATGGCGAAACCATAATATTGTGCCTGATAGACTTATCCCTTAACTCACTTCCATTGTATTTTGTTCTTCCATAAGAATATCCTAAAGAAAGTCCTAGAGCTAAATTATCTGAAACAAAATAGCCAGTCTCTGGCCGTATGCTAAAGGAAAAACTATCCAAATCATTGTAAGGAGTCATATCTGTATCTTCTCTATTACTCCCGCCAATAGATAAGAATCCACCAAGACTCCAGGTATCCTTTTCAATTAAAAACGTCTCAGATTCTTCCTGAGCATTTGAGATTAGACTGAATAATAAGATTGCAAATAAGGCGATAAAACTTTTCATAGGAAATATATTGGCTTGCAATTATAGGGAAAAGCTTCAGTAATAACTAACGGTTATATATAAAAATAGATGTTCCGCATTTTAGACTTTCGTTTTCAGGTTTTTAATTTATGACTGCAGAAGACTTTCCAGATCCAGATTTCGAGTATACATCCTGATGCTACCGTCTTCCTTTAGAGGCCAATTTTCTCTTGGTTTATCCCAGTAAAGTTCTATTCCATTTCCATCGGGATCATCAAGATAGATTGCTTCAGAAACTCCATGGTCTGCCGCTCCCGTAAGAGGATAATTTTTTTCTAATAATCTCCTGGTAATATCAGCTAGTTCTTTTCGATTCTCGTAAAGAATGGCTGCGTGAAATAAACCAACTCCAGATCTTGAAGCTTTTGGAGCATTCAGGCTATTCCATGTATTAAGCCCAATATGATGATGGTAACCACCTGCTGAAAGAAAAACTGCCTGATCTCCCAGTCTTTCTGTTACCTCAAAACCCAGAATATCTCTATAGAATTTAAGTGCCTTATCGATACCTGACACTTTTAAATGAACATGACCTATTCGAGTCTGAGAAGGTACTTTGTAATCCATAAATTTTCAATTTTTCATTAAATTTATAAAACTAACCGATATCCTTCAGTATGAACCTAAATTGAATGTTATGGAAGAGGAGATAAAAATAGATTGGAGCAGATTCAGCGTAAGTATTCCCTTAAAGCAAACTGAAGCCGAAATTAAAAAAGCATGGAGCAGCCAGCAGGAACTTGAAAAGTGGTTATTGAAGAAATCTGAATTTACTTCTGAAGAGGGAAAAAAAAAGAAAGAATAATGAGAAAATCCGAATTGGAGACACCTGTAAATGGCAATGGTATGGCTAGCCAGAAGACATTATTGAAAATGGTAAGATATTGCGACCTGAAAATGATGAATTTCTTCGATTTATTTTCGGAAAAGCCGGCGTAGTTAGATTGAAAATAAAGGAAAAACTTGATGAAACAATTCTAGAATTAAAGCAGGAAAATATACCAACAGATGAAGAATCCAGGTATAATTTTCATGTTGGCTGTAAAACCGGATGGACCTTTTATTTACTGAACCTGAAATCTATTCTTCTAGACGGGCCCGATCTAAGAAATAAGAACAGTGAATTACAGTTGGATTAATGATATTTCCAACTGGAAAATAGAGTTTAGTTTTTTTTGAATAATATAACTTTTCAAAAACTTCAGATGTTGAGTAAAATCATAGATTTAGATTCCGAAAGAATTATAAAAACAGATCCTGAATGAAAAAGGTAATTGCTCTTATTGCGATACTTTTAATTGCCTTTATCGGCCTAATATACTGGTCTGTATCCAGTACCGATAAAGATTTTCAAACCTGCCATATAGAGGAATTCGAAGACCTCGAAAAAATAGATTTCAGTAAGCATGATTCTATAAAAATAGCTCCCAGTACTCTTTACCAGGGAGACATGCTAAAAACCTTGATGCAAGGTGAAAACTACAGAAAAACCTGGGCTACTCCAGTGGAGGTTCCAATCGCCTTTCTGGATACGTTGAAAGGCGGACTGAAAGTTATAAAAGAAGGCGGTGGAAAGCAGACACATTCCCTAAAACTGATGAATCCTGAAGGTATTCTATTCACTTTAAGAAGTGTAACCAAAGATCCTAAAAAGTTAGTTCCGGAAATGGCCGAAACTTTAGGCCTGGAAAATATCATAGTTGACGGAATTTCAGCGCAGCACCCTTATGGAGCTATACTTGCTGCAGAATTATCTGAAATTGCCGAGGTGATGCACACACATCCTCAAATGCTTTTTATACCTAAGCAGAAATCACTTTCAAAATACAATGAAAAATACGGGAATCGACTTTATTTGCTGGAATATGAGACCGAAAGCGAAAAGAACTGGACCTCTTTCGAAAATGTAGCAGAGATCATTGAAACCAAAGATTTGCAGGAATTAAAACAGGAAAAAGGAGAAATGGTTAGTATAGATCGCGCAGCACTAATCAGGGTTCGATTATTTGATCTTTTAATTGGAGATTGGGATAGACATGCCGAGCAATGGGGCTGGATCTTGCAGGAAAACGAAGATGAGATAAAGGCAATTCCCCTGGCTGGAGATCGTGACAACGCCTTTTTTAATCTAAGCGGTGTAATTCCTTCCATCATTACTAATAAGAATGTGGAACCGCTGGTAAGACCATTTGAAGCCAAAATTGATTATATGCCCGGTTTGGTTTATCCTTTTGATCGATATTTTTTAATCGACACTCCGCAAAACACTTATGAGGAACAAGCTGAATACCTACAGAAAGCTTTGACCGACAGCAAAATTGATGACGCCTTTAAGGTCTGGCCAAAAGCGATATCAGAATTAGATAAAGAAGATATCAGTTTAAAAATCAAAAGTAGGAGAGATCATTTAAAGGAATATGCCAGGTCCTTCCACCAGATCGTACAGGAGAAAGGCAGATTGACCGAAGCCTTAAAAGGATCTGATAATGCTGAAATTGATGAAAATATTATACCTTGTTTTGAATGTGCCGGAGAAGCTAAGAAATGATCAACTGACTTTTGTATTATTATTCTATTTTTGATAGTCTAATATTATAAAACACAAATGAAGTTAACTTCTTTCTGCCTATTCCTTTTTTTAGCCTTTTCGATCAATTCATTTTCGCAAAGTACTGCTTCACCGAATGTGACAACTTTTGAACTGGAAGCACCTCAACTGGATACTATAAAAAAGATCTGGGTCTATCTACCAGAGTCTTACAAAACTTCTGAAAATAAATATCCGGTTATCTATATGCACGATGCACAAAACCTATTTGACAGGGAAACATCTTACGTAGGTGAATGGAAAGTAGACGAAAGCCTGGATAGCATCGGGAAACCTGAGGCAATAATCGTGGGAATTGAACATGGAGGAGCTAAAAGAATAGATGAACTTACCCCCTTTCCGCATGAAAAATATGGCGGTGGCAAAGCTGATGATTATCTAGAATTTATTGTTCAGAATTTAAAGCCATATATAGACAGTAACTATAGAAGTTTGCCAGATTACTCAAATACCGGGATCTTTGGTTCATCATTAGGCGGGCTGGTTTCTTTCTACGCAGCATTTAAATATCCGGAAACTTTTGGGATGATTGGCTCCTACTCCCCTTCCTTCTGGTTTAACCGGGATATTTATAAACTACCAAAAAATGAAAAATTAAATCCTGAAACGAAGTTCTATTTTCTTGTGGGAACCAAGGAATCTGAAGAAATGGTTCCAGATCTTCGAGAAATGATCGAAGTTCTTAAGAAAAATGGATTAAGTTCAGAAAACTTCAAAGCTAAGTATGTCGAAGGAGGCGAGCATAATGAAGCGCTCTGGAGCGATAATTTTCTAGTAACTTACTTTTGGTTATTGAAAAAATAAACTGATCATGAAAACTCTAATATCAATTTTCGTTCTTCTAATGAGCTTTAGTTTGGTTACAGCTCAGGAAAGTGAAGATTCCGAATTATTTAGACAACTGAAAGCGAAGGATAGTTTGCTTTTCGACCTCGGGTTTAATCAATGTAAAATTGATGAATTCATAGATTTCATAAGTGAAGACCTAGAATTTTATCATGATCAGGCTGGTCTGGACGATACGAAAGAGGGGTTTTTGGAAGCTGTTAGAAACAATATTTGCGGTAATATAGATCGCAAACCAATCAGGAAACTGCTTCCTGGAACATTGGAAGTCTATCCACTCTATGATAATGGTAAACTTTATGGGGCTCTTCAAAAAGGCGTTCATGAATTTTTTATAAAGGAACCTAATAAGGAACTTTACAAAACAAGTTCTGCAAAATTTACCCATGTCTGGCTTCTCAAGGATGGAGACTGGATTTTGAAGCGTGTTCTTAGTTATGATCATAAAAGTTCGGAAAAATGAAAAAAGTAAACCTCCATGAAAAATTTGAAAAATTCTCAGATCACTGGAGTCCGCGAATTGTTGGAGAATTAAATGGACAACAGGTGAAACTGGCAAAACTCAAAGGCGAGTTCATCTGGCATTCTCACGAAAATGAGGATGAAATGTTTTTTATTGTGAAAGGAAAATTGAAAATACAATTCCGGGATAAAGTTGTTGAGCTTAATGAAAATGAATTTTTTATCGTACCGCGAGGTGTAGAGCATAAACCAATTGCTGAAGAAGAGGTTGAAGTAATGCTTTTTGAACCTGCTTCAACAGCGCATACCGGTAAAGAAAAGCATGTTCTTACCAATAACAATCAGGAGCACCTATAAAAGAATTTTCCATTTCAGTAGCTTCCCTGCAGATATACATTTTTGTATATTTAACTGACTTTCAAACCTTAAAGTCAATTTTCTAACTAACACACCAAATAATGAAAAGAATCAATTTACTTATTTTCCTGTTCGCCATTGGAATTTATGCGCAGGATCAACAGAAACCCAAGGAATATAGCATTGAACAATTCTACGAAAACACTCGTATTGGAGGTGGTAATTTTTCTGCAGATGAAACCAGACTGTTAATAAGCAGTGACGAATCTGGCATATTCAACCTCTATGAGATCAATATTGCCGATGGAACCAAAACTGCGGTCACTAATTCAGAAAATGAATCCTTTTTTGCAGTAGATTATGTTCCTAATAGTAAAGATATCCTTTATTCATCTGATAAAGGCGGAAATGAGATAGATCATATCTATTTATTAAAACCAGATGGAAGTTCAAAAGATTTGACTCCCGGGGAGAACGAAAAAGCTGAGTTCGCTGGCTGGAGTGGCGACAAACAATACATGTACTTTATTTCCAACAAGAGAGATCCCCAATTCTTCGATCTTTACAAAATGAGGGTTGGCATATGGGAACCGGAAATGTTATACGAGAATAAAGAAGGTTACTCCGTTAGTGGTCTTTCGTCTTCTGGAAAATATCTCGCTCTATCCCAGCCAATAACTACCAGCGAAAACAAACTTTTCCTTTTAAATAATGAAACTGGTGAAAAGACAGAGATCTCTAAACCAGGATTTACTTATAGCCCTACTGGTTTCAGCAAAGATGAAAAAGAACTCTATTATACGACCAATCATGGCGGTGAATTCAGCAGGCTGATGTCACTAGACCTGGCCACTAAAGATTCAAAAATTCTTTATGAAACCAATTGGGATGTGATGTACAGCAGCCTGAGCGAAAACGACACTTATAGGGTGATAGCGGTAAACGAAGATGGCGCGAATAAACTTATCATGTGGAAAAATGCTACTCAGGAACCTATGGAATTGCCAGAGATCAAGGACGGCAATATAGTTTCGGCTAGTTTTTCTGAAAGTGAGGAATTATTAAGGCTTACCGTTGGTACTTCAAAAACGCCAAATAACATTTATGTCTATGACCTCAAATCTAAGGAATTAAAGAAACTTACCAATACCCTGAATCCCGATATAGACCCGAATGATCTGGTATCTGCTGAAGTTGTGCGATATAAATCATTTGATGGACTGGAAATTCCGGCAATTTACTACAAACCATTAAATGCTACTGAAAATGATAAAAAACCGGCACTGGTTTGGGTACATGGAGGGCCGGGCGGTCAATCTCGTGTAGGTTATTCTGCATTAATACAATACCTCGTAAACCACGGATATGCTGTTCTAGCTGTAAACAATAGAGGAAGTAGTGGTTATGGAGCCAGTTTCTATAAAATGGATGATAAAAATCATGGAGAGAAAGATCTTCAGGATGTGATTTATGGAAAGAAATGGTTGGAATCTCAAGAATACATCAATAAAGATCAGATAGGAATTATTGGTGGAAGTTATGGTGGCTATATGACCATGGCAGCAATGACCTTTGAGCCGGATGAATTTGAAGTTGGAGTAAATATCTTTGGAGTAACAAACTGGCTAAGAACACTAAAATCAATTCCTCCATATTGGGAATCTTTCAGAAATGCATTGTACGAAGAATTAGGTGACCCAACTACCAAGGATTCTATAAGATTGAGAAAAATATCTCCGCTTTTCCATGCTGAAAATGTAAAGAATCCAATAATGGTTCTGCAGGGAGCGAATGACCCAAGGGTACTTCAGGTAGAATCTGATGAGATCGTGGAGGCTGTTATGGCAAACGATGTTCCGGTTGAATACATGGTTTTCCCGGATGAAGGTCATGGATTTATTAAAAAAGAAAATGAAATAAAAGGCTATAGACAGATCCTAGCTTTTCTTGATAAGTATTTGAGAGATGAAGATGTTACAATGCCTGAAAAAGCTTTAAAAGATTAAATTAGCTAGCTAATGGAAATGATGCAGGTAATATTCAGTAAGAATCATAATTCACATTTTTGAGAATACCTTCCCGAATATTACCTGTAATCGTTATTGCTCAATTTTGCTGTACTTCTTTATGGTTTGCGGGAAATGCTGTAATGCCAGATCTTCTTAGAGAATTTGGATTAGCATCTGACGCACTGGGACACTTAACTTCTGCAGTTCAATTCGGATTTATCCTGGGAACTTTGAGTTTCGCCTTTTTAACCATTTCAGATAGATTTTCACCTTCAAAAGTTTTTCTTTTTTGTGCTTTACTGGGCAGTCTCTTCAATCTTGGAGTTCTGCTAGAAGAAAGTGATATCTACTCCCTAATACTATTCAGATTTCTAACCGGATTCTCACTTGCTGGAATTTACCCGGTTGGAATGAAGATAGCTTCAGACTATTTTGACAAAGGACTTGGCAGGTCACTTGGATATTTGGTGGGTGCTTTGGTACTGGGAACTGCTTTTCCTCATTTATTAAAGGAAATTTCAGGTAATATTGATCTTGAATGGAGATGGGTGATCTACCTTACTTCAATTCTAGCGATAATAGGAGGTTTACTAATTTTTCTGCTGGTACCTAACGGACCTTATCGCTCAAAAAAGCAAAAACCGGAACTCGGATTGTTTTTAAAGGTTTTCAGAAAGAAGGAATTCAGATCTGCTGCATTTGGATATTTCGGACATATGTGGGAATTATACGCATTCTGGGCATTTGTACCCGTGATATTAGGCACTTTCAAGCAATTACATCCTGAAGCAAATTTCAGCATCTCGATTACTTCATTTTTTATCATCGGCCTGGGAAGCCTGGCTTGTATAGCAGGTGGATATATTTCTGAAAATTACGGTGTTAAAAGAACAGCTGCTTTAGCGTTATTTCTGTCAGGATCATGCTGTATACTTTCTCCTTTAATCTTTTATCTTAATTCTGAAATACTTCTTATTCTATTCCTTATTTTATGGGGGCTTGTTGTGGTTGCAGATTCCCCCCTATTTTCAACTCTTGTGGCAAAGAACACCTCACCAGAGTCCAGAGGAACTGCACTCACTATAGTTAACTGCATTGGCTTTAGTATCACTATACTGAGTATTCAATTACTAAATTATTTAAATGAAAGTCATTCCACTTTGTGGATTTTTAGTCTCCTGTCCATAGGCCCAATTTTAGGATTAGCCGGATTATTTTTTAAAATTTCGAAGTAAAACTTTTTTCATCCCAATAAACTCAATTGTTTATCTATAGGTTCTACGGGCTCAACAACTTTTTCTGAATCTTTAAATTCCCAATTCTTTTTAAGGCGATAGTTTAATACTGGATGAGCGTTAAAGGATTTTCCGGTGAACCCTTCCGCCATGATATCTTTGATTATTGATTCAGATTGCCCGTTTTCAAGCCAATCTTTTTCAAATTTTCTATCCAATACTAAGGGCATCCTTTTGGCTTTATTATGAACTTTTTCGAACATAGGATTAGCGTCAACCGTGATCAATGATGCAGAATATTTTCCATTGGCATCCCTATTATAAATTCCGGCGAAGGTAAAAATAGATCGATCTTTTACCGAATCACTTTCATCCAGGTAACAAAAATATGGCTGACTTTCCTTTCCGGTGTGATGTGGTTCAAAGAAACCGTCAGCAAAGATAAGGCAACGCTGTTCCCTTATAGATGTGGAATACATCCTGGAATCGAAAACCTTATCATCTCTTGCATTTAGGGTATTGTATTTTCTATTGGAATAAAACTCTTCGGCACTTGTATAAGTTGGCACCAATCCCCAACTGGCAGGATACCAGTGAGCAGATTCATCCATGGGAATGATATATACATTTTGATGTGTAAACCCATCGTTCAGAAAATAAGGGATGAGAATTCCGCTTTCAACCGGAGGCTTATCCATATACCTGGTAAGATTATCTTCAGATTGATTCAGTGATTTCTGGTAACACATTGGTTTTTCTTTTAAAGATAACAAAATGAAATATCAGAACCTGGCATCATCATTATGAGATATTCCGACGAATCCTTAATTTAGAATACTACATGGAATCTTATGAAAATTGAAGCAAACTCTCCAGATGATTATATGAAAAAAGTTCCACAGGAACGAATTACGGCTATGACAAAGTTACGCCAGGCCATCAAGGAAAATCTTCCTCAAGGTTTTGAAGAAACCATTAATTATGGAATGATCGGCTTTGTAATACCACATAATATCTATCCTAGTGGCTATCACTGTGATCCCTCCTTACCTCTACCCTTTATCAACCTGGCTTCTCAGAAAAATTATATCGCGGTATATCATATGGGAATATATTCAGATAAAAATATACAAGAATGGTTTGTTGGGGAATTTAAGAACAGAACCGGGAAAAAACCAGATATGGGGAAAAGCTGTATCAGATTAAATAATTTAGAAAATATCCCATATGATCTCATAGGCGAACTTTCCTCTAAAATCAGTGTTTCTGAATGGATCGCAACTTACGAAAAATCGATTAAGCGTATTTAGAAAAAACCTCTTTTGAAAAAACTGCGATAGTATATCATGACAGCTTTACAAGAGGAATGCAATGGGTTTGTTATATCAGCATTAAATATTAACATTATACAGTACGTACATGTTAAACCTTCCTTAAGACTCAAGGCTATAATCTTAAAGCTAAAGATAATCTGGTATGTAGGCATAGTTTTCGCACTATCTGGATAAATTATAAAATCAAGAAAATGAAAAAGTTTTTTAGTAGTCTGTTATTTGTAGTTGCAGTAGGAACAGCCTCAGTATCGGCTCAATCTACCACAATGCCTCAACAACAGGAACAAATAGAAGTTAGCGATGCAGAATTAACTCAATTTGCTGAAGTATTTCAGAAGATGAGAGCGATGAACCAGGAAGCTCAAAAAGAAATGATGGCTGTGGTCCAAGAAGAAGATTTTGAACTGCAACGTTTCAATGAGATCCACCAGGCGAAAATGGATCCTAAGAAAGAAGTGGAAACTACTCCAGAAGAGGATAAAAAATATAAAGCTGTAGTTACTGAACTTGGAGAAATGCAACCTGAATTTCAGAAAAAAATGCAGGCAGTGATCACCGATAGTGACCTTAGCATGGAAAGATATCAGCAACTTGCAATGGCCCTAAGGTCTGATGCTGAACTTCAGCAAAGACTTCAGGAAATCATGAAGAGCTAGATTAATCTCAATCATTATTAAAAAAGCAGATCTTACCGGTCTGCTTTTTTTATGTACTGAATCAAGACAATTATTTTAAGTCTATTTTAAAACTTGAATATCCTTAAGGCACCAATTTTGTTGTACTTTGGTAAACAATAATTTTATATGACAGGCACGATAAAAAGAACATTCTATATTATCTCATTTTTGATGATGCTACCTGCTTGTTATGCCCAGCAATCAACCATGCAACAAAAAGACAGTTTAGAATTCACAAATAAGATTGTTCCCGATAGCATTTGGAGAGAAGCTTATGTAGCACTCTCACATTACCCAGAACTTAAGGATACACCTATAGAGATCCGCTTCAAGAAAAATATCAAAAAATCTTTTATGCAGGCTCAGCCTAAATTGAGTGGTATTTTTAAAAACAGGAAAAATAGAAGTTACCTTATTTTTATTAATGAGAAGTTCTCAATAGAAGATGAAGTTTTTGATATTAACGACGTCCCGTCTGATGTACTTGTAGGTTGGATAGGTCACGAACTTGGGCATATCATGGACTACAGGGATAGATCGGCAATGGATTTATTATGGTTTGGAATTAAATATATCACCTCTAAAAATTACATTAGAGAAGCTGAGAGAGCGGCTGATACCTACGCTGTGAATCATGGTTTAGGCGAAAATATAATCGCTACAAAGGATTTTATTCTGAATCACTCTAAACTTTCTGATATCTATAAAAACAGGATTCAGGACCTTTACCTTTCCCAGGAAGAAATCATGGTTCTAATTGATGAGATTCACGAAGAAACTCGTTAGTTAATCGCTCCCTGTTCTTTCAGGAATTCCTGCCAGTCCTGTAATTTTTCTTCGTTCATTACTTTTTCCATCTTAACCTGGCCTCCCTTTTTCTTATTTCGGGCATTCCATTCATGAAACATGTTTGGATCTATAGTGGTTACTTTAACTCCATGTAAAGCTTTTCCCCTGGCAACCTTATAATTTTTATTAGCGTTTTTTAAGGCATTATCTAAAGCTTCTGCCAGTTTATCATTATCAGCATTATCTTCTGTTCCCAGATACCAGTAATGATAATATTCATTATCCTCTTCAGATCTTTTTGCAGCTACCACGAATTCAGGAATTTTAATATCAAATTGATTTTCCAGTTCCTGAACTGCATCATTCATTTTGTTTACCGAAAGCTGAGATCCTACTACATTCAGGAAAAACTTAGTTCTTCCGGTAATTCTTATCTCATTCTTTTCTTTATCAGTAAACTTAATAGTATCCCCAATTAAATATCTCCACGCACCACTCACCGTTGAGATCAGAAGAACATAATCAACATCTTCTTCAACCTCTGCCAGGGTAACTACCGGCGCATCTTCTGTTAGCGAACCATCTTCTTTAATATAATCTGGTTTAAATGGAACGAATTCAAAATAAACTCCATTATCGAGGATAAGTTTCATAGAGCTGGTATCAGGCCTGTTTTGAAGCGCCAGAAATCCTTCGGAAGCCAGATAAGTATCTATAACCTGCACTGGTTTACCAAGCAATGCTTTAAAACTTTTCTCATAAGGTTCAAATGCCACTCCACCAGAAGTATATACCTGCAGGTTTGGCCAGATCTCGTGAATGTTGTTAAGATTATGGTATTCGATGACTTTTTTCAGCATTAATTCCATCCATGAAGGTATACCACTTAATGCTCCAATATCCCAATCTTTAGCAGTTTCAGCTATTTTCTGAACACGATCATCCCATTCATCGATTTTTGAAATTTCTTCACCGGGCTTGTAATATCCCTTAAACCAGAATGGAATATTGCTGGCGCTAATTCCGCTGATCTCTCCTTCTTCGTGATCACCTTCTTTCTGAAGATCTGTAGAACTTCCCAGCATCATGATATCTTTCTCAAAAAAGTCTGGCGGAAGATCGAAATTACTCAAAGCACTCACCTGCTTTATTCCGGCATTGCGAATAGATTCCAGCATTTCATCGGTAACCGGAATCCTCTTACTGCTTTTACCAGTAGTCCCGGAACTTAATGCGAAATAAGGTGGTCTTCCTGGCCAGGTCACATTTTCCTCTCCATCATGATATTTATGCCACCACTCTTTATCTATCTTGTTATAATCGAAATAAGGAACCCTTCTTGTAAATTCCTGCTGAATGTTATCAGATTCTAAAATTTCTTCAAAATTATAATGCTTGCCAAAAGCCGTGTCCTTAGCTTTTCGTAACAGCTCTTTTAAAACTTCTTCCTGATTTTTCTCTGCCTCCCCTTCTGTAGTAAAACTCTCTTTAAGATCAATAAGACTCTTAATAATAGAACCGAATATCGCCATATTTCGTAATTATATTTTTTGGAAAGCTAAATCTAAAAATACCATGAGAGAAGGGCTAAAGATTACCAAATATTTAACGAGGTAATGATGTAATCTTCATCTTACAGGTTGTTTAATTTTAACAGGAATTATTTATGAAAACGTTAAAAAAGTCTGAATTTCGATGAATTGCTAAAATTTACTGTAATCTTTACATTTTTAATCCGAAAATCTAATATTACCCTACAAAATCTCTATGGACCAAACACTACCCGAAACCCAATCCAGGTTTAAAATGGTATCCTACGAGCAGGCTTCGCCTCAAGTGCAGGATATTTACGACGACACTAAAAAGACCTTACAACTTCCATTCGTTCTTAACTGGTTTAAATGCCAGGGCGATAACGAACTTCTTCTAAAAGGGAACTGGAGTAAATTAAAGAATACTCTAATGGAAGGACAGGTTCCTAATGTATTAAAACAACTTATCATCTATAATGTATCAAAAGAACGTGGATGTAATTATTGCTCACATGCGCATGGTATTTTTGCCGATAGCATGAGTTCAATGATATCTGATGATGAAGGTTTCAGAGCGACTCAAAGTTTTAATTCACCTTCTATGCCCGTTAGTTATAAAACGGCAATTCAGGTGGTGACAAAAGCTGCTTTGAACCATTCACAGATATCTGACGAAGATTTTGATAAGCTTGAACAAGCTGGTTTTACGCCGAAGGAAATTCAGGAATTGATGGCACAGGCAGATCTTGTGAACATGTTAAATACCATTGCTGATGTATCCGGGATCAAGATAGATAACGAGCTTCTGGAAACTCCACAATAAGAAGCATACTTCGTTTTCTAAATGAGCGGTATTACCCAAAATACTTCCCAACTTTATAGGATTACCTATGAGGCTTATTCAAAATTTGCCAATGATGTAAATCGCTGTGCAGATCTTGAAGAGGTTGCTGATGTTTGTAAAACTCACCTGAAATATCTTCTGAATTTCAGAATTATCAGGATGACCATTCATCAGGGGGATAAACTGTTCTTTTTTGAATTATTCGGAAATAATGTCTGGTTCGATCTTCGTGAAGAAAGCCAGATACTTCCATACGAGGCAGAGTTACTTAAGAAAGGGATTCCAATTATCACCCATGAAATTCCGGATAAATTGATCCGTGACAAAGTGGATATCAACACCTTATACGACCCGGCGCTCTGGGGCTGGTGTTTTGATAAGTATGAAAGAAAAGTATTAGTATCTTTGCTCGCCGATCAGGAAAAAGTATTTTCAGTCGGCGATGTAGAGATCCTGAAATTAGTGGTTGATTGTATTCAGTCAAAATTCAGTGAAATTTACCTGAAAAGACAGCTGGCGATACAGAATAGAAATCTTTCCGAAGCTTATGACACTATTAAGTCTAAGAATAAGGAAATTGAAAGTATCGTAGAAAATCAAAAACAGACCATTAAGGAAAGGACAAGTGAGATTGTTCAGAAAAATGAAAAGCTTCTCCATGTACTTGCATTGAATTCGCATAACATTAGAGAACCTTTATCCAGAATCCAGGGAATTGTTCAGCTTTTTGGATTGATGGAAGATAAAGACTGTAGAGAAGAACTTCTTCCAAAACTTGAAACGACAGTAGAGGAAATGGATGATATCTTAAAAGAAGTTGTAGACATGGCTTCAAATGAATTATTGGAGTTAAAGGCCACAGAAATATGAAAAAGATCTATTTAGTAGACGATCAGCCTATATCTAATTTCATCACTAAGAAATTATTAGAGCTTGAGGGTTTTCAAGGTTTTGTAAAAGATTTTACAGATCCAACCGAAGCATTTCATTCGGTAGCTGAAGATGAAGATGCGCTTATTTTTCTTGATCTCAATATGCCGGTGATGAATGGCTGGGATTTTCTGGATGCAATGAAGAACAAAAATCTTGTTCATCGCATCATCATTCTTACATCAAGTACCAGTAAAATTGATCAGGAAAAAGCAAGGGAATACCCAAATGTTATTAAATACATGGTAAAACCCATGAACAAAAAGAAATTTTCTGAACTTTCAGATTACCTTAAAGCTTCTTAAACTTGGAGCCAAATCCACAGAAACTCCTAGAGCTTGCCTATGCAAAGATGCATTTTGGCAAGTATAAAGATTATTACCTCTCTGATATTCCTGAGCCATACTATGTTTGGTTCAGACAAAAAGGTTTTCCACCGGGAAAACTCGGAGACCAAATGCAACAGGTTTTCGAATTAAAGATCAACAGCCTTGAGGGCTTACTTCGCCAGATAAGAAAAAGGTATCCGAGACCGTAATTTCAGCATTCTACGCCTGTTAAAAAGGTCTTAATAATAGCTTTCCAATTTAGTGGCTTTTTCTATTCTTCTTTGTAATTTAGCGCCCTGAATAAAACAACACAACAAACTAGATTAAAATGGCCGATACCAAGTATATATTTGTTACAGGAGGTGTATCTTCTTCCCTTGGAAAAGGGATTATAGCAGCTTCTTTAGCAAAATTGTTGCAGGCACGGGGATTTAAAACAACTATTCAGAAACTGGATCCTTACATCAATGTAGATCCCGGAACCCTAAATCCATACGAGCACGGAGAATGTTATGTAACTGAAGATGGCGCTGAGACCGATCTTGATCTTGGTCATTATGAACGTTTTTTAAACGTAAATACCTCACAGGCGAATAATGTAACTACCGGAAGAATTTATCAAAGCGTGATCGAAAAAGAACGCCGTGGTGAATTCCTTGGAAAAACTGTTCAGGTAGTTCCTCATATTACCAATGAGATCAAGGAAAGAATCCAGATTCTTGGTAAGAATGGAGATTACGATATCGTAATTACTGAAATTGGTGGTACCGTTGGTGATATTGAATCATTGCCATATATCGAAGCAGTTAGGCAGTTAAAATGGGAATTAGGCGACGATAATGCGCTTGTAATTCATCTTACTCTCGTGCCATATCTTTCGGCAGCAGGAGAACTTAAAACCAAGCCAACTCAGCATAGCGTAAAAACTTTAATGGAAAGTGGTATCAAGGCAGATATTCTTGTTTGCCGTACAGAGCATGAACTTTCAGATGATATTCGTAGGAAATTAGCCATATTCTGTAACGTTAGACAGGAAGCGGTAATTCAAAGTATTGATGCACCAACCATCTATGATGTTCCTAATATGATGCTGAAGGAAGGTCTCGATACAGTTACGCTTAAAAAGCTATCTTTACCAGATGACAGCACTCCAAATCTTGACGGCTGGAACCAATTCCTACAAAGACATAAAAATCCGAAGGCTGAAGTTCATATCGGATTGATCGGAAAATATGTCGAGCTTCAGGATTCTTATAAATCTATCCTGGAAGCCTTCATACATGCCGGAGCCGAGAATGAAGTATATGTTAATGTTGAATACATTCATTCAGAGTTCATTAATGACAGTACGATTCATAATAAAATAAGCCATCTTGACGGAGTATTAGTTGCTCCCGGATTTGGTGAAAGAGGAATTGAAGGAAAGATTGACGCGGTTAGATATGCGCGTGAAAACGACCTCCCATTTCTTGGAATTTGCCTTGGAATGCAAATGGCGGTAATAGAATTCGCTAGAAATGTACTGCAATTAAAAGGTGCAAATTCAACTGAAATGGATGCTGAAACAAAGCATCCCGTGATAGATCTAATGGAGGCCCAGAAAGAGGTTACCCATAAAGGAGGAACAATGAGACTTGGAGCTTGGGATTGTGAGCTTACTAAAGATTCTATAATTCATAAGGTATATGGTGAAGATATGATTAAGGAACGTCATCGCCATCGTTACGAATACAATAACAAATACAAAGAACAATTGGAAAATGCTGGTATGTTGAGTACCGGTATAAATCCGGAAACCGGACTTGTTGAGATCATAGAACTTAAAGATCATCCATGGTTTGTTGGTGTTCAATACCACCCGGAATATAAAAGCACCGTGGCCAATCCACATCCGCTATTTGTTTCTTTTGTAAAAGCTGCACACGAACATTCCGTAAAACAGAAAAATGCCAAGATGGCACAGAAATAGAAATTGGTCGTTTTTTTGACCAGAGGAAGAACAAGCAAAATTAAATAATGGAAGAAAAGAAAATAGACGTTCAATCTATAATTGGATTTATACTTATTGGAGGTATTCTTTTATGGATGCTCTACAACAACACTCCTGATGAAACTGCTGCGGAAGATCCAGCAACGACCGAGAAGGTTGAACAGGCCTCAGATAATGAACAAAACATTGCCGAAGAACCGGAAACCAGACAGGTTAATGATTCTACAGCACTTGCAGATGCTCAACGACGTTTAGGAGCCTTTGGATATTCAGAAACTCTAAGTTCAGCTCAGGGAGGAAAAACTACAATTTCCAATGATGTTCTTGAACTGAAAATTTCAAATAAAGGTGGTTATATTGCAGAAGCCCGCCTTAAGAACTTCAAAACTTTTGATTCTATTCCCGTGCACCTTATTAAGGATGGGAATGCTTCATTAAATATGAGCTTTAATACTACCGATGGTAGAACTTTAAATACTGAAAATCTTTTCTTTGAACCCGAATTAACCGAAAGTAATGGAAACCAGATCCTATCTATGAAATTAAAGGTTTCTGAAGATGAGTATCTGGAGTACAGATACGCTATGCGACCGGGAGAATATATGCTGGATTTCAGCATTCGTTCTCAGGGATTGACGGGTGTTTTGAATTCTTCAGCAACTCCTACCCTGGATTGGAAATTGAAAGGTTACCGACATGCCAAAAGTATCTCTTACGAAAACCGTTATACCGATCTTATCTATGAATATGATGGTGGTGATGATGGAAGTGTTTCAAGTGGTGATGAGGAAGAAGAAGATATTTCGTATATCGCTTACAGACAGCATTTCTTTACTTCTATCTTACTAACAGACAATCCTTTTAAAACAAGTAATTTCGAAGTAGAAAATCTTGTTGATGACGAAGAGGTTGATACCGTTTTCACAAAGACCTTTGCTTCAACCATTCCATTAGAATTAAAGGCTGGTGAACTTAATTATAGTATGAACTGGTATTACGGACCTTCAGATTATAAAATACTGAATGACTATGATCGTAATCTTGACGAGATTATTCCATTAGGTTGGGGAATCTTCGGATGGATCAACAAATATCTTTTCATTCCTTTCTTTGCATTTTTAGCTGGCGTACTTCCAAGCTACGGTCTGGCTATTATCGCAATGACCATTGTAGTTAGAATTGTATTATCGCCGGTTACTTATAAGTCTTACCTGTCTCAGGCGAAGATGAAGATCCTTAGACCGGAGATCAACGAACTTAATGAGAAGTATAAGGATAACGCGATGAAGAAGCAGCAGGAAACCATGAAGCTTTATAGCAAGGCGGGAGCCAGCCCTATGAGTGGATGTTTACCCGCGCTGATGCAAATACCAGTATTTTATGCTTTGTTCCAGTTCTTCCCGAGTGCTTTTCAATTAAGACAGAAAAGCTTCCTTTGGGCAGATGACCTTTCGAGTTATGATGTTGTCGCTGAACTACCATTCCATATTTGGTTTTACGGAGATCACGTTAGTTTATTCCCAATTTTAGCTTCAATTGCCATCTTCATTTATATGATGATGACCACGGGGCAGAATATGCAGGCTAATCAGCAGCCGGGAATGCCGAACATGAAATTCTTAATGTATTTATCTCCTCTTGTAATGTTGATCTTCTTCAACAACTATGCGAGTGGACTGTCATTGTATTATTTCACATCCAACCTTATTACTATCGGGATCATGTTAGTGATCAAATATGCGATCATCGATGAGGATAAAATTCACGCGAAGATCCAGGAGAATAAGAAAAAGCCTAAAAAGCAGAATAAGTTTACAAGAAAGTTCCAGGAAATGATGGAACAAGCTGAAGAACAGCAGAAAAAACAAAAGAAGTAATATTAAAAAAGCCCGGTTCTCACCGGGCTTTTTAATTCATCAATTATAAATACATCTAATTATTCCAGGGTTGGTAATAATACCATATCAATAACATGAATAACTCCGTTGGTTGCCTGGACATTAGGAGCTGTTACCGTAGCCATTCTTTCATTAACATCGGTTATCGTAACATTCTCACCAACACCAACGCTTACATCTTCTCCCTGTAACGTAGTTACCATCATTCCATCAGATAATTCATCAGATGTCACATTACTTTCAGTAATCACGTGGTATTGCAATACTGCGGCCAGGGTTTCAGAATCCAGGTCTCCAAGACCTGTTATCTCCAATTCTTCTAAAAGAGCTGCAAAGGCATCATCTGTTGGGGCAAAAATGGTGAATGGTGCAGGTGACTCTGTAGATTGTAAGGTTGCTACAAGTTCTTCCATGGTAAGAGCTTCAGCAAGAATAGAAAACGTAGGATCGGCAGCAGCAAATGTGGTAACATCTGGTAAACCAATTACAGCATCAACGGCATGTATTACTCCATTATCCACTTCATTATCTGCGGAAGTAACTGTACTCATTCCATTTAGTGTAACTCCTTCTGAAGTATTAACATACAAACTTACATTTTCGCCATCTGGCCCAGCTTCCGCCATACTGTCTATGTATCCTGTAGTTAGATCTGCAGACATTACAATTCCAGTTTGAACATGATTCATTAGAACAAGAGTTAGTAAATCTACTGGCACGTCATCTAATGATTCGAAACCATAAGTTTCCAGAAATGCGTCAAAAGCAGCGTTATTTGGGGCAAATACGGTATATTCAGTATCACCGTCCAGGGTTTCTACCAAACCTGCAGCTTCCAGTGCTGCTCCTAAAGAAGAATAATCATCATTCCCAGTTACAAAATCTACAATTGTATTACTTTGTTCACCGTCGTCAGTCGGTTCTGGCTCTGGCTCCGGTTCAGGCTGTGGATCCGGTGTTATGGTCTCCATCTCACCACCAGGGTTAAAAAGGTCATCTTCACTACAAGCTCCTAAAGAAAAAGCCACGAGAAACGCTAGAAATGTTAACTTGGCATTTTTAAAAATAAAATCCATAATTCGAAGTTTTAATTACTTATTAGTTTTTGATTTTTATTAAAGATAAAACCAAAGTCAAATTATTTTTGTTTAATAATTGTTAATTATGTTTAAACAGACTGTTTTTTTAACATTAATGTGCTTATTTTCAGTTATTTGCACTTCTCAAGAGAATAAATTTGATGATCAGGGCCGCCGAAATGGCCCCTGGAAAGTGAATTTTGAGGGTACAGATAAACCTAAATTTGAGGGTACTTTTCAGCATGGAAAAGAAACCGGAATCTTTAAATTTTATAAAAAAGGATTTTATGACCATCCTACTGCAATCATGGATTTTAATAAGGAAAATGATTCAGTCCACGTAACTTATTTCACTCAACAGGGAAAATCCATCAGCGAAGGCATGATGCTTGATAAAAAGAGGGAGGGAGAATGGTTGTATTACCACCAGAAATCTGATAGCATCATGATGACCGAGATGTATAAAAATGATAAACTGAATGGTTTACAGGAAACATTCTATAAAAACGGTGAGCTTGCAGAAAAAACTCATTACGTAAACGGACTTAAAGATGGAGCCAGTTGCATATATGCAGGAAATGGGCAGGTTACCAAAGAATTGAATTATAAGAATGGTGAACTAAGTGGTAAAGCCGTTTATTATAATGCTGATGGAACCAAAATACGTGAAGGTTTTTATACAAATGGAAAGAAATCTGGTCACTGGAAATTTTTCTCAGAAGGCAAACTAGAGTCCGAAGAGGATTATGAATAAATGAATATATTTGATTAACTAAAAAATTTACTTATGAAAAAGTTTTTAATTCTATTTATGTCAATTGCCCTATTCACTGCATGCAGTGATGACGATTCAAATTCAGATGGTAATATTGTGGGAACCTGGTTACTTGTAGAAGCAAATAATATCCCAGGGTACACGGTTAATGATTGTACAGGTCAGTCTACGATTACTTTCAATTCAGATAACACTGCATCTTCTACCTTCTACTCTAATGTTGAGGGTGAATGTGTATCAAATGATGATACTGGTAACTGGAGTAATTCTACGGCCAATCAATATACGATTGAGGTTCCTGGCCTGGGAGATTTACAGGGAACAGTGAATTTTAACGGTTCCAGGTTTACATTTATTCCAAATGATTTTCCTGCTTCCAGTCTTACGTTCGAAAGAAATTAGAAGTATTATATACGAATTTAAAGGTGGCTTTCGCCACCTTTTTTTATTTCGTAATTTTGTGCGCGCTTATCCGACTCTTTAAGCGATCATTGAAGAAGAATAAATATTGAATAATGAAAAAAGTTGTTGTCGGTTTATCTGGAGGAGTAGATTCAAGTGTTTCAGCCTATCTGTTAAAGGAACAGGGTTATGAAGTGATCGGGCTGTTTATGAAGAACTGGCATGATGATTCCGTGACCATTTCTGATGAATGTCCGTGGCTTGATGATAGTAATGATGCTATGATGGTAGCCGATAAATTGGGTATACCGTTTCAAACGGTAGATCTTAGCGAACAATACAAAGAACGTATCGTAGATTACATGTTCAATGAATATGAAAAAGGTCGGACTCCAAATCCTGATGTACTTTGTAACAGAGAGATCAAATTTGATGTTTTCATGAAGATCGCATTATCCCTGGGTGCAGATTATGTCGCTACAGGTCATTATTGCCGAAAAGGACAGTTTGAAAAAGACGGAGAAACAGTTTATCAATTATTATCCGGAAAAGACAACAACAAAGATCAGTCTTATTTTCTTTGCCAGTTAACTCAGGAGCAACTTTCTAAAACGCTCTTCCCTATTGGCGAATTACAGAAGTCTGAAGTGAGAAAGATCGCTGCAGAACAAAATCTTGTCACTGCAGAAAAGAAAGATTCTCAGGGACTTTGCTTTATTGGCAAAGTAAGACTTCCAGATTTCCTTCAGCAAAAATTAAAACCGAAAGAAGGCGTAATTGTAGAAGTTCCTGCTGAAAATTACAATTTTGTGGAAGAAGAGCCTAGCTTTCATTCTAAAATTGATCAGCTAAGGCATCTTTCCAAAAAGTTCAGCTATCAGCAAAATGATGGTAAGATCGTTGGTAAACACCAGGGTGCTCACTATTTTACTAAAGGTCAGCGTAAAGGTCTGGCTGTTGGTGGAACTCCAGAACCGTTATTTGTAATAGATACCGACGTTGAAGAAAATGTGATTTACACCGGACAGGGAAAAGATCATCCCGGTATTTATCGCCAGGGTTTATTTATAGCTCAGGACGAAGTACACTGGGTACGAAAGGATCTGGCTATAGAAAACGATGAAGAGTTACGACTAAAAGCTCGAATAAGGTATCGCCAGCCATTGCAAGACGCTACCCTTCATCAAACCGAAAATGGAATGTACGTGATCTTTGACGAACCACAAGCCTCTATTACAGAAGGACAATTCGTAGCCTGGTATAAGAATGAAGAATTATTAGGTTCGGGAGTTATTTCGTAAATTGAAATTTCAGAGCTCCACTCATGAAAAGACTGCTTTTCTTATTCCTTTTTATAACCTGTATCTCTTATTCTCAGGAGGAACATGCATGGGTATATTTTAAAGATAAAGCAAATGTTGAGGCAGCGCTTGACAATCCTTCTTCGATTTTAAGTCAGAAAGCTATTCAGCGTAAACAATTACGGAATACTCCAATTGATGAAAGGGATGTTCCGGTGAATGAAGAATATATTTCCACGATAAAATCACAGGATGGAATTACAGTAAAGGCAAAATCTAAATGGCTAAACTGTGTTCATGTTCTGGGCTCAGCAGAAAATATTTCAAAACTGGAAACCCTTGATTTTGTTTCCGCAATTGAATTTGCCGGAGAGCATAATAATGATCGCTCAATGCTTGAGCAGAAGCAAAGCAGAAATAAACTTGAGAACCTGGTAGATTATGAGTACGGTCTTGCATCTAATCAAACTCTGATGCTGAATACTAATTACCTGCATGAAAATGATCTAACGGGACAAGGTATAACCGTCGCCGTTATAGATGCAGGCTTTCCAAACGTGAATAGCCTGGCTGCTTTTAGTCAGCTAAGAAGCGATGGGCGCCTTTTAGGCGGATATGATTTTCCGAACAGATCTAGTGATTTCAGTAATCCTGCCTTAAGCAATCATGGAACTTTAGTTCTATCAACAATGACTGCATATATAGATGGCAAATATGTTGGTACTGCTCCAAAGTCATCCTATTATTTGTTCCGAACAGAGATTGCACCTACAGAAACTCCTGTTGAGGAAACTTACTGGGTAGAAGCTGCTGAAAGAGCTGATAGTTTAGGAGTAGACGTCATCAACACTTCATTAGGCTATACACTATTTGATGATAGTAAATATAGTTACGCTCCGGAAGACATGGACGGGGAAACGGCTTTTATATCCAGAGGGGCGAACATAGCCACAGAAAAAGGATTACTGGTGGTAGTTTCCGCAGGAAATCGCGGTGATGAATCTTATTTTAAAAATATTGGTGCACCCTCTGATGCTAATGTTCTAAGCATTGGTGCTGTAGACAAAAATAGAAATTATGCCTTTTTTAGCTCCATTGGTCCTTCGGCAGATGGAAGGATAAAACCAGATCTTGCTGCACAGGGATTGGATATCATATCGATAGACCAGTTTGATAATCTGGTGCAGGGATCGGGAACTTCATTTGCATCGCCAATACTTGCAGGTTCTATAGCAAGCTTCTGGCAGGCAGATCCTAGTCTTACTAATTTAGAAGTTATGGATCTGTTAAAAGCTTCCGCCAGTCAGTTTGAAAATCCGGATTTTAAACTTGGTTATGGAATCCCAAATTTTAAAAAAGCACTGGATGCGCTTACTGATTTAGAAGAGGATGTTGATGAGGAAAAATTAAATATTGACGAACTTTTAATTTATCAAAACCCTGTTTACAACCTGTTAAGATTCAATAACCCTACACAAGGTACTTACGATATTACATTATTCGATACCATAGGCCAAATAGTTCTACAAAAGAAAAATGTTCAGGAAGAAATTGATCTTTCAGGTTTTTCAAGAGGAATTTATATTGCTATGTTTGAACAGAATAATACTCGCGAATCCTTTCTTATCATTAAAAAATAATGCCTACCATTACTAATAGAATCACTAAGCTTTTTAATATTGAATATCCTTTAATCCAGGCAGGAATGATCTGGGCCAGCGGATGGAAACTTGCCAGTGCGGTATCTAATGCCGGCGGACTTGGAATTATAGGTTCCGGTTCTATGTACCCCGAGATCCTCAGAGAGCATATTCAAAAATGTAAAAAAGCAACGAATAAACCTTTTGCTGTAAATGTCCCTATGCTTTATCCTGAGATCGATAAGATCATAGAGATCATTATCGAAGAAGGAGTGGAAATCGTATTTACATCTGCAGGTAATCCAAAGACCTGGACCAAGCATTTACAGGAACACGGAATAAAAGTAGTTCATGTGGTAAGCAGTCTTAAATTCGCTTTAAAATCTGAAGAGGCTGGCGTTGACGCGGTCGTTGCCGAAGGTTTTGAAGCAGGTGGACATAATGGTAGAGACGAGACCACTACTTTCACGCTTATCCCCATGGTTAAGGAAAAGATCTCAATTCCATTGATCGCTGCAGGAGGAATTGCCACCGGAAGGGGCATGCTGGCCGCGATGGTTCTGGGCGCAGATGCTGTTCAAATTGGAAGTAGATTTGTCGCAAGCCCTGAAGCTTCTTCTCACAAGAATTTCAAGGATATGGTGGTTAATGCCAAAGAAGGTGATACTGTGCTTACTTTAAAAGAACTTGCTCCGGTGAGGCTTCTTAAAAACAAATTCTATGAGGATGTTCAAAGTTTGTACTCCAAATCGCCGAGCAAGGAAGAACTTATTGAACTTTTAGGACGAGCGCGAGCCAAAAAAGGGATGTTTGAAGGAGACCTTGAAGAAGGTGAACTGGAAATTGGTCAGATCTCTGGTTTAATTCACGAAATAAAACCTGCGGCAGAAATCGTTGAAGAGATCATTTCAGAATTTGAAGAAGTAAAAAAAGAAATTGCCCAGCTTTAGAGAGCGTAATCCTGAAGTTTAAATAATTCTTCAGCTACGAAATGCCTCCATTTTAATTCAGCAGTTTTATTCTCACTGTGAGCGGTTTCTTTATCAAACCTGTTCTGCATGGCCACTCGATCTGATTCTACAACATTGTAAAGTCTTTTCAGATCCTGGCGAATATTACGTCCTATCTCATAAGATTCCAGGATCTTCCTAAGTTTCCTGGCATGTAATTCAGAAATATCAAAATGTAACTGCTCATGAGCCAGCAGATATTCTTCATTCTGAATATCTTTCACCCAGGATAAATTAGGATAGAAATTCGTGTAAACTTCATGCTGAAACTCAGGTATTCCAGAAGCAGTGCTATAATTCCAGCTATAACCTATACCTGAATTGGTATTTGCAGAATAGGCAATGCTATTGTCGGGTTCAGCCTTAAAATCTTCCCAGCTTAATTGTCGGTTTTCATGCCATTTTATCTTAGGTTGTTCCTCCTGACCAAAGGCTGAAACAAATGAAAAAAATAAAATTATAAGGCCTTTGCTTTTCATGAATATTGAAAAGAAATGTTCTTTATGATATCTGGATGCAAGCTTTGTAGCACAGGGCAGGTCTTGCCAGTATTTTCAAGTATTTTAGTATTTTTCTCATCATAGGTTTTAGGAAAACTTATAGACACATCTATCTGTGAAATCCTTCTAGGATCAGAAGCCATGGTTTTTGTAACCTCAGCAGTAGCTCCATCCATATCAAGACCCAAGCTTTCTGCTTTAATTCCCATAACCGTAAGCATACATGTTGCCAGTGCATTTGCTACCGTATCTGTCGGAGAAAATGCTTCACCTTTTCCATGATTATCTACAGGTGCATCTGTGATCATTTTTGAACCACTCTGCAAATGTTCAGATTCAGTTCTAAGGCTGCCTAAATATTTAACTTTTGATGTCATCAGCTTCGGTAATGGTTAGATCCTCATTTAACTGAAGAATATAGATAGCGTCATTGGTGAATCCACCTTCCGCATTCGGCATATAATGAAATTTGCTTTCGTAATATTCCGTGTATCCAGGATACTTTTCAAACGATTCATATAGATCTTCAGCAGAAGCCAGTCTTAAAAGAACATCTAATGTAAGATCATATCCTCTTAAGGCATACTTGTTAGGCTCGATTTTAAATCTTTCCTCGTAATCTTCAATAAAAGCTTCGGAAATTTCGCTATCGTATTCCTTATCTACGGAAGGATAACGGAATTTTAATTTTCCAAGGTGATTATTAGAAATGATATCGCTCTCGTAAGCATTATTCTTATTCGTAGTAAGCAACGTAATATCATGATTTCTTGCCAGTCTGTTCAGCGCTGAAGTAGTACTGCTTACCAAATTGATATTTTCTGATTCCAGAATTACCCAGTTTTCACCTGCCGTCATCATTTCAGCCAGTTTTCCTTCAGAAACAAAATTGTTACTTGGGTTGATATTTCTTGCCGAAGGTAAAACTCCGTTCAATTCATTTTTGACCTGGAATGATTTTCCGTCGGCAATGATAATCACATTCTTACCAGCTGCATTTCTGGAAAGGTAATCGAACATTGCCTTCTTGGTTAATTCATCTCCAGGATTAGACTGGAAAAGATTTCGGTAGCCACGCATCGTTCTATTAGATAGCGGATTGATCACAGGAACATTTTTGCTTTCTAATCTCTGTGCAGCAACTTCAGTAGTTTCCTGTAGCAGCGGACCAATTACAGCATCTACATTATCAAAGTTATTTGAAGCGATGATGCTGGTTACATTTCCTGTATTTCTATCTGTATCATAAACCTTTAAATTAGTAGAGATACCCATAGATTTGGCCTTATCTACAGCCATTAGAACTCCACTATAAAAATCCAGGGAAATTCTAACTACTCTTTCATTTAGAATCGTATTTCTGTAAGTAGGTAATGAATCTGCATCGATCTTATTCAAATGATAAGGCAACATAAGAACGATCTCCTTAGTACTGCGATTATCTATAGATCGGCTAAGATCCATTTTGGTATCTGCATTTTCACCTCTACCCGTGTAAGCTTCATCGTCTATTTCTTCCCCGTCGCTATTTTTCTTCGGAACTTTAAGCACCATCCCGAATTTTAAACCTTCTTTTAGTGCAGGATTAAGTTGTTTTAAAGAATCCTGACTAACGCCAAAACGTTCAGATAAGCTATATAATGTTTCCTGAGGTTTTACTTCGTAGAATCTGAACCTTTCATCTGTAATAATTACAGGCTCATCGTCCAGAACATTTGTTCCAACACGAATCATCATACCCGGTTGCAAAACTTCTACTCTGGGATTCAATCCTTCAAGTTCCTTAACGGTCATCCCATACTTTCTGGCGATTCCGTATTTCGTTTCCTTAGGTAAAACAATATGCTCTCTGGTACTGGTAATTTGCTTTGCCGGTGAATCATTATTAACGGCAGGACGCTGTACTGGAGTATTCTGCTCCACCACACTGGTTGAATTGGATGTACTTCCTGAAGGAATTCTAATGGTCTCTCCCATTTGTAATTCCTTTGCGTAAAGCTGTTTGTTATATCTTTTTAAGTCATCTATACTAACATTATACTGCTTGGAAAGACTATATAGAGTTTCTTTCTTTTTAACAGTATGCTCTACAAATTGCGTTGAGCTAGAAGATGTACTTTCATTGGTATTCCCTTCACTTACCGGAATAACCAGTTTTTCATTTACTCCAATACCTTCCCGTGCATTCGGGTTGTATTTGTAAATATCTTCCTCATCGATACTATAGCTTTGAGAAATACTAAAAACGGTCTCTCCCTTTTTTACAGTGTGATATTTATAGGACTGCGCATTTGCGGAAGTCGAATAAATTTGAAAAAGAAAACATATTACAAATAGGTACTTCATTTTAGTCGATTTTGGTTGAAATGGTCGTTTTTATTCCCACTCTATAGTTGCAGGTGGTTTTGAGCTAATATCATACACCACTCTATTAACGCCTTTTACCCGGTTAATTATTGTATTAGATGTTTTTTGCAGGAACTCATAAGGTAAATTTACCCAATCTGCAGTCATTCCATCTGTAGATTCTACAGCACGCAAAGCAACAACCTGCTCATAAGTTCTTTCATCTCCCATCACGCCCACAGACTGAATTGGAAGCAGGATCGCTCCCGCCTGCCAAACTTTATCATACAACATCCAGTCTCTTAGACCCTGAATAAAGATATGATCTACTTCCTGAAGAATTCTAACTTTTTCCGCAGTAATATCACCAAGAATTCTAATGGCCAAACCTGGTCCCGGGAATGGGTGTCTCCCAAGTAAAGCTTTATCAATTCCCAGCTCCTTTCCTACTCTTCTCACCTCATCTTTAAAAAGCATTCTTAAAGGTTCTACTACCTTGAGCTTCATAAAATCTGGAAGTCCTCCAACATTATGATGAGATTTGATAGTTACTGAAGGACCGTTCACTGAAACTGATTCAATAACATCAGGATAGATAGTCCCCTGTGCCAGGTAAACAACATCCTTTATTTCATGGGCTTCATCATCAAAAACTTCAATAAAAGTATTTCCAATGGCCTTACGCTTTTCTTCCGGATCACTTAGCCCTTTAAGCGCATCCAAGAAACGTGCCGAAGCATCCACTCCTTTTACGTTAAGCCCCATATGTTTGTATTGATCGAGAACACTTTCAAATTCATTCTTTCTCAACAATCCGTTATTTACAAATATGCAATAAAGATTCTTACCAATGGCTTTATGCAAAAGTACCGCCGCAACGGTAGAATCTACTCCACCACTCAATCCTAATACAACCTTATCATCACCTATCTTCTCCTGAAGTTCTGAAACCGTTAGATCTACAAAGGCTCCCGGCGTCCAGCTCTGCTCAGTTCCTGAAATCTTCACCAGGAAGTTTTCAAGCAACTGTTTACCATCGGTAGAATGATAAACTTCAGGGTGAAACTGGATCGCATAAGTTTCTTCCCCTTCAATTCTGTAAGCAGCATTCAATACGTCTGGCGTGCTCGCTAATCGAACTCCGTTTTCTGGCAGTTCAATAATAGAATCACTGTGACTCATCCAAACCTGTGAATTCTCTTTAATATTTTCAAATAATGCTTCTGCATCCTTGATCACGGAAAGATTCGCTCTACCATATTCTCTGGTATTTGATGGCTCTACTTTACCACCTGAAAAATGTGCCAGGTATTGTGCACCATAGCAAACAGCTAAAACCGGTAATTTCCCTCTTATTTTAGAAAGATCTGGATGTGGTGCATCTTCAGCTCTCACTGAGAATGGACTTCCTGAAAGTATTACTGATTTAAAACCTGATAAATCCTCGGGGATCTTGTGGTAGGGATAAATTTCGCAGTAGATATTCAGCTCTCTAACTCTTCGCGCGATAAGCTGTGTGTACTGCGAGCCAAAGTCTAGGATGAGTACGTTGTTTTGCATGCGCAAAAATAGGAAAATGAGCCAAAAATAAAATGATATGAGCCTATTAAATTTAATTCATTCTATAATTGTAGTTTCCGAATTACTTTCAATTCTCATTATAAAAAAAACAGAGTTTTAAATAAATTATTTCATTATTACTAAAAATATCTTCAATTTTAAGATTTGAGCTAAATTTTTAATATAAGTTTCGCATCCATTGTAATTTCTTTTGGATCTATATAGACTAATTTTATGAAGTCCCAATCAAATTAGCCATGTGACTATAACGAAATAAAAATGAAGATAGGTTTGCAAAATCTGCCTGGCTCTCAAATCCGGCCAGAACCAGAGAAAATGTGATTCAATATGGGATTATTATAATCGTGATTTTATCTCTTACTTATATACTGGTTTAAAAATTTGGAATACCTTATTTTGCCCTACCACAAAGATCCTCAATAATTTGAGGATCTTTTTGATCTAAGAAAGCTTTAAAAATTTTCAATCTATTCCAAATAGATTTTCAATTATATTTAAAGAATTATAAAATTCTCTTTATGAAGTACATCAGCGCGATCATATTTTCCATCGCCATCATTATTGCAGCATATTTTCTAGGAAATTCATATGTATCCAGAGCCAACCCAGACGGAGTTATTTCGGTAACCGGTTCAGGGAGCGAGAATTTTATATCAGACCTTATTGTTTGGGAAGGCAGATTCAGCAGAATGAACCCTAATCTTGAGCAAGCTTATAATCAACTTAATAGCGATAAAGAGATCGTTAGAAAATACCTTATCGAAAAAGGTATTAAACAGGAAAATATCGTTTTCAATTCCGTTCAAACACAAGAACAAAGAGAGAATCAATATCAAAATGGAAATTACACCGGCAGTATCTTCAAAGGCTATGAATTAATACAACCCATAAAGATCGAATCTAATGATGTTGAGCTTATTGAAAGTGTTTCAAGAGAGATCACCGAATTATTAAATAAAGGAGTTCAATTCAATTCGTCTCCACCACGATATTATTATACGAAGATCGCCGATCTTAAGATCGAGATGATCTCTAAGGCTACAGAAGATGCGAGGTTAAGAGCTGAAAAAATCGCTGCGAACAGCGGAGAAACACTGGGAGATTTAAAAAATGCCAATATGGGCGTATTCCAAATTACCGGACAGAATAGCGGTGAAGATTACAGCTGGAGCGGAGCGTATAATACTGCCGATAAGAATAAGACGGCTTCAATTACAATGAGGCTGGAATTTGAAATAGATTAATTAATCCAGTGTTTTCAAGATCTCTTCAATATCTTTTTCAGTAGTATCAGGATTAATAAAACAGAAACGAACAACGCTTTCTTCTTTCCAGATAGACGGAGTTACTAAGGCAAATCCTGAATTATGGTTTCGATACGTCCAGTCCCTATAATCTTCGGCGCTCCATCCTTTTCTTTTAAATAAAACTACGGAAAGGCTTGCCGGTCTAACCAGCTCTAAATTCTCATTTTTTTCGATCTTATCCGCGGCGATCTTCGCCAGTTCGATTCCTCTTTCTATAGCTTCTTTATACTTATTCGTTCCGTGCATAGCCAGGGAAAACCAGAGCGGCATTCCTCTAAGTCTTCTGGTTAGCTGGATCTGGTAATCTGCCGGATTAAATCCCTGAGCGCCTTCATCTTTGAAAATTTCCAAATAAGCTCCTTTTTGAGAATGAGCTTTTTTAGCCAGTTCTAAATCTTTATAAATAACCGCTCCGCAATCGTATGGAGAAAATAGCCATTTATGCGGGTCTATGGTAATACTATCTGCTTTTTCGATCCCGTTAAATAAATGTCTTACAGAGTTCGCTGCGAGCGCACCGCCACCATAAGCACAATCTACATGCAACCAGACATTCTCTGTTTCACAAACCTCTGAAATACCCTTAAGATCATCAATTATTCCCGCATTCGTAGTTCCCCCTGTAGCCACGACCGCGAAAAGCCTGTTTCTATCCTTTTCATTAAGATTTTCAATAGCTTTCCTGAGTTCATCGCCAGCAAGGAATTCTTCTCCGGAATCAATAAGATGCACATCAGCATCCATCACTTTTGCCATGGATTTTATTGAACTATGTGCTCCTGTAGAAGTTAATAACAGCGCTTTTTCCTTGGCGTGATCGGGTTTTTGCTCCCTCCACTCTTCACGAGCTGTTACCAGTGCCGAAAGGTTTGCCGCAGTACCACCACTTGTAAATACACCGAACGCACCTTCAGGTAATTTGGTTAGCGAAACCAACCATTTCATAGCCTGGTTTTCACAAAAAATTCCACCGGCTCCTTCCATCCAGTAAGCTCCGTGGATACTCGAGGCTGATGTCACAAGGTCAAACATGATCGCAGCCCTGGTTGGTGCGGCCGGTACGAATGCTAAATGACGAGGATGATCAATGGGGACCGTCGCTTTTACCAGCACATCCCTGAACAACTGAAATGCATTTTCACCACCAATACCTTCAGGAGTTATCGTTTCACCAACTATTCTTAAAAGATCTTCTTCTTTTTTTGGTGAACCAAGTTCCGGAGTAACATTAGAGATACGGTCTATGGTATACTTCATGACATCCAGGGTCATTTCAACCAGGTCCATATCTATAGTATGCATTCTGTTATTTTCCAAAAGTCAATATTTTAAAATTAGCGTCTAAAGGATCTAGGTTTTCCTTGAGCATATCTATTAATTCTTCACCGTATTCAGTATAGAATTCTGAAAAATTGGTCTGTCTTTCCTGAAGGCTACGATTAGGAAATAATTCATTTTGCAGGCTAGCGATTCTTTCCACCTCATCCTTCAGCTTACGTTTTTGAGCTTTCAAAAGTCGCTTTTCAAGGTTTTCAAGACCTTTCAACTGCTTCACTTCCTGTGCCTTCACAGCTCCCAGGAAAGATTCATCTGTTTTCTCTGCCAGGCTGTACATTTGCTGAAATTGCTTCACCAAATGTTCTTTCTGGGGAGAAAAATCTATATCGATATTCGAAATCTTACGAACCTTTCTATTAATAAGTTCATGTTGTTTCAGAAATAATTCCTGAAGAGAAATATTAAGTCTTTCTCGTTTAGCGTTCTGCTTCTCGGTTTGCAACAGAGCTGAATTTCGCAATAGCAATACTGGAAAAGTGACATTTTCTGCTTCGAAAAACTCTTTAAGCTCCAACCAGTAAGCCATTTCTCCACCTCCACCTATATAACAAAGATTTGGCAGGATCACTTCCTGATATAAAGGCCTCATCATAACATTGGGACTAAACCTTTCCGGATGCTCATATAGCTCCTTTAAAATCTCTTCCTTCGTCCAGGATATTTCCGTCTCATGTACATAATAATTCCCATCTCTTTCAATAATACGCTCACGCAAATCGCTGGTGAGATAAAAAAGATTGATATCTCTTGGATTCACCTGGACATTATAGCCTAGAGCATTTAATTTTTCAGCGCTTTCTGAAGCTTTTTTATTTGAGACCTGCTCCAGTAATTCATTTTTCACATAAGGGATAAAATGCTTTTTTAATCTCGCATCCCCTGCAGCAACGATCACCAGACCATATTTTCCGAATAATTCATTAGCGATATAGCGAGTTGCATCTGTAAGATTATCATGCTCCAGATATCCATTTTTGAATAACTCCTTTAGATATTCTGCACTATCACCGCCACCAATTTCTGCTGAGAATAATTTAAAAACTTCATCCAATCCTTCTGTTGAAAGTCCGCCAACGGCTGTGCTACCGGCTCTCACATCAGCATTGTTCCATTTGAATTTCTTGCCGTTCAAATTGAAGAAATTGATCTCCTCAAAGTCATGGTCTTCAGTAGCCATCCAGTAAACAGGTACGAAATCTTTTTCCGGAAATTTCTCCTTGAGCTTTTCAGTTAAATTGATCGTAGAAATGATCTTATATAAGAAATATAAAGGCCCGGTGAACAGATTTAACTGATGCCCGGTAACTATCGTAAATGCATCTTTAGACTTTAATTTCTCTATGTTATCCTTCGTTCTTTCTGAAGTTTCTAAACTGGAATATTGGTCGTTTAAAACCTGTGCAAGATCTTCTCTAATGCTGTGATCGTAATTACTTTTTTTATCTATGATCTGATCCTCAAAATTATCCAGTGTTGGAAATCGATTATAGAGCTGCTTCAATTCTTCCTTTTCAGAAAGATAATCCAGCATAAGTTTGGAAAAGTAATTGGTTTCGGAGTAAGTAATTTGGTCTGTAGCCATTAATTCTCTTAATAATTACCGTAAAGATAAAACCTTTTGAAGAGGAAACTAAATTCTATCGCCCTCCCTATATAATCTTTGGAATAAGATTAACATTCTATGAAAATTATTACATTAGAGTAATCATTAAAAATTCATCATGAAAAAATTTAAATTACTTACTCCTTTATTCATCTTATTATTTACTGTCGTATTAACGAGTTGCTCATCAGACGATGATGAAAATCCTGAACCAGATAGAACTCTTGAAGACATTGAGGCAGATTACCAGGCTTTAAACCTTAGCGCCGGCACCAATGATGTTAGCATTGATAACAGAGGTGGAAATCCTTGGAATTTCAGGATCATAATTCCGGAAAGTGAGGCTAATTCTCCAAGACCACTGGTTTTAACACTACATGGAGCTTCAGGAGGAGATCAAAATGCACATAAATACACAGATTGTTATGCTGAAGAAGGTTTCGCTGAAATTGACCCGATAATTTTAAGTCCGAATGGAGGTATAGATCTATGGGATGACCCATTCAATCAGGATATGATTCTTGGACTATTATACCTCGTAAATAAATTTCAGAATGTAGATGATTCCAAAGTTGTAGTTACCGGTTACAGCAACGGAGGTAATGGCGCCTGGAAATATGCTGAAACTACTCCTGGATTATTTAGTGCTGCCATCCCAATCGCTAGTTCTTACAATACGTATAACACCGTTGGTGACCCCCGACTTATCGACGTACCTCTTTATGTAATTCATGGTGAAGAAGACGAACTCTTCCCTGTAGAGCAAACCGAAGAATGGGTGGAAGCCACAAGAAGTGCAGGTACAGACGTAACCCTTGAAGTTGTTCCGGAACTTACTCACTATAATCCTTGTGAATACACTCCTCCGGTGAAGAATGCAGCAAAATGGCTTCGAGAGGAAGTTTGGAATTAAAACACAATAGTTTTTTACTTAATTTTGGATACTTTCAATTTTTAAATCCAGAATTTTGAAGAAACTCTCCTTATTACTAGGCTTAGTATTATTTATAAACCATATGAATTCGCAGGAATTAAAAACTCCTGCCGAATTCCTTGGTTATGAGCTCGGCTCTCAATTTTCAAGACATGCAGATGTAGTTAATTATTTCAATCATATTGCTGAGAATTCTGCTTTAGTTGAGTACCACACTTACGGAAAAACAAATGAGCGCAGACCTCTGACTTATGCTGTGATCTCTTCAGAAGAGAATATCTCTAATCTAGAAGATATCAGAAAAGCTCATTTAAATTCCACCGGAATAGAAAATGGAAATGCTACATCAGAAAAAGCAATTGTTTGGTTAAGCTATAATGTTCACGGAAATGAAGCTTCCAGTACCGAAGCCTCAATGAAAACACTCTATAAGCTTATCACTGAAAAAAAAGACTGGCTTAAAAATACTATTGTTATCATAGATCCGTGCGTTAATCCAGATGGACGGGATCGTTATGCCAATTGGTATAACCAGGTGAAATCTGAGCCATATAACATCTCACAACAGGCTGCTGAACATCACGAACCCTGGCCGGGTGGTAGACCAAACCACTATCTATTCGATTTGAACCGAGACTGGGCATGGGCTACTCAAATAGAAACTCAGGAAAGACTTAAGGTCTATAATCAATGGATGCCGCATATTCATGTTGATTTTCATGAACAGGGAATTAATGACCCATATTATTTTGCGCCGGCGGCTGAACCATTTCATGAAGTTATCTCTCCATTCCAGAGGGATTTCCAGACCAGGATCGGGAAAAATCACGCGAAATATTTTGACAAGGAAGGCTGGTTATATTTCACTGGAGAAAGGTTCGATCTGCTCTATCCAAGTTATGGTGATACCTATCCTACTTATATGGGAGCAATTGGTATGACCTACGAGCAGGCTGGCCATGGAAGAGCAGGATTAGGTATTAAAACAGATGAAGGTTATACACTCACATTGAAGGATCGCCTCGAGCATCATTATATCACGGGCTTATCTACCATTGAAGTTGCCTCCAAAAACGCATCTGAATTAAATAAAGAATTCAAAAGCTATTTCAAATCCGAAGGGTTTGACTATCAAAGTTATGCCCTTAAAGGAAGTACAGATAAGTTGAATTCATTGAAGGAATTATTAGACAGGCATGCGATTTCATATTCTTACGCTAATTCCGGAAAGATTAACGGACACAATTTCAACTCTAATTCCAATGGTTCTTTAGAGGCTAATAACGAAACCTTAATCGTCTCAACAGATCAGCCTAAAGGTAAAATGGTGAAGGTCTTATTTGAGCCAAAGACTAAGTTGATGGACTCGTTAACATACGACATTACTGCATGGAGTTTACCTTATGCTTACGGTTTAGATGCAGTGGCCAGCACAAAAAAAATATCAGGTTCAGAAATTAAACAGGAAGATGAAATTCAGAATTCAGTAAATTCTGAAACTCCAGGATATATCACCAAATGGAATAGTTTACAGGATGCTCAATTCCTGGCAGACCTTATTAAAAATGATATTAAGGTAAGATTCAGTGAAGTTTCATTTGAAAGTGATTCCAAGAAATTTGCTCCGGGAAGTATAATAATCACTAGAAGCGATAATCTGAAAAATAATGAATTTGATCAGAAAGTGATCGAGATCGCCAACCAGCATCAGCGGGAAATGCATAATGCAGAAACTAGTTTTGCCGGCTCAGGACCAGATTTTGGTTCAGCTTCCATTAAGATCATTAACAACCAGAAAGTAGCGGTTCTTAAAGGCAACGAGGTTTCTTCCCTTAATTTTGGAGAGATCTGGTATTTCTTTGAGCAGGATCTTAATTATCCAGTTACACCATTGAATACCGATTATTTTAATAGGGTCAACCTGAATGATTTTGATGTTCTTATCATTCCTGAAGGCTGGTACAGCGACTTTTTGAAAGAAGAGAATATTGATAAGATTTCAAAATGGATAAAATCTGGAGGTAAATTGATCGCTATTGGAAATGCTGTTGGAAATTTTAGCGAGAAAGAAAGTTTCGGAATATCAGAAAACAAGAAAACTGAAAAAGATTCAACCAATACAAATTCCAGACTCATTCCATATGCAGATCGTGAACGCGAAAGCATCAAGAACATGATTACCGGCAGTATAATCGAAACAAAACTAGATAACACACACCCTCTGGCTTTTGGCTATGGCGATAAATATTTTACGCTGAAATTAAGTAATGACAGCTATTCGTTGCTCGCCGACGGTTTTAATATTTCATATATTCTGGAACCTAAGGTAGTTTCAGGATTTGCCGGAAGTGAAGCCAAAAAGAATCTAAAGAATTCACTCGTTTTCGGGGAGGTACCCATGGGGAACGGTAGTGTGATCTATATGGTTGACAACCCATTATTCCGAGCTTTCTGGGAAAACGGAAAACTATTTTTTGCGAATGCTATCTTCTTTACAAATAATACTGGTTACGACTATTAATTAGAAATACTATGAAATTTATCCAATCTATATTTTTGCTCCTTTTTCTATGCGGCTTTAACTCAGCCTTTGCTCAGGAAAAATCAGAAAACTTTTCAGTAGACTTTGAAACTTTCAACCTTGAAAACGGTTTAAAGGTGATACTTCATCAGGACAAATCTGATCCTGTGGTGGCGGTTGCCTTAACTGCACACGTTGGTTCTGCCAGAGAAAAAGAAGGGAGAACGGGCTTTGCTCATCTATTTGAACATTTACTTTTCCTCGAATCTGAAAACCTGGGGAAGGGTGGTTTGGATAAACTGAGTGCGAGAATTGGAGGCTCAGGAGCGAATGGCTCTACTAGTAGAGATAGAACCAACTATTTTCAAACTGTTCCGAACGATGCACTGGAAAAAATGATCTGGGCAGAAGCTGATAAACTTGGATTTTTTATAAATACGGTAACTGAGCCTGTTCTGGCAAAAGAAAAACAGGTAGTTAAAAATGAAAAACGCCAGGGCGTGGATAATAGACCTTACGGACATACTTTTTATGTGGTAGACAAAAACCTTTATCCCGAAGACCATCCTTACAACTGGCAGGTGATTGGAAGCCTCGAGGATCTTCAAAATGCTACACTTCAGGACGTCAAGGATTTTTACAACAGATGGTATGTCCCGAATAATGTGATTCTTACGATTTCAGGAGATTTTGATAAAGATCAGGCGAAAGAATGGGTTCATAAGTATTTTGATGAAATAGAAAGAGGGCCTGAAGTTGAGGAATTAAAGAAACAACTGGTCACCTTATCGGAATCGAAGCGACTTTACCACGAGGATAATTTTGCTAAGCTTCCGGAACTAACCTTAACCTGGCCTTCGGTTTATTCATATCATGAAGATTCTTTCGCCCTAGAGATACTTTCAAATTATTTATCTGAAGGAAAAAACGCTCCACTTTATAAGAAGCTGGTAGAAGAAAAAAAGCTCACCGGTAGTGTGAATATGTTCAATTACACTTCTGAGCTGGCTGGGCAATTGATGTTACAGGTGAGAGCTTATGACGGTAAAGACCTGGATTCAGTAAAAATGGCTATTGAAGAATCATTTCAGGATTTTGAAAAAAATGGAATTCCTGAAAAAGATCTGAAAAGGATCAAGGCCGGACTGGAAACTGATTTTTACAACTCAATTTCTAGCGTCTTGGGTAAAGGCTTTCAACTAGCGCAGTATGAGATCTTCGCTAAAGATCCTAATTTCATCAATAAAGAGATCGATAAATTACTTGCCGTATCTAAAGAAGATGTGCTACGTGTTTTCAATAAATATATAAAGGATAAGAATTTCATCGCGACCAGTTTTGTTCCAAAAGCACAGATAGAACTGGCACTAGAGAATTCAGAAAAAGCTGAAGTTGTAGAAGAAAAGATCGTTGAAGGAGCTGAGGAGGATTTTGACGTCAGCACGGAAGTTTCGTATGAGCAAACACCATCATCATTTGATAGAAGTATGGAACCGCCTTATCAGGGCAAACCTGAATTAATTATCCCGGAAATCTGGGATTCAAGAATGCCTTCAGGAATGCAAATCATAGGAATTACAAATACGGAGGTTCCAGTTGTTCAATTCAGTCTAGAAATGAAAGGTGGACAGTTATTGGAAAGTCCGGCAAAAGCAGGTGTTTCAAATATGCTTGCTAATATGATGACAAAAGGAACGGCCAAAAAAACTCCTGCAGAACTGGAGGAAGCGATCGAACTTCTGGGTGCCTCTATCTACGTAAATTCAAGTGAGGAAAAGATCACAATTTCCGGAAATACTTTAGCTAAGAATTTTAAGGAAACCATAGATCTTGTTCAGGAAATACTACTGGAACCAAGATGGGATGAAAAAGAATTTGAATTGATTAAGCAACAAACTTTAAGCAGGCTTCAGGAAGAAAAAGGTGATCCAAATGCTATAGCTCAAAATGAGTTTAAAAAGCTAATATATGGCGAGAAGAGTATTCTATCATTTAATGAACTGGGCACACCAGAGACCGTTGAAAATTTGAGCATTGGAGATCTTAAAAACTATTACGAAGAAAATCTATCACCCTTAGCTGCTACTTTTATGGCAGTTGGTGCAGTATCAAAAGATGAAGCTGTAAATTCCATTAAGGCGATCTCAGCAAACTGGGCACCGAAAAATGTAAGTTTTCCAGAGGTCCCTGAATTTCAACTACCTGAAAAATCCGGTGTATATTTCTATGATGTTCCGGGTGCAAAACAATCTGTGCTTGCATTTGGCGCTCCTGCCCTTTCAGCTAAAAATGAAGAATTTTATCCTGCAGAGGTAATGAATTACAGACTAGGCGGTGGCGGATTCGCTTCAAGGCTTACTCAGGAACTTAGAGAAGGAAAAGGTTATACCTACGGAATTAGATCTAGATTCGCTGACCAGTCTTATGTAGGACCATTTATGATTTCTAGCGGAGTGAGATCTAATATTACTTATGAAGCAGCTGAACTGGTTCGTGATATTCTAATGGAATATCCTCAGACATTTAATCAGGAAGATCTTGATGTGACTAAAAGTTATATGATCAAAAGTAATGCGAGACGTTTTGAAACCCTGGGTGCTAAATTAAACATGCTTAGAGAAATTAGTGATTTTGGCTATGATTATGATTATATCAAGCAAAGGGAGAGCCTGGTAGAAAATATGAGCGTACTCGATGTTCAGGACCTGGCAAAAAAATATATTGATCCTGAAAAAATGTTTTACCTGATTGTTGGTGATGCTGAAACTCAAATGGGAAAACTGGAAGATCTAGGTTTTGGCACGCCAGTTCTTTTGAATGAGCAATCTGAAAATTAAAACTTTATAAAAGATTTAAGTCTGGGCGGGAATTTACATTTCCGCCTTTTTTATATCTTCTGCTCAAGAAATTCCAACCAGAAAGACCACAAATTGACTAAAAAACTGTCCTACATTGTCACCGGAAGTATTGTAGCCGGCTTGATTCTTTTATACTTTTTATATCCTCCATTCCAGGAATTCATCAATGAAACCTGGCAAATCCTATGGAGTAAAGATGAAAATGAAATTCACAATCATTTTAAAAGTTTTGGCTTCTGGGGACCTATAGCGATCATTGTCGTTATGGTCTTGCAAATATTCCTGGTAGTATTCCCATCATGGCTCCCAATGATCGTAGCTGTGCTTGCTTACGGATTCTGGGGCGGAGCCTTGATATCTATAGCCGGAGTTTTCTGCGCCTCGAGCATCGCTTTCTACCTGGGGAAATGGCTCGGCGAAGATCATCTTGAAAAGCTCATGGGTAAATCTAAAAATAAGAAGGTGGAATACTGGGTTTCAGATTATGGTTTCTGGACCATTGCTATATTCAGAATATCTCCATTTCTATCTAATGATGCTATAAGTATCGTTGCCGGAATGTTGAGCATGACCTATAGAAAATTCATCTTAGCTACACTTACAGGAATTGTGCCTTTATCTTTTGCCATCGCTTATTTTGCGCAGGATATCGATAAATTGAAAAACGGTCTTTACTGGATTGGTGGTGCCGGAATTCTTATTTACGGGATCTATGTTTATATAGATTATCGAAAAAGGAATAAGGAGTAAACTATTCAGTTCTAACCTTGATCTCTTTACGCCTAGGCTTTTCAGCAGTCACATTTAGTGGCTCTCCATAAAGGTCAAAATCGGCAGCATCTGTGATCCTTACTTCGTAATAATCACCTGTTTTCAGGTAAACTGAAGTTGCATCGATCAACACCTCGTTATCAACATCTGGAGAATCAAATTCGGTTCTACCTATAAAGTAGTTTCCTTCTTTACGATCTATTACTACTTTGAAAACTTCTCCAATTTTCTGCTGATTCAGTTCCCATGAGATCTGAGACTGAATTTCCATTATTTCATTCGCACGATCCTGCTTCACCTCCTGAGGCACGTCGTCTTCAAGATTATAAGCATGAGTATTTTCCTCGTGGGAATAAGTGAAACAACCAAGACGCTCAAAACGCATTTCCTTCACCCATTCTTTTAATTCCTGATAATGCTCCTCAGTTTCTCCTGGATAACCCACGATAAGAGTTGTTCTGATCGCCATTTCCGGAACTGTTTTTCTAAATTCCTTCAGAAGTTTCGTAGTCTTTTCATGAGTGGTTCCACGTCGCATAGATTTCAGAAGATCATCTGAAATGTGCTGCAGCGGAATATCTAAATAGTTACAAACCTTTGGCTCTCGCTTCATCACCTCAAGTACATCCATTGGGAATCCTGTTGGAAATGCATAATGCAACCTTATCCATTCGATACCTTCTACCATTACAAGATTTTCAAGCAATTCAGCCAGATTACGCTTTTTATAAAGGTCCAGACCGTAATATGTAAGATCCTGGGCGATAAGGATCAATTCTTTAACTCCGTTAGCAGCAAGTTTTTCAGCTTCTTTTACCAGGTTTTCAATTGGTGTGGATTTGTGCCCTCCACGCATAAGCGGAATTGCACAAAACGAACATGGCCTATCGCAACCTTCAGCGATCTTTAAATAAGCATAATTCTTTGGAGTAGTTGTTAAGCGTTCTCCAATTAGCTCATGCTTATAATCGGCTTCCAGAGCAGATAGCAATCCGGGCAGCTCGGTAGTTCCAAAATATTGATCTACATCAGGAATTTCCTTCTGAAGATCAGGTTTATAACGTTCACTTAAGCAACCCGTCACGAATACCTTATCTACATCTCCCTGCTGCTTCTTCTCAACGAATTCAAGAATGGTATTTACCGACTGCTCTTTTGCATTATCAATAAATCCGCAGGTGTTGATCACTACGATATTCCCGTCTTCTTCATGTACAACGTCCTTATCATTTGCCTTTAACTGCCCCATCAAAACCTCTGAGTCGTAAACATTCTTACTACAACCAAGGGTTACCACGTTGATCCTGTTCTTTTTAAGTGACTTCGTCCTCATAAACCGTTTGCTTTTTAGCCGTGATCATTTCTTTAGAAATCATCAAAGCGGGTGCAAAGATACAATCTAAAATTAGATATACCTGAAAGTCTTTACATTGAAGCTATTAAGAGAAATACTCGTGTAGGTTAATCATCCATTCCCTTTCATAATATCTCACAATACTTATAAGAATCACTCCAGCAATAACGTAAGCCCAATGGTAAGAATTTCTTTTTACCATAAATCCGCCAACAACAGCAAACACGAGGTAAGGAAGAGATAAAATAAGATTTGGAATCACCCTTGCATCATCAAATATGGCGATGATCTTCATGACCACGTAGAAAATACTGTAAAAGAAAATGATCTTTGAGATTAGGACAAGGTATCTTTGAGAATTATTACTCATCGTAGTTTTCCGGGGTTTTTCTTCTTTTCGTTGCCTTTTCAAAAGCATAGGCAAATTTCAGCAATTGCCCTTCAGTAAAAGGTTTACCAATCATAGTTAGTCCCATTGGCCGACTTTCCTTTGTGTATCCCATCGGGATTGTTATTGCAGGATATTTCGCCACGGCAGCATAACCTGCATGATAATTATTGATCGATAAAACCGCATCCAGATTATGCTCTTTCATCGGTTTATCAAAAAATCTTGTTCCGTTGGTCTTTAAAGTATCTTTTATCGCTGCAAATTCCTTATCGGTTGCTGAATCATTTACAATTCCTAAAAATAACGCCTGACCATAAGGTGCTCTGTTCAGTGAATCTTCAGCATTATAATCGATCACGTCCTGAACGTTCTTATATGCCACATCCCCTCCATAATTTTTTAAATATGCAGGCAAGTCCTTTTTCATATCAAGGTTTAGTAATCTTAAGAAATTTGGAAGATCGATCTCTTCTGCCTCAAATTCTACAATTTCTGCACCGGCTTTTTTAAGATCATTGATGGCCCTAACGTAAAGCGAATCTTCCATTAATGATTTGATAGCACCAAATCGCTTTCCTTCAATTTTAGCATTTTCAACATCTGAATAGTAAACGACATCCTGCTTACCCGCTGAAGTTGAAGCAGGATCTGCATTATCAACACCAGCCATCGCATCCAGCAGAATCGCATTATCGATAACCGATTTCGTCATAGGCCCTGGTGTATCCAGTGTACTTGAAATTGGCACAATTCCACCTCTGCTTAAAACACCAATGGTTGGCTTCAACCCCACTACTGAATTTGAGCTAGAAGGTGATAGAATAGAACCAGAAGTTTCAGATCCAACTGCCACAGGTGCGAAATTCGCTGCAACCGCTACACCACTTCCTGAACTTGAACCACCTGTATCATGAATTTTTCTACCATATGGATTCAAAGTCTGCCCACCAACGGTTGAAAATCCGTTAGGACAGCCTTCGCAAAAGAAATTAGCCCATTCACTAAGATTTGCCTTTCCGAGAATTAATGCTCCGTTCTCTTTTAGCTGTTTTACAATAAAAGCATCTTCAGTCTGATTATTCTGCAGCGCATAAGATCCGGCAGTTGTGGGAATGCCATCAGTATTAATATTATCTTTTAGAAGTACCGGAATCCCAAATATTGGATGATGATTCGCAGCTTTATTCATTTGCTCATCTTTCTCCCTGGCTTCCTTTACAAGATTTGGATTTAAAGAAATGACTGAATTTAAGGAAAAATCATTCTCCCTGTCGTATTCACGAATTCTCGTAAGATAGAACATCGCTAGCTCTTCATAAGTAAGCTTTTCATCATCTATCGCCTGTTGAATTTCAGGAATTGATTTTTCAAAAACCAGTGCTTTTACTTCTTCATAGACTTCTGTAGAAAATTCTGAAAGATCTGCCTCAAATGGTTGCCATAAGCTATCATTATCAATCAGTTTAGAATCTACCTGCCTGTATTCGATCTCTTCAACGTTGGTTGAATCAGCCTGACTTTGAGCAGTTTCAGAAGTCTTTTCAGATTTATCATTTTTACAGCTGAAGCACGCAACAGCAACAAGAAGAAGTAAAATTTTTTTCATGGTATTATTTAAAAAATGAGTCTACAAATTCGTATTTATTAAATACCTGCAGATCCTCAATTCCTTCTCCTACACCAATGTATTTCACAGGGATTTTAAATTGGTCACTAATACCGATCACTACACCACCTTTAGCAGTACCGTCAAGTTTCGTTACGGCGAGGGAAGTCACTTCTGTAGCCGCAGTAAACTGTTTAGCCTGCTCAAAAGCGTTCTGACCGGTAGAACCATCAAGAACCAATAGAACCTCATGAGGAGCATCCGGAATGGTTTTTTGCATAACTCGTTTAACCTTGGTAAGTTCTTTCATCAGGTTTACCTTATTGTGAAGTCTACCTGCAGTATCGATAAGAACCACATCGGCATCCATTTTTACCGCGCTTTGAACTGTATCAAAAGCTACCGAAGCAGGATCACTTCCCATCTTTTGTTTGATGATAGGCACATCGGTTCTATCTGCCCAGATTTGAAGTTGATCTATTGCCGCAGCTCTAAATGTATCTGCAGCCCCAAGAACCACTTTTTTTCCTTTACTTTTGAATTGATGTGCAAGCTTACCAATCGTTGTGGTCTTCCCCACTCCATTAACTCCAACCACCATGATCACATATGGTTTTTTATTTTCAGGAATATGAATTTCTGAAGCTTCACCTGTATTGGTTTCTGAAAGTAACGCAGCAATCTCTTCGCGAAGTATCTTATTCAATTCGTCGGTTCCAAGATATTTATCTCTGGCGACTCTCTCTTCAATTCTATTGATCACTTTGATCGTAGTAGCAACACCAACATCGCTACTGACTAAAACATCTTCAAGATCATCTAAAACTTCATCATCAACCTTTGATTTTCCGGCTACCGCCTTACTCATCTTATCCAGAAAACTGGATTTAGATTTTTCAAGTCCCTTGTCCAGGTTCTCTTTTTTCTCTTTAGAAAATATCTTTTTAAATAAGCTCATTTTATTCTGGCTGGTTTAATATAAACGAAGGCTTAAGAACCTTCTAAAACGGCAATAAATATACATAAAAAGAAAAAGCCGTCCAGATTAAATCCAGGACGGCTTTTAAAGATTATTTAAAATCGTTTGTGAACGATTCTTACTTTTTCAAAAAGTCGTTTACGTCTTCCGGAGCCATGATTTGTTCTACAAAAGTGTAGGCACCGGTTTTCTCAGATTTAACCATTTTTATCGCTTTGGTTAATCTTTTAGATCCTGTTTGAATAGATGCTACTGATTTCTTTGCCATGACTCAATTATTTAATTTCTTTATGAACCGTCATTTTCTTTAGAATTGGGTTGAATTTCTTCAACTCGATTCTATCCGGTGTATTCTTTTTATTTTTTGTAGTAATATATCTTGAAGTACCTGGTTGACCAGATGTCTTATGCTCTGTACATTCTAGGATTACCTGAACTCTGTTACCTTTCTTTGCCATTGTGAAATATTTTTAGGTGCCGCTAAGGATTATTTCTGAAGAAATCCTTTTGCTTTAGCTTCCTTAATTACGGCAGTAATGCCTTTTTTATTGATATCTTTTAATGCAGACGTACACACTTTAAGTGTTACCCATCTGTCTTCTTCAGGAAGAAAGAAACGCTTTTTAACTAGGTTGGCGTTAAATTTACGTTTAGTCTTATTCATGGCGTGAGAAACATTATTCCCAACCATTGCTCTTTTCCCGGTAAGTTCACAAACTCTTGACATTGCTCTATACTTTTCTCGTTATTTCAAAACAGGCTGCAAATTAACGATTTTTTTACCTAACAGGCAACTAATTCAAAAAAAATATTTTAGCCCTAAAATATTTTCCTCAATTTATCGTTCAGCTCCTGTCTCAGGGCTTTCGCGGCTGCAAAAATAAGATTTTTAATTCATATAAATCAAGAGTATTTGCACCTAAATTCAGATATTTTACAAGCAAGAACCTGATTATCAAATATCCCCTCTCAATTTTATGATATTTTCCTGAAGTAATTCCATCGCTTTGTTCACTGATTTCCCAATCACTTTTTCGCGATGATTCCCAAAATTAAACTGATAAGCCTCTACTCCTGCAGGCGTAGCTACACCAATAAAAACGGTACCCAATTCTGCATCACTGTCTCCTTTGGTAGGCCCGGCGTTACCTGTGGTAGATATCGCAAAATCTGTATGAAATCTTTGCTGAGCCCCTAATGCCATAGCTTTAGCAACTTTAGCGCTAACTACAGAATGCTTTTCTATAAGGTCTTTGGGAACGTTTAAAATCTCAGACTTAGCTTCTGTGGAATAACTTACCACACTTCCTTTAAAACTTGCTGAAGATCCCGGCGCCCTGGTAAATTTAGAGGCCAGCCTCCCACCCGTACAGCTTTCTGCGGTAGAAAGCGTCCAGTTTTTTTCAACAAGCATTTTACTAATTACAACTTCTACGGGATCATCATCCTCATAACCGTAAATTATATCACCAATGATCTGGTGCAATTTTAAGATCTCAGCGTCTATTAAATTTTTCAACGCTTCCTCATTTTCTCCTTTAGCAGTTAACCTCAACCTTACCCTACCCAGGTTTGGAAGGTAGGCCAGCTTGATCTCCTTAGGAAGGTTATCTTCCCATGATTCGATCTTCTCGGCAATAGCACTTTCTCCAAGTCCTAATGTAATTACCGTTTTATGTAAAATTATAGGCCTGGAATAGTTTTTTATAAGTCTAGGCAAGATCTCTCTTTCCATTAGCCCACGCATTTCATAAGGTACGCCGGGCATAGAAACAAATACTTTTCCATTTTCCTGAAACCACATTCCTGCTGCCGTACCAAATTCGTTATGCAAGGCGATGGCCTTTGAAGGAAGCAGAGCCTGATCCCTGTTCAGATCTGAAATTGGTGTATCGATGTATTTATCGAATAAATACTCTATATGTTTTAGAACCTTTTCATTGCGAACCAGTTCATCATTGAAGAATTCACACAGGCATTTTTTAGTGATATCATCTTTCGTTGGCCCAAGACCACCGGTTACAATTATAATATCTACCCTTTCAGAAGCTTCTTTAAGCGACTGAAGAATATGTTCACGTTCATCCTGAATGGAAGTTATCTGGTGAACGCTTACACCTATTTTATTAAGTTCTTTGGAGATATATGCTGAATTGGTATCAACAATCTGACCGATGAGAATTTCATCCCCGATTGTGATTATTTCAGCTTTCATTCTAACTCAAAATCTCGTTTAAGAGCGATCACCGCTACATCAACCTTCTTTGAAATGGTTTCAGCAGCACCAGGAACCTCATCCTTGCGCTCACCCTGTTTAGACCAGGCTTCTATGATCTTTATCTGATCCATTAAATTCAGTCCGAAAAGCTGAAGATTTGGCTTCATCTTATGCGCGTACTGATATGCAAGTGATGGATTGTCGTTTCCAATAGCTTCACTCATAGATGCCACATCTGGCGGAATTTCTTCAAGAAAAGTTTGCACTACCACGAGCATGAATTCCTCATCCCCGCCTGCCATTTCTTTTACTTCATCAAGATTATAGCTGTTCATTCAGTTGGTTATTTTACTTTGATCGAAAACATTTTATTCTCTTCAAGAAATCCGGTTAACCTGTCTTCGGGAGATACTTTCCCTACTCCGGCGGGAGTTCCTGTAAATATGATATCACCGATCTTTAGGGTGAAATACTTCGAAATATAAGCAATTAATTCATCAATTTTCCATAGCATGTGTGAGGTATTCGCTTGCTGTACGATCTCATCATTTTTCATAAGTTTGAAATCAAGATCATCAACATTACCCAATTCATTCTTATCCAACCACTTATTACTTACAACCGCTGCCCCGTCAAAGGCTTTTGCCTTTTCCCATGGTAAGCCTTTTTCTTTAAGTTTTTGCTGAAGATCCCTTGCTGTAAAGTCTATTCCCAGACCAATTTCATCGTAATATTTATGGGCGAACTTCTCCTGAATATGCTTTCCTATCCTTTTGATCTTAACCAGAACCTCGACTTCATAATGCACATCATTAGAAAAATCTGGGATAAAGAAAGGTTGCTTCTTCAAAAGAATAGAAGTGTCCGGTTTTTGAAAGATTACAGGATCTTCCGGCTTTTCATTCTGTAATTCAGCTATATGATCGGTATAATTACGGCCTACACAAATAATTTTCATAGCTAATAAATATTAATTAATTAGTAAGCCTGATCTTGAAAACCGGCGCTACATAACTTTTCTCAGAAACATCTCCCTTTATGTCCCAGGCTGAAATATCTACCCAACCTCCCGGCTCATAATAATAGACTTTCAAATCATCAGACTTATCTGTAAAAACTCCTCTGTAAACCGGCGCATAGCGTTTATTTTCATAATCCTTGGCGACCAGAGTATCATTCATATAGTAATCTTTCACTTCCTTATATTCATTTGTTTTAATGAATATATGTTCCAGACCAACGAAGAAACCTTCTTCAGGAACCCTGATCTTTTTATCAAGGAGCTCAACCTTCATATTTGTTTCGAAGGGAGATTTTTCCAAGACCATATTATCCAGAATATCTTCACCTGGCATACCATTTTCCTGAACTTTATAAATGTGTAATCTAAATTTAGGTGCTAGATGGTTCTGCTCTCTAACATTATAAAAATAAACCTGGATATAGTCGAAGAAACTATCTCCTTCAAATTTTTCTGGTTTTGGATAATAACGTGCAATCGTAGAAGGATAGAGTGCTGCATTCATGTTCCCGATCCCCATTGATTCATATAGGTTCTCAGGGCGGTAAACATATCTTTTCTTTTCGAGGATCTGAGATATCCTTACCTCATCCAGATTTTCATCTTTAGGCGTAAGTTTTATTTTTCCATCTCTAAGAACCTGCGAAATAGAAAACTTTTCTTTTTCAAAACCTACGTAGGAAACTACGATATTTTCATTTCGTAACGAATCTGGAATTGAAAATCCAAATTCACCATTTTGATTTGTAGAAGCTCCCATCCCATAGTTCTCGAAAATGATATTCGCATATGGTAAAGGCTCTTCAGTTTTTTTATTAGTGATCTTGCCTCGTACCGTAATAACCTGGGCAGAAATATTGATACTGCACAGTAATATTGATAAAAATAGAAGGACACTGATCTTTTTCAAGCTACGAAAGTTTATTATTCAGCTTTCTAAGCTTGATTGCGGTAAGTACTTTTTTGGTGTATAATGGAAAATCTGCATTCTGAATCCAACCAAAATAACCAGGTTCATCTTCAAGAACCTGCTCCACGTGCTTTCCTTTATATTTTCCGAATGAGAATACTTCCTTTCCTTTTTTATCAAAGCTGATGAATCCGGCGAAATCGGCAAATTTTCTTCTGGAACTAAAATCTGCCAGCCACTTCATATCGTTTTCAAGATCTTCATACTTATCCAGCTGAGATTTCAGAACTTCATAAGTTGCTTCTGTATCCGCTTCGGCACCGTGAGCTCCTTCAAGTTCCTTTCCGCAGTAAAATTGATAAGCTGCAGATAATGTTCGCTGTTCTTTTTTATGAAAAATCGTCTGCACGTCTACCGCTACTACATTCTTCATTTCAAAATCTATATCGGCTCGCAATAATTCTTCAACAAGCAACGGAATATCAAAACGGTTAGAGTTATAACCTCCAAGATCACAACCTTTGATAAGATCATGAATTTTGGTAGCAAGTTGTTTGAATGTTGGTTCGTTAGCTACTTTTTCATTTGTTATTCCATGGATTGCGATCACCTCTGCGGGGATCTCCCTTTCCGGGTTTACCAGCCAGGTATGACTTTCTTTATTACCGTTTGGATATACTTTTAGAATGGCGATTTCAACGATTCTATCCTTAGAAATATTCGTCCCGGTAGTCTCTAGGTCAAAAAAACAAATAGGCTTGGTAAGCTTAAGATCCATATTTTAAAATTTCGGCAAAGTTAGTATAATTTGATATTTCGGTTTGATAATAAACTTAAGAATTCAGAATGGAAATGAAAGTTAAAAATAGAAAAAGCCACGCAAAACGTGGCTTTATGTATCTTAATCCATTTTCATGATTTATATTTCTCTATCCTTATCAAAATCCTGAAGGTATTGCGCAACTCGCTGTACAAACTGCCCACCTAATGCTCCGTTTACAACTCTATGGTCATAACTATGAGAAAGGATCATCTTATAACGAATTCCAATAAAATCTCCATCTGGTGTCTCGATCACTGCAGGCATCTTTCTAATTGCTCCCAAAGCAAGAATTCCTACCTGTGGCTGATTGATAATTGGAGTTCCCATAATGCTACCAAAAGTTCCAACATTGGTTACAGTATAAGTACCGCCTTGAATATCGTCTGGTTTTAATTTATTTTGTCTTGCACGGTTAGCAAGATCGTTCACTGCCTTGGCCATCCCCACAAGATTTAACCTGTCTGCATTTTTAATAACCGGCACGATAAGATTACCGTCTGGCAGCGCTGCCGCCATACCTAGATTGATATTCTTTTTCTTTATCACCTTGGTCGCATCTTCGTTAACCGAAATATTGATCATTGGAAAATCACGAATGGCTTTAGCCACAGCTTCCATAAAAATCGGGGTAAACGTTAGTTTTTCACCTTCTTTCTTCTGGAATTCGGCTTTATGCTTGTTTCTCCAGTTCCAGATATTTGTTACATCAACTTCAATAAAACTTTGAACATGCGCAGATTTCTGAACACTATCCACCATGTGGTGAGCAATCATTTTACCCATTCGGCTCATTTCAATGATCTCATCTTCTCCTGACACAATTGGTTCAGGTTGCGATGGAACATTATCAGCCATTTTTTGAGTGTCTGAAGATTTTCCAGAAGATGCTGAAGATTTTTGAGGTTGTGATCCTCTATTTTCTACATAATTTAAAATATCATTCTTAGTAACACGACCTTCTTTTCCAGTGCCTTCAATCTGATCTAATTCTGAAACTGAAATTCCTTCTTCTTTAGCAATATTCTTTACCAAAGGAGAATAGAATCTTGATGAATCTGAATAATTATCATCTGTATTTCCTGCTGAAGCAGTATCCTGAGCTACCTGAACAGTTTCTTCAACCTGAGCAGCCTCTGCCGGTTCTTCATTTAAATCTTCATCTTCACTACCACCTTCTACTTCACCGTCGGTTTCTATAATTGCAATGGTTTGGCCAACTTTTACAACATCATCTGCTTCAAAAAGTTTTTCAATAAGCTTACCGTCAACTTCACTTGGCACCTCACTATCTACTTTATCTGTAGCTATTTCAAGAACCGGCTCGTCCATCTCTATCGTATCTCCAACCTCTTTAAGCCAGCTAGTTATAGTTGCTTCCGCAACACTTTCACCCATTTTAGGTAATTTCAATTCAAATTTTGCCATATCTTTAAATCAGATGTGATTTTTGTTATTTGAGTTGCGAATTTAATCAAAATACCGCTTGTTAAATATTAAAAAATCAATAAAATTGATTTTTACTGAATTTTTTATAGCGGAACAACCCATAAAATTATCTGCTAAAATTACGATTTCAAGTACGGAATTGAAAAAGTTTCAGGAATTTTTAAAGCTTTTCTTATCTGAAATAGCAGTGCCAGCTACCCTTTCATGGAATTCTCGAAAGGAATTCTATTAGTAATGCTTCTACCAAGAGTAACCTCATCAGCATACTCCAATTCATCCCCCACAGATATTCCCCTGGCGATCGTTGAAGTTTTTATTCCGTTGCCTTCAAGCTGTTTAAAAATGTAGAAATTAGTGGTATCCCCTTCCAGGGTACTACTTAATGCAAATATGATCTCTTCGATCTTTCCTGCTTTAACCTTTTCGATCAAAGGTTTTATAGTGAGCTGCGAGGGTCCGATTCCATCCATCGGACTGATCTTGCCACCCAGAACATGATAATGTCCTCGATACTGCCCGGTATTTTCAATCGCCATTACATCACGTATATCTTCTACCACACATACAATTTCCGAAACTCTAGATGTATTTGCGCAGATCTCACAAAGTTCAGTATCACTAATATTATAGCAATTATTACAAAGTTTGATATTCTTTCTTAAACCCTGAAGAGCCTTCGCAAGGTTTTCGGTTTGCTCTTCAGGCTGTTTTAGTAAATGCAATACGAGCCTCAAAGCAGTTCGCTTTCCTATTCCAGGCAATTGTGACATTTCATCTACGGCCTGCTCCAGTAACTTTGAAGAAAAATCCATACGCGAATTTATGATTTTTTCGGCGGATGAAATTACTTAAAGCTTAATTTGTAAATTGCTCCGCAGAATCACTATTTATGCAACCATACCAAGTCCTCATCCTTATAGCTGCTTATTTCGCAGTTCTCATTTTGATTTCATATTTCACCGGACGTGGCGGCAGTAATGCTGAATTTTTCAAGGCAAATAAACAGGCGCCATGGTATCTTGTAGCTTTTGGGATGATTGGCGCTTCTTTGAGCGGGATCACCTTTATATCTATTCCAGGAACGGTAGATAGTGATTCCTTCAGCTATTTCCAAGTTGTTTTAGGTTACACGATAGGTTATGCAGTGATCGGGCAGGTTCTACTTCCGCTATATTATAAATTGAACCTGACTTCTATTTATACCTACCTGGAAAGTAGATTTGGAAACGCATCCTATAAAACTGGTGCCTCGTTTTTCCTTTTATCACGGGTAGTTGGAGCAAGTTTCAGGCTTTTCCTTGTTGCTAATGTTCTTCAGCTTATTGTTTTTGATGCTATGGGCGTTCCTTATTATGCAACGGTAACAATTACTATTCTGCTGATATGGCTCTACACGTTTAAAAGCGGAATTAAAACCATCATCTGGACCGATACTTTACAAACCTTCTTTATGCTCCTCGCATTAGGAATAACAATATATTTCATTTCTGAAGATCTTGGTTTTAATCTAAGTAACTTATTCGGATACCTTGCTGATAGCGAACACTCACAGATCTTCTTTTTTGACGACTGGAAAAGTAAAGATCATTTTGTAAAGCAATTTCTTTCAGGAGCTTTTATAGCTATTGTTATGACAGGCCTGGACCAGGATATGATGCAGAAAAATCTTACCTGCCGTAGTTTGAAAGACGCCCAGAAAAATATGTTCTGGTTCACCATTGTGCTTGTTTTTGTAAATTTTCTATTCCTTGCGCTTGGAGTTCTTCTAACAGATTATGCAGATGTAAATGGAGTAACGGAGGTTCGTGACGAGCTATTTCCTGCCATAGCAACCAGTGGAAATCTTGGCTTAGCCGTTGCCATCTTCTTTATTCTAGGTTTGATCGCGGCAGCTTATTCCAGTGCCGATAGTGCGCTTACCTCTCTTACCACTTCATTTAGTATCGATATTTTGGATATCGAAAAGAAATACGATGAAAAAAAACAGGTAAGGATCAGGAAACAAATACACGTGGCGATATCGATATTACTTATCCTGGTTATGCTCGTATTCAAATATGCGATCGCAGACAAAAGCGTGATCAATAAATTATTCCAATTTGCAGGTTACACCTATGGACCATTATTAGGCCTTTATGCTTTTGGTCTCTTTACCAGTTGGAAAGTGAAAGATAAACTGGTACCTATTATTGCTATTGCCGCACCTGTGCTATCCTATATTATTAGCCTTAATAGCCTTAAATGGTTCGGATTTGAATTTGGTTTCTTTATTTTAATACTGAATGGTCTGCTTACTTTTCTGGGATTAGTACTGGTGAGAAGAAAGCATCACTAAAGTACAGGCATTTTCAAATGCAATATTATTCTTTCGCAGAAGATCATATAATTCCGGATTTTCGGTTCCAGGATTAAAGATCACCCTATTTGGTTTCAATGAAAGGAGATAATCGTAATAATCTTTCTGTCTTTTAGCATTTAAATATAAAGTGACTGTATCAATATCTTCAAACGGATATTTTTCAGTTTTTATTTCTACTCCATCAACTGTTCCTTCCCTTAAACCAATAGCCACTGTAGGTTGCGAATGCTTGACTAGTCTATTGATAGCAAGATTGGAATATCTGTTTTTATTCAATGAGGCTCCCAGAACGAGTGTTTTTTTCTCCATAAATCAAAGTTAATCAAAATTCAGTGTAACAAATATAAGTTGAGCAAGTCTTTAGAATGAGGTCCGGGCCTTGCAGGGTCATCTTATTAATTTTGATGGTTAGTGTTAATAAAGGTGATTTTGCTAAAACCTGCATTTCTTGAATGAAATGCAGGTTCTTTTAAAGAAAACCTGTAACAATTATATTTTTCAGTCGTCATATTAGTACAAGATCATCAAACTACGGAGTATTGCGCTCATCTAATATGCAATACAAAGTAACTTGTTTAACATAAATCATCAAATCAATCAAAAAATGAAACATTTATTTTTCGCAGTTTTACTCTTTACTTCAGCCATAAGCATGGCATTTACAGATCCTGTTGGAAAAATTTCCGGCTCTGTAATGGACAAGGAATTAAACGAACCTATTCCCTACGCAACGATCATCGTTAACGATATGCAGGGAAATCTCGTAACTGGAATTACCTCCAGTGTTGACGGTACTTTTCTTATTGAAAATATCAAAGCCGGTGATTACGTATTCAAAGTACAATTTATTGGATATAAAACTTATAACAAGGATATCCATATTGATAGGAATAACACAGATATTCAAATTGGGCAGATAAATCTCGAACCAGACGTGGCCATGCTCGATGAAACCGTCGTAGTCGCAGAAAGGACTACCATAGAACAACGGGTAGACCGAAAGGTTATTAATGTTGGGAAGGATCTTATGACTACAGGAGCCAGTGCTTCTGAAATCATGGTGAATATACCTTCAGTAAATGTAGATCAGGATGGGAATATTTCGCTTAGAGGAAATTCTAATGTTAGAATCCTTATTGATGGGAAACCAACCAATATGGACCCGGCTCAATTGCTAAAACAGATTCCTTCAACATCTATTAAAAGTATTGAACTTATCACAAATCCTTCCGCTAAATACAATCCTGAAGGTATGAGTGGAATCATCAACATCGTGCTGCACAAGAATGCGAATCAGGGTTTTAACGGAAACTTAAATACTGGAGTTACCGTTGGAGAAAACACAAGATTCAATGGTACTGTTGATATGAACTATAGAACAGGAAAGTTCAATTTCTACACGAACCTGGGAACTAATTTTGGTCCTAGAGAAAATGGTGGAACGATCTTCCTACCGGAACAGGATATCGAGCAGGAATTCAAAGTTGATAATGAAAGAGAATCTTATTTATATAAAATTGGAGTAGATTATTATTTGAACGACAAGAATACTCTATCCTTTTATACCAACCAGAGTTTATACGATGGTGGCCCTGATGGATTTATTTCTGTAAGAGACCTTAACGATCCTTCCATGAATATTACCCAGCGATTAAATATGAACATGGATAACATGAACGCTGCCTATAACCTTCTTTATGACCATGATTTTGAAAAAGAAGGTCACGATATTCAATTTGAGCTGGATTATAATAAGTTTGAAGAGGAAGAAAATTCAACAATAGATTTTGCAAATACTGAACTCGATTTTACACCATACCAGGAAATAGTGAACCAGGACCGAAATAATTTTACCGGGAACATTGATTATGTGAATCCGCTAAGTGAGGTCTCGAAATTAGAATTAGGTGCAGAAGTCCGACTTCTGGATACAGACAATGATTACGTAACCACAAACCCTGATTTCTTTGACAGCGAATACCAATATGATCGTGATATATATAGTTTTTACAGTACTTTCGGGCAGAATTTTGAAAAATGGTCTTATCAATTAGGAGCAAGACTCGAGCAATTCAACGTAGATGCAGTTTACAACGGTGAACTGGTTTACGAAGATGAATACTTTTCAGTATACCCATCAGGATTTATCAGCTACACCCCTGGAGAAAAGAATTCCTACCAGTTAAGCTTCAGCAGAAGAGTAGACCGGCCAGGATTTGGGCAGGTAAATCCAATCAGGGAAGTTGCCTCACCAAGATTGACCGTAACCGGAAATCCGGAGTTGGATCCTCAATTCACAAATTCTGTTGAATTAAATTACACCAGAAATCTTGGTAAAAAAGGCAGTATTACCAGTGGAATATTCTATAGAAGAACGGAAGATGAAATAAGCCAGGTATTCACCACGCAAGAAAATGATCCCGGATCTATCCTGCTTACTTTCACCAATTATGATTCTAACGATTCTTACGGAGCTGAATTTTCAGCAAATTATAAGTTTACAGAATGGTGGAGCACAAATACAGGACTGGACCTTTATGCACAAAATTTAAGAGGAGCCGTTGGAACTGAATTTATTGAAGTAGATAACAAAGCTTTTACTTTTAGAACCAACCATAACTTTAAAGCTACGGAAGCGCTTACCTTTTCACTTTTCGGATTCTACCGAAGCAGTAGTCAGGATCTGCAATTAGATGTTAAACCTATGTATTTTATGAATCTAGGAGCGAGGTACTCTTTCCTGGAAGATAATAAAGCAACTCTTAGTTTAAATTTCAACGATGTTTTTGATACTCAGGAATTCAGAGTGGAAGATGGTAGACCGTTTGAGCAAAGAGGAAGGTTTAAAGGAGAAACACAAACTGTTTACTTAGGATTCTCCTACCGATTTGGTGGTGGAAAGAACAGAGCCATAAAACGTAAAAATCGTGATAACGATGAATCTGGAGGAGGCGGAGTTTTCTAGGATTTTATGAATTAGCCATAAAAAAACCCCGGCACTTTGCCGGGGTTTTTAATTCTATAAAATTTAAATTATGCCTCTACAGCATACATTTTCTCTCTTTGTTCTTTTATGTTTTTATCGCTCATGTACTCGTCAAAACTTAAGTAACGATCTATAACTCCTTTAGGCGTTAGTTCGATCACACGATTTGCAACGGTTTGAGCAAATTCGTGGTCATGAGTGGTGAACAATACAGTTCCCTTGAAATTTTTCAGTGAATTATTGAAAGCAGTAATAGATTCCAGGTCAAGGTGGTTGGTTGGTTCATCCAGCATAAGAACATTAGCTCTAATCATCATCATTCTACTCAACATACAACGAACCTTTTCACCTCCAGATAGAACTCTACAGGTTTTTAAAGCTTCCTCTCCACTAAATAGCATTTTTCCAAGGAATCCACGAATATAAACCTCTTCTCTCTCTTCTTCAGTAGTAGCCCATTGACGTAACCAGTCTACAAGAGTCAGGTCATTTTCAAAAAATTCAGAGTTGTCTGCAGGCAAATACGATTGTGATGTAGTAACACCCCATTGGTATTTCCCATTCACAGCATCCTGTTTCCCGTTAATGATCTCGTAGAAAGCAGTTGTAGCTCTGGAATCTTTTGAGAAAACCACTACTTTATCTCCTTTTGCAAGGTTGATGTCTATATTTTTGAATAAAGTCTCGCCTTCGATGTTTGCTTCCAATTTCTCAACATTCAGGATCTGATCTCCGGCTTCACGCTCTCTTTCAAAAATTATCGCCGGATATCTTCTGCTTGAAGGTTTAATCTCATCGATATTAAGCTTATCGATCATCTTTTTTCTTGAAGTTGCCTGCTTACTTTTAGCTACGTTGGCGCTAAATCGCTGAATAAATTCCTGAAGTTCCTTTTTCTTTTCTTCAGCCTTTTTATTCTGCTGAGCTCTTTGTCTCGCCGCTAACTGAGAAGATTCATACCAGAAAGTATAGTTACCACTAAAATGGTTGATCTTCCCAAAATCAATATCAGAAATATGTGTACAAACAGAATCTAAGAAGTGACGATCGTGAGATACAACGATCACCGTATTATCGTAATTAGCCAGGAAATTTTCTAACCAGCTGATTGTTTCATAATCCAGGTCGTTAGTAGGCTCATCCATGATCAATACATCCGGGCTTCCAAATAAAGCCTGGGCCAGAAGTACTCGTACTTTTTGCTTACCATCAAGATCTTTCATCTGTGAATAATGAAGATCGGTTTTGATACCTAAGTTAGACAGCATGGAGGCCGCATTACTTTCAGCATTCCATCCGTCCATTTCCTCGAATTGAACCTGCAATTCCCCTATCCTATCTGCATTTTCATCAGAATAATCTGCATATAATGCATCCATTTCAGTTTTCACTTTGAAAAGCGGCTTATTACCTCTCATCACCGTTTCCAGCACAGGATACTCATCATAAAGGTTGTGATCCTGTTCCAGTACAGACATACGTTTACCCGGTTCTAAATGAACATGTCCCGATGTAGGTTCAGATTTTCCTGAAAGGATTTTTAAGAAAGTTGATTTCCCGGCACCGTTGGCACCAATAATTCCATAACAGTTTCCCTGAGTAAAGGTTGTATTAACCTCATCGAACAAAACACGTTTTCCAAACTGTACAGAAAGGTTTGATACTGAAAGCATAAACTGATTTAATTAATTTTTTGCAAAAGTAGTTATATTCAACATTACTAAGAAAGATTAACGTTTTAAATATTTGTTTTAACTCACACTTAACATGCCTCGCGTAGGCCAGCTTCTATATTTGTTAAAAAATGGGGCAAACCGATATGCCCTGTGGCCCAATACTGCAAATGAAGTATTTTTTTTACTTAAGTCTATGCTGTGTTCTGCTGGTCACGGGTTGTGAAGACAACTCCCGCGATTCAGATACCATTTATATAGGCGGCCAGATTAACAATCCGGAGACGGATTACGTCGTTATTTCTCGTGAAAATGAAACGATAGACACCTTATATCTTGACGAGAAAAATCAATTCGGAAAAGATTACGAAAATCTTGAAGGTGGTATTTATACTTTTAAACATCCACCAGAAAGCCAGATTTTATATACCGAACCAGGAGACAGTATTCTAATTTGGTTAAATACGATGTCTTTTGATGAATCACTGAATTTTAGTGGTGAAGGAGCTGATAAAAGCAATTTCCTGCTAGACATGTTTTTGAAAAATCAGAATAATAACGATCTCATCCTTACCTATTATAAGATAGAGCCATCAGAATTTGCAAAAATGACCGATTCGATTAAAGAAGACAGGTTAAAAACTCTGGACAGACTTCAGGAGAAAAGCGAATTTTCAGATGAATTTCTCGAAATCGCGATGGCTAGTATTAACTATGAATATTACGACCTTAGAGAACGTTATACATTTTTGATCAGAAAGTACTATAACAGCTTTGCGGAAAAAATTCCCGAAGATTTCAATAAGTATCGTGAGGAAATAGATTTCAATAACGAGGAACTTCAGGATTATTACGTCTATACCAATCTTATAGATGATTACTTAAGATCAAAATCTATTGAGGCTTGTACAGAAAAACACAAAGATCATAAGAAATGTTTTGATCTCAATAGTTTTAAAAATATCGAAAGACGAGTTATTCTTATAGATTCACTTTCAGAAATTGAATCACTTAAAAATGAATTCCTGGATAGGTTAGCGGCACAGGCCATTACTATGTCTGAAAATCAAAATCGTCTGGATTCAGTTATGAACCTTTTAGGAAGAATAGATTACAGTAACCTTCAGTCTGCTAAAAACCTCGCTGAAATTCAGAGAAGCTACTTTATAGGTAATTCTATCGCAGATTTTGTCTACAATAATACCAACGGAGAAATAACTACTTTTAAGGATTTTCAAGAAAAACCCGTAGTTACTTTTGTGTGGTCCATTTACGCTCCTGCTCACCACAGGTGGCAACACAGCATTATTCAGGGTTTAAGAACAAAATATCCTGAAGTTGAGTTCATTGGGCTAAATATAGATCAGAATGAAAAGGAGGAATGGTTAAGGACTATTGAAACTTTTGGATATAACAAGGACAAGGAATATCAGCTTTCTAAGCGAACTGTCAGCAAAAAGATCTACAGAAAATACCTGAACAAAATTCTCTTTATAGATAGCTCCGGAAATATTGTTCGTGGAGATATTCAACTTGGTAGTCCTGATTTTGAAAATGACCTTCTGGAATTTATCAACAATTAAAAAAAGGCCACCATTTCTGGCAGCCTTTATTTTTTAACTCTTATAAATCTTACTGATTTCCCTTCTTGTAATCTGCAAGAAATTTCTCTAATCCTATATCTGTAAGAGGATGTTTCAGAAGTCCTTCGATAGAAGATAATGGCCCCGTCATAACATCTGCACCAATTTTAGCACATTCCAGTACGTGCATAGTGTGTCTCACAGATGCCGCAAGGATTTCTGTTTCAAAACCGTAATTATCATAGATAAGTCTTATTTCAGCAATAAGATTTAATCCATCAGTAGAGATATCGTCCAGCCTTCCGATAAATGGAGATACATAGGTAGCTCCGGCTTTTGCGGCTAACAATGCCTGTCCGGCAGAAAATACCAAGGTACAGTTAGTTCTAATTCCTTTATCGCTAAAATATTTAAGAGCCTTCACTCCTTCTTTGATCATTGGGATCTTCACAACTATTTGTTCATGAAGTTCGGCAAGCTCTTCACCTTCCCTAACCATTCCTTCAAAATCTGTAGAGATCACTTCTGCACTTACATCACCCTCAACAAGGTCACAGATCTTCTTATAATGTTTGAAAATATTGTCTTTCCCGGTGATCCCTTCCTTCGCCATTAGCGACGGATTTGTAGTCACCCCGTCTAATACGCCAAGCTCCTGAGCTTCTTTGATCTGATCAAGATTAGCGGTATCGATAAAAAATTTCATAGTTGTGTGTTATTTTGAATATTAATGAAATACGTTCTCAGATGGTAATAAAATTACAATTTATAATGCTTCATCAGCATTTTCTCGTAGAGTTTATCTGGCAAAAGACTTTTCAGTTTTACTGAAATTTTCTGAAGCCTCTCTCCTACTTTATAATGAACTTTTGGTTCTTCGGTTTTTATGATCTTCAATATCTCTTTCGCCATCATTTCCGGATCCTGACCTGCATCAACATGCTCATTCATCAATTTAAGAGTATTCCCGTAAACTTCTTCGTATGGCGAACCAGCAGTTACTGGTGCATGATATCTTCCTGAGGCGATATTGGTCGCAAAATCTCCGGGCGCAACATTGGTCATTTTAATCCCGAATTGTTTCACTTCCATTCTATAGGCTTCCGCAGTAATTTCCAGTGCGCTTTTGGTAGCTGAATAAATTCCGCGATAAGGCAATCCCATGTAACCGGCGATTGATGTTACATTAATAATGAGACCGCCATTTTGGTTTCTCATGATAGGAAGCGTATGCTTGATCATATTTAGCGGACCAAAATAATTAGTCTCAAAGGCTTTCTTGATCTCACTTTCCGGAGTTTCTTCAATAGGCCCAGTGATCCCGACACCCGCATTATTTATAAGAATATCCAATCTTCCTTCCTTCTGATAAACTTCCTGGATAGCTGTCTTTATAGTTTCTTCATTAGTTACATCTAATGGAACCAAATTAAAGCCATCAACAGAGTTTTTCTGAGGATTTCTGCTTGTACCGTAAACTTTAAAATTTTGTTTGCTGAGATAGGTCGCGATGGACTTTCCGATTCCGGAAGAAGCGCCGGTGATTAGCACCACTTTTTTTGAAGATTCCCCTTGTTTCATATCGCACAAATATGCAATAAATTTAGGAATTAGTAGAAACAAAAAATGGCAAGCGACCCACATCACACCGCTACGACCGCTTACCCTTGCTGCGTTCCCGCCCTGGGGGATTCAGCAGGAGCTGGTTGTGTGGGACTTGCCGGTGCAAATATACAATCTTTGTATCTTTTGGCAAGCTTTTTTTAATGTGAATTGGTTAATTTAGCTGTGATTTCAAGCCTATTTCACCATGAACAAATTTAACTTACTGTTACTCTTTATTTTAAACTTTTTATTTTTTTCATGCGGTAGCAATAATGGAAATAAAAAATCTGATTTTTCTTTAAATATCGACGAAAATAAATCAAGTTTTAATCTGAATGAGTCGCTGAAAGCCTCAATCGTAAATAGTAAAAATAAAAGCATTGATTCAGTTTCTTATTACCTAGGAGATCAATATCTGAATAGTTCTAAGAATGGCGAACTGGATCTCAAACTTCAGGATGTACTTTTAGGAAATCAAGACATAAAAGCAATCATTTACACAGATGAAACTACAGATACGCTTTCAAAGAATGTGAAGATCCTTAATGCGGAAGCACCTACAGTATATACTTTTGAAATTGTGAATTCCTATCCTCATGATATTACATCATACACCCAGGGACTGGAATTTCACGGAGACACTCTTTATGAAAGCATCGGGCAATATGGTAGCTCGAAACTTAGAAAAGTTGATCTTGAAACTGGAGAAGTTTTAAAAGAGATAAAATTAGACGACCAGTATTTTGCTGAAGGCTTAACTATTTTAAATGATAAGCTTTACCAGCTAACCTGGCAGGAAGATGAAGGTTTCATCTACGACCTTGACACATTTGAAAAAACAGGAACTTTTGGTTACGATCAAAGTAAAGAAGGCTGGGGATTATGCAACAATGGTGAAAAGATTTTTAAAAGTGATGGAACTGAAAAGATTTGGATTTTGGATCCTGAAAATTTAACCGAACAAAGTTACATTCAGCCAACTCATCATAAATCAATTTCAACAAAACTGAATGAATTAGAATGGGTTAAAGGCAAGATCTACGCAAATACTTACCAGAAAGATGGTGTAGCCATTATCAATCCCGAAAATGGAGCTATAGAAGGTCTTATTAATTTTTCTGGTCTTAGAGATCAGGTTACTCAGCATAATAAACTGGATGTTTTAAATGGTATCGCTTACAACCCAAATACCAATAAATTGTATGTGACTGGTAAGAACTGGGATAAGATCTTTGAAGTAAAAATCGTAGAGAAATAATGGAAATTAACCCAGAGATTTACGAGAAGAAACTGGTTGTCGAAGAGAAGAATCTCGATAAGCAAAAACACGTCAATAACGTGGAATATTTAAAATGGGTTCAGGATGTAGCTGAAGAACATTGGGAGGTCCGGGCTTCAGACGAACAAAAATTAGAAGTGATCTGGGTGGTTGTAAGGCATGAGATCGATTATAAAAAAGAAGCTTTTCTTGGCGATAATATTTCCCTGCAAACTTATGTGGGTGAAACTACGCATGTAACTTCCATAAGACATGTGATCATAAAAAATGCTGATACTGGTAAATTACTTGCAGAAGCCAAAACCACATGGTGTCTGCTGGATGCGGAAAACAAAAAACCGGTTAAGATTTCAGAAGAACTGAAAAAGGTTTTTCTCCATTAGATTTAAAACAAAAAAAGCCATTCTCGCGAATGGCTTTTTTTGTTTTATAAAATTGAAATTACATCTGGAAAAGAGGAAGATCCTGCATCATTGCGTTCACTTCATCTTTAACTTTTTCAAGTTCAGAATCATTATCAATATTGGTAATTACTCGATCGATAAGATTTACGATTTTTTTCATGTCATCCTCCTTCAGCCCACGTGTGGTAACTGCCGGTGTACCAATTCTGATTCCTGAAGTCACAAAAGGAGACTTATCATCGAAAGGAACCATATTCTTATTCACGGTGATATCAGCTTTTCCAAGAGCTTCTTCAGCATCTTTTCCGCTTACATCCTTATTTCGAAGATCGATAAGCATCATGTGATTATCAGTTCCGCCAGAAATAACTCCGTAACCTTTATCTACAAATGCCTGTGCTAGAACTTTCGCATTCTTTTTTACCTGAACCATGTAATGCAAAAACTCATCAGTTAGAGCTTCTCCGAAAGCGATCGCTTTAGCTGCAATAATGTGCTCTAATGGTCCACCCTGGTTCCCTGGGAAAATTCCTGAATTCAACATTGTAGACATTTTTTTCAGGTTTCCGTTCTTCAGTTTTTCTCCAAAAGGATTATCGAAATCTTTCCCCATAAGGATGATTCCGCCTCTTGGTCCACGAAGAGTTTTGTGAGTTGTAGAAGTCACGATATGACAATGCGGTAATGGATCACTAATTAATCCTTTCGCAATTAATCCTGCTGGATGCGCCATATCTGCTACCAGTATAGCTCCAACGCTATCTGCAATCTCTCTGAATTTCTTATAATCGATCTCTCTGGAATAAGCAGAAGCTCCAGCAATGATCATCTTTGGTTTTTCCTTTTCAGCAATTTGAGCAACTGCATCGTAATCTATAAGTCCAGTTTCTTTGTCTACTCCGTAAAATACAGGATTATAAAGTTTTCCTGAGAAATTTACCGGGGAACCATGTGTAAGATGTCCTCCATGAGAAAGATCGAAACCAAGGAATTTATCTCCCGGTTTCATACAGGCATGAAAGACTGCGGTATTAGCCTGTGAACCAGAGTGTGGTTGCACGTTGGCATATTCAGCATTGAATAATTCTTTTAGACGGTCTATAGCAAGCTGTTCAACCTGGTCTACCACCTCACATCCTCCATAATATCTCTTTCCGGGGTAACCTTCAGCATACTTATTTGTAAGTACAGATCCAGCAGCTTCAAGCACTGCATCACTTACAAAATTTTCACTCGCAATAAGTTCCAAACCATTTAACTGGCGCTCTTTTTCTTCGGCTATTAAATCAAATACTTGGGTGTCTCGTTGCATCACAATTTTTTACGTTAAATATTCGGTAAAAGTAACAAATACATTCGGTTAATTACAGGAAAATAATATATTTGAGTCAACTAGATTTTAACAAAAAACCAACACTTTTTATGTCAATTACCGCTAACGATCCAAATAGAAAAACCTGGTTGGATATTCCTGGCGATACCGATTTCCCTATTCAGAATATTCCTTTTGGAGTATTTCTTACCCGTGATGATGTGATCACCATTGGTACCAGAATTGGCGATTACGCGATAGACCTTGGAGCCCTACATCAATTGGGCTATTTCGAAGGGATCCCATTAACTGACGATATATTTTTACAGGATACTTTAAACGATTTTATATCTGATGGCAAGAAGACCTGGCGATTGGTAAGAAACCGAATTGCTGATATTTTCGATGCTAATAATACGAAACTGAAAGATAATCAGGACCATAGAAATACGGTGCTTTTTACGCTTGATGAGATCGAAATGCAAATGCCTGTACAGGTAGGAGATTATACAGATTTCTATTCTTCTAAAGAACATGCGACCAACATCGGAACCATGTTTAGAGATCCAGATAATGCATTGTTACCAAACTGGCTGCACATTCCGGTAGGTTATCACGGTAGAAGTTCTTCTATCATCCCTTCGGAAATTCCAGTTCACCGTCCACAAGGACAAACAAAACCAGCTGATTCTGATGCTCCGGTTTTTGGACCATCTCAAAGAGTTGATTTTGAACTGGAAATGGCCTTCATTACTACTGATGCCAACCATCTTGGGGAGCCAATTCCGGTAGATGAGGCTGAAGATTACATTTTCGGAATGGTGCTTTTCAACGACTGGAGTGCGCGTGATATTCAGAAATGGGAATATGTGCCACTAGGGCCATTCCTTGCTAAGAACTTTGCATCATCTATTTCTCCATGGATAGTGACTATGGATGCATTAGAGCCATTTAGAACAGCCAGCCCGAAACCTGAAAAAGAATTGCTTCCTTATTTGAAGTATTCCGGAGATAAGAGTTTTGATATCAACCTGGAAGTTTTCCTTCAGCCAGAAGGTGGTGAGGAGAATTCGCTTTCAAAATCAAACTTCAAATATCTTTACTGGAACATGAGTCAGCAACTTGCTCACCACACGGTGAATGGTTGTCCGGTTAATTCAGGAGATATGATGGCATCGGGAACCATCTCCGGATCTTCTGAAGATTCATTTGGATCTATGCTGGAGCTTACCTGGAGTGGTAGCAAGCCTCTAAAACTAAGAGACGGATCTGAACGTAAATTCATTGAAGATAATGATACGGTGATCATGAGAGGATTTTGCCAAAATGGTAATTCCAGAATTGGTTTTGGTGAAGTAAGGTCAAAATTACTTCCGGTATATCAACCAAAGAAAAAATAAGTTCGAAGAACCATAAAAAAAGCCTCGCATTTTGCGGGGCTTTTTTTATTAGTAGCTGAAATAAATTCAGCTTGCCATATTTTCAATTATTTTCTTATCAACCTGAACTCGTTTCAGGATGCATCTATAATTTCAATTATACCAATTCCTTCAGTTTATCAGCTGAAATTGACTGATGTGAAGAATGATGAACCACTTCCCTATTTTTTAATACAATAAGCTGCGGACTCTCATGATGCACCTTGAATCTATTTGCTATCTCATTTGAAATATTGCGGTGACTTATTAGATCAAGAAAAAAAAGAACTACAGGTTCATTCTCGTCAAGATCATAATCAGATTCAAACATTCTCAATACCATTCTGCTTACTCCGCATCTAGTGGAGTGTTTTAAGATGGCAACTGTTTTCTCTTCTGAGATCTTTTCAATTTCATCTAATTGCTCCATCGAATTCAAGTCTATCCAAGGCGTTGCAGCTTTCTGTGCGTCTTCCTCTTTCTTATCAGAATTGAAAATTTTATCAAATAATCCCATAATCCTCTTTTTCGCAAAAGTAAATCTAAGTAAATTTAATAGACGAAAAAATCGGACGAAATTTTAATACTATTCAACTAAACTGTCTTTTTGTCGCTTATATTTTAATAATATACGTCATTTTGACATTTATTCCGAATGGTATATCTATTGCCATATGAATTCCAAAAAACAGCATAGATGAACTTTAATAATTTTACTATAAAATAATTTATTTTTATAAGCTACTGTATTATAGCGTGTTAACATTTATCATGTTCTTCACAAATGCAACATAGCAACAATTTGTTCTTCACTAGATCAAAAAATTCATTATCTTAGAGGTAAATCTTCTTTTATGAGTACTTCACATAAATTAGTTTGCCATAAATATGATAAAAACCCTAGCAAAGGTAAAATTAAGCTTCAAACTATTACGAATAGGAAAGCAACCTACAAAACTTTAGCTACAATTGATTTTAAAAACTGGAGCGATAAAAAAGAAATTGTACTTAGTGGTGAACCATCTTTTGAAAAAATAAACCAAAAAATTAAAGAAGCTTTATTGAAGGCTCAAACCGAAAAAGTCTACGGTTGTAAAATTGACAAACTGATTGATTATTCTGAAAAAAGGATAAACAGCATCTACTCTTACAATACTAGAAGAAGCAAAACAAATGCATTAAATAAACTCAAAGAATTTAGAAGGGAATTCAAAAAATTCCAGGATATCAATAGAGATTTTACACGATCTTTTTATAATTATATGCAAGAGCATCATGCAGCAGGAACAGCACGTGAATATTTTGTGGTCATTAAATATTTTATAAAGGAGGCAGTTGATGAAAAGGTTATTGAGGTAGAGGGTGATCCATTTAAAAATGTCACTAAAAGAATTCCTAAAACAAGATATCAAGTCATAAATGATACTGAACTTAAAAAATTTTTAGGCCATACTTTTGAGGATGAAAATCGAAATCTCACGCAACATTCTTTTAAATTTATGATGTTCGCAGCAGGTATGAGAATATCCGATTTCCTTCACCTTACCTGGAATAACTTTACGGAAATTCATGAAAGAATGAATATTCGTTTTAAAATGAAAAAAACTGGCAACATTAAGGAAACTAAGTTAACTCTTAAGGCTTTAGAGTCTCTTGTGCCATTTCTAAGAAACTATAATCAGTTTGACTTAAATACTTACCACTATTATAAAAAACGAGCTGAGAAAGCTTCTAATGACCTTAGAGCTTGGAGGCAAGAAAGTAGCCAGATAGATCCTGATGGATTCATATCCGTAGACCTTCTTAATAATTATTCTCAAAATGCTTATATCAAATTTCAGGAGGATTCGGAAAAACACAGTGCTAAGGTAAAAGTTAAAAAGGATTTAGATGCCAAAATAGAAACTATGGAACAATTGCTACCACAAGTCCAACAGGATGTATATAAATATTTAGCCTCATCAATTAAATCAATTAAAACCGATTACAGTACAGAAAGAGTATATCCCTTCCTACGTGGTTTAAAAGGAAACAACCTAATTCGTGAAACTCGTAAAAGAGCTACAAAAAATAATTATTTCTTAAATGAAATGAGAAAAGAATTAAATATAAAAAATCCTTTGAGCAATCATCAGGCTAGGCATGTCTTCGCTCAAAGACTATTTGAAGCAGGAGCTAATTTTCATGATATTTCAATTGAATTGGGGCATAAATCTCTAGCTGTAACTGAGAATTACAGAAAACAAATCTCTTCAGAAAAAAGTAAGGATGTAGTACAGATTTTCACTCAATCTTTAGATTTATAACTAAATTTTTTCAGATCCCATATACAACAAGTATTTCTATATAGAAGTAAAAAGTAATTCTTTACTTTGCTGTTATATAAAACTACTTCTGAAATGGAAATTATTACCGATGTTTTCTCTCTATGCTATAAAGCTATTAGAACGGGAATACCAATTACCAGAGAATCAACTAAAGACAAAGAATATCATTTTCAAAATTGGTTTAAAAGCAGATTATTGACTCTTAATAGACCATTTGATGAACCTGGCAGAAATACTTACCCTGATTTTAAAATGGTAAGGGAAACTGTAGGATTTGAACTAAAAGGTTTGCAAACACCTGGCAGAATAAAAAACTATGATAGTAACAGCCAAGTTCCCACAGGTTTTCATAATGGTCGTGAAGTTTATTATGTTTTCGGTAGATATGATAAAACTCCACTAGACCCTAAAAAATATCCTGTTATGGATTTAATTATTTGTCATGGGGATTTTCTAAATGCAGACCATGATTACGTACATAAAAACAAAAGTGTAAAACAATTCGGAAGTTATGGAGATATAATGATTAGGGACAGAAAAATGTATGTATGCCCCACTCCTTATGCTTTAACTGAAGGAACAGAAGGACAAATAACTTTGATTACTCCAAAGGATTTAGCCTTAGATAATAGACTTAGACAAGTAGGTGATCTGAAAAGAACAGAATGTGATAAACTAATTAAAAGTTACGAATTCGATTTAGAAACAAATGAATTAATATCTCATAAAATTCCAAATCCTAATGCTGGAAGAATTCATGAATTTAAAGCATATAGGGTAAAAGAAGATGAAGGGCCATTAGTTAAAATGAGAGATTAGTGAATATAATTGAAAAAGACTTTCCCTTTGAATTAATTGATCAAATTGCAGAGCGAGAAAGTTATAGAAAGGAAATAAATAGACCAATATATCATATCCATAAATGGTGGGCTAAAAGATTAGGTTCTGTTTTTAGAGCTATTACTATAGGAGCTAATGAATCTAATTATAATGGATTTTACAAAAAGTTTGAACCGAGTAATAAGATTATACTTGACCCATTTATGGGGTCTGGAACAACCTTAGGTGAATCTGTTAAATTAGGCTACAAAGCTATTGGATGCGATATAAATCCTGTTAGCTCATATATGGTTAAACAAGGACTTACTTGGGCTACAAAAGAAGAACTTGATAAGGAATTTAAAAAGCTGGAGAAAGATGTTTCAGCAAAATTAAAATCATACTATAAAACTGAAATTCCTAAAGAAAGCACTAAGGCAGATGTATTATATTATTTTTGGGTAAAAGTAGTAACAACCCCCGATGGCGAAAATATACCTCTGTTTAAAAATTATATTTTTAGCAAAAACGCTTACCCTAAAAGAAAACCTGAGTCAAAGGTTGTTTGCCCGAATTGCGGAGAAGTGTTTACCTGTTTATATAACTCCGCTAATGAAGTTTGCCCATCTTGCAAAAATAAATTTGATCCTCAAGTTGGAAATGTTAAAGGTAGCTTGGTTTTGGATTCTCAGGGTAAATCTCATAAAATTTTAAATCTCGTTAATCAAAATACAAATCCCCCAGATCATAAACTATATGCGATATTAGCAGTGAATAAGGATGGTGAGAAGGTCTATTTAAAACCCAGTAAATTTGACTTTGATTTATACAAAACTGCCTGTGAAGATTTTGAAAGAGAAAAGGACAACTTAATAATACCAGATCAAATAGTCAGGGAAGGTTATAATACAAATCAAGCTAGAAGATTTAATTATTCTAGATGGTCAGATTTTTTTAACAAAAGACAACTTTTAGGTTTAGGAATTCTTTACAGGAGAATTTTAGAAATACCAGATCAACGAATTAAAGAACAATTTATAACACTCTTTAGTAGCACTCTAGAATTTAATAATCTTTTCTGTTCCTTTAAAGGAGAGGGTACTGGAGCTGTTAGACATATGTTTTCTAATCACATTCTTAATCCAGAAAAAACACCTTTGGAAAATAATATTTGGGGTACTTCAAAAAGTAGTGGTTCTTTCTCCAAATTATATAAAAGCAAATTACTTAAAGCAAAAGAATATTTAGAAACACCCTTTGAAATAAAACTTACTAAAAAAGATGGTAAAATAATCTCTGAGAAGGTTGTTTGCAGCAGAAAATTAAGGCTTAGTCAAGCGGAAAATTTTGCAGAGTTGAGTGAAAAGGATTTTCTAATATTAAATGGTAACAGCAGCCAATTACCTATACCTGATAATAGCATTGATAGTATTATAACTGATCCTCCTTACTTTGATTTTGTCCACTACAGTGAATTAAGTGATTTCTTCTATTCCTGGTTAAGAAAAGGACTTAGCAGCAACTATAATTATTTCAATAAAAAAGATTCTTCTGATAAAGGAGAAGTACAGGATAGGGATGCAGATTCATTTTCTTATAAAATAGAGCAAATATTTAAAGAGGGGTTTAGAGTCCTAAAAGCAAGTGGTTTATTATGTTTTAGTTTTCACCATTCAAATTATAAAGGGTGGCTATCTATATATTCTGCACTTTATAATTCTAATTTTGAAATTGTCGCAGCTCATCCGATCAAAGCTGAAATGGGAGTTGCTACTCCTAAAACTGCATCAGGAAATCCTATAAATATTGATGCTATCCTTGTCTGTAAAAAAAATGAAGCACCAAACTGTAAAGGATCTGAAGAAATAATTAAAACAGCCTTTTCTAAGACAAATAATTATATAAAAAGGTTTGAAAAGATTGAAAGAGAGATTAGTAAAGGTGATAAGTTTGTTATATTATGCTCACAAATATTAGTTGAGTGCTCTACTAATAATATACCCCCAGAAGAGGCTAAATTATTTTTAGAAAAAGCAATAGATAATTTCACGTATTAGCTTAGGAAATCTTATTACTAGAGGTTGATATAAATATTATTTAATTCCTCCTGTCTAATCCCTAGATATTTTCGAGTTGTACTAATTGAATGATGTCCAAACAATTCAGATAAATACATTAGAGCTTTTTCACTCTGGTTATTATTGTTCCAGACTCTTCTACCAAATGTTTTTCTAAGACTATGGGAGCTAATGTTGGAACCTTTAAAATGCTTCTTCATTAAGCGATTAACATGCTGAATAGAGTAAACCGTGTTCTTCTGACTTCTAAAAGCGTAAAACTCATCATTATATTCCTCAAAATATTTCAACGCATTTTTAATATTATCATTAATTATTAGCTTTCTTCTTTTTTTAGTTTTCTGCTCAATAATTTCCAACTCATCGGATCTTAAATGCTTGTAAGTCAATTTTAAGAGATCACTAATTCTTAAGCCTAAATTTATACCTACGATAATCAACAAACCAAAAGAAGCATTCTCAGATGATCTTATTAATTTTAAACCTTTACTGTTAGCTTTATCAAAATCAATATAAGTACTACCCTGCATAAATGTTCATTTTTATGCATATATAACACTTTTTGAACGTTATTCAAAAAATATTACTTCATATGACCTATAAAAACAAGAAATGTTCAATAAATGCATTAGTGAACATTTATTTTTGAGTAGTTAATTTCAAACCTTAAATAATTTTCTTAAATATGTCCTATTGTTCAATATTCAATTGAATCTACCCTACTACCATTCATATTGATAATAAAATAGAAATATGAAAACATTCCTTTCCATCATTTTATTAGCTCTAACAGTTTCATTTACCAATGCTCAAGATCGTACTGAAAAATACAATGATTATCTTGAAAGGTATGAATACTACAATGACAATGGAGATCTTATTGGTTTTAAGAAATATAATGATTACCTAGAACAGTGGGAATACACTAAAATTAATAGTTCTCAAAACCGAAGAGGTAATAAATATGAAAATATTGAATATTATCAACCAGATTATGAACTAATTAATAACGCACTAAAACAAAAACAAAAAAGGTATAATTCCAACGAAGCCTATCTACAAAAATCTTTGAACGAAATAGCCAAGCTTCTTAATCAAAAATATAGTGGCTCAGAAAACAAAGAAAAGGCAGTAAATTTCTTTAGAAAATACTCAGAAAATCTTATTGACCAACTAATACCCGATGGAGTCAAAGTAGATTTATCAACCACTTCAAATACAAATGCGATTATTAATACATACATAAAAGCACTTAAAAAGACCTTTGAAACCATCCCTGTAAAAAGAGAAGTTACAAGTAACAATCGAGGTTTACCTTCCAACAATTCAAAAAAATATACAGATAAGGGAGGAAAATATTTCAATGAAGGAAATTTTAGTCAGGCTATTAAAGAATTTAGGAAAGCTCTTATTGAAGACCCTAATAATTATCCAGCCAACTATTATTTAGCGGTTTCATTATTAGATGAAGAAAAAGCCATTATTAATGAGATGAATTCATTAGGATTATCTAAAGAAGATAATGAAAGGTATAATGAATTAGATAAAGATAGAAAACAGCTTTACCGAGAAGTTCTGAAATATTTAGAAAAGGCTTATGAATTAAATCCTAGCAATAATGAAGATGTTCTTAAAACTATCGGGAATCTATATGCAAGATTGGGACAAATGGAAAAATTTAAAGAGATACAGGATAAGTTGAATAATTAAATTGCTATGAAGTTGTTTGAAACTCTAGATAAAGATCTAGAAGAAAGTTTTAAAAGGGTGGTTTCGATTGGATGGAAACTTAGGAAGATAATAGCCTATGGATCAGAAAAAACTAAAGAACTTGAAGATGAACAGTACAGACTTAACAATTACCACAAGTCCTTCAATATAATAAAGGAAACTTTCTATTCCCATACTACTCCCTCTGGCAAAATTTATATGAATAAAATAAAGAATGACTTGAAGATTATTGAGGATAAAGCTGTAAAAAATGAAAAATTTGAATTAGCTCATATTTCTCAAATATATCAGCAAAAGATTGGTTGAACTTCGGAGGGGGGTATATCCATTTTTTCTTCTAAGTGTGGTCTTTTGTCTGGATGGGTTAGTATCTATTTGAGGAAAAGAATTAGAATAACTAAATAACTCGATTAAGTAATAACCTATAGAATAAAAATTTCAAAAAAATATTTATAATTTAACCTCAAATCCGCATATTTAAAGAACCCTCGGTCTTTAGTCAAACAAAAGATATGATAGACTTTTTTAAAGTAAAAATTCATAACAAAGCTCAATTCGAGCAATTAATTGAAGAAAATAAATTTTCATATCAGGCAGTTTACAGTAGCTCGAAAGATCAAGTTATTGAGTATCCAAAAGTTTATAAAAAAGATAATTTAGAGATAAAAATTACTCAAAATCATGGATATTTAAAAGGGAGCCTTCATAAGTTTTATAATATAATACATAATTACAACGAACAAAATTACAATCATCTGCTCTATTCTGATCTAGAAGAATTAATACCTGCTTTAGAAGAAGAGTATTTTCTAAGAGAAAATAATAATGTAATTCAATTAGAAGTTGGATTTAACTTACTTACCGATACAGACCCATCAGAAATAATTAGGGATCAAATATTTCTTCATCGCTACGAAGATCCAGATCGGAATAAAAATTATGGTGGTAGAGGAAGACTAAAAACCTTCAAAACATCTCAAGTAGAACTCAAAATTTATGATAAGGGAAGACAGTCTAATTTAGTCAACTCAATTCTAAGAATAGAGTTGAAATTTTTACGAACTCGAAAATTAAATAGCATTAATATCTTCCAACTGAATGATTTATTAAAGGTTGATAATTTAGATAATCTATTTGCTGAATTAATTAAAGAATACTCCAAACTGATAATAATTGATAAAAATTGGGAAAAAAGAATTAATTCGGATGATGATTTGAGTGTTATTAAACAAGCTATTTCAAGTCATTTCTGGCGTGGCTTTTCTCAAAAAAATACATGGAAGAAAAAAAAGGCGAGAATGAAAAAAGTTAACAGTATTCTATCAAAATACAATCTTGACAGTACGAAAGAAAGATTACTGGATAATATATATGCTCAGTACATTGGATTTCAAGAACGCTTCAGTGAATTTCAGAATTTAGAAATCAAATATTCAAAGCCTAAAAAAAGGGAATAATGTCACACCTTATATAGCTGACAAAAACTCCCTATCAGATTTTTTATTCAATTAGACTTCTATAATAAAGAATATTGCCAAAAAGTCATTTAACCTCTATTTAGCATTATTATTGAATTACAAATTTTAAATTTATAAGGACTTAATATAGAGAATAATAAATCAATTGTTCATCACTATGTTCTTCACCTCTTTGAGGTTTTCAATTTAAAAATTATTAATTAACTGTCAAAATTTCAGTTAATTTACTCAATTTCAGTAGGGTACAGTATTTGAATATCTTGGTTAAAAATATTAAAAATGAATTTTCAAAATTTTACTATAAAATCACAAGAGGCGATCCAGCAGGCTCAACAGCTTGCACAGGAGATGGGCCATCAGCAGATCGAGAACGAACACATTTTTAAAGCTATCTCAATGGTAGATGAAAATGTAACTCCATTCCTGCTGAAAAAACTGAACATTAACGTAAACCTCTTTACTCAGATTCTCGACAAAAGCCTGGAAAGTTTTCCAAAAGTTAGCGGAGGCGATATAATTCTTTCCAGAGAAGCCGGTAAAACAGTGAACGAAGCTTCTTCCATTGCTAAAAAAATGGAAGATGAATATGTATCTATTGAACATTTGATCTTGGCGATCTTTAAATCTTCGAGTAAAGTTGCCCAGATTTTAAAAGATCAGGGAGCAACTGAAAAAGGACTAAGAGCAGCCATTGCAGAATTGCGCCAGGGAGATAAAGTGACTTCTCAGAGTGCTGAAGAAACTTACAATTCCCTTGATAAGTATGCGAGAAACCTGAACCAGCTAGCCGAAAGCGGTAAACTGGATCCGGTAATTGGACGTGATGAAGAGATAAGAAGAATTCTTCAGATCCTTTCTCGTAGAACCAAGAACAACCCAATGCTGGTCGGTGAACCAGGAACCGGGAAAACTGCTATTGCAGAAGGTCTTGCACACAGGATAGTAGATGGTGATGTTCCCGAAAACCTAAAGGACAAGCGAATCTATTCACTTGATATGGGAGCCCTTATCGCCGGTGCAAAATACAAGGGCGAATTTGAAGAAAGATTAAAAGCCGTTATCAAAGAAGTAACTTCTAGCGATGGAAGTATTGTTCTTTTCATTGATGAGATTCACACACTTGTTGGAGCAGGTGGTGGCCAGGGCGCTATGGATGCCGCGAATATTCTCAAGCCTGCCCTGGCGCGAGGAGAATTAAGAGCTATTGGGGCCACCACTCTTGATGAGTACCAGAAGTATTTTGAAAAGGATAAAGCTCTGGAACGCCGTTTCCAGAAAGTGATCGTTGAAGAACCCGATACCGAAAGTGCGATCTCCATTCTTCGTGGGATTAAAGAGAAATATGAAACTCACCATAAGGTAAGGATCAAAGATGAAGCTATCATTGCTGCAGTTGAACTTTCTCAGAGATATATTACAAACAGATTTCTTCCAGATAAAGCGATCGATCTTATGGACGAAGCTGCTTCGAAATTGAGAATGGAGATCAACTCCAAACCGGAAGAACTGGATGTACTGGATCGTAAGATCATGCAACTGGAAATCGAAATTGAAGCAATAAAACGTGAAAAAGACGAAGCAAAACTAAAATCTTTACGCTCTGATCTTGCCAATTTAAAGGAAGAGCGAAACGATCTTCATGCAAGGTGGATGAGTGAAAAGGATGTGGTTGACAATATTCAGACTGCAAAATCTGAAATTGAAGAATATAAACTGGAAGCTGAAAGAGCCGAACGTGAAGGTGACTATGGAAAGGTAGCAGAGATCCGTTACGGAAAAATTAAGGAAGCTCAGGAAAGACTGGAGAAACTTCAGGAAAAAGTTGCCGAAAATCAGAATGAAAAATCTCTGATCCAGGAAGAAGTCACCAATGAAGATATTGCTGAAGTAGTAGCAAAATGGACAGGGATTCCTGTTACTAAAATGCTGCAAAGCGATCGTGAAAAACTATTAAGATTAGAAGAAGATCTTCATAAACGTGTGGTTGGCCAGGATGAAGCGATAGTTGCTGTTAGTGATGCTGTAAGAAGAAGCCGTGCCGGACTTCAGGACCAGAACAGGCCAATTGGTTCTTTCTTATTTCTGGGAACAACCGGTGTTGGTAAAACAGAGCTGGCAAAAGCACTTGCCGAATATTTATTCGATGACGAGTCGGCTATGACCCGAATTGACATGAGTGAATACCAGGAAAGACATTCGGTAAGCAGATTGGTTGGAGCACCTCCGGGATATGTAGGTTATGATGAAGGAGGTCAATTAACCGAAGCTGTACGAAGAAAACCATATTCGGTTGTACTTCTTGATGAGATCGAAAAGGCACATCCGGACACGTTCAACATTTTGCTTCAGGTACTTGATGAAGGTAGACTGACCGATAACAAAGGACGTGTCGCAGATTTCAAGAATACGATCATTATCATGACCTCAAATATGGGAAGCCATATTATCCAGGAAAAATTTGAAAATGTAAAAGATCTTGATACCGCTATGGAAGCGGCGAAAGTTGAGGTTTTGGGATTATTAAAACAAAGCGTAAGACCGGAATTCATCAACAGAATAGACGATATCGTGATGTTCAGCCCGCTTACTCAAAAAGATATCAAGCAGATAGTTGGCTTGCAACTAAAAGGTGTGAAGAAAATGCTTGCTAAACAGCACATTGTTCTGGATGCGACCGAAGAAGCGATCAAATATCTTGCAGCTAAAGGATTTGATCCTCAGTTTGGAGCGAGACCTGTAAAGAGAGTGGTTCAAAGAGAAGTTTTAAATAAACTTTCTAAAGAAATACTTGCTGGAAAAATTCATACAGAAAGTATTATTCTCCTGGATGAATTCAATGACGAGCTCGTTTTCAGAAACCAGGAACAACTTGCGAATAATGAATAATTTAAATTTTAGTTTCTAACAAAAAGGCGGTAGATTTCTCTACCGCCTTTTTCAAACATTAATTCATCAATCATCACCATCTATCGATTTCCTTTTTCAATTCTTCTTTAGACCTACCGGTCTTCTCCTGCATTCGACCTAACATTTCGTCAAACTTCCCTTCGGAATAGGTTACATCGTCATCGGTAAGTTTACCATACTTCTGTTTAAACTCACCACGAATTTGTTTCCATTTTCCTTCGATCTGATCTTCATTCATAACATATTGGTTTTAGGTGTTAATAGAATAAAGGTATCTAAACATCACTCTTAGGGCTCCTAAGAAAATGCCATTTTTGTCTTAAACATTTGTTATTTTTGAATTCAACCCAATCTTCATGAATAGAATAATCATCCTTTGCCTTCTATTTCTTCTATCTAGTTGTGCAGTCACCCGAAATATTGAAAATGACTCGGTTGAACTTCACTTTCTTGATGAATATGTACTAGAACCAAATACGAAATTGGATAATACTGTAGTTGGCGGTTTATCTGGAATAGATTTTAAAAATGGCAAATATTACATGGTTAGCGACCAGGCTTCTAACCCACGAATATATATCGCTGATATCAATATTGAAAATCATAAAATTAAAGACATCTCTATCGATCAGCTCATAACTCTTAAAAAAACCGATAAATTTTCTAACGAAGTCTTTGATCTTGAAGCTTTGAGATTTGATGAAAAGCGGAATGAATTTGTAATTACCAGTGAAGGGATTATAGACGACGGAAAAGATCCCGGCGTCTACAGAATTTCAGAAATCGGAGAAATCACCGAAGCTTTTAAAATTCCAGATCATTTTAAGGCAAATGGTGAGCAAAGGCCAAGAAATAATGGAGTTTTCGAGGGCATCTCAGAAAGTTATGATCAGCAAGGATATTGGGTAGCTACAGAATCACCTTTAGAAAAAGATTCTTCCAAACCTAAGATATTTCCATCAAGAACTCATGTTCGTGTTACTCATTACGATAAGAATACAGGAGAACCAACAAAGGAATTTGCATACAAACTTGACGGCATAGCGAAATTGCCAATCAATTATTTTGCTGTTAATGGAGTGACAGAGATCCTTGAATATGCCGAAAATAAATTCCTGATCCTTGAAAGATCATATTCTGCTGGTTATGGTTCTCATGGAAATACAGTCAAGATTTTTGATGTAGATGCATCTATCGCTAGCAATACAATTAAGCTGAATCAGTTAAAAGGAGAGAAATATAAAACAGCCCAAAAAAAACTGGTCTTTAATTTTGATTCAGTAGAAGATAAATTAACCAACGAGATCATTGATAATATTGAGGGAATGTGTTTTGGCCCAGAACTACAAAACGGAAAGCGGTCCCTTTTGTTGGTTTCAGATAACAACTTCAACAGTTTTGCCAACCAGATCAATCAGTTCATTTTAATGGAAATTGATATTAAAGAATAACTTCTGTAACAAACGAGCTAAGCAAACGTCAGATAAACAGCATTAAAAATTCATGAATATGGCTAATATCATCACTCTATTCCTTTCATTGATCCTGAGCTTCAGTACCAACCCGGAACAAATAGTTCCAGAACCGCAAAAGGACACGATAACTACATATTACTTAATACGCCATGCTGAAAAAGATCGAAGTGATTCAGAAAATCATGATCCTAATCTTACAGATGAAGGTTTAAAAAGAGCTGAAAACTGGGCGCAGGCCTTAAAAGACATCGATCTTGATGCGGTTTACAGCACTACTTACAACAGAACTATGCAGACAGCCAAACCTGCTGCAGATATGAAATCTCTGGAAATTCAGAATTACGACGCAAATAAACTATTTGATGCTGAATTTAAAAAAGCAACTTCAGGCAAAACAGTTTTAGTGGTTGGACATAGCAATACAACACCACAATTCGCGAATGCTATTCTTGGAGAAAAGAAATATGAAAATATTGATGATTCGGAGAACGGAGCACTTTTTATTGTTCAGATCCTGGAAGATGGATCAAAAATAAGCCAGGTGATCTATATAAATTAAGATCCCGATTTAACCTTTACATCTTTAGTTTCTATTAGCGAAAGTAATTCCAACTCACGTTTTTCATAGAGACTATCTAATTCTTCGAGAGGCGTTGATAGAACATCATATTTGTAGTTTTCATAATCTACAAAGCGAATCCCTTCGATAATTCGGTGATTAAAAGCTTTCCTGAATCGTATGCCGCCGTCATTCACCTCAAAATTATAAGCGAGGTAATCAACTTCAAAATTCTGGGTATCTATCCAGTACAGGTATTCGTCTTCATGATCTGTTCCACCGCCATCTTCAGCAAAGGTTACTTTCACTTCATAATATTCACGACCAGCAATACTATCTTTTCCTAGTAGCCTTTTATTCGCCGCCGGAGCATTCAGCCCAAAAGGTAACTGAACAAAATAATGAACCGAATTAATAGAGTTGCTATAAGCCACTTTAAGGGAATCTTGAAGTTCCACAAGGCTATCATTGACTTTACGCTCGAAGCCGTTATTATTCAAAATATCGTGCGTATCATTCCCTAAAGAATCGGTCATCTGGCGCTCCAGCTGAAACTTCCCTCCTTCTCTAATGCTCCTATATTCGATGTTTCGAAAAACAAAATCGATCTCGGCATTATTATATCTTTCGCCGCCTGCATTTCTAATCGCGTTATTAACGATCTCTTCTGCGGTAAGCTTCTTTTTATCCTCAGAACATGAAACTAAAAAGAGAACAAGAAGTAAACAGGAAATGTATTTCATAAGAGATGATTTGAAAGCCGCAAAATTAAAAATTTTTGTTCAGGAAGCAGTAACCGATAATTTTAAAATTGCTTTAGGAAGAAATTAGCTGAAAGCTTGTATTTTTGTGGCTATATGAAGAATTCTATCAACATTAAAAACCGTAAGGCAAAGTTCAATTATGAATTTCTGGACAAGTATACCGCCGGTATCAAACTTGCCGGAACAGAAATTAAAGCCATACGTGAAGGAAAGGCAAACATCGCCGAAAGCTTTTGTGAGTTCAATAACCACGAGCTTTTTGTGATAAATATGCATGTTGAAGAATATTCACACGCCACGCATTTTAATCATAATCCCAGGAGCGAACGTAAATTACTTTTGCAACGCAGAGAACTTAGAAAACTGGAAAAAGAGGTTACCAACTCAGGATTGACCATTATTCCGCTTAGATTATTTATTAATGACCGTGGTCTCGCCAAATTACAGATTAGCCTTGCTAAGGGTAAGAAACTTTATGACAAGCGCGAAACCATTAAGGATCGTGAAAGTAAGCGCCGTTTAGATCGAATTCAAAAGGAATACAAATAAATTCCAGATATTTCCGTTCTATTTATAATCCAAAATTTAACCAATGCTGAAAAAGCTACTTGGCATCCTGCTATTTATGGCAGTTTCCCAGATGTCTTCTCAAATTACCGGAGAAGTAAAAGATGAAAACGGTAAAGCCTTGCCATATGTGAACATCTACACAGAAAGCGGGTCTAAAGGCACCACCACAAACGAAGAAGGTATTTATGAACTGAAGATCACAGAAGAAGGTAAATACACGCTTGTTTATCAATTCCTTGGTTATAAAACGCTTAAAAAAGAGATCATTGCTGATGCATTTCCAATAACCATTAACGTGGTTTTAAAAGCTGAAAGCACCAGCCTGGATGAAGTTACCGTGCAGAGCGGTGATAACCCGGCTAACAGAATTATTCGAAACGCTATAGATAACAGGGAGTTGAACGCTGAAAGACTGGAGTCTTTTACCGCCGATTTCTATTCCCGCGGATTATGGCGAATTAAAAATGCGCCGGAGAAAATTTTAGGCCAGGACGTGGGTGATCTTGGCGGTGGACTAGATTCTACCCGCAGCGGGATCGTGTACCTCAGCGAAACCATTTCTGAAATTGCATTTCAGAAACCAGACGATTTTAAGGAAAAGATCATTGCTTCCAAAGTGAGTGGCGATGATAACGGATTCAGTTTAAATTCTGCGCAGGAGGCCTATTTTTCATTTTATGAAAATACGCTGGAGATCAACAGTGAAATGGTATCTCCTATTGCTGAGTATGCTTTTAATTATTACCGCTACATACTAGAGGGGACTTTTTTCGATAATCAGGGCAACATGATCAATAAGATCCAGGTCACTCCAAAACGTTCGGGTGACCGGATATTTTCAGGATATATTTATATAGTGGAAGATCTCTGGCAGATCTATGGAGTGGAATTAACCGCGACAGGGCAAGCCATACAGGTCGCTCCCATCGAAGAACTTGTTTTCCGTCAAAATTACAAATACTCAAAAGAGAATGAACTTTATATTCAGATCTCGCAAAGTATAGATTTCAGCTTTAAACTATTCGGTTTTGGTGGCGATGGAAGATTTACCGCGGTTTACAGCAATTATAATTTCAATCCAGAATTTGACAAAAATAGCTTTGGAAGAGAAATTCTAAGTTTTCAGGAACAGGCAAATAAAAAGGATTCGCTTTATTGGAAAAAGCAAAGACCTATTCCTCTTACCGGTGAAGAGATCAATGATTATGTAAGGAAAGACAGTATTCAGGAAGTTAGAAGCACTAAAAAATACAAGGATTCTGTTGACGCGGTGAGAAATAAATTCGGAATTACCGATATTCTTTTTGGATACACCCATCAGAATTCATGGAAACACAGAAATTTTGGATTTAGCGCTCCAATTTCCGGTATAGGCTTTAATACGGTTCAGGGTTGGAATACAGATGTTAACCTAACTTACACACAGCGCACCGGTGAAGACCAGGAAAATTACTGGAGAATCTATTCAGATATCGATTATGGCCTAAGTGAGGAAAGACTGCGTTTAAACGGAGGTTTTGAAAAGAAATTCAATAATTTTAACCGGCCATTTCTTCGTATTTCGGGTGGTATAGCTTCGGAACAGATTAACGAACAGGAACCAATTTCTCCACTTCTAAACAGCATCAGCACTATATTTTTCGAAAGGAATTACATGAAACTTTATGAGAAGAGTTTTGCGAATGTGGGTTATGGCCAGGATATTTTTCCCGGAATCAGACTTTTTGGTGAAATAGGCTGGGAGAATAGAAAACCATTGATCAATCAAACAGATCATGTTTTTATAGACAGGGAAGATAAAACCTATACTTCTAATAACCCTTTAGAACCTGAAAATTTTGGTAGCCTGCCTTTTGAAGAGCATTCTTTAGTACGTAGTAACATTTATACCGATATTACTTTCGGGCAGAAATACATGAGCTATCCTAACGGCAGATATAATGTGTACGAATCTAAATATCCGAAACTGAAATTAAGCTGGGAAAAGGGATTTGGCGCCAGCGAAAACCAGTATAATTTTGATCAGTTCAAAGCGCAGATAAGGCAGAATTTGAATTTAGGCAACAAAGGTGAATTTCAGTACTTAATTAACGGCGGACTGTTTTCTAACGCCGATGATATAAGCCTTGTAGACTATCAGCATTTTAATGCGAACCAGACCAGGATAGGCTTTGGAAGCTATGTAGGCAAGTTCAATTTAATGCCTTATTATAATTTCAGCACCAATCAGAATTATGCCGAATTTCACGCGGAACATGACTTTGAAGGCTGGCTTTTAGGAAAACTACCGCTTATCAATAAATTGAATTTCAACCTCATCCTTGGAGCGCATAGATTAACTACAGATGGCAGAAGTCCTTATTCTGAATATTCTGTAGGTATAGACAATCTTGGCTTCGGGAAATATAGATTTTTGAGACTGGATTATGTAGTTTCCGATTTTGGAGGAAAAAGAGATGGTGCCTTCATTTTCGGTTTAAAATTTTAAAATAAAAAAGGCTGAAATCTCAAAATTTCAGCCTTTAAATTATTCGGTAGGATTTGAAATTCTATTCTTCCTCGTCCTTTTTATCTTTTTTATCTTCTGTTTTTTCTTCTTTTGAAAAATCAGTAAAACCGTTATCGATCAGAATATTATACCATTGGAAGATCTTCTTCATATCGCTGGCATAAACTCTATCCTCATCATAGTCTGGAAGAACTTCTGAAAAATAAGCTTCCAGTTCTTTCTTAGAAGATTTGTGGTTTATTGCTTGTCCACCATTTTCTTTTTCTTTGATCTTCTGAAAAACCTCACCTAACGGAATTTCTTCAGTGTAAGTATAAATCGCGATCTCGCTCAAAATACTCACATTGTGACGCATATTTACAGCGATCTTCTTTCCGTCCAGCATAGATTTCGCAACAAAGCCTCCTCTGGTTTGAGCCGTAAGCTCATATAAACCTGGTTTTCCAGAAATGGCAAGAATTTTATCTAATCCCATAGTATTTTTTTAATTAGGTTGGCAAATATCAATTCCCATAATCAATTATCAAAGCCTTTAGCGGGCTTTTTTTGCATTCGGAAAACGCATTTTATAATCTACGTTGATCTTACCTTTTGAAATATTTGTCAGTTTACTTTTTATAAGTCTCTTTTTCAGGCTGGAAAGCTTATCGGTGAATAAAATTCCTTCGATATGATCGTATTCATGCTGAATTACTCTGGCAGCAAGTCCGGAGTATTTCTCAGTATGCTTTTCCCAGTTCTCATCATAATATTCAATAGTGATGTCCGGTTGCCTAAAAACATCTTCGCGAACTTCCGGAATACTCAAACAGCCTTCACTAAAAGCCCATTCTTCTCCGGTTTCTTCGACAATCTGTGGGTTGATGAATACCTTTCTCATATCCTTCAATGCCTCCTGTTCCGCCTCGTCCAGTTCTTCATCTTCAGCAAAAGGAGCCGGGTCTATCATGAATATTCTAATTGGCAAACCTATCTGTGGAGCAGCCAGCCCAACGCCGTAAGCGTTATACATGGTATCCCACATATTGTTGATCAATTCCTCTAGTTTGGGATAATCCTTATCAATATCTTTGGCTTTCTTTTTTAAAACCGGATCTCCGTATGCTACAATTGGTAATATCATTCTCTATTGTTTTCGGCCACAGAAAAAATGCGCCTTTATATTTTTAAAATTCAGCTTATTCGTAAAGCCAGGTTTGAAGGATAATCGTTGCGCTGATCTCGTCTACCAATGCTTTATCTCTTCGTTTCTTCTTTTTGAGTCCGCTATCTATCATACTCTGCATCGCCATTTTACTGGTAAAACGCTCATCGACTCTTTCCAGCGGCATCTCGGGAAATTTCTTTGAAAATTCCTTTAAAAATTCCTGAATATGAACTTCACTTTGAGAAGGTGTGTCATCCATTCTCTTTGGTTCTCCAACCAAAACGCGTTCCACTTTTTCGTTCTTGAAATAGTCTTCCAGAAATTTAATAAGCTCAGGAGTTTGTACGGTAGTTAGGCCGGAAGCGATCATTTTCAGCTCATCGGTAACTGCTACACCGGTTCTTTTTGTTCCGTAATCCAGGGCTAATATTCTGGCCATTTCAAAAATTTACGCAAAGGTAAGGTTTATATTGGTTTGTCCATAAATATTGCCGTATAGCTGTTATATTTGAAAAAAATTAGAATATGGACCAGTTAAAAGCAAAAATCGAAGAGGCCTGGAATAACAGAGACCTCTTAAAGGATACTGAAACCACTGATGCAATTAGAAAAGTAGTTGACCTTCTAGACAAAGGAGAGCTACGTGTTGCCGAACCAACCAATGATGGCTGGCAGGTAAATGAATGGGTAAAAAAGGCAGTAGTACTTTATTTCCCTATTCAGAAAATGGAAACCCTGGAGGCCGGTATTTTTGAATATCACGATAAGATCCCATTAAAAAAAGGTTATAAGGAAAAAGGAATTCGTGTAGTACCGAATGCGGTCGCGAGACATGGAGCCTATATTTCTTCCGGAGTGATCATGATGCCAAGTTATGTGAATATTGGGGCTTATGTAGATGAAGGAACCATGGTTGATACCTGGGCTACTGTTGGAAGTTGTGCTCAAATTGGCAAAAATGTACACCTTAGCGGTGGTGTCGGTATTGGAGGCGTTCTGGAGCCATTGCAAGCCGCGCCGGTAATAGTTGAAGATAATGCTTTTCTTGGTTCAAGAAGTATCGTTGTAGAAGGTATCAGAATTGAAAAAGAGGCTGTGCTTGGAGCAAATGTTGTTTTAACGGGCTCAACAAAAATCATTGACGTAACCGGAGATGAACCAAAAGAATTCAAGGGTTATGTACCGGCTAGATCTGTTGTAATTCCAGGAAGCTATACCAAGAAATTTCCTGCAGGAGATTTCCAGGTACCATGTGCCTTAATTATTGGAAAAAGAAAAGAAAGTACCAATAAAAAAACTTCATTGAACGATGCTTTACGTGAGTACAACGTAGCCGTTTAATAATATCAGGTCTTGAAGATACTTGTAATACAGATGAAAATGATTGGGGATGTTCTTACATCCTCAATCCTCTTTGAGGCACTAAGGAAAGAATTTCCGGATGCCGAACTGCATTACATGATCTATAAACATACTTACCCGGTAGTTGAGAACAACCCTTTTATTGATAAGTTTATATTTTCAGAAAAAGGCGAAAGTCTGAAAAGGCTTATAAAAGCTACTAAAAAGAATAAATATTACGCGGTCATCGATGTATATTCGAATTTGAGAACCGCTCTAACCACGGGACTTTCCGGAGCTGAATACAGAATATCTTACGATAAAACTTACACTAAATTATTAAGCACGCACGTTTTCAGCAGGGAAATAAAAGCTAAAACAGTAGGAGGTGCAGCAATAGAGAAAAGATTAAGATTATTATCTCCTCTTTCTTCCAGTTTCCCAAATGAAATTAAGCCTAAGATCTATTTATTAGATGAAGAAATAGAAGAAGCTAAAAATCGCTTACTCAAAGATGGGATTGATCTTTCCAAAAGACTTTACATGATAAGTGCCTTAGGAAGTTCAACAGCTAAAACATATCCATTACCTTATCTGGCGGAAATTCTGGATGAGATCGTAAAAAATACCGGCGCAAATCTTTTACTTAATTATATACCTTCTCAAAGATCTATTATTGAAAAGTTACTCGAGTATTGCGAGCCAGAAACAAGAAATAGAATTCATCTAGAAATCTATGGCAATAGCATTAGAGAGTTTCTGGCACTCACCTATCACTGTGATGGTTTAATTGGCAATGAGGGTGGCGCCGTAAATATGGCTAAAGCCATCAATATTCCAACATTTGCTATCTTCTCTCCACCTTTGAACAAGGAAAACTGGAATATGTATGAAGATGGGAAAAAGAATATTTCTGTACATTTAAAAGACTATAAACCGGAGATCTTTCAGAATAAAACCTTTAAGGAACTAGCGAAGATCAATGATGAATTATATCAAATTTTACAGCCCTCACTTATCATACCTAAGTTACAGCACTTTCTAAATCAGCATTCTTAATGGATTACAGGTTTTTAATTTATATCAATCATAATTATGCCTTACCCATAGGTCTTCCATTGCAGGAAGAGATCAAAAAACGTGGTTACCAGGTAAAATGGTTTTCTGGAATGGAACCTCCAAAAAAATACTTTCCTGAAAATGGCGAATTAATTGAAAGCATTGAAGATGCTGTCGCTTATGAACCACATATTGTTCTCACGATCACCGATTCGGTTCCTGATTTTATTTCTGGATTGAAAGTTCAGGTATTTCATGGTTTTCCAGCCAATAAACGTAAAGGAACAGATCAATTTACCATCCGGGGTTTTTTCGATCTTTATTGCACACAAGGACCTTCAAGCACTATTCCTTTTAAGGAAAGACAGGAAAAGTTCAGAACCTTTGAGGTCATCGAAACTGGCTGGTCTAAAGTTGATCCTTTATTTCCCTTGGAAACTACAGTAAACGAGAAGCCCAAAATTTTAATTTCTTCAACCTTCACAAAACAATATAGCCTGGCCTTAAAAGATGAAGTTGTAAAGGAGATTGAAAGACTTTCCAATACCGGAAAATATGATTTCATGGCTGTGCTACACCCGAAATTAAGAAAGGAAACCAATGACAAGTTCAGAAGTCTAGAAAATGAACATTTCAAATTTTACGATACTACAGACCTGATTCCGTTATTTAAAAAAGCAGATATCATGTTTTCTGATACAACTTCAGCGATCATCGAATTCCTGGTGCAAAGAAAACCTGTTGTTACTTTTCGAAATAATATGCCTGGACCATATTTAATAGATGTGCAGGAGATCGAAGATATTGAAAAATCACTGGACCTGGCCTTGACCAAGCCTGATAGACTTATGAAAGAAATTGAGGAATTTGCAGCATACTCCCATCCTTATATGGATGGTAAATCGAGTTCGCGAGTAATCGAGGCTTGTATTGATTTTCTTCATCGTGACAAATCACATTTAAGAAAAAAACCTTTGAATTTGATCAGACGATATAAGATTAGAAAGCAACTGGGATATTTTAGCCTGAAGTCACACAGAAAAGCTCCGTTTATCCCGAAACCTTAGTTTTTCCAGAATTTAAGCTTCTTCTTTAACTCTTTCTTTCTTTTAAATTTTTCTTGAAACTGATTGGTATAAAACCACATTTTTTCGAAAACCTCGTTTGTAGGCTTATTTATTAAAGCTGCGTATTCATCAGCCATAATTTCCACCATTTCTTTCTTTGGAGTCAATCTCGAGAAATTGATCATTCGCTCTTCAAAATTCAGATCTTTAAAATTCATTCGATTTAGATCCACCAGAAAAAACTCATACTCCTCACCTTTTTTTCTGATCAAAGTATTTCCTGGTGAATGATCCAGGAATTGGACTTGCTTTTCATGTAGTTCATATGTAAACCTGGTAAAGGCTCGCAGAATTTTTTCATGATCTGGATAATCTGGATTCGTAACCAAATCACGAAATGTCAAATCTGGAATTATGTTTTCGCTAGCGTAGAAACTCCTTCCAAAAATAGCTCCCGCCTCTTCAGCATATGCTAAAGGCATTGGAGTTCCGATGTTTTTTTTGAGTAAGGTTAGCGCATTTCTATAAGACCTTTCCGCTTTTGATTTTCTGAAAAATTTGTAGACTATCTTGTTTATAAGATTTGGTTTCTTGAATGATTTGATATTTATTGAATATCCGCTAATATCAAATATTCTCAAACTATTTCTGATTCCAGAACCCAAAGCTACACCCTTTGATTCGAAATTCATTATCGAATATTTTAATTCTTCTTCAATTAATTGACCCTTATCAGAGAATTTATATTTCATACCTATCTACCCATATAATCGATTACATCAAACTTTTATAAACTTCAAAAGTATCCTTTCCAAGTCGCTCTGCAGTAAAGTTTTCCATGAAAACTTTATGAGATTTTTCAGCGAAAATTTCCCTCAACTCCGGATTTTCATTCATCTTAAGAATTGATTTGGCCAAAGTTTCATAATCACTGACTTCAGAAGAAAATCCGTTTTTACCGTTTTCGATTATTTCATCAACAATTCCCACCTTGGTAGAAATTACCGGAGTCTTATAGTACAGAGATTCAATAACTGAAGAAGGACCTCCTTCTCTTTCAGATGTCATCATAAAAACATCAAACTGAGGTAAAAATCTTGACGCTTTTTCAGTAAATCCCATAAATGTGATGTAAGAATTCACATTTAAATCATTAACCAATTTTCTATGCTCTTCAGTTCTTTTAGTGAATTCTCCTATTTGAACTAGATGAAAATCGGTCATTTTTAATTTGTAAACCAAATGATGGATACTTCTTACCAATGTAGCCAGATCTTTAGCTTTGGTATGGTTCGCAATGTTACCTACGAGAAGTTTTGAATCTGGAATATTCATTTTCTCCCTTAATTCGTAGGGGGCTTTGATATCTTTTTCGCTTAAATTCACTCCATTTCTTACGATAACGAGCTTATTACGATTCTTTTCAGTCAGGATTTTACTGAAATGATAACGAACATATTCTGAGATACAGGTAATCTTATGAATATTTTTATAATTATACTTCAACTGGCTTAAATAGCTGTCTCTTCTGCGTATGGATTTACGAGCGTAAATAGTTGGAGTATTCAATTTATATATTATATCTGCAAGAACATAACCGGTAACCGCATCGCTAGTATGTAAATGAATAATATCTATTTTTTTGTCTTTAACGATCTTAGCGAGAAATTTTCTATACCTAGATGAAAAAGGCTTCAAATATTCTGAATTTATAATCTCTACCGGCTTATTCTGTAATTTTTCAAAAAGCGGAGAATCATTATAGCAATAAAAAAATTGATTCACTCCATACTTTGGCAGCTCATCAATAAGATACATTAATTGCTGCTCATTACCACCCCAACTTCTCGCCCCGGAGACATGTAGAATATTCATAATCTAAATTATTTCTTTTAAAAGCAACAAAGATAGTTTTTATAGAAGACAGAAATTAGAAAAGCAGGAAGTGATCAATAATAGTTACCATTTCTAAACTATTCTACTAATTTTACCCATAATTTTTCAAAAAAATTCTCGTCAAATATTTAAGTGAAAAAGTCTTTAAACATACTTCATCTTTCGGCAGCCAAAAATTGGGGTGGTGGTGAAAATCACCTTGAAAATCTCTGCTTAGAATTAAACCTGATCGAAAATTCTATTAAAAACGTAATCCTCTGTGTAAAAAACGGTGGCTTGCACAAAAAGCTAAACAAAACCGACCTATTGGTAAAGACTGCTCCTATGCTGATCAAGCTGGATCTACGTTATGTTTCCGAAATTCTTAAAGTCTGTAAAAAACATGAAATTGACATCATACATATTCATGATTCCACGGCATTAACCATGGCTGTAATGGCCACAAAATTGTCGAAACTCCCTCCCTTTGTATTAAGCAAGAAAACTTCTTTTCCTATAAAAGACAGGCCACAAACTTTGTATAAGTACAATCATCCGCAAATCAAAAAAATACTATGTGTTTCTGAAAGAACCAGGCAAATTACCGCTGAAAGCATAGAAAATAAGTCGCGATTGGTTACGATTTATCATGGAACCAGAATGCGAAAAACTATAAATCATGAAATCAATCTTCGAGAAAATCTAAAAATACCCAAAGAAAAAATTGTTGTCGGGATGATCGCAAACCATATTAGAGCGAAAAATCTACAAAATTGGCTTGAAATGATAGATGAGATCGTAAATAAAAGAAATGACAAGAGGTTTCATTTTATCCAGATTGGTAATTACACAAACCGTACACCTGCTTATCTGGAATTTATAAAAGAAAAAAAATTGGAGCAACAAATAAGTTTTCTTGGTTTTACTCCAGATGCCTCAGGTTTTATTCCTCAATTCGATATATCACTTTTAAGCTCTCAGAGTGAAGGTATCCCACAATTTATCTACGAAAGTTTTTATTTTAAAGTGTCTGTGATAAGTACAAACGTTGGCGGGATTCCAGAAATAATTGAAGATAACGTAAACGGCATGTTAAGCAATCCTTTCCAACCGCAAAGATTAGCAGATAAATTGATAGCTTTGTCGCAGGATAAAGATTTGATGGAAAAATTCGCAGAATTATCTCATCAAAAACTTATAAAAAACTTTACCACCAGTAAAATGGCTGAGCAGACCTTGGCTGAATATAAAAAAGTGCTTTATGGAAAGAATTGATCAGGAAGTTAGAAATTGCCTTGAGATTATTAAAAAAGGAGGAATTATTCTTTACCCAACAGATACGGTTTGGGGAATAGGTTGTGATGCGACCAATGCTGAAGCTGTAGATCGGGTATATAAACTTAAGAAAAGAGAAGAGTCTAAAGCACTTATTTGCCTTGTTTCAAATTTTAAGATGTTAGAGCAGTATGTTGAAGATGTTCCAGAAACTGCCTACGACATTCTGAAATACGCCAAAAAACCTACCACGGTGATCTACGATAAGCCAATCAGGATTGCAGAAAACCTGGTAAGTGATGATGACTCTTTAGGAATTAGAGTAGTTAGAGATACTTTCTGTTCAGAGCTAATCAAGAAAATGAAGAGACCTCTGGTTTCTACTTCTGCTAATGTAAGCGGACAACCTACGCCACAATCCTTCGATCAAATTACTCCACAAATTTTAAAAGGTGTGGACTATGTAGTAAATTTGCAGCGTTCAAAAAAATCACCTCGCCCATCGGCAATTATCAAGCTGAGCAACAATGGCCAGGTGAAAGTGATACGCAAATAACAGATGCCGAAATACCACAATTACAGTAAAGCTTTACATCATCATATTTTCAAGGTAATTTCAGAAGCTTCAGAAGATCTTTCTGTTGATTCTTATGTAATTGGCGGATTTGTTCGTGATCATATCCTTCAGCGTGGAGAGCCTACAGATATTGATATTGTAGCTGTTGGTAGCGGAATTGAACTTGCCAGAAAAGTTTCAGAAAAACTGCCAAATAAACCAAAAGTTCAGGTTTTCAAGAATTTCGGAACAGCAATGCTTCGTTCCGGAGATATGGAGATCGAATTCGTGGGAGCAAGAAAGGAAAGCTACCGCCAGGATAGTAGAAAACCTATTGTTGAAGATGGAACCCTGGAAGATGACCAGAATAGAAGAGATTTTACTATCAACGCGCTTGCTTTAAAGCTGAATAAGGACGGATTTGGAGATCTTTTAGATCCTTTCAATGGTTTTGAAGATCTGGATAAAAAGATCATTAGAACACCATTAGACCCAGATATTACCTATTCTGATGATCCTTTAAGAATGTATAGAGCCATTAGATTCGCTTCACAACTCAATTTTATGATCGAGGCTGAATCACTTAAAGCCATCAAGGCGAATAATAGCCGAATTAAGATCATTTCCAAAGAACGTATCGTTGATGAACTGAATAAGATCATGTTAAGCGAAAAGCCTTCAAAAGGACTCGCTTTATTATTTAAAACTGGGCTTCTGAAAAAGATCCTTCCGGAATTGACTGCTCTACAGGGAATTGATGAAGTAGAAGGACAAAAACATAAAGATAACTTCTGGCATACGCTGGAAGTGGTAGATAATATTTCTGAAAATACCGACGATCTTTGGTTAAGATGGGCCGCTTTACTTCATGATATTGGAAAAGCACCTACTAAGAAATTTCACAGGAAAATCGGATGGACCTTCCACGGACATGAATTCGTTGGCGCAAAAATGGTCTACAAACTTTTTAAACGACTTAGATTACCTCTAAACGAAAAAATGAAATTCGTTCAGAAAATGGTATTGATGAGTTCAAGACCTATCGCCATTGCTGACGATAGCGTAACAGACTCTGCCGTAAGAAGATTGATCTTTGATGCCGGTGATAATATCGAAGATCTTATGACGCTTTGCGAAGCAGATATTACTACCAAAAATCCGAAGCGTTTCAAAAAGTATCACAATAATTTCAAATTGGTTCGCCAGAAAATTCAGGAAGTTGAAGAGCGCGATCATGTTCGTAATTTTCAACCTCCGGTTAGCGGAGAAGAGATCATGCAAACCTTTGGTATTAAACCTAGCCGCGAAGTCGGTATGATCAAAGACGCCATCAAAGAGGCGATACTTGAAGGTGATATTCCTAATGAATATGAGCCGGCACGAGATTTTATGCTGAAAAAAGGAGAAAAACTGGGTCTTAAGAAGGCCAATACCTAAGATGTACAGAAAATTTGTAAAAATTTCGCTCATTCTAGTTTACCTGGTGATCATCGCAGGAGCTGTGGTGAGAATGACCGGTTCCGGAATGGGATGCCCTGACTGGCCAAAATGTTTTGGATACTACATACCTCCTACCGAAAAATCTGAACTTGAATTCCAATCTAACCGGAATTACGAGAAGGGGCAGGTAATTATCGTTGACGAGAGTCTGAAAGTAGCTGCCCGGGATTTTACTTCCGGAGAATCATATACTGAATCGAACTGGGAGAATTACGAGAAACATGATTATGCAATATTTAATCCTACGCACACCTGGGTAGAATACCTCAACCGCCTCGCAGGAGCGCTTGCAGGATTTGCAGTTTTAATCATGGCATTTTTATCTATCGGTAAATACCAGATCAAAAAGCGCATCACATTGCTGTCTTGGCTTTCAGTTTTTTTGATGGGATTCCAGGCATGGCTTGGTGCAACCGTTGTATATTCAGTATTGGCTCCAGCTAAGATCACGATTCATATGGTCATGGCCCTGGTGATCGTTGCTGTTTTGATCTATTTACTGAAAATCTCTTCTGAAAAAGAACTTGATCAGTTCAAAACAAAACCATTTCAGAATTTGCTCATTCTTGCCGTTATCCTTACGCTTATTCAAGTGGTTATGGGAACCCAGGTAAGGCAATTCGTAGACGAGCAGATTCGCAGTCTTGGATATGACGCCAAGGACATATGGCTGTCAGATCCAAATACAACGTTTTATATACATCGCTCATTTTCTATTTTAGTATTTGCTATTAACGCTTTTCTCTGGTGGAAAAATAAAAACCTGAACCTGAATCTTAACAAGATCAATATTGTTATCGGGTTGATATTACTGGAAGTTGCTACTGGTGTAGCCATGTATAATTTTGATTTTCCGATTCTATCTCAGCCATTACATCTGGTGATCGCTTCCCTCCTATTCGGATTCCAGTTTTACCTGTTAATGGAAAGCATTTATGCTCCAGAGAAGATTAAAAAATTGTAACTTTGACCTCCAAATTTTTTAGATATGGTTTATAGATTCCGAGTAATTCTCGATGCTGATGAAGATGTATTCAGAGATATAGAAATGCTGCAGGAAAGCACCCTGGAAGACTTGCATAATACTATTGTACAGTCTTTTGGTTTTGACGGTTCAGAAATGGCTTCATTCTATATTAGTGATGAAGAGTGGAATCAAGGCGAAGAGATCCACCAGTTTGATATGAGCGGGCATGATACCTCTATTAAATTGATGAATGAAACTTCACTGGATAGCATTCTTTCAGAAAAACAAACCAAGCTTATTTACGTTTATGATTTTCTGAAAATGTGGACATTCTTTGTAGAATTAGGACAGATCGCCGAGATAGAAGAAGGTAGGGATTATCCTAATCTTATGTTTGTTCATGGTCAAATCCCGGAAAGTGCTCCGGAAAAGGAATTCAAAGGTGAGGATGACGGTATGCTGAATGGTGATTATGATGATGGTTACGATACCGATGATTATGATGACCTTTCATTCGATGAGAACTGGAATTAAATTTTCAGGATCTTCTATTTCTTCTGAAAAACTACTTTCAGAATTCACATTTTTCAACTTTATTTAGGCAAAATTTCAGATATAAATGATCAATCTTTTTAATGCTCAAATTGAATCACTTTCTATTCACCGTGTTGGGAATAAGAATCGTGGTGAGAACATTTTTGTTTCAGCTTCTACCTTTCATTTGAATGATGAAATAAAACCATTGATCAAGGAATATTTTTTGAAACCTTTCCGCGAGAAAGAAGAAACTTACTATCGTTTTCATCATGAAACCGATATCGAATTCAACGAACTTTATAATCTGGCGAACCAGGTCTTTGATGATCCATTCAACACGCATGAATATTCAAAAAAGATAGCCACATTGCTATATGAGCAGTCAACCCATCCGCACATTAAAAGTGGAGAAGTTTACGTGGTTTATTTTGAAGGAATGCAGATGGATAACGAAAAGGTTTCGGCAATTGGAATCTTTAAGTCTGAATTAAAGCATGATTTTCTTCAGTTTGAACAGAAACAGAGCAATCTTGAGATGATTGTTCAACAAGGAGTAAATCTTCAAAAACTTGATAAAGGAGCTATCATTTTTAATAAGAATCGTGATGAAGGTTACAAAATCCTTTCAGTAGATTCTAACCGCTATGACACAAAATACTGGTTGGAGAACTTCCTGGGAGTAGATGTGCTGGCAGATGAGAACTACTTCACTAAGAATTACCTTAATTTTGCAAAAAACTTCGCAAAAGACGTTGTTTTGCCTGCTGAGGATAAAAAGCAGGAAGTAATGTTCATGAACAGAAGTATGGATTATTTTGCGAAAAATGATGATTTTGAAGAAAGTAATTATATCAATTCTGTAATTGACAATCCGGCTCTGATCCCGGAATTTCAGAATTATAAAGTTGAAAAAGCACCAAAATATAAGGTTGAAGATCTTACGAACTTCCCTATCGCAAATAAAGCGGTGACCGATGCGCGTAAAAAGATCAAAAATGTGATCACTTTAGATACGAATATCCAGATAAAGATGGATTTTGTGAATGCAGATTCTGCTGAGAAATTCGTTGAAAAAGGTTGGGATGAAGAAAAGCAGATGTATTACTATCTGGTTTATTTCAACAAGGAAGAGAAAAAATAAATGAGTTCAGCTCAATAAAAGAGGGAAGTATAATTCTATACTTCCCTTTTTTATTCGTCTTAATTGTTATTCCAGTAAACGCTGCATATTCACATTATCATAATTACGTTTTACGAAGTCTAAAGCTGTTCTTAGGATCTGACCCATAGTACTTGCCCTTTTAAATTTCATATCCTTAGAGAATGCATAAAGATCGTTCCTGAGCTCCTTCACATTGTCTTTGGTAGAAACGTGATCATTGATCATGCATCTTATCAATTCTTTATAACGACTCTGAGTATTGATCATCCTTTTGGCCAATAACGATCGCTCTTCTTTACGATATTGTTCAATGGATGAATTTTCGAGTTTTTCAGAAACCAGCTGAACCATTTTAAAATTCTCTTTGAAGAATTGCGGCCTGTAAACCTTCAGATTTCCTTCAAAACATTGCTGATCAAAATCTATCGCCCTTATCTGGTATTCCACATGGTCAAAATCGTGTGTTGGAATCACCACGTAATTATAAGACCGCATATCGCCCAAAAGTCTCACTGTACACCGCTCGTTGAATTTCACGAATTGCTTGGCGATCTGAGTTTGTGCTCTCAGGTCACATTTTGGCAGATGATCTTCAATAAAAACATCGCCGGGAATCCCTGCGATATGCTCTTCAATTAAAGTATCTCTATAAACCAAAAAATTAATACGATGTGGAGAAAGTAAATGTTCAAATTCGAGTCCGTATAATCGCGAAGCATCCGCTTTCTTTACATAAAAATAAGTGAAACTATCATTCAGAATATTTCTCACTTTTATTCTGAAAGGTTTTGAATTACCAAAAGTACAATAGTCAATTGCATCCACATTCAGGTATTCCAGGGAATCATCACTACCATCAGAATGCAGAATGGTATATACCTTTTTTAGACTGTTATCAATTTCTTCTCTTTCGTAATCGGGATAATAACAACGCACCCAGAAAGTATCTTCATCATGCTGATCATATACCACTATAGATCCTGAAAATCTTAGCAGGTCATCATAAAAAACGGGGATTTTGGTATTCCGGTTATACTTAGCAAGATATCTGTTGAAGCGCTCATTAATTGGAAATGCCGGCTTCTTTTTTGACATCAGTTTTTCATCCATAATTTTTCCTCGTTTTTCTCAAAATTAAGCTTATTATAGGGAAACCTGTAACAAAATCCTATTTTAGGCGTCGTATTTTAAACACTTCATCAATCTTGGAAACAATTTTAAGTTTAAATAACCTCACAAAGAGATTCGGCAGGATCACTGCAGTTGATAATCTAAGTTTTAGCATTGAAAAAGGAAATGTCTACGGAATTCTAGGCCCCAATGGTAGTGGTAAATCTACTACCCTCGGGATGGTTTTGAACGTGGTAAATAAAACTTCCGGTGATTTTCAATGGTTTAACGGAAGTTCCTCAACCCATGAAGCTCTGAAAAAAGTGGGTGCGATCATTGAGCATCCTAATTTCTATCCTTATATGACGGCCGAGCAAAATCTCGGACTCGTATGTACCATCAAAGGAACCAGCAGAGATAAGATTCATGAGAAACTGGAGATCGTAGGTTTGCTTGATAGAAAAGACAGCAAGTTCAAGACATTTTCTCTCGGTATGAAACAACGTCTTGCCATTGCTTCTGCCCTATTGAACGATCCTGAAATTCTAATTCTTGATGAACCGACTAATGGATTAGATCCTCAGGGAATTCATCAGATCAGAGAGATCATTAGAAAAATTGCGGCAGGAGGAACCACCATACTTTTAGCTTCTCACCTTTTGGACGAAGTTGAAAAGGTTTGTTCTCACGTGGTTATCATTAGAAAAGGCGTGAAATTATACAGCGGACCGGTTGATGAGATCATTAATAGTCATGGCTTTTTTGAATTGAAGGCTGGCGATATGACCAGACTGGAAGAATTACTGAAAGATCATCCAAAGATCGGGAAGATCACAGATAAAGATGGAATTCTTACTGCTTTCCTCGATGATCCAATGGATGCAGATGAGATTAACCGTTATTTATTTGAACAGGGACTTTCACTTTCTTACCTCATAAAGCGTAGAGAAAGCCTGGAAGAACAATTCCTTCAATTAACCAACCAAACTACTGAGAACTAATGCTACGTTTACTCGAAATAGAATACAACAAATTACGCTATAGCCGATCTGCAAGGATATTAATCATCACATATTTTATCCTCATCACATTTATAGCTCTTATTGCATCTATAGAATTTAATATTGGAAATATCGAATTCAGGGTTGCAGACCAGGGAATTTTTAACTTCCCTTATATCTGGCACTTCAATAGCTATATTGCTTCATTTTTAAAATTATTCCTGGCCATTGTGATCGTTTCCATGATGTCCAACGAATACAGTAACAGAACTATCAAGCAAAACCTCATAGATGGTTTGAGCAAAAAAGAATTCATACTTTCTAAATTCTTAACTGTCTTGGTATTTTCAGGAATTTCCACGGTTTTCCTTTTTATAGTTACTCTAATTTTAGGCTATTCATTTTCAGATTTCACTGAACTGTCGATAGTTTTTTCAGATATGGAGTATTTGCTGGCTTACTTCGTAAAACTAACCGGTTTCTTCGCGTTCTGTATGTTCCTGGGAATCCTGGTAAAACGTTCAGCTTTTGCCTTAGGCTTTTTAGTAGTCTGGGCGATATTCGAAGGAATTCTATATGCAATACTCAATTTTAAAGTTTTCAAAGGAACTGACATTGCCACTCAGATCATGCAGTTCTTTCCATTGGAATCTATGAGTAACCTTGTGGTTGAACCGATTTCAAGACTGAATGCCGTGCAAACTGCCGCCACCCAGATTGGAGGTGAATTAACCAAAGATTACGGAATTCACTGGTATCAAATCGTCATAGTCCTTATTTGGACCCTTATTTTTGTTTATTCGTCGCTTCTATTGCTTAGAAAACGGGATTTATAGCGAAATTAATTAGCTTTACGCTCATCATGAGATTTAAAGCATTCATCATCCTAAGTTTATTTCCGATATTCCTGTTTAGTCAGGGAGAAGGGGCAAACTGGTACTTTGGTTTGAATGCTGGATTATCATTTAAAGATGGTCAGGTGCAACCGCTCACTAATGGTAAAATCACCACTATTGAAGGTGTTGCGACAATTTCTGACCAGAATGGAAACCTTTTATTTTATACTGATGGGACTGAAGTATTAGACCGTCAGCATAATGTGATGCCAAATGGTTCTAATCTAAAGGGAAATGTTTCCAGTACACAATCTGCGATCATCGTTCCCAAACCTAAAAATCCCGGCATTTATTACCTCTTTACTGTAGATAAACCCGATTATACAATTCCGAAGAATGATCCCATAGAAGGTGTTCATTACAATATTATTGATATGTCACTAAATTCTGGCTTTGGTGATATTGTGAACGGCCAGAAAAACCTTCCATTGCAAACTTTTAACCCCGGAAGCGCAGAGGAAAGTGAGTTTAAAAGTTCAGAAAAAATTGCCGCGATCATTGCCGGGGATTGTGAATCTTATTGGGTTGTTACGCATTTCACCAACAAGTTCTATTCTTTTAAAGTAACCGAAAATGGATTGGTAACAGATCCTGTAATTTCCACTGTTCCTACTAATATTCCACCTACTACTCGTGATGATGGAGCAAATAAAACGGCAATCGGTCAGATGAAGATCTCCCCTGACGGAAACCTTCTAGCGATCGCCCATGCTTCTACCATCCTTGGAAACGGACCGCGAGACACCAATAAAACAAATGGAAAGGCGTTTCTCTATGATTTCAACGACGATGATGGTACGGTTTCTAATGAAAGGCTTGTTTTGGATACTGCCTATCCATATGGCGTGGAGTTTTCCGCCAGATCTGAAAAACTTTACATCACAAATAACTTCTATAAACCTAACGGCGTACTTGATAAATCAGAATTATACCAGTTCAACCCTAATTCTGCGAATGTATCAGGAACCAAAATGCTTATACATACCAGTTCATTTACAGCTGGCGCACTGCAACTGGCGATTAACGGAAAGATTTACAGATCTGGTTATCCCTTCCTGGCAGAAGGCCATAATGCCGTGTCTGTAATCAATAAACCTGAACTTACAGGTAATGCTGCAAACTATGTTCAGGATGCTATTAAGCTTCCTCAAGGAACTTTAGTAACATTAGGTCTTCCCCAGTTCATTCAGTCTTTACTTAAAAATGATTTTGAATTTGAAAATCTTTGCCTTGGAGATCAGACAGATTTCTCCATTTCTGAAGATGCCAATTTTGATTCGGCTGAATGGGATTTTGGTGATGGCTCCACAGGAACTGGGCTAGAAGTTAGTCATACCTATACAAACCCAGGATCTTATACAGTCACTGTAAATGGATATATTAACGGGATCATTCAGGAACCAATTTGTAAACAGGTGGATATTGCAGAAAATCCGGATGTGCTTGCCACTTACGAGTTAGTGCAATGTGATATCTATGATAATGATGGCTCTGATGGTCTGGCCGAATTCAATTTGCAATTGGCAAAAGATCCTATTACAAAAGGAAATACTGCAACACAGGTATTTTTCTACGAGTCAAGAACGGCTGCAGAAAATGATGTAAAAAACAGTAATTCTCTAGATAATGTGTTCAGCAATACGGTTCGTGATCAAAAAGTGATCGCAAAAGTAACCTCATTTGGATCGCTGTGTTATAGCATTTCTGAAGTTAGCCTGAAAACAAAAGATGGAACAGATATTTATCCCGATCCTGTAAGCGGATGTGATCTTGGAAACGGAGATGCTGAATTCAACCTGGATCTTATTAAAACAAATATCGTGAACGATTATGGCTTACCTTCAAATATAAGCCTGACCTTCCATGAAAGAGAGGCAGATGCAGCACTTGGCTTAAATCCTTTACCTGCAACTTATCTTTCAGACCCTCGAGTTTTATACATCAGGGCCGAAAGCGATAATATATGTTATGGTTCCGGCTCCGTAGAGCTTAAGATCGGTTCAGTTCCAGATCTCCAGGAAGCATTCAGTCTGCAAGCCTGCTCTTCACAATTTCCAGTTCAGATTGGTGAAGATCTTGGAATAAATTCCTCCAGATATGATTTTACATGGAATACTGGAGAAACGGGAGAAAGCATTACCGTGCAACAAGGAGGAACCTATTTTTTAACCGTATCTGATAAAGAATTAGGCTGTAGCAGAGAAATTGAATATACAGTTTCGGAACAATTATCTCCGGAGATATTAGATATTAATATTAATGCAGAACTGGCCAGCGGACAGGTTGAAATCATTGCCGAACCTAATGGTGATGGTTTTTATTCCCTGGACTCTGAATCTGGCCCCTTTCAAACCAGTCCTATATTTACAGATGTTACTCCTGGCCCACATACCGTTTATGTAAAAAATGAAAATGCCTGCGAGGTGATCTCACAGGAAATATTTGTATTTGGATTCCCTGCATTCTTTACTCCAAATAACGATGGTCTAAATGATGTCTGGAGACCATTTTCAATTAAATCCCCTGAATTTGCTATTCAGAGTATATTTATATTTGACCGTTATGGAAAATTATTAAAGCAATTATCCCCGGGACAGGGTTGGGATGGTAATTTTAATGGTAACCCAATGCCCTCTAATGATTACTGGTTTGAAGTAACTTTGCAGAATGGCCGGGTCTTTAAAGGACATTTTTCATTGATCAGGTCCAACAAATAATGAATATTGAAAGATAATAGGTTACATAATTATTTAGTTTCATTTCTACTTCTTTTTACCTCGGGGATCTATTCACAGTCTTCTGTAAATGACTGTTCCGGCGCCATAAAGATTTGTGGTGATGGAATAATTGCGACCAATGCAGAAGGTGCCGGCACACAGGAAATTAGAGGTTTGGCCTGTAGCGGATACGAAAATAATAGCATCTGGCTGGAAGTTGAACTTATTAAAAGCGGAACTTTAGGTTTTGACCTGATCCCCGCAAGCAGAGATATTGTTATAGATTATGACTTTTGGGTTTTCGGACCAACCACCAATTGTAGTAATTTGGGCCCTCCTATCAGATGCTCAACTACAAATCCTCAGGCAGCGAATCAGGGAAATAATTATACCGGGATGCGTGATGAGGAGCCTGAAACCAGTGAAGGTCCTGGCCCTGATGGTGACAGCTATGTTAGATCTATTGAAGTAAAAGCCGGTGAAACTTATTTAGTTGTTATTGATAGGTTTGCCGGTGAAAGTTCCTTCAAATTAGAATGGACTGGAACTGCTACAGTAGACGGCTCTCCATTTCCTGACGGACCTGAAATTAATGAACCAAACGATCTGGAAACTTGCAATGCAAATGGAATTGCAGATTTTGACCTCTCTCAAAATAATAACATAGCGACTCAGAATAATACTTCGCTATCCTATCATGCCAGTCTTGCAGATGCTTCTGATAATTTGATGCCTGTTACATCAAATTATACAAGCGATGTACCACGAAAAACAATTTATGCACGAGTAGAAAACGATCTTACCGGTTGTGCTAAGATCACCGAATTTGACCTGGTTATTAACGATGGACCTATAGTATCACCAAATGTTGAAATTGAATCTTGCGACCTGGACAGAACTGGCGATGAGGATTACGTACTTACAGATATAAATCCTCAAATTATTGGAAATCTGAACCAGTCAGGTTATGAGATAGGTTATTTTAGTTCAGCAGAAGATGCAAAGCAAAATTTAAATCCGGTCACTTCTACTTATAATTCTGAAGGACTCGAAACACTTTACGCCAGAGTTTCCGAGGTTGGGAATCCAGATTGTTATAATCTTTCTGAAATTGATCTTATTCTCAATTACCCGCCTGAATTGGAATCATATTCTCTGGTTCAGCCACAGGTGAATTCCAATTCCAATACGATAGATCTAAATATTGAAAACTCTGCGAATTATGAATTTTCTATAGGCAACATCGACGGGCCTTACCAAAGAAGCACAACTTTCGACAATGTAGAATCCGGCTTTCAAACATTGTACATCAGGGACCTCAACCAATGCGCAATCATAAGTACTGAAATCGCTATTCTGGGGTATGATAATTTTTTTACACCAAACCAGGACGGTATTAATGACTTCTGGCAGATAAACGGAATGTCTCAGGATGTCGCAGGTGATAATCTTATCCATATCTATGATCGCTACGGAAAATTAATGATTAGAATGAGCGGTTCTGAAAAAGGCTGGGACGGAATTTTTAATGGAAAACCAATGCCTGCTGAAGATTACTGGTTTAGAGTACTATTGAAAAATGGCCAGGAATTCAACGGTCACTTCTCACTTGTTAGATGATTCCTAAAATCTTGAATAAGGTTTTATAATTGCTTAATTTCGTGAGGCTGAGAAAAAGAAAACCTGCCGAATGAAATTCAAGATAGAATCAGAATACAAACCTACCGGAGATCAACCAAATGCAATAGATCAACTGGTAACCGGAATCAATAAAAACGAGCAATATCAAACCTTACTTGGGGTAACCGGATCTGGTAAAACCTTTACAGTGGCAAATGTGATCGAAAAAGTTGAGAAACCAACTCTTGTACTCGCCCACAATAAAACCCTTGCTGCTCAATTGTATTCTGAATTCAAGGAATTCTTTCCTGAAAATGCCGTAGAGTATTTTGTGAGTTATTACGATTATTACCAGCCAGAAGCTTTTATCCCTTCTTCAGGAACTTATATAGAAAAAGATCTTTCGATCAACGAAGAGATCGAAAAACTTCGTCTAAGTACCACTTCATCCTTATTGAGCGGAAGACGTGATGTAATTGTGATCGCGTCGGTTTCTTGTTTATACGGTATTGGTAACCCGGTTGAATTCAGGAAAAATGTGGTTTCCATTGAAAGGGATATGGAAATTTCAAGAACGAAATTTTTACATAGGCTGGTTCAAAGTCTTTATTCCAGAACTGAAGCCGAATTCAGTCATGGTAATTTCAGAATTAAAGGAGATACGGTAGATATTTTTCCTAGTTATGCCGATAATGCTTTCAGAGTTCACTTTTTTGGAGATGAAATCGAAGAGATCGAAGCATTTGATCCGGGAACGAACGATATTATTGAAAAATATGACCGACTGAATATTTATCCTGCGAATATGTTCGTGACTTCTCCGGATGTTTTAAAAGGAGCGATTCACGAAATTCAGGATGATCTGGTAAAACAGGTAGATTATTTCAGGGATATTGGAAAGACTCTTGAGGCCAAAAGACTGGACGAAAGAACCAACTTTGATCTGGAAATGATCCGCGAATTAGGGTATTGTTCAGGAATTGAAAACTACTCAAGGTATCTCGATGGCAGACTTCCGGGTACTCGTCCCTTCTGCCTTCTGGACTATTTTCCGGAAGATTATTTAATGGTTGTTGATGAAAGTCATGTTACGATTCCGCAGGTTCACGCGATGTTCGGTGGAGACCGTTCCAGAAAGGAAAATTTAGTTGATTATGGATTCAGACTTCCGGCAGCGATGGACAACAGACCTCTGAAATTTGAAGAATTCGAGGCACTTCAAAATCAGGTGATCTACGTTAGTGCAACCCCGGCAGATTACGAACTTCAGAAAAGTGAAGGTGTTTATGTAGAACAGGTCATTAGGCCAACTGGATTATTAGACCCGATAGTAGAAGTTCGACCAAGTCTTAACCAGATCGATGACCTAATTGAAGAAATTCAGTTAAGAGTAGATAAAGATGAAAGAATTCTGGTCACCACACTTACAAAACGTATGGCCGAAGAACTTACTAAGTATCTTACTCGCATAAATATTCGTTGTCGTTACATTCATTCAGATATTGATACATTGGAACGTGTAGAGATCATGCAGGATCTTCGTAAAGGGCTTTTTGATGTACTCGTTGGTGTTAACCTATTACGTGAAGGACTCGATCTTCCAGAAGTTTCGCTTGTTGCCATCATTGATGCAGATAAAGAAGGTTTCTTAAGAAGCAATCGTTCGCTAACCCAGACAATTGGTAGGGCGGCGAGACACGTAGACGGTAAAGCCATATTGTATGCCGACAAGATCACTGATAGTATGCAAAAAACTATTGATCAAACGGAATATAGAAGGCAGAAACAAATGGATTATAACAAGGAGCATAATATTACTCCAACCAAACTGGTGAAAAAGTTCAATTCTGCTCTTATTAAAGAAAAGCTGGATATCTATGAACACGAAACCAGACCTGATCTTAAGGCCGCCGAAGAAGAAGCTGAATATTTGACTAAACCGCAAATGGAAAAACAGGTTAGAGAGAAAAGAAAGGCTATGGAAACAGCAGCAAAAGAACTTGATTTTATGCAGGCTGCGAGATTACGAGATGAAATAAAAATCCTTCAAGAAAAAATTAGTGAAAAAGCTTAAATTAAAAAATTAAGCTATACTTATTTAGCATATATTTATCTCATCCTAAAGCATTTAACAATACTCAAGTGGCAAACAAAACTGTTTGTCTATGAAAACTTTTTATGCGCTAATATTTAGCTTTTTTACAATCATTGGCCACTCCCAAGTTGGTATTGGTACCTCAGAACCTAAGGCTCAACTTGACATTATCGCAACAGATAAAGACAACCCGGCCAATATAGACGGAATTCTAATTCCAAGAATTGAAAAATTCCCAGTAGAGAATCCGACCGATGCACAGCATGGAATACTGGTATTTTTAAACAAAAGCGTTACAGGTTTTAACTCTGGCTTTTATTTCTGGAATGCGAATGAATCCAAATGGAAATCCTTAGGAGGTGAATCCGGTTCAGGAAATTTTTATAAGTCAGGCACTACTCAAAGTCCGAATAACATTTCAGATCAAGTATTTAGAGATAATAGCGTAGGTATTGGTACCGATCAGATTTCTTCGAGATTACAAATCGCTATCGCTTCTGGCAAAGACCTAAGCTTGAAAAAAGGTCTTGAAGTGGATAATGCAAATTCAGCTACAGATAACCTTACAACCTACGGTATCGTAAGTGATAACCGAAGTGCCACGAATGGGAACAAATATGGTATTAAAACAAATGTTGGTGGTGTTGGAACAGGAATACATTACGGGATTTTCAATGAAACATATCAGAATACGGGCACCAATGATATCTACGGGATCTATAACAGGATTGGAAGAACTTTCGGTGCGAAAAGTAATAATTACGGCATCTATAATGAAATTGGCAGCATACAGGGTGTAGGTAATATTTACGGCATATATAGTATTGCCCTTGGCGATCAGAACAGTAATGTTTTTGCCGGTTATTTCGCCGGGAGAGTTGGAATCGGGAATTCTGCAGACTCAGACTATGTTTTACCTATAGCAAGAGGCCTGGAAGGCCAGACTATGATCCTGAATTCTACTGGACAGGCAACCTGGGGAAATCCAGGATTTCAGAATTATTCTTCTACTACAAGTGCTACAGGAGATTTTGTAATTACAGATGAAGTGGGAACCTTAAGAATAAATAATCAGGTTTCAGGAATTGTGATTCCTGCTTCTGCGTCCAATAAGGGAAGGATCATTCGACTCATCAACTGGCCAGCGAATTCAGAAAAGAATTTGATTTTTCAAGGCAACGATGATCTATTTGATGTAAGAACAAATTCGAAGGTTTTAAGCATTAAACCTCAAGAAATATTTACTATTCAAAGCGCAGGTAATAGATGGATATTAATTGATAAATAAAAAAAGCGCCCATAATTGGACGCCTTTTCTCCTTTAACTAACTAACCAAACTAATTCAGTATTACGAAATATCTATTAACCTTTTCGCCTGAACCTTTGCTTCTTCACGCTTAGGAAGCGCTATTTCCAAAACGCCATTATTATAGGCAGCAGAAATTTTTGAGTTATCTACAGAATCTGGCAAACTAAAGGCACGCTTAAAAGTGCTATAGCTAAACTCTTTACGAGTAAATCTACCTTCCTTATCTGTAGTTTCATTTTCTTTTTTGTTTTCTGAAGAAATAGTCAATACATCATTATCTAATTCAATATTGAAATCTTCTTTTGCCTTTCCAGGTGCAGCAACTTCTACACTAAAACTGTCTTCAGTTTCCTTAATATTCACAGCTGGAATACTGGTTCCGATGCTGTTCACATTTGTAGTTCCACCTAACCAATCTGTTCTGAACATATCATCAAAAACTGTTGGCAACCATCCTGAATCTGTTCTTTTAATTAAACTCATAGCTTTATATTTTATAAATTATATGTTGTATTAAACTTCATTTAACCTGTAGCAATTCCAAGACCAAGTAGAAAAACAAGACTTTTTGTCGGTTTTACTGGTATTATTACTGTCTTTTTGTCTTGTTTAATAAATAAATATTAAAATCTCCTGACTCTCCCGAGATTGCTTAACTTTAAAAACTGAATCACACGCCTGATGAAACAGCTTTTCAATCGAACTATTTCCTTTTTTAATGTAGTTGAAAGTAAGATAGCCTTCTATCCTACGCTACTAGCTTTTTTCGGATTTCTGTTCGCCATGATCATGTTGTTCCTTGAAAACAAGGGAGTTTCAAAATATTTGATCGAACATGCTCCAATACTGGTTGTTGATAATGGAGATACGGCGATGACGATCTTAAGCTCGCTTATATCAGGACTCATCTCGGTTGTTGTATTCAGCTTTTCGATGGTAATGCTACTTCTTAGCCAGGCCTCCAGTAACTATTCCCCAAGACTTTTACCAGGTTTAATTAGTGATCGCAGGCATCAGGTGATCCTTGGAATTTACCTGTTTACGATACTCTACTGTATTTTCGTTCTTTTCAGTATTCAGCCAACTGGGGATAAATATCAGATTCCTGGATTTTCAGTACTCCTGGGAATTATTGAAACAGTGGTTTGCATCTATGCCTTTATTTATTTTATTCATAATATTTCACAGAGCATTCAGATCAGCAATATTTTGCAGAGAATTTTTGAAACCGCCAGGGAAAGACTTACCGTGCTTATAGATAAGGAAGAAAATGAAATGGATGATTTTCCTGATACAGAAGATTGGTATGAATATCATTCAGAAAATAGCGGATATCTACAAAATATATCTTTTACCAACCTTATAGATATTTGCGAAGAAGAAGACACGCAATTACACATTCTTCCGATCAAAGGAATCTTTGTCTTGAACGGAATACCCTTGTTCAAATCTAAGAAAGAACTTGACGAGGATACCGTGAAAAAAGTTCTATCCAATTTTAATTTTGCTCGAGAAGAACTGGTATCAGATAACTACACCTTGGCTTTTAAACAGATTACTGAAATCATCGTAAAAGCAATGTCACCGGGAATTAATGATCCCGGAACGGCGATTAATGGGATTGATTATCTAACGGAATTAATGGGCATCAGAATGCGGAAAAAAGATACCAGCAAGATCAAAAGAGATGACCAGATTTATATTAAACTGAATACGGTAGATTTCGATGATCTCATTTATAATATAATGGCTTCCATTAGGACTTATTGTAAGCATGATGTAGTGATCGTTCAGAAATTATTGCTGATGTTTCACTATTTGAAAAAACAACAAACTCAGAAATCTTCTTATTGCGAGGTCCTGGATAAGGAAGCAGCAAATCTTATTAAAGATGCCGAAGAATCAATAGAAAATCAGGTAGATATTGAGCGAGTGAAAAAGCTCGCCAATACCTTTAAATTAAAATATCAAAATTAACAATGGCTTTAACCAATAACGACATTTTCAAAAAATTACGTGTAGCTCATAAACTAACCAACGATGATATCGTGAAGATCTGTGAACTTGCAGATTTTACAGTATCCAAAAGTGAACTTGGAGCGATCTTCAGAAGAGAAGATCATGAAAAATACATGGAATGCGGCGACCAGTTTCTTAGAAATTTTCTGGATGGTCTCATCATACATTTACGAGGCCCAATGCCAAAGAAGAAATAAAAAAAGGAGCGAATTTCGCTCCTTTTTTGTTTAATATTCAGTTCGAAATTATCGAACTAGTTTTTTGTATTTGATACGTTTCGGCATAACATCACCACCTAAACGCTTCTTCTTATTTTCTTCATAGTCTGAGAAGCTACCTTCAAAGAAATATACCTGAGAGTCTCCTTCAAATGCAAGGATATGTGTACAAATTCTATCAAGGAACCAACGGTCGTGAGAAATAACCACGGCACAACCGGCAAAGTTATCCAGACCTTCTTCCAGTGCTCTTAACGTATTTACGTCAAGATCATTGGTAGGCTCATCCAGAAGTAAAACGTTACCTTCTTCTTTCAAGGTCATGGCTAAATGCAGTCGGTTTCTTTCTCCACCAGAAAGCATATTCACTTTTTTATTCTGCTCACTTCCGCTGAAATTGAATCGACTCAAGTAAGCTCTTGAATTCACCTGGCGACCACCCATCATGATAAGTTCCTGCTCATCACTAAAGTTTTGCCAGATCGTTTTTTCAGGATCTATATTAGCATGACTCTGATCTACGTAAGCGATCTTTGCCGTCTCCCCAACTTTAAAACTACCCTTATCTGGCTCTTCTTCACCCATGATCATTTTAAAGATCGTAGTTTTACCAGCACCATTCGGACCAATAATTCCAACAATTCCAGCCTGAGGCAGGTTGAATTTAAGGTCTTCATAAAGTAATTTATCTCCAAAAGCCTTGCTTACTCCTTCAGCTTCGATCACATTAGTACCAAGACGTGGTCCATTTGGAATATAGATTTCCAGCTTTTCATCCATTTGCTTTTGATCCTGGCTCAAAAGCTTATCATAATTCTTTAGCCTCGCTTTCTGTTTCGTCTGTCTTCCCTTAGGGCTCATACGAGACCATTCAAGCTCGCGCTCCAGAGTTTTCTGACGTTTACTCGCCTGCTTTTGTTCCTGAGCCAGTCTTTTAGATTTTTGATCTAACCAGGAAGAATAGTTCCCTTTCCATGGAATTCCTTCTCCCCTGTCAAGTTCAAGTATCCAACCGGCAACATTATCCAGGAAATAACGGTCGTGAGTTACAGCGATCACAGTTCCCTTATATTGTTGTAAATGATGCTCTAACCAATGCACAGATTCAGCATCAAGGTGGTTGGTAGGCTCATCCAGAAGCAATACATCCGGCTCCTGAAGCAATAATCTACAAAGCGCTACCCTTCTACGCTCACCTCCAGAAAGAACTGAAATTTTCTTATCAGGTTCTGGAGTTCTAAGAGCATCCATCGCAATTTCCAGCTTGGTATCTAATTCCCACGCATTGTTCGCGTCTATTTTATCCTGAAGTTCAGCCTGCTTATCCATAAGCTTTTGCATCTTATCTGCATCTTCATAAACTTCCGGAAGACCAAACATATCGTTGATCTTATTATATTCATCAAGAACGGCAACAGTTTCAGCCACACCTTCCTTAACTACCTCAAGAACAGTTTTATCTTCATCAAGCTCAGGTTCCTGCTCCAGCATTCCCACACTATAATTTGGAGAAAAAACAACATCTCCCTGGAAATTCTGATCTCTACCAGCAATGATGTTCAGCAAAGTAGATTTACCAGAACCGTTTAAACCAAGGATCCCGATCTTAGCCCCATAAAAGAAACTTAGATAGATATTTTTCAACACTGGAGTATTCGCCTTCGGAAAGGTCTTGGTTACTCCAGACATTGAAAAGATCACTTTATTATCATCTGACATATATTTTCGAAATTTTAGATTTTATAATTCTACAAGGATGCAAATATCCTGAATTTTTCACAGAAATCAATTATCATAAATACCCAATAATCTTTGAATTATGAGTAATTGACCTGTGTGATAGGCTGAATGCTCAATGACCAGCAAAATCTCCCTGAATAGACTATGTTCTTTAGAATTTTGAACTGGTTCACTAAGATTCTTCTCCTCGTTTAGAATAAGTTCTTTGAGAAGCCTTCTGTCTTCAAAAAAGTCTGCTTTCAAATCTTCCCAGTCTTCCTCACTTTCCGGAAAAGGGTTTTCCGGCCAGTAATCATCGGGCCAGTTATGTGGCTGATAATCATCTGCAACAGCGTAATTCAGAATATCCTTCTGCGCAAAAAACATATGATAAAAAACCTCATAAAAAGAATAAGGCAAACCTTTAGGCCTCACGCCAACCTTATCAAAAGGTATCGCATCAAGAAAACTTTCGATTGACGCATACGCCAGTCCGCCTTCTAAATGTTTCACCAATTGATCTCTTTCTGTTTTCCCCGTTTTCATATCAGAATTTTAAACTCTACCCTTCAAGGCATTAAATACCCACGAAATAAAGAAAAAACCGATACCGGTTACGGAAAAACCGATCGCGTAATCCCTATATTTTAAAACTCCTAAAAGTACCAGTGCGGTACCAACCAGGAAGGTTAAAAATGACGCCCATCCAAAAATGGTATTTTTATTCATTGCCATCTGTTCTGTTTTATACAAATATCGTCTAATTTTTAATGATTCTTTTAAACCTAAAAATTGATGCGATTTTGTATTTTAGCCAAAAGCCATTTCTGAATTAAAATTCACAAAATTTCTTCAGAAATCAGATTAATTTAAAATTAATCACATTAAAACAGTCGAATTATTGTAAAAAGTTCAAAATAATGGATATCAACTTCAATAAGAATGAAGATCATAATAAGCTTTTGGTTTCAACTCTAAGACAGAAGCTTGCGAAAGTAAAATTAGGTGGTGGTGAAAAGAGAATTGAAAAACATCACTCCAAAGGAAAAATGACTGCCAGAGAGCGAATTGACTTTCTTTTAGATGATAATGAGAAAGCGATCGAGATTGGTGCCTTTGCAGGGGAAGGAATGTATGAAGAACATGGCGGATGTCCTAGTGGAAGTGTTGTGGTAAAAATTGGTCATGTTTCAGGAAAGCAGTGTATCGTAGTTGCCAATGATGCAACAGTAAAAGCCGGAGCATGGTTTCCAATCACAGGAAAGAAAAACCTGAGAGCTCAGGAGATTGCCATAGAAAATAGACTACCTATTATATACCTTGTAGATAGCGCCGGAGTTTATCTGCCAATGCAGGATGAGATCTTTCCAGATAAAGAACATTTTGGAAGAATTTTCAGGAATAACGCGGTAATGAGCAGTATGGGCATCACGCAGATCGCTGCCGTTATGGGTAGTTGTGTCGCCGGTGGAGCTTATCTTCCAATCATGAGCGATGAAGCTCTTATCGTAGAAAAAACAGGAAGTATTTTCCTTGCGGGAAGTTACCTGGTAAAGGCTGCGATTGGAGAATCTATAGATAATGAAACTCTTGGAGGTGCCACTACACATTCTGAAATTAGTGGAGTTACAGATTATAAGGCTAAAGATGATGAGGATGCCTTAACCAAGATCCAGAACATTATGGATAAAATCGGTGATTTTGACAAAGCCGGATACAACTACAAAAAGCCTGTGAAGCCAAAGGAAAATCCAGAAGAGATCTACGGAATCCTACCAAAGAAAAGAAGTGATCAATATGACATGCATAAGATCATTGAAAGATTAGTAGATAATTCTGAATTTGAAGAATATAAAGAAGGTTATGGCCAAACGATTATTACCGGCTATGCCCGTATCGATGGCTGGGCAGTTGGAATCGTGGCCAACCAGCGTAAGATCGTAAAGACCAAAAAAGGTGAAATGCAGTTTGGCGGTGTGATCTATTCAGATTCGGCTGACAAAGCCACTCGTTTCATTGCAAATTGTAATCAGAAAAAAATCCCGTTGGTATTTCTACAGGATGTTACCGGATTTATGGTGGGAAGTAAAAGTGAACATGGAGGTATCATTAAGGATGGTGCTAAAATGGTGAATGCGGTAAGTAATTCTGTCGTTCCAAAATTTACTATCGTTATCGGGAATTCCTACGGAGCTGGAAATTATGCCATGTGCGGAAAAGCGTATGATCCAAGGCTGATTGCTGCCTGGCCAAGTGCTGAACTTGCCGTGATGGGTGGTACTCAGGCTGCAAAAGTTTTAGCTCAGATAGAAACTGCTTCTATGGAGAAAAAGGGCGAAAAAGTTGATGAAGAAAAGGAAAAAGAAGTTTTTGAGAAGCTTAAGGCAAAATACGATGAGCAAACTTCTGCTTATTATGCCGCAGCAAGAATCTGGACAGATGCAATAATAGATCCTTTAGACACTAGAAAATGGATCTCTATGGGAATTGAAGCTGCAAACCACGCCCCGATCGAAAAAGATTTTAACATGGGAGTAATCCAAACCTGATATGATTAAAAACCTGATAATTGGACTCATCCTGATGCTCAGCTTACAAGGCATCGCTCAGGATACAATCCAAAATACGTATTCAAGAAAATTTATTCCGAAGCAAGCCTATATTGAACACTTTAAGGAAGTTTCTGATTCATCCAGAGTTAAAGTAATTAACGGCGATACAATGGTGGAGGTACCTATGAGTTTTGATCCATTCGCTGGGGAGAATTTAAAAAAGGTGCGATATGAGCAAAAAGATGAAGATTTCCTCGAAACCTATATGAATGTTGCTTACCATACTGATAAAAAGGTTGATTCTTCCAGATTCATGAAATATTGGAAAGAAGATATTCGAATCTATTTTGACGAAAGTGTTCCAGAAGCAGATACCAAATATTTGATGGGATTTGCTAAAAAATTGTCAAATGAGGTTGATTCCCTAAATATCAGCAGAAATTTTATTAAAGAGAAGAGCAATTACCTGGTTTATTATTTAAATGAGGATCATAACATTGATTATGAACCTAGAATTGGAAACAAAAGTGGTTATTATATTCACTGGAATGGAATAAGCCAGATCACTAAAGGAAGTTTAAAAATTAATACAGCTGTTGTCAAAAATAATCTGCTTAAAGAAAATTTATTGAAATATCACTTTTTTAAATCCCTCGGGTATTTTGGTTCCAGTAAAAAACTCGATTGTGAAAGCATATTATCCAACTGCAACTCATATAGGGTATTAACCGAAAAAGATCTCGAATTATTAAAATATCATTATTCTTATGGGGTTTGTAAGGGAACAAACCTGAAAAGTTTCAATGAACTTACAACTTCCCTGAATAAAAAACTTGAAGAAGATCCAAATGCAATATTATATGTGGTACACCCAGAATAAGATCATCTGCATTCTCCTGATTTTAACCTGTTCCATTAATTATGCACAGGTAGTTGGAGATAATCACTCCAATTATACTGAAGCCGATACTTTAAGAGGCTCTCTAAGACCGGAAAGAACGAATTACGATGTTCAGAAATATCATTTGAAATTAAAGGTAGATCCTGAAACAAAATCAATAACAGGTTCCAACCTTATTAGTTTTTCAGTTAAAGAGAATATGCCGGTAATGCAACTGGATTTTTTTGAAAATATGCAGATCGATTCTATAATGCACAACGGAATTGACTTGAAATATGAGCGAAAGTACAACGCCGTTTTTATCAATTTTGAGAAAGCGCTATCAAAAGGCACATCAGATTCTATCGAATTCTATTATCATGGAAAACCTAAAGTAGCTGAAAATGCGCCCTGGGATGGAGGTTTTGTCTGGTCACAGGATAAGGATGGAAATCCGTGGATTGGTGTTGCAGTTCAGGGAACAGGTGCAAGTTTATGGTATCCAAACAAGGATCATCAAAGCGATGAGCCTGAAGAAGCTCAGCTTGACATTGCAGTTCCTAATGGATTGATGAATGTTTCAAACGGTAGATTTCTCGGTGAAAAGAACCTTGGAAACGGATATACCGAATGGAGCTGGAAAGTAGTAAGCCCGATCAATAATTATAACATTATGATCAATATTGGGAACTACGAGCATTTTTCAGATAAATTCCAGGATCTTGATCTGGATTACTATGTACTACCATACAATTTAGAAAAGGCTAAAAAACAGTTTGAAGAAGTAAAACCAATGATGGCCTGTTTTTATGATAAAATGGGACCTTATCCTTTTGAGGAGGATGGGTATAAACTTGTCGAAACTCCATATTTAGGAATGGAACATCAGAGCGCTGTGGCTTACGGAAATAAATATCTGAAAGGTTACCTTGGAAATGATCTTTCTGGTACAGGAATTGGCCTAAAATGGGATTTTATCATCATCCACGAATCTGGCCACGAATGGTACGGCAACAGTATCACTTCCAAAGATATTGCAGACATGTGGATTCATGAAGGATTTACCAGTTATACCGAATCTATTTTTATTGAATGTGAATGGGGAAAAGAAGATGCCTTAAAATATATTAGAGGAATAAGACAGAATATTTCCAATACCGCAACGATCATAGGAGAGTATGGAGTAAATGCCGAAGGATCTGGAGATATGTATTACAAAGGTGCCAATCTGCTGAATATGATTCGAAGTATTTATGATAATGATGAATTATGGTGGGATACTTTCAGGGATTACACAAAGACTTTTAGACATCAGACAATTACCTCAGCAGATACCGAAGATTTTTTCAATAATGCGACAGAAATAGATCTTCAACCTGTTTTCGATCAATATTTAAGACATGCACCACTTCCAGTGCTTCAGTTGCAACAAGGTGATGACTTTATTAGATATCGCTGGAAGGCAGATGTCGTAAATTTCAAAATGCCTGTTGATGTGATCATCGATGAGGAAGAAATAAGATTCAATGCTACTTCAGAATGGCAGTCTTATGAAACCGGAGAGGAGCTGGATGAACTCGAAGTGAATGATTTGGAATTCTATATCGAGAGCGAGATTATAAAATAATCTTTGGCTTCAATTAAATTTTTCTACATTACATATTGCAAACCAATATGATAGTGGTCACTATGAAAAATTTAATATTCTGCCTTGCTATATTTTTCCTTTTTGCCTCTTGTAATGACGACAAAAAAGAGGAAGCCGAAGAACCTGAAGTTTCTAACATTCAAAAAGAATGGTGGAAGGAAGCAGTGATCTACCAGATATACCCCAGAAGTTTTAAGGATACTAATGGAGACGGTGTTGGTGATTTAAAAGGTATTATTCAGAAACTGGACTATATTGACAGTCTTGGGGTGAATATGGTTTGGCTGAATCCCATTTACAGTTCTCCGAATGCAGATAACGGTTATGACATTAGTGATTACCGCGCTATCATGGATGAATTCGGAACCATGGAGGAATTTGATCTTATGCTCAGCGAAATGCATAAAAGGGATATCAAATTTGTCATGGACGTGGTGGTGAACCATAGTAGTGATGAACATGAATGGTTTCAGGAATCAAGAAAATCCAGGGACAATCCTTATCGCGATTATTATCACTGGTGGCCTGCGGAAAAAGGAGAACCTAATTACCGCTACAGTTTGTTCGACCCTAAGGGGGAAGCATGGAAATACGATTCGATCACCAATGCCTACTACCTGCATTATTTCTCAAAAAAACAACCAGATCTTAATTGGGAGAATCCAAAAGTAAGACAGGAAGTTTACGATATAATGAAATTCTGGGCAGAAAAAGGTGTGGATGGATTCCGGTTAGACGCCTTTCAATTTGTATCTAAAGACACCACCTTCCCTCCTCTCCCTGAAGGCTACGAAAAGGACGTGATAAAATACTACGGAATGGGACCCAATCTTCATAAGTACCTTAAAGAATTGAACCAGGAAGTTTTAAGCAAGTACGATGTATTCGCAGTTTCTGAAGGTGCCGGAAGCAATTTTGAAGATGCACACTCCTTAGTAGATGCCGACAGGAATGAATTGCAGATGGCCTATCATTTTAAGGGAATGGACGTTGGGAACAGCCTTGAAGGCTATAAATTATCTGAATTTAAAGAAGTCTATACAAAATGGGATAGCGCTTTTGCCAAAGAAGGCTGGTTATCTATCTTCCTTGCAAACCATGATGTTCCCAGAATGGTTTCCAAATTTGGTATTGACAGTCCTGAATTTCGTGCGGCTTCTTCCAAAATGCTCAATACTTTTATTCTTACAATGAGGGGCACGCCTTACGTATATTATGGGGATGAACTGGGAATGACCAATATTGGCTTTGATTCAATAAGCCAGTACCAAGACATCGTCGCTAAAAATGGTTATGAAAAGACCATTAATGAGGGTGGTGATATCGATCAATACATGGCTGAATTAAAATTTCTTTCACGTGATAATGGTCGAACACCAATGCAGTGGGACAATTCTGATAATGCAGGATTTACGACAGGTACTCCCTGGCTACCGATAAATGAAAATTTCGAAGAAATCAATGTTCAAACGCAAAATAATGATCCCAACAGCTGCCTGAACTATTTTAGGGAAATTGTAAAATTAAGAATGGAGAATCCGGTTCTGGTTTATGGAGATTATCAATTAATATTACCTGATAACAAGAATGTCTATGCATATACACGTGAGCTGGATGATCAAAAAATGTTAATTCTCCTGAATTTCTCTACGGAAAACACTTCGATCGAGCTTCCGGAAAAATTCTCAAAACCTGAATTATTGATTAATAATTATTCAGAGGTTCAGAGGAAAAATTCTAAGCTTACATTAAAACCATATCAGGCTCTTATATTCAATTATTAAACAAAAAAAAACATAAGATTCTAATAATCAGCATTTAAACAGGTAGTTACATTGATTTTTCGTAAATTAATGTAAATTTTTTCCATTATGTTAAGTATAAAATCACTTAATAAATGGGCCAATGCACATACATATTATTGGCTGGATCTACTAAGGGTTGCCCTTGGTGTCTTTTTCTTTATCAAAGGCGTTAACTTCATCTCTCAGACTGAAACTCTTGTCGAACTGATAGATCCCTTAAAAGGATTTGCCGGAACGATGCTTGTTGTTCATTATGTTGCATCAGTTCATCTGGTAGGAGGAATTTTGATCGCCTTCGGATTATTAACTCGCTGGGCGCTGATCGTACAAATACCAATTCTAATTGGCGCGATTCTGATAAATTTCTTCGGAGTTATGCAAGCATCAAATCTTATTCTAGCACTTGTAGTATCTGCATTTACCATTTTTTTCATTTTCTATGGCTCCGGAAAACATTCCGCAGATTATATGATGAAAATGGGATATTAGGCCTGTAAATTTTAATTGCTAGCTTTTTCCGAAGGGATGAGCATAAGATCTCTTTGTCTTTGATTTACATATCTAAACCCGTCCTCTCCCCAGAAACCTGCCTCTTCCAGCATGATCCTGATACTTTTACCCCATTCGTCCAGCTCAACTTCTGTATTTAGCTCGATGGCATAAACCGTATTTTCATATAGCGGATAATCGCCCGTTCCCGGTACACCACCTTGTTGATCCCACATCCCTATAGTTGGTCCCGCAGAGTGACCGTATAATCCTAACGGATGAGTATATATGGATGCTTTCAAACCCTGATCTTTTGCTTCCGCCAGACTTTTACTTAATATCTCATTTCCGGTTTGAGAAGTTTCAAAATTAGAGGTCAGGATATCCTGCAATTGATTTCCCTTTTGAAAAGCCTCCACCAGAAAATCAGGAGCCTTGGTCTCTTCAGCCTTTAGAACGTAAGCCATTTGCTGGCAATCTGTATTTAACCTTAAATAAGTTATTCCGAAATCGCAATGCAAAAGATCTCCATGTAAGATCACATCGCTTCCATTCTCGTCTGAAAACGCAGTAATATGATCTATCAGCTCTTCATTGGTACGCTGGATATCTACAGTTGGATGAAACCATGTTTCAAGTCCAAGTTCTGTAACTTTCTGTCTCATCCACCAAACTACATCATCTGTAGTGGTAATACCCGGCTCGATCACGTTCTTACTGAATGCTTCCTCGATTATTGAATGAGTGGTTTCTACCAGTGAACTATAGATCACCATTTCCCTTAATGTCCTGGTCTCTATCCATCCCACGGCAAGGTCTTCCGCCGAAACAATCCTATCCTGAAAATCTTCCGGCAGAACTTGCATGAATTCATCATAATCTGTTTTGACAAGTCCATCGGCTATTCCAAAATTTTCTGAAATGTTCAATCCAATGCTTTCCGGATCTCTCTCCTTGATTATATCTATCAAGGCTTTCCATTGATCGGGCTGCTCTTCCTTATTCCATGCAGACTCTATATTATCGCCTATATTATACCTCGCGATGGCTAATTTTTCTATCGTATCTTCAGCATTGCTGCGATTAAAAACTAAAATTGTCCTTCTTCGGGCGTTTAGCCAGGTAGAAGGCAGCATAGTTCTTAGCACCGGATCTTCGTTATACTCCCGCGCGATGACTATCCACATATCAATTTCGGTTCTATCCATCAATTCGGGAAGAACCTGATTAAATCTTTCAGCTAAAATCTGATCTATTACTTTTGAGCGTTCGCGTTCGGCAAGTATCTGGCTTTGGGCTATAGTGGTAGATATTAGCACCAAAAGCATTAATATTTTTTTCATGTATCTGGGGTTTAACTCACCTTACTTTTTAGTGTATTTTCACGGTGAATTTTTCCGTTAGGAGTTTCTTCAAATTTTTCGATCAAATAGATCTTTTTAGGTTTCTCGTATTTGTCAAGAGATTTTAGTCCACCAAGAGATTTTTGCAGGTCATCCAGGGTTTCTTCCGAAAAATCATCTTCTACGAAAAGAACTAACTTTTCTCCCAAGGAATCATCTGGCATAGAAGTCACAAAAAACCTGTGATCCAGAACTTTATTCAGTTTTCTTTCAATTTCTTCGGGATATAATTTTATACCTCCAGAATTGATGACGTTATCAAATCTACCTTTCCAGATAAACTTTTTATAAGTAATGATCTCAACAACATCATTAGTGACAATCTCTTCATCCAAAATATTTGGTGCTTTTATGATAAGACAACCACGATCATCTTGCGAAATACTCACATTGGGTAATAACTTGAAAGACCTTGCAGATTTTCTCTTCTTGGTCGGATTCAATCTCCTGGCAGCAATATGACTGCAGGTTTCGGTCATCCCGTAAGTCTCATAAATCTTGGAATCTACATCAGTCAGCATTTTTGCAATCCTCGTTGAAACCACGCCACCACCAATGATCATCTTCTTTACCAGATGTAAGCGTGCAATAGAATTATCTAACTGAAAAGGCGTCATGGCAGAAAAGTCATAAACTTTAAAGACCTGGTCTAAAGGATTGGATGAAGGTGGGACGGTATCTAAATGCCAGCCCAAAAACATAGCTCGAACAAGCATCATTTTACCTGCAATATATTCTGCAGGCAAACACATTAATGCCGTAGTATGAGCCGGAAGTTTAAAAAATTTAGATGTGGCCAGGGCAGAATTTATCATATGCTGCTTTTCTAACCTTATTTTTTTCGGGGTTCCTGTAGAACCTGATGTACTAACTTCTATATAAGAAACCGGTTTTAGCCAATCCAATAAAAAACTACCGATTTGCTGTTCAAATGGCTCTCCTTCTTTAATATAACTGTAAGCGATATGTCTAAGCTCAGCATTATTAAAATGCTGCTTATTAAGCCTAAAATCAGGATGAGTTTCAGGTATTTTGTATTTGCCTGTCATACTTCAAACTAAGTTGATAAATAACTTAATACTGAAAGTTAACAAATTGCAATGAAATTCTTAAATAACTTCTGAAACATTTAGGATATCAGGTGCTAAGATAGAACTGAAATGTGTTGAAAACTTAGAAAGTGAATTTACTCAGGTTTTCGAAATCTTCAACATTCTCGGAGTTTAAGCGGTACTGGTAAAGGGCTTCCGGACCTATAACGTAAAGATGATCTTGTTTGATAATTAAATCGAATCCATCTACTGGAATTCCGCCAATCAAATCTGGCACGGCAGGAATTGTCACATCGAAAATACGAACCACACCTTCATCTGTCACTAATAAATTATCACCGTAGAGTCCTAAACCAATAGGCCGATCCATTTGAATGGTATTCAGCAATGTTGGATCCATCGGGTTTTCTACATCATAAATTTCCAGCTGATTCACGATTCCTTCACAGGTAACATTCGTATGCAAAGTTACATAGGCATAAGAACCGTCAGAAACCACAGGATCGCAACTTCTCACATGTTGCACCTCCGAAAGTTGTAAAGGAAATTCAGGATCTGAAATATCATAGATAAACATTCCCAGCCTGCTACCAACAAAAAGATTTTCTCCAAGACTATAAAGTGTCTCGATATCAAAACCTATATATTTTTCATTGACGAATTCGGGCTTATCACGATTACTAATATCAAAAATTCTTAAAGACTGATCGTCTACCGTATATAGATAATCTCCAGCCAGGGTAAATCTTGCCAGGGAACCACCAGTTCCGTCGCCTTTAGCATCGCCATTGGGACCCGTAGCATTATCTGTACTACAAGACATCAAAAATCCAAAAAACAAAAGAACAGCTAACTTTTTCATATCTCTTAATTTCTGGTTTGATAACCGATTATTATTTGATCTTCTTCCAGGTCAAAATCTTCGGCGAGAAATCCGTCTGGAGAATTCAGCCTTGGAAAAACATTCCGTTCGCGATGAACGATTTCAATAGAACCTAAATTGTAATGCATCGCAACCAGGTCTACTGCATGATGTACATAGATGGTATTATTTCTTATGGCGAGATCTGTGGCTAAAGGAATTTCTATAAAGGAAATATTTTCAGGGTTCTCGGGATCACGGTTATCCAGAACATGAAATCCTATATTCACTTCGTTGATATAAACCATATCACCGTTCACATAAATCTTCCCTGCTCTCTCTATTTCTCTGGGTCCACTAATAGCGATCGTACTTTCAAATGTTTCTCTATCTACCGTAACGGGTTCAAAAGCACTTTCAGCAGGATCTGTAGTCCAACGTCCCTCATTATTTCTATACAAGCAAGACTGAAGTATAAGACTTAAAAAAAACAGGAGCAGAATTTTCCTCATGATATGGTTAGTTTTAAATAAGATACAGAAAAACCAGATTGGTTGCGTGTTACCTATTTAAAATCAACCTAATAGATAAAATCATCATTATGAACAGGCTCAGGTTTTTCTACCTTTCCGAATAATTTCCCTTTCCAGTCTGTCCATTTATATTTTTTCGCCATTATAAATAAGAATAACGGATAAATTATCAAAACAGGAATAAGTACATCCCATCCTGCAGATGGTTCTGAAATGTCCTTGAAGATAGAATTGGTTTGAAAAGCAGTCCAGTCTGCAGTAACCAGTAATGCTGTTAAAAGGTTATTGGCGGCATGAAATCCAAGAGACAGCTCTATCCCTTCATCCATCAATGCCATAATTCCCAGCATGAAACCAGTTCCTATATAATAGATCATGATAATATTTCCCAGTTTGGTTACTTCAGGATTGAAAAAGTGTAACCCCCCAAAAACGACTGAAGTAATGATCAATGGTAACCAGCGATTTCGGCTTAAAACTCCAATCCCCTGCATTAAATAAGCCCGGAAGAAATACTCTTCAAAACTGGTTTGTAAAGGCACCATGACAACTGCAATTACAAATAAAATGAGAAATGGTATCAGGTCAAAATTCCATTGATAATCCTGCGGGTTTGAGTAATAATCTCCTATCGTGGTAAGTACTATAAAAATACTTACCAGTCCAAAGGCAAACCAGAATCTTCCCCAATCTATTTTTTCCCGTGAAGTAGTTAGAGATACCAATGTTTGCTTATGCACATTCTTTACAGCAACAAATAGAAAAACAAGAGCTACTGCAAAAGACAAAAGCATGAGGAACAAAAAGTAATTGGAATCTAGTGCAGTCATCATCTGACCTTCTGTAAGCGTCACTGCTTCTTCAACCCCTATTTCCATGAAAAGCGCAACAGTTAGCGGGATCTGACCAATAAACACACCTGCAATAACTATGATCACGCCAATAATATATCTCCAGAGGTCGTGTTTAAATTTGAAAGCTTGAGCTATAAACATTTTATATCAATAATTTATTTCCCACTTCTTTGTAGGGTTGTAACATATCTTTCCATTTTCGACTTCCAGAGGACTTTCAATATTATTGGTATATAAACTTCCAGTCCCAAGTCCTTGCGGTAAATTGGAATCTAAGGTGTAGGTGAATTGGGAGATAGCGTTTAATCCAATATTACTTTCCAGCGCACTGGTGATCCACCAATCTACATTATTTGCAACGCAAACCTCTATCCACTCCTCAGTTCCTTTAAAACCTCCAATTAAACTAGGCTTATAAATAGCATATTGAGGCTTTATTGTTTGTATGAGTTCTTCCTTATCTGTTACAGAAGTAACCCCAATTAGCTCTTCATCCAGTGCAATTGGCAAGGGTGTTTTTTTACATAGTTCTGCCATGGATTCAATCTGACCCTGCTTTATTGGCTGTTCTATGCTGTGAAGTTTAAACCTGGAAAGTATTTCAAGTTTGCTTAGTGCTTCTTCTGTACTAAATGCACCATTAGCATCAACTCTTAATTCAATTTCATCTTCTGAAAAGTTGTCCCGGATCGAACGAATAAGATCGACCTCCGTTTCAAAATCGATAGCTCCAATCTTCAGTTTAATGCAATTAAAACCAGCTTCGATCCTTTCTGAAATCTGCTCTTTCATGAAGCTTTTATCTCCCATCCAGATAAGTCCGTTTATTGGGATCGCATCTTTCCCCGTGGTAAAATCTGAAGGGAATAATTCAAAGGGATCTTCAGCTTCAAGACTTTTGAAGGCCATTTCCACACCAAATTGAATACTTGGAAATTCTCTGAGTTCTTCCCAGAGCATTTCTTTACCGATATTGATATTATTGCAAACCCATTTTAGTTTCTCTTCATAATCGGGGCGATCATCATAACTAAGACTTCTCAAAATTCCGCATTCTCCTATTCCGAAATTATCACCCTCAGAAATTTTTAGAAACCAGGTTTCTTTTTCAGTAAGAACGCCCCGCGATGTTCCGCTAGGGCGTTTAAAATTTAAAATATACTTTTTGTAAGATGCCGTCATTTATAGTTCTATAGATTCTCCAATGTCCAGTAACATTAGATCTTTCCCTTTCTCGTAAAATTTCTTTTTAGCTTCTTCATGATCAATTTCAATATAACCAAAGGTATCATAATGACAACCTATAATTTTATCGCATTCAATAAAATCACTGGCGATAATGGCATCATCCACGCCCATTGTAAAATTGTCACCGATTGGAAGTACAGCTATGTCTAGTTTGGTATGTAACGGAATTAATTTCATATCCATTGTCAAGGCCGTATCTCCGGCAATATAAATATTCTTATGTTCACCTTCAATCACAAAGCCTCCAGGCTGTCCTCCATAACTTCCGTCTGGAAATGAACTGGTATGGATAGCATTAACGTACTTAACTTTCCCAAATTCAAAGTCCCAGCTTCCGCCGTGATTCATAGGATGCACCTCAAAACCTTTCTCTTCATAATGATTTGCAATCTCAAAATTGCTTACGATCACTGCGCCGGTATTCTTGGCTATTGCTTCAGCATCCAGAATATGATCCTGGTGAGCATGAGTAAGCAAAATATAATCTGCTTTGAGATCTTTTATATCTACTTTATCTTTTGAAAGATCGTTTCCTGTAATAAAAGGATCTACAAGAACATTGATTTCTCCAATTTTCAGTGCCAGTGTATTCTGACCGTAAAAGGTAATTTCCATAATCTTATTTTTCGGTTTTCAATAAAAATAAGGATTCACGCAAAAATCTCTGAAAGCGTGAATATATAATTTTGTTAAACTTAATCGGAAACTTACCAGATGAGGCCCAATGCAAATAACAGGGAAATGGCAAATGTAGAAAGTGCGACTACTTTTAATTCAGGATCCAGTTTTCTTGAATCTTTATTGGTAACCACTCTTTTTAGATGAAGAAATAACGGAATGAAAGCGAATAAATAAATAAGATCGTTCAATTCAGAAGAATTGATTACTGAATAAACCAGTAAAAAGAATAAGGCTCCAAGAATTAAGAAATAATGATAATCCTTTCCTTTTTTATCACCCATTTTTACGATCAGAGTTATTTTCCCTGCTTTTTCATCTGAAATACGATCACGAAGATTGTTTAAATTAAGCACAGCCACACTTAAAAAACCAATAGCAATTGCTGGAAATATGCTGATTAATTCGTGATCATGGCTGTACAGGTAATAAGATCCGTATACCGAGACAAGTCCGAAAAACACGAAGACGAAAATATCGCCAAAGCCTTTATAACCATAGGCCGTATTTCCAACGGTATACTTAATGGCTGCGATAATCGCTCCAACACCTAAAAGAAAGAATACTAAGGCCGATAGTAATTTCTCACTTCCGAAAGAGGCATAGATCAAAAGCACCGCCAGCAATAATGTAGCTGATGCGGTGATCACCATGGCCAATTTCATATCCTTATGAGTGATCAATCCACTCTGAATCGCTCTTGCCGGCCCTATTCTATCTTCGTTATCTGTACCTTTTACCCCGTCACCATAATCATTGGCGAAATTGGATAAAATTTGAAGTCCGAGTGTAGTTCCTAAAGCCAGGCTAAAGATGGCAATATCAAAATAACCTTCAAAAGCGGCAATACTGCTTCCAACTAGAATTCCGGATATTGAAAGAGGTAGGGTTCTTAGCCTAGCGGCGTTTATCCATGATGAAATTCTACTCATTCTTAATTCATTATTTTTACTAGAAGTTCCTTTAAAAGGTCGCCCTGAGAAACATTAGTCGCCCCTACTCCTTTACTTTTTACATCTGTTTCCTGAAGCAGACTGATAGCCTGGCTCACCTTTTTCATCGGATAATTTCTGGCAGCCACAGCGTAATCACTAACAAAATATGGGCTTATTTTCAATTGTTTAGCAACAACTCCTTTTGACTTATCATTCAAGCCATGATATTGCAGTATCTGTGAAAAATAAGAGAACAAGAGCGAAATGGTAACAACCATCGGGTTGTCTTTTGGATTTTGAGAGAAATAATTAATAATTCTATGTGCCTTCAATGAATCTTTTTCCCCAATCGCCTTACGAAGCTCGAAATTGTTGAAATCCTTACTAATCCCGATATTCTCCTCAATTATTTCCGGGCTTATCGTAGTTCCCTGCGGACAGATCAGGCTTAATTTATCCAGTTCGTTGTCTATTTTCCCAAGATCGGTTCCCAGGAATTCTACAAGCATTTGAGAAGCTTTTGGAGAAATTGAATAACCTCTGCTTTTTAAATTTCCAGTGATCCAGCTTCCCACCTGGTTTTCATATAATCTTTTGCCTTCAAACAGAACTCCAGATTTATTAACCGCCTTATAAAGCTTTTTACGCTTATCTATTTTCTTGTATTTATAGCATACAACCAAAACCGTGGTTGGCTGAGGGTTTTCGGCATAATCAACTAGTTTTTCAATGGATCTGGAAAGATCCTGGGCTTCCTTGACGATCACCACCTGCCTTTCAGCCATCATCGGGTAACGCTTGGCATTGCTCACAATATCATCTATACTGGTATCTCTTCCGTAGATAAGCATTTGGTTAAAGCCACGCTCTTCTTCAGATAAAACATTTTCTTCAATAAAATCTGAGATTCTGTCTATGTAATAAGGCTCTTCGCCCATGAGGAAATAAATTGGCTTAATATTTCCTTTCTGAATATCGTTTACAATCTGTTTGGCTTCGTCCATGCGGAATTTTGCGGCGGTTTATGCTGAAAGAATTCTAAAAAAGTAAATTGCAAGCCTGTAATATTGTTTATTACTTTTGAAACATGCAAAAATTGAATTTCCCTCAATATTCATTTCGGTTCAAAAATAATCAAAATAAAATAGCTGTTTTTGATGATCTCAGGAAAAAATTCGTGATCCTTACCCCGGAAGAATGGGTACGCCAGAATTGCGTTCGCTTTTTGCAAATTGAAAAAAATTATCCGCTAAGTCTTATCAATGTGGAGAAGCAATTAAAGATCGCCGGATTGACCAAAAGATATGATATTGTGGTTTTTGAGCCCGACGGAAATATTCAGCTAATTGTGGAATGTAAGGCACCTAAAATAAAGATCAATCAGGATACTTTTGACCAGATCGCGAGATATAACCTGACGCTAAAGGCAAATTACCTTATGGTTACCAATGGGCTAGAACATTATTTTTGTAAAATGGATTATGAAAATGAAAACTATCTTTTCCTGAAAGATATTCCTGAATATTCCAGAGCATGAAAATAGCGGTAGTCATATTAAACTGGAACGGTAAGGAACTCCTAAAGCAATTTCTTCCATCGGTAATTCAGCATTCTAAAGAAGCCAAAATCTATGTCGCAGATAATGATTCGAGCGATGGTTCTTTAAAATTTCTTGAAACTGAATTTCCTGAAGTCACCATTATAGACAATAAAGTGAATGCTGGTTATGCCGGCGGATATAATCTAGCGCTGAAAAATGTACCTGAAGACATCCACATCTTATTAAACAGTGATGTTGAAGTTACAGAGAACTGGTTAAAACCTATTGCCGAAACTTTTTCGAAGGAGCCTGAAACAGCTGCCATTCAACCAAAGATCCTTGATTATAAAAAGAAAGATCATTTTGAATACGCTGGTGCAGCCGGCGGATATATTGATAAATATGGATACCCGTTTTGTAGAGGTCGAATTTTCCAGGAATTGGAAGAAGATCATGGACAGTATAATGAGGATGAATATATCTTCTGGGCAAGTGGAGCTTGCCTGGCAATTAGAAAAAATGCCTTTGCAGAAGTTGGTGGGTTAGATGAAGACTTTTTTGCGCACCAGGAGGAAATTGATCTTTGCTGGCGACTTTTAAATAAAGGTTATAAAATAAAATATGTGAGTGCTTCAAGGGTATTTCATGTTGGCGGTGCAACTTTAGAGCATCTAAATCCTAAAAAAACCTATTTCAATTTTAGAAACGGACTTTTTTTACTTCTGAAAAATGTAGAACCGGCTAAGCTTTTTTACATCCTTTTTATCAGAATGATATTGGATGGAATTGCTGCATTCAAGTTCATTTTTGATGGAAAATTCAATCACTTTTTTGCTATTTTAAAAGCACATGCCAGCTTCTACAGGCACTTCGGAAGAATGAGAAAAAAAAGACCGAAAGAATTCATTTTCAGGAAATACTATTTAATTTCTTCCGTTGTCTATGCACATTTTATTCAGAAAAAAAACAAGTTCAGTGAGCTTTAAAAATAATTAAAGAAGGAAATGTTAAAATAGCTTTCCACCTTATATTTTTTTTGATATTTTTGGCTCATCTAACAATTTAAAATTTAAGAAACGAGTTATGAGAAAAATCATGCTTTTGTCGGCAACAGCTGCCATTCTGCTATCTTCTTGTGTTTCACAGAAAAAATACAACGAACTGGAAGCCAAGCAAAGAGAAACACAAGATCAATTAAATACTGCAACAGTAAAATTGAATTCTTGTCTTGATGAGAAAGAGCGTCTAAACGGTCAAATTTCCAATCTAAATAATACCAACGCAGCCCTATTGAATAATGTGGGAGATCTTGCTACACTTTCTAAGAAAGAGGCTGAAAATATGGAACGTTCTCTAGAGAGCATCAAAGAAAAAGATCTTGCGATCCGTTCTATGCAGGATGCTATGAACAAAAAGGATTCTGTAACTCTTGCTCTTGTAACAAGTTTAAAAGGAGCTCTAGGAGATCTTAGCGATGAGGATATTGAAATTAATGTAGAAAAAGGTGTTGTTTACGTTTCTATTTCAGATAAATTATTATTTGATAGTGGTCGTTATAACATTACTTCACGTGCTAAAGAAGTTCTAGGTAAAGTTGCTACTGTTGTAAAAAACAAACCAAATATCGAATTTATGGTTGAAGGTCATACAGACAACAAGCCAATTAGCACTTCAATGTTCGAAGATAACTGGGATCTAAGTGTGAAAAGAGCTACTTCTGTAGTAAGAGTACTTCAAGACGAATTTGGAGTGGAACCAGCTCGTATGACTGCTGCAGGTAGAAGTTATTACATCCCTGTTGCTTCTAACGAAACTGCTGAAGGACGTGCTAAGAACAGAAGAACAAGAATCGTTGTTCTTCCTAAGCTAGATCAGTTCTACAGTATGATCGAAGAAGGAATGGAAAAAGCTACTTCTGGCGAAGAATAAGCAATCGATTTTATATTATCAGAAAAGCCTCGCAATTAGCGGGGCTTTTTTATTTTTAACACTTAAAATTCTAATAATCAGTATTTTATATTAATTTTAGCATACCAACCACCTAATTTTTGATGCTATGAAGAAGACAGATGTATACATCTGGTGTTGTGGTATGCTACTATTTTCCTTTGTATTGCAATCCTGCTCCAGGGAAGAAGCCATGCCTGAAAATCAAAATCACCAATTTCCTGCGGAACAAAAGACCAAAAACAAACAAGCGAACGAATATTTCTCAAAACCTGAGCCAGTCACATTTTCTTTAAGTGAACGATTTCAGAATGAAGCGTTGGTTGCTGAGCCTTGTGAAACCACTGACTTCGGAATCGTTCTATCAGGCTATTTTGAAAGCATTATGAACGACCCGGTTTTCGATTTCGACCTGCTTAACTATTACCTGGAACTCAATAGAAAATATGTCACCTTTTACATGGGCGACAATTATTATGGAGAGAATGGCGAATACAACCAGTTGGCCGCAAAAAGAATTCGGGAATTAGAAAAATTTTGGAATATAGACCGTGATATTTACCTGAATGGTCAACATACATCTTTATTGAATGATCGTGAGATCCTGGCAGATATGATAGAAAGTTTTGACAGGACGGTTAGAAATCGAACCGAAGCTTATCAAAAAGCTGACCTATTGTTGGAGCTGAATGAAACTTCATCTAATTTTCCTGAAAACCCATACTTCGCCTTTGATGGTTTTACAAGATCCAGTGGCTTACTGGTTATCGGAGACGGACTATTGCAAAGTATCATCGAAACTGGAATTGATGGAGACCTGGCCTTTACCGCGATTTTATCTCATGAGTGGTGGCACCAGGCACAATTTGAATATGCAGAAAGCTGGGATTTTTCAGATCAGCTGGCAGGTCCAGCTGAATTCTCAAGATATTCAGAACTAGAAGCTGATTATGCTGCTGCTTATTACTTAACCCATAAAAGAGGAGCGACATTTAACTGGAAAAGAATAGAAGAATATTTTAAACTCTCCTTCAATGTTGGCGACTGTTTAACTGAAAGCATGGATCATCATGGCACTCCAACTCAAAGGTTACTTGCTGCACAGTTAGGTTACGAACTGGCAGATACCGCTCATAAAAAAGGTGCTATTCTGGAGCCATCTCAAGTTCATTATGCCTTTTTGGAAGATTACTACGATATCATCAAATAAAAAAAAGCCCTCAAAAAGAGGGCTTCTATTATTATTTATATGAATCTATGACTTTAAAAAGTCGAGTAGAATCTTATTGAATTCAGCAGTATGGGTTAGTATTAATCCATGTGGTGCTTCTTCGATCACGTGATAATCGCTATTTGCAATGATATCCGCACTTTTCTTTCCTGAAATTTCAATGGGTACAATTTGATCTGCATCACCATGCACAACCAGAGTAGGAATATCGAATTTCTTCAAGTCTTCTCTAAAATCTGTCTGTCCGAAGGAATCTATACACTCCAAAGTTGCATTTGGAGAGGCTTTACAGGCTATAGACCAATAATAATCTGCCATTTCCTGACTAATCCTGTCTCCAACCTTTTCAAAATTGACAAATTGCTTACCAAATCCTTGCAAGAACGCCGGTCGATCTTTTCTGATCTCCTTTTTAAATCCATCAAAAACTTCCTGCTCCAGACCTTCCGGGTTATCGTCTGTCTTGAGCATTAAAGGGGGTACTGCAGAAATCAGTGCAGCTTTTGATAGATTAGCCGTTCCATATTTACCAATATATCTGGCCACTTCTCCACCACCCATAGAAAAACCAACAATGGTAACTTCAGAAAGCCCGAGATTGGTAATAATGTCATTAAGATCCTGTGCTAAACTATCGTAATCATAGTTTGTCCAGGGTTTGTCGCTATCTCCAAAACCTCTTCGGTCATAAGCAATACATCTAAAACCGGCTTCTACGATCTCGTTGACCTGATATTCCCACATACGATGACTTAAAGGCCAACCGTGAATTAAAATCACAGGCTTTCCTTCACCGTAATCTTCATAAAATAGATTAATATTCTTTCCTTTTTCCTTACTGGAAGTTTCAATATAACTCATAACATTCATTTTTTATTTAAAGTATGAATGTTACAGGTCATTAGAAAATATGAGTATAACTTTAGTACGTAATTAACGGGGAATAATGAAATTTTCAGAATCCTTTTACATTATATCAATAGTCCCCTTGCCTTCTCGAATAACTTCAGGTTCGGGAGTGGTGAGGTCTATTACCGTTGAAGGAATGTTATCTCCATAACCGCCATCGATGACAATATCAACCAGATTATCCCATTTCTCCTTAATAAGCTCAGGATCTGTACCGTATTCCAATACCTCGTCGTCATCACGAATGGAAGTAGATACAATAGGATTTCCGAGACCGCTCACAATCGCTTTACAAATATTATTATCTGGGATCCTGATCCCTACAGTTTTCTTCTTTTTAAAAACATTTGGAAGATTATTCCCGCCTGGAAGAATAAAAGTATAAGGCCCCGGCAAGGTTCTTTTAAGAATCTTGAAAGTCGCCGTATCAATTTGCTTCACATAATCTGAAAGATTGCTTAAGTCTTCACAAACAAAAGAGAAATTAGCTTTTTCCAGTTTCACCTTTTTTATCTGTGCGATCTTTTCTAATGCAGAAACATTGGTAATATCACAACCCAATCCATAAATAGTATCGGTAGGATAAATGATGAGACCTCCGTTTCTTAAGGTGTCAACTACTTTTTTAATGTGTTTTGGAGCCGGGTTCTCGTCGTAAATGCGCAGTAATTCAGCCATAATCGAATATTTAACTCTTATTGATAATAATCTTTCTGAATTTTCAGCAAGACCTATTTTACATTCTCAACCTCACTTTCAAGTTTCAGGACTTTTGCTCCATCTTCCTGTTCAATATATAATGCCTTATTACCTTCTTCACCTTCCCTGGTAATATCACTTCCATCAATTTGTTTGGTAACCTTTTTCGTGTAACTGGAAATCACTTTTCCTTTAGCAGTTCCGTTTCCCCATTTCCATTTTACTGTACTTCCTTCTCGTATCATCTTTTTTCTCTTCAAGATAAAAAATATAAGTCATATTTTCATCCAGAAATACGTTGAAGCCATTGAATTTACAGGATTTTTAACAATTGGGAATTTTTGGCAGCATTTAGATTTGGGACAAAAAAAGAGATCCTTAATAAGGATCTCTAAAAAACTGTGTTTTTGTTTGGTTCTTGAGTTATATTAAAGGTAGGGCTCTAATTTTTTCTCTGAGCTAATATATGTAAAAAATACATTCTTGCAAATATCTGACTATGAAAGTATTTTCAGCTTAGCGAAACGAAGCAATAATTTTTTAATGCCACCCTGATCAAAATCTATCTCGGCTTTTTTATCCTGCCCTGCTCCTTCTAACTTCAGAACTTTACCTTTTCCAAAACGCATGTGCTCAACTTCGGTTCCTTCTGAAAGGTCTAAATTATTCCTGGCTTTTGTAGGTTCTGTCGCCGCTGGTTTTAATTTTCTCAGTTTACGTAATTGCTCTTCTGAAGGTTTATGAGCGGGCGGTGGAGTTCCACTTTTTGGCTTATTCTGCCTAAGTTTACTTTTATCCACCTCATCCCCGAATATATCGGTATCTATTAATGGTTTGTATTTATAATCATCCTGAGGTACCATAAGATCAAGATACTGATCATCTATTTCCTCAATAAATCTACTTGGTTCCGCATCTACTAATTTTCCCCATCGATACCTGGATAGCGTATAGGTTAGATATGCCTGCTTTTCTGCACGCGTAAGCGCCACATAGAACAATCTACGTTCTTCTTCAAGTTCGCTCCTGGTATTCATACTCATCGCTGATGGGAAAAGATCTTCTTCCATTCCCACGATATATACATATGGGAATTCCAGACCTTTGGCCAGGTGAATGGTCATTAGAGCCACCCTGTCTTCATCACCGGTATCCTTATCCAGATCTGTGGCCAGGGCAACATCTTCCAGGAATTCTGAAAGTGATCCGGTTGCATCAGCCAGTTCTTTCTGACCTTCCACAAAATCACGAATACCGTTTAAAAGTTCTTCAATATTTTCAATTCTCGCGATACCTTCCGGAGTTCCATCCTTTTTTAATTCCTGAACTAATCCAGTTTTTTTGGTAACAGTTTCAGCGATTTGGAAAGCGTCACTGGTTTCGTTCATGATCCCGAAACTACGGATCATATTAACGAAATTCTCCAGTTTTGTCTGGGTTCCTCGATTGATCTTCAGATCTAATTTATCGAGGTTCTGAATAACTTCAAAAATAGATCGGTTGTGTTGATTTGCTGCGATGGCAAGCCTATCCATGGTAGTTTGCCCGATCCCGCGAGAAGGATAATTTATGACTCTTTTTAGAGCTTCCTCATCTTTAGGATTCAGGATAAGTCTTAAATAAGAAAGAACGTCCTTGATCTCCTTACGCTGATAAAATGAAAGACCTCCGTAGATTCTGTAAGGAATGTCTTTTTTCCTTAAAGCATCTTCCATTGCCCTACTCTGAGCATTGGTTCTATATAAGATCGCAAAATCTCCATTATCCATCTGGTTCTGCATCTTATTCTCAAAAATAGAACTGGCCACATATCTTCCCTCTTCACCATCGGTAAGCAACCTGTTCACAATGATCTTTGGTCCGTCATCATTCGCTGTCCAAACGATCTTATCCAGCTTGGTTTTATTTTTGTCGATTATTGAGTTTGCAGCATTTACAATATTCTTGGAAGACCTGTAATTCTGCTCCAGGCGATACATCTGGACATTATCATAATCTTTCTGGAAATTTAAAATGTTGTTAATGTTCGCCCCTCTAAATGCATAGATACTTTGTGCATCATCCCCAACAACACATATATTCTGAAACTTATCTGATAATGCTCTTACGATAAGATACTGTGAGTGGTTCGTATCCTGATACTCATCCACCAGGATGTATTTAAATCTACTTTGATATTTATGTAATACTTCTGGAAAACGGTTTAAAAGTTCATTGGTCTTTAGCAGAAGATCGTCAAAATCCATCGCCCCGGCCTTGAAACATCTATCTACATAAGCTTTATAGATCTCACCTAAACGAGGTTTTTTAGACATGGCATCAGCCTCCTGAAGTTCCCCATTCTGAAAATAAGCCTTTACAGTTATAAGACTGTTCTTATAGGAGGAAATTCGATTATATACCTGTTTGTATTTATAGACATCTTTATCCAGCCTCATTTCCTTTATGATGGCCCTTATGACACTGTGAGAGTCCTGGGTATCGTAAATGGTGAAGTTAGAGGGATAACCAAGTTTGTCTGCTTCAAATCTTAAGATCTTGGCAAAAACCGAGTGAAATGTTCCCATCCAGAGGTTCTTTGCTTCACTGCTTCCAACGATCTTAGAGATACGTTGCTTCATCTCTCTCGCGGCCTTATTGGTAAAGGTTAGCGAAAGAATATTAAAAGCATCGACACCCTGATTCATAAGATAAGCGATCCTGTAGGTAAGCACACGAGTTTTACCAGAGCCTGCTCCGGCAATTACGATCATGGGCCCATCTTTTTGCAGCACCGGAGCCCTCTGTGCATCATTCAATTCAGCTAAATAAGCTTCCAAATTTTCTCCGTTTTTTAAAAGCTGAAAGGTAACCAAAATGGTCAAAAAAGGAAACCTGACGGCAGGCGTTTTTTAAACAATTAAGATTAATGCTAAGTTCAAAGGATTATAATTTAATATCTTTAAAATCCTAAATCAAAAGATTCCCGAAGTATCTATGAAAAAAATGATTTTCGCTTTCCTTATCATGCTTACCTGTCAGGTTAATTCTCAGGAAGCTGAGCCAGGAAATGTAATTACCAGTTACGGTAAAACTTTCGACGTAAAATCTCCAGAATTCAAAACCGATACTACCTCTGTTCTGAAAGTTGTTTTTGATGTTGACAGACCATTTAAAGCTTCAGAACCAAATGCCTTGATAGAAACAGCAGCAAGATTTCTGAATATGCACGAAAAAGCGGGAGTTAATCCTCGAAATATGAAAGTCGCTTTGGTGATTCACGGAAAAGCAGTTAAGGATGTTTTAAAAGATGAATATTATCAGGATACTTATACTGAAGAAACTTCTAATCCTAATTCAGGTTTAATTAAAGAACTAGCCAATAATGGAGTTGAAATAATTCTATGCGGACAGAGTGCTGCATTTTACAAAGTGACCAGAGAGAAAGCAATGGATGAAGTGAAATATTCTTTGTCTGCAATGACCGCCCTGGTGCAGCTTCAGAATGATGGTTACCAGCTAATAAAATTTTAAAAAACTATGAGAAATTATTTGATTTTCGCCGGAATATTTATTTCCTGTTTTGCACAGGCACAGAATAATATTCCTACTGAAGCTTTTGACAATATTGAAGATAAGGTAATAGAATGGCGTAGAGATTTTCATCAAACCCCTGAACTTTCTAACAGGGAATTCAAAACCGCTGAAAAAATAGCCAAACATTTAAATTCTCTGGGAATCGAAACCAAAACTGGTGTTGGAAAAACTGGTGTGGTAGGTATTCTCAAAGGTAATAACCTTGGAAAAACGATCGCATTAAGAGCCGATATTGATGCCTTACCGGTAACCGAGAATAATGACCTTCCATTCAAATCTGAAGTGAAAACAGAATTTCTAGGAGCAAAAACCGGTGTAATGCATGCCTGCGGACATGATACTCATACTGCTATCTTAATGGGAGTTGCTGAAATACTTTCAGAAAATAAGGATAAGATCAATGGAACGGTGAAATTCATATTTCAACCTGCCGAGGAAGGTCCTCCACCAGGTGAAGAAGGAGGCGCAGCCTTGATGATCAAAGAGGGAGTTCTTCAAAATCCGGATGTAGATGCGATTTTCGGTCTTCACATCAACGCGGCAACACCTGTAGGTACGATCAAATATAAGCCTGAAGGAACTATGGCAGCGGTTGAAAGATTTGTGATCAACGTAAAAGGTAAACAGGCTCATGGTTCTGCTCCATGGAGTGGTGTTGATCCTATTTTGATCTCAGCCAAGATTATTGATGGCTTACAAACCATCATTAGTAGAAATGCTGAATTAACTGAATCGGCTGCTGTTATTACGGTTGGGAAGATCACGAGCGGAGTACGTTTTAATATTATTCCTGAAACTGCTGAAATGATAGGTACAGTAAGAACTTTAGACCCTAATAACAAAAAACTGATCCTTTCGAGAATGAGAGAAATGGTGCCTGCAATCGCAGCCGCATACGGCGGTGAAGCCACAATCGAAATTCAGAATAATACAGCGATCACCTTTAATGATCCGGAGTTAACACAGCAAATGCTTCCAAGCCTGAAAGCTGTAGCCGGAGAAGAAAATGTGAATTTAATGAAAGCCACAACCGGTGGAGAGGATTTCTCTTTCTTTCAGGAGAAAGTTCCGGGATTCTATTTTTTTCTAGGAGGGATGCCAGAGGGCGCTGAACCTACGAGACACCACACCCCCGATTTCTTTATCGACGAAAGCGGTTTGTTGCTTGGAGTAGAGACTATGACACAGTTAACGCTAGACTATCTAAATCAGAAATAATGAGTGAAGTTTTGGAGTTCATCGGGCAGATCCCGTGGTGGGGCTGGCTGTTGTTCGTATTGTTATTAATTGGAATTTCTGATGTTTTCTTCAACAGGAAACATACTATAAAGCATAATTTTCCAGTAGTTGGCCATTTGCGTTATTTTCTCGAAGGTATAGGGCCCGAATTAAGGCAATATATCGTCGCCAATAACAGGGAAGAATTACCATTTAATCGGCGGGAACGTGGCTGGATCTATGCTTCAGCTAAAAATGTGAACAATTACGAAGGTTTTGGAACCGATCAGGATATTTTCTCCACACATTATATTTTTATCAATAATGCGCTTCTGCCATTGAAGCTTCCGGAGGATCACCCTAATCAGAAAAATTCAGGCTTGATCCCCTGTGCAAAGGTTATGGGTGGTTGGAATAAGAGAAAAAGGCCTTTCAGACCTGCTTCCATAATCAATGTCTCCGCGATGAGCTATGGATCACTTTCAGCAAAAGCTATTGAATCTCTGAACGAAGGCTGTAAACTTTCAGGAGCCTACCATAATACGGGTGAAGGCGGACTTTCTTCATATCATAAAAAAGGAGCTGACGTGGTATTCCAGATCGGTACAGGATATTTCGGCGTACGTGATGAAGATGGAAACTTCTCCATGGAAAAAATGGTTCAACTGGTTAAGGAAAATCCTCAGGTTCGAGCAATCGAATTAAAATTATCTCAGGGAGCTAAACCTGGAAAAGGAGGTGTTCTTCCTGCCGCTAAGATATCCAAAGAAATCTCTGAAATTCGAGGTGTACCAATGGATAAGGATGTGATCTCACCGGCTTATCATTCTGCATTTAATTCTGTAGAAGAAATGGTTGAGTTCGTAGAGAAGATCGCTGCAGCTACCGGGCTTCCTGTTGGAATTAAATCGGCAGTAGGACAGTTGAAGGATTGGAAAAAACTGGCTAAGATCATGCAGGAAAAAGATCATGGCCCTGATTTTATAAGTATTGACGGCGGTGAAGGCGGTACCGGCGCTGCGCCTCCAAGTTTTGCAGATCATGTTTCGCTACCCTGGATCTATGCATTTACTGATGTCTATAAAATCTTTCAAAAATATGAATTGACAGACAGAATTGTATTTGTAGCCTCAGGAAAACTTGGTTTTCCGGCAAAGGCTGCCATGGCTTTCGCTTTAGGTGCAGATTGCATCAACGTTGCCCGGGAAGCAATGATGAGCATTGGCTGTATCCAGGCACAAAGTTGCCATACCAACACCTGTCCAACTGGAGTTGCCACGCAGAACAAATGGCTTCAGTCTGGGATAAACGTTAATGATAAAGCCATGCGGACTAATTTCTATTTCGTGAAATTTAGAAAAGAACTATTGCAGATTAGCCACGCCTGCGGATATGAACATCCATGCCAGTTCACCACAGACGATGTAGACATCAACCTCAGCGACAAGAATCTGGCAAAAACTCTGGCCACTACTTTTTCTTACCATAAAGATGAAGTAAATTTCGGCTCTGTAAAAGAACTTGTAGAGTGTGCGCATTTAGGCGGAAACCTGAATCTGGAACATCTACAGAAAACAGAAAAAGCAATAGACTAAACATTATTTCCCGATGAACGAATCTGATATTCTTGATCTACTCTACGCTCTTCTACCTGCGATTATCGTTGGACTGATCTCATTCTATTTTTTTAATTCCTATTCCAAGAATGAAGAAAATAGAAGACGATTTTTATTGCTGCGAGAAAAGCAAAAAACAGCTTTACCTATCAGGTTACAGGCTTATGAAAGACTGGCGCTTTTGCTGGAAAGAGTGTCACCGGGAAAAATATTGTTCAGAGTGCAGCCAACTTCAGAAGATGCTGAATCTTATGCCACTTTACTTATTGCGAATATAGAGCAGGAATTTGAACATAACCTTGCACAACAGATCTATGTTACCAATGAATGCTGGGACTATATCAAAACAGCCAAAAATGCTACAATTACGATGATTAGAAAAGCAGTCGCTACGGAAGATGTAAGTACTTCAGACCAGCTAAGAGAAGTAATTTTAAAGTCGCTTATGGACAAACAGCCTCCCACAGATGCAGCCCTTTCTTACATCAAGAAAGAGGTTAAAAACCTAGCTTAAACCAGGAAGATTTAGCCGCCTTTTTCTCCATTTCCTTTTTCTCGGCATATTCATAACCTTGCTGCCACCATTCGGTCATGGCTTTCTTATTAAAAACTAAAGAGTTTTCTGTAAGTTTTGTAGGTGTATAATAGATGTTCAGCTTAACCTTTTTGTTCATCGCAGCAAGTTTACCTTCCACAATGTCATGATATTCCACCTGATCCAGTAAAAACCCGAAAAGATTTACCATCAGAGAAAATGGATTTTTTCCAAGGATCTTATTGTATTCCATATTTTCAGCTTCAAGGATGATCGCGTCAACTTCTGTAGCGCCCCTTTTAATAGCTTCTCTAATAGGCACCACGCATCCCAGACCTCCATCGGCATACTCAAATCCATCTTTTTGCGCGAGACTCATAAATGGAATGTAATTACAACTAATCCAGATCCAGTCGCAAAAGTCATCATATTCAAATTCATGAATTGATTTGTACTCTACCCTGTTCTTGGAAAGATTTGAAACGGTCACTACAACATCTTTCACCTTATTCTTCAATTCGGTAAAATCCTGGTGCGAAAAATTTCTCCTGATATTTCTTCTCAGAGCTTTACTTTCTCCAAAGGTTCTACGCTGGCGAATGAACTGCCAAATGGTATTCAGGTAATTAATAGTCACATATTCCCTACCGTCCTTTTTCTTAACGATAAACGGATTAATGCTGAAAATCTTCCGTTGATTTACATTGGTATAAATGTCGTAGACCTTCTGAATATTGCCTGCAGCAAGATGAGGAATAAGAAGACTTCCGGTAGATGTTCCCAGGTAAAGATCGTAATTACGTTTTTTCTCCTGGATAAGATATTGAGCAACTCCGCCGGCAAAAGCGCCTTTGCTTCCTCCTCCAGATATTACTAATGCTCGCATTAAGGTTCAATTTGGTTCAACTCTTTATTTCTATGTTTTGCGAATTCATAGCCGCTTTCCCACCAGGCCTTCATCTTCTCTTCATCAAAAATAAGAGAATTAGTGGTCAAAATACTTGGGGTATAATAAAAATTAAGCACTGCATCCTTATTAGCTGCTGAAAATTTACCAATCCTGATATTCTGCGTTTCGATGCGATCTAACATAAAAGCGAACAAATTAGTGATAAGAGAAAACACATTCTTTGAAGGCATCCTGTTAAAATAGGTCACTTCGGTCTGTAAAATAATGGCGTCAACTTCAGTGGCTCCTCTCTTGATGGCTTCTTCAATTGGAACCATGGAACCAAGGCCGCCGTCTGCATATTCACATCCATTTTTTTTAACCAGGCTCATAAAAGGGGTATAATTACAGGAGATCCAGATCCATTCTATAAAATCCTCATATTCATAATCTTTAATGGACTTATATTCAACCTCATTCAGGGAAAGGTTTGATACTGTAACTACGATATCTTTTGGGCCCGCTTTTAACTCTTCAAATTCTTCCTTGGTAAAGGTTTCCTTTAGAAGTTTTTTGAGATTCAGACTTTCCCCAAATGTTTTCTTACCCTTTAGAAAATTGAGCAAAACATTAAAATGATTGATAGTGATGTTCTCGTACCCATGTTTCTTTTTGATAAGGAATGGTCTATTACTAAAGATGCTGGATTGATTTACTGATGTAAAAACCTTTTTTACTTTCTCCGCTTTCCCTAAAGCCATATGTGCGATAAGCAAACTTCCCGTAGAAGTCCCAATGAACATGTCGTAATCTTTCTTAAGCTCTTCGGTAAGATACTGGGCTACTCCACCCGCAAATGCACCCTTACTGCCTCCTCCTGAAATTACAAGCGCGCGCATATTACCCGTTGATTTTTGATCTTAGATAAGCAGTCTCTTTTTCAGCCATTTCTGCTGAAACCTCTTCCAGCTTCAACCTATACTCATAGTTGTCAAGCAGTTCAGTAAGCAATTGTCTGCAATAATCTCTGAACCTATATGCATGATGTTGAGTACCCTTAATTAAACTTTCGAGGCTTTTCTCATTAAATGCTCCCAACTGAAATAAGTAACTAAAAGCATTTTCCCTTATTTGAAAAGGTTCTGAGGGATAAGTATATCCTGCAAGTTTTTCGTAGTGATCCTGGGTAAGTTCTGGGTCAAATTCTGGTGTAACCAGGTTAAGGGTAAGCCAAAGCATTTCTACATTCTTATTATAGAAGCCATCCACACCTTTCATCTTTTGCAGGTATTTCTCTCTCTCATCAGGAAATTGCTCCCAAAGTTTGAATAACGCTGCTTCCTTGGTCAAATACGACTCATCATCCAGCAGAGATTCAAAATCACTTTTTAAACTTTCAGGAATATCTTCCATGCTACTGGCGATTGCCTGTCTCACGAAAATATTATTAGTGTCGAAAGCTAGTTTGTAAAGTCTATTTGTTTCAGGCGATTGAATTCCTGCTAATTGATTTACAGCCTCCTGACCTATATAATCATTAACCGGAAATTTTAAAGCACTTTCCAGAAACTCTATTTTCTGGTCTAATGGAGTTTCACGCAAAGCAGCAATATTCAAATAATTGACAATAAACTCAGAACGCTTTAATGATTCCAGAGACTGATTTGCCTTAAAAGCAGATTGCTGAAGCCAGTCTTTTACGAATTGGGAAAGGTCCATTCCCGAAGCAGCTTCAATTTCCGCTATAAAATTATCAGTCTCTACATTCTGAAATTTATAAAGTTCCAGATAATTCTTCACGCCATCTTTAAAGGCCTCATCTCCTACCCTTTCTCTTAAAATATGTAATGCCCAGGCTCCTTTCTGGTAAAATGTGGTTGAACTTGCTTTAGAATTTAACAAAGCCTGGCCTTTGCCAGAATCGCTTAATTTCTTCAGTGTTTCAGCCGTTTCATATAATTTCCAGTAATAATAATCTTCTCCAAAGATCTCTTTTTCTACTAATAAGGCGTAATAAGTTGCAAAGCCTTCGTGCAGCCAGTGATGCTTTCCTTCTTTTTCAGTTACCAAGTCGCCAAACCATTGATGAGCCAGCTCATGCGCATTTACGTTTACGTAATTCCGGTCTTTAAAACCGATGGAATCTGTTAGAAAAGATGCCGAAAAGATTGTCGTCCCAGTGTTCTCCATACCTCCATATAGGAAATCAAGAACAGGAATCTGTTTATAATTCTGCCATGGATAAGGAACTCCGATCTCATTTTCAAGGAAATCGAACATTTCTACGCTATACCTGTAGGTTGCATCTGCAAAAAGAGAATCCTCTGGCCTGTAATGAAGTTGAATCTCATCTCCCGATGAAGATTGCAAAATTTTAGAATCAAATTTCCCGGCTGCAAAACCAACGAGATAGCTACTCATTGGGTTTTTCATATCATAGCTCCATCTCTGGATACTGTCAATGGCTAATTCTGAATTCAGCAATACTCCATTGGCAATTAATTGGTATCCTTTTGGAAATTCATAGCTAATATCAAATTCCAGCTTCTCAGTCATGTTATCGATACTAGGCAACCAATTAGATGTGTATTTACCCTGTCCCTGAGTCCAGACCTGTTTCTTTGAGTTTTCAGCTTCCGGCAAATCCCAATTAATGAAATACATTCCTGAAGTTGGCTGAGCAGAATAACGGAAAGTTAATTTTCGCTCTTTTGAAGGTAGAAATTCTTCTATTACATAAATACCATTTTCATCCGAATAAAAATTAACAGGATTTTCATCCAGCCATACATCGGTGAATTGCATTTTTTTTCCATCTATGAATAAAGTATCCTCCTGAGCCAGAACTTCAAAACTGAAATTTACATCACCTCTTACCTCACCAGATTCCGGTGAAATTTTTACCATCGCTTCAAGTTTATTAAAATCAAAAGTTTCGGTTTTAGAAACTCCAGTTTCCTGAGCCGTTAAGACAATTGAACAGAAAGTAAGCAGGAGAGCAAGTATATTTCGCATGTATGATTGAAGAATAACACCTGCAAAATACGAAAATGGCCCTTCAATACATAAAAAATAAGGTTTAAACGTCTTCTAACGGGAGTGGCGCTTCAAAAATCAAACTGTTTTAATATCTTCGTTTTTATGATCCAGAATCTTCTGCAAACCCCTATTGAGTATTTAAAAGGAGTTGGTCCCAACAGGGCTGAAACCTTGAAAAAAGAACTCAATATTCAGTATTACAGAGATCTAATTAATTTCTTTCCTAATCGCTACATAGACAAGACTGGATTTTACAAGATCAATCAACTGCAGAGAAATTCTTCAGAAGTGCAGATAGTGGGTAAAATTGTGCACCTAAAAACGGTTGAGCAAAAACGAGGAAAAAGGCTGGTAGCAGAATTCATAGATGATACCGGTAAAATGGAACTCATCTGGTTTCGCGGACATAAATGGATTCGGGAAAATTTAAAACTGAATACTCCTTACGTCATTTTCGGAAAAACGAATTGGTATAATGGAAGCTTCAGTATGCCTCACCCGGAAATGGAACTGGTAGCAGATTATAAAAAGAATCTGCGAACAGCTATGCAACCGGTGTATCCTTCCACGGAATTACTGGTAAAAAAAGGAATTACCAACAGGGTGATCATGAAGCTGATGCAGGAAGTCTTGCAGCAAACAGGATTAAAATTTTCTGAAAGTCTGAACCAGGATTTGATTAACGAGTTAAAACTGATTTCGAAAGCCGAAGCGCTCTTTAATATTCACTTCCCGAAAAACCAGGAGTTACTGGCTAAAGCCCAGTTTCGGCTAAAATTTGAAGAGTTATTCTTTATTCAGCTGCAATTGCTTCGAAAGAACATGCTGCACAAGCAAAAGATAAAAGGCTTTAATTTTGACCAGATAGGAAATTATTTTAATGATTTCTACCAGGAGCATTTACCCTTTGATCTTACCGGAGCTCAGAAGAGGGTGATCAAGGAAATACGGGCAGATATGGGTAGCGGTGCTCAGATGAACCGGTTACTTCAGGGGGACGTGGGTTCAGGAAAAACCATCGTCGCTTTAATGTCCATGCTCATTGCCCTGGATAATGGATTCCAGACTTGCCTCATGGCCCCTACTGAAATATTATCTATACAACATTACAACGGTCTCATAGATCTTTGTAAAGATCTTGAAGTGGAAATTTATCTTCTAACGGGATCTACTAAAACCGCCAAGAGAAGAGAAATTCATGAAAAGCTGGAAAATGGCGAAATAGATATTTTAATTGGAACTCACGCTTTACTTGAAGATAAAGTAAAATTTCACAATCTCGGACTCGCAGTAATTGATGAGCAACATCGATTTGGCGTTGCTCAACGCGCGAAGTTGTGGAAGAAAAATCATATCCCTCCGCATATTCTGGTGATGACCGCGACTCCTATTCCGCGTACGCTTGCGATGAGTCTTTATGGAGATCTTGATATTTCAGTGATAGACGAATTGCCTCCAGGACGAAAGCCGGTAAAAACCGTTCATAGATTTGACAGTAACCGATTGAAAGTTTTCAGGTTTATCAAAGAAGAAATTCAAAAGGGAAGACAGGTTTATGTGGTATATCCGCTTATTCAGGAGTCTGAAAAAATGGATTACAAAGACCTGATGGACGGTTACGAAAGTATAGCCCGTGAATTTCCGGAATTCCAGATATCGATTGTCCACGGTCAAATGAAGCCTGCAGATAAAGATTATGAAATGGACAGGTTCGTTAGGGCTGAAACCCAAATCATGGTAGCAACAACGGTTATTGAGGTTGGTGTGAACGTTCCAAATGCCAGTGTAATGATCATTGAAAGTGCAGAAAGATTTGGATTATCACAGCTACATCAGCTGCGAGGCAGAGTTGGTCGGGGAGCCGAACAAAGTTTCTGTATACTTATGACCGGGCATAAATTATCTAACGACAGCAAAACGCGACTGGAAACCATGACCTCAACCAATGATGGCTTTGAGATCGCTGAAGTAGATCTTAAACTTCGCGGCCCCGGTGATCTCATGGGAACTCAACAAAGTGGAGTTCTTAATTTAAAGATCGCTGATATAGTCAAGGATAATTCAATATTGAAATCGGCCAGATACTATGCTTCCAAACTTCTCAAAGAGGATCCGAATCTCTCCAGGGAGGAAAATATCATGGTTAAAAATGCCTATTCCAGGTTGGTAAAAAATAAAACTATCTGGAATTATATTAGCTAACAAGTAACTGTTTTTCAGTAATATAAGTCCTACAACGTTTATTTCTATTCTTACATCGAAAAGTTGATACAAAAATAACGGGATATCCCCCATTTGAGTAAATTCATCTTCCTAATTTTCTAAATACTAACTAATTATGAAAAAAATAATTTACTTATTTATGTTCGCGATCGCCTTTGCTGGCTGTAGCGTGGAATCTTTAGATTCAAATGAAGAATTTGTTATTGCTGATGCGAAACCTGCTCTAGAGGATGAAGTTCCTGCAAGTCTTAGTTATGGAGCTTTATGTGCAGGTGATTCTGCTGAATTCTGTGTTAATTTCCCACAAGATTATAAAGGTAATGGTGAAACAAAAACAAGCCTGGTAAAATTTGAATTACTAGTTGAAGGTGATGATCCGGCTACTGAAGAGGTAGAAGAAGAATATTACGAAGAATTGTTACATGCTCAGGAGAATACTCAGGCATGTTTTGATCACACATTTGATATGGCTCAAACCTATCAGGTAAGATATAAAACTACCGGCGCCTGGATTGAAGAAGAGATTGTTGTAGAAGATTGTTCAGATTGTGAGGAGAGCTTCTCCTATACAGATCACGGTGACAACTCCTATACTTTCTATTATACTCCAGCGGAAGATATGATGGATGCTGCTGTTGTTTTCACCTTTGCTCAATCTACAGCTATTTCCGGTTTGGAAGAAATTGATGGATGGTATGCATCTGGTCAAACTATGCAAAAAACAATGGATTTAGTTAGCTGTACTAATTATGAATGGACAGTTACTTTAGAAAAGAATTGCAGTGGAAATAGTCAAAATAGTAATGTATGGACAGACTTTAAAGTGAATGATGTTTCAAAAAAGAATAATAATACACCTAATCTAACCCAATCTTGTGATTAATATTACGAAACAAAAAATTTAAAAAGGGCTTCGGCCCTTTTTTTATTGACTGATTTACAGACCATTGAATAATTTATGTATCTTTAAAAATCCGAAAAAAGATCTTACGCAATATTTAAACCTGGCTATCCCAAAAGGCCCTAAGGTTAGTTTATTATTCCCCAAATTGTTTTGAATTCCCCAGATCCTATTGCAGGTTTTGAACAATAATTTTTTATACAAGTTATAACCATTAAAAACCAAAAATTATGAGATCTGAAATTAATTTAAAATGGATAATAAGCTTTATGCTTGTTTGTTTTATCTCGGGAGCGGTAGCACAGAACGCCTCCTCAGAATCGGTTGATAAACTGTTTAAGGTATATCAGGACGAAGGAATTGAGGCTGCGATCGTAGCCTATAATAAATCAAACCCAAACAAGGAATATGAAGGTTTGCAGGAACCATTGAATCAACTTGGTTACAGGTTACTAAATCAGGAAAAGGATGTGGATGCCGCACAAAAGGTTTTCCTGGCTCAAATAGATGAATACCCTGAGCAACCAAATCCATATGATTCCTATGCCGATGCAATGATGAAAAAAGGAGATAAGGAAGAAGCAAAAAAACATCTAAAAAAAGCCATCAGTATGATGGATAACTGGAAAGATAAAGAGGCTAGCAAAAATTTAATGATCGCTTCTAAATCTAAACTGGCAAGACTAGAAGACAAACACAAAGGCTTGAATTTTCTTGCCGGGAATTGGGAAGTAAAAAGTTACGGAGTTAAAGATGGAGAAAAAACACTACGGTTCACAGATGATGTAAGCTTTGAACCTAGCAAATTCAACTCTGTTATTATTACCAGATTCTTTAATGAGGAAGATCAGTTCGAGGGAACTCAATTAATAACCTATGATGCCATTGATGATGAATACGATATTGTAAGGGTAGATAACAATCAGTTAAACGGTTTTCATACTTCAACTTTTAAAATAAAAGAGAATACCAGTAATAAGACAGTCGTGATTGAAACTTCAGAAGAAAATGGTGAAATGAAAAAGTCTAAACATGTATTTACCAAAAGTAACGGTGAGCTAAAATGGGAAATTCATGAGATGGGAGACGAGAATAAGGAAAATATGGTAGCGGTAAATGAAATGAAAAAGAAGAATTAAATTCCAACCAGTAAAGAGGAAGATAACCAAGGTTTCTTCCTCTTTCAAATTTTAAATTATTTTAAAGGCTGATTATCAGAATTATAACCGCAAATTAATTATCTTTAAACCACTTCCCCCGGAAAAGGATCATCCTACAGATCCTTCAGATTAGCTTCAAATTTTCACTCCTACACATTGCCTCAAAGATTGATCTGGATCAATTCAATAACAATCTATAAATTCTAAAATTATGAGTGCAATCACTAAATTCAAAATGCTTGTAAGCTTTCTATTTGTATGTTTTACAACATCAATAGTCGCTCAAAACGGATCTGAAAACGACATGGGTTCTAAACTTTATGACACCTATAAAGAAAAAGGAGTTCAGGAAGTTTTAAAGGTTTATGAAAAGAACAATTCAAACAAAGATTACGAGGGAATGGCAGAACCTTTGAACGTTCTGGCTTATCGTCTCATGCAAGACGAGGAAGATCTTAAAGGTGCTGAGGTTCTACTAAAAGCTCAGATCAAGGAGTATCCGGATGAGGCAAATCCATACGATTCATATTCAGATTTGCTTCTGGAAATGGATCGTAAGGATGAAGCAAGAAAAAATATTGAAAAATCTCTCGCCATCGCTAATAAAAAAGATCATGTACAAAATGATCTGATCATAGAAGCCGGAAAAGCAAAACTTGCCATTCTTGACAATAAGGATAAACAAATGAATTTTCTTGTTGGAAACTGGGATAACGAAACAAAGGTTTTTCAAAAAGGTGAAGAGGTAAATAGCGCAAAAAGCACTAACAATATATCATTTGATAACAGCGGTTCTATTATGATCGTAGATCACGATATGGAAAATAATAAGCCATGTTGCAAAAGAGTGATGGTTTATGATCCTGTTAAAGATGAGTTTGACGTGGCTTACATGAGAAGAAATCAGCCAAATGGTATCTATAGCTCTAAAATGCAACTGAAGGAGATCTCACCAGATCATTATGAAATGATTGAGAAATATACCGATGAAAACGATGAAGAAGTTGAAGTAAAACATGACATTAAGAAAAAATCTAATGAAGTAGAATGGATCACTTACAACTCCAACGATTCTGGTTGGGAAAAAGTTCGAACTATGAATCTAAAAAAGAAAGGTTGAAATATTATTAACCATTCAAAATTTAAAGAGGTGTTCGCACCTCTTTTTTTATGTAAAAAACAGATAACAAAATTATTTTTCAGATTATGACAAAACCATTCGTAATACTATCTTTGCTGCCTGAAAAAGATTATCCATGAAGATTTCATATAACTGGCTGAAACAGTTCATCAAACTACCTGAAGAAGCTGAGAAAACAGGAGAATTATTAACCGACCTTGGTCTGGAAGTAGAAGGAATTTCTAATTTCCAGAGCGTAAAAGGCGGGCTTGAAGGTGTGGTTGTAGGCCACGTATTAAGCTGCGATCCTCACCCGAATGCCGACAGGTTACAACTTACCAAAATCAATATTGGAAATGGTGAAGAGGTTCAGATCGTTTGCGGCGCTCCAAATATTGGTGCCGGCCAGAAAGTTCCGGTTGCGACAATTGGAACATTATTATATGACGAAAAGGGAGAATCCTGGGAGATCAAGAAAGGCAAAATTCGTGGAGAAGTAAGTTATGGGATGATCTGTTCTGAAAAAGAATTGGGTCTGGGACAGAGTCATGAGGGTATCATGGTGATGGATAATGAGCTTGTTCCGGGAACTAAGGTAGCTGATATTTTTGAAGTTGAAAATGATGAAGTTTTTGAGATCGGTTTAACTCCAAACAGAGCTGATGCGATGAGCCATTGGGGAGTTGCCAGAGATTTAAAAGCAGGTTACCAGCAAATGGGTAAACATTTGGAACTTATTACTCCTTCCGTTAGCAGTTTTCATGTAGACAGTAGAAGTCTTAAAATTCAGATCAAAGTTGATGATTCTAATTTAGCACCAAGATATTGCGGTGTTACTTTATCAGATCTTAAAGTTGGAGAGTCTCCAAAATGGTTACAAAATAGGCTAAAAGCTATTGGCCTCACTCCTAAGAATAACGTGGTAGATGCTACTAATTACGTAATGCACGAATTAGGTCAACCACTTCATGCATTTGATGCAGGGAAGATCGCCGGAAACGAGATTAACGTAAAAACATTAAAATCAGGCACAAAATTCACTACGCTGGATGATATAGAGAGAGAATTGCATGAAGAAGATCTTATGATCTGTGATGCTGAAAAACCTTTATGCATCGCCGGTGTATTTGGTGGAATTGGCAGTGGAGTTACTGAAGGTACCACTCAGGTATTTTTAGAGAGCGCTTACTTCAACCCGGTGAGCGTTAGAAAGACGGCAAAAAGACATGCTATAAACACCGATGCTTCTTTTAGATTTGAAAGAGGTATAGATATCAATTCAGTAGAATTTGCCTTAAAACGTGCTGCTCTTCTTATCAAGGAGATTGCCGGAGGTGAGATCACAAGCGACATCGATGATCTTTATTTCAAAAAAATTGAAGATTTCCAGGTATTCCTAACTTTTGAAAAAGTAAATAAACTTATAGGTGAAAACCTTGAAGAGGAAACAATCAAATCTATCCTTGCTTCTTTAGAGATCAGGGTTAACAATGTAACTGAAACTGGAATGGGACTTACCATTCCGTCTTATAGGGTTGACGTTCAACGTGAATCTGATGTAATTGAAGAGATCCTTCGAGTTTACGGTTATAACAATATCAAATTTGGAGACAAGCTTAGTCTTTCTGTAGCAAACTCTTCAAAATTTGAAGATTATAAAATTCAGAATTTAATTGCAGGTCAGTTAATTGGTCAGGGATTCTATGAAACCATGGCAAATTCACTAACTACAGCGAATTACAATAAATTAAGCGAAGAGCTGAAAGACGAATATCAGGTTGAAATGCTGAATCCGTTAAGTCAGGATCTTTCTGTGCTTAGACAGAGTATGCTGTTTTCAGGTCTGGAAGCCATTAGCTACAACATTAACCGAAGAAGACACAATATCAAGATCTTCGAATTTGGTAAGACATATCATTCCTACGTAAGCGGAAGAGAAGAGAACAAACATCTTTCTTTATTCATTTCAGGAGAAAGAACTTCAGAAAGCTGGAATAGTGTTGCCGGAAAGGGTAATTTCTTCTATTTGAAAGGCGCGATCAATTCCATTTTCGAAAAACTGGGAATTAAAAACCTTAAGAGCAAGGCTGTAAAAAGTGATATTTTCTCCGAAGGTCTTCAGTTAAGCGGCAAGAAAGCTAAGCTGGTTGAATTTGGAGTCGTGAAAAAATCAATTCTGAAAAAATTCGATATAGACCAGGAAGTGATCTATGCAGATTTTAACTGGGATGAAGTAATTGAAATGGCGAAACAACAGACGAAGAGTTTTACTTCAATTCCAAAATACCCAAGCGTTCGTAGAGACTTTGCGCTACTTTTAGACAATGCTGTTACCTATGATGAGATCGAACAGATCGCCAGACAAACTGAAAAGAAAATGCTTACTGATGTAAATCTTTTTGATGTATACGAAGGCAAGAATCTTCCAGAAGGCAAAAAGAGTTATGCTGTGAGTTTTGTATTCCAGGATGAGAATAGAACTCTTACCGATAAGCAGGTAGATAAAATGATGAGTAAACTTCAGTACAGGTTCGAAAAAGAGCTCAAGGCTGAACTTAGATAAATAAAAAAAGCCGGGCGAAATTCACCCGGCTTTTTTGTTGATGTTAGTACAATGAACTTTAGTAAAGTGCTTTAAAGATTTCATCAACATATTCTCTGGTTTCCCTTTCTATTCTTCTAGTTGCAATAGTTTCATCGGTTGTACCTCTCCATAGGATCTCGTTAGTTCTCCTGTCAATAAAATCGATCACGATAGTTCTTTCTCTATAAGGCACCTGCTTTACTCTTGGCCCGTTAATTCGCTGGATCGTAAAATAATTATCGTACATAAAATCTCTGTAGTATGGACCTACATATAATCCCGGACGATAATAGGGATAATTAGTATAAACAGGGTTAGCATTTACAGCTACCTGCTCATCAAACATCGGGTGAACATACACAAGAACGTCTGGTTGTAATTTATCAAGTCTGAAACCATTCTCGCGCATATTCGCATTTATGGTTTCAATAATGGTTGAATTAATAGCATCATTATCATAATCCCTGCTAATGATCGTATCCTTGTTTGGTAGATAAGCATAAGAATCATAAGATTTAAGTTTCTTTACATCATCTTTTACCGTTGGTCCGCTGGAACCGCAAGACGCCATTATTATGGTAACAACTATTAATAGATTTACTTTTAAAAATTTCATAGCATTCAAAATTTCTGTTTTCCTCAAAATAACCGCATCGCGTCCAACTACAAAAAGCAAAACGGGTATTTGACTTTTATTTAACGGAAAAAGCGGCTTTTAGCCGCTTTTTCTAAATATTCATTCACAATTGTTACTACTTAGAAGGAAGTAACACAGTATCGATCACGTGGATTACTCCGTTAGATTGATTAACATCTGCAATGCTCACAGTAGCTACATTTCCAGCAGCATCTTTAAGCTTCACCATATCTCCGTCTAACATAGCTGAAAGATTTGCTCCATTCACCGTTGTAAATGTTGCCTTCCCATTCCCTTTTTTAATAGCAGCAACGATATCGGCAGCTTTGTAATCACCAGCAAGTACGTGATAAGTAAGAACTGCCTGTAATTTCTTCTGATTTTCTGCTTTCAGTAAAGTTTCAACTGTTCCTGCAGAAAGAGCTTCAAATGCAGTATTGGTAGGTGCAAAAACTGTAAATGGTCCATCGCTTTTAAGAATATCTACAAGTTCAGCAGCTTTAACCGCAGCAACAAGAGTTGTATGGTCTTTAGAGTTTACCGCGTTCTCCACGATGTTTTTCGTAGGATACATTTCAGCTCCACCAACCATTTTGGTTTCAGCTTTTCCATTTTGACCAATTGCTACCGTTCCAACTAATAGGAACATGCTTAATACAGTTAAAAATCTAAGATTTTTCATAATTTAAAGTTTGATTATTTATATAGAAAAATACGTGTATGGAGTGCATACAGTTTTCCATAAACCACTTTTTAGTATAGAATTAACAATTGTAAGAGCTAAAATAATTCAGGAAACAGTCAGTTTTTGACATCAAACAAATTGCTATTTCAAAGCTAATTATCTAATTTAGTGACGCTAAAGAAAAAGAAAATGAAGTTGAGAATTCCCCGCACCGATATCAAACAACAATTACTAAAATCGCGTAATAAAAAGATCTCTGAAGATGAGATCATGGAAAAAGTGTTTTCCATTTTTTCGGAAACTGATAAAAAAGACGATTTCATAAAAACTGAACTATGTAACGGCGGGTCGGTAATGCAAAACAATTTTGATCCTGACGAATTGGAAACTGGACGCGTCTTCCACATTGATGACATTTATCATATTTGTGTGAATTACCGTCTGAGATTTCTGGATTCCAGATTTTTCAAAGCCGAAATTCCTTACGAGGCTCTTATGGAGATCAAAAAACTGGAAAGAATACACCAGACAGAGTTAAAAGGCTTTAAAATTATTGCTCCATCAAAACTTTTTAAACTGGAGAATGCAGATGATCCACTTCTATTTGCGCCTATAGGAAATCAATATTATTATCTTATCCATAAATGGGGTAACGATCTTCATCCTTTCAGAAAAATGATCATGTGGCCTTTCAAAACTCTGGAGAACTTTGTACTTCTACTTTTAGCGACAAGTTTCTTAACCGCATTGCTCGTCCCTGATGGTTTATTTTCACCTCAGCAGTCTACCACGCAATTCTTTATGGTTTTTTTCTTCATTTTTAAATGGTTCGCCGGATTATCTATTTTTTACGGATTTAAAATGGGTAAAAATTTCAGTACTGAGATCTGGAACAGTAAATTCTACAACGCATAAGTTAATTTCAGACAAAAAAGTTACCATAGACTGGCGCTTATTTGTAATTTAGTTTGATAAACTTTACACTATGAGCGACGACGAGAGCTATAAAAGAGTCTATACGGGTCCTGATACCAATGTTCAATATCTTCAGGAGTTGTTTGAAAAATCGGGAATTCATTCCAGAGTTAGAAATGATTTTGAATCGAGTATAAGAGCAGGTTTTGGCGCAACACCAGGACAGGTACTTCTATTTGTATTTCAAAAAGATTTTGAAGAGGCTGTGAAAATCGCCAAAACAACCTTCTCTAAAGATTTTACAGATGAGTGATCAGGAATTGAATTCTGGAGAATCTAGACCGCAAAGAAACATTTGGAATCTTGTCTTAGGAATTATTTTCCTGTTATATGGAAGTTTCAGATTATATCAGAAATCACAAATTGAAGATCCCGAAACCTTTGGTGTTATTATCGCGGTAGGTTTTATCGCTTTCGGAATTTATGATCTTTACAAATATTTTAAAGGAGTATAAAAAAAGGCCGGTTATACCGGCCTTTTCTATTTTACCATTTTATTATAGCACTACCCCAGGTAAATCCACTACCAAAGGCAGCCAGTACTACAATATCTTCATCTTTCACTTTACCTTCTTCCCAGGCTTCAGTTAAAGCAATAGGAATAGACGCAGCCGTAGTATTTCCGTATCTCTGGATATTATTATAAACCTGATCATTTGAAAGTTTGAACTTTTGCTGAACAAATTGAGATATTCTAAGGTTCGCCTGATGCGGGATCAGCATATCTATATCAGATATTTCAAGACCGTTTTCTTTCAATCCTTCATTGATAACTTCAGAAAAGCGCTGGATAGCATTTTTGAATACGAACTGACCATTCATATATGGATAATAAGGAATATCATCTCCTTGAGGATTTTCAGCTATAATTTCAGGAACCCAGTGATTGGTGCTCGGTCCTTTTAAGGAAAGTTCTAAAGCATGTTTCCCTTCAGAATGTAAATGTGTTGATAGGATTCCCTGTCCATTATGATCACTTCTGGTAAGTATCGCAGCTCCTGCACCATCACCAAAGATTACCGAAACTGAACGACCTCTGGTAGTAAAATCAAGACCTCCACTATGGTTTTCACTACCAATTACCAGTACGTTCTTATACATCCCGGTCTTGATGAATTGATCTGCAACTGAGATCGCGTACACAAATCCGCTACATTGGTTTCGAACATCCAGCGCAGGACAGGTATCAATTTCAAGCATTTCCTGTACCTGTACACCACATCCAGGAAAATAGTAATCTGGACTTAATGTGGCGAAAACGATAAGATCTATATCATCTTTAGAAATCCCTGCACGCTCAATAGCGATCTTTGCGGCTTTCACACCCATGGTGGCGGTAGTATTGCCATCGCCTTTTTTAATATGTCTGCGCTCCTTAATTCCTGTACGCTCGGTTATCCATTCATCATTTGTATCCATCATTTTAGATAGATCGTCGTTTGTCACAACATTTTCCGGAACATATTTTCCTAATCCTGCAATTTTTGTTTGATACATGGACGGTTTTTTATGATTTTAAAAATTATTCTTATTAAATTTAAGCAAATTGTAAAAAAACGGACGCGCAATATAAGAAACATTAACATTCATTCTATCCTTGCCTCCATTAAAATTTCAACTAAAATTTAATCTATGAACCGAATTTTTATGTGCCTTTCGGCGATGCTTCTATTTGTTTCCGGAGCCATTGCTCAGGAAAATTTAGAATACCAAAAGCCCCCGAAAGAGATCCTTGATCTTATTGACGTTCCACTTGCACCTGCCACCATTCTGGATAGCGATGCTGAAATGATGATCTTCCTCTACAGGGATCAGTTTAAAAGTATTGCTGAATTAAGTGAAGAGGAATTGCGACTTGGAGGTCTAAGAATCAATCCTGTGACCAATATTAACAGCCGCGCCAGGTATTACAACGATATGAAGGTGAAGTCGGTTGAAGGCGACGAACCTATGAATGTAAAAGGTTTACCTGAAGCGCCGAGATTAACCAATTTCAACTGGTCTCCAGACGAATCCATGATCGCCTTTACTCATACAACAAATAAAGGCGTGGAATTATGGGTATTAGATATTAAAGAAGCAACGGCAAAAAAACTGACAGAGGCCAGGCTTAATGCGAATATGCGTAGCACTGTAAACTGGTTCCGCGATAATTCTGCTTTGCTGGTAACCATGTTACCAACAGACAGGAAAGAATTGATTGATACTGAAACTTCAGTACCAACAGGACCAACAGTTTCTGTAAGTGATGGAAAAGAAGCTCAGAACAGAACCTACCAGGATCTTTTAAAGAATCCGAATGATGAATATAATTTTGAGCAACTGGCAAGATCAGAATTAGTAAAGGTTAATTTGGACGGAACATCTTCAAAATGGATGTCTGCAAAAATGTACAGCGATATTTCATTTTCTCCAGATGGAAAATATGTTATGGTAGAGAATATTAAAAAACCATTTTCTTACCTGGTACCTTATTACAGATTTCCTTCAGAAACTAACATTTACGACGCTAATGGAAAATTAGTGAATATGATCAATGATGTACCGTTGATCGAAGATCTTCCTAAAGGTTTTATGGCTGAACGTGAGGGTAAACGTAATTTCCAGTGGAGAAGCGATAAACCTGCAACTTTGGTCTATGTCACAGCGCTTGATGGTGGCGATCCTGAAAATGAAGTAGATTATCGAGATGAATTTTTTCAACTTGACGCTCCATTCAAAGGAGAAGGTAAATCCTTGCTAAAAGTTAAAAATCGTGGTAGCGGAATTATTTGGGGAAATAAGAAAATGGCCATTGCCATGGACTACTGGTGGAATGACAGGAATACTAAAACCTATGTATTTAATCCTTCAGATGCTTCGGAAAAACCGGAAATCATTTTTGACAGAAATTATCAGGATGTATATAGCGAACCTGGAAATTTTGTAACTACTAAAAATGATTATGGAAGAAGCGTGTTAAAACTTGACGGTGAAGAAGCATTTCTTTTAGGAAGAGGCTATACTGAAGAAGGTCAGTTCCCATTTGTAGACAAAATAGATCTTGAAAATGGTGAAACTGAGAGATTATACCAATCTAAATTCACCGATAGAAAGGAAAGTCTTGTTGAGGCTCTGGATATAGAAAACGGTAAGATACTGGTTAGTATTGAAGCTTCTACTGAATACCCAAATTACTATATCAGGGACATAAATTCTGATGACGACCTTACACAGATCACAGCATTCGAAAATCCGTTTAAAAGCCTTGAAGAAGTAAGTAAAGAAGTGATCACCTACAAACGCGATGACGGACTTGAACTCAATGCTACCTTATATCTTCCTGCAGGATATGACAAGGAAAACCCAGAAGAACTACCTATGTTCATGTGGGCATATCCAAGAGAATTTAAGGATAAAAATTCGGCTTCACAGAACACTTCAAATGCAAATGACTTCACATATCCTTATTATGGTTCCCCAATCTATTGGGTGAATCGTGGTTATGTAGTTCTTGACGATGCTTCCTTCCCAATTGTTGGTGAAGGTGATGAAGAACCAAACGATACCTTTAGAAAGCAATTGGTGGCAAATGCGAAAGCAGCCATCGATGCGGTAGATGAAATGGGCTTTGTAGATCGTGATAGAGTTGCAGTAGGCGGTCATAGTTACGGAGCGTTTATGACTGCGAACCTTCTTTCTCACTCAGATTTATTTGCTGCAGGAATTGCCAGAAGTGGTGCTTATAATAGAACCCTAACTCCCTTTGGATTCCAGAGTGAAGAGAGAAGTTACTGGGAAGCACCAGATGTTTATAACACTATGTCGCCATTTATGCATACCGATAAAATGAAAACTCCTCTCCTACTTATTCATGGTGAGGCTGATAATAATTCAGGAACCTATCCTATGCAAAGCGAGAGATATTTCAATGCTTTAAAAGGACTTGGAGCAACTGCCAGACTGGTAATGCTTCCAAAGGAAAGTCATGGATATAGCGCTAAGGAATCTGTACTGCACGTATTATGGGAACAGGATCAATGGCTGGAGAAATATGTAAAAAATAGGAAGACCGAGGAAAACGAAAATGAAGATGAGGCGAACATGAATGAAGAAACTTCAGGAAATTAAGCCATATGTCAAGGAATTAAAAAGCCCGGCATTTTCGCCGGGCTTTTTAATTTAAACAAGGAAGCGCAACCGATAGTGATCAATTACGCTTCCTAACAACCTAACCAATAAATCAACTGTTAGAGATACACTCTAAACTTATTAATTTCAACATTTGCTTTAAGATCATGTAATAGATTATAAAGGCCAAAAAAGGTCCTACTCATATACAGAAAGTGTCTGCTTCCTCTATTACCATTCATTCTTCGCAGTTCAGGGTCCTTTGAATATTTTTCACTTAGTTCAGTTAAATGCTTCCAGAAGTCCTCATCTGTGAAATCAAATTTCTCAGACTGGAAAGGCGTAGAAAACATCGTAAACATTTCGTGAAACATTTCTGAAAAGAAATCCTTTTCCTTTTCAGAATCTTTCTTCGTTAGAATTTCAAGTTCCAGTAATTTCTCATAGAAAAATTCCTGATCATTTAAATTTTCTCTATTCACCAGAGAAAAATATGGATCATAAAAATCCTGTGGAATTTGCTTAATGCATCCAAAGTCAATAGCAATAAGGTTGTTATCCTTATCTACTAAAAAATTCCCTGGATGTGGGTCTGCATGAACTTGTTTAAGACTATGTATTTGAAACATGTAGAAATCCCATAATGCCTGACCAATTTTATCAGCCAGTTCCTGATCTTCATTTATTTTTGCAAACTCACTTAGATGAATACCATCCATCCAATCCATTGTAATAATACGTTCGCTGGAAAGATCTTCGTAGTATTCGGGAAATCTAAGATTTGGTATATGAGAACAAGCCTTTGAAATTTCTTTACTCTGTTTCACTTCAAGGATATAATCTGTTTCTTCCAGTAATTTTCCTTCAACTTCCTTAAAGTACTTTTCTGAGTCTTTAGCCTGCATATTGAACATTCTCAATGCAATCGGCTTTACCATCGCAAGATCTGAACTGATACTGTCTGCAACCCCCGGATATTGGATTTTCACAGCAAGTTTTTTCCCATCTTTTGTAGCCTTATGCACCTGTCCGATGCTGGCGGCATTTACCGATTGGGTTGCAAACGTATCATATAGATCTTCTGGGTATTCCCCATGATATTTCTTAAATGTCTTTCTAACTAAGGGTGCAGAAAGCGGTGGAACGCTAAACTGGGCCAGACTGAATTTCTCCACATAAGCACCAGGTAGTAGATTCTTTTCCATTGAAAGCATCTGTGCAACCTTTAATGCACTCCCTTTAAGGCTTTTTAAACCGTCATAAATATCACTGGCATTATCTTCATCCAGTTCGTCACGGGTTAGTTCTGAATTAAAGGCTTTTTTACTATAATACTTAAGGTAGTTACCGCCAATCTTCACACCGGTTTGTACCAGTTTTCCAGTTCTTCCAATCTTTCCAGTAGGTATGTTATCTATGGTTTTCATCTATCTCTTCCTCCCGGCCTACGCCATTCTTTCTTTCCACAAAAACTTTCCGAAATCTACTACTCTTTCCAATGGAGTATTGTCAAATAGGTCAAATACTGTGTTAACCGATTTCTCTATTGCAACATCTGTACTTTCAAAGGCTGCAGAGTTGTCATCCATCCAGAATTTTAGCAAGAATAAAAATTGAACCCAAACACCTTCTGAAAATACCATTTCGTTCTGTTTGAATAATTTTAAATTCTTATCCTTATTTCCTTCCTGAATAAGATCTTTTGCGTAATTCTTCATTCGTTTACGCAATGTCTTTAGTTGTTCCAGATTTTTGATCGGCATTTCATGTTCCTTTAGCGTGTAAAGCACATAACTTCTATTTGCTGTTAACACCTCGAAAAAAGTATAGAAAAAGGTTAGCAACTTTTCTCTATTTGAAAAACCCGCATACTCTTTAGACTTTTGCATTACCTGCAGGCTATTTTCAAAGAACTTATCCCAGATAGTTTTACGCAGACCGTCAAAACTTCCAAAATATTGATAGAAATCCTGCTCGGTCATTTCGTTGTCTTTTGCAAACTTATAGACACTTTTAGGAGTCTTTTCATTTTCCAGAACATAGTCCATATAAATAGCTATGATCTTATCTGCATTCGGTTTTTTCTTTACCTTACTATTTCCTGTCGTCTTTGCCATAATTTTTACTTTCAATTCAAAAATACAACTTTGTTTAATTTTTAATATAAAACTTTAAACAAAACTTTGTTAAATATTATCCTTACCATTCTACAGGCAGTTTAGACGTATGCCATCAGAAATAATTACATCGTGCCAGTTTGACAGCGAAATGGGAATGGTATTTTTTTTGAATAAAAGTTGATGAATCAAAATAAAAAATTACACATATGGCAACCGGAAAAATAAATGTATCTGTTGAAAACATTTTTCCGCTCATCAAGAAGTTTTTATACAGTGATCATGAAATCTTTTTGAGGGAGCTTATATCAAATGCAACCGATGCAACTTTAAAACTTAAACACCTTAGCAGCCTTGGAGAGGCAAATGTACATTATGGAAATCCTGTAATTGAAGTTAAGGTTAATAAGGAAAATAATACGCTTCATGTAATTGACCAGGGAATTGGGATGACCAAGGAAGAGGTTGAAAAATACATCAATGAAGTAGCATTCTCTGGAGCTGAAGAATTTTTAAATAAGTATAAAGACTCTGCTAAAGACAGCGGCATTATTGGTCATTTTGGACTTGGTTTCTATTCGGCTTTTATGGTAGCGAACAAAGTGGAGATCATTACAAAATCCCATAAAGATGAACCAGCAGCACACTGGATCTGTGAAGGAACAACCGAATTCACTCTGGAAGATGCCGATAAAAAAGAGCATGGTACTGAGATCATTCTTCATATAAATGACGAGGATAAAGAATTTCTTGAAGAGAACAGAATTCAGGAATTATTGGTGAAGTATAATAAGTTTATGCCTATCCCGATCAAATTCGGAACTAAGGAAGAAACTTTACCGCTGCCTGAAGACGCTAAAGAAGATGCAAAGCCAGAGACGGAGACTGTAGATAATATCATTAACAATCCGAATCCAGCGTGGACAAAACAGCCTACAGATCTGGAGGAGAAAGATTATAATGAGTTCTACAGAGAATTGTATCCAATGCAATTTGAAGAACCTCTATTTCATATTCACCTGAATGTAGATTACCCATTCAACCTTACCGGAATTCTGTATTTCCCTAGAATGACTTCAGATATGAACATTCAGAAGGATAAAATTCAACTTTACCAAAATCAGGTTTTTGTAACTGATAATGTAGAAGGCATTGTACCGGAATTCCTTACAATGCTTCGAGGAGTGATAGATTCTCCAGACATTCCGTTGAATGTTTCCAGATCATATTTACAGGCTGATGGAGCAGTAAAGAAAATTTCTAGCTACATCACAAGAAAGGTAGCAGATAAATTGAAAAGCCTATTTAATAATAACCGCGAAGATTTCGAGAAGAAATGGAACGATATTAAGATCGTTATTGAATATGGAATGCTTTCAGAAGATAAATTCTTTGAAAAAGCTGAGAAATTCGCTCTTTATCCTACAACTGAAGGTGACTATTATACTTTTGAAGAATTAGAAGAAAATATAAAAGAAAACCAAACCGATAAGGATGGTAATATGGTTGTGCTTTATGCTTCTAATGAAAACGAACAGCATAGCTATATTGAAGCAGCTAAAGACAAAGGTTATAAAGTTTTACTACTTGACTCCCCTATCGTTTCTCATTTACTTCAGAAACTTGAGACTTCTAAAGAAAAGATCTCTTTCGTAAGAGTAGATTCAGATCACGTAGATAATCTTATAAAGAAAAATGACGAGAAAATTTCAAAACTTTCAGATGAGGAAAAAGAGAAACTGAAAACAGATTTTGAGAAAGTGATCCCTTCTGAAAAATATACGATCCAGATGGAAGCGATGGACAGTAATGCCGCTCCATTAATCATTACTCAACCGGAATTCATGCGTAGAATGAAAGAAATGCAGCAAACCGGTGGCGGTGGAATGTTTGGAATGGGAAATATGCCTGAGATGTATAATCTCGTTGTAAATACCAACCACGAGCTTATCAATACAATTCTTAACACGAAAACTGAGAAAAAACAGCAACGTCTAATCAAACAATCTTTAGACCTTGCTAGACTATCTCAAAACCTTCTAAAGGGAGAAGAGCTTACCAGCTTCATCAAGAGAAGTTTTGAAATGGTGAAATAAATTAGTTTTTTTCATAATTGAAATAAGCCGCTTTCCATAGGGAAGCGGTTTTTTTATGGAACTATATTTTCTTTTGTACTTTTAAAAAAAATCCCTGCAATGAAAAAACTGACTTTCCTATTGGTTATCCTGAGTATTTTAAGCTGTAAGGAAAACACTTCTGAAGAGAGAATTCCCGTAGAACCAGACAACGGAATTGGCAATGGAGCTACGCCTCCAAAAGCCCTCAGCTTTTCTGAAAATATAGAAGAAGCTCATAATAAAGCTGCGTTCATGATGCAGGAAGCTGTTTCATTTGATATAAATCTTAAATTCGGAGGAAATACCAGGCTGGAAGGCAAGGTAAGCATGACCACTAATTCTTCAAAAGTTAGAGTAGATAAAAAGGATGGCACTTCCCTTATCTATGACGGAGATCAGGTATATATTTCACCACAAAGCGCCAAAAAAGACGGGGCTAGATTTGATATTTTTACATGGCAGTATTTCTTCGCTATGCCTTTTAAACTTACAGATCCAGGAACAGTTTGGGAAGATCTGGGGATCAAAAAACTTGATAGTATAGAATATCAAACTTCAAGATTGAGTTTTAGATCAAACGTTGGTGATTCTCCAGATGACTGGTATGTGATCTATAAAGAACCTGAAACAAGCAGACTGAAAGCAGCTGCATACATAGTAACTTTTACTGCTGAACAGGAGAAAGCAGAAGAAAACCCACATGCTATCGTTTATTCAGATTTTAAAAGTTTTAACGATGTAGATATGGCCACAAAGTGGAGCTTCCATAACTGGAATGCTGAGAATGGTTTTGGAGATAAATTAGGAGAAGCTACAATTACAAATATAAAGTTCTTCTCACCAGAAGATGAATTCTTCCAGGCACCCAAAAATTCAGAAATAATAAAAAGATAATTAAACCTCTTCGGGAGTTCGTTGAATACTTAGATTCTTGTAGATGATCTGGTAGAATTTCTGAACATCGTATGGCTTTATGATAATTCCGGTCATTCCTGCTGAGTGGATCTCTTCACGGATCTCTTCAACCTCAACAGCTGTTAGCGCCAGAATTGGAATCTCTTTATTGAATTCCCTGATTCTTTTGGAAGCCTCAAGACCTGAAATTCCAGGCATGTTTACGTCCATTAAAACCAGATCGAAATTACCATTCTTCACATGCTCGATTGCTGTTACACCATCACCGGCAACTTCGCAGATAAAATCCTTTTTCTCCAGAATTCGTCGCGTTACAACCTGGTTGATTCGGTTATCATCAACGATAAGGATACTTTTTTGATCTGAATAATTCGTAATAACAGAGTCTTCGATCACCTCGATATTTTCTGTCTTGGCTGTATCTATATCAAAAAGAATGGAGAAACTAAAAGTGGAGCCTTCACCTTCTTTACTTGCTAATTTGATCTTAGAGTCAAATAACTTCAAAAGTCTTTTTACAATTGGCAAACCAAGACCGGTTCCCTGGTAATTATAGTTGGAATTATCCAGCTGAGAGAATTCCTCAAAAATCACCTTCTTTTTACTTTCCGGAATTCCAGGACCATCATCACGAACTTCAAAATAGATCTTAGAAGTATCGTGATCTCCTTCCAATTGTTTCACCGTGAAATATATATTCCCACGTTCTGTAAATTTCATCGCGTTACCAACCAGGTTCATTAAGATCTGTGAAAGCCTGATGGAATCACCCATTAAATATGCCGGAATATTCTCATCAAAATCCAGGTGAAGTTGATTCTTATTTTGAACGCGTGTAAACTCGAAACTATTCAAAATACTATTCACCTGATCACGTAAATTGAAGGAAACGCTTTCCAGTTTCACCTCGTTGGACTCCATTTTGTTCATCTGAAGTACGTCATTAATAAGTGCAAGCAGGTAATCTGCTGAAAACTTCAATGATTTCAGATCCGATTTATGTTTACCAAGACTTTTCTCTTCAAGTAATAAGGAAGTTAATCCAATTACACCATATAATGGAGTACGTATCTCGTGACTCACGGTACTAAAAAAACGTGTTTTAAGAAGAGAGAGATTTTCTGCCTCCACTTTAGCCTCTTTATACTGCTTGTTCTTATTTTTTAGTTCACTAATAAGATTACGCCTGTCTCTGTTTATTTTATATAAAAAGACCAGAATTGCCACAAGGACCACAGAAGAAACAACCATGATAGCAACTTTCTCCTTAGATTTTTCAATGATATCATCCTGATATTTCTGTTCTCGTTCAGCGATATCAAGATATTCTCGATATTCCTTATTTTTAAAACGCGCATTGGCGATCTCCATTTGCTTCAGCTTTTCAGCCTCAAAAACCTGGGAGTTATATTCGTTATATTTTACCTGGGCGTTATATGCTGCCTCATAATCTCCTTTCTGGCTTAGCATTTCTGCATAAGCACTATAGGATTCAGCAGCCTGAATAACCAGCGTATCTTTGATTGCTAATTCAATAGATTTGTCGAAAAAATAGGAAGCCGTGTCATATTGTTTATTGTGAGCATAATACCTACCATGAAGCATATATAATTGCGTGTAAATATAGATACTACGCGCGGCATTAGGAGAACCTAAAGAATCCAGTATATCCAGAGATTCTTTCAAATAAGGATAAGCTTTATTATATCTTCCATTATCCAAATGTGTCCAGCCAATATTGATCTTCGGAATGATAAGCTCTGTAGAATCACCCATTTTATTGGCCAGTGAAATTACCTTATTATAATAATCGATCCCCTTGTTAGTCGTTTCAGGAATTTCAGAATAAATATTTCCCAGATTATTATAGGAGCTCATGAGGAGCGTATCGTTATTTACCTTTTGAGCGTATTCCAGACCAAGTGTATAATTTTTTCGAGCACGTGCACTATCATTTTGATCTAAATAAACGTGACCTAAGTTGTTGTAAGCCTGGGCCGTATAGTAATCGTCACTCTCATCTTTTGCCTTATCTAAAAGATTACGGGAATCTTCAATAGCCAACTCATAACGATACTTAGAGATATGTGATTCAATCTCCATTAGAATTTCTTCCATCGAATCGTGACCGCTAGAATGGGGAGTTTGCGCAGAACTAACGTTCCAGCATAAAAAAAGAACCAGAAAAAAGACTGAATAGTTTTTTATCAAAAGTAACGGTTAGGTTATAAGTTAGATTTCGGGCGCTGAAATTACTCTATTTAAAGTACTTACACAACTTTTATTTCAAAACATATTTATGCCTGTTTCAATTTATGCAAAGCTATAATTAACTTATATTGAAAAAAAATTGATGACTATGATCTATCCCTGGCATTTATATTTAATGTCTTCTATGTACATTATTGCAGGTATTTTCCATTTTATAAAACCTAAAATGTATATGCGTATTATGCCAAGATATTTACCAGCCCATAAATTACTGGTGTACTTAAGCGGACTGGCAGAAATAGCATTGGGAATTGGCCTGTGCTTCCCATCTACAAAGGATTTCTCCATATATGGAATCATAATTATGCTTCTAGTGTTCCTGTTAGTGCATTTCTATATGTTATCTTCAAAAAAAGCCGGAGCTGGAATTCCCACATGGATTTTGATTGTAAGACTACCCTTACAATTTTTACTGATATGGTGGGCATGGTTCTATCTACAATTTTAAGAAATGAAAAAAGTGGATTTTGAAATCCCGGATGGTAATCTGGAATACTATCCCGATTTTCTAAGCCTCTCACAGGCAGATAAGGCATTTAATTTCTTAATGAATGCTGAAGTCTGGAGACAGGACAAAATAAAAATGTTTGGAAAAGAAATTCTTCAACCAAGGTTGACCGTATTATTTGGAGAGGTTGGAAAAAGCTATAAATATTCAGGCCTGGAAATGCACCCAATTCCATTTCCTGAAGAACTTAAGGAAATCAAGGAAAAATGTCAGTCTTCTCCTTTAAATACAGAATTTAATGTTTGTCTCGCCAATTTATATAGAGATGGAAGTGATAGTATGGGATGGCATGCGGATGATGAAAAAGAATTAGGAATAAATCCCATAATTGCATCTATAAGCCTTGGAGCTGAAAGGGTTTTCCATTTAAAACACAAGAAAATTCAAACGGCAAGACAAAAAATAAGGCTGCAACATGGCAGCCTTTTAATTATGAAGGGAACAACCCAGGAATTCTGGAAACATCAGTTACCAAAGTCCAAAAAAGTCGATTCTCCCAGAGTCAATCTAACTTTTAGAAATATCTATTAAGAATAGATATCATTCAGAATTTTGGCCAGGCGAATTCCACCTTTCTGCAATTGGTCTAATACGGTTGGCATATGCTCATACATATATGTATATCCTAATTTTTCACCGTTTTCAACACCTGCATATAGATCCTCGGCCATCGCTCTAGACTCGTAAACCCAATCCAGCAATTCACCTTTTCTAATATCCTTTAGCTGAGATTTATTAAGGTCTTTAGTATTAATAGCCAGTTCAGTATAGCTCATTTGGTAAAAGTTGATCATTTCACTATCCCATACTCTATGAATATTTGAACCGTCATTAAACCATCTTACCTGAATGTCATTACCACCTTTATCTTCGGAATGACCAGTATGAAAAGGCTGATGCAAGTCTCCAACAAAATGAACAAGCATTTTAAGATAGAATTGTTTATCTTCTCTTGAAGAGTCTTTGCTTTTCAACACTTCAACACACTTTCTTATAGCCTGCACTAGATCTCCACTTTCACTCGCCTCTTCTAATTTGTATTCTTCTGCATCAGGTGCAATATTCACATAATGCCATGGCCCGAATTTTCTATATTCAGGATCACTTTTAATATCATCGGCATAATTTGCGACAAACGCAAGCCCATGACCATTCAACAATTCATCAATTGCTTGCTTTGCCTTTTTATTTAAATGGCTTTCTGCGATCTCGGCGGTAGCTCGATGACCGGTTTTACCCCAATCTGAATCATTTGCAAAACTTACACTCGCAACAATCAGAGTTAGCAGGGACAATAATAATTTTTTCATTCTTCTAGATATTTCGAGCAAATATAAACAAGCTCATAAAAAATTAATGTTAAGAATACAGAAGATTAAATTTTAATATAATATATTTATGATATCATTTTAATATCACTTAATATTTCAATCATGACACAGGAAAAATCAATAAAGGCTTTTAACGGCTACTTAATGCTAATCGTCTTCCTCGTATTTTTAATCGGGAGCATCATAGGTTTTATGACTACAGGAAATCCAATCTGGGCGATCACATTATTTATCGCTTTATTAATCCTACCGGGACTAATCCTTGTAAACCCTAATGAATCAAGAGTTCTTCTATTATTTGGAGATTATAAAGGCACGGTGAAACGGAACGGACTTTTTTGGGTGAATCCATTTTACACTAAGAAAAAGATCTCATTAAGGGCAAGGAACTTTGATAGTGAAAGATTAAAAGTGAATGACAAACTAGGTAATCCGGTAATGATCAGCACAATTTTGGTATGGAGAGTGATGGATACTTTCAAAGCTTCATTTGATGTAGATAACTTCGAGAATTTTGTTGTTGTACAAACAGATGCAGCTGTAAGAAAGCTTGCCAGCCTTTATCCTTATGATAACTTTGCAGATGAAGGCCTAGACGAGGATATTACCTTACGCTCCAGCATGAATGAAGTTAGTGATGCTTTAGAAAAAGAACTGGAAGAACGGCTTAACATTGCTGGAATTGAGGTTCTTGAAGCTAGAATCGGCTACCTGGCCTACGCGAATGAGATTGCCAGCGCCATGTTAAAAAGACAACAGGCAACGGCTATAGTGGCGGCCAGACATAAAATTGTTGAAGGAGCTGTAAGTATGGTAGAAATGGCTTTGCATGAGTTGAGTAGAAAAGAACTGGTGGAACTCGATGGTGAAAGAAGAGCTGCAATGGTTAGTAATCTAATGGTGGTTCTTTGTGGAGATAAAGATGCATCTCCTGTGGTAAACGCCGGAACATTAAATCATTAAAATTTTTAAACTGGAATATAATTCCGAATCAAACAAAATATTAGATCATGAAGAAAATTTTCCTGGCCACTCTCCTGCTTTTTATACAGTTAGGTTTTGCGCAAGATGAGAAATTTATCGAAGAAGAATTAGAGATCAATGAACTTACAGAAGGCACTTTAACAAAACCTGCCAATGAAGAAGCAGAAAGTCTCATCATTTTCATTCAGGGCTCCGGACCAACAGACAGAAACGGAAATCAGGCCATGATGAATAATGATGGTATGAAAAAGATGGCTCGAGAGCTTGCTGAAAATGGTATTGCTTCTTTCAGATTTGATAAGCGAATATTTAAAATGCAGAAACTTGAGATGAAACTCGAGGAACTGAAATTTTCAGACCTGGTTGGAGATGTTGAAAATATCTTAGCACACTTTAAGGAAAAAGATGAATTTGAAAATATAGTTATAGCAGGCCATAGCCAGGGATCATTGATAGGTATTCTCGCTATAAATGATGATGTAGATGGCTTTATTTCACTTGCAGGACCAGGAAGACCAATAGATGATATTATCGTGGACCAGTTTTCAAAAATGGCGCCGGAATTTGGTCAAAGTACGAGAGTGAAGTTTGATGAATTGAGAGAAAACGGCAGTACAGAAAATGACAATCCAATGCTGGCTAGCATATTCGCGCCTTACGTGCAGCCATTTATCAAAAGTTGGATTCAGTATGATCCTGCAGAAGAGATCAAAAAAATCGAAGTCCCTATTCTTATCATAAATGGAACGTTTGATATACAAACTGAACCGATGGAAGCTGAATTATTGCACGCAGCAAATAAAGATTCCAGAATGGTTCTTCTTGAAAATATGAATCATATTTTCAGAAAAGTAGAAAGTAAAGATAGATTGGTGAATACAAAATCATATAACGAACCTAACAGGCCATTACATCCTGAATTGATTCCAACGATCACCAGTTTTATCAAAGAACTTGAGTAAATTATGGGCAAAAAGAAAGCCTTTGCATTAAGAGTTGATGAAGATATGCTGAAAGCTATCGAGAAATGGGCTTCTGACGAATTCAGAAGTACTAATGGACAGATTGAGTGGATGCTTAACAAAGTCTTGAAAGAAGCTAAAAGAAACCCAAAACCCAAAAAACAGGAAGATTAATGTTTAAGATTATTTTCTCCGATATAGATGGAACCTTACTGAATGCCGAAAGAGACCTTTCAGAATATACAATCAACACTATAAAAAAATTATCCAGAGCTAATATTCCATTTATTCTGATTTCCTCGAGAATGCCTGCTGCTATGAGACATCTTCAGCAAAAAATGAATATTGAACATCTTCCGCTAATCAGCTATAACGGCGGATTGATCATTGTGGATGGAAAACCAGTCAGTTCAACAGAAATTCCATTAAATATACTTTCGGACCTGCACAACTTCAATTTAGATCATGATGTACACTTAAGTCTTTTTCACAATGACGAGTGGTATGCGCCAAGGGATGACTTCTGGACTCAGAGAGAGATCAACAATACCAAAGTTCAACCTGAATTGAAAGACAATAAAACCATCCTTGAAAAATGGAAGGCTGAAAATAAAGGGGCTCACAAGATCATGGCCATGGGAGAACAAGAAAAAATAGACGCAGTCAAAAATTTCCTGACAGATAATTTTTCTGATGATCTTCACCTCTATCGTTCAAAACCAACTTACCTGGAAATTGCGCCAAAGAAAATTTCAAAACTAACGGCTGTACAACATCTTCTGGACAATCATTTTCAACTCCCCTTGTCTCAAAGCATGGCTTTTGGTGATAATTATAATGATGTAGAAATGATTAAAGGCGTTGGAATGGGTATCGCAGTTGGAAATGCAAAGCCAGATGTTCTTGAAGTAGCACATATGGTAACTACTCCGGGAAAGGAAGATGGTGTCGCGAAAAGCATCAACGAATTACTGAAAATATAAGTTGAAAATCTCCTACAGCCAGATACAATAAAAATTGTATTTTGCCGGCCAACCTATTCAAAACTATATGGAAACTACTACTGTGTTCACTAATGACGCTATTGTCTTTGGTTTACTAATGATTGCTCTTGGATTCGTATTTTACACCTCTTCGAAAAAAGAAGGTTTCTGGAGCAAATTCTACAAAGTTGTACCGGCACTTTTAATGTGCTACCTCATCCCTGCCATTTTCAATTCTTTAGGCTGGATAGATGATGAGACATCCCAATTGTATTTTGTAGCAAGTAGATATTTATTACCGGCAGCGTTGGTTCTAATGACTCTAAGTATAGATTTAAAAGCTGTATTCAACCTGGGGCCAAAAGCATTGATCATGTTCTTTGCGGGTACTATTGGTATCGTGCTTGGAGGGCCAATCGCAATTCTTATAGTTTCGGCGATTTCTCCTGAAACCGTTGGCGGCGTTGGTCCAGATGCTATCTGGAGAGGACTTTCTACCATTGCAGGAAGCTGGATTGGTGGAGGTGCCAACCAGGCGGCCATGCTTGAAATTTATGAATACAATCCAGATTTGTATGGAGGAATGGTATTGGTAGATATCGTTGTTGCCAATTTGTGGATGGCTATAATCCTGATGGGAATCGGTAAAAATGACCGTATTGATAACTGGTTAAAAGCAGATAATTCAGCCATTGAAGATTTAAAAGTCAAAGTGAGTGATTACGCCAAGAGTGTGACCCGTGTTCCTGAATTATCAGATTTTATGATCATGCTGGCACTCGCTTTTGGAGCAGTTGGTATAGCCCATTGGGGTGCAGATAACATTTCTGAATACCTTCTTGCTACCTTTGATGTGTTTAATGACTCCAAAAGTGCATTATCATCATTTTCATCTCAGTTCTTCTGGATGATTACTATCGCCACCGCAATTGGAATATTATTATCATTTACTCAATTCAAAAAATATGAAGGTGCCGGTGCGAGTAAGATCGGTAGCATCTTTATTTATATACTTGTCGCAACCATTGGTATGAAAATGGATCTTACCATGATTCTTGATAATCCAGGATTAATAGCTATTGGTCTTGTTTGGATCCTTATTCACGTGATCGTTCTAATTGTAACGGCAAAAGTGATCAAAGCACCATACTTCTTTCTAGCAGTAGGAAGTCAGGCCAATGTAGGTGGAGCAGCATCTGCTCCGGTAGTTGCAGCTGCATTTCACCCATCTTTGGCAACGGTAGGCGTACTTCTTGCAGTGTTTGGTTATGTAGTGGGGACTTACGGTGCGATATTGTGTACAATTTTAATGCAAATAGCCGCCGGCAGTTAGTAATAAACAGAAAATTATAAGATATTTGCGCTCCTTAAAATCTGAATACAAAAAATGAAAAAATTAGCTCTTCTTTTAGCCATCCTGATCAGTATCATCTCCTGTTCCGAAAAAGAAAGCAATCTTACTGTAACCGGTGAAATTAAAGGTCTCAAAAAAGGAACTTTATATCTTCAGAAAATTGAAGATACGATATTAGTGAATGTAGACTCTGTCATGGTAAATGGCGATCCAATGTTCAGTATGGAAACTTATATTGAAAGTCCACAGATCATGTATTTATATCTTGAAAAAGTTGACAATAATAGATATGATGACCGTATCGATTTTTTCGCAGATCAGGGACAGGTAACTATTAATACAAAACTGGAGAAATTTGAAACGAGCGCAGAAGTAGTTGGGTCTGTGAACCAGGAAAAATTAATGGAATACCGAAAAATGATTGACAGGTTCAATGATCAGAACCTTGAACTTATCAAAGCTAGTTTTGAGGCTGAAAAAGCTCAGGATGAAGAAAAACTAATGGATATAGATCAGAAGTATGATAAACTTCTAAAAAGAAAATATCTATACACAGTGAATTTCGCTATTAATAATAAAGAACACGAAATAGCTCCTTACTTAGCGCTATCAGAAGTTTTTGACGCTAACATTAAATATTTGGATACTATATACAATTCTTTAGCACCTAAGGTGAAAAAATCTAAATACGGATCTGAATTAAAAAAGTTCCTGAAAGAAAGACGCAAAGAAGAAAAGCTGGAAGAAAAAGTAGAAGCTCAGTCAGAAGTAGAGAATTCATAATTTTTCCTGCACACGAACTATTAAAAGAGGAGCCCCTAAGCTCCTTTTTTCTTTTATAACAAGTTCTTAATATTTTATTGGGTGAATTTAGGTTCTGGATTACCTAAATTAGAGCAAACCCGAAAATATGATAAGTACCAATAGAGATTACGATCTCATTTGTGTTGGCGGAGGAATAATGAGTGCTACTCTTGCTCTAATTCTTAAGCTCTCAGACCCGACTACCAAAATTTTAATACTAGAAAGGCTTGATAAAGTTGCAGAAGAAAGCACCAAAGCATGGAATAATGCTGGTACGGGACACTCAGCATTTTGTGAATTGAACTACACTCCACAAGATGAAGATGGAAATGTAGACATTTCAAAAGCTATTGAGATTTTTCAGCAATTTGAAAGATCCAAGCAATTCTGGTCATATCTCGTAGATCAAAAATTAATTAGAGATCCTAAAAGTTTTATTCATTCGATACCTCATCATGCCTGGGTTCGAGGAGAAGATGATGTAAAATTTTTAAAGAAAAGATTTGAGGCTATGAAGTCTCAGTCCATGTTCGAAAATATGAAGTTTTCTGATGATTTTGAACAATTGGAAAAATGGTTTCCGCTCATTATGGAACACAGAAGTCCTTCAGAAATTATGGCGGCTACAAGAATGGAGCTTGGTACCGGAGTTAATTTCGGTTCGCTCACCGAACAATATTTCAAGATCCTGGAGGAACAATTTAATGTTCCGGTATTACGAAATAAAGAAGTTCTGGATATTGATCCGGACGGTCCGGAAGAATGGTCAGCAGAAGTAGAAGACAGAATAACAGGAGAAAAAACCTATTATGATGCCGAGCATATTTTCATAGGTGCTGGTGGAGGAGCTTTACCCTTACTTCAGAAAGTTGAGATCAAAGAAAAGGATGGCTATGGCGGGTTCCCGGTAAGCGGGCAGTGGCTTTTCTGCAAGAACCGTGAGATCATTGAAAAGCATCACGCGAAAGTATACAGTAAAGCTGGAGTAGATGCACCTCCCATGTCTGTACCTCATATGGATGCGCGGTTTATAAATGGTAAAAAAGAATTGTTATTTGGGCCTTTTGCAGGTTTCAGTACAAAATTTTTAAAACAGGGATCCATTCTGGATCTGCCTAAATCTTTGAAGTTTGATAACCTGCCATCTATGTGGGGAGTTTTCTGGCATAACCTGCCGCTTACCAGTTATCTTATTAACCAGGTTAGAATGGATCACCAGGATAGAATAAATGATTTGAAGGTATTTATTAAAGATGCGAGAGCTGAAGACTGGGAATTAAAAGTTGCCGGGCAACGGGTTCAGATCATTAAAAAGGATGAAAAGGAAGGAGGAGTTTTGGAATTCGGGACCGATGTTGTTCATAGCAACGATGGAAAAATTACCGCGCTTTTAGGAGCTTCGCCAGGAGCTTCTACCGCCGTACATATAATGCTTGAAGTTATAGAACTTGCATTTCCTGAAAAACTGAAAAAACAAGAGGTAAAAGCGAAATTAGACAAAATGATTCCCTTCTGGAATAAGGATGTGCGAGAGGATGAAGAAAAGTTTAAGGAAGTGCAAAAATCAAATTCTGAATCCTTACAACTAGAAGTTTCGCATTAAGCGATCTTATATAAAGCAAAAAACTCCTCTTAAAAAGAGGAGTTTTTTTAGAGCCGATGGAGGGACTCGAACCCACGACCTGCTGATTACAAATCAGCTGCTCTAGCCAGCTGAGCTACATCGGCAACTTATTAAAGAGCGTTCAGTTTTTCGATCAAAGCTTTCGCTTTTTTCTCAAGATCTGCCTGAACTTCCTTAAAATGCTTTTGTTTGTTCTCTACATCACGACGATTGATCTTAGTGATCAATTCATCGTAATCTTTAATAGCCTCATCTACGATCGCCTCAGATTTCGCCGGGTCTTCCTTTGGGTTAGCCATTTGGTGAATATAGGCAGCATCAATGATGTCTCCCATTACATAATTCACATCTTTCTTAAGCAATCTTTTACTCGCCATTATCAATAAATTTCGGCTGCGAATTTAAACTATTTTTCGAAATGGAAATAGAATTGATGAAAATTAATTCTGATTTTTTTTCAATACGGTTAAAGCCTCTGGCATATGCCTTCCAGCGTTCATACTATTGAACTTATGCAGGAGCTTTCCATCCTTGCTAAAAACGAAGGTTTCTCTGCCTGGTAATAAACCAAGTAAGTTAGGTTTTACGCCAAATGCTTTTCTTGCTTGCTTATCTTCATCTGAAAGAAAAACATAAGGCAAATTGTATTTATTGATGAATTTTGAATGAGATTTGGAAGAATCTGCACTAATCCCGATCACTTCTGCACCAAGCTCCTTAAAATCTTCATAGCTGTCACGAAAACTGCATGCCTCCTTAGTGCAACCTGGCGTAAAATCTTTAGGATAAAAATAAACCACGAAGGCTTCTTTGCCAATAAGGTCTGAAAATCGAAAAATATCATTGTTCTGATCTTTCAATTCTAGCTGCGGCACCTTTTCTCCAATTTCCATATTATTCTCCTTTATAGGTTACAAAGTTTCGTGGAGTTTCATAAAGAGTCACTTCAAGATCATGATCTTTTTGAATTTTACTTCTCAGCTTATTCCAGATGACTACGGCGATATTCTCAGCAGTTGGGATCAAATCCTTAAAGTCAGGAACTTCGATGTTCAGATTCTTATGATCAAAAGGCTCTTCCACTTCATTCAAAATAAGCTCCTTTAAAATTTTAAGGTCCATTACAAAGCCTGTTTCAGCATCTGGCTCTCCAGTCACTGAAACTACCAGCTCATAATTATGACCATGATAGTTCGGGTTACTGCATTTACCAAAGACCTTAAAATTGCGATCATCATCCCAGTCTTTTCTGAACAGACGATGTGCTGCATTAAAATGGGCTTTTCTATGTACCGTTATTCTCATTGCTGAATATGTGCGTAATATTTATCGAAAATGATCTTAAACCATTCAGTATAAATATGAGGATTTTTCTTCATATCTGCCTGAAGATCTTCTAAAGAAACCCATTTCCAGGCCGCAACCTCATCAGGATTCAAATCTGGCTTACCTTCAAAATTCCCAACCAAAATATGATCAAATTCATGCTCGGTCAATCCATTATCGAATGGTGCTTTATAAATGAAGGAAATAGTGTCTTTCAACTCTGTAGAAAATCCCATTTCTTCCTGTAAGCGTCGCTTTCCGGCGGCAATATTAGATTCTCCTTCCCGCTGATGACTGCAACAGGTATTAGTCCATAACCCAGGAGAATGATATTTGGAAAGAGCTCTTTGTTGTATCATCAACTCATTGTTCTCATTGAAAACGAATACTGAAAAAGCCCTGTGTAGCAATGCCTTTTCATGAGCTTCGATCTTTTCCATAAGACCAATTTGTTCATCCTTTTCGTTAACTAAGATTACTTTTTCTTCTGCCATTTTTTTATTTGAAGCTCAAATGTACAAAAACGGGAATTTCTATCACAAAGAAGGTGATTAAGCAATTCCTAAAGTTTCAGCTTACCGGTATAAATATCGCAGTTGATGGAAAGTATGAATTCAGATCTTCGATTCATTTCATGTGCAGTTTCCGTACAAAGAATGCCATTACGACATTTATTCACAAGTTCTGTTTCACCATAGCCTCTGCCAGAAATCCTGCTATCTTCCACACCCATATTTACCAGGTAATCAATTGTCACTTTTACTCTGCTCTGGGATAGTTTTAGATTATAGTTATCATCTGCCCTGCTATCTGTATGCGATCTGATATCTATCAGCAATTCAGGATATGCGATCATATATGCTGCGATCTCATCCAATTGTTTTGCAGCCTTCGGTTTAATTTCAGCTTTGTCAAGATCAAAAAGTATCGGATCAAGATTCAGCATTTTGGCTAGATCATCCCCTACTCTGGCGGCAAAGATCTTATCTCCTTCCGTATTCTGAAATTGAATAATATTCTCTTTTCTTTTCACCTCAGCAGCATAAAAGCTCCAATTAAAAAATGCACGCATGGCCGCAATATTTTCTGGCTTATTTCCCGAAAAATCATGTGAAACCTGGTACATCACCAATCCGTTTTTCCGATCATCAAAACCGTTTCCATAAATAATCACGCAACCGGGACCATTAGATAGCGATGGAACATCAGGAGCAGACGGATCGATAATAATTTGTTTGGTTCCCTTACGCCATACGTTTGCCCGTTTTGGATATAGAATTCTTTCAGAACCGTTAATCAAGGCTTTATCACTTTTACCCAGGTACTGAGAAATAGGATCTGCCGGTAATTGATGAGTATAAGGCGGAGTGGCGAATCTATGTTCATAGAATGGGATCAAGCCAGTTGTTCTGGCCCCTGCAGCTCCAGCCGAAAGAAAATTAAGCTGAATGATTTCCTCTTTTTCATCCTCTCCATTAATATTCCCATATAAGTTTTCTAACTCGCTTCCCGCATGGCATCCTGCCCAGATCGCGCCCTTAAATTTTGTATTCCAGTAATAAAGATTCTTATGTGTTTCAAATTTTGGTTCAGCATGTGGCATAACGAATATGTCATCGCAAACTCCCAACTCTGTAGGCAATTTCCAGTTTTTGGAACTATAACCGCCATGAGCATCTCCTGGAATTCCGGCAGCCTTAAAATAAGCCAGGGCAATACTTCCATTCTGTTTGTCCAGAGTCCATTTTGGTGCTACAGAAATATTTGTAAAAACCGGTAGATTCAAATCTTCTTCCAAAAAACTCCCAATAACACCCCTATCTTCCCAGCTCTGTATTGTATTTTTCACATCCTCGCTGATGTAGGAAACAGGAATCACAAAAGATCCAGATCTAAAATCCTCTTCACCAAGTGAAAAATCTATACCGTCTTTTTGCTTATCAGGGCTGATTACCCATTTTACCTCTACTGGATATCTGGTTAGTAATTCATAAATGAATCCGTAAGGTTTGAGTGCATTCGCATGTGTTTGAGGAGTGATACCCATATTTACGGCATAGGAACCTTTGGCCAGAACTTCAGAAGAATTTTGTGAATATAGATTCTTGCTGAAAAGAAAATTAACAGCAAAAAGAATTAGCAAAAATCTCAGGTTTTGTGGGGTTAAAACCATGACCTTATAGAGGGAATTTTTCTAAAGATCGTATAAAAAGCCTGAAAAATCAATCATATAATGTTTTATCTATATGTAGAAAACCAGCACCAGAGTAATTACGTATATATTTTCGAGTAATAATCTGGGGATTATTGCTATGAAAAAAGCAGATAGGATGCTGGGGACATCCTATCTCTTTTTTTCTTATCCCTCGGGCTTATAAATAATCTTCAAAGCCTGAATTGCTTATAGAATTTCGTGAAAATAATAGTATTTTTGCCGCTTCAAGATCAGCAGGTATGAAGCATTATCAGAAAGAGATTAATAAGAGAAGAACATTTGGTATCATTTCTCACCCCGATGCCGGTAAAACAACGCTTACTGAAAAACTACTTCTTTTTGGTGGTGCGATTCAGGAAGCGGGAGCGGTTAAATCTAACAAGATTAAGAAAGGTGCTACCAGTGACTTTATGGAAATAGAGCGCCAGAGAGGAATCTCTGTTGCAACTTCTGTACTTGCTTTTGAATATAGGGATATCAAGATCAACATTCTTGATACTCCTGGTCACAAGGATTTTGCAGAAGACACCTTTAGAACTCTTACTGCTGTAGATAGCGTTATTGTTGTCATTGATGTTGCAAAGGGTGTAGAGGAGCAAACGGAAAAACTTGTTGAAGTTTGTAGAATGCGTAACATCCCGATGATCGTTTTCATCAATAAGCTTGACCGTGAAGGTAAAGATGCTTTTGAACTACTTGATGAAATTGAGCAGAAATTGAATCTTACTGTAACTCCTTTAAGTTTTCCTATTGGAATGGGTTATGATTTTAAAGGTATTTACAACATCTGGGAAAAGAACGTAAACCTTTTTACTGGAGATCCTAGAAAAGATATCGAGGAAACTGTGAAAATTAGTGATCTTAAGTCTGAAGAACTTGATGAACTAATTGGTGATGCTGCAGCTGATACATTGAGAGAAGAATTAGAACTCGCACAAGGAGTTTATCCAGAATTTGAAAGAGAAGAATATCTTGAAGGAAAACTTCAACCGGTGTTTTTCGGTTCTGCCTTGAACAACTTTGGTGTTAGGGAATTGCTTGATTGCTTTATCAAGATCGCTCCACCACCGCGACCAAAGGAAAGCGACACCCGACTTGTAAAACCAGATGAAAAAGAATTTACCGGGTTTGTATTCAAGATCCATGCGAATATGGATCCTAAACACCGTGACAGGCTAGCCTTTATTAAGATTGTGTCCGGAAAATTTGAAAGAAACAAGAATTACCTTCACGTTCGAAATAACAAGAACATGAAATTCTCTTCTCCAAATGCATTTTTTGCTGAAAAGAAAGAGATTGTGGATGTTTCTTACCCGGGAGATATTGTTGGTCTTCATGATACTGGAAATTTCAAAATTGGAGATACACTTACCGAAGGCGAAAACCTTATGTATAAAGGGATACCGAGTTTCTCACCAGAACATTTCAGATATATCAATAATGCAGATCCAATGAAATCCAAGCAGCTGGAAAAAGGAATCGACCAGTTGATGGATGAAGGAGTTGCACAGTTATTTACTCTAGACATGAACGGTCGAAAGATCATTGGTACTGTTGGGGCTCTCCAATTTGAAGTGATCCAGTATCGTTTGGAACATGAATACGGGGCTAAATGTACTTATGAGAATTTAAATGTGCATAAAGCAACCTGGGTAGAGGCTGAAGATGAAAAGAGCGAAGAATTTAAGGATTTCAAAAGATTAAAATCGAAATTCCTGGCGAAAGACAAATCTGGACAGTTAGTTTTTCTTGCTGATTCTCAATTTTCATTGCAAATGACCCAGCAAAAATATCCATCGATTAAATTCCACTACACTTCAGAATTTTAAAAATACATCACCCCGAACTCGTTTCAGGGTCATTTCACAAAGGCTGAACCAAGTTCAGCGTTACTGTTTTCTTAGAAAAAGGTGAAATGCCCTATTTTATTCGATAGATACACCCGTAAAATTTACTATTTTCGGTGACAAAGTAATTTTATGTCCCAAATCGATCAATTCATTGCAGATTTTGCTTCCGCAGTATGGGGAATTCCACTTGTTGTACTTCTAATTGGAGGTGGGATCTTTCTACTTATATATTCAAGATTTTTACCATTTAGATATCTAGGGCATTCTATTGAAGTCTTACGCGGTAAGTATAATAATCCGGATGATCCAGGAGATATTAACCATTTTCAGGCATTGTCAACAGCATTATCTTCAACGGTTGGGATGGGAAATATTGCCGGAGTGGCAGTTGCTATAGCAGTTGGTGGTCCGGGTGCAATTTTTTGGTTATGGATAAGTGCTATAGTTGGTATGGCTACGAAATTCTTCACAAATAGCCTTGCCGTGATGTATAGAGGAAGGGATACCGAAGGAAATATTCAAGGTGGCGTCATGTATTTTATCGTAGAAGGTTTGGGTAAGAAATGGAAACCTTTAGCTACTTTTTTTGCCATAGCGGGATTAGTAGGTGCATTACCGGTTTTTAATGTAAACCAGTTAACACAAGCGATTAATTATATTCTGCTGGAACCTAACAATATTGAAACTGGTTTTACCAGTAGTCTGATCATCGGTATTGCCTTAACTTTAATTACAACTGTTGTAATTATTGGCGGACTTGACAGAATCAGTAAAACAGTTTCAAAGCTAGTACCAGCAATGGTAGCTTTATATTTTGTATCAGTTTTGGTAATTCTATTCGTGAATTACGATGTGGTTTTTCAATATTTCGGAATGATATTTACCGATGCTTTCGCTGCTGACAATTATAAGGGCGAACCACTTCTGGGAGGTGTCCTGGGAGGTTTAATATTATTAGGTATTCGTAGAGGGGCTTTTTCCAATGAAGCTGGTATAGGAACTGCAACAATGGCTCACGGAGCAAGTAAGACTTCTGAACCTATTCGTGAAGGACTTATCGCTATGTTAGGACCTGCAATAGATACTTTGGTGGTCTGTACGCTCACTGCAATGGCAATTTTAGTTACAGGTGTCTGGCAGACTGAAGATGTGAATGGAGTTAGCCTTACCGCTGCAGCATTTGATCAGGCGATTCCTTATGTTGGAAATTATTTGTTATTATTGTGCATTCTGGCTTTTAGTATTTCTTCGCTTTTCTCTTATTCATACTACGGCACCAAATGCCTGTCATTTTTACTAGGAGCACACAATAAGAAATATTACAACTACGTATACATACTTAGTATAATCATTGGTGCTACCACATCCTTGAGTTTTATACTGAATCTAATTGATGGATTCTTCGCTTTAATGGCAATTCCAACAATGATATCCACCCTTATTCTTGCGCCAAGGGTAATGAAAGCTGCTAAGATCTATTTCAAAAATTATTCTGTCTAATATTTCGCTGCTTTCTAATTTTAAGGATAATTGCAATTACACAGCCTAAAGAAGCTAGGGCAAAAAGATATTGCAGGTATTTGTAACCATTTTCATAATACAAATATGCTACAGAGGCCAAACTTAGAACCTCAAATGCCAATAGCACGAGATGAAGATTAAGTCCAGGCTTTTTAAGAGATATCATTATAAATCCGAGTAAAATTAAACCCAGAACAATATTTGATAATCCTATTTGAAAATGATTATTCAGGTTACTAAAACCAGTAGTCACTGAAATAAAAGCGATGAGACCTGCCTGTAAGATCTTTAATTTCTGATCTCGTGACATATTATCCTCCAATTATAAATATCAACTTTCATTTAAAATTTTTATTTAAATATCTGAATTTTTTCAATCGAAAAAATAGAAATAAAACTGATAAAAATAATTGAAGGATATAAGTTTGAACCAAATTTACGCCTGCCCGGTTGGACCAAAATTCAATGGTAATGGCGCTTTATCATAATCTCTAATCTCGCCATGCGCCTGCTCAAATTTATTGATATTATCTCCGAGGGCTTTCAATAATCGTTTTGCGTGTTGTGGTGTAAGAATGATTCTTGACTTCACTTTACTCTTAGGTCTTCCTGGCATGATATTTACAAAATCAACCACAAATTCTGAAACCGAATGATTTATAATAGCAAGATTGGAATAGGTTCCTTCAGCCACAGCTTCATCTAATTCTATATTGATCTTTCCTTTCTGGTTTTTATTCTTTTTATCGTCTTCCATGATTTAATTTTTATTCGATTAATATTTTAATGTTCTGGCCTACTTATTCAGCTTATAATATACAAAGTCAGATACTATCGGGTCTATTCCCTGTTTTCTGAATTCAGTTGCGATCTGTCCGCGATGATAAGTTGAATGATTTATCACGTGAAAAATGATGTCTTTTACTGAATTCTGGTAGCTCTCCCCTTTTGAATTTCTAAATTGAACTATTCTGTCTAAATCTTCATTTTTAAGAATGGTAAGGCTTTCTCTGAAATTACCATTCTCAATAGATTCTAATTCATCAATTTCCAGATTTTTCCAAACCTGTACCTGGTCTTCCTTACCTTCTATCCTGTTGTTCCAGATCTTTTGTGCGTTCAATGTATGAGATAAAAGCTGTATGGCTCTATCTGGTATCATAAAGTGCAGATCCCCATCATTTATCTTTTTAATGATCTCCAGGTTGTAATAATGTGAATATTCCAGTAATTCTTTAAAGTAATCCTTCATAGCTCAAATATCGTCATAAATAAAAAAAGGCCCGCAATAGCGAGCCTTTTTTCGAAATAATATCAGGAATTAGTTATAGTTAACTTCCTGTTTTTTCTCAAGCATTTCGTCGAATTCTTCTTTAGAACCAACGATAATGCTATCGTACTTTCTCATACCTGTACCTGCAGGAATTCTATGTCCTACAATTACATTTTCCTTCAATCCTTCTAGTTCATCGATCTTACCACTTACCGCAGCTTCGTTCAACACCTTAGTTGTTTCCTGGAAGGAAGCAGCAGAGATGAATGACTTAGTCTGAAGTGAAGCTCTCGTAATACCCTGAAGTACAGGATTAGCAGTTGCTGTGATCACGTCTCTTGCTGTTGCAAGATTCTTATCTTCTCTTCTAAGAATGGAGTTTTCGTCTCTAAGATCTCTTGGAGTAATGATCTGTCCAGCTTTCAGCTTTTCAGAATCACCTGCGTCTTCGATCACTTTCATTCCGAATAACTTGTTGTTCTCATCGATGAAATCATCTTTATGAACAAGTTGATTCTCTAAGAAGATAGTATCCCCCGGATCAACGATTCTTACTTTACGCATCATCTGTCTTACAACAACCTCGAAGTGCTTATCGTTAATCTTCACACCCTGTAATCTATATACCTCCTGAACTTCGTTCACAAGATACTGCTGTACAGCGTTTGGTCCTTTGATATTCAGGATATCCTCCGGAGTGATAGAACCATCAGAAAGTGGCATACCAGCTCTTACGTAGTCATTCTCCTGAACAAGGATCTGGTTAGAAAGTTTCACTAGATACTTCTTAACCTCTCCTAGTTTAGACTCAACGATGATCTCACGGTTACCTCTTTTGATCTTACCAAAAGAAACAACACCATCAATCTCAGATACAACCGCAGGGTTAGATGGGTTACGTGCTTCGAAAAGCTCGGTTACCCTTGGAAGACCACCCGTAATATCCCCTGCTTTAGAAGATTTACGTGGAATCTTAACCAGAATCTTACCAACTCCGATCTTCTCTTCGTTGTCTACCATAAGGTGAGCACCAACCGGAAGGTTATAAGAACGAATTACTTCGTCTTTCTTACCAAGAATATGAAGTGTCGGGATCAATTTCTTGTTACGAGATTCAGAAATTACTTTTTCCTGGAATCCTGTCTGCTCATCGATCTCAACCTGATAAGTAACACCTTGTTCAACATTTTCGTACTTGATCTTACCGGCAAATTCAGAAATAATTACACCGTTATATGGATCCCAAGTACAGATCACGTCTCCTTTCTTTACAGTTGCTCCATCATTGATATTGATCTGAGCACCGTAAGGAATGTTGTTGTTACTTAATACAACTCCTGTTTTCTTATCTTTTATCTTAAGTTCAGCAGTACGTGAGATCACGATGTCTGCAGTTCCGCCATCAGGGGCTTCACCTTTAACAACTTTAAGATCTTCGATCTCAGCGATACCGTCAAACTTAGCTTCAAGTTTATTGTCTTCAGAAATGTTTCCAGCAATACCACCCACGTGGAACGTACGTAATGTAAGCTGTGTACCTGGTTCACCAATAGACTGTGCAGCAACAACACCAACAGCTTCACCAGTTTGAACGATCTTGTTAGTTGCAAGGTTTCTACCGTAACACTTGATACAGATACCTTTCTTCGCTTCACAAGTAAGTGGTGAACGTACTTCAACACTCTCGATAGGCGCAGCTTCGATCTTCTCAACTATTTCTTCAGTTATTTCTTCGTTCGCACCAACAAGAAGTTCATCTGTTGATGGATTTACAACATCATTAAGGGAAATACGTCCAAGGATTCTTTCTCCTAATGATTCTACGATTTCTTCGTTTTTCTTAAGTGGCTTAACTTCTACTCCTCTTAATGTTCCACAGTCATCTTCATTTACAATAACATCCTGGGAAACATCTACCAGACGACGGGTTAGGTAACCAGCATCGGCAGTTTTAAGTGCAGTATCGGCAAGACCTTTACGAGCACCGTGAGTAGAGATAAAGTATTCAAGAATCGAAAGACCTTCCTTAAAGTTAGAAAGAATCGGGTTTTCGATAATTTCACCTCCACCAGAGTTAGATTTTTTCGGCTTAGCCATAAGACCACGCATACCGGTAAGCTGACGAATCTGCTCTTTCGAACCACGCGCACCAGAATCAAGCATCATATATACCGAGTTGAATCCTTGCTTGTCTTCGCGAATTCGCTTCATAGCCAATTCAGTTAGACCTGCGTTAGTTGAAGTCCAGATGTCAATTACCTGGTTATAACGTTCGTTATTGGTAATAAGACCCATGTTATAGTTACCAATAATACCTTCAACCTGCTCGTTAGCTTCATCAATCATGGTTTGTTTTTCTTCAGGGATAATAATATCACCCAAGCTGAAAGAAAGTCCACCACGGAATGCGAATCCGTAACCAAGTTCCTTAATACTGTCAAGGAATTCAGAAGTTTCTGGTACACTGGTAATTTTAAGAATTTTACCAATGATCTCACGAAGTGATTTCTTAGTAAGAACTTCGTTAATGTAACCTGCCTTTTCTGGCACTGCTTCATTAAATAAAACTCTACCAACTGTGGTATCCTTGATCATATAAACCAATTCACCTTCTTCGTTGTAATCTTTAGTTCTAATCTTGATTCCTGCGTTAAGGTCTACTCTCTTCTGGTTGTAAGCTATTACAAGCTCTTCCGCAGAATAAAAAGTAAGTCCTTCTCCTTCTACTTTCTCTTCAGGAGTAGATTTCTTGTGCTTGGTCATATAGTAAAGACCAAGAACCATATCCTGAGATGGTACTGTAATTGGAGAACCGTTCGCAGGGTTCAAAATGTTATGAGAAGCAAGCATTAGTAACTGTGCCTCTAGAATAGCCTCTGGCCCAAGCGGTAAGTGAACTGCCATCTGGTCACCATCGAAATCGGCGTTGAATGCAGTACACGCAAGTGGGTGAAGCTGAATTGCCTTACCTTCAATTAGTTTAGGCTGGAAAGCCTGGATACCCAGACGGTGAAGCGTAGGAGCACGGTTCAATAATACCGGATGTCCTTTAAGCACATTCTCCAGTATATCCCAAACTACAGGTTCTTTCTTATCGATAATCTTCTTAGCAGACTTCACTGTTTTTACAATACCTCTTTCTATCAGTTTTCTGATGATAAAAGGCTTGTAAAGTTCAGCTGCCATGTTTTTTGGAAGACCACATTCGAACATCTTAAGTTCTGGTCCCACAACGATTACCGAACGTGCTGAATAATCCACACGTTTACCAAGTAAATTCTGACGGAAACGACCCTGCTTACCTTTCAATGAATCTGAAAGTGATTTAAGCGGACGGTTCGAATCAGTTTTTACTGCTGATGATTTTCTTGTATTATCGAATAATGAATCTACAGATTCCTGAAGCATACGTTTTTCATTACGTAAGATCACTTCAGGAGCTTTGATCTCCATTAATCTCTTCAGACGGTTGTTACGAATAATAACACGACGGTAAAGATCGTTCAAATCTGAAGTCGCGAAACGACCACCATCAAGAGGCACAAGAGGTCTAAGTTCCGGTGGAATAACCGGTACTACCTTCATGATCATCCACTCTGGGTTGTTTTCACGATTTTTGTTTGCATCACGAAGAGCTTCTACAACCTGAAGTCTCTTAAGAGCTTCGGTTTTACGTTGTTTTGAAGTTTCGTTATTTGCCTTATGTCTTAATTCGTAAGAAAGATCATCAAGATCTATTCTCTTAAGAATTTCGATAAGACACTCAGCGCCCATCTTAGCGATAAACTTATTTGGGTCACTGTCTTCTAAATATTGATTTTCCTGAGGAAGTTCATCTAAGATGTTCAGATACTCTTCTTCAGTTAAGAAATCCATTTTCTTTAATGGGTTCCCTTCTTCATCCTTCGCGTTACCTGGCTGGATCACTACATATCTTTCATAGTAGATGATCATGTCAAGTTTCTTAGAAGGAAGACCTAGCAAATAACCAATTTTGTTAGGCAAAGAACGGAAATACCAGATATGAGCCACAGGAACAACAAGGTTGATGTGACCAACACGGTCTCTACGTACCTTCTTCTCAGTAACTTCTACACCACAACGGTCACAAACGATCCCTTTGTATCGAATTCTCTTATATTTTCCGCAGGCACACTCATAATCCTTTACAGGACCAAAAATACGCTCACAGAACAATCCGTCACGCTCTGGTTTGTGCGTACGGTAATTGATCGTTTCAGGCTTAAGAACTTCACCACGAGATTCCGCGAGGATAGACTCTGGAGAAGCTAAACCTATAGAGATCTGGTTGAACCTCTGTACTGTATTTTTATCATTATTTCTAGCCATAATAAATGCTGCTAATTATTGTGAATATTCCGTTTAATTGGGGCTGCATTCACAGCCCCGATCAACAGAATGTTATTCTTCAAGTTTTATATCCAATCCTAGACCTTTCAATTCGTGCATAAGTACGTTGAAAGATTCTGGTAATCCAGGTTCTGGCATTGGCTCACCTTTAACAATAGCCTCATAGGTCTTAGCTCTACCGATCACGTCATCTGACTTCACAGTTAAGATTTCCCTTAGAGTACTAGATGCTCCGTAAGCTTCAAGAGCCCAAACCTCCATCTCTCCAAATCTCTGACCACCAAATTGTGCCTTACCACCAAGCGGCTGCTGAGTAATAAGTGAGTATGGTCCAATAGAACGTGCGTGCATCTTATCATCGATCATGTGACCAAGTTTCAGCATGTAGATCACACCAACAGTTGCACGTTGGTCAAATCTCTGTCCTGTTCCACCGTCATAAAGATATGTATGACCGTATCTTGGAATACCTGCTTTATCTGTAAGATCATTGATCTCATCGATAGTTGCACCGTCAAAAATAGGAGTGGCATATTTCTTACCATTCTTTTGTCCAGCCCAACCTAGCACAGTTTCGTAGATCTGACCGATGTTCATACGTGATGGTACCCCAAGTGGGTTCAACACGATATCAACCGGAGTTCCGTCTTCAAGGAATGGCATATCCTCCTGACGAACGATTCTTGCAACAATACCTTTGTTACCGTGACGTCCTGCCATCTTATCCCCTACTTTCAGTTTACGTTTCTTAGCGATGTAAACTTTAGCCAGTTTAAGAATTCCTGATGGAAGTTCATCTCCAACAGAAATGGTGAATTTCTCTCTTCTTAGATTACCCTGAAGATCGTTTTCCTTGATTTTATAATTATGTATTAGATCTGCAACAAGTTCGTTAAGGTGATCATCTGTAGTCCATGTACCACTAGTTAAGTGAGTATAATCATCTACAGCGTTTAACATCTTAAGCGTGTACTTCTTACCTTTTGGCATTACTTCCTCACCAAGATCGTTCTGTACTCCCTGAGCAGTTTTTCCACCAATGATAGCGAAAAGTTTCTCAACAAGTTCAGACTTAAGATTAGCGAATTTAGCATCGTACTTCTTCTCTAATGCTGCAACATCTTCTTTATCCTGAGCTCTCTTACGCTTATCTTTAATTGCTCTAGCGAACAACTTCTTATTGATAACCACACCACTTAATGATGGAGAAGCTTTTAGAGAAGCATCTTTCACATCACCAGCTTTGTCACCAAAGATCGCACGTAGAAGTTTTTCTTCCGGAGTTGGATCACTTTCTCCTTTAGGAGTGATCTTACCGATAAGAATATCACCAGGTTTTACTTCAGCACCAACTCTAATCATTCCGTGCTCATCAAGGTCTTTAGTAGCCTCTTCTGAAACGTTTGGAATATCATTAGTCAATTCTTCGTTACCTAGTTTTGTATCTCTAACTTCAAGAGAGTATTCATCTATATGGATAGAGGTGAAAATATCATCTCTTACCACTTTTTCTGAAATCACGATCGCATCCTCAAAGTTGTAACCTTTCCAAGGCATGAAGGCAACCTTCATGTTTCTACCTAAAGCAAGTTCCCCAGCTTCAGTAGCATAACCCTGGCAAAGTACCTGTCCTTTAGTAACTCTGTCACCAACACTAACGATTGGCTTCAGGTTGATACAGGTTCCCTGGTTAGTTTTACGGAATTTGATAAGGTCATAAGATTTTGAATCATCATCAAAACTTACCATTCTTTCCTCATCTGTACGATCATACTTAATGATGATCTTATTAGCATCTACATATTCTACTTCACCTTCTCCTTCAGCATTGATCAATACTCTAGAATCTGTAGCTACCTGTCTTTCAAGACCAGTTCCAACGATAGGAGAATCTGTTCTTAAAAGTGGTACTGCCTGACGCATCATGTTTGATCCCATCAGTGCACGGTTGGCATCATCATGTTCCAGGAAAGGAATTAATGAAGCCGAAATAGATGAGATCTGGTTCGGAGCAACGTCGGTATAATGAACCTCTTTAGGATCAACTACCGGGAAGTCACCTTCCATACGTGCAATAACACGATCTGTATCTATAGTTCCATCGTCTTTTAATGGAATGTTCGCCTGAGCGATTTTCTTACCTTCTTCCTCTTCAGCACTTAAGTAAATAGGCTCTTCAGAAATGTTTATTTTCCCTTCAGAAACGCTACGGTATGGAGTCTCGATGAATCCCATTCCGTTTACTTTAGCATAAACAGAAAGTGAAGAAATAAGACCAATGTTCGGACCTTCAGGAGTTTCAATAGGACAAAGTCTTCCGTAGTGAGTATAGTGAACATCACGTACCTCGAAACCTGCTCTTTCTCTTGATAAACCACCTGGTCCTAATGCTGAAAGTCTACGCTTATGCGTAATCTCTGCAAGAGGGTTGGTCTGGTCCATGAACTGAGATAACTGGTTTGTTCCAAAGAAAGAATTGATCACAGAAGATAATGTCTTCGCGTTGATCAAGTCGATAGGAGTAAACACTTCGTTATCACGAACGTTCATTCTCTCACGGATTGTTCTTGCCATACGTGCAAGACCAACACCGAATTGCTGAGACAACTGCTCACCTACAGTTCTAACACGACGGTTAGATAAGTGATCAATATCATCGATCTCAGCTTTAGAGTTAATAAGCTCAATTAAATATTTAACAATGGTAATGATATCAAGCTTGGTAAGCACTTGCTTATCCATCTCTACATCAAGACCAAGTTTTTTGTTCATTCTATATCTACCAACTTCTCCAAGGCTGTAACGCTGATCTGAGAAGAAAAGCTTGTCTATAATTCCACGAGCTGTTTCCTCATCTGGCGGTTCAGCATTACGAAGCTGACGGTAAATATGTTCTACCGCTTCTTTTTCAGAGTTGGTAGGATCTTTTTGAAGTGTATTATGAATGATCGCGTAGTCACCGGTCTGGTTATCTTCCTTATGAAGAAGGATAGTTTTACTTCCCGTTTCAAGGATCTCTTCTATATGATCTTTTTCAAGTTCAGTATCACGGTCTAGAACGATCTCGTTACGCTCGATAGAAACAACTTCTCCAGTATCTTCATCTACGAAATCTTCATACCATGTATTAAGCACTCTTGCCGCAAGTTTACGACCTAGGTACTTTTTTAGTCCTGTCTTAGAAACTTTAACCTCTTCAGCAAGGTCAAAGATCTCCAGGATATCCTTATCACGCTCAAAACCGATAGCACGGAAAAGAGTAGTAACAGGTAATTTTTTCTTACGATCGATATAAGCGTACATTACGCTGTTAATATCGGTAGCAAATTCAATCCATGATCCTTTGAAAGGAATTACACGGGCAGAATATAATTTTGTTCCATTTGCATGGAAAGACTGTCCAAAGAAAACCCCAGGTGAACGGTGTAGCTGAGAAACTACTACTCGCTCGGCACCGTTGATGCAGAAAGTTCCGCTAGGTGTCATATAAGGGATAGTTCCCAAGTATACGTCCTGTACGATGGTTTCAAAATCTTCGTGTTCAGGGTCGGTACAGTATAACTTAAGTCTAGCCTTAAGAGGTACACTGTAGGTCAATCCACGTTCGATACATTCCTGGATGGAGTATCTCGGTGGGTCCACAAAATAATCTAAGAATTCTAGTACAAATTGATTACGGGTGTCCGTAATGGGGAAGTTTTCTAGGAAGGTGTTGTAAAGACCTTCATTTCCCCGCTCTTCTGATTTTGTCTCTAATTGAAAGAAGTCCTGAAAAGACTTAATCTGCAGATCCAGAAAGTCCGGATAAGCAGGCTTATTCTTAACAGAAGAGAAACTCAATCTTTCAGTTTGCTTTGCTAACATCAATGGACGGGATTATAATTTATATAAAAAAAACTGCGCTTTTTAAACGTTCGGTTCTATATACGCAAAATGGTTTAGACCTCCAGGAGTAATTCCTGAGGTCTAAACCTAAATAATATTGCTTGTGTTAAGCTTATTTAAGCTCAACCTCAGCTCCTGCTTCTTCTAATTGCTTTTTAAGAGCTTCTGCTTCGTCTTTTGCTACTCCTTCTTTTACTGGTTTTGGAGCACCATCAACTAATTCTTTAGCATCTTTAAGACCTAGTCCTGTAAGTTCTTTTACAAGTTTAACTACAGCTAACTTAGATCCACCTGGAGCAGTAAGAATTACGTCGAATTCAGTTTGCTCTTCAGCTTCTTCACCACCACCAGCAGCACCGCCAGCAACAGCTACTGCAGCAGCAGCAGGTTCTATACCATATTCTTCTTTTAAAATATCAGCTAATTCGTTTACTTCTTTTACAGTAAGATTAACTAATTGTTCTGCGAAATCTTTTAAATCTGCCATTTTCTATCGTTTTTAAAAAGTTCTTTAATTTATAATTGTTAAAAAGTGCGTACTATATTATCCCTCTTTTTCTGAAAGGGTTTTAAGGATTCCTGCAAGTTTTCCGCCACCTGATTTAAGTGCAGAAACAACATTCTTAGCAGGAGATTGAAGTAATCCAACGATATCCCCGATAACTTCTTCTTTAGACTTGATGTTAACAAGCGTTTCAAGATAGTCATCACCTACATAAATAGCTTCTTCTACAAAAGCTCCTTTAAGTAGAGGTTTCTCAGATTTCTTTCTAAATTCCTTAATTACTTTCGCCGGAGCATTTCCGGTTTCAGAAAGCATGATTGAGGTATTGCCTTTTAAAACTGTTGGAAGTTCACCGAAATCTTTTTCAGCTGCTTCCATAGCTTTTGCAAGCAATGTATTTTTAACTACCGATAACTTTACGTTTGCTTTAAAACAAGCTCTACGTAAGTTAGAAGTGCTTCCAGCGTCAAGGCCAGAAATATCAGCTAGATAGATAGTTTGAGTATCGGCTAACTGGGCAGTTAAATCTTCTATAACTTTTGATTTTTCTTCTCTTGTCATAATCTTAAATTATTGCTCAGTAAACCTTTTAGTATCTATTGCTACACTCGGGCTCATTGTGCTTGACATGTAAATACTCTTAATGTAAACACCTTTTGCTGCCTGAGGCTTCAATTTTACCAGCGTAGTTAATAATTCTCTTGCGTTACCTGCAATTTTCTCAGCATCGAAAGATGCTTTTCCAACTCCAGCGTGCACAATTCCGTGCTTATCTACCTTAAAGTCAATTTTACCAGCTTTCACATCAGAAACCGCTTTAGCGATATCCATAGTTACTGTACCGGTTTTAGGGTTAGGCATTAAACCTCTTGGTCCTAGAACACGTCCTAGTGGTCCAAGTTTACCCATAACGCTAGGCATAGTGATGATCACATCAACATCTGTCCATCCGCCTTTGATTTTATCAAGGTATTCATCTAATCCAACGTAATCGGCACCGGCTTCTTTAGCTTCTTCTTCCTTATCTGGAGTAACAAGAGCCAAAACTTTAACGTCTTTACCAGTTCCATGAGGAAGTGTTACAACTCCTCTTACCATTTGATTTGCTTTTCTAGGATCTACGTTCAAACGAACCGCTAAATCCACAGAAGCATCAAAATTTGCGTTGGTAACTTCTTTTATCAAAGCTGAAGCTTCGGCAACTGTATAAGTTTTGCCGTTCTCAATCTTAGACTGAGCTTCTTTTTGCTTTTTAGTTAATTTTGCCATTTCTTAATTTCTTTTTGGATTAAAACGGTGCATCACCTTTTACAGTTATTCCCATCGAACGAGCTGTTCCGGCAACCATTTTCATTGCAGACTCTACAGTAAATGCATTAAGATCCTGCATCTTGTCTTCTGCAATCGCTTTAACCTGATCCCAAGAAACACTAGCTACTTTTTTTCTGTTCGGCTCACCAGAACCTTTTTTAGTCTTAGCCGCTTCCATCAATTGTACTGCTGCAGGTGGAGTCTTGATTACAAAATCAAAAGACTTGTCTGAATATACAGTAATTGCAACTGGAAGTACCTTTCCTTGCTTATCCTGAGTACGACCATTGAATTGCTTACAGAATTCCATGATGTTAACTCCGGCAGCACCTAAAGCAGGTCCAACTGGTGGTGATGGGTTAGCAGCACCTCCGCGAACTTGTAGTTTTACAACTTTACTTACTTCTTTTGCCATTTTTCAAATTTTTAAATGATCGTTTGTTGAGTGGAAGCTTAAAAAACAATCAAAAAATATGTAACAGTTATTTTTATACTTTTTCTACTTGCATGTAGCTTAGCTCTAATGGTGTCTTTCTTCCGAAAATCTTTACCATTACTTCCAGCTTACGCTTTTCTTCATTAATCTTTTCTACAGTACCATTAAATCCATTGAACGGTCCGTCAATAACTTTAATAGTCTCTCCTATCGTAAATGGAATTGCCACATTATCTGCTTTAACAGAAAGTTCATCAACCTTCCCTAGCATTCTGTTCACTTCAGACTTTCTAAGTGGCACAGGATCTCCTCCTTTAGTTTCACCTAGAAATCCAATAACTCCATTAATCCCTTTTATAATGTGAGGAATTTCTCCTCCAATATTAGCCTGAATCATTACATAACCTGGAAAGTAAACTCGTTCTTTGTTGACTTTTTTTCCGTTACGTATCTGAATTACTTTTTCAGTAGGAACAAGAACCTGATCTACAGAATCTTCAAGTCCTAAATGAGAAATCTCTTTCTCTATGTAGTCCTTTACTTTATTTTCCTGTCCGCTTACGGCACGAACCACATACCACTTTTTCTCTTTTGCTTCTGCCATAGCTATCTTAATTATGATTTAACCCATTCGAAGTACTGCTCAATAGCTCCACTAAAAAGCGTATCAATACCCCAAATCGCTAATGAAAAAATAATCGAGAATGCCGCAACAATCACTGTTAGCCTTTGAGCTTCAGACCAGCTTGTCCAGGTAACGTGGTTTTTTAACTCGTTATATGATTCTGATATGTAATTAACAATTCCTGCCATTTTATAAAAAGATATTTGCACGGGTTGAGAGGCTCGAACTCCCGACACCTGGTTTTGGAGACCAGTGCTCTACCAACTGAGCTAAACCCGTAAATATAAGTGAAGGTATCCCGCTTGTCACGGGATACCTTTTTATATTAAGATAATTCTTAGTCTAGAATTTCAGTTACCTGACCAGCACCTACAGTTCTACCACCTTCACGGATAGCGAAACGTAGACCAACATTCATTGCAATTGGCTGGATAAGCTCTACTGTAATAGTAAGGTTATCACCAGGCATTACCATTTCTACACCATCAGGAAGGTTAATTGTTCCTGTTACGTCAGTTGTACGTACGTAAAACTGAGGACGGTAATTGTTATGAAATGGAGTGTGACGTCCACCTTCTTCTTTCTTAAGGATATAAACCTCTGCTTTAAATTTAGCGTGAGGAGTTACAGATCCAGGCTTAGTAATTACCATACCTCTAGAGATCTGAGTCTTTTCAATACCTCTTAGAAGGATACCAACGTTATCACCAGCTTCACCTCTATCAAGGATTTTACGGAACATCTCAACTCCAGTAATAGTAGAAGTAAGTTTTCCAGCTCCCATACCGATAATCTCTACTGGATCTCCAGTGTTAGCAACACCAGTTTCGATACGTCCAGTTGCAACAGTACCACGACCAGTAATAGAGAATACGTCTTCGATAGGCATCAAGAAAGGCTTATCAACATCACGCTGAGGAAGTTCAATCCAACTATCTACTGCTTCCATAAGATCAAGAACAGTCTTAGACCATTTCTCATCTCCTTCTAAAGCTCCAAGTGCAGAACCTGAAATTACAGGACCGTTATCACCATCATACTCGTAGAAAGAAAGAAGATCTCTTACTTCCATTTCAACTAGCTCAAGAAGCTCCTCATCATCAACAAGGTCAACTTTGTTTAAGAATACAACGATTCTTGGAATACCAACCTGACGTCCAAGAAGGATGTGCTCACGAGTTTGAGGCATAGGACCATCAGTCGCAGCAACAACAAGAATAGCACCGTCCATCTGAGCAGCACCAGTTACCATGTTCTTTACATAATCGGCGTGACCTGGACAGTCAACGTGTGCATAGTGACGCTTTTCTGTTGAATACTCAACGTGAGAAGAGTTAATTGTAATACCTCTGTCTTTTTCTTCAGGAGCGTTGTCAATTTGATCAAATGCTCTTGCTTCAGAATATCCAGCATCAGCCATTACCTTAGTAATTGCTGCTGTTAAAGTAGTTTTTCCGTGATCTACGTGTCCAATTGTACCAATATTTAGGTGCGGTTTGGAACGATCATAAGTTTCCTTTGCCATAATTAATACTTATTTAATCTTAGTTATATATTAGTGTTCAATTTTATACAAAACTAGAGCCAACGACGGGAATTGAACCCGTGACCTCTTCCTTACCAAGGAAACGCTCTACCCCTGAGCTACGTCGGCCAGACAATTGACTGTTTTAAACAGCAATAACCATAAACCTACAAGGGGTTTATGGATAAGATCAGGATTGAGGTAACATTGCCGATATAACCCATTTTGGATATTTTACAGAACAGAAAAAGAAATCGAAAGGCACGAAAACCTTTAATTTCTAATCTATTTTGATAACCGGGGGATATCCTGATTCAATTAATTTAGAGCGGGAGACCGGGTTCGAACCGGCGACATTCAGCTTGGAAGGCTGACGCTCTACCAACTGAGCTACTCCCGCATTACCATTTCAGATCAAAATCTTTGAATTATCTCGCTTTGCTCGATGATTCGTTCGGGTGGCCCCGAACACACATTTTAAATTTATTGATTCACAAAAGCAAGTTTTTGACATCAACTTAATTTAAAATCTTTGTGGGGAGAGCAGGATTCGAACCTGCGAAGACGTAGTCAGCAGATTTACAGTCTGCCCTCGTTGGCCGCTTGAGTATCTCCCCAATTTTACCACTATTTCATAGAACCGTAGCTGAAACAGCTAAGCTTCTGATGGTTTTTAAAACGGCTGCAAATTAAAGCAAATTTGAAGCACCATCCAAAGCATTTTTTTAAAATTTCTAAAGAAAAATTATAAGCTTTTAAATCCTAATGATTTACATTTTAAAATTTCTTCGAAACTTCGGTAATTCCAGTATTTCAAGAGCCGATGGAGGGACTCGAACCCACGACCTGCTGATTACAAATCAGCTGCTCTAGCCAGCTGAGCTACATCGGCATTTTACGCTGCTTTTTCAGCATAAAAAAGTCCGCTATTTCTAACGGACTGCAAATGTATATAAATTATTCCTTTATCAAAAAATAATTTTGAAAAAAATTAGCTAAACATGAGCACTCATTTTTTCCTTCTTCTTGATGAGCTGTCTTTGCAATGAACTAACACATTCATCTACACAGGCTTCAAACTTATTGCAGGTCTTCTTGACCATAATATCATCACCAGGAACACTAAGTAGAATTTCTGTGATCTTATTTTCCTTCCCACTTGTATTCTGAACTTTGAAATAGACGTCAGCATGAATAATCTTATCGAAATAGGTATCCAGTTTGTCAAGTTTTTTCTGAGTGAAGTCAATTAATTTTTGATCGGCATTGAAGTTCACAGACTGCAGATTCATTTTCATATCCAGTAGAATTTAATTAAACAAATAAGGTTAAGTTAATTCTTATTGTTCCGGGGATGAGCGTTCTTGTGTATTTTGCTCAATTCTGCAATGCTGTTGTGAGTGTAGACTTGAGTCGCTGCCAAACTGGAGTGACCCAATAATTCTTTTACCGCATTTAGATTAGCGCCCTGGTTCAATAAATGAGTGGCAAACGAATGTCGCAAAATATGCGGACTCTTCTTTAATTTGCCAGACACCTCACTAAAATAATTATTTATAATTCTATAAACAAAACTTTCATAGATTTTATCTCCTCGTGAAGTCAAAAAAAGTTGATCTGAAACACTAAATAAACCATTTGCATCTCGTTCTTTCAGGTATTTCTTAGCCGTTTCCTTTACTGAGGAAATCAAAGGGATATATCGCTCCTTATTTCTTTTCCCTAAAACCTTCAAAACTCCCCCATCAAGGTCAAGATCTGTCGTCTTTATATTAATCAATTCGATTCTTCGTATTCCGGTAGAATAAAACAACTCAACAATAAACCTATCCCTTAAACCTTCGAAATTGGAATCATCTATTCGTTCAAGAACATTCACTATCTCCTGCTCCGAAAATGGAATTTGAATCTTCTTAGGCGTCTTTAAGGCTTTATGTTTGGTAAGAGGCGAATACTCGATTTGCTCTGTTTTCAATAAGAAACGGTAATAAGCTTTTAATGAAGAAATTTTTCTATTGATGGTTCTATTCGCGATTCCGGATTCAGACAGTTCAACGATCCAGCTCCTCACCTGCTGATAATTGACATTGGCTATCGTTTCCTGATTAAAAGTAGAACTTATAAATTCCTGAAAAACTTTAAGGTCTGCCTCGTAAGCGGTAGTGGTATGAACCGAGTATTTTTTCTCAAGTTGCAAATAGTCCAAGAAGGCAGAAAAGGGCATAAAAAAACTGTTGATAGACAAAGTTACTAAACTTAAATCTATCAACAGTTCGATAAAATTTAAAATCAAATCTATAAGGTAGACCAGATGGAATAGGAATTAGCAGGCACCTCTATTTTAACCCAACCATCTCCCTGAGTTGTTGGTTGCCAGTTAGAATTCCCAGTATAATCTTTAATAGTCTGGTTATACCAGTTCGTTGACACCCATCTCTCCAATCTGTTATTGCTATCATTTAAATAAACAATAAGACCTGGCGCTCCATTTCTTCTGGCAACATATTCATCCTGATCTGCGTGCAGGATATTTGTAGATCCACCTGCCTTATTATTATGTATCCAAATTAGATTATTCATTTTATCCTTATCTAACCATTCTTCATAATCTTGATAGAAAACAGTTGGATAACCTTCATGTGTCATGATATAAGCGTATGCTAACATTTTACCGCTATATATCTCATCGGTATCATGATTTGTTACAAAGGTCACAGCTTTCATCGGCTTACGTTTCCAAAGCATATCACCCTGAAGTTTTGTTAGATCATTTCCTTCAAAAGCATCTTTCATTCTATAATAACAAGCAAAATCGAAAGCTGATGCTCCAGATTCATTCACCCACCATTCTAGGGTTGCAGCATTGCCATCCCAGTATTCACCTACGGCAAACCCACCAACAGCATTTGTCCAACTATCTACTACCCATGGAGAGAATCCTTTTACATAATCAAATCTCCAACCATCAAATCCCATGTTATTCTTGTAGTACTTTGCTACGGAATTAGATTTATTCCATAGCCAGTCCTGAACATAGCTTTTATCGTGACATAGATCAGCAAATCCTCCAAAAGCTCCAGAATCACTACTATGATAATCATTTGGGTGAAAATCCGTCGCCGATCTCAAAAAGAGACCAGAAGCCGGGTCATAATCTGTATAGGTTGAAGTTCCAGAATATGGATTGGTTTCCAGAGCTCCACCACTATTATGATTGATTACAATGTCAGCTATAACACTAATATTATTATTATGTGCAGTAGAGATCATGGACTGCAATTCGCTTTTTGAACCAAACCTTGTTTCCGTAGAACCCATCTGATTATAGTTTCCGAAGTCATAATAATCAAAGGGATCATAACCCATAGAGAAAGGTCCATTCTGAGCCTTTGAAGCAGGTGGAATCCAGATAGCATCGATCCCAGAATTACTCCATGCCGGGATCTTGTCTTCGATTGTTTCCCACCAAGTTCCGCCAGCGGGCACATCCCAGTAAAAAGCTTGCATCATCACCTTGCTCCCTACCTGGGCCTTAGTTGGATTAGCAGATTTTGAATTTTGATTTGATTTTTTTTGCGGCCGAATATCTTCAGAATTAATTTCTTCCTGTTGACAGGAATTGAAGAAAAGCATAGAAATCGCTAGAACAGCGCAAAGGTTAAGTTTTTTCATAATTAAATATTAAGGGGTTTCGTTCAAATTATGAAAAATTGAAATATTTCGAAGCTTAAAAAAAGAATCACATAGACGAAAACGTTTTCGTGTTAACAAGTATTTAATTTTCACGGATATAAATTTAAAACCACCGAACAAATCGGTGGTTTTCTTTATAAGATATGTAACAATTTACTAGATATCTTCTGCGTCTCTCAGGTGCTGGATATATTCAGCTTTCTGAATTTGAGCTCTACGCTCTACAGAAGGTTTTGTAAAATGCTGACGATCTCTTAGCTGACGCATAGTTCCTGTTTTGTCGAACTTACGCTTAAAACGCTTAAGAGCTCTATCTATATTTTCTCCGTCTTTAACTGGTATAATTAACATAGTGTCATCACCTCCCTTCTTTTGGAATCGGCTGCAAAGATAATGCATTTCTAATAACACCCAATCTTTTTATTATTTATTTACTAAATTATTAAATTTTGACTTACAGCTCTAATTTTGTGTAACTTGAAGCAAAAATCTACAACACATGAAAAATTCAATTACCGCCATCATATTGCTGCTATTTTCAACTACTTCACTTTTTGCATTCCAGGATTTTAGTGAGGTTGAAATTGAAATTGTTCCGGTTAGTGATAGCGTATCAATGTTGAAAGGAGCAGGTGGCAATATAGGTATTCTAACAGGCGAAGACGGAGTATTTATGATAGATGATCAGTTTGCCGGATTAAGCGAAAAGATCATGAATGCAATAAGTAACCTTAGTAATAAGCCAGTCAAGTATCTTGTGAATACACATCATCACGGTGATCATACTGGTGGGAATGAAAATTTCCAGGAACATGGGGCGATGATACTTGCGCATGAGAACGTTAGAAAAAAATTGAAGTCTGACACCAGCCGAGTAAGTGGTTTGCCCGTTGTTACTTTTTCCGAAAATTTAAACTTACACATCAACGGCAACGATATCATGGTGATTCATGTTGATAATGCACATACAAACGGTGATGCTCTTATCTACCTGCCTCAAAGTAATGTTCTACACACCGGAGATACATTTTTTAACGGTAGCTTTCCATTTATAGATCTTAATAATGGCGGAAGCGTTGACGGAGATATCGCGGCTGCTAAAACAGGCCTTTCGATTATAAATAAGAACACTAAAATTATTCCTGGTCACGGAAACCTTGCTACATATGATGACTATCAACAATATGCGAAAATGCTGGAAGGGATCAGGTCAAATGTTATGAAAGCGATCGAAGAAGGAAAATCTGAAAAAGAGATCATCAATGACGAAAATCTTACCAGTGAATTCATTACAGATGAGGCTGCTTCAGAAGCCTATATTAACGGACCAAAGATCAGGACCACTTTCTATAATAGTTTGAAAAAATAAAGCCTCGAATTTCTCCGAGGCTTCAAATTATAAATTACTACAGCTATTTACTTAGCTGCAGGCTTATATTCTTTCTTATCGATCACCATTTTGGCGATGATCTCTTTTAAGATTTCAGAAGTTCCACCACCAATTGGCCCTAACCTACTATCTCTAAACATTCTGGCCATAGGATAATCTTCCATATAACCATAACCTCCAAGCATCTGAAGACATTTGTACATGACATCATCGGCGATCTTAGTAGCAAGAAGTTTGGACATACTAGCTTCTTTTACCACATACTCTCCATCATTTAGTCTCTGCGAGGTAGCATAGTTGAATTCCTTGATCACTTCCACTTCACTCACCATTTCAGCAAGCGAATGTCTTAGCGCCTGAAATCTATCGAGAGTTTTACCGAATGCCTCTCTTTCGCTCATATAACCCATCACATATTCCAGGGCGAATTCAGATCTTGCATGAGCATTGATACCCATGATCAATCTTTCCATGGCGAAATGCTGCATTATGTAATTAAAGCCTTTACCTTCTTCACCTAATAGATATTCTTCTGGTACTTCTACATTATCAAACGCAAGCTCTGCAGTATCTGACGCTCTCCAACCCAATTTATTCAATTTCGTTGCAGAGATCCCTTTAAAATCTTTATCAACCAGAAACATGCTCATTCCCTTATTTCCTTTTTCAGGATCGGTCTTAGCTGCAACTACATAAAAGTCGGCATAAACACCATTGGTGATAAAAGTTTTGGAGCCATTAATAATGAACTTATCTCCTTTCTTAATTGCTGTTGTTTTCATCCCAGCAACATCTGAACCTCCAAAGGGTTCAGAAATACAAAGACAGCCTATCTTATCACCGTCAATCGCTGGGGTAAGATATTTTTCTTTTAAATCATGACTTGCCTCAACTTTTAAGTGAGTCATGGCCAGGTAAGCATGAGCCCACATTGCTGCGGCAAATCCCCCTGAATTTATCTTCTGAAGCTCTTCCAGAAAGATCACTGTATAGAAAAGATCCACTCCCATTCCTCCATATTCCTCTGGCTGGTTCAAGCCAAAATATCCCATTTCACCAAACTTCTTCCAGATAAAACGCTCTATAGTACCAGTCTCCTCCCATTTATCAATATGCGGCACAACCTCTTTCTGCAAAAATTCCTGAAAACTTTTCCTGAACAATTCATGTTCTTCTGTAAAATATCTGCTCATGTTATATTGTATTTAGCCATTTTCATGAAACTGAAATGGCATTTCTTGATTATCTTATTATGAATTTCGAGTTGATTTTTTCGCAAAAATTACTCTACGGCCAAATATAATTTAATTCTATCGATTTTATCGTAAGGAAATAGGTTGATTTTTGATAATTCTTCAAAAGACGAAATACCCTCATGAAGCTTTCGGTAACTAATGATCTCCTTCGCAATTCTTGCGTTAAAATAAGGAATTTCTGAAAGCTGTTGTTCACTGATGTCATTGATATTCAATAAAGAGGTTGTAGGCTTTGAAATGATCTTGAATTGCTCATCAATTCTTTCAATAACTTCTGGAGATAGCCCATAAACATCCTTCAATTGAATGGATGATCTGAAACCACCAATACTATTTCTATATTTCACGATCCGTTCAGAAAGCACATCCCCTACACCATTCACCTTTTTTAGATCTTCTGAATTAGCCGCATTCAGATCTGATATGATAAAACCGGTTTCAGCTGATTTTTTAAATTCTGTAGGTTTATTTTTAGTTTTCTGAGTCCATTCAGGAAATCTGAAAGATGGAGATATCTTTTTCAGAAGGCTATCATGAACTTTTGTGACAGATTTAAAATCTTCGATGGAATTGATCCATTTGCCAGACTTGCGATATACGATAAGACGGTCAATTTCAGATGTGGACATTCCAATCTGGTAAGCTTTAAAATCGGTAAGGTAGTTTGGATTGAAAGGATAGATAGTATCCTTTCTAACCTCAGCAAGCTGATTGATCGAATCCAGTTGCTTTCTGAAATTATTGATTTCGGTCTCATCGATCTTTTCAGAATCAGATTCCGGAGTGAAATCTATAAAAATGAACAACTGAAGAATAATGATGAGAAGCAATAAAATAAAAATCCCATTTTGCTGACTTCGGGAAAGCGCAAAATGGGATTTTAAAAATTTCATTATTTAGAGTGACCTAAGAGGCCGCTTCAGCTTTTTTACCTTTTTCAGGTTTGTGAAATAATTCACCTGCTTTAAGCCTGTGTGTGTATTCTTTCAGGTCATCACTAACTTCTCCGATCATAAAGTACAACCCAATAATGTTAGGGAAAGACATCGCGAGAATCATCATATCTGAAAAGTCCAGTACAGCGCCTAAACTTACAGATGCTCCCACTACTACGAATACAAGGAACAAGCATTTGTAGATTATCTCATTCTTCTTGCTCTTACCAAATAGGTAAGTCCATGCTCTCATTCCGTAGTATGACCAGGAGATCATAGTTGAGAATGCGAATAAGAATACTGCTGTTGCAAGTACATATGGGAACCATGAGATTACACTACCAAAAGCAGTAGATGTAAGTTCAACACCACCAACACCTTCAACTTCGTGCATACCTGTAAAGATCAATACCAATGCAGTAAGAGTACAAACTACTACGGTATCGATGAAAGGCTCAAGAAGCGCAACAAATCCTTCAGATGGCGGGTGATTAGTTTTAGCCGCAGAGTGAGCAATTGCAGCAGATCCAACACCGGCCTCATTAGAGAAGGCGGCACGCTGGAATCCAACAATCAATACTCCAATAACTCCACCTTTAAGTGCACTAGGACTAAACGCTCCATCCCAGATCGCTGAAAATGCAGGTCCAATATTTTCGATATTCACACCAATTACGATAAGAGCCCCAAGAACATAAACCGCTGCCATGATAGGAACGATCTTTCCGGTTACTTTCGCAATACTGCTAATTCCACCAATAATCACGATACCAACTAGAACAGCCACCACAATTCCAAACCAGAAACCATTTCCGGCAAGCATTGGGAACTCTCCAGCTAGAATAGAGAAAGATTGGTTAGCCTGAAACATGTTACCTCCACCAAAGGAAGCACCAATCGCCAGGATAGCGAAAAAGGCTGCAAGGAATTTACCTAGACCTCTTTTATTTCTTTTTTCAAGACCATATCTAAGGTAGTTCATTGGACCACCGAATACACGACCTTCAGAATTTATAAATCTATATTTTACACCAAGTGTACATTCCACGAATTTAGAAGACATCCCTAGAAGACCAGCAAGGATCATCCACATGGTTGCTCCGGCACCACCTAGAGAGATCGCTACTGCAACCCCGGCAATGTTACCAAGACCAACTGTTCCTGAAACTGCTGTAGCCAGCGCCTGGAAGTGAGTTACCTGACCTGGTGCATTTGGATCATCATACTTACCTTTTGCAAGTTCAAGAGAATGCTTGAAACCTCTAATATTGATAAATCCTAAACGGATAGTAAAGAATAATGCTCCTAACACAAGCCACACTACGATAAATGGAATATTCTTTTGTTGAGGATCTCCGTTTGGATGTAAAAGAGCGATTGGCTCATCATAAGTGATGCTCGCAAAATATTGCGCTCCCTGCTCAATTACATGTTGCTTATTTTCTGAGTTATAAATAACTTCTCCTTCATCAAGAAAGTGTTTTAAGTTACCATCAGCATTCGCATATGCCGTGATATCCTGACCGTTCTTTGAAACAGTTGCAATTGGATCTCCCGTATTCACGTGATCTCCTTCTGCTACTTTCCAATCTTTTAAAATGAACTTTGATGTTTCCTGTGGATCCCATTCCGGAGCTTCCACTCTCTTAAGATCTGCGTAAACTACTGGATCGTAAATTCCTATTGCTGAAAATGGATCCCAGAATAGAACATTACCCATGCTTTCAACTATAGGAGCGAATGTCCCGTTAAAGTGCTCAGTGATCGCTTCGGCGTCTACCTGAAACTCTTTTTCTACCGAATTCCCTTCGCTATCTGTAACAACAACGCTGTATGGAATTCCTTCTGTTAGACCTTCTGTTCTGTTGGATTCTAGGCTAGTTGCCTGGTTAGACCATTTGTATTGGTAAGGAGGTGTTCCTCCCGTTACATCCAGTTCGATGAACCCATTATTAATCACTTTTGAAGGATTACCGACTTTGGCCTTAACGTCTAGTTCTTGTGCAGACAATCCAAAAATTGAAAATAAAAAGAACATTGAAAGTAAGTACTTTCTCATATAGAATTTCTGTTATTTATTTGAAGTTAAATTTTCAGCGGGTGAATATGCTAAAAAATTAGTCTATTTCAAACTTTTACCCGTTAAATTGTGAATTTCTTGTTAAAAAAAATATAAATCCTCAGACCGGGTTTATAGCAGAAATTTTCAGACGGAATAATACTTTTTTAGGCTTTCAATTTGCTCCGGTCTTCCAATCATTATAAGTTTTGATTCCTTCTCCAATTTCAGGGAAGGTTCAGGATTTACCACGTAAGCTCCTGAAGGTGATTTATATCCAATTATTGAACAACCCGTTTTCTTACGAATATCGGTCTCTGCGATCGTTTTTTCAATCCCATCTGAGCATATCTTTGAAAAGGAAATTTGCTCTACATTTATACTGTCCTGCTCTCCAGAAACTGACAAATTATCGAGGAACTCAACGAGGTCTGGTACGACCACTAGAGAAGCCATATGACTACCCCCAATTCTATCTGGCATAATCACATTATCTGCGCCAGCTAATTTTAACTTTTTGTAGCTATTTTCTTCGGTTGCCCTGCTAATGATCTTCAGATCCTTCTTCAATTGTCTTGCAGAAAGAACTATGAACAAATTATCAGCATCTCTCGGCAAAGCACAGATCAATGTAGAAGCTTTATCTACTCCGGCAGATTCCAGGATCTCATCTTCCGTAGCGTTCCCAACAATATAATTGAGATTATCATCATTTTCGATTCCCTGAAATACTTCTTCATTCTCGTCTATGATCACAAAGTTCTTTCGGTAATCTACCAGTTTCTGAACAGCCATTTTTCCATTCTGACCATAACCGCAAACGATGACATGATCCTTCAAGGAATCAATTCTTTTTCTCATTTTATTCCGCTTTAGATTACCAATATTATTTTTATTCAAAATGTGTTCTGTGATCGTAGAAAGTCCGAAACCAAATATAAAAAGTCCCGAAATAATAAATACTGAAGTAAAGAGCTTTCCATAAGGTCCCATAGGCTGAACTTCACCATATCCCACAGTACTCACCGTAATGATGGTCATATACAAAGCATCTACCCAGGTATAATCATAAAGGAAACGGAAACCAACCACACCGGTGAAAAAGACCAGGATAATTAAGGCAACAGCCAGTTTTATTCTTGAATCCAGCAGTTTTCTCATAGATCGAATACCGATGTTCTCTTAGTATAAATAAGGTCTTTTAATTTCAGCCAGAAAGCCAGCGTAAGATATACTACAAAACCTGCTCCCATCGTAAAGAATGAAGCATAAATGAAGAATAGCCTTACATTCTTTGCACGCATCCCCAGCTTATCAGCAAGACGGGTGGAAACATAAAATCCATGCTTTTCCAGGTGATACCTAATGTTAGAAACAAGCGTAGTCATGCAGCAAATTTAAATGTATTTGGGAGACTTCCTCAATAAAGATGCTCCCAATTCACATTGTAAACATTTATTCAAATTACAATATTCATTTTTCAACTGCAATAAGGCTTGTGAATCCATTGCGTTTGAAGCTATTTCGGGCTTAAGTTCTTCAAACAAATTTACTATCGAATTCTTTTCAGGCCTAACAGAACTTATAAGCTGGAAGATCTCCTCCTCATTATCTTCACCGATAAATTTATAATAGCAATGCTTAATGGGAACTATACAATTGATTACCAGCAGATCTATAAATGATTTGCTTAGACACTTTGGTCTTGCTTTATGACTTTTACTGAAATTATAATGAGTCTTCCAGTAATCTGACATATTCACTACTAAAATTTCTCTTATTTCTTCCAGATAAGAAGCCTGCATAAGATCTGAAAACAATTGTTTTCGTGTAGAAAATAGAGCAGCTAACTGAGCTAATCTTATCGTAGGGAAATTATCAGGACGTAATCTGAAGAATCTAGGTTGATCAATGAAACTTTTTTCAAGTGAATATTTATGTCGTAAGAAGTCATATGCTGTTTGCAGTTCAGCTCCATATTTATCAGTAGCCTTTATTAATCCTGCTTGCCCTAAAAGCAAAGCTTCGAGAGCAAATTGATCATGAGATAATTTCTGAATTATTTTAAAATCGATATTCGTTGCCATGTTGGCAAACGACTCAGCATTTATCTTTGAGCCAAAGCTTTTAGCCAGCATGATAAAAAGAACCGCATCCCAATTATTCCCGGTTTTCTTTAGTAACTGAAATATCTCATCAGATTTTCTCTCAAGTCTTTCAAAATATAATCTTTCAAGCCAATGATCTACCTGGAAAGTTGAAAATAGAGCAAAATCATTCTCACAATTTATCTTTAAATGATCTTTTTCGAGTAGATTTTTATACTGGTTCAACAATTCCTCCGGCACCCTATTTTTTAGTTCAAGGCAGGGAATTTCAGAATTATCCTTTCGATACACTTCAACATCATGTTCCCAAACTACGTGGAGAATTACATTATCATAAGAAGAATCTGTTTCGTGATTATGAAAATACCAGTCCGAAGACTTCAAATGCATTTCCACATTTCCAGCCCATAATTGATCGCCTATTTGAATTTTAGCATTGAAGAAATCTGGACCCGACAGATCATTCTGCGATCCTGGATTCAGGATTTTTAAAGGTTCATTTCCGGTGGTTAAAATTAACTCCGATTCAAATTTCTGAAACTTCCAGAGATGATATAAAAATTCTTCTTTCACTCATCTAATGTATCAATTTAACCAATTGAAAATTAGACGATAAAAAATAAATTATGGTAATTTTTCGGCCACCTGATTCACGATCTGGTCTACCCAGTATTGATACATTAAACCACTAGGATGCAGGCCATCACTCGCTACCAGATCAGGATTGTTTTTCGCGTCTCTGGAGATTGGAGTAATATTATAAAAAGGAACATTGAATTCATCTGCTACCCTTTTGAAAACCTCGTTAAATCTATCGATCTCTGCACTAATCCTTTCCTGGTTTGCAGAGCCAAACGGAGTGTATCCATAATCTGGAATGCTTACTGCAAAAACTCCTTTTTCCATGGTTTTAGAATGATTCACCGCTTTATTGAAGATAGTTCTAAGGTCATCTTCATATTCAGTTATCGGCTTTCCCTGATATTGATTATTCACTCCAATAAGAATGGAGACAATATCAAAATCTCTCTGAATATTCAATTCGCTTTCCATACCTCTTAAAAGATCTTCCGTGGTCCATCCCGTTTTGGCAATGATCTTTGGAGCTGCCATCTTATAACCTCTTTCACGTAATTGTTCAGCAAGTTGAACCGGCCAGCGTTCTGTCTCCATGACACTTTCACCAATAGTGTAGGAATCACCTAATGCGAGATAAGAAAATTTAGGATCTTCCGGTTCCTGATTGTCCTGAACGTCTAAAGTTGAACTACAGGAGAATAGAATTAAGCTTAAAAAGAGAAAGTAGATTTTTTTCATAATTATCATTTGAGCCCTGAAAATAGAATATTTGAAGTTATTCTGAAATAAAAGCTTTGAGTTTAGCCTTTTCTTAGCATAAAAAAGCTCCACCAAACAATGGCAGAGCTCTCTTATTTTGATTTATATTTATTATCTAAGCTTCTTCTTTTCTGAATTTTGGATTAATAAACAGTTCCCCGTTCTTCAATTTGCTCCAGTAAGTTTTCATATCTCCCCTTACTTCAGAAGACATTATATAAAGCCCTATAATATTAGGGAAAGACATTGCCAGGATCATCATATCTGAAAAACTTAAAACAGCACCAAGGCTTACCGAGGCACCTACAACTACAAATAGTAGAAACAATACCTTGTAAATGATCTCAGACTTTTTGCTTTGTCCAAACAGGTAGGTCCAGGATCTCATTCCATAGTACGACCAGGAGACCATCGTGGAAAATGCAAATAGAAATACGGCTAATGCGAGTATAGCAGGAAACCAGGAGATCACACTTCCAAAGGCATCTGCTGTTAGTTCTACTCCTTGCATACCACCTTCAACTTCATGCATCCCAGTGAATATTAATACCAATGCAGTCATCGTACAAACCACCATAGTATCAATAAACGGCTCAACCAGGGAGGTAAATCCATCTGCGATTGGATTTTCAGTTTTGGTTGCACTATGGGCGATCGCGGCAGAACCAACTCCGGCTTCACTTGAGAAGGCAGCCCTTTGCAAACCAATGATAAGGACACCGATAAATCCACCTTTCATGGCACTGGCAGATAAAGCACCATTGAAAATTGCAGAAAAAGCGCCCCCAATATTTTCAAAATTTACTCCAATAACCACTGCACAACCAAGTATATAAATAATCGCCATAACTGGCACCACCTTACTTGTCACTCTGGCTATACTATTGATACCTCCAAGAATAACCACTCCAACAAGAAGTGCGAAACCAATACCAAACCAGAAACCATAACCCTGTAAAAACGGAAGCTGTTCAGATACAATTTTAAAAGCCTGGTTAGACTGTATCATATTTCCTCCTCCAAAAGAAGCCCCGATTCCTAAAACCGCAAATAAGCCGGCAAGAAATTTACCCAGGCCTTTCATATTCCTTTTCTCAAGACCATAACGAAGGTAGTTCATTGGTCCACCGAAAATTCGTCCGTCTTCATGGATCTTACGATACTTAACCCCTAGCGTACATTCTGTAAACTTAAGAGACATCGCGAAGAATCCAGCAGTGAACATCCAGAAGGTTGCGCCTGCTCCTCCCAGGGAAATCGCAACTGCAACTCCGGCAATATTACCCAGGCCAACAGTTGCAGAAACAGCCGTGGCCATTGCCTGGAAGTGCGTAATGGTTCCGGGAGCATCAGGATTATCAAATTTTCCCTTTGCAAGCTCTAATGAATGTTTGAAACCACGAATATTTACAAATCCTAACCGAAGAGTAAAGAAGATACTCCCCAGTATTAACCATATTACAATAAATGGAATTGAATTTTCCCTAACCTCCCCATTTGGATGATGTAAAGGTTGAGGATCATCATATTTAACCTTTGCAATCATATGAGCATTTTGCTCAATAACATCTTCTTTATCGTTGGGATTAAAAATCTCTCCTCCTTCCGGAACCAGGTAAGTTACTTTTCCGGAGGCATCTGAAAAAACCTCGGTTTCTTCACCTTTATCTGTTTGAACAATGGCTATTTTATCACCTTCTTTAACCGAAGCTCCTTCCTTTACCAGCCATTTTTTAAGACTATATATATCCTTGGTAGTAGCATCCCAGCTAGGAACAGGAATTTCTTTTTGCTCTGTATAAACTACCGGGTCGTAAATACCTACGGCTGCAAAAGGATCCCAGAAAAGAATTCCTCCTAAGAAATCTACCGCAGGCTGAACTTTACTATTAAAGATTTCGGTGATGGATTTCGCCGTAATATTGAAATCCTTTTTAACTGATGCTCCTTTAGAATCTGTAACTGTAACAGAGTAATCGAGGCCTTCTATTAGGCCTTTTGCCTTATTTGAATCCAGAGCAACACTTTGCTTACTCCATTTGTAATCGTAAGGTGGTTCACCTCCTTTAACCTGAACGCGGGTCTCGCCATCATTGATCTCACGGGTAGGATTAATAAGTTTTAAAGAAACCTCCAGGTCTGAAGATTCCTTTTTCTCGTTTTGTGCATTTACACAAAACGTCATTAAAAAAAATAAGCTGGTGAATAACCAATAGTTCTTTACCATATAATTTGAATTTAATTAAACTATAAGGACCAGATCAATTAGGGTATTTACTCAATATAACCCATCTTCCTCATCCAGTCATCATTGTACATTTTTCCAACATACCTGCTTCCGTGGTCATGGAATAACACTACTACCACATCATCTTTTTTGAAATGTTCCTTTAGCTGAAGTAAGCCCTTTGCAGCAGCTCCCGCACTATTGCCTAAAAAGAATCCTTCTTCCTTAGAAAGTTTTTGTGTATAAACAGCCGCATCCTTGTCGGTCACTTTTGTGAATCCATCTATGACATCAAAATCTACATTTTTTGGCAGGATATCTTCGCCAATTCCTTCAGTTACGTATGGATAGATCTCTTTTTCGTCGAAAATTCCAGTCTCGTGATATTTTTTGAAGACTGAACCATACGTATCAATTCCCCAAACTTTAATATTCGGATTCTGCTCCTTTAAATATTTTCCAACGCCAGAGATCGTTCCTCCAGTTCCTACTCCCACTACAAAATGGGTAACTTTCCCATCGGTTTGTTTCCAGATCTCAGGTCCTGTGGTTTCGTAATGTGCCTGGCGATTAGCAAGATTATCGTACTGGTTCACATACCATGAATTCGGGGTTTCTTCAGCAAGTCTTTTTGAAGTAGAATAATAAGAACGTGGATCTTCAGGTTCCACATCGGTAGGACATACAATCACTTCACTGCCAACAGCCCTTAAAATATCCATTTTTTCTTTACTCTGCTTGTCGCTGAGTACACAGATCATCTTGTAACCTTTTACAATTGCCACAAGAGCAAGGCCCATCCCTGTATTTCCTGAAGTTCCTTCAATAATAGTTCCTCCCGGTTTTAAAAGACCTTTATTTTCAGCATCTTCCACCATCTTCACGGCCATTCTATCTTTCACAGAATTACCAGGATTAAAGGTTTCATATTTTGCCAGTACGAGCGCATCGATCTCCTCAACGATCTTATTCATCTTCACCAAAGGAGTATTTCCAATCGTACCTAATATATTTTCAGCGTATTCCATTTTCAAATTTTAAGACTGCAAAGGTAAAAAATCCTGAAGCCTTAAACCAAGGAATGGAGTTGCTTATATTCTGGTTGGAAAATTTACTCGAACTTAATCGCTTTTACTGGAGATATTTTTGAAATGATCACAGATGGAATCAATAACATCATCATACATAGGATCAATGTGCCAACATTTACGGCTAGAATAAAGTCCCAATTGAGGTAGATAGGGACTTCGGTTACATAATACGTCCGTGGATCGAGTGGTATTAATTTGAAGTATTTTTGAAGCGCGAGAATGCCGATACCAATCAAATTTCCCCAGAAAAGCCCTAGGATAATTAGGTAACCAGCATTATATAAAAAGATCTTACGTATGCTCCAATCGGCAGCACCAAGACCTTTTAAAATACCAATCATTTGTGTTCGTTCCAATATAAGAACCAACAAAGCGGTGATCATATTGATACCTGAAACAAGGATCATGATCCCGATAATTAAAGCAATATTAAAATCGAATAGCGAAAGCCATTCGAAAATGGAATAGTATTTCTGACTTATAGTTTGAGTGTCAAGAAAAGATCCTGTGTTCTCATAAACCTCATTCCCTTTTTGGTCAAGCTCATCAAAATTTTCTACGAATACCTCAAAATTTCCAACCTGGTCATCTTCCCATTTATTGATTCGTTGAATGTGTCTTAAATCGGCAACCAGATATAACTCATCAAATTCCTGAAAACCGGATTCATAAATACCGGTGATTTCAAATCCCCGGGCAATAGGCCGTTCGCTGTCTTCACGCAAAAAGTAGGTTGGCACACGATCTCCAACCTTTAATTGCAGGCGATTGGCGAGATATTGAGAAATAAGGATCTGGTCGTTTAAATCACTAGAGAAATCAGGAAGTTTTCCATCTATCAAAAATTCAGCGAAATATTCCCAGTTATAATCATCACCAACTCCTTTTACTATAATTCCTTCGAAATCATCTTCAGTTCTAATAACGGCAAATTTAGTGGCAACCGCCTGAACGTGTTTGATCCCTTCAACCGAAATAAATTCAGGATAAAAATCCTGGTCTTTGGACACCGGAATCAGGGAAACCTTGGAGCTATTATTGTCGTAACTGGATATATTAATGTGTCCGTTGAAAGCAGCGATCTTATCACGAATCTTTTCCTGCAAACCCAGACCGGTTGCAAAAGAAACAAGCATCATAATAACACCAATGGCGATCGCCGTGATCGCTATTTTTATTATAGGTGCAGATATGCTACTTTTATATTTTTTAGTGCTGATTAAGCGCTTTACAACGAAATACTCGAAATTCAATATCCTATGATTAAGAGATTGCTCAAAAGTACATTTTTATTCTTTCTTATTGGAATTCTTTCCTGCGGAAACACCAATAAGCAATCTGAAATTCAAACTGAAGAGGTTGCGGTAGAAAAACAGGAACAGCCCGAAATTGGAGAAATCATTACCGGAGCCAATCTTACTGAAAAATACCTGCCCTTACTGAAAAATAAAAAAGTTGGAATCGTAGGGAATCAGACTTCAGTGATTAAAACTGAAAATAGAAAGTTTACACATCTTGTTGATTCTTTACTGCAGCTCGAGATAAATATTAAGAAGGTTTTTGCTCCGGAACATGGTTTTCGCGGTACTGCTGATGCTGGAGAAGTTGTTAAGAATGGACTTGACACAAAAACCGGATTACCCGTAATTTCACTTTATGGTGATCAGAAAAAGCCGTCTGCAGAATCATTGAAAAACATAGATATAATGGTGTTTGATATTCAGGATGTAGGCGCTAGATTCTATACTTATATTTCGTCGCTGCATTATATAATGGAAGCCTGTGCAGAAAATAATATCCCATTATTGATCCTGGACAGACCAAATCCTAACGGATATTACATTGACGGACCCATCCTCGAACTGGAAAATCAAAGTTTCGTGGGTATGCATCCAGTGCCCGTGGTTCACGGAATGACAATTGGTGAATATGCAAAAATGATCAATGGAGAGAAATGGTTAAAAAATGGGATTCAATGTGAGTTAAAAATAATTGTAATGTCTAATTACAATCATAATAGATCGTATTCTTTACCAATAAAACCTTCTCCGAATTTGCCTAATGACCGATCTATAAATCTGTATCCAAGCCTGTGCTTCTTTGAAGGGACTAATGTTAATGCAGGCCGGGGAACTAATGATCAGTTTCAGGTATTTGGATCACCTTTTTTAAATAAGGAATATTATAGCTATTCTTACACACCAGAACCTATGGATGGTGCTAAATATCCAAAGCATTCCGGGAAAATATGTTATGGGGAAAATTTGACAAATTCAGATACCCTTGATCAACTTAATTTAGAATGGCTAATAAAAGCCTATCAGAATACTTCTGATAAATCCGAGTTCTTCATTCCTTTTTTCACCAATTTGGCGGGTACGAAAAAACTTCAGGAAAAGATTGAAAAAGGTATGAGCGAAAAGGAAATAAAAGCTACATGGGCCTCAGATCTGGAAAAATTTAAAACAATAAGAAGCAAATATTTGATTTACCAATAAAAACTAATGCAGGAATTCTTTCTTACTCTTTTCAAATTACTCGTACTTACGTTTACCGTGTTAATGGCTATTCATGCCTACAAAAGTGATATGAGTCCGACCGCCAAAATTTTATGGATCACAGGAATGTTTCTGGCTCCACTTCTTGGAGCTACGCTATATTATATTTCAGATCACGGTAAATATTAATGTTTTATCCGTCGTTTCATCTCTTCCACAATATTAAAAGCGGCGGGACATACAGCGGTATTTCGGATAGTTATAGTAGAAATCTTATGAAAATCCTTTCGATCTGTATGTGGATATTCTCTGCAGGCTTTTGGCCTTTTATCATAAACAGAACAATAATTATCTGCTCCTAAAAACGGACAGGGAACCTGCTGCAGAACATAATCGTTCTCCTCATCCATTCTTAAATACTGATCTATAAATTCACCTGGTTTCATTCTGAAATGCTTGGCGATCCGTTCAATATCTTTTTGGGTAAAAAGAGGTCCTGTGGTTTTGCAGCAATTGGCACAGGTTAAACAATCGGTTCTGGAGAATTCATCCTCATGCAATTCCACCATTAATGAATCAAGGTCTTTTGGCGGTCTTTTCTTTAGCTTGGAAAAGAACTTTCTATTCTCCTTCTTCTTATCTTTGGCCTTTTCAGGTAAACTCTTAAGAATTTCTTCCATTGGACAAAAGTAAGGATATATTCGGCACGGCGATTAAAGCTTATTACAACGAAAATGATAATACAGATATTTCTGTTCATTCACCAGATTTTGATGATGATATAATTCCTGTTGATTACCTTTTCAGAAGTCTGGAAGAAATGCCCTTGATAGAAAGAACAGCCATAAAATCAAGCTCCGGAAAAGTTCTTGATGTTGGTTGCGGTGCCGGAAGCCATGCCCTGGAACTTCAGAAAAATCGGGATTTGGAAATTCATGCTATTGATACTTCTGAAGGTGCCATTGAAATTGCAAAGATGCGAGGAGTTTCTAACGCAGAAACGAAAGATTTTTTCCAGATTAAGAATGAAGAATATGATACTATTCTTTTGCTGATGAATGGGAGTGGTATTATAGGTAAACTGGAAAACCTCGATGCTTTTTTTACGCATTGCAGGACTCTGCTAAAAGAGAATGGACAAGTTCTTATGGATTCTTCAGATCTCATTTATCTTTTCGATGATGAAGATATCCCAGATGATAATTATTATGGTGAACTTCAATTTAGAATTAGTTATAAAGGATTAGAATCAGACGAATTTGACTGGTTATATATAGATCCTGAAAGGTTAAAAATATCGGCAGAACAAAATGGTTTTCAATTTGAGATCATTGAAAAGGGTGAAAATCATGATTACCTGGCGAAACTAACTTTACAGTCATAATAATTAGGTCTTTAGGTTTTCTAACAAAGCTTAAACAACTCACAACCACTATTTTTCCTATTTTTGCCACAATCCACAAAATTCATCATGATTAAATTGAAGAGATTATTAGTTTTTATTTTTTCTGTTACGCTTATAGCATCCTGTACGAAGGATGATCCAAATTCAGGTGGAGGCGGTTCTATAGACCGTACTGCCAACCTTAAAAGTCTTGGTACATCAGCCTCAGATCTGTTAAGCGATATGACTTTTACCTCTTTAAATATAGAGATGGTATACGTTGAGGGAAACAAACCAACAGATGAAGGAATAGCAAAATTTCAAAGTTTCCTGGAATCAAGAATTTATAAGCCAGACGGTATTCAAATTAATATTAGATCTGTAAACTCATCTGGAAAGGCTCCATTTGCTGTTGAAGAGATCGTAGAAATTGAGAAAGATGAGCGTACAGCTTATAACGTGGGAGATGAAATCGCTGTTTACATCTATTTTGCTGATGGTAGTAACGAAAAAGACACTAATGAGAAGTTTGTACTTGGTTCTGCCTATAGAAATACATCTATGGTGATCTACGAAAAAACTATAAGAGAATTTGCCAGCAGACCGGGAGCTCCTAATAGAGCTACGATAGAAGCAGCAACTTTAAATCACGAATTTGGCCATTTATTCGGACTCGTTGATCTTGGAACTACACCAGTTTCAAATCATGAGGATCCAGATAATGAAGGCCACTGTGTAACTGAAGGTTGTCTTATGAGAGCGTCAATTGAATTTGGAAGCGGAGTGATTAATTTAATTGACGGTAGCGGAGTTCCTAACCTTGATGATGCCTGTATTGAAGATCTTCAATCGGTAGGTGGAAAATAATCAACAAGAAATATTAATAAAAAAGCCGGCGTAATTGCCGGCTTTTTTAATTTATTGAATAGTTCTAAAACTATTGAAATGTATCTGGATCTAAATAATCTGGTATTCCATTATCATTCGCATCTGGAAAACTAATAGTTCCATCTTCATTTATAATGATCTCATCTCTGGTTGGTGTTCCGTCACCATCGTCATCTGGATCTGAAACATTTGGCAAACCGTTTTCATCTGAATCGTCATTTAAAACATCTTTATCTCCGTCAAGGTCTTCCATATAAGATGGAACCCCATCATTATCATGATCTGCCTCTCTAGCTATATACAAACTAAACTGAAACAGGATTGGGGAATAAGAAGGTATACCTGGTCTAGCCTGGTTGAAATAACCAAGCCCTGAAGGAACAAAAACTGCTCCAATACCATAATCATTATTCCAGTTGATTGTATTGTCTGAATTTACCGAATAACCACTCGCCCCACCAAATTCTAGAAGTGCAGCTTGATATCCTTTAATCACACCAGGCGCTACACCTCCCTGACTTCTGGAAAAATAAGGAGACAAATTTAACCAGGTTGGAGTTTTAAGTCTGCTATCAAAATTATTCCCATTTAATAGCTCTCCAGAATAAGTTACAAAAGTGGAATCGGCGAAAGTTGGTTTCGCACCTACTCCTTCGCGAACCTTAAGAACATAAAGTTGTTGATCTACACCTTCAGAATTTACAGTTTTCGTTATAAGTCCATCTGAATCTATAATCGGAGTTTTGTCTGCATTATCACCTGCGATTGTATCAAATCTAATAACGTAATCGAAGTCTTCAGATGGATTCTCAAATTCTTCGTAATTATAAAAGTGTGTGGAAAGATATTCCACAAGGTCCTGATCATCCTCGATAGCCTGTTCTCCCCTATCTCTTAAAGTTACAGGAAGGATATCGTCATCATCCTTATCACATGAAAAAACAAGAAAAGCCGTAAGGCAAATCAGTAAAAGTTTGTTTATTCTCATCAGAATTCTATTTTGGAGCCGCAAGATACAATAATCTTGTATTTTTGCTCAATATTGAACGCTGAATTGGAGGTCAAATTATGAGAGTTGATAAGTTTTTATGGTGTATTAGATATTTTAAGACCCGAAGTATTGCAACGAATGCATGTAAGCAAGGAAAAGTGAGGCTTGAAGAGGAAATCCTGAAACCTTCAAAAGATGTATTTCCGGGCGATAAATTGAGAGTGCGAAAGAACCAGATCAATTACGAGATAGAGATCCTTGATCTTCCCAAAAGTCGCGTTGGTGCAAAACTGGTAAATCTCTATGTTCATGATATAACTCCAAAGGAGGCATTTGAAAAACTAGACCTGCTGAAATATTCAAAGGATTATTATCGTAAAAAAGGTACCGGAAGACCCACCAAAAAAGACAGACGTGATATTGATGACTGGTTTGAGAATGCCAGTGATGATGTAACCGATAAACCTGAAAAGAAGGATGAATAAAGATTTCTGGTCATCTAGATACAAAGAAGGTAATACTGGCTGGGATATTGGCCACATCTCTACCCCTATCAAGGAGTATATAGATCAATTAGAAAATAAAGACTTAAAAATTCTCATTCCCGGAGCAGGGAATTCATACGAGGCTGAATATCTTTTCAAAGAAGGTTTTAAAAATATCTGGATCTGTGATATTGCTCAGGAACCAATCAAAAACCTTAAAAAAAGACTTCCAGAATTCCCCGATGAAAATATAATCCAGGGAGACTTTTTTGACATTACTGAAAAGTTTGATCTCATCCTGGAGCAAACATTTTTCTGTGCCTTACCAGTTGAATTAAGACCGGAATACGCAAAAAAAACTTCAGAACTACTTCATGATCCAGGAAAGCTATGTGGAGTTCTTTTCAACTTCGAATTGAAACCGGATGGACCTCCATTTGGCGGAAGCAAAGAAGAATATTTAAAGTATTTTAGCCCGTACTTCAAAATTGATATTTTAGAGGCTTGTTACAATTCCATAAAACCCAGACAGGGTAATGAATTGTTTTTTAAATTCAGCAAAAAATAAAAGATGAAAGATCATCACCCAATTTTAGACCAGCAGCAAATCAAGCATAAGATACGCCGAATTGCTTATCAGATTTATGAAAGTAATGTTGACGAAACCGAGATCATTATAGCTGGTATTGCGAAGAATGGTTACGTTCTTGCTGAAAAGCTGGTAAAGGAACTAAATGATATTTCACCTTTAAAAACCACGATTTGTAAGGTCGAGATCGATAAAAAAAATCCGCTTGGTCCTATTGAAACCTCACTTTCGGCCGAGGATTACCAGGATAAATCTATCATCCTCGTAGATGATGTATTAAATTCTGGAACCACATTGATCTATGGAGTTAGACATTTTCTTGAAGTCCCATTAAAACAATTCAAAACCGCTGTTCTCGTAGACCGGAATCATAAGAAATATCCCGTAAAAGCTGATTTTAAAGGGATTTCATTATCTACTTCCCTTAGTGAAACTGTAAAAGTTATTTTTGAGAAAAATAAAGAGCGAGTAGAACTATCCTAATTTTTCCTGTATCTCGGTAATTATTTCATCTGCCGATTTCGTATTGCAATCAAGGATATATTCACTTTGGTTGTAATAGAAGCCGCGTTCAAAAAGATGCTTTCGTATGAATTCTTCCAGTTTTTCACGATCCTCAAGGTGAGAGATCATTGGTCTGTGTGATTTTTCCTGTTCCAGCCTGTTCGTTAAATTCTCGATATTTAGCTTTAAATACACAGAAGTCGAATCCTTAGCATTTTTGATAAGATCCATATTATTGCCATAGCACGGAGTACCGCCACCTAAAGAAATAACTAGATTTTCTGGAGATGAAGTCATTTCTTCCAGAACCTTTCGTTCCAGTTTTCGAAAATAGATCTCTCCTTTTTTTTCAAAAATTTCAGAAATTTTAGAATTTTCTCTTTTTTCGATTTCTTCATCAAAATCTATAAAATCTTGCTCAATTCTTTCTGCTAATCGCTTTCCTATATAAGATTTTCCGGAACCCATATATCCCAGTAGAAATATTTTCATTGTGTAATCTGCTTAAAATGAGATAAAGGCAAAACTATGATAAAATTATACCAATTTAGGCTTGAAATATAAATTAATGAATGTATATTTGCACCCGCATTCGCAAAACGACGGATGCTTTTTATTGATCTGGTAGCTCAGTTGGTAGAGCATCTCCCTTTTAAGGAGAGGGTCCTGGGTTCGAGCCCCAGCCAGATCACTAAACAAGTTCAAAAATTGATTTTGTTCTAGATCTGGTAGCTCAGTTGGTAGAGCATCTCCCTTTTAAGGAGAGGGTCCTGGGTTCGAGCCCCAGCCAGATCACTACTAAGTTCTACACCGGATTTATTCCGGTTTTTTATTACCAGCTTATGGAGCTCTAATCCATGACTCACCCGGGTGCTGGAATTGGTAGACAGGCATGGTTGAGGGCCATGTGTCCTTAGGGCGTGCGGGTTCAAGTCCCGCTCCGGGTACTACTTTCTCAAAGTATTATATTTTTCAAGTTAATTTACTCTCCAATGCAAGGAGATTTTTTTGTTCCAAACTTAATTTGTTTAATTATTTAACCATTACATTAAACAATTTAACATTTCAATAATTAGGTTAAGATCTATAATTGTTTAGATTTGTTTAACTCCTATAATTAATCATGGAACATATAAAGCAAAATTTCAGTATTAAAGATCTGGAACACCTTAGTGGTATTAAGGCTCACACCATTAGAATCTGGGAAAAAAGATATGATATTCTCACGCCAGAACGAACTGATACCAATATTAGAACTTATAACGGAGACAATCTTCAGAAGCTATTAAACATCGCATTTTTAAATAGTCATGGCTATAAGATTTCTCGAATTTCAAAAATGGAGGAGACCGAGATCACTAACCTGGTGAAAAGAATTTCTGCTTCCTCCAGCGAAGAAAACAGGGCTAGGAATTCATTTAAGCTCGCCATGATGAATTTTGATGATCGGTTATTCCAGCGAACCTATAATAAGCTTAGAGAGAAAAAAGATTTCAGCGAGGTTTTCCATGATGTATTTCTGCCTCTATTAGAGGAAATAGGTATGCTTTGGCAAACTGACACTATAAAACCCATACACGAACACTACATTGTAGAGCTGATCAAACAAAAGATCTATATTAATATTGCTGAATTAAAATCTGAAGTTCTCAATAACCAGGATGAAAAACTATATGTTCTCTTTCTGCCAGACAATGAGATTCATGATGTAGGAATTCTTTACTTAAATTATGAATTATTGAACGCTGGAAAGAATGCAATTTATTTGGGTCCAAGTTTACCTTTAGATAATATGGATTACCTGATGAAAATCCATGACAACCTTATTTTCGTAAGTTATCTTACCATATCCCCTGTAAATACCGATATTCAGGAATTCATTGAAGATTTTCAGGAAAAAGTATGTCAGGAAAAAAATCATGAATTTCATTTATTCGGACAGAGAACCAAAGAGATAAATAAAGATAAATTATCAGCCAATATTAAAGTACAACATTCAATTTCTGAATTCATCAATCAACTATAAGCCGCCCCAATGCCCCAAAAAATAATTATAATAGGATCTGGTTTCTCTGCTCTTGCTGCGTCATGTTATCTGGCAAAGTCAGGATACCAGGTAGAAGTTTTTGAAAAAAATAGCAGCGTTGGAGGGAGAGCGCGGCAATTAAAAAAAGATGGTTTTACATTTGATATCGGGCCAACCTGGTACTGGATGCCAGATGTCTTTGAAAGATTCTTTTCAGACTTCGGAAAAAAACCATCAGATTACTATGCTCTGGAAAAATTAGATCCTGCATATCAGGTCTACTTTGGTAAAGATGAATCTGTAACTATTCCAGGCTCATTAGAGGAGATCTATGACAGTTTTGAACAGGAAGAAGCAGGTAGTTCCAAAAGTCTAAGAAAGTTCATATCGAAGGCTAAGGATAATTATGATATTGCTATTAAAGATCTTGTATATAGACCAGGTGTATCGCCTATGGAATTAATAACTCCTGAAACAGCGAAACGGCTGGGTAGATTTTTTACAAATATTAGCAGTGATGTAAGAAGTGAATTCTCTAATAATAAATTAAGACAGATCCTGGAATTCCCGGTTTTATTCCTGGGCGCAAAACCAAGCGATACACCAGCCTTTTACAGCTTTATGAATTATGCCGATTTTGGTCTTGGAACCTGGCATCCGGTTGGTGGCATGTATAAAGTAATTGAAGGTATTAGGGATCTGGCGGAATCATTAGGTGTTAAATTCCACCTTAATTCAGCAGTAGATAAGATCGTTACTGAAAAAGGAAAGGCTAAAGGAATTTCGATTAATGGAAATACTTATGATGCAGATATTGTGCTTTCAGGAGCCGATTATCATCATTCGGAACAACTTTTAAAACCTGAACTTAGACAATACTCAGAGAAATACTGGAAAAATAAGACCTTCGCCCCTTCTTCGCTCCTCTTCTATGTTGGATTTGATAAAAAGATCAAAAATGTTTCACACCACACCCTCTTTTTCGATTCAAGTTTTGAAGAGCATGCTAAGAATATTTATGATGATCCAAAATGGCCGGAAAATCCATTATTCTATGCAAGTTTCCCTTCAATAACAGATAATACCTGTGCTCCAGAAGGTAAGGAAGCTGGAATTTTTTTGATTCCACTGGCACCAGATCTTGAGGATACCGAGGAGCTAAGAGAACATTATTTTAATATTATCCTAGACCGTTTTGAAAAACTTACCGGTCAGGAATTAAAAACAAATATTATATTTAAAGAATCCTTCTGCGTGAAAGATTTTAAAGAAGCCTATAATTCCTACAAAGGTAACGCATATGGAATGGCTAATACGCTTTTCCAGACGGCATTTTTAAGACCTAAATTAAGAAGTAAAAAAGTTGACCAACTCTATTTTACGGGACAATTAACCGTTCCAGGTCCGGGTGTACCACCTTCCCTAATTTCAGGGAAGCTTGCTGCGGGACTGATTGAGAAATATGAAAAAAATTAATATGAAAGCTATCTTTGACCTAGTTTCCAGAGAGTGCAGTAAGACCGTAACCAATTCTTACAGCACATCCTTTTCCCTGGCTACTAAAATGCTTGCCCCTTCTATAAGGCAGGATATTTACAACATTTATGGTTTCGTTCGGTTTGCAGACGAGATCGTTGATACATTCCACGATTACGATAAAGAAAAACTTTTTCAGGATTTCGAAGGCGATCTATACAAGGCAATAGATTCCAAAATTTCTTTGAATCCTATTCTGAATTCATTTCAGGAAACAGTACATAAATATTCTATAGATAAAGAATTGTATGATTCATTTATGGATAGCATGCGATTAGACCTTCATAAGTCTGAATATCTAACCATGGAAGAATACAAACAGTATATTTACGGAAGTGCCGATGTTGTTGGTCTTATGTGTCTGAAAGTTTTTGTAAAAGGAGATCAGAAAAAATATGATGAACTAAAGGAATCTGCGATGAGTCTTGGTTCTGCTTTTCAAAAAGTGAATTTCTTGCGTGATCTAAAAGCAGATTATGAAGATCTGAGTAGAAGTTATTTTCCAAACGTAGATCTTTCAGAATTGAATGAGGTGAATAAAGAGCAGATCATCAAAGAGATTGAAGATGATTTTCATAAAGGCCTTAAAGGTATTGCCCATTTACCTGTAGAAGCTAAATTTGGAGTTTATACAGCATATATTTATTATAGAAAGCTGTTACAAAAATTGAAGAGAATACCTTCGCTGGAAATTAGAAAGCGAAGAGTCAGGGTTCCGAATTATGAAAAAGCCGGACTTCTTTGTAAGTCTTATATTTCATACAGATTGAATCTTATTTAAAAGAATAGAGTGATGAATGTTATTTTATGGATTGTGGTATTTCTGGGAACCTTCATGATGATGGAAGGGATGGCCTGGTTTACACACAAATATGTAATGCATGGTTTTCTTTGGAAGTTGCACAAAGATCACCATAGAAAAGATCATAGCAGCTGGTGGGAACGAAACGACCTTTTCTTCGTTTTTTATGCACTGGTAAGTATTGGGTGTTTCCTGCTTTGGAGATATGAAGATGTATGGATTGGTTTACCAATTGGTCTGGGGATTCTTGCTTATGGGATCACTTACTTTACCGTGCATGATATTTTCATCCATCAGCGTTTTAAGTTGTTTAGAAATGCAAATAATAAATACGCCAAAGGAATAAGAAGAGCACACAAAATGCATCACAAACATCTGGGAAAGGATGATGGTGAATGCTTCGGAATGCTTTTCGTACCTTTTAAATACTTCAAGAAATAATCAAATTCCCTACAAAATGATAACTCCAGATTATTACTACGTCATTGTTGGTGGTGGTCTGGCCGGACTTCAACTTGCCTTAAGAATAAATAGAGATCTATTTTTTAAGGGTAAGAAGATCGCGATTATTGAACCTTCAGATAAATCTGAAAATGATAAGACCTGGTGTTTCTGGGAAGAAGGCCGCGGCAACTGGGATCATTTAATCTCCAGGGAATGGAAAAGAGGAAAATTTATTTCTTCCGAAGTTTCCGAAGATCTGGATTTAAAACCATACTCTTATAAAATGCTGAATTCCCTTGATTTTTACGATCATGTAAAAGCCGAGCTGGAATCTTCAGACGATATATTTTTTATTCAGGATAAGATCACACGAATTGACCAGGTAACAAGAACTGCCCTCGGTGAAAATGCGAAGTACACGGCTACTCATTTTTTTGATAGCAGACCTCCGTCGGAATTTGAAAACGATGAAAAATGCGCGGTCATCTATCAACATTTCAAAGGAATTAAGATCAAAACCGAAAATGCCCATTTTGATCCTGAAGTCTTTACAATGATGGATTACCGGATTAAATATAAAGAAAGCACTTGCTTTACCTACATTCTTCCTACCTCCAAAAACGAAGCGCTGGTAGAATTCACTTTTTTCACTCCTTATCTTACTGAAGAAGCGGTTTACGATAATAAGCTGGAAGAATACATCCGTGATATATTAAATATTAAAAATTACGAAATTATAGAGTCAGAAAAAGGAGTAATTCCAATGACCGATTATCCATTCCATAAATTCAATACAGATTATCTTACCAGAATTGGCACTGCTGGTGGCTGGGTGAAAGCATCTTCTGGTTATTCATTTAAAAATACTGAAACTAAGGTGGAGCAACTAATCGATAATATCAAAAGTGGATTAAGACCTTCAGCCAATCTCATGAATAAAAAATTTCAGCGGTACGATGCTATTTTTCTAGATGTATTAGAAAAACGTAATGATCTTGGAGAATCCCTTTTCACGAAATTCTATACGAAGAATTCCATTCAGGATATTTTCAGGTTTCTGGATGAAGAAACAAGTTTTTCTGAAGAATTAAAGATTATGATGTCACTTTATCATCCTCAATTCCTGAAATCCTTTTTCAAAAAGATCTGATCTATTCTGCGATCAACTTATCCAGTGTCTGCCTGAAGCTATCACTATTCCAATCGGCAGAACCTACTTTATCTACCACGATACTTCCATCTTTTGAGATCACATAAGTTGTTGGCAGGGTTCGTCCATCCATCGGCTCTGGAGCTTTGGTCAGCATTTTATAGGAAGGCAGCGTAAAACGTTTTCTTTTCATATAACCATCAACAGTTTCATGCTGTTCTCCTGAAACAAAAAGAAAAGTCGCTTTATTTCCATAATCTTCATATAGTTCCTGAAAGCTAGGCATTTCTGCAATACAGGGTGGGCACCAGGTGGCCCAGAAATTTACAATAACAACCTCTCCTTCAAATTCTGAAAATTCCGTTCGTTTTCCTCGTACATTTTCCAACACCCAGTTATAATCAGCTATTTTCTTACGATCATCTTCATCATTTACTGAAGGTGCAAAAGAGATGAGCTTATTTACAAAGATCTGGATAGGCTTTCTGGTTTGCGGAATTACCATTGCCAGAACGATCACGATAATTATAATATTAGACCACTGATTTTTGAATAGCTTCATAATTCTGGAGACAAAATTTCTGCAAAGTTAAGACATAAAAAAACTCCCTGAAAAGGGAGTTTTCTTTTTATAATTTCAGCTTTAATTAAGCCGCGTTTTGCTTCTTGATAAGGTTAAGCGCAGAACCATGCTTATACCACTCGATCTGAGGAGCATTGTAAGTATGATTAGCCTTAATGGTATCCCTGCTACCATCTGCATGAACGATCTCGATTGTTAATGGCGTATCTGGAGCAAAGTTCTCAAGATCTACAAAGTTGAAAGTATCATCTTCCTGGATTAGATCATAATCGCTTTCATTCGCGAAAGTAAGACCTAACATCCCTTGTTTCTTAAGATTCGTTTCGTGAATACGAGCGAAAGACTTCACCAATACAACCTTTACACCTAAATGTCTTGGTTCCATTGCTGCGTGCTCTCTGGAAGAACCTTCACCATAGTTATGATCTCCCACAACTACTGTTGGAATTCCTTCTTTCTTGTATTCTCTCTGAACTGCCGGTACACCATCGTACTCACCTGTAAGTTGATTCTTAACAAAATTTGATTTTTTATTGTAAGCATTAATAGCTCCAATCAAACAGTTATTAGAAATATTATCAAGGTGACCTCTGTAACGTAACCATGGTCCTGCCATAGAAATATGGTCTGTTGTACATTTACCCCAGGCTTTGATCAAAAGCTTAGCTCCGGTAAGATTCTTACCATCCCATGGCTCAAAAGGAGTTAATAACTGAAGTCTTTCAGAATCTTCGGCTACTTTTACCTCAACACTGCTTCCATCTTCTTTTGGAGCAACATATCCTGCATCTTCTACTGCAAATCCTTTAGTTGGCAATTCAATCCCTTGTGGTTCGTCCAACATTACTTCTTCACCATCCTCGTTCATAAGCTTATCACGAGTTGGATCAAAATCAAGACGTCCTGAAATTGCAATTGCTGCAACCATTTCCGGAGAACCTACGAATGCATGTGTATTCGGGTTACCATCGGCACGCTTAGAGAAGTTTCGGTTAAAAGAGTGAACGATAGTGTTCTTTTCTTCACCTTTTCTATCTGAACGATCCCACTGACCAATACATGGTCCACAGGCATTCGTAAAGATCGTTGCATCAAGATCTTCAAAGATCTGAAGCAATCCGTCTCTTTCAGCAGTAAATCTAATTTGTTCAGATCCCGGGTTGATACCGAAATCAGATTTTGCTTTTACTTTTTTATCTACGGCTTGTTTAGCGATAGAAGCTGCTCTGGTAAGATCTTCATAAGAAGAGTTCGTACATGAACCTATAAGACCCCAATCTACATTAATTGGCCAGTCATGCTCCTTAGCTTTTGCTCCCATTTCAGAAATTGGAGTAGCAAGATCTGGAGTGAACGGTCCATTTAGGTGAGGCTTCAATTCATCTAAATTGATCTCGATCAATTCATCAAAATATTGCTCTGGATTTGCATAAACCTCATCATCACCAGTTAAGTGCTCACGTACTTCATTTGCTGCATCGGCAACATCTGCACGATTTGTAGCTCTTAAATAACGCTCCATAGAGTCGTCATAACCAAAAGTTGAAGTAGTTGCACCAACTTCAGCCCCCATATTACAGATAGTTCCTTTACCTGTACATGAAAGATTACGTGCACCTTCACCAAAATATTCGATTATAGCGCCTGTCCCACCTTTTACAGTTAGGATACCGGCTACTTTAAGAATTACATCCTTAGAAGAAGTCCAACCAGAAAGTTTTCCGGTTAATTTAACTCCAATAAGTTTCGGGAATTTAAGCTCCCATGGCATCCCTGCCATCACATCAACAGCATCTGCTCCACCAACACCAATCGCTACCATTCCTAATCCACCAGCGTTCACTGTGTGAGAATCGGTACCAATCATCATTCCACCTGGGAAAGCGTAGTTTTCAAGAACAACCTGGTGAATAATACCTGCACCCGGCTTCCAGAATCCAATTCCATATTTATTTGATACTGATTCCAGAAAATCAAAAACCTCACTACTACTCTTGTTAGCTGACTGTAAATCTATCGCCGCTCCCATTTTCGCCTGGATAAGGTGGTCACAGTGTACCGTAGTTGGAACTGCTACCTGCTTCTTCCCAGCCTGCATAAATTGCAACAATGCCATTTGTGCCGTCGCATCCTGACAGGCAATTCTATCTGGTGAAAATTCAACATAATCCTTCCCTCTGGTGTAAGCTTCGTTGGCCTTACCATCCCATAAGTGAGAATAAAGGATCTTTTCTGAAAGTGTCAAAGGTTTACCTACAACTTCACGTGCTGTATTCACACGTTCAGCCATTTGGCTATACACCTTCTTAATCATATCAATATCGTATGCCATATTCTGTTTAATTTATGTTCTAAAAAAGTCTTGCAAAAATAGGGATTTTCAAGGGATTTTGAAAATTAGAAGCGATAGTCAGAATTTAGTATAAATAATTTCTGAAATTATAATTTTAACCGCTAAAAATTCAATAAAAACCAATATTTTGATGATAAATTGAGAATTTATCAAAATTGAAGCAGATAATGGAGGAGATTAGCTTTTTAGACTGATTATGAATTAGCTAAAGAAATTATAAAATTTAGAAGAGTTTACGAATAATCTCCTCTTCGGTAATGCCTTCAGCCTCTGCTTTATAGTTCTTAATGATCCTGTGTCGAAGAATTCCGAAGGCAACGGCCTGAACATCTTCAATATCGGGAGAAAACTTACCGTTTACGGCGGCATGAGTTTTAGCCGCCATAATTAGATTCTGTGATGCTCTTGGACCAGCACCCCAATCTACATAATTCTTGATAAGATCTGGCGCTCCATTTAAAGGCCTGGTCTTTCCTACCAATCTAACGGCATATTCTACAACATTATCAGGCACAGGGATTCTTCTAATCACGTGCTGAATTTCAGATATCTCCTGAGCAGAAAATAAGGCATTTACCTGCTTCGGTTCATCTGAAGTAGTAGATTTTACCACATCAACTTCTTCCTGAAAACTTGGATAATCCAGATTGATCGCAAACATAAAACGGTCTAATTGCGCTTCAGGAAGCGGATAGGTTCCCTCCTGCTCTATCGGGTTTTGAGTTGCCAGTACGAAGTAAGGCAGATCTAATTTATAGTGATGTCCTGCGACCGTTACCGCTCTTTCCTGCATAGCCTCTAAAAGAGCTGCTTGAGTTTTAGGAGGAGTCCTGTTAATTTCGTCGGCCAAAAGTATATTGGTGAAAATTGGCCCTTTTATAAATTTGAACTTTCTGTTCTCATCAAGGATCTCAGACCCAAGAATGTCACTAGGCATGAGATCTGGAGTAAACTGGATACGTTTAAAATCCAATCCAAGCGCCTGGGCAATGGTATTAACCATTAGTGTTTTTGCCAAACCCGGAACTCCAATTAATAATGAGTGACCACCGGAAAAAATAGAGATCAGGATCTGGTTCACCACCTCATCCTGACCTACGATCACTTTCGAGATCTCTTTTTTAAGATCCCTGTGTTTATCTACTAATTTTTCTACCAGTGCAACGTCAGACATATATCAATTTAATTTTTCACCCAGTCACCATTAAAATCACATTCACGGTATTTTCCGTTCACTTTAATATAGGTGTCGTTGATCTTTTCTTTTTGCCACTCATCAATAGCTTCAAGTTGCTTATCTCTTAGTGCAAGCTCTTTGATCTTAAGATAATCTGTAGCATAATCAGCTTCGTGCTCTTCAATCTTCTTAGTCACTTTCATGATCTTAAACTGAGGTCTTCCAGTCCTGTCTTTTTGAGTCTGTACCAAAGATACTTCACCTTCTTCCAGACTTTCCACCTGCTTGAATAGTTCAGGATCGATTTTAGTTAATTCGAATCTTGTATCACCTGTTCTCGGGTTGATCAATTTACCACCGTCATTCTTAGTTTCCTCCTCATCGGAAGCAGCCTTAGCAGCTTCAGCAAAATCAAGTTTCCCTGAAACGATTTTACTTCTGATGGTATCGATTTCCTTTTTAGCTTCTTCTACGGAAGCATTGGTAACGTCAGGTATAAGAATAATGTGTCTTAATTCAACCGTCTGACCTCTAATTTTATCTACCTGAATGATATGATACCCAAATTCTGTTTCAAAAGGATCACTAATTTCGCCCTCCTGAAGACTGAAAGCCACATCTTTAAATTCCTTTACGAATGCATCCTTTCTAGATAACGTTATTCTACCTCCATCTGATGCGTTACCTGGATCCTGAGAGTAGAGAACGGCTTTGGTTGCAAAACTTGCCCCGTTCTCCTCAATATCAGCTTTGAATTCATTTAACCTATCAATAACCTTTTGCTTTTCAGATTCAGGAATTTCAGGCTCAATCACGATCTGAGAAAGCTCTACCTCTGTTCCAAACATTGGCTTCTCTTCCATTCCAACATAATATTGTCTAACTTCTTCCGGAGTTACTTCGATCTCTTCAATGATCTTTTGACGCATTCTTTGAGCCAACTGTCTTTGCTTTGTTAACTGAAAGATCTCATCTCTCAATTCAGCTTCACTTTCTTTTTTATAGAACTCAAGCACTTTTTCCATAGAACCTGCCTGTTGAGAAAGCCCCTGGATTTGCTGATCTACGATGCCGTTGATCTGGGAATCTGGAATAATGATACTATCCTGGATCGCATGGTGAGCATATAATTTATCTTCCATTAAAGAACCTGCAAGCTGGCAATCGGTAACATCTGCAGTGGTCATTCCCTGGCTCTGCATATCTTTATACATAAGATCTACATCACTGTCCAGGATGATATATTCACCAATTACCGCGGCAATGCCATCTACTTTCATTCTCTGGGAACCTTGCTTGGTCACCGTTTCCTTTTTCAACTCGGCATCTGGCTGAATGGAAGTACTGTCTGTTACGATCACTTCCTGTGCTCCGGCGTACGTGGACATTAAAATACATCCTGCAGCTAAAACAGATTTAATTGTAGATTTCAAATTCATTATTCTTAATTGCATCTTTTGTAATATCTTTTTCTAATTCCTTAATTAACGCTTGCTTTCGCTTGTTCAGCAAAATCTCGCGAATGGTTGCCGAAGCGTATTCAAGAGGAGCCTGCTCATTTCGGCTTAGAACGTCATTTACGTATACAAGATACACATTTAGTGAATCCTGCAATTCCATAAAATTTGATTTCTTAAGCAAGCTTGACCTATCGTCCGCAGAAAGCGGGCCAATTTTATTATAAACCGATTTGGTCTTCACCCAAACTGAATCATTCAATGAATAATTTTTAAACTGAAGCGCCATATCAATAAGTTCCTGTTGATCCTTTTCATTGAACCTTCTGAATTTCGTTTCAAGCTCATCCAAATTATTGCTGTTCTTAGCCAGGTTGATATAGCGCAACTTTACAAGATCTTCGTTTAGAATAAAATTTTCCTTGTTCTGCTCGTAATATTCTTCCACTTCAGATTTGTTCAAAGAAGTATCCAGATCCCTGGAAACTACCGCTTCGGTATAAGCATTTGTATATAGCTCATTCCTGTAATTATCTACCAACCCGTTAAAATCGTTTTGCTGCGCTTCAGGTAAATTCAATTCAGCGCGGTCTATCAAAAGTTGCTGAGTAGCCCAGCGGGTAATATAACTTGAAACAATGATAGAACTATCTTCGGGCGAAGTGTCTTCATTGATCAAGGCAGCAATATCCTCTTCATAAAGGTATGAATCATTAACCCTTACAATAACCTTACGATCATCAGATTGTTCAAAGTAACCACAACCTGTTACCAGTAGCGCTAAAAGACCAAAAACAATTCCAGGAAAATATTTCTTCAAAATCAATTTTTTTAGCATCTCTCCATTTGAATGCCGGAAGAGCCTAGTTCAACTTCTAAAGTCTTCATTCGCGCAAAAATAAGAATTAGTTAAGGTTCTGCAAGCTAAAGCCATAACGAAAAACGGCATTTTAAATTATAAATTTTTCAAATATTTAATTCTATCCTATCTTTAGTAAGCATCAAACCAGTTACTTATGAAATATCAGCAGGAAATCACTATTAAAAGGCCACGAAAAGAGGTTATTGCCAAGTTTTCTAATCCCGATAATATAGAACACTGGCAGCGAGGTTTTATTTTTATGAAACCGATCAATGGTGAACTTGGAGCCGAAGGATCTCAGAATCTCTTGAAATTTAAAATCGGAAAAAGAGAAATTGAAATGACCGAAACGATCATAAAAAATAATCTCCCAAATGAATTCAGCGCTACTTATGAAGCTAAGGGTGTATATAATTATCAGGTCAACAGGTTTAGCAACACCCTGGAAAATGATACTTTATGGATCACAGAAAATGAATTTCGTTTTAGCGGATTTATGAAATTGTTTGGCTGGTTCATGCCTGGCGCCTTTAAGAAACAATCATGGAAATACATGGAAGATTTCAAGGCTTTTGTGGAAGATGAAAAGAGCGTTAAGAACGAATAATTCCATTTTTAAATTAAAATCTAGTTATATTTTACTCAGGCTGTTATATTTGCGAAAAAATAAGACAAAATGAAACGAATATTTTTAGGAATTTTATTACTATTTATCGCATTTACATCAAATGCACAAACCAAGATCGGGACCATCGACGCCGAGTATATTCTTTCCCAGATGCCACAGAACACGGAAGTGACTAAGAACCTGGAGGCATATAATACCGAACTTCAAGGCGACCTTAAAGAGAATATCCAGGAGTATGAAACACTGGTAAAAGATTACCAGGAAACTAATGAAGGTCTTGAAGAAGAAACAAGAAAAGAAAAAGAAGCCAAGATCATCGAACTTGAAAACGACATAAAAGGTTTCCGCCAGAAAGCTTCAGTAATGATGCAGATGAAGCGAAATGAACTTACAGGTCCTTTATACGAAAAGATCGATGAGGCAATGAAAACTGTGATCGCTGAAGAAGGATTTACTCAGATCTTTCACGCAGGAGCTACCGGATTGGCTTTTTCAAGAGCTGAAGATGATATTACTTTAAGAGTAATGGACAAATTAGGAATTGAACCTAAAGAACCAAAGCCAGCTGCAGAGAATACAGTTGAAAACTAAGTTCTACCAGAAACTATAAAAAAAGCCCTGAAAATTCAGGGCTTTTTTTTTATTTATAAATATCAATTTATCTACTGTAGTTAGGAGATTCCTTGGTGATTGTAACATCATGTGGGTGACTTTCATGTACACCTGCAGCGGTGATTCTCACAAATTTCCCGGTCTCTTTTAGCGTTTCAACATCTTTGGCTCCGCAATAACCCATCCCGGCTTTAAGCCCTCCAATGAATTGATGAATACTTTCTTCCAGATCTCCTTTATAAGGCACACGACCAACGATACCTTCCGGAACTAGTTTTTTGATATCATCTTCTACATCCTGAAAATACCTGTCTTTTGAACCTTTTTCCATGGCTTCAACAGAACCCATCCCTCGATAAGATTTGAATTTTCTTCCTTCGTAAATGATGGTTTCACCCGGAGATTCTTTAGTTCCTGCAAGCAGAGATCCTAACATTACACAGTCTGCTCCAGCAGCTATAGCTTTCGGAATATCCCCTGTATATCTAATTCCACCATCTGCAATTACCGGTACACCAGAACCTTTAATGGCTGCTGCAACTTCCAGCACTGCTGAGAATTGAGGGAATCCAACTCCGGCAACTACACGCGTAGTACAAATAGAACCAGGTCCTATTCCTACCTTAACCGCATCAGCTCCAGCTTCAACAAGATATTTAGCGGCATCTCCAGTTGCTATATTCCCTACTACCACCTCTAAATCAGGGAATTTTTTCTTTACTTCTTTTAAAACATGCACCACTCCTTTGGTATGTCCATGCGCTGTATCAATAATTATTGCATCTACACCGGCATTTACTAAAGCTTCAGCACGATCTACCGCATCTCCGGTAACACCAACTGCAGCTGCCACTCTTAATCTACCATAACCATCCTTGTTGGCCATTGGCTTCTGAGTAAGTTTAGTAATATCCCTAAAAGTGATCAATCCAACCAGTTTATCGTTATCATTAACTACCGGGAGTTTTTCGATCTTATTTTCTTGAAGTATATCCTCAGCATCATCAAGGGAAGTTCCTTCCGCTACAGTCACAAGATTTTCTGAAGTCATCACTTCAGCGATAGGACGATTTAGATTTTTCTCGAACCTAAGATCCCTGTTCGTTACAATTCCTAATAATTTCCCTGCCTCATCAACAATTGGAATTCCACCAATGCTGTGCTCTTTCATAGATTCTTTAGCATCGCGCACTCTCGCAGAAATTGGTAAGGTTACAGGATCTATGATCATCCCGCTCTCAGCACGCTTTACTTTTCTAACTTTCAAGGCTTGCTGTTCTATACTCATATTCTTATGAAGAACACCAATTCCTCCTTCACGCGCCATGGCAATAGCCATACGAGATTCGGTTACTGTATCCATCGCTGCGGAAACGATAGGAACATTTATTGAAATATTTCGGGTAAATTTTGTCTGTATACTTACTTCTCTAGGGAGAACTTCAGAATATGCCGGTACTAAAAGTACATCGTCATAAGTTAATCCGTCGCCTAGAATCTTTGAGTCGTGTGCTGTCATTGCAATTAAGGATTTAATTGCATGCAAATGTAAGGCTAATATGTGAGAAAACGAGGCAATTATGTGTTAAGAGAAGATGAACAAAAAATGCCAAAGCGAATATTATAAATTCCTCTCTCTCCAAAAGGCACTTATAGAAATAGAAGCCTGATATTTAATAATTTATATTGTTTCTTAAATCCTTCGGTCGTAAATTTAATTGAATCTATAAATTGACATTATGAGTATTAGATTAGGAAACAGCTGTGTGAATTGCGACCGATTCAAAAATGATTTCTGCACTAAGCATGAAACCAACGTAGGCTACCAGCATACCTGCGACAGCTTTAAAATGAAAGCTGCTATTAAAAATGAGCCGAACTGCCTGAATTGCAGCAGATATCATTCTCCAACCTGTGCGAATCCGCAAAAGGCGGCACCAGGAATGTTGTGCAATCATTGGGCTCCGCAGGCTTCGGCTTAGATCTATAATTTAACCTGTAAGGTAGTATACCAGGTTATTGGCTGTGCCGGAATGATCCCTGGACCGGGATAACCTGTTGCTCTTCTAGTAAAATATGAATTATCAAGCAAGTTATTGATTCCCGCTTCCAGCCTGAATTTTCCAAGACTGTAAGATGCTGAAAAATCTAATATTCCATAAGCCGGAACAGCTCCTTCTATTCCGCGGTTATTTTCATTTTTCAATTGAGGCGCATTCGTAGCATCGGTATACTGCTTACTTAAATAAGTATACTGCAATCCTGCGAGGAAGTTCTTGTAACCAAAATTCAGGCCTGTCTTAAGATTCACCGCTGGGATAAACTCGACTTCTTTGCCTTTAACATTTACTTCTTCAGAATTAATATATTCTGATTTTGTGAAAGCTGTGTTCACAAAAAAGTTTAGTTTATGATCTTGTGCTGAAGGAAAAAAGGTATTTCTCAAATTCCATTCAGCAAATGTTTCTAGACCATAAATTAAAGCATCACCAATATTACTTCTAAATCGAACAAGCCTACCGGTTTTTTCTAATTCACCTGCAGCATTTACACGCTCTTCATCCCTCAAAGTTTCTCCAATTCTGTCATTATACCTCAAGGCAAAAATACTGGCATCATAGGATAGAAAATCTTTTAATCGTCCTCTCACTCCAAAATCTGAAGTAAAACCTTCCTCATCATTAATATCTGGATCTACCTGAAAACTTGGATTCACCACCCGGATATCATTGAAAGTTACCGATCGGTAATTCTGCGAAAAGTTCGCGTATAATTCGTTCGAGGCATTCAGATTATAACTGCTTCCTACTCCAAGTAAAAGAAAGCTCCTTTCAAACTTCTGATCATCCTGAATGGTCTCATTCAATAAAGTATTCTGAGCATTATCTTTGATGATATTTTTGTAATACCCGTCAGCTTCGGTAATGATATATTCAAATCTGAATCCCGGCGTCACAGAAAAATTATTGGTGATATTAAAAATGTTTTCACCAAAGAAGGCAAGATTTCGGTTAGGAAAATTAAATTTAGATTGCCTCTCGTAATTTTCAAATTGATCTCCTGCAAAACTAAAATCGGGACCTGCAGCTGCACTACCTACACCCTGCTCCTGCTGATTAGATGCTTTGTAATATTTACTTCCTAGCAGCAAAACAGATTCCTCATTAAATAAATTATATCGCGTTAGAAATCTGGCTTCAGTTCCCCAATTTGAAAAATCATCAACCAGTAATTCTCTTGGCTCTTCAGGATCATCTAGCAAAGCAACTCTATTCTGCCTGAAGCCTAATGCTTTCCTGGATGCATTTAAACCGAAAACATTCAGACTGAAATCTGTTTTGTCTGAGAACTTATGTTCAAATTTTAAGGCATATAAATTCCAGTTCACATCAAACCAGTTCCTGGCGCGATTACTAAATTCAGGATCTTCGTAAAATTGGCTATCAGTTAAACCGCCCGGCTGCTGCGCTAAATAATCCAGATAGGTATATTCAAAACTGATATTGGTCCTGTCACTGAATTGCCAGCCTAGATGAGCAAAAGCATTATGCGAGTCGTATTCTGAATTTGGCCTGAATCCTTTTCCGCCTTTATAATTGTAATACGTGTAGTAGCTGAATTTACCAACCGTCCCACTTAAACTATTAAAACTCGTGAACAAATCGTAAGATCCTAGAGTCTGCCTTGAAACCAATTCAATTTCTTTATCCTTTACCGGCTCTTTAAATCTGAAATTAATAAGTCCCCCAAACTGAGTTCCATATTGCAAAGAAGCTGCACCACGAACTACCTGAATTTCTCTAAGTGCTTCCGGCGGCGGCGTGTAATAGCTTTCAGGATATCCCAGAACATCTGCTGAAATATCATAACCATTTTGCCTGGTATTGAAATTCTGTGTTCTGTTGGGGTCAAGTCCGCGACCACCAATATTTAATTGCAATCCTGCATCTCCATTATCGTAAATATTAAGGCCTACCACCTGACTATAGATCTGCCTGGCATTATTAGCCGCAAGATTTCCGGAAACTTTATCCAGCAGTACTACTTCACTTTTTTTACCGGCGTAGATTGCAGTTCCCTCAACCTTTCGCAATTTTCTCAAAGCGAATAATTGCTCACGCTGATTGGTGATCATCACTTCGTTCAAGCTTTCAGCAAGAGGAGATAATTTAAAGTTTGAAGTTGTATTTTGCTGAATGGAGATCTCTCTTTCAACGATCTCGAATTCATAACTGAAAACCGCAAAAACATAAGAGCCTTCTTTCAAATTTTCAACTTCATAATATCCATTTTCATCTGCAATGGTAAGTTTCCCGGTAGTTTTATTCCATACCTCAGCATTAGCAACAGGCTCACCAGTTTCAGTAGAAGTAATATTACCACTCAATGAGTATTGAGCATTCATATAAAGAGAGAAAAAGAAAAATATACTAAAGACCTTTAATTTCATCTTCGAAGGGTAAAATAAATGTTTTGTGTTCAAAAGAGTCCGCGAAATTAAGCAAATTAACTTCGGGGTTAATGTAAGGAGCACTTTTTCTGCCATTTAAGCCTACATAACTATCTACATAGATCTCTATATTCTCATGACCATCTTTCCTAAAATGTTCAGCTAGAAAATGTGCGTATTCCAGAATAAAGTCAGGTTGAAAAGACATTTGTTTTTCCTGAAAAGGAGTAAGAAAATCTGAATTATCTACATAAAAACGTTTTCCGGTTTCAGCATCTACCACTTTAAATTCGGCATAACCTGCTTTTTCCATAAGCATTACTCTCCAGGAAAACCGAAAACCCTCTTCGGTCCAGAAAAGTTCTCCAGGATAGAATAAATATCTCCATGGAAATAATAACTGAATAACGAAAAATACTACAACCACGCTGGTCACGAATTTTCTTTCCGCTGGTTTTCGGAACAATAACCTGTTATTATCAAATCTCGATTTAGTTATTTTAAGAATGGAAGATAATTTACTGAGTATCTTATGATGAACAGCCGGACTAAAAAATATGAGTGCACTCACGATCATGATATAAGGAAACATCCCGATTGGAAATAAAACCCTTGTCATTACATGAAATACAATAACTGCAAGAAATGCAACCAGACGTGTTCTTTTATACAAGAGAAAGAATGGAATTAAAAGATCATACAACATTCCACTCCAGCTAAATGCATAATGCAGCCAATCCTGCTGCATAAGATCACCTAATAATGGGAGATCATATTTTGATGGTAGCCAGATCTTTAAAGGCATTGCTTTCAACAACCAGTCTGAATTCAGTTTTGCCAGCCCAGCATAGAAATAAACAATTCCAAGGAGAAGTTTGATGGAATCTATGCACCAGCGTGGTATCTTTTGAAAAGCTTTTTGTGGGTCCTTCCAGGCGTCCAGGGAAAAATAAGCATTCGCAGGAAGAAAGATCAATAGAAAGCTTAGAATACTTATAAAGTAATAGTGGTTAAGGTACGTGGTCTTATCCATCAATTCTATATAAGTAAAGCTTAGAAAAAAAGTAATAATAGCAATACGATACTTATAGCCTGCAGCGACAAAAAGTGCCGCAACACCACATATTATAAAAAGCAAATAGGTGAAATCGCCAAGCGGTTTCACCCATTCAAATCCGTAATAACTAAAATGAAAATCTGGAGCTATATATAGTTTTTCGATCCAGCCGTTCATCCAGAAGCGGACGATACTGGCAAACATCATAATTCCAAAACAGATCCTAAAAACAGCTAAAGGTGCCGCCTCGGTATAAGAATTAAGATATTTTGAGATCGAAAAATTCATTCAACACAGACTAATCACCGTCTGAATCTACATAATCAACACTTATAGAAAGTGCCTGAAGCATATCAAGTTTTAATAATACCACCTCTTTTTGAAGTTCATCGTGTGCTTCTAGCATTAGTGTATTATTTGTTTCAACCTGATCTCTAAGACTTGCGTCAAGGTTTGTTGATACAGAACTTATAGCATCAAATTGTGCTAAAATATCATTTGCAAGATCTCCTCTATCCAGAGCTTCAAGATATGCCTTATAGCTTTTTCCCGAATTTGTATTTCCAAAATGCGCACCTGTAAAAAAGTCTTCGCTGCTTCTCAAGGCCTGAAGGTATAATTCTTTAGAAAGATCTTCTGCATAATATGCTTCAACATTGATTGGAGAAGGAGTTCCTGTGATAGCACCTGAAGGAAAACCTATTTTCCCGGAACGTAGAAATTTCTCAAAATACATCACATATTTATTTGAAAGACGATCTACAGAACCATTGCTTGAGGAACCTGTATTCTCAACAAATGTATTTCTATAATCTCCTTTCCATGAAGCGGTAACTTCCGCAGTTAGTGAATTGATTCGTTCTGCTACATCCAGGAGGTAAGCTTTATAATCTTCAGCATTTTCTCCTGAAGCATATTTAGCTAAATTCTCTTCTTTAGATGAACCCAAACCATACAGCAGGTAATCCATAGCTGGAAATCCCTGTTCATCATAACTTGATGGAAGTGCGAGGTCATAAGTTCCTGAAGCGATTTTAGAATCTACCGCATCTGCATCTAAAGGATACGTGTTAAGAAAACTTCTAAAATTCAATTGTTCAGCCTGCCCTATATCAAACATAGAAACTGTCTGGAATGCCACATAGGTAGATCTAAACTGTGCTTTTAGGGATGTCATTTCAGAATCCCCTGGATTCTGCACGAAAGCCTGCGTAAGCTCTTCAAGTTTCTGAGTTTCAGAATTGAAGTTTTCATATGAAGGCAGAATGATATTGTCTGCCCAGTTAACTAACATTGCTCCACGATCAAAATTCTCTTCAGAATTACCTCCACCGGTAGTTCCACTTCCATCCTCTTCAGTTGAACAGGCTGCCAAAACAAGGCAGGCTATAATTAAAATTCTTGTAATCTTCATATTGTAAAATTTTAAAAACCGGAGATGAAATTGAATTCATTCTCCGGCTAATTATTTTTATTCTGCTGCTTCTTCTCTAGAAAATTCAAATCTGCTATCGATCTCGCCTGAAATTGAATATAAAGTTAAGGGAGAAACATCCCAAAATCCCTGGCCAGCTAATAACTGCTCTTCGATTCTTGCCTGATCTTCAGCTAGCAAATAAGGTTCGTTTATTACAGGATTATTGGTAAATCTAAGACTATACACAAATCCGTAAGCCTCAGATAATTCATGAAAAGCTTTACCATAATTACCTGCTTCAATAGCATCCTTCCCACCCATTAAATAATGAACGGCTCTTACCGCGATAACTGTTGAAAGATTTTCACGAATAATAGCAACTTGCTCATCTCTCTCAACATAATCACCAGCAACTATCGCCGCTCTACCTGCCTTAAAAGCCTGGAAAGTTTCTTCAGCAATACCGGTGAAGTCTTCATCTTCATCTACCTGTCCAAGGTAACTGAATAATAGATGATCATCACTTTCATTTAATACTGAGTTAGGATCAGCCGTTGGGATAGATGGATCACCATAAAGATAGCCATACGCTTCATCCCATTTATGTTCCATAGTAGTATAAGACTTTCCTTCTTCAGTGATCCCTGCATCGTTATTAGCTCGGTTATCACCTTCATCAAGAACTGCCTGAGAAAGATAATTATTAGCGATCTGGTCAAGTAATAGAGCTCCGATCAATCCTTTTGCAAAGGCCTGGTTGTATTCCAGTCCTTTTTCATTTACATATCTTACTCTTTCTCCATCGGCAATCTGACCTGCAATACCTGCTTCTGCCAACTGGTCTTTATTTTCTTTAACCGTAGTCATTTGCCCGATAATAAATGATTCAAAATCATTTTTAATCTCGGCACTTTCAACGGTATTAGTAGAGAAATAAAGTGAAGAGGCCGCAACTTTAGACTTTACACTTTTAGAAGATTCATTTAAACTTGCATTGACAAATGGAGAGTTCTCATTGGCAAACATATTAAGTAGAAGTTCTTCAGAGGCGTTGTCAAAGTCATTGAAGTTCGAAAGAATTTCCGCTGTCATTTGAAGTCTGGTAGTTTGACCGTTATAGTCAACTGTAGACATACCGTCTCTTTCAAAATTATATGTTTCAGGAATTTCATTATTGTTTTCTCCCTCCGGACCTAGTGAATCATCTGATGAACAGGAAACCAAAGTTAGACCTGCGATTACTGCTGAAAATAACAGCTTCTTCATATTGCTTTATTTAGACTGGTTTAAAATAATATTCGGCGGCAAATATAAAAACCCGTTCTCGCTACCACAAGTTTATTTAGATTAATTTTAAATAAACTTTTTTAATAGCGAGTATTAAAACAATAAATTCTATTAATGATAGGCGTTGAAGATCTTTGAAGCTTCATTATATGAAGATTCAAAACTGGTCATTTTAATATTCGTATCGGCCTTGGAAGCGTTAAAATAGGAAAGCATTTTTTCTGAAGGCATATTACCTGTTAGCTCGTCTTTTGCCATAGGGCAACCGCCAAATCCCTGGATGGCGCCATCAAATCTATAACAACCTGCTTTGTAGGCAGCATCCACTTTTTCATGCCATTTAGAAGGCGTAGTATGAAGGTGTGCTCCAAATTCGATATTCGGATATTTGGGAATCAGGTTTGAAAATAAATAATCTATGATTTCTGGTGTGGATGTTCCAACGGTATCAGACAATGAAAGGATCTTTACTCCCATGGCTGAAAGTTTTTCGGTCCACTCCCCTACAATTTCTACATTCCATGGATCTCCGTAAGGATTACCAAATCCCATACTTAAATATGCAACTACTTCTTTCCCTGAAGCATCTGCTATATTCAGAATCTCCTGTAAAACTTCAACAGATTCGGCAATGGTCTTATGAGTATTACGCATCTGGAAGTTCTCTGAGATCGAAAATGGATAACCCAGGTAATCTATCTGCTCATGTTTCGAAGCATCTAAAGCCCCGCGAGTATTTGCAACAATGGCGAGAAGCTTACTTGAAGTTTTTGAAAGGTCAAGTTTTGAAAGCACTTCAGCAGTATCCTTCATTTGAGGAATAGCCTTTGGAGAAACAAAACTCCCAAAATCTATAGTATCAAATCCGCAACGTAGTAGAGATTGAATATACTGTACTTTTTTTTCCGTTGGAATAAATTCCCGGATTCCCTGCATCGCATCCCTGGGACATTCAATAAGCTTCACTTTACCCATACGCCCAAAGATAGCATTTTAGTGAAAATTGAAAAAGAATATAGTTTTATTGATAATATTAAATTTCAACAGGCAATTTCATAAAATTGACTATCGAATCCTTAACCGATTACAGCAGAATCAGAATCGCGATAAGAATAAAAATCACCACTTGCATCCATTTTAAAAAGACACCAGATTTTGGATGAGACTTTATATAAACAGAGATTTTATCTGCCAATACTGCAACTCCGCTAAAAATGATCAATGCCTGAAGCATGAAAAATGCGCCAAGAATATAGAATTGCATCAGTATATTTCCTGAAGGCTCCCAAAGAAATCCCGGAAAAAAAGCCAGAAAGAAGATTCCAACTTTTGGATTCAGCACATTCATTATAAAACCCTGTTTGAATAAACTGAACATGCTTTTATTCTGAATACCTTCCGAAGAAAAAGCAATTTCAGGATCGCTTTTATAAACCTGGTAGGCGAGGTACAAAAGGTATAATGCACCCAGGATCTTTATAAAAAGAAAAATGTTTTCAGACTGTTGGATAATGGCTGAAACTCCAAAAGCTACAAGACTCGTATGAATCAAAATTCCGCTAACCAGGCCTAGCGCCGTAATAATTCCCTGTTTATAACCGTATGCCATCGACCTTACCAGAACATACACTATATCTGGCCCTGGTGAAAATGAAAGCAGGATTGAAGCGGTTAAAAATGGAATGATCTGGTCCAGCATATTAAAGACCTTTCTCTAATATTTTTTTATTGATGGCTTTTATCAAGGCCGGACCTTCATATATAAAACCAGTATAAAGCTGAACAAGACTTGCACCGGCTTCCAGTTTTTCGATCGCGTCTTCAGCAGTATGAATTCCTCCAACACCAATAATAGGAAATGCTTTCCCACTCTTTTCTGACAGGAACCTAATAACCTCTGTTGACCTTTTAGTAAGCGGCTTTCCGCTAAGTCCGCCCATTTCATTTTTGTTTTTAGACTTTAAACCTTCCCTGCTAATAGTAGTATTTGTGGCAATAACACCGGCGATCTTCGTTTCCTGAACGATCTCGATGATATCCATTAATTGATCGTCAGTAAGATCTGGAGCAATTTTTAATAATATCGGTTTAGGATCTGGTTTCTGTTCATTCTTCTTCTGAAGTGTATTCAAAAGATCCTTTAATGGTTCTTTATCCTGAAGTTCCCGAAGGTTTGGAGTATTGGGTGAACTTACATTTACCACGAAATAATTTACGTGATCAAATAAAGCCTCGAAACTGATCAGGTAATCATCTTTCGCTTTTTCATTTGGCGTCACTTTATTCTTCCCAATGTTTCCGCCTATAAGTACATTCGTATTTTTCTTTAATCGCTCTACCATCTCCTCTACTCCATGGTTATTAAAACCCATTCTATTGATGATGGCAGAATCTTCCTTTAACCTGAATAATCGCTTTTTGTCATTTCCGGGTTGAGGCTTTGGCGTAACTGTTCCAACCTCAATAAAACCGAAACCGAGAGAAGATAATTCATTATACAATTTCGCATCCTTGTCAAAACCTGCAGCAAGTCCTACAGGATTCTTAAATTTCAGCCCGAAAACCTCTCGCTCTAATCTTGGATCTTCTACTTGAAATTTTGATCTCAGGTAGGAAGTCGCACCCGGTATCTTACAAAACTTTCTTAAAAAATTAAAAGTAAAATAATGAATCTCTTCAGGATCAAATTTGAAGAGCGTAGGTCTAATAAGCGATTTATACATTGTTGTGAGGTTTCTGCAAAAATAGAATGAATATGGAAAAAACTATATGAAAACTTAAAAGGTTTTGAAGCAGCATTGTATATATGTATTTTTGGCTCAAACCTAACCCCATGACCAATAAACAACATATAATTGATAGGTTCATCAGTTATGTAAAGATCGATACACAAAGTGACCCGAATAGCAGCTCCACCCCAAGTACAGAGAAGCAATGGGATCTTGCCAGGAAATTAGTAGAAGAACTTAAGGAAATAGGCCTTCAGGATGTAAGCATAGATGAGAATGCATACGTAATGGCCACACTACCAGCGAATGTGCCTCACCAGGTTCCCGTTATAGGATTCGTTTCACATTTTGATACCACCCCAGATTTTTCAGGCACTAACGTTAATCCGCAGATCATTGAAAACTATGATGGTAAAGATATCGTGCTGAATTCTGAAAAAGATATCATTCTCTCTCCCGATTATTTTGAAGATCTTCAGCAATATAAAGGTCAGACGATTATTACTACCGATGGTACGACTCTTTTAGGAGCAGATGATAAGGCAGGAATCACTGAGATCATGACAGCTATGGAATACCTGGTTGACAATCCGGAAATTCCTCATGGAAAGATCAGGATCTGTTTTACTCCAGATGAAGAAATAGGCCGTGGTGCTCACAAGTTTGATGTTGCAAAATTTGGAGCTGAATGGGCTTATACTATGGATGGTAGCCAGATAGGTGAACTGGAGTACGAAAACTTTAATGCAGCCAGTGCGGTTGTAAAAGTCTTCGGAAAAAGTGTTCATCCGGGTTATGCAAAAGACAAGATGATCAACAGCATGTATATCGCCCAGGATTTTATTAATTCTCTACCCAGAATGGAAACTCCGGAGCATACTGAAGATAGACAGGGATTCTTTCACTTAAGCAGTATTAAAGGTGAAGTTGAGGAAACTGTTTTGGAATATATAATTCGTGATCATGATAAAACTCACTTTGAGGCCAGGAAGCAGATGATGGAAGATCTTGCGAATGATATTTGTTCTCAATTTGAAAGAGATTGTATTAGCATAGAAATCAAAGATCAGTATTCCAACATGCGCGAAAAGGTAGAGCCGGTATTGCATATCGTAGACCTTGCTGAAAAAGCCATGGAAGAGGTTAATGTTAAACCGATCATTAAACCAATTAGAGGTGGAACCGATGGAGCGCAATTAAGTTTCATGGGACTTCCCTGCCCTAATATTTTTGCCGGCGGACATAATTTTCATGGAAAATATGAATATGTTCCAGTAGAAAGTATGCAGAAAGCTGCCGAAGTTATCGTTAAATTAGCAGAACTAACCGCTAAGAAATACGAATAGTTAAAATTAAGATCATGGCTGTAAAAAATGCTGAAGAATATATTTCCTGCCATACTCACTGGGAGGAAGAGTTAAGACAGCTCCATGAAATGATCCTCACCACAGATCTAAAATCTGAAATTAAATGGGGCGCACCTGTTTATACGCTTAACGGTAAAAACGTTTTGGGAATAGGCGCCTTTAAAAATCATTTCGGAATCTGGTTTTTCAATGGAGCTCTATTAAAAGAAAATACTTCATTGCTTGTAAATGCGCAGGAAGGAAAAACCAAAGCTCTAAGGCAGATACGTTTTGAAAAAGGTGATGAGATCAAAACCTCAACGCTTCTTCCATATATTAAAGAGGCGATTCAAAATCAAAGAGAGGATAAGGAATTAAAACCAGTGATAAAGAAAAAACTTGTCATCCCCTCTGAACTTGCCCAGGCTTTAAAAAATGATCCAAAACTGGATAAAAGTTTCAATACCCTTACACCAGGAAAACAGAGGGAATATGCCGATCATATTTTAGAAGCTAAGCGTGAAGCAACGAAACTTAGCAGGATAGAAAAGATCACGCCCATGATTAAAAGAGGCGAAGGATTGCATGATAAGTATAAGAATTGTTAGAAATAAAAAAAGCAGCTATCTCTAGCTGCTTTTTTTTATAAGTATCGTAAACTTACTTTTTGTCTTTGTCCTTTGCAGATTCATTAAGCTTCTGACTCATCTCCATAGAAATTGACGAACGATCAAAAGTTATTTTTCCTGCTCCGGTTTCAATTATCACCGAATTATTTTTTTCGCTGAAATCAACAATCTTACCATGCATCCCACTTTTGGTAATTACCCGATCTCCTTTTTTAAGCTCGGCGGCAAATGTTTTTTCTTGTTTCGCTTTCTTCATTTGCGGGCGTATCATAAAAAAATACACCACCACAAACATTAAAATAATTGGTGCAAACTGCGTTAATTGATCCATATATGCTTTTAGCTAGCGTTTTCGTCAGCTTCTACAAAAGCTTTGATTTTAATTTGTTCTTTTCCTGCTTCTGTATTTGCAGATACAGTAACTGTTTTAGTAACCTGTCCGTTACCAGCTCCGTTAAATTTAACTAGCATCTCTCCAGAATCTCCAGGAGCGATAGTTTCATTTTTAGGATATGTTGGAACAGTACAACCGCAAGAACTTGAAGCATTTGTGATCACTAGAGGAGCATCTCCTGTGTTAGTGAATTTAAATACATGCTCTACTGGAGTTCCTTTGGCGATATTTCCAAAATCAAATTCAGTTTCTTCAAAAGTGATCTCTGGATATACAGTTTCCTTTGCATCACGTTCAGCAGAAGCCTCAACATTTTCAGCTTTCACTTTATCAGAGGCATTATCTTTACATCCGGTGAACAGCATCGCCCCTACTGCCGCAAACATTAAAATTGTTTTTTTCATGGTGAAGTTATTTTGTTTAATTTCTAATTGATAAAAATAAGAAAAATTATGAACTACATAAGACCTCTGCCGGTTTTATTTAGCTTGTCTTCCGTTTGATATTCCTTGGATAATTTATCCAGAACACCATTTATAAAAATGCTACTTTTTGGAGTACTATATTCTTTCGCGATCTCCAGGTATTCATTAATAGTAACCTTTACGGGAATACTGCTGAACTTCAGAAATTCACAGATCGCCATCTTGATTAAAACCATATCTACTTCGGCAATCCTGTCTTTATCCCAGTTTGGAGTTTTTCCAAGCATTTCTTCGGAAAGATCTTCGTCATTTAAATACGTCTTTCTGAAAAGTTTTAAAGCGAATTCCTTATCCTCTTCATTCTTGAACAAACGAGCGATCTTTTTCTCTCTTCCGGTCGATTCTTTCAATTTCTGAAGGAATTTCAAGATAGCCGTATTAACTAAAGGCATATCATCTACCCAGGTAAGCTTTTTATCTTCAAGGTAATCATATAGCTTATCGTTTGGAGCGATGATCTCCTTGAAAATATGAATTATAAAATCCTTATCCTCTTTGAAGCTACCTTCACGAGTCTCCATATAATCAAGGTAAGCCTGACTATTTCTTATTTCTTCCCAGATAATAGCAACATACTCATCATCCTGTTTCCAGTGATTGATTTTATGTTTTTCCAGAGCCTCCTGAATGCTTTCGTTCTCGTTAAGGATCTGAAAAACCTGGTTTTCCACAAACTTTCTGTTCGGGTCTTTCTCTTCGCTGGTAGCTAAATGTTTTTGCTGGGATTTTTCTAAATAGGTTTCTGCATGTTCTCTTATCTCAGTGATCAGACTGATTTGGAGTAAGAAAAGGTCATACATTTCCTGCATACTTTTTAGCAGGAATTTTTCTTCAGTGTTAAGGTTATCATTCTGGCTTTGGTTAAAAGCGTATAGTGACTGCATTACTTTAACCCTGATATGTCTTCTTGTCAACATAATTGTAAAAGAACTTTTAGAAATTAGAAAGGGCGAAAGAGTTTCTCTTTCGCCCTGCAAAAATATCAATTAATTAGAACTGTCTAATTTAAATTCTGATTTTTTCTGTCTAAAATTCTCTGCTTCGCGATCTGCAACGCAGCAAAATGAGTTGTAATATCATCCTTAGCTGCTTTTTCGAGAATTCTTAGCGTGGTATTGTAGATATTTTCAGTTTTACGCATGATTTCCTGACGGTCGTAATTTTCAAGTTCTGCATAAACATTGATAATTCCACCTGCGTTGATCAAGAAATCAGGAGCGTAAACAATTCCTTTCTTCTGAAGGATCTCTCCGTGAGAAACTTCATCTGCTAACTGATTGTTAGCCGCACCTGCAATAATATCTACTTTTAACCTGTCTATAGTATCGTCATTGATAGTTGCTCCTAAAGCACAAGGCGCATAAATATCCATTTCAGCTCCATAAATATCTCTATCGGTAAAGATATGAGCACCATATTTCTTACTTACTTCCTGAAGACGCTCTTCATTAATGTCACTTATGAACACCTCTGCTCCATCACTGGTAAGATATTCAACTAAAGTTTCTCCAACATGACCAATTCCCTGAACAAGAACTTTCTTTCCTTCCAGGTTATCGTTCCCATATTTGAATTTCGCTGAAGCCTTCACACCCATAAATACACCATAAGCTGTAATTGGAGAAGGATTTCCTGATCCACCTTTAGATTCAGAAATTCCCGTAACATAAGGTGTAACCTCACGTACAGTATCCATATCTGAAGTTTCCATACCAACATCTTCTGCCGTGATATATTTACCACCTAAAGAATGTACAAATTCACCGAATCTTTTCATCAATTCTGGAGTCTTATCTTTCTTGGCATCACCAATGATCACCGCTTTTCCTCCACCAAGATTCAATCCTGTAATTGCACTCTTAAAAGTCATCCCACGAGACAAGCGTAAAACGTCGTTTACCGCTTCCCATTCGCTGGTATAATTCCACATTCTTGTACCTCCTAATGCAGGTCCTAAAACAGTGTTATGAATACCAATTATTGCCTTTAAACCTGTATCTTTGTCGTTGCAAAAAACGATTTGCTCGTGATCATCAAACGACACCTGTCCGAATACCGGCGCAGACTTTTTTAGTTCTTTTGCATTTAGAACGTCAACTTGCATAATTTGTTGATTTTTAAATTATTCAGATTTTGAATTTGATCAAAAATCCGCTGCAAAAATAATAATATTTTAAAAAGCAGTGATTTAAAACGTGTTAAATTACAGAATCCTCAATTAAAGCTAAATATCCTGAATGAAAAATCTTCAGCACCTCAATAAATACTTTTATAAATACAAGTGGAAATTACTTATCGGCCTGGTTATTACGATAGCTGCAAGGATTTTTGCCATTTATTATATTCCGCTTATCGGTAAAAGCACTGTTATTATTGAAAAATATATCAGTGGTAAAGTGACCGATGTCTCTGTAGTGAAAAGCGAACTGGCCTATAATATCGCCCTCATCGTTGGAACAACGTTGATCGCTGCTTTCTTTACTTTTCTAATGCGGCAGACATTTATCGTGGTCTCCAGACATATGGAATATGATCTTAAAAATGAAGTATATCAGCATTATCAGGATCTTTCCCTGAACTTTTATAAGAAGAACAGAACAGGAGACTTAATGAACAGGATTAGTGAGGATGTATCTAAGGTACGGTTATACCTTGGCCCGGCAATCATGTATAGTGTCACTACCTTTACTTCTACCATTGTGGTATTAATTTTCATGATCCAGGCGGCACCCGAACTTACTTTATATACCGTAATTCCATTACCTATACTGGCTTTTTCCATTTACAAATTAAGCGTAGCGATACACCAGAGAAGTACCGTGGTTCAGCAGTATTTATCTAAACTGAACACCTTTACCCAGGAAAGTTTTAGCGGTATTGCCGTGATAAAATCATATGGAATTGAACCGCAAACGAATGAGAATTTCACCGATCTTTCTAATGGTAGCCGAGATAAGAATATCGACCTGGTAAAGGTTCAGGCATTCTTTTTTCCTTTGATGGTTTTATTGATAGGGATTAGTAATATTATCGTGATCTATGTTGGTGGAAGGCAACTGATTTCAGGGCAGATCGCCAATATAGATGTACTTGTAGAATTCATTTTATACGTAAACATGCTTACCTGGCCCGTAGCCTCCATTGGTTGGGTAACCTCACTTGTTCAGCAGGCAGATGCTTCACAGGAACGTATCAATGAATTCCTAAGCGAAAAACCAGAGATCACCAATCCAAAGCCTGAAGCAGATACAATTAACGGAGAGATCGCATTTAAAAATGTGACCTTCACTTACGACGATACCAATATAACGGCACTAAAAGATGTTTCTTTTGGTGTTAAGAAAGGAGAAACTTTAGCGATTATAGGAAAAACCGGTTCCGGGAAATCTACGATTCTGGAACTTATTGGAAGACTATATGATATTGACCAGGGCGAAATCGCGATCGATGGTAGAAATATCGAAGAATTAAATCTTGAAAGTCTTCGTGAAAGCATTGGTTACGTTCCGCAAGATGCATTTCTATTTAGCGATAGCATTAGAAATAATATAAAATTCGGAAAAACTGAAGCTACAGAAGACGAGATCATCAAAGCAGCCAAGAATGCTTCTGTTCACAAAAACATCATTGGCTTCAGCAAAGGATATGATACTGTTTTGGGTGAGAGAGGAATTACACTTTCTGGAGGTCAGAAGCAACGAGTATCTATCGCGCGAGCGATCATTCACGAGCCTGAAATCCTTCTTTTTGATGACTGCCTTTCAGCTGTGGATACTGAAACCGAAGAAGAGATTCTTAATAATCTCTTCCAGATCTCGAAAAACAAAACTACCATTATTGTAAGCCATAGAATTTCTTCAGCTAAGAACGCTGATAAAATCATTATTCTCGAAGACGGAAAAATCGTTCAGGAAGGTACTCACCAGGAATTATTGAATACTGATGGTTACTATAAAGAACTGTACGCAAAACAGCTAAATGAAAAAGAAATGTGAAAATTTTTTGTTAGATGTTAAAAATTTTTAGATTTTTGGTCTCCACAATAACAAACCTATTAAAGAATCTATTTTATGAGCGACAAGGGAATGATGGAGAAAGAAGAAATATTCTCTAAAGTTTTAAGAGCGGGAAGAAGAACTTATTTTTTTGACGTGAGATCCACCCGGGCTAACGATTATTACCTAACCATCACAGAGAGCAAAAAGTTCACTAATGACGATGGCTCTTTCTATTACAAAAAGCATAAGATCTACCTTTACAAAGAAGATTTTGATGGTTTTAGAGAGATCCTTGAAGAGATGACCAATTATATCATCAACGAAAAAGGTGAAGAAGTGATAAGTGAGCGTCACCAAAAAGATTTCAAAAAAGAATATGAAGATGAAGACAGTGAAAATAGCACTGCAGCATCATCTACAGCAGAGAAGTTTACAGACGTAAGTTTCGACGATATCTAACAAAATTACTTTCAGTTATTTCAAACCGTCCCATTTCAGGACGGTTTTTTTTATCTTAGATTTTTTCAAAATCAAAGCAATGCGAATCTTAACAAGTATCCTTCTTTTTTTATCATTTATAAATCTTCACGCTCAGGATGAAGAGATCAACTTAGAATACTATCTGCCATCAGAGGTTTCTTATAATTCAGAGATCCCTACTCCGCAGGAAGTAATAGGTTTTATTCCTGGTGAATGGCATGTGAGTCATGATCGTCTTTTGATGTATATGCATAAACTGGCTGACTCGTCTCCCCGAATTCAATTGGAGAATAGAGGCTTTACTTATGAAGGCCGACCTTTGATCCTCCTTACCATTTCTTCAGAAGAGAATCTCGCTAATATTGAAAAAATCAGGGAAAGCCATGTTTCTTTGGTCGAAAGCAATTCAGCTTCTCTGAATACTGAAGAAATGCCGATAGTGATTAATCAGGGATTTTCAATCCATGGGAATGAAGCCAGCGGATCAAATTCAGCACTACTTTATGCCTATTACCTGGCTGCTGCTGAAGGAGCTGAAATTGAAAAAATGCTTGAAAATACGGTGATACTTCTTGATCCGGCATTCAACCCCGATGGTTTGCAAAGATTTGCCTATTGGGCGAATACTAATAAGAGTGAGAATATTAATCCAGATCCTCAGGACAGAGAATACAGCGAGATCTGGCCAGGTGGAAGAACTAACCATTACTGGTTTGATATGAACAGGGACTGGTTACCGGTTCAGCTTCCGGAATCACAGGCGAGAATTGCCACTTTTCACAAATGGTATCCGAATATTTTGACAGATCACCACGAAATGGGATCGAATTCAACCTTCTTTTTTCAGCCTGGAATTCCTTCAAGAACTCACCCTTTAACTCCTAAAATGAATCAGGATCTAACTCGTGAGATCGGGACTTACCATGCGGAGGCTTTTGATGAGATTGGATCACTTTATTATACCGAAGAGAACTATGATGATTTCTATTACGGAAAAGGCTCTACCTTCCCCGATATTAATGGTAGCGTAGGGATCCTTTTTGAACAGGGAAGTTCCAGAGGCCATGCTCAGGAAACTGAAAATGGAATCCTTACATTTCCTTTTACCATTCGTAACCAGTTTACGGCCGCTCTCTCCACTCTGGAAGCATCACAGCATATGAGAAAAGAATTACTGGATTACCAGCGAAATTTCTTTAAAGAATCTAGAGATTCTGCAGGTTCAGGCGCATATGCTTTTGGAAATTCCCAAGATCCGGTAAGCGCTTATAAATTAGCCGAGATCCTGAAAAGGCATAAAATTGAAGTCTATGAGCTGGATGATGATTTTAGTAAGGACGAAGAAAGCTTTGAAAAAGGCTCGGCCTACGTAGTTCCTAAAAACCAGCGTCAACACAGATTGCTAAAAGCTATGTTCGAGAAAAGAACAGAATTCAGAGATAGTCTGTTCTATGATATTTCTGCATGGACTTTTCCACTGGCATTCAATCTTGATTTTACCGAAAATGCGTCCATGAAAAATGCCGGAACCAAGATCGAGGAATTAAACATGCCGGTACCAGAAATGCCTGTAGAAAGTGATTATGCCTACTTGCTGAACTGGAAAAATTATATGGCTCCAAAAGCGTTAAATCAGATTCTTGAAAAAGGAATTCGTGCGAAAGTTGCTATGGAAGATTTCTGGAGGGAAGGGAGAAACTATGGCTACGGAACTATCATGATCCCCGTACAAAATCAGAAATTAAACAAGACCGAACTATTTGAATTTCTAAAGAAAACCTCCGAAGAAAGCGGTGTGAAGATCTCCGCGATCCAGACAGGAATGACCAAGGGCATCAATCTGGGAAGCAACCAGTTTAGAGCACTAAAACCTCAAAAAGTTGCAATCATTGTGGGAGGCTCTATAACTCCCTACGATGCCGGTGAGATCTGGCATTTATTCGATCAGCGTTATGATATGAAGATTACTAAGCTGGATGTAAAAGATCTCAATCGTTCAGATCTTAGTGAATATACAGACATTATTCTTCCATCGGCCTGGGGAGGTGGTCTGGATGATGACCTGGCTAAACGATTAACAGAATGGACAAGAAATGGCGGAACTATGATCGCTTACAGAAGTGCTGTAAACTGGATGAAGAAAAATGATTTTATAGATTTTAAAACTAAAGAGAACGAAATGAAAGCTGAAGATATCAGCTTTGGAGAGCGTGGTGATTTTAGAGGCGCACAGGTTATTGGAGGAGCGATTTTCGAAGCGAAGCTGGATAGAAGTCACCCAATTGCATTTGGTTATAAGGATGGTAAGATTGCCATGTTCAGAAACACCACGATCTTTATGGAAGCCGATGAACAGAGCTACAAAAATCCTATTCAATATACTGAGAAACCATTACTAAGTGGATACATAAGTAAACCAAACCTTGATTCTATTGCCAGTACGGTACCGTTTAAACATGAAAGCCTGGGCGGTGGTGAAGTGATGCTATTTACCGATAATACAAACTTCAGAGCCTTCTGGTATGGTACCAATAAACTTTTAATGAATGCTATTTTCTTCGGGGATGAGATGTAATTTTCAACCTATAGTTTAGGGAAATTTTAATAGTCTTGTTTCAAATTTGGATAACTTTGCATAAGACTAACGATCAACCAAAGTCCGGAAGTCTCCCTTCCGGACTTATTTGTTCTTAGAAAAAATTTTCCTGTACATGCTAAAAACTAATCGTAAGTGAAATTTTCAGGATTCAGAAGCTGGCTGCAAAATGAAAGGTTTCTAACTTATTTAAACCGATTTTCATTTTTATTAAGCCTGGCAACAATTCTGGTTGCTATCTACGATCTTGGATTCAGGCATAAACAATATGAAGAGGAGCAGTTAAGTCATTTTTATTTTGGAGCACTCATCATTGGTGTTATTGCCATTTTGCTTCGTTATTTTCTATTCAGGGTTCATTTTAGATTAAAAGTTAGAATATTTGATAGCGTTTTGGGAGCGCTCTTTGGCCTACTCATTTTTATTAAAATAGACGGAGTTCTTGAGAATTTTCCTGTAATGCAGTTCATGAATAAGATGGTGTATGTCTACCTGGCTGCACTCATCTATTTTATTCGGGAATTTTCAACGGTAGAATTCAGTTTTAATAATCAGTACCTCAACCCGGCACAACTGTTTATAAGTAGTTTTCTATTGATCATACTGGCAGGAACCGCTCTATTAATGCTTCCTAAAGCAACTTATGAAGGTATTAGCTTACTGGATGCATTATTTACCTCAACAAGTGCTGTTTGTGTCACGGGATTAATCGTGGTAGATACCGGCTCTTATTTTACTCTTTTCGGACAAACTGTTATTTTAATGTTGATGCAGATCGGCGGACTTGGTATCATGACATTTGCCAGTTATTTCAGTTATTTCTTCAGGGGACAAACCTCCTATCAAAATCAACTGATATTGAAAGATGCCACGAATTCTGAAAAGATCGGCGAGGTTTTCAGTGTTCTTAAAAAGATCCTTTTTATCACTTTTATTGTAGAATTTCTAGGTGGATTAGTCATTTATTTCAGTCTTAGTAAATCTGAAATCGGTCATATTGGTGACCGCCTTTTCTTTTCGATCTTTCACGCGGTAAGTGGTTTCTGTAACGCAGGTTTTTCTACTCTAGAAAACAGTTTATATGAACCAGATTTTAGGTTCAATTATCCATTACATCTTGCAATCGCTTTTCTATTTATCCTTGGAGGAATTGGTTTTCCTATAGTTTTGAATATTTATAAGTATTGTAAGTATGTTGTCAAGAATTTAATTCTGAAAGTATCCAGAAAAAAGCCACTTCCCTACTCTCCGTGGGTGATCAATCTGAACACAAGAATTGTTATAGTTACAACGCTTATCCTTTTAAGTACTGGAACTCTTAGTTTTTACTTTTTTGAATACAATAACACCCTTGCTGAACATAACTGGTTCGGGAAAATCGTAACGGCATTTTTTGGCGCGGCAACTCCAAGAACCGCTGGATTCAATAGCGTGGATATGGGTGCATTGAATTTTAGTACCATTATGATGATGTTCCTGCTAATGTGGGTTGGAGCTTCACCGGCATCTACCGGTGGTGGTATTAAAACAAGTACAATAGCCGTTGCCACCCTCAACTTTTTCAGTTTAGCCAGAGGAAAAGACAGGATAGAAGTTTACAGAAGAGAGATCTCCCAAGCATCAGTACGACGCGCTTTCGCAATTATATCATTATCCCTGATGGTCATAGGGTTTTCAATTTTCCTTATCGCAACTTTTGATCAGGATAAAACTCTTTTGAGCATCGCTTTTGAGTCCTTTTCAGCTTATAGTACCGTCGGACTTTCAACCGGGATCACGTCAGACTTATCTTCACCTTCAAAGCTAGTATTGGTATTTACCATGTTTATTGGAAGGGTAAGTATGCTCACTTTATTGATCGCCATGCTTAGAAGGGTGAAACATTTAAATTATCGTTATCCAACCGATGAAATTTTAATCAACTAAAAGAATTATTATGAAGTATATAGTAGTAGGACTTGGAACTTTTGGTGCTTCAATTGCCGAAAAGCTTGCTGAAATGGGTAATGAAGTTATTGGAGTTGATATAAGCATGAGTAAAGTTGAAGGGATCAAGGAAAAGATCACACACGCCATTAGTCTTGATGCTACAGATATGGAAGCTGTGAAAAATCTCCCGCTTGATGATACAGATATTGTCATTATCGGGATTGGGGAAGATAAAGGTGCCAATATCATGGCCGCTGCTTTGATGAAACAAATGCATGTAAAAAGGCTTATTAGCCGAGCGGTAGATCCATTACAGCGAATGGTATTGGAAACAATGGGAATAGATGAGATCATTCACCCGGAAAAAGAAACTGCCGACAGATGGGCGCAAAGGTTGAATCTTGAAGGAGTGGTTGACAGTTTTGAGTTAGACAGTAATTTCAGTATTGTTGAAACCAGGATCCCGAAAGAATATCATGAGAAAACAATCAAGGAACTGAGCATAAAGGAGGAATTCAATATTCTTGTGCTAACTACTATGAATGTTTCAAGATCAAGAAATGAACTTGGAGCTCAAACCGAGGAAGCTTCGGTACAGGGAATTGCCAGGGCAGATACGGTTCTATATAAAGATGAGATCATGGTGCTTTATGGCCACAATAAAGACATCAAGAATTTACTGGAAGAACACAGGAAATTCAAAGAAGGACTTTAACCTAAGCTATTCTGGAGCCATTAGGCATTTTTTGGTCTGGAGACAGAAGCACAACATCCTTGTTTTCACCCAGAACTCCAAGAACCAGGCATTCGCTTTTAAAGCCTGCGATCCTTTTTACCGGAAAATTCACTACAGCAATAACCTGTCTTCCTGGTAGTTCTTCCATGGTATATCGCCTGGTGATCTGTGCAGAAGAACGTTTTGATCCCAACTCTTCACCAAAATCTATGCTTAGTTTATAGGCTGGATCTCGAGCTTCCGGAAAATCTTCCACATTGGTAATTGTACCTACACGCATTTCTACCTTTTCAAAATCATTCCAGTTGATCTCTGCCATCTCTAAATTTTAAGAAGTACAAATTAGAGAATATTCAACATTAATAATTAATTTTAAGAAAAAAGATGTCACTTACTCCTTCTAATATGATAAGTCTTGGAACCAAAGCTCCAGATTTTAAACTGATGGATACAATTACTGATCATTTGGTCACCCTGGAAGAAATTAAAGGAGAACGTGGCACGCTTATCATGTTTCTTTGCAACCATTGTCCTTTTGTAAAACATGTGAATGAGGAGATTGTAAGAATCGCTAATGAATATAGGCAACTTGGTTTTGGATCTGCCGCCATCATGAGTAACGATACGAGCAAATATCCGCAAGACAGTCCAGAAAGGATGAAAGAGCATGCGGCAAAACATCAGTATTCATTTCCTTACCTATTTGATGGTACACAGGAAATTGCCAAAGCTTATGATGCAGCATGCACCCCAGATTTTTTCCTTTTCGATGATGAACTTAAACTTATTTATCGCGGACAGCTAGATGATAGCAGACCAGGTAATGGCATTCACCCCAATGGCCGTGACCTTCGTGAAGCTATGGATTCAGTTTTGAACAACCGCAAGGTGACTGAGGACCAGAAACCTAGTATTGGGTGTAATATAAAATGGAAAGAGTAATTTAACTACTTCTTTCATTTTGGGTGTTTAATTTTCTTTACTTTTATAAAACCTATAGATTTAATAGGTTACTAAATTATTTAAAAAATATTGATTATGAGTGATTTGAAATTAGGAGACAAAGCCCCGAACTTTGATGCCGAAACTTCGGAAGGAAAGATCAATTTCTATGATTACCTGGGAGAAAGCTGGGGAATTTTATTTTCTCACCCTGCAGATTATACACCGGTTTGTACTACCGAGTTAGGTACTGTAGCAAATTACAAGGCTGAATTTGAAAAGAGAGATGTGAAGGTGATGGCGTTAAGCGTTGATGGAGTGAAATCTCATGAAGGCTGGATAAAAGATATAAATGAAACTCAGAATACCACGGTAAACTTCCCGATCATTGCAGATGAAGACAGAAAAGTATCTGATCTATACGGAATGATCCACCCAAAAGCTGATGATACCTTGACGGTAAGATCGGTATTTGTGATCGCTCCAGATAAAAGCATAAAGATGACGCTTACTTATCCTGCGAGTACCGGTAGAAATTTTGATGAATTATTACGAGTAATAGATTCGCTTCAGTTAACAGCCTATAATAAAGTGGCAACTCCTGCCAACTGGAAGCATGGAGATGATGTGGTAATCAGTCCATCGGTAAGCAACGAGGAAGCAGATAAAATGTTTGCGAAAGGATATAAGGTGGTGAAGCCATATTTAAGGATGACTTCCCAACCAGATTTGAAAAAGTAATTACTATTTCATTTGAATTTGCTAAGGTTGGAAAATTATTTCCAGCCTTTTCTTTTTAGTAGATTATCTAGATGCGCAAAATGATGCCTGCTATGCCATGAGTAATTAGCCAGACTTTCCTTTAAGGTATATCTGTGTCCTGTTTCCGGATGAACAAAAGTTTTCTCAAAATCTGAAGCGCTCATATTCTCCAGCAGTATCACCCATTTTGCATGCAGTGCTGTAATAAAATCAATCGAAATTTCAACAGGAGCGAATTTTGAATCATATAGATCTGCAAATGATTTCTCATCATAAGCTTTTATTGTGGGCTCTTCTTCAGTTAAAGCCCATTTAAACCGAAGCAAAGCACTCATATGGCTATCTGCTATATGATGTATCAACTGTTTTAAGGTCCAGCCTTCTGGTCTGTAGGGAGTATCTAGTTGTTCCTTGGATAAGGGAGTTGCAGCCTTTTTCAAGTTATAGGGCAATTCACTAATATCAGTGATCCATCGTTGTATATCCTTTGAGGTGATCTCATTTGGCAGCTCCAATTTTCCTATTGGATACTTCAGTTCTTCAATATCGGCTGTTATCATATTTAAAAATAAAAAAACGCGCTGAGCATTCAGCGCGTTTTATATATACTTTAAGCAAATATTTTACCTTACAGCCATTAATTCTACGTCAAAAATAAGAACTGCGTTTGGCGGAATGACTCCTCCGGCACCTCTTTCTCCATAAGCGAGGTGAGAAGGAATTACCATTCTAGCCTTATCTCCTACTTCCAATAATTGGATGCCTTCATCCCAACCTGGAATCACGTGACCAACACCCACAGGGAATTCCAGTGGTTTATTTCTTTTATAAGATGAATCGAATACAGTACCATCAGCCAACTGACCTTTATAATGAACTGAAACCGTTTTACCTTTTTCAGCTTTAGCTCCATCACCTTTCTGAATCATCTGGTAACGAAGTCCGCTTTCTGTTTTTTCAAATCCGGTCGCAAGCTTTTCAACTTCAGCTTCAGCTTTCTTTTTTTCTTCTTCCTCTCTTTTGGCCTTTTCAGCATTAAAACTTTTAAATGCGGCCGCACCGTCGAAGTTTTCAGCAGCACTACCCTCGCGAATGATCTCAACTTTTTCAAGTTTATCACCCTGCTGGATCTTATCTACCACTTCCTGACCTTCTACTACATTTCCGAAAACTGTGTGTTTACCATCTAACCATGGAGTTTCCACATGAGTAATAAAGAACTGACTTCCGTTGGTTCCTGGTCCGGCGTTTGCCATAGATAATTTTCCTGGCGCATCGTGCTTTAATTCCGGGTGAATTTCATCATCAAACTGATAACCTGGCCCTCCGGCTCCTGTTCCCTGGGGATCTCCTCCCTGAACCATAAAATCAGGTATCACACGGTGAAATTTCAGTCCGTCGTAATAAGGTTCTCCCTGATCTTTAGGGTCATTTTCTATCTTCCCTTCTGCAAGACCTACAAAGTTTCCTACAGTTCCGGGAGTTTTTTCATATTCCAGCTCTACCAGGATCTCTCCTTTTGAAGTATGGAATTTTGCATATAATCCGTCGTTCATTTTATTGAATTTTGATAATGGGCAAAGATACCCAGTTTAATTTTTATAGACCTGCTCCCCATTCACAAAAGTTGAGATCACTTTTGTATCTGGAACGCTATCTATTTCCACTTCCATAATATCCCTGTCCAGGATCACGAAATCTGCAAATTTACCAACTTCGATACTTCCTTTTTCTTCTTCTTCAAAATTGGAATAAGCCGCCCAGATCGTCATTCCTTTCAAGGTTTCTTCACGAGTTAAAGCCTGATCTTTCATAAATCCATTTTCAGGAAAATTTTCAGTATCCTGTCTACCTACAGAAGCATAAAAGGTTAAAAATGGATTTACCTGCTCTACAGGGAAATCTGTCCCCAAAGCTACGATCCCAGCCTGATCTAATAGTTTTTTATAGGCATAAGCGCCTTTGATTCGATTTTCCCCTAACCTATCTTCAGCCCAATACATATCGCTGGTCGCGTGTGTAGGCTGAACAGATGGAATGATATTTTTACTGAAATGCTTAAAATCTGCTGAATCTATAACCTGTGAGTGTTCAACTCTCCATCTCCTTTTTTCACCCTCACCGAGTAAAGAATCGTAAGTTTTAAGAACCAGATAGTTTGCCGAATCTCCAATGGCATGCGTATTCATCTGATATTCAGATTTAGCAATCCGTGCTGCTGTTTCCCTGAATTCTGAAACCGGCGAAAGCAAGGCTCCAAAATGATCTGGCCTGTCTGAATATTCTTCTTTCAATGCCGCACCGCGCGAGCCCAAAGCTCCATCGCCATAGAACTTTACAGATCTTACATTTAAGCGATCGGTTTTAAAAGGCTTTTTATCCAGATAAAAATCCAGGTCTTCTTTAGTATTACTGATCATTGCATAAAGCCTGATCTTCAATTTATCGGAATTATTTAAACTATCTATCAGCTCGATCACCTGCCTGTCTATTCCTGCATCATCCACCGTGGTTAATCCGTAGCTGAAACAGATCTCCTGAGCGGCTAACAACGCCTTTGCCTGTGTTCTAAGGTCTACATCATCGGTGATCTTTTCAATAAGCATCATCGGATTATCTACCAGGATACCGGTAAGCTTACCATCTTTTTGTTCTATATCCCCACCTTCAAATTTAGTTTCTGTGGTAATATTGGCCTTATCAAGTGCCGCTTGGTTTACCAGCATGGCATGACCATCAATTCTCGTAAGTGCCACAGGGGTATCAGGAAAAAGATCGTCCAGGGTATCTTTTACCGGAAAATCCTTTATTTCCCAGTCATTCTGATCCCAGCCACGACCGGTAATGAACTCTACCGTGTTCTTTTGCTGAAATTCCACAATTCTGGTCACTACTTCTTCGAAGCTTTTGGTTCCGGTAAGGTCTACACGCTGCTGCTGCATTCCCAATCCGTAAAAATGGGCATGGGCGTCAATAAGCCCAGGATAAACCGGTTTTCCATCTGCGTCGATCTCTTCAGCAAACTCATATTTATCCTTTAATACTTCTGAAGAAGCAATTTCCAGGAATTTACCATCCTTTACAGCGAAAGCTTCGGCTTTTCCGAACTGCTCGTCTACCGTGTAAATATTGGCATTAAAAACAAGAAGATCGGCCTGTTCTTTTTTGGAGCCACAGGAAGCAATTAAAGTACTGAGTATTAAAAACGTAAAAATTCTATTCATAGATCGGATTTTAAAAACTTCAAATTCCGATTTTTCTACGGATTAGAAAAATTGTTTTTGTCTAAGCTTAGAATTTTCAATAGATCCATCTACACAGTAAAGGCTATTTAATTCAGTTATATTTTTTTATGTTACTGATAATCAATTTTTTGTACATTTAAGAAATCATTAACTAAAGCTGCTAAATCAAACATATTTCCCTACGAAATGTCAAGTCGACCAACAGAAAGCATGTTTGTAGATTATAAATGAAGATGGAAAATCGACCTCAATGATTTATGGTAATTGAAATAGGCTAACAACTATTAACCATAATAGAGAATATGAATCTAAAAACCTCTCTACTAATTGCCTTAGGCCTCAGCCTTGCTGCAATTGTCGCCTGGGAAATCTACTGGCGAAACCAAGGTTACTTTCCAAACCTTGATAGTGATAATGAACTCTGGGCATTACAGCGAGCTAAAATCCCTGATAGATCTGAAGAGGATGTGGTTCTGGTTGGTTCTTCCAGGATCTTTTTTGATATACAATTACAAACCTGGAAAGACATTACAGGTAGAATGCCGGTTCAATTGGCTATAGAGGGAACTTCACCATTATACACCTTTGACGATATTGCCAGAAATTCTGAATTTGGCGGAACCGTTATCGTAGGGGTCACTCCCGGATTATTCTTTTCCACAGTTTTTCCTGAAGCAGGACCACATGAAGAAGCTCTAGGAGCCATCAAGCATTTTAAAGAGCGTACTTACGCACAAAGACTAAACCATCTAATCTCGTTACCGATCCAGAACAATGTTGCTTTTGCAAATTCTTACCGTGGAACTGGTGGAAGCAAATTGCAAACGATTCTCAATGATTTGAAAAAAGGCGGAACCCGTATTCCAGATCCAATGCCTCCATTTCCCAATTTCGGTCAGGTAGATCATAACCGTAATTTAAGGATGAGAGATATCTACGCTAACGATACCAGCGAAGCGAGAAAAATCAAGGATGTTTGGAAATTTTTTGCAACAAGCGCACCAAGGGACAGAAAGCCTCAAATTAAAGAAACTACGCAGCATTTTATTGAGAACGCAAAGCTAATCATTGAAAGAGGTGGCAAAGTGATTCTCCTTCGAGCTCCGTCTACAGGATGGTTATATGCAGCTGAAGAAAAGTTTCTCCCTCGAAATGATGGTTGGGATTATCTGGTAAAAGCCTCAGGATTGCCGGCTTACCATTTTAAAGATTATCCACAACTGGACCAGTTTGAGTGTCCGGAGTGGTCACATCTTTCCGGTCCGCAGGGAGAGGTTTTCACTAGAGAGTTTGTAGAAATCCTTATTGCCGATGGTCATATAAAATCATTAAGCCAAAGTAACAACTAACCAAAAAACTTTATATGTTATTCAACTCCTTAGGTTTTATCGTATTCCTGGTTATTGTCCTAGCCCTTTATTATTCAAAAATTCTAGGCTGGAACGGCAAAAAAATTATGCTGTTACTGGCAAGTTATATTTTCTACGGATTATGGAATCCGCCACTGGTGATCCTACTCTGGATTTCTACGATGGTAGATTGGACTGCAGGAAATAAGCTCGCTGTTTTAGAAGATGAACGAAAAAGAAAATTCTGGCTCATCCTCAGCATGCTGGTAAACCTAGGCTTCCTTGCTTTTTTTAAATACGGGAATTTCCTGCTGGAAAATTTTGTGATCCTTACTGGTTTCGTTGGAATGAATTATAAGCCTGAACCTATGGACATCATTCTACCCATGGGAATATCTTTCTACACATTTCAAACTATGTCTTATACCATAGACATGTATTATAAAAAGATAAAACCGGCAAGGACCTTCCTGGATTTCGCGTTATACGTTACTTTTTTTCCGCAGCTTGTTGCCGGACCAATTGTAAGAGCCAGTGAATTGATCTCCCAGTTCTATGAACCAAAGAAAGCTACAGTAAACCAGTTTTTATGGGGATGTTTTTTACTAACCGTTGGGCTATTTCAAAAGGTGGTGATGGCAGATACCCTGCTTTCAGAAACATCTGATAAGGTTTTCGGAGCTGAAAAACTCTTAAACTCTCTGGATGCCTGGACGGGCACACTGGCATTTTCGGGACAAATATTCTTTGATTTTGCCGGCTATTCTACCTGCGCTATCGGGATTGCATTAATGTTGGGAATTATATTACCAGACAACTTTCGGTATCCTTTTGCCGCCATAGGATTTTCAGATCTGTGGAGACGCTGGCATATTTCTCTTTCTACCTGGTTACGGGATTATTTATATATCCCTTTAGGAGGAAACAGGCACGGAATCATCAGGTTGTACGTTGCTTTAATACTAACGATGCTTCTTGGCGGTTTATGGCATGGTGCTGCCTGGACCTTTGTAGTATGGGGTGCTTTACATGGTTTCTTTTTAGTGACAGAAAGAATGCTAAAAGGTAGGTTTCTAATTAAACCAAATGAATTTACAGGAATTCTGCTGGCACTTCTCACCTATTTCTGTGTGAATATCACATGGGTGTTTTTCAGAGCAAAAGACTTTCTCACTGCAAAAAATATGATCATTTCTATGTTTTTGATAGAGAGGGATGGGGAAAAGGTTTTACAGTACTTCGATATTTACAAGGTTCTCATAGTTATTTCACTACTATTTATCTCCCACTGGTTTATGCGAAATACCAGCATGAAGGAAGTAGCAGGAATAACGCCCCCATGGATTCTTGGATTATTTTGGGCCGCCATGATTTTTCTAATCGTCATCGCTCAGGGTAGCGGGGACCAATTCATTTATTTCCAATTCTAATGATAAAATTCTTCAGAAATATCCGCCGTCGCCTGATTCAGGAAAATCGCTTTACGAGGTATCTGATTTATGCCATTGGGGAAATCGTCCTGGTAGTTATTGGGATTTTGATTGCTCTGCAGATCAATAACTGGAATGAAGAGCGAAAAATGAAAAAGTTGGAAGTCAGCTACTATAAGAACCTTCGCAAAGATCTTAAGCTGGACAGCATCGAATACCAATCAAAAACCTACAATGCCAGGCGAAACATTAAGAAACTGAAAAATGTCCTGAACTTTATTGAGAATGACTTTCAAATTGAAGGAACCCAGTTGAGCGATGTGCAATGGGGACGGACTAATGTTTTTAAGGATACCATGGCATTATGGATCTCCATATCACAAGCTGGTTTTATCCAATTTCCTGATATTTTTGAGAATACCATAACCGATCTAAGGTCAACTGGCAACATAAAACTACTTCAGAACGACTCTTTAAAAGATGCGCTTGTAGAATATTATAACGACCAGAAAAGATTTTCTACCTGGAACGAATCATACCTTCCTAATAGAACGCAAACCGATCTGGTAGTCAATAGAATTTTACCAAAAGATGCTAGATCGGCTTACAACATTTATTTAGATGACGAATTAATGTTTGAAAACTTAAAGATCAATGGGCGTTATAAAGACTTCATCACTAAAATAGAGAAAGAAGAGGATTTTGAAGGTTTATTAAACGGCATGTATCATATTCAGCATAGAATAATTAATCAATGTGATTATAGACAGATTAAAGTGAACAATCTACTTGCTACTGTAAGAAAGGAGATAACATATCTAAAATACGAATGATCAAATTTTTTAGAAATATCCGCCGGCGCCTGCTCCGTGAAAACCGGTTTACGAGATACCTTATATATGCCATCGGAGAAATTATACTTGTGGTCATCGGAATTTTGATCGCCTTGCAGGTAAATAATTGGAATGAAAGTAGAAAAACAGCCAAGGCAGAGCAAGGATACTTAAAATCCTTAAAATCTGATTTTTATATAGATATCAAAGCCCAGGATTCTATTATCGACATTCTGAATGTAAAAATTGCGAACCTGGACAGTTTGACAACAGAGGTTAAAAAATTCGGAGAAAACATCAATTACAATAAGGCACTGGCCCATTATTCTTATGCCTTCGGTTTTCCTGAATTCGTTTCGAACGATCATACCCTTGAAACACTTAAAAGTAACGGTAATGTTGAAGCTGTCTCAGATGAAAATCTTCGTGTTGATTTACTGGATTATTACGATGATGTAGAGGTCTATTACAGGGAGCAAACCGCTGCAACTGAAATTATGCTTGATATATTAATAAATTCTCACCTATTTGACTTGATGGGGCTTCGGGAGGAAAAATACTTAAATCAGGAGTGGTTCTCAAATCTAACTAAAAAAGGGGTGAATGAGTTTACAAATAAGGCTTTTGCATACACCATGATTATATATAGCTTAAGAGATAGATTGCAAAATATGAGAAAAAAAGCTATGCAAATAGATAAGAATATCTCTATATCTCAAAAAGAAAATTGAATAACAGTTAATGATCAAATTGTTCAGAAATATCCGCCGGCGTCTGCTACGGGAAAATCGTTTCACGCGCTACCTGATTTATGCAATTGGTGAAATCGTCCTGGTAGTTATTGGGATTTTGATTGCCTTACAGATCAATAACTGGAATGAAAATAGAAAACAGAATTTTAAGGCAGCTCAATTAAATCAACAGTTATATGAAGAGCTTGAGAGAACTCAGAATATCTATATTCAAATTAATCAAAACCTAAATAACTATGTAGAGTTTCTGGAATATATAATCGACCATTGGAATTCACTAGATTATGATGATCTTAATAATCAATTGGAAACATACGGCTATAGCGATCAACCTCTTAGTCTTCTAACATATATTACATGGTATTCCCAATTTAATGACATAAGTAATGAAATCTATAATAAATCTGTGAATGAAGGTTCAATATCTTTGATTGATCCAGCTTTTGTAGTGAAACTTTCAGATGTTTATGTGGGCAAAAAATTTAGGCTCAATCAGTTTATTGAACAGGAATACGAGTTAGCTCAAAATATTACAAAACGTATTAGTGAAAAGCATGGCGAACTATTTAAAGAGGGAGATAGATTAGATTCTAAAGACTGGGATAGAAAAACCTATTTGAGCTTTCTGAAAAATATACAAAATGATGGAAGTTTGCGATTTCTCCTGGATAGCAAACTACAACTCAATCAGGCACGTGCTCTTTTAGTATCCTGGCAGATAAATAATATCCAAAATACTTTAGACCAGTTTCCGCCAACATATGATTAAGAACTTTGAAAAATTAGCTAGCGGATTTTCCGGAAAAACGCTTTACGAGATATCTAAAAAAACCTAATGGATAAAGGATTCCGGTTTTTATCGTAAATTAATACCTCCACAAGATTTCTCAAAATCATCAATCCGTTTAAAATGAAAAAACTTTTATTCCTGTTTTTTATCACCTTGATCTCCTGCAATAAAGAACCTGAAAACGTAGACTTATTAATTATAAATGCTACTGTACTTGATATTGAACAGAACAAAAGGTGGGTAAACAGGTTTGTTGCAATTCGTAATGATACCATTGTAGCGGTAAAAACAATGCGCAACAGCGATGATTTTACGGCAATCGAAACATATGATGCTAAAGGCGGTTTTGTAATGCCTGGTCTTTGGGATAACCATGTCCACTTTAGGGGCGGAGACACTCTCGCTTCCGAAAATAAGAATTTGCTACCACTTTTTCTGAAATATGGAGTGACCAGCGTGCGTGATGCTGGCGGGGATATCAGCAAATCGGTTTTTGAATGGAAAGAACAGATCAGTAAGGGAGAGCTCCAAGGCCCGCGCATATTTTCCTCCGGTCCAAAACTCGATGGTGAAAATCCTGCATGGCCCGGTTCAATTTCCGTTACTAATGAAGCTGATGTGCAAATGGCACTGGACTCACTTCAGAAAATGAGTGCAGATTATGTCAAAATTTATGACGGAAGCATTACCAAAGAGATGTACTACGAAATAATCAGGGAAGCTGAGAAAAGAAAACTGAAAGTGACCGGCCATATGCCAATGTCTGCAGATGTGACTGACGCCGTAAAATATGGACTTGACGGCACGGAGCATTTGTATTATGTCATGAAAGCTGCTTCAGCTAAAAAAGATAGTATTGAAAAAGCCGAATCTGGCTATGCCATGATCGTTCCGCTTGCAAAAACATATAATGATTCCGTTGCAGAAATTGTCTTTGATGAACTTGCCGATGCAGAATTTTATGTTACGCCAACACTATATATCGGCCAGGTTTTAAAAGACCTTGCAGATGAAGACCACAGTGGCGATGAATTATTGAAAATCATCGGTCCCGGAATACAGGAAACCTACCAGGGCAGAATCATGTCTGCCAAACGTGCAAAAGAATCAGGTTCCAGCATGCGGGATTATACCGAGGATGTTTTCAAAAAAATGATCAGGCCTATGTACGATTCTGGAATCAGCATCATGGCGGGTTCAGATTGCGGTCCATATAATTCATTTGTCTATCCCGGAGAATCTATACACCAGGAACTAAAAGCAATGGTAGATGCCGGTTTGAATACGCAGGAAGCCTTACTTACGTCTATAAAGAATGGCCCTAGATTCTTTGACCAGGAAAAATATTATGTAAGTGTTAGGAAAGGCAGAATAGGAGATCTGATCATACTTTCAGAAAACCCGTTGGAAAATATTGAAAATCTTGAATCTATTGATGCTGTAGTAAAAGGAAGTAAAATTTTAAAACCTGCAGAATTAGCAAAATAAATGTCTTGAAGTTTTCAAAATAAAACATAAAAAAAGCCCTCTTAAAAGAGAGCTTATATTTTTAGTATTTTGGAATTTAATCCCAGTCAAACTTATAGGTTGCTCCACCAAGTACCTGGATTCCCTGTACATCATAATCCATCCATTTCTGGTAGTTATTATTTAGAAGGTTGCTTCCCTTTACAAATGCTGAAAGTCGATCATTGAATCGATATCCAAGATGTGCATTTGCATCAAAATAACTATCTAAGGTCACGATTGGATCATTAAAGACAAGACTTATGGATCTATTCTCATCTTTACGTTCTCCAACGTAAAATAGATTAGCTCCTGTATACCATTTTTCGGTGATCTGGTAATCTGCATTTAAAGCAGCTTTCATAGTTGGTAAATTCCATGCTTCTGCTTCAGCATCTGTACTATAATCAAAGAACTCGGCATTGATCCCTAAGCGAAAGTTCCTGTTTACATCTACATTCAATTCTGAATAAAAAGACAATGTATTCACATCATCATAAACAACCTCAAAGCTGTTTCCGTAAGTGTAAGATTCTCCTTCTAAAGTAGAGGCATCGTAATTCCTTTTAAATAATGCTTTGTTATATTGAGACTGGTAGCTAGCTCTTACATTGTAAGAAACCGCATTGCTCAATTTACCTTTACCACCCAAATAACCTTTATACTCATTATCTGTAGGCATGATATTAAGCGTTGGCGAAACATAAGGATTCTGCTGATAGAAATTGTAATAAGAATTCTGTTCCAGATCTCCATCTACACCTGCATAGGCAGTAAAGTAATCTCCTGCAAGTTTATAACTAGCACTCACGGCGGGGTAGATATATAAGCTTCCATCGCTTCCTTCCACGTCCATACCATACACGAAATTAACTCCCAGGTTAATGCTTAGATCATCTCTAAGAATTAATAAACTAGGATTGAAATTAAAGTTCATAAAGGTATAGTCATACCCAATGTTCTCATCATACATCCTGTCAAACTTTCCATTTACGATATCTGCTCCAACCTTGGTCGTGATCAATTCTTCAGCGATCTCCAGTTCAAAAAGACCTTCTGCGTTGAAGTGATTTTCGGCAGTGCTATAAGCATCTCCAGAATGACGAAAACGGGCATTGGCACTATTGAAGAACGAATCGTATAATTCAATTTCACTTCCAACATATACTGAATAATAATTCTGTGCCGGATCCAGACCGTTTATTTCCGGATCATTTCCAGGATCTGCCGGGATATTGTATTCCGGTAGCCCATACCAATTGAAAAGCTGGTGCTCTCCACCTACTTCAGCCATCCAGGATAGATCCCTGTTCCTGGTGTTATAGTTCAGGTTCAATTCTGTATCATAGAATTTATCATCAAGGTAAACATCTTCGATGCCTCCCTGAGATGAATTATGCGTTAGGAAAACTCCAAAATTACTGCTTCGATCTATCTCAAGATTCGAATAGAATTCAGCAAGAACATTAGAATAATTACCAAAACCTAAAGTGGCGTAATTATCATAAACTTTTGGAGGTCTCACACGTTCTACAGTTGTTGCACGACCTTTTGCCGGGGTAAAAGTTGAGGCAACAGGAACCGAAAATATTGAATATTGCACCGGTTTCTTCTGCAGACTTACAGAATCGCTTTTACTTGGTGTGGCTTTGATCTTGCTCGCGTCTCTTACAGACGGTGTATATGGTTTTACGACTGTTACTGTTTCGCTTCCAATAGGATCCTGTGCATAAAGGATCCCACTAAATATGAACAGACTAAAAAACAGACTTTTCTTGATTGCTTTAAATCGCATATAGCAGTGAATCTATTAGATTAAGTTTAGTTATTTGTTTCTACGGAAGAATTTGTCTTTGCTTCCTGGGCTTTGATTCTGGACAATTCGGCTCTTGCCTCCTGAACTACTTCAGGATATTTCTGGAAATTCTTGGTCACGTTTTCAAGAATATAAGTTGCCTGGTAAGCATCTCCAAGAGCATAGAAATTCTTGGCCATAAGTACCAGTCCCTTTGCTCCCCACAGTTTATATCCTGAAAAATCTTTTGCCAGGATCTGAACTGCCGCATTCGAAGCCTCATAATTCCCGTCCTTATTTTTAAAATAAGCATCATAATAAAGCGATTCTGCACCAAGTTCTCCGGTAGTAGTTTTCTGAACCTCTTTATAAGCTGAACGTGCTCTGCTATCATTACCAGATTTTATCGCTGCTCTGGCCACCATAATTCTAGCATCGTTTCTGGCCTCAGCCTCAGCAGTTGAATTATTCAGAACTTTATCAGCATATTCATTCGCCTTATTGAAGTTTCCGGTCTCATAATAAGACTTCATCAGGTTTTGCTGAGCAAAAACCACATTCTGCTCATTATCTGCCTGCTTCTCTAATTTCTCCAGTAATGGAAGTGCCTGCGTATAATCTTTTTTCTCTAAATAGATTTGAGATAATCTTGCCAGTGCCTGTTCAGAGAATTCATTTTTCGGCTTGGAGGTCACATATTTATAATTCGGAATAGATTTATCAACCTGACCTTCTCTATAATATAATTGCGCCAGGTAGAAATTGGCGTTTATAGAATGTATTCCATTCGGGAAATTTTGAATATACTTTTCAAAATTCGCGATCGCCTTGGCATTATTATTATTCAAATATTGGTTTTCAGCAGCCTCATAAGTAGTATTATCAAGATCTGAATCACTTACTTCTACAAAATCAATATTTCTTACCCAGTTTGCGTATTCATCGGTTCTACCAAGATCTACATAAACGTTACGTGCAGTAGAAACCGCTTGCTTAGCTTCAGGTGTATTAGGATATTCAGCAACGATCTTTCTCAATCTTTCCAGCGCTTTATTTCCCTCATTATTATTATAATAAATAAGCCCTTGTCTCAACATTGCTTTTGGTACCAGTGCACTTTCAGGCACATCTCTTATTAACCTGTTGTAAGACTGGATCGCCTGACCTGTATTATTGGTTGCAACATAAGTATTTCCTAATTCATACATCGCATCATCACGATATGGCGAACGTGGATATTTACCCGTAAAGCTGTTAAGCTCTTCTATTTTCGTATCATTTCTGTCTACGAATCCGTAGCTGATGGCCTTCTGAAAAGCTGCATAATCTGCATTGCTTACTCCATTATTAATGGCATTCTGGTAAGCCTCCATTGCCGGCCAGTACTGACTGGTTACATAGTAAGTATCTCCTAATCTTAGAAGTGCATCGTTTTTCTTCGCGCCTTCAGCATTTGCGCTGGAAGCATAAGATTTGAAATAATTAACTGCCTGAGAATAATCGTTCTTCTTAAAATAGGCATACCCAATATTATAGTCAAGGTCTGAATATTCATCGGTATTTCTCGCCGCACTCATTCCTTTGAACTCGCGATATCCAAGTATGGCATCGTCCATTCTATTAATGTTATATTCACTTTCAGCTTTCCAGAATGTTGCTCTGGCAGTGATATTCTGATCTCTTGGCTCTTTAAGTGCCTTATCGAAATTCTCGATTGCTGCGTAGTAATCTCCTTCTTCAAAAAGCTCAAGTCCGTAGAAATAAGCCACTTTCTGGTATGCCTGCTTATCGCTGAAATTCCTGTTATTCTCCAATAACCTCATCGCTTCCTCATAATTCTTGGAAGTGATAAAAGAGTCTATAAGTAAAGTTTCCATTTCCTGACGCTTATCAGAATCTGGATATTTATTGAGATAATTGATCAGAACCTGCGACGGACTCTCGTAAGAATTCCCGATCTCATAACTAAGTTTTGCATAGTTAAGCATCGCATCCTGCTGGATCTTAGCATCAAAATCCATTTCGCTGGCATTTTTAAAAGCATTTAATGCCTGTTGTTTTTGATCTGATTCCAGGTAAGACTGTGCAAGGTGATAATAAGCATTTTGGGCGATGGCATTTTTCCCATCTACGATCTTATTGAATTCATTGATCGCTGCTTCGTAATTACCCTGCTTATAGTAAGCGTAACCTAACTGGTAATAATCGGTGTTATTCCACTTACCGCGCATCCCGTTATAACCTTTTAAGTATGGGATCGCTTCTTCATATTTTTCAAGGTTGAAATAACTTTCACCTATAATTTTATTCAGCTGAGGGATTTCCTGGCGGTTAGATTTTGGAAGTTGTTCCAGTCCCTGTTCGATGGCCTTTTCAAAATTCCCGAGTTTAAAATTCATATCGGCCTGGAAGTAAGAAAGGTCTTCCGTGTAACGATCGTTCCCTTTTACTTCTTCAAAATATTCATTCGCCTCTTCATAATCATCGCCTTCATAAGCGATATAACCTAAATAATATTTTGCCTGAGCGCCGTATTCCTTGGAATCACGAACTCTGTTCAAATATGTTTGCGCCTCTTCGAACTGGTTCGCTCTAAAATACGCATAACCGTTATTGAAATAAAAACGTTCTCTATCCTTTCTACTCATCGCATTCTCGTCTACGCGATCATACCATTTTCTGGAAAGTGAATATTTACCAGTCTGGAAATAATAGTCAGCTACATCTAGATATGCTGAATTGGTTTTAGTACTCGTTGGATACCTGGTCACAAAATTCTCCATCAACCTGTCGGCTCCTGGCTGATTCAACCTCACCGCGGCATTAGCGATATAATAAGCAGCATCTCCTTTGATCTTCTCGTCGTTGGTATTATCCTTAACGTCATCAAAAAGATTCTGTGCTGCCAGATATTGTTCATTATTGTACAATTCCAAAGCACGGTTAAAGTCGACTAACGCGTGAGTGTAAGCAGCTGTTTGCTGACAAATACCGGAAAATGAGATAGATATAAAAACGACTAGCAGATAAGCTCTCTTAAGTGTCATTTATTGTGTTTTAGATTGGAATTCAAAGATAATTTAAAGCTTACTTCTATAACGCTGATAAAGTTTTATAATTATGTTAATGGAAAAAAAAGTATGCAGGCGCCTTTTGAAAAATGTATATTTGGGTGCACATTTCAGGCGAAAACAGATAATATTATCACCGGCCTGTTTACAATATCATGGTGATATATGCTGTTATAACCTGGAACTGAAATAATAAGAATATCTGAATCAAACCAATAATTTCATGTCTGAAACTGTTCTAGAACTAAAAAACGCGGCCATCTACCAACGTGAAAGCCTTATTCTATCTGAAGTGGACGTTACGGTATATAAAGGTGATTTTGTCTACCTTATTGGAAAGACCGGGACTGGAAAAAGTAGTTTCATGAAAACGCTTTATGGAGATCTTCCGCTTACCGAAGGTGAAGGTCATATTGTAGATTTTAACCTTAGAACACTTAAAGAAAAAGATATTCCTTACCTGCGAAGAAAATTAGGAGTGGTTTTCCAGGATTTTAAACTTCTTACCGATAGAAATATTAAAGACAACCTTTTATTTGTTTTGAAAGCTACTGGCTGGAAGGACAAAAAAGGAATGGATAGCAAGATAGATGAAGTACTGGATAAGGTTGGAATGAAAACCAAAGGTTTTAAATATCCTTACCAGCTTTCAGGAGGAGAGCAACAACGGGTTGCAATAGCCAGGGCCTTATTGAACGACCCTGAACTAATCCTTGCCGATGAGCCTACCGGAAACCTGGATCCACAAACTTCAGTAGAAGTTATGGAAGTACTTCAGGAGATCAGTAAAAATGGGAATACCATCCTCATGGCTACTCACGATTATGCGCTACTTCTAAAATATCCTTCCAAAACACTTAAATGCGACGGTCAGCGTGTTTTTGAAGTTGTACAGAAATCGGTATAGATGAAAAGCAAGAAGATAGCCTGGATAATTTTGATCCTTTCTGGGATATTGATCATCGCGAACATCTGGAACGCTTATCCTGATGATTTTGATCTTGGCTTCTTTCTTCGGATCATAGCTAATATTTTGATCCTGTTCTCATTGATAGTTTCAGTATACAATAAGAAAACTAAAGACCAGAACTCCTAGATTCAGCCTGAAATCTAAACATTCCTTAAATTACTTCCTGAAGAATATCATTTTTGATAACTTGTAGGTCTTCAAATAATTCAATGGAAATACTGGGAATAGATATAGGCGGCTCAAGTTTAAAAGGCGCCATCGTAGATGTAAATACTGGGGAGATAAAAACCCTCACTCATCGTATTCCAACACCTCCCAATCGTGAACCTCAGGGAATTGCCGATGCTGTAAAAGAAATGGTAAATCATTTTAAATACAAAGGAGTGGTTGGCTGCGGATTTCCTACGATCATAAAAAAAGGTATCTGCAAACATGAGGGAAATCTCAGCAAAAAATGGGTAAATGTAGATGTAGATGCACTATTTGAAGAAATCACCGGACTTAGTTTTACCGTGATCAACGATGCCGATGCTGCTGGGCTTGCTGAAGTGAAATATGGCGCAGGGAAGAATGAAGACGGATTTATTCTTATGATCACTGTCGGAACTGGATTGGGTAGCGGCGCCTATCTAAATGGAGAGCTTATTCCAAATTTCGAACTCGGACAGATCCCTTACAGAGAATTTGAAAAAATCGAAGAATGGGCTGCTTCCTCTATTAAAACCGAGCAGAATTTGAGCTATAAGGAATGGGCTTCCAGGTTCAATAAATTCCTGAATTATATTCATAAGATCTTAAATCCAGATGCTATTCTAGTTGGAGGAGGAATTTCCAACGACTGGAAAAAATTCGATAAATACCTGGATGTAGACACTAAACTGGTTCCGGCAGAACTAAGAAACAGCTCCGGAATTCTAGGCGCAGCTATCGCAGCTCACGCTAAGTATTCAAAATAATATCAATTCTTTTCAGTAATACTTTTGAAAGGCGCCAAAATCGCAGGAATCTTTTTAAGCTTGTTCCTGTGCACGGGCATGTTTACTTTTCTTAAGATTCATTTGAACTACCGCAAGAAGTATCAAAGCAATTCCAAGCCATTGGGCAATATCAACCCGTTCATTCAGCAGGAAATAAGCCATTAATACTGCGGCAGGCAATTCTATAGAGGAAATTATAGCTCCAAGACCCACATCAATTTTAGGCATTCCGGAAGTATATAATAAAGGAGGAAGAACAGTACCAAACAATGCGAGTACAAGTCCCCAGCTTAAAAATATATTCAGGTTGAATTCTATGAATAAACTAGGAAGGGTGATAATACTTACGACGATAAAACCACCTATCATCATCCACAAACTTCTTTTAAGTGAATGCATATCCAGCGAAACCGTATTGGAACAGTAGATAGTTCCGGTATAAGACATTGCTGCCAGCATTCCCCAACCTATTCCCCTCCAATCCATTTGAAACGAATCTTTAAAAACATTTGTGGCCAGCAGAGTTCCAGCAAGAATTGCAATAACGGCAAGCACTTTTTTAGTACCTGGTCGTTTTCTTTTCATAATCGCTTCCAGAACTACGCCCATCCAGACACTTTGCATTAACATTACTATCCCTATGGAAACAGGTATGTATTTTACAGCGAGATAATAAAACAGGCTGGTTAGCCCTAAAGTTGTACCAGCTGCAATTAATTTAAACTTACTTAAGTTCCTGGATTTACCTGCAACAGAATTATCCTTTTTACGAACAAACAGATTAATGACCAAAAGGCCTATTACTCCAAGAGCCATTTGAGAGAAAGTCACTTCGTAAGAAGTATAGCCATCTTCATAAGCCATTTTTACAAACGTAGTAAGCATTCCATAACTACAGGCTCCAAGCGCCACGAGAATTGAACCTTTTAGTACTGTTTTATCCATTTATTAGAATCCTTTAATATTTTTAGATCATCAGGCTGAAGCTTCAAGGAGGCCTGGATGAAAAATTACCTCAGGTGCTGAAATTGCATAAAAAAGCCCGCCTTACGGCAGGCTTTTCAATTATATATGATTTGAATTAGATCGCTTTAGATCTTTTTCTTTCGTTTTCAGTTAAGAGAACTTTTCTTAATCTTAAGTGATTAGGAGTAACCTCAACATATTCATCTTTCTGAATATATTCCAAAGCTTCTTCTAAAGAGAACTTGATCGCAGGAACGATCTTCGCTTTATCATCTGCTCCGGAAGAACGTACGTTAGAAAGTTTTTTGGTTTTTGTAATATTCACAGACATATCATCCTGACGTGAATTTTCACCAATAACCTGACCTTCGTAAATATCTTCACCCGGATCTACAAAGAATTTACCTCTATCCTGAAGTTTATCAATAGAATAAGGAATCGCTTTCCCTTTTTCCATAGAAACTAAAGAACCATTCTGACGCTCAGGAATTCCTCCTTTAAGCGGCTGGTATTCTTTGTATCTGTGAGCCATGATCGCTTCACCAGCAGTTGCAGTAAGCAACTGGTTTCTAAGCCCAATGATTCCACGTGATGGAATAAGGAATTGAATGTTCATTCTTTCTCCTTTAGCTTCCATGCTCAACATCTCTCCTTTTCTCATGGTAACCATTTCCACAGCTTTACCAGAAACATTTTCAGGAAGGTCAATAGTAAGCTCTTCTACAGGCTCACATTTCACTCCATCTATTTCCTTAATAATTACCTGCGGCTGACCAATCTGAAGTTCATAACCTTCACGTCTCATTGTCTCAATAAGAACAGATAAGTGAAGTACACCACGACCGTAAACCAGGAATTTATCTGCACTATCAGTTTCGTTCACACGAAGTGCAAGGTTTTTCTCAAGTTCTTTATATAGTCTTTCCTTGATATGTCTTGAAGTAACGAATTTTCCATCTTTTCCGAAGAAAGGTGAATCGTTGATAGTGAAAAGCATACTCATGGTAGGCTCGTCAATAGCGATCGTTTTTAATCCTTCAGGATTTTCAAAATCGGCAACAGTATCACCAATCTCAAAACCTTCTAGACCTACAAGCGCACAAATATCCCCAGCCTGAACTGAATCTACTTTTCTACGTCCAAGACCTTCAAAAGTATGGATCTCTTTAATTTTTGTTTTCTTGATGCTTCCATCGCGCTTCACAAGAGAAACCTGCTGGTTTTCTTTCAGCGTTCCTCTTTGTAAACGTCCAATTGCGATACGACCTGTAAAAGATGAAAAGTCTAAAGAAGTGATCAACATTTGAGGAGTCCCTTCAAGATCTACTTTTGGCGCTGGAATATGCTCCATTACCATATCAAGAAGTGGCTCAATATTATCAGTTTCATTTCTCCAGTCGTCACTCATCCAGTTGTTCTTCGCCGAACCGTATACGGTTGGGAAATCTAACTGCCATTCTTCAGCACCAAGTTCAAACATAAGGTCAAATACCTTTTCGTGAACTTCTTCTGGAGTACAGTTTTCTTTATCTACCTTGTTTACCACAACACATGGCTTCAAACCAAGATCGATCGCTTTTTGCAATACGAAACGAGTTTGAGGCATTGGTCCTTCAAAAGCATCTACCAATAGTAAAACACCATCGGCCATGTTAAGAACACGCTCTACTTCTCCACCAAAATCGGCGTGACCAGGAGTATCAATGATATTGATCTTAGTATCCTTATAGGTTACTGAAACGTTTTTGGAAGTAATTGTAATTCCTCGTTCTCTTTCAAGATCATTGTTGTCCAGGATAAGTTCACCCGTAGACTGGTTATCACGGAACAATTCACAGTGATGCATAATTTTATCAACCAGGGTAGTTTTACCGTGGTCAACGTGTGCGATAATCGCGATATTTCTAATAGCTGTCATGAAGCCTTATTTTTAAGGCTGCAAATGTACAGCTATTTTTCGCTAAACCATCGTTGTTTTAAAAGATTTTAATTTGCTGAAAATCAATACATTTTAAGAGAATTTCCTGTTTCATAATTCTCTGGGAATTACTGAAATTGCTAAGAATTGCCAAAAGACCAAAAACTCTCCCAAAAAAGTTAATTCCTATTCATAAGAAATTTTGGGCTTTGCTGCCTATTAAATTGAAACCCAATCAGATTAAATTTCACTCCAAGATCACCACTGTTAAAGCTGGAAATTTATGCTGTTAAAAGCAATTAAAATATTTGAGCAGCCCTTTCCTGAATTCTAGTTTTGAGCCAAACAAAATGAATTATTATGAAAATTATTAAAGGTTTATTTCTATCAGTTCTGGCACTAGGAGTTGCAAGTTGTGACGATGATGATGACAACGAGAACATGGAAACAATGATGTCTTATGAAGCACAATTAGGATCTATCAATGATTCAGGAGCCAGCGGTACAGCTACTGTTTCTGTACAGGGCGATATGCTAACTGTGAATGTAATGGCTCAGGGAATGGTGCCAAATGAAGCACACCCTCAACATATCCACGGATTGATGAATGGTGAAGATGCTACCTGTCCTCCTGCTTCCGCAGATACAGATGGCGACGGTATCATTACTATTCCAGAAGGAGCGCCATTCTATGGTGAAGTTTTGCTTCCACTAGATGATTTCCCAATGGCCGATGCCGATGGAAATATAAGCTACGAAAAGACTTTTATGCTAGGTCAGGATGGTAATCCAACCGCTGAAGATCTTGAAGACCTGGACGATAGAGTGATCGTTCTACATGGTCTTAATAATAACGATGAATATGTTGCCACTATACCAGTTGTCTGTGGGGAGCTGGATGAAATGTAATCCAAACCATATTCTGAAAATTAAGAACCGCCCAAGTGGCGGTTTTTTTATGACTCATCTGCAGATGGCCCGTAAGTAGACGGCACCGAAATATCCAGTAATCTAAAATATACACCTAACTGAGCCCGGTGATGCGGGAACTGGTTCATAACCACGGCCTGCAAAACATTATATTTCGGCATTTCCATGGCTGTCTCGCCATTCACGATCATCTTCCAGTTCTTACTGAATTCTTCATCAGGTTTTTGCAATGCCTTTTCTGCTTCAGCATTATTCTTTTTAAGAAGCTCAATTATTTCCTTTACAGAATCTTTCGCCGGCGATTTATATCCGCTTAGATCCATGCTATCATGATCCATGGTCCCGGTGATCCAAGAAGGAATTTCAGCGAGATGATTCGCCAATTCTTTAATGCTCATCGATTTTTCATGAGGCTTCCACCCCATTTCATCTTCAGGAATTCGTTTCAGAAATTTTTCAGTTAAAGCTACTTCCTGCTGTAATTGGGGGATTAGAAATTCATGAATTTTCATAACCTTGAGTTTTCAGTTTAAATACCTTCTAATTTAGTGAAAATTAGCCTGAAAATTAATAGAAGGAGAAATTCCCATCTAATTGCAATGCGCTATTAATTGAGTTATCTTTGCTGCAAATTCTAAGAAATGGATCTAAGTAAAATTCCAAACCTAAAACATATCAATGCCAATAATTTCTTTCTTCTTTCAGGCCCATGCGCAATTGAAGGTGAAGAAATGGCTTTAAGGATCGCAGAAAAAGTGGTGAATATCACAGACAAACTAGAGATCCCTTATGTATTCAAAGGTTCTTTCAAGAAAGCCAACCGAAGCAGAATAGATAGTTTTACCGGGATTGGAGATGAAAAAGCGCTTAAGATCCTTCGCAAGGTTTCTGAAACTTTTAATGTTCCTACGGTTACCGATATTCATGAAATTTCAGACGCCAGTCTTGCGGCAGAATATGTAGATGTGCTTCAAATACCTGCATTCCTGGTAAGACAAACAGATCTTGTAGTTGCCGCTGCCGAAACCGGTAAGGTGGTAAACCTTAAAAAAGGTCAGTTTATGAGTCCGGAATCTATGAAACATGCAGTTACCAAGGTTACCGACTGTAATAACGAACAGGTGATGGTTACTGATAGAGGAACTATGTTTGGCTACCAGGACCTTATTGTGGATTTCAGGGGAATTCCAACCATGCGTGAATTTGCACCAACGGTTCTTGATGTTACGCATTCTCTGCAACAGCCAAATCAAAGCAGTGGAGTTACCGGCGGAAGACCAGACATGATTGAGACCGTAGCCCGTGCAGGTGTTGTGAATAAAGTGGATGGATTGTTTATTGAAACTCACTTTGATCCTGCAAATGCCAAAAGTGATGGAGCAAATATGCTGGATCTTGCTCATCTTGAAAAATTGCTTAACAATCTGGTAGCGATCAGGCAAACCGTAAACCAAATCTAAAAACTTTCACAAAATTTAGAAACGCTTACGCCTAAAGAGGGAAATTCGAAGTAAATTAAAGCTTCAAGCTTTATTTCCCTACAATGCCAACGTATTTTACTACACTTCCCGGCAAATCGCTGGTTACTTTTTTATTCCTACTGATCTTCTGTTCAGAATTTCAGATGCTGGCTCAGGAAAAACCTGAAATCAATGTTGGCGGTGCGCTAAGATTCAATTACAATCTATCCTCCTGGAAAGATGGACAGAAAGATCGCGGTGGAGATTTTGGATATGATATGTTCAGGGTCAATTTTGATGCCGCCTGGAAAGGCATTTACCTGAATGCTGAATATCGACTTTACTCTGAAGCCTTTGGTGGAGGCTTTATGAAACAGGGTTGGGTTGGCTATAGGTTCAATGAAAAAGACGAGATCCAGGTTGGTTTAAACCAGGTGCCCTTTGGTATTCAACAATATAATTCTCATAACTGGTTCTTTAATCTCACCTATTATTTCGGACTGGAAGATGATCATGACATGGGTGTGAAATATGTTCACGAAGATGATCAATTTGAATACGATCTTGCCTTTTATAAGAATTCAGAAGAACTCCAATTTGGAGGAGATACAGAATCTTCACCAAACCGATATTCTTATGACGTGGTTGGAAGAAACAAAGAGATAAACCAGTTCAATGCGAAGCTCATTTATAAATTTGGAGATTCAATTAAAAATAGGATCGGTGTTTCCGGTCAATATGGAGGTTTGTATAACCTCGATACCAAAGAAACAGGTTCTCATAATGGTCTCGCCCTACACTACGAATTAGACTACCAAAATTGGAATTTCAAGTTGCAGGCGATGACGATTAATAACAATCCGAAAAATCTACCCGGAGAGTCTGATGATATTTTACAGATGGGAGCATATGGCGTTCCGTACGAGGTAGCGGCAGATTTCAACATTTATACGCTGGAATTTTCTAAAAATGTTCCGGTCAAGCTGGGACCAATCAGCAATCTGGAGTTTTACAACGACTTCGGATTTATGGATAAGAAAGTGGAAGCATTCGAAGATTCATTTATGAACGTGACCGGAGTACTGGTAAGTGCGGGTCACCTGTATACTTATATTGATTACGCCGCAGGATATAATCACTCCTGGCTGGGCGGAAATTTTGTAGACGATTTCTCAGTAGGAAATCCGGATGCGAAATGGGAAGCAAGATTCAACATCAATATTGGCTATTATTTTTAAACTAACCGAATAAAATTTTATGGCAGAAAAAGTTACTAGAAGCGACGAGAAGAAATCCATATTTGGTCTGGAAGTGAATGGACCGGTATTTTTCACATCATCATTAATTATTATCGCGATCATTGCCTTAACCCTTATTTTTAAGAAAGAGGCTGAAAGTTTTTTTACTGAACTACAAACCGGAGTGGCTGAAAATGCTGACTGGTTCTTCATTTTATGTATCAACCTCTTCCTTATTTTCCTTATATACCTGGCAGCAGGAAAATTCGGAAACATGAGAATTGGGGGACAAAATGCTAAACCTGAATTTAAAACTCATTCCTGGTTTGCCATGCTTTTTAGCGCTGGGATGGGAATAGGATTATTATTCTTTGGTGTAGGAGAACCCGTAATGCATTTTAATTCACCTCCAACCGCAGACGCAGGAACGGCTGCGGCCGCACAGGAAGCGATGAATTTCACTTTTTTACACTGGGGATTCCATGCCTGGGCGGTTTATGCTTTAGTTGGGCTTTCCCTGAGTTATTTCACCTATACGAGAGGATTACCATTAACGATAAGGTCTATCTTCTACCCTTTTCTAGGAGACAGGATCTATGGAAGAATTGGTGATGTAATTGATATTTTTGCAGTTCTGGCAACACTTTTCGGGCTGGCAACTTCATTAGGTTTTGGAGTACAGCAGATAGCTTCTGGACTGGATCACGTCTTCGGTCTCCCAAGTGGAATAACCACGCAGATCATAATAATCGCTGTAATCACTTTAATCGCAACAACTTCAGTAGTTCTGGGAGTAGACAAAGGTGTAAAGATCCTGAGTGAATGGAATATGCGAATAGCTGTAGTATTGCTGGTTCTGGCTTTGATATTGGGGCCAACGATCTTCATTTTCAGATCTTTTGTTCAAAATACCGGTAGTTACCTGTATAATTTTCTAGAGATCTCTACATGGAGTGAAACCTATACCAATGGAAGCTGGCAGAACGACTGGACCGTATTTTATTGGGGTTGGTGGATAGGTTGGTCTCCGTTCGTGGGAATGTTCATTGCCAGGATCTCAAAAGGTAGAACTATCAGGGAATTTATCCTGGGAGTATTACTTGTTCCTGCCTTGGTAACATTCTTCTGGATGTCGGCATTTGGTAGTGTGGCCATAGACCAGATCATGTCTGGAAACGATGCACTAAGCGAAGCGGTGAATAGTGATATTGCTACTGCCCTTTTCGTGTTTTTCCAGGATTACCCGTTAACTATGATCATTAATATTGTAGCCGTTCTACTTATCGCAGGATTCTTTATCACCTCTTCAGATTCAGGTTCTTTGGTGATTGACAGTTTGACTTCCGGAGGAAAGATCGATGCTCCCGTGGGGCAGCGTATCTTCTGGGCGGTTACTGAAGGAACTGTTGCTGCAGTTCTTCTAGTTGGAGGCGGATTGCAGGCTTTACAGACTGCCACTATAGTCACGGGATTACCATTTGCGATCATTTTGTTAGTGATGTGTTATTCTCTTTATAAAGGTTTGAAAGAAGATCATAGGAAACTTCAGGAGAAGAAATCTGAAAAACAAATGGAAAATTACGAAGAGATCGTATCTGATATCGTGAATAAAAGAAATTTAAAAACTTCTGAAAACAAGCAAGAATCATGAAAAGTATAGATAAAATTCTCGTAGCGTTGGATCTAACTTCAACCGATGATGCACTTATAAAATACGCCTCATTTCTGGCTGAAAAGATGAAACCTTCGCAGGTATATTTCGTTCATAATATCAAGAAATATGAGATCTCAGAATTATTCCAGGAACAGTTAAAAAGTCTAAACCTGGAAGAAATGATAAGTGAAGAACTGGAAGAAAAGGTCTCAAAATTTTTCAAGGCAGAAGCTTCCACAAAAGTCCTTATTTCAGAAGACGCTTACACCGAATCTCTGGTGAGCTATATTGCCAGGAAATATACCATAGATCTTGTAATGCTGGGAAATAAATCCAAGGACAAAGGTACCGGAGTGGTTTCAGAAAAACTGATGAGAATGCTGAAATGTGATGTGCTTTCTCTTCCGGAAAATACCAGTTATAAACTTGAAAATATCTGGACTGGAACCGATTTCTCCAGAGAATCTGTAAAGGCTTTTAAAGTTGCTGAAAATATTAAGGATCAGACAAACGCAAAGATCACTGCTACTCACATTTATAATGTTCCGGTGCAATTTACACCTTACTTAGACAAGGAAGAAATGGTGCCAAAGATTGAAAAGCATACTCGTGAAAAATTCGAAAAGTTTCTGAAGCGTAACAAGATCGAAAATTCAGAGATCAGGATCATTCGAGGTCGGGATACAAGTGTTGCAGAAAGACTATCCCTGGAAGCTGAAAAAGCGGGAAGCGATCTGCTGGTAGTTGGAGATAAAGGTGGAAACGTCTTTTCCTCATTACTGGTTGGTAGTGTTACCGATGAACTTTTTGACCGAAGCCTGAAAATTCCATTATGGGTTGCTAAATAAATTTACATCCTTAAACGTAAGTAGAAATAAGTTGTCATAAATTGATTTAAACTGCCTGAATTTCTGTAGTTTTAGTAGTTCATTAATCAAAACACTTATCAATTTATGAATTACCTCAGTAAATTTATGGCACTTGCGGTGCTTGTTTCTGTCATTGCCTGCGATGAGAAAAAGGAAACAGATGAAGGCATGGAAATGGGTAACCTATACCTTTCCAAATCTAAACCTCAACCGGGACAAGATCTTTTAATAAAATACAATAATCAAGGTGAAGAAGCACCCGAAGCAACGGTAAACTACCTGGTTGGAAAGAAGTATTATCCAGCCGATATCGACCTAAAAGATTCTGCGAATGCACTTTATGGAAAGATCAGCATTCCCGATACCGTGCATGCCATGGCCTTTAATTTCAAATCTGGCGACAAATATGACAGTAATGATACGAAAGGCTATGTATTTTCATTATATGATGAGGAGGGAAAAGAATTAAAAAAATCTAAGGCTACCAAAGGTGTTTATTTTACCCGTGCCGCAAATAGTTTTGATGTTAAACTTGAAAATGATTCTATAGCTGCGATTCTCGAAAATGCCATAAAGGAAGATCCTGAGATCGAGGAAAGTTTTGATGTGGATTATTCCAATGCTCTCTTAGCCGTAGATAAGGAGAAAGGAAATAAATATATTCAAAAAAGAATCGATTATTATAGTTCCAAAGATTCCCTAAAATATGAAAATTATGAGGCGCTTTCAGAACTATATTCTTTGAAAAATGATGATACTAAGAACGATTCAATTACCAGTATCGCCGCAAAAAAATTTCCAAAAAGCGACCTGGCTAGAACTGAAACTATGTACCTGATCGTAGAGGCTAAATCTTTAGATGAAAAATTAGAACTCTATAACGAATATATTGACCTGGTAGGTAAAAAGCCCAGGTATCAAAATGATATCATGCTTAGATTTATCGCTAACGAATACGTTAAAAATAATGATTGGGACCAGGTAGAGAAATATGCTTCGCAAATTAATGATCCAAGGGAGCTTGCGAGGTTTTATAATTCGATTGCCTGGGAAAAAGCTAAAAAGGGCGAAGACCTGGAAACAGCCGTAAGACTATCAAAGAATTCTATCGATGCATTAAATAATGCGAAAGGAGATTATTCAGCTAAACCTGAATTCTATTCCAAATCACAATATGACAGCGCATTAGAATGGGGAATTTCAAATTATTCAGATACTTATGCTCTTATTCAATTTCAACAGGGCAATCTGGATGCAGCCATAAAAACGCAGGAAAAAGCACTTACAGATAAATCTGGAGCCGATATGACCACAAGATATGTACAGTATCTTATAGAAGCGGAAAAATATAAAAAAGCCCAGGAAAAGGCGGCAGATTTTATAGCGAACAACCGGGCAAATGCAGAGATGACAGATTATCTAAAAACCGCATATGCTGAAAATGATAATTCAGAAAAATTTGAAAACTATCTGTCAAAACTTGAGGCAAAAGCTACCAATAAAGCAAGAGAAGATTTGCGTAAAAATATGCAAAGCGAAAAAGCTAAGGATTTTGAACTTACCGATCTTGAAGGCAACATGGTAAAGCTTAGTGATCTTAGAGGTAAAACGGTTATTCTTGATTTCTGGGCCACCTGGTGCAGACCGTGTAAACAGTCATTTCCTGGAATGCAGAGAGCTGTAGAAGAATATGCTGATAATGATAATGTAGAATTTTTATTCGTGAATACCTGGGAAAATGGTGATGATCGTGAGAAAATGGTTTCAGATTATATTAAAGGTGAGAACTACGATTTCCATGTGATCATGGATCAACCGGTTTTAGAAGGCAGTCGTGAATTCATTACCACTTCCAATTTTGGTATTAATGGGATACCCACGAAGATCATTGTGGGACCAGATGGAAATGTGAATTTCAAAACAGTTGGTTACAGCGGAAATAACGAAAAAATGCTGAAAGAGATCGGTTTAATGATCGAACTTACTCAGGATAACAAGACTCCTGAAGCATAATTCATAAAAAAAAGCCCCGCTTATCGTGGGGCTTTTTTTTATAAATCATTTTATATTCTATTCCTCTATACTTGCAGTTACAATAACCGGGAAATGATCTGATGGATATTTAAGATCTTTGGAGTCGGTGATCACGGCAAATTTTCTGATTACAACATTATCATTGCTAAAAATGTAATCTATTCTCCTGGTCACCTGTTCATGAAATTTGTAGCCGTTAAAAGTTCCAACCGGCCCGAAACTAAGTTCAGCTTTCTCCCGGGATCTTTCCAGTTCTGAAGATAAAATTTCAATACCTTCAGTTTCCGGTTCCAAATTGAAGTCTCCCATTAAGAATACTGCATATTCTTCTTTATTCAGTTCAGCAATCTTCTTAATGATCAGTTTTGAGCTTTCCAGCCTGGCTTTATCTCCAACATGATCAAAATGAGTATTAAAAACATAAAATTTCTTTCCTGACTCTTTTTCCTGGAACAACGCATAGGTACATATCCTGTTAAAATCGGCATCCCACCCTCTACTTACTTTCTCAGGAGTTTCAGACAGCCAGAAAGTATCAGATTCCAATTTTTCCAGTTTTCCAGTATTATAAAGAATCGCACTGAATTCACCTTTATCGGCTCCTTCCCTGCCCACACCCAGAACTTCATAGCCGTCCATGTTTTCAGAAAAAAGGTCAAGTTGTGACTTTACCGCCTCCTGTAATCCCAGGACATCTGGCGAATAATATTTCACCTGGCTTGTGATCCAGTCTTTTCGCTTGGACCAGCTATTTTCGCCATCATTCTCATTGGCATATTTAATATTATAACTCATCAGCTGTAATTCCTGGGAATTCATCTTCGGAATAATAAATAGAACAGCGATTATCAAAGCAAGTTTTTTCATGGATACTGATTTTTTCTAAAGTTCGGAATATTTGGTAGAAAATAAAGCAGATCCAAAATTTTTAAAATTAAGCAGCCAAAATTGAATTATTTTATTTTACTTTGTTTTTCAAAGTACTTTAAAATGGAAAACGAAAAGTATCTTAAAGATATCAGTGAGATCAAGAATATGATGAATCGCTCTTCGCGGTTTATTTCGCTAAGTGGTCTTTCTGGAGTTTTTGCCGGATGCTATGCTATCTTGGGCGCAATTGCCGCCAGGTTTATCATATCAGATAGCATAGATCATAATTACGATTATGATGCTACAGCTTCAGAATATATAAACAGTGAACTTGTACAGGAATTATTTCTTATCGCGATCGCAGTTTTAGTATTGGCCATCGGGACAGCTATTTTCCTTACTACTCGAAAAGCTAAGAAGAACGAACTGAAAATTTGGGATAGCACTAGCAAAAGACTGGTGATTAATTTTTTCGCCCCTTTGGCGGCCGGTGGTTTATTTTGCCTGGTTCTCCTGCAATACGGGATCATAGGTCTTATTGCTCCCTGCCTATTAATTTTTTACGGGCTGGCTTTAATTCACGCAAGTAAATATACCTTTGCAGACCTGAAAGGCCTTGGATATTCAAATTTGATCCTTGGATTGCTGGCCACGCAGTTCATAGGTTTCGGATTGTATTTCTGGGCAGTTGGATTTGGACTCTTTCATATTATTTATGGCATCTGGATGCATAATAAGTATGATCGAAAAAATGCTGAATGAAGAATATAATAAGCAATATTAATAAAGCTTTTGATCACAGAATACGACTCGGAATCATGAGTGTGTTGATGGTGAATGATCATGCCGATTTTAAAACTCTGAAGGAGCTGCTTGGAGCGACCGATGGAAATATCGCTAGCCATACCAAGGCCCTGGAGAAACAAAAATATATCATTGTGGAGAAATCTTTCATAGACCGGAAACCAAATACGAGATACATCGCTTCAGACAAAGGCAGAAAAGCCTTCCAGGAACACCTGGATGCACTGGAGAAACTTTTAAACTCTAAAAATGAACTCAATAATTAACCAATCACTATTTTTTTATCCATCAACTTTGAATTTCAAAGTACTTAACTAAAAATTAAAATTATGACTTTACAAGATCAATTGAATCACAAATTTGAATCTGGCTTGCTCTTTAAAAGAGGATTGAGCGCCGCAGGGATTGCTATTTTGATAGCAAGTGTATTAATTATGATATTCGGCAACGAGGGAAATCTTGTCTGGATAGCACTTACAACCACAGCTATTGCCGGATTTGGAGCCGGAATCTTCTATTATTTACTCAACGATTTTCTTCAACCCAATGGATTAAAAAATGTTCTGGCCAAGATCTTCAGCCTTTTGGTATTTGCAGCCTCTTTCTGGCTGGCTCTGATCTTTGCACTTGCGCAAGTTGGACTATGGGATTAATAATTAACTAAAAACATACATCATGAAAAACACAAGACTTATTATCATTTTAGGAATAGCCGCAGTTATCCTATCTGTTCCATTTTTTGCCATGCAGCTTGGAGCTGAAGGTGTAGACTGGGACATCAGAGATTTTGTCATTATAGGCATCCTGTTATTTGGTAGCGGACTAGCCATAGAGTTTGCGCTAAGAAAATTTTCAAGCCTAAAAAGCAGGCTCATTGCCTGTGCACTGATCCTTTTTGGTTTATTCCTAATCTGGGCCGAATTAGCCGTTGGAATATTCGGAACTCCTTTTGCCGGCAGCTAGAAGTTTTTAGCTAAAAGGATCAAAATTGAATATGTAAAAAGAGAATTATGCAGACAGAAAATTTTGTAAAAGAAGACTCGATCGTACGGGAGATCTGGGGAAAAAGCGATACTATTCTTTTCATTTTTGCCGGAGCTTCCGCCGAATTTGCCCTGAACAAAACGGTGGATTGGCTTTACTATACCGGTAAACTTCCGCAGGATCCACTAGGCAGATTATTTTCAACCGTCTCATATGCCCGGGAAATAGTGTTCGCCAAAAAAGAATCAGCGATAAAAGCTATTCAAAGGATCAATCATATTCATGGTTCTGTAGAAAACAACCGTGGGATGAATATTCCAGACTGGGCTTATCGAGATGTACTTTTTATGTTGATAGACTATTCCATCAGGGCTTATGAGCTCCTCGAGCGACCTCTGAGTATTCCTGAAAAGAAAGAAGTATTCCAGGTCTTTTGGGAAGTGGGCACCCGAATGAATGTCAGGGATCTCCCTGTGTCATACGATTCTTATGCCAAGATGCGGAATCTACATCTTGAACAGCATTTGTTTAACGGAGATTACACGCAGGATCTATACAAGCAGTATCGAAAACACCTGGGAATGCTTCGATACCGTATGCTAATGGAAACCCAGATCATCATCTGCCCGAAACATGTTCGGCAATTATTAGGCTTGAGAAGATTTTCAATCTTAAGCCCAGTGATCACCGGCTATAAACTGAGCAGGTTCATTCATCTTGACCTGCTCATAAAGTCCCTGATCCTTCCACCTAATTACAAGGAAGAGATAAGATCACTGGATTACAGCGCTGCCTGAACACAATTCACCAATCATCTAAAAATCAAAAAATGGACAATTACTCACCTCAGGAATCGAACGCGAGTCGTTTGCTCAACTGGCTAAAGAATTCGATTACTGCCAGGATGGTCATTATCGGCTTTCTAACACTCGTTTTACTTATCCCGCTTTTTATGGTGCAAGATCTTATCGCTGAAAGAGCGCAAAGGCAGAAGCAAATAATTTCAGAGATCAATGATAAATGGGGTGATGAGGTCATTCTACTCGGGCCCATTCTAAAACTGCCATATCGCAGCTTTAAAGAGAAGCATATCACCAATTCTTATAATGAGGTTACCACTGAAAGCATAGAAGAAATAAGATATCTGTATCTATTTCCAGATCAATTGAACATCAGTTCTCAAATAGACCCCAGGCGTAAAAAAAGAGGAATTTACCAGACAGCCGTTTATAAAAGTAAAAATACGATTACCGGAAATTTCTCTGTGCCTGATATCAATTCTGAAGATATTCTGGAAGAAAACCTGTTATGGGATAAAGCCAGAATCGTATTTAAAACTTCCAATTTAAAAGGTGTCAATAACCAGCTGAAAATATCGATGGATGGAAAGGAATATAATTTTTCGTCCAAATTTCAGGGACAGGATAGACAGTCGGGAAATACTGAACTATTCATCATGGAAAGCTCCGTATTGAAACAGGAATCAGTACCACAGAAAAAAAGCATCGATTTTAGAATGAATATTTCGGTTAATGGAAGTTCTGAGATCTCTTTTATCCCGATAGGAAAAACTACTGAAGCTGAACTAAGTTCTAACTGGAACACCAATAGTTTTACCGGAAACTTTCTTCCCTTTAATGAAGATAAAATGACAGATGATGGTTTTAACGCCAAATGGAAAATATTGGACATCAACAGGCCATTTCCACAGAACTTCAATAACCGATTACCCGACCTTACCGAATATGCCTTTGGAGTTAATTTCATGATTCCCGTGGATGAATATCAAAAAAGTGAACGTGCCACCAAATATGGCTTCTTAGTGATTGGCCTTACTTTTCTACTCTTTTTCCTGATCCAGACCTTAAGCAAGATCCCGATACATCCATTTCAATATTTAATGATAGGCCTTGGACTGGTGATGTTCTATACACTACTTATTTCAATTTCTGAACATAGCAGCTTTCTGACAGCTTATTTGATCGCGGGCATTTCTGTGATTCTGATGATCAGCCTTTATTCAAAAAGCATACTGAAAATCTGGAAATTCCCAGTCTTCATTGGATTATCACTGATTGCCTTATACTCTTTTATCTACGTGATCATACAATTAGAAAGCTATGCTTTGCTGGTTGGAAGTATTGGTCTTTTCCTAATTCTTGCCGGGGTGATGTTTGTTTCCAGAAAAATTGACTGGAATAATTATTAAATCTATGATATTACTAAACAAATTCGAACAATTTCACGCGGAAGTCAGGAACAATAAATGGCTGGGGTATTTCACTATTTTTCTTAGAATAGCCCTTGCATACGCGTTTCTTATGGCGGGTTTCACAAAAGTTGACGGAGAGCGGTTTACCTCGCTTTCCAATAATCATCCTATGGGGCATTACCTGGAAGTGCTATTCCACACGGGATTCTATTATACATTTATTGGTATTGCCCAAATGCTTGCCGGGTTATTATTACTAATTCCACGTACGTCTTTGCTAGGGGCACTGCTCTATTTTCCCATTATTCTGAATATTTGCATATTATCCTACGCGGTAAGATTTGACGGTTCCCTGCTCACCTCGCCTTTGATGGTGCTGGCAAACCTTTACCTGATCTGCTGGGATTATCATCGCATCAAATTTATACTTCCATTTAAAAGATCAGGTTTCAAGGAACTAATTCCGGAAGCTACAAGATCTCGATCCAGGTTTCCATTCAAGTTCTTCCTGAGTGTATTCCTTACGCTAATCATCGCTGTGGGGCTCATCTTTACAATGAACCAGAAAGCGGTCATGCCGAGAAATCATATTTCAGATTGCAATAGTCATTGTCCAGATAGCAGCAACCCGGAAGCCTGCGCATCATTTTGTGACTGCATACATAACAACGGGAATTCCCTTGATGATTGTTTAAACAAATACGGATCAAAATTTTCAAGATGATGAAACTAACACTTAAACCGAATGTTCTAAGCGCAGCCATTTTTGGTTGCCTACTAGTGGTTCTACGATTTTTGATCACCATGGAGCTTCATTACATTTTTCTTATCTGGAATCTCTTTTTAGCCATGGTTCCACTAGGGCTTTCGAAATTATTGTGCAGGCAGAAATTTCGCTTAAGCCTCAACTTATTGCTTCTTGGAAGCTGGGTATTGTTTCTTCCTAATTCATTCTATGTGATCACAGACCTGATCCATCTTAAGAATTCGAATTTCCTTTTCTATGATGCTGGCCTTATCTCTTTTTTCGCGATCTTATGCGTATCTCTTGGTTTTCTTTCTATGATGGAAGTGAAAAGTTTTCTACATGAGAATGCTCCAAAGCTCAATCACTGGATCATGAATATTATGCTTTTATTCCTTTGTGCTTTTGGAATTTTTCTGGGCAGATTTTTAAGGTACAATTCCTGGAATATTGTAAACGATCCTATTTCGCTATTCAAAGATTGCTTTAATTTTATAAGGCATCCTGTAGAGCATGCACAGGTTTGGTTTTTTACCTTTGGCTTCGGACTGTTACTTGTGGGTTTATATCATATATTTCTGAAAATTACCGAAGCAAGGAATGAAATTCTATAAACGGTCCAGAATCACCTATTTAATCCTATTCTGCATTCTACTATGCATCGAATTAGCAATTGCGGTATGGGTGAAAGATGATTTTATTCGTCCATACCTCGGAGATTTCCTGGTGGTGATCCTGATATACTCATTTTTAAGGTCGATCTCAAGAATTCGAGTCATAAATGCCTTGTTGATCGTACTTTGCTTTTCTTTCGCTGTAGAATTCTTCCAACTGGTAAACATCGTAAAGATTTTGCAATACCAGCCACCTAAAGTCGTGATGATCATACTTGGAAGTAGTTTTTCCGCCTGGGACCTGTTGGCATACAGCCTGGGAATCCTTTTTACCGGTTTTCTGGAACTGAAAATTCAGTCGAAAGAAGAACTGGCAGAAAACTAATGGTCTTACGGGGCGTATCTATCTGAAAAGCTATAAAGTAAAAAGACTACTCCTCCCCTTTAACAAAAGCTTCCAGGTACATATAGTTTACGGTAAGTTTTCCGCTTTCGGTCATTTTTGCACGGGCAAGAATCCCATCTTTGTCATTATTAAAAAATGCCGGGATCACATGTTCGAGAAACATTTCTCCAAAACCTTCACTAGCATCTTTCGGCAATTCACAAGGCAGGTTGTCTACCGCCATTATGGTAATTGCCTTTGAATCTTTAAAATCTATTTCGGTTCCTGTTTTAGGATCGTAACCGTAAAATGGCTCGGCAATGGTAGAAGGTCGAATCGTGCTGGCTATAGGACCGGCAATGTCACAGGAAATATCGGCCACATATTTTATTCGGAAATCCTTGTCACGTATATCTTCTTCGGAATAAAAGACTGGTGCTCCCTGACCATAGAAATGTCCTGCAATAAATACATCGCTGGTTTTCGCGAATTTCATGAAATCGGAATTATAATTTTCGGGAACTTTATAAAATTCCTTTCTGCTTCCTTTTGCGCCATCTTTCCTTTTGGCATAATCCAGCACATCGATGTGGCAGAAAACCGACTCGTTGAATTCATTCACCAGGTAAGTTTCAGGATCTATTTGCTTGATTTTTAAATGTTCGAGGATCTCTCTCGCCCCGTGAGCCACTTTCCCGCTTCCGGTAAGGACAAACTTGTAATTAGGTAATGTTATCTTATCCAGTTGGGCGAGCATCGCATCGAGATCTGGTAAAGCCTCTGCTTTAGGAAGCTCAAATTTACCTTCCTTGATGCCTATGGAACGAATTCCGTTATAAGCGCCTACGAGGCCGGCATATCTTCCAAAACCTATTAGCCTGGCTTTATTTTTACCAGTTATTACCTCGTGATCATATAACTCGATATGTCTTTCCAGGATTTCTCGAAGCAGGTCACGATTATATGGCTGCTTTTTTATGGTATGCGAGAAGAAAAAGTACTTTTTGTCAGGTATCAAATTTGGAATAGGCACTTCTTTTACGCCTAATAGAACGTCGCAATCGCTTACGTCTTCTGATACTTCAAAACCTGCATCGCGATATTCCTGATCGCTAAATATCCTGATATCAGAACTTTCCACTTTAAAGGAAGCTTCCGGAAATTGTAAAACTACTTCTTTAAGCATTTGTGGAGAGAACACCACTCTTCTGTCTGGCGGTGTTTTACGTTCTTTGATCAGGGCGAATTTTATCATGAATGGTATAGGTTTTGCACGGTTTGTAGCGTCTCAAAGATATAAATTTAAATGAGTATCTTTGTTGCCCAACCGGAAACTCTGGTTGGTATTTCTTTGATAATTTAGTAGAGGGCATGCTGAACTTGTTTCAGTATCTTTAGAGGTCCCGAAATAAATTCGGGACGAATTCGAACTAGTTAAAATCTAACAATTTTAACTGTTCTCATTCGCGTTAGGGATAGCAGCGGATAGCTTTTTGCGAGGTAACGAGCAAAAACTAAAAGCGAATAGCCCGCCGTGACTGCGACAGCAGGAGCGGAACGCCCGGATTACAAAGAAGATGTTCATTATTTTATGGGGTCGACTTGGTTTTGACAGCGAGTCTAATTGAGTTGTAAGCACGTAGAGCGCCGGGATATAGCTCTTAAATCTCATGTTTCAAACTTTTTTAAACGGCGAGAATAACTACGCCTTGGCTGCGTAACCGAATTATAGTAGGTTATACTTAGTCCCTGCAAGGCAGGGAGCCGAGATGTCTCGTGGAGGCCTTGATTTACGGCATCCACACCAGAGGCACCGATAAAGTAAATATAGGGAGCCCAGGGTCTTGATGGGTTTCTGAAACTTAATTGAGAATACGTGTAAAGTTGGTGGTTTTCGGCCGGCTTTGCATCGACAATCAAGTGAAAACTAAACGTGTAGAAAGCTTCTGAATTGCTTGTTTGGACGAGGGTTCGAACCCCTCCGACTCCACGATCACTCACAACTGCGTTGTGATTTGGAAAAAAGAAATCCTGCCGAATTTATTCGAGCAGGATTTTTTGTTTTAGATATCTTTATTGAAAAGAATCTCTAAGCCTAAGTCTTGTATATGAATAATTTAAGCCACAACTTGTTCTTTATTCTGAACCTCTCCCTTACGTCTATCAATCTCACCATTTAATAAGATCAGTTCTCGGTTAGTTTGACCTTCAACCGAAGAATTCTCTTCAGCTCTCCTTAGCAAATAAGGAACAACATCTGTTACTGGACCAAAAGGAACCAACTTAGCGGTATTATAGCCCTTTCCTGCCAGATTATAACTTATTTGATCACTCATTCCATATAACTGGCTGAACCATACTCTAGGATCATCTTTCGCAATATTCTGATCTTCCATAATTTGTAAAGCCAGATAATTACTCATTTCGTTATGAGTTCCTATAAAGACCGATATATCATCAAGATGATCCAGACAATAAGCCAAAACACTGTTGAAACTGACATCTGTAGCTTCTTTATTTCTACAGATTGGAGACTTTTTACCGCGTTTCTTAGCTCTTTTATTCTCCTTTTCCATGTAAGCCCCACGAACGATCTTAGCACCTATTTTAAAATTTTCCTTCTGAGCGGTTTGGTGTAATTCTTTCAGGTAATCCAGCCTGTCCCATCTATAGCACTGCAATGTGTTGAATATAAGTGCTTCGTCTTTATTATACTTTCGCATCATTTCTTCCATTAAATCATCAGCGGCACCTTGCATCCAACTCTCTTCAGCATCAGCATATAACCTTACATTGTATTTTTTGGCTTCTTCGCATAAACCCTCTACTCTTTCTTTGACCCGATCCCACTCTGCTGTTTCTTTTTCGGAAAGGCTGATATGACTGCTTACTTTGTGCCAGATCTCAAAACGTCCCAGGGCTGTAGGTTTGAAAATTGCGAATGGAACTTCAGATTCTTTATTGGCAAAGGCTATCAGTTTTTTTTTGACCTTAAAAGCAGAATCAAATTCTTCTTCTTCCTCTTTACCTTCAACAGAATAATCCAGGATACTCGACATATTTACATCATCCATTTCCCTAATAATAGGTTTACAGTCGTCGATACTAGTTCCTCCACAAAACTGATCGAAAATGGTGTTTTTTATCAGTGGCTGAACAGGTAATTTGGCTTTAAGTGCAAATTTAGTCAGGGCAATTCCCGGTTTGATCAGGAAAGGTTTCCCCATGACGCTAAATAATAAAATTGCGCGTCTTAGTTCTAAATCAGATTTTAATCTGAAGGCTGTAGCTGTATTGTTGAATATTTTTTTATTTATCATTCTACGAAAATATCCAACAGTTGTACAGGATAAAACCGACTTATAGAAACATTAACTGTAAATACCGCTGTTTCACCCATCACGTTAATAAAAATCTGATATGAGATATTAATAAATCTTAAAAAGAAAATTTATTTAATATCGCTTTAAGAAAAAATAGAGGTTGATAGCCTGACTCCGCAATTTTTTCCACCAATAGCCGACACCGTTAGAAGGAAAATAATTAACTTGACCACTACCAAACTAACAATTTCATGTCTACTATTACTTCAAAAGGCTGAAAAGAAGACAATTGGTTAAATTTTTAATGGAAAACTATTTTCAAAAAATCATATTAATAATAATTCTGAGTTTAAATCAAAGCATTTCTGCTCAAGAAGTTAAAGGGATTATTTATGATTCAAATGGAGCAGTTCCCGATTTTGAGGTTTTAAATAAAACCAGGAATAGTTATGCTAAAACTAACGAGCAAGGTTTCTTCAGTATTAATTCCAAACTGGGAGATACTTTGGTGTTCAACACATTAGTATATCAAAAACAGACACTTATCGTTAAAGAGATTAACCTCAAAGAAACCATAGTTGTAGAACTTAAGACTGCAGTAAATGCATTAGACCAAGTTAATATAAGCTCTTCGACGAATGAGTTTAGAATAGAAAAGGCAAATCAGGAAATTGAAAGAAAAATAATTTCTGATAAGGAAAAGAATTGGTTTCTATATGAAATTCCGGAATCCAAAGGAAATATATACGATGGCTTGGTTTCGGTCATCAATAGTGTATTTCCGAAAAAACCTGAAATAAGAATTATTGAATTAAATGACTATCAGGAATTATTTAGCTCAGATGAAAATTTAAACTACGATTACTTACAAGAAACCTTGAATATTCCCGAACATCAGTATAACTTATTTTTTGATTATTTAGAGTCGAAATCATTGAATTATGACCTGTTAAGAAAGGCAAACCGACTGGATTTAATTGAAAAGATCAATCATTTAAGTGCAGAATTTAAAATTATGCTTCAGTCCAGTGAATAGCGTTAGGTAAATATTAAAAAGGTCGGCTCATAGCAAATTGAAAGTACCAATTAGATAGAAAATAATTAACTTGATCAACGTACTAATACTAAACCGGCTTTTTTCCAAATTCAACTTCGCTTTCTAACAGTGATGTTGACTATATATTTTTTAGAAATTTAATAAATCTAAATGGCAAATCAATTTACAAAGGCAATGTCTGAAAGATCAGATGAGCAATTAATTAAAATAACTACCACTGAAAGTCATAAATATACGAGTCCTGCTTTGGAAGCAGCAGAGGTAGAAATCAAAAAGAGAAATATTGACCAATCTCATTATGATCAAGTCGTAGATGACCTAAAAATTGAAGACAAAGGAATTAAAGAAACAAAATCAAATTCTGTGAGTTCAATTTTAAGGTTAGTTAATTATATTATTGATATCATTGTCGCCTATACTGGCTCATTCATTATCGCAATGATCATTTCATTGATAATTCCGTTTGATTTTATAGGATTTGAAATAGCAGGTTTAATTCTAATTATAGCAAGCTTTTTCACCTACTATATTTTGATGGAAGTACTTTTCCAAAAAACCTTAGGGAAATTTATTACAAGAACTAAGGTTGTGACTACTAATGGAAATAAGCCCAGTGAATTGGATATAGTTACAAGGACATTCTGCCGGCTAATCCCATTTGACAGAATATCTTATTTATTTACAAGAAATGGCTTTCACGACCGACTATCTAATACGAAGGTTATAAAAGACCAGCCATTATAGTTTAGATAACATCTTATTGAAGGTGCAAATCAGTATTTCTTTAAAAGAAATAAATACCTTTACTAAAGAACCAACATTTCAAAAATCATGAATAAGAAAATTATAGCTCTGATCTTGTTGGCTTTATGTATTTCGGCGTGTTCTGAAATATATAAGAATACAGAGGAGAAATCTGATGTAATCTATGAACAGGAAGGCATTGAAAAAGGGATATCAGAAAAGGATGAATTGAAAGCTACTATTGAAAATCTCGAAAAATTAAATTCACAGAGAGAAGAAGAGTTGAAAACTGTAGAAAACGAAGGTTCTGAAAATAGAATCCTGAAAGAGGAAACTAACAGGGAGCATGAAAATTTAAAAAAAACGGTTCAAGAACTGAATGATTTGATCGAACAACAGGAAAATTGACCATATCATATCTTTTAAAATCGATTTCTAGCATTTCAAATACTTAATTTCAGATTGAGAAAGATGCCTGAAATAGACAAGTTTCAGCTGAATTAAGGGTTAAATTATAACTTTTAAAACCTCGGAAAAAACCTACCGGTTTTCTGTTTATAATTTCCGTATTCTTCAAATTTCTGCTGAAGCAAACGCTCTTCATAATTGGTTTTCAGAAGAAAAAGCACATATAAAAATAGCGCAATAATCAAGCGGTAAATAGATTCAGAATAGATTGCGAATCCAGAACATCCCACCAGAATTCCTGTATAGATTGGATGCCTGACAAATTTATAGAGTCCTGTCTGGACAAGCTCTGAATCAGAATTTGGTGTGGGGAAAGGAGAAAGATTTTTGTTTAACTGCAGGATTGCCAGAATAAAAATAATGAGGCCAATAATCGAAATGCTAAGCATCAAAATTTCAAGCCACTTTTGAAGTTGAAATTCGACCAGACCGATATTGAAGGTATAAGCAAAAAATAGCAGAAATTGAATTCCGACAAAAAAATAATCCTTTGCTTTTAGCATTACTCTAAACTTTCTTTCCAGATATAGATTTCCAGAGCTTTTTTCCGAGCGTAATTACCGGTAAAATGATCGCTCCTGCACCTATTCCTACCAGAAGTTCTCCGAGAATAGTTGGTAATGAATGCACCAGCTCATGAATAAAATGAATGTTATGCACAAAAATTCCTCCTGAAACCAGAATTAACGCGATCGTACCAATGACACTTAGAGATTTAATAACCCATGGAAGGGCATTAACGAGTAATCTTCCAGTCTTATCTGAAAAACTATTATCTCTTTCATTAAGATTGATCAGTTTCACCCCAAATTCATCCATCCTTACAATCAGCGCAACAACCCCGTAAACACCAATGGTCGCTACAACAGCGATAAGTGTAACTACAAGAATCTGGTTTAAAAGATCTGCCTGTTCTACAGTACTTAAGGCAATAATGATAATTTCAATAGATAATATAAAGTCCACGAAAATTGCCGATTTGATCTTCTCCTGTTCATGCTCCAGCATCTCCTCTTTCGTTAATTCCTGTAGATCATGCACATCTTCTTCCTTTTTATGAGGTACGATCCATTCATAGATCTTGTGAGCCCCTTCATAACTCAGGTAGATCCCTCCAATAATCAGTATTACCTTGATAACTACCGGTACATATGCACTAAGTAAAAAAGCGACAGGAAGAATGATGAGCTTATTAATAAAAGAACCTTTGGTAATCGCCCATAGAACAGGAATTTCTCTATCTGAAAGAAATCCGGATGCTTTCTCTGCGTTTACAGCCAGATCATCACCTAAAAGTCCGGCAGTTTTTTTTCCGGCTACTTTTCCCATAGTAGCCACATCATCCATTAAAGTAGCGATATCATCTAAAAGAGCGAAAAATCCTGAAGCCATAAATTATATTCGATTTTGAAAAAGGGGTAAGTTCTACCTTTTATTAGAATTAGAGAAAATTTATATCTCAAAATTATGATAATATTTAGTTCTGGCATATCTGTTCCATAATCAGGAATTTGTGTTATTTTAAATCCTGCTTTCTACTGAAATTTGTAAAAAAGCAATAGTATGCCTGAAGATATTCTTAGAATAAAATCTATAAGTCAGTTTCACGAATTGATCGGTTTTGAAAAACCGAAACATCCTTTGATCAGTATCATCGATGTTTCCAAAGTGAAGGTCGATGATAATTGGTTCGGAAAGAAATTCACTACCAGCCTTTATTCTATTGCTCTTAAGGATGCCAGTTGTGCTTTTGAATACGGAAGAAATCATTATGATTTTAATGAAGGCGTGATGATCTTCACCGGCCCAGATCAGGTTATTAAAACCAACCAGGAACAACCTATGAAGAAGATCAATGGCTGGATGATGTATTTTCATCCAGATCTTATTAGGAATACTTCCCTAGGAACCAATATCGAAAATTATTCCTTCTTCTCTTACGATGTTCACGAAGCTCTGCATCTTTCAGACCAGGAACAGAATTCGGTGACAGATTGTGTGAATATGATACAGCAGGAAGTTTCAGAAAGGATCGACAATCATAGTCAGCGAGTGATCGTTTCTAGCCTGGAATTATTGCTAAATCTATGCAACCGCTATTACGAGAGGCAATTCAATACTCGTACGGCCAGTAATAAGGATATCGTATCACAAATGGAAATTCTCCTGAAAAATTACTATTTATCTGGAAAGCTTTCAGAACAGGGACAACCGACTATGCAATATTGTGCAGATGAACTGCACCTCTCCCCTAATTACCTCAGCGATCTTTTGAAAAAGGAAACAGGCCGAAGCGCCAAAGATCACATTAGCGATTTTGTGGTTGACAAAGCCAAGACCATGTTGTTAGGTTCTACAGAATCTATCGGAGAAATTGCCTATCAACTTGGTTATAATTACCCGCACTATTTTAGTCGATTCTTTAAATCGAAAACAGGATTTTCTCCTCAGGAATATCGCACCCAGAACTAATAAAAGAACATTCGAAATATTAAGAAGAACATAAATCTCCATTCTTATTTTCTAACATTCAGTAATTTGTGTTTTTGTTTCCGTATTCTGTGTTCAGGATCAGGCAGAATGTTGCACATCTTTGTATCAGAATATTTAGTCAATGAAAAAAAAATTAAAGATGACGGCACAAATAATCATAGCCCTATTAGTTACTGGTCTTTTATACGGAATTGGATACCTGTACCTTAATCCGCAGTTTGGTGGAAAGATCTCCAAAGAGGAAAAACTTGCCTTTGCTCAATCCAACCAATGGAATGGCGAAAAATTCAGGAATTTACAGACCACTACCATGGATATGGACCTAAAAAAAATGCCTGGTCTAATTAAAGATAATTTCACAGGAAAAGCGGAACGCGGACCGCAAAAAGAATTACCTATCAAAGAGTTTGATCAGGAACTCTGGGACACAAAATCTGAAGGCGCAAAATTTATCTGGTATGGTCACTCGGTAGGCTTATTCAAATTGAATAATTCTAATATTCTGATAGATCCTATGTTTGGCGCTGATGCCTCACCTGTTGGCCCGATAAGAACCAAAAGATATTCAGACTCTACTTTATACATTATCGATAAGTTACCGCAAATCGATGCGGTGCTTATTTCGCACGATCATTATGACCATCTCGATTATGACAGCTTTCAGAAATTAAAAGCTAAAGTGAAACATTTCTATGTGCCACTCGGTGTAAAAAGACATTTGTTGCGCTGGAGCATTGAAACTTCCAGAATTACTGAAATGGACTGGTGGGATACAGTTACCGTAAATGATATCAGGATCAATTTTGTGCCATCAAGACATTTTTCCGGAAGAGGATTATTTGATCGTGATAAAAGTCTCTGGGGCGGCTACACTTTCACTACAAAATCAGAAAATATCTACTGGAGCGGTGATGGCGGCTATGGAGATCACTTTAAGGAAATCGGTGAGAAACTTGGTCCGTTTGATATGGCTTTTGTTGAATGCGGACAGTACAACGAAAACTGGGGTCAGATACATATGTTCCCTAATGAATCTGTACAGGCCGCAATAGATGTTAAAGCTGAAAAAGCAATACCCATCCACTGGGGAGCTTTCACTCTCGCTTTACATAACTGGGAAGACCCAATTGATGGATTTATTAGAACTTCTCTGGAAAAAGGCTTAGATTATAGAATTCCTGAACTAGGAGAGCAGTTAATTATTAAATAAAAAATGATGACGAACATAGATAAAACAAAACCGGTTTTAGTAACAGGGGCAACAGGTTATGTCGCAGGTTGGCTGGTAAAAAGATTACTGGAAGATGGAATGACGGTACATGCCGCGGTTCGTGATCCTGAAAAAGAACATAAAGTTCATCATCTAAATGGCATAGCTGAAAAATCTCCTGGCGTTATAAAATACTTCAAGTCAGATCTTTTGGAGGATGGCTCCTATGCAGAAGCTATGGAAGGCTGCGAACTCGTTTTTCATACCGCTTCGCCATTTACTTCAGAATACGATGATCCTCAAAAAGAATTGATCGAGCCGGCCGTGAAAGGAACTGCAAATGTTCTAAACCAGGCAAAAAAAACTTCCGGAGTTAAGAGAGTGGTTGTTACCAGTAGCTGCGCCGCGATCTATACCGATGCGAAAGATGTTCAGGATGCACCGAATAATATTTTGACTGAAGATATCTGGAACACTACCGCATCATTAGAATATCAGCCTTACTCCTATTCAAAAACCCTTGCTGAAAAGCAAGCCTGGCAAATTTCAGAAGAACAAAGTGAGTGGGATCTGGTAACCATCAACCCTTCATTAGTGATGGGGCCTCCTTTGAATCCTGGTGCTACAACTTCAGAAAGTTTTAGTCTTTTAAAGCAACTTGGAGACGGTACATTTAAAATGGGAGCACCAAAATTGGGAATTGGTTTAGTAGATGTTCGAGATGTTGCCGAAGCTCATTATCAGGCTGGCTTTACTCCTTCAGCACAAGGTCGCTACATTACTTCTGCCCATAACACCAATTTTGTGGAGTTGGGAGAAGCACTGGAACCAAAATATGGTGATTCGTATCCGGTCCCAACGAAGTCGATGCCAAAATGGCTATTGCTGCTGGTTGGACCTTTTGTGAATAAAAATCTTTCCAGAAAGTTCATTCGTAATAATGTAAATGTAGAATGGCAGGCAGATAATTCTAAAATAAAGAAAGATCTAAATATCAATTTCAGACCTATGCGCGAAACCATGGAAGATTCTTTCCAGGTGTTAATTGATAATAAAATCATTTAAATTGCTGTATAAATTCAGAAACAGGCAATGAGAAAATTCAGGTTCATCTTTATTATTCTGATAATATTCATCAGTTATCCAGTTTTATCTCAAGATGATGAGCTAGACTTACTTTTTATTGGAAATAGCCTGACTTATACTAATGACCTGCCTGAATTGGTAGAAAAAACTGCAAAAGCTCAGGGTTTGGAAGTACGTTCTAAGATGATCGCCAAACCTAACTACGCTTTGCTGGATCACTGGAACGAAGGAAAAGTTCAGAAAATGATCAAAAACAGAAATTTTGATCTTGTTATTATTCAGCAAGGCCCATCATCGCAGGATTTCGGCAAAGATATCCTGATAGAATACGGTAAGAAACTCAAAGATCTTTGTTCAGAAAATAATGCGAAGCTAGCTTACTTTATGGTCTGGCCTTCCCGGGAATATTATCATACATTTAAAGGAGTAATCAAAAATCATAAAGAGGCTGCTGAAATTAATCAGGCAATGCTATTTCCAGTAGGTGAAGTGTGGAAAAAGCATTTCGATAATACTGGAAATTTTGATTATTACGGACCTGATCAATTTCATCCTTCAGAAAAAGGAAGCCAGATCGCAGCAGAAATTATCGTGGAAGGATTGCAGAAAATGAAAACTGATCAATGAGCAATACAGAACTTATTCAGCAATTTTACCAGTCTTTTGCCAGGGCAGATGCGGAAGGCATGATCACTGCTTACCATGAAAATGTAGTATTTAAGGATCCGGCATTTGGCAAACTTGAAAAAGAACGTGCTAGAAGTATGTGGCGAATGCTTTTAAGCAGGAATAACGAAATTCATATAACCCATAAAATTCTGGAAACTTCCGGAAATACTGCGAAGGTAGCCTGGACTGCCATTTATAATTACGGCCCGAAAAAAAGAAAAGTGGTTAATCATGTTACTGCTCATTTGGTTTTCCAGGATGCGAAGATTATAAAGCACACCGATAAATTCAACTTATGGAACTGGTCAAGACAAGCTTTAGGATTAAGTGGATTCTTACTTGGCTGGACTCCTTTTATGAAGAAAAAAATTCAGCAAAAGACCAATAGTTTATTGCATAAATTTATGGAAGATCGTAAAAACCCATAGGTTTGAAAACTGAAATATAGATTTGACCTTTATTTCGGCCTGAATTTTGTGACATGCTTTTACATACTAACTATCAGTCGCCCTACCTTCTGATCTCAATTTAATTCATCATGAGATTAATTTACATTCTATTTTTAACCTTAAGTTTGAACTTACAGGCCAAAACGATCACAGGAAAAGTTATTGATACCGATAATCTTTCGCTCCCCGGGGTTAATGTTATTATTAAAGGAACTTCAACAGGTACAACCACTGATTTTGATGGAAAATATTCTATTGAAGCTAAAAAGGGAGATATTCTCGTATTCAGTTTTGTAGGAATGAAAACAAAGGAAGTCAAAGTTGGCGAGAAAACGGTTTTGAATGTGACAATGGAGACAGATGGCAGTTCCTTAGACGAGGTAGTTGTAACTCACGGTCTGGCAATGGCATCTACCGGTTATGCGCACGGAATAAGAATACGAGGTGTTTCCAGCGCAACGGTGACTGAAAATGAATCTTACAAAGAAAGAGAAGAGAATAATTTCAAACTTGTAAAAGCTTCGCCGTTATCTACTTTCTCAATTGACGTTGATAAAGCGGGTTACAGCAATATTAGAAGAATGATCAATAATGGAATTGACATTCCAAAAGATGCGGTTAAGATCGAGGAAATGATCAATTATTTTAATTACGAATACGAGCAACCAACAGGCAAACATCCTTTTTCCATTCAAACTGAATATGCTCAGACACCATGGAACAAAGACACGAAATTATTAAAGATCGGTCTTCAGGGAAAAACGATCCCTTTGGAAAATGTACCAGCTTCCAATCTGGTGTTTCTATTAGATGTTTCCGGATCAATGAACAGTCCAAATAAACTTCCATTATTAAAATCAGCTTTTAAACTTCTTACCAGTCAGTTAAGAGAACAGGATAAAGTTTCTATCGTTGTTTATGCAGGAGCTGCAGGAACTGTACTGGAACCAACTTCAGGAGATCAAAAGATCAAGATCGATGAAGCACTGGATAAACTTTCTGCCGGAGGTTCAACTGCGGGTGGTGAAGGAATTCAATTAGCTTACAAGCTGGCTGGTGATAACTTCATAAAAGGTGGAAATAATCGCGTGATCCTTGCCACAGATGGTGATTTTAATGTGGGACTTAGTAGCGACAGCGCAATGAAAGATCTGATTGAAGAGAAAAGAGATTCCGGAATTTTTCTCACCGCTCTTGGATTCGGAATGAGCAATTATAAAGATTCCAAGCTGGAAACTCTGGCGCAAAAAGGAAATGGAAATCATGCGTATATAGATTCCATGCAGGAAGCTCAGAAAGTACTGGGAACCGAATTTGGTGGAACTCTATACACCATTGCAAAAGATGTGAAGATCCAGGTGGAATTCAACCCTGATAATGTTCAAGCATTTAGACTTATTGGATATGAAAACAGACTTTTAAATGATGAAGATTTTAAAGATGACAAGAAAGATGCTGGTGAATTGGGTAGCGGACACTCGGTAACTGCGGTTTACGAGATCATTCCAGCCGGAGTAAAAAGTGAATTCCTAAAGGACATTGACGATTATAAATACACCAAACATGTTCCAACCGCCAATAATTCTAATGAACTGGTCACCGTGAAATTTAGATATAAAGAACCTGACGGTAATAAAAGCAAATTACTGGAAGAAGTAGTTTATACCTCAGCTGAAAAAGAGCTTTCAACCGATTTCAATTTTATTTCTGCTTTGTCTCTTTTCGGAATGCAATTAAGCGAATCTGAATTCACCAACGAAAAAGATGTTTCCATGGTTCTGGATCTGGCTGAAAAAGGTCGCGGAAAAGATAAAGAAGGTTACAGAGCCGAATTTATAAGACTGGTAAAAAGCTACCAAAAACCGGTAGACCTGGCTAAAGAATAAGATTTAAAAATCTGAAGTATACTAACGGATCTGGCTGAAAACAGGTCCGTTTTTTTATTTCCGAAAGTTTTCCGAAGAAACTCCGACAATTTAATCGTGATTATCGCACTGAATGGAATTTTTCCTATCATTTGGATATTTTCCATTTATGAAGTAATTTTCCAGCATGAAAGATGTCAAGTTCGCAATCACTGATATTGAAACTACCGGCAACGGTATTAAAGGCAATCGCATTACTGAAATTTGTGTGATCGTTGTACAGGATGGAAAAGTGATCGATGAATACTCCTCGCTGGTAAATCCAAGTCAGTCAATACCTCTATACATTGAAAGCCTTACAGGAATTAACGATGAAATGGTTCTTAATGCTCCTCAGTTTTCAGAGATTGCAGATGAAGTGGAAAGAATTACAAAAGATTGTGTTTTTGTAGCTCATAATGTGAATTTCGACTATAATATTGTTCGAGCGGAATTTGCCAGTATAGGTCGTGATTTCAAACGGAAAAGACTTTGTACCGTAAGGCTTACCAAGAAACTGATCCCCGGGCTTTTTTCTTACAGTCTTGGAAATATATGTACTTCAATCAATATTCCGCATATGGACAGGCATAGGGCTAAAGGCGATTGTGATGCGACGGTAACCTTATTTCAGAGATGTCTTTCCCTGGATCCTGAATTCGAAGTGATTAGTCAGTTATTGAATCAAAAAACTGCTGCTTCTTATTTACCTCCAAATTTTAAAAGTTCAGATTTTGAAAAACTCCCGAAAGCTACCGGAGTTTATTTTTTCAAGGATAAAGATGGAATTCCCATTTACATAGGAAAAGCAAAGAATATAAAGAGCAGGATAAAGTCTCATTTTCAGGAAAGATCTAACCGGAAGTATAAAATGATGCAGGAAACTTATAGCATCGATTATGAATTAACAGGGAATGAATTGCTTGCGCTTTTAAGAGAATCTGAATTGATCCTGAAATTCTTTCCGAAGTATAATAAAGCGCAGAAAAAGGTTTCCAGACCTTATACGCTCACTTCCTATCACAATCAAAAAGGGATCGAACAATTTGCGCTTCATAAAAACAAAATCGCACCGGTTAGCTGGATGAAATTCTATACGCGGGAAGAAGCGATTAAATTCATGGAGTTTCTATGTGAAAAATTTGAACTATGTCCTAAATATTGCGGTTTACAGGCTGGTGTTAAATATTGTGATCATTATAAGATCACCACTTGCAGCGGAGTTTGCAAAAATGAAATCAGCCTGGAAGAATATAATAACCGGGTAGAAAAGGCGGTAGATTTTATTTCGGCATATGACGAATCATGTCTGTTGCTTGAAAAAGGGCGTACTAACAAAGAGAAATCATTTATTTACCTGAATAAAGGAAAGTTTGCCGGGTATGGATTTATTTCAGATGCTGAAGATTTCAATCAGCCTGAAGATTTCAGGAATTTCCTGAATCCGTCGAAAACTTCAAGCTATGCAGATAGGATAGTTAGCCGATATTTAAACACGGAAAAAAATCTTTCAAGAATTCCTTTAAATACTGAAGAGAAAGAACTGGCAGAAAATGAGGCCTGGTTCGGGTAATTTGAGGAAATATTAAAACCTATATCTTTGGCTTAACTTCAAAAAGCGCCAATGCATCCAGACAATCTTCACAATGCTTCTTATGATTTTGAAAGATTAATCGAATCTCACAAAAGATTAGGTGAATTTGTCTTCTTAAATAAATATGGAAACAAATCTATAGACTTTTCTAATCAGGGAGCAGTACTACATTTAAATAAAGCTTTATTAAAGTGTCATTATCAGGTAGAGAACTGGGATATTCCAAAGAACTATTTATGTCCACCTATTCCCGGTCGCGCTGATTATATTCATTATCTAAATGATCTCCTGGCTGAAGAAAATATTCAGAAAGAAATCAAGGGAATCGATATAGGCGTTGGTGGCAATGCGATCTACCCTATTCTGGCAAATAGAATCTATGGCTGGCAAATGCTGGGAACCGATATCGAAAAGAGATCGGTTGAGAACGCAAAAGCAAACATTAAGGCAAATCCGGAAATCGCTGATAATGTTGAAATAATTCATCAGGAAGATCGGGGCAGCATTTTTAAAGGTGTTTTGAAGCCGGAAGAACACTATCGCTTTAGCATGTGCAATCCTCCTTTTCATGCGTCAGAAAAAGAAGCAAAAAAAGCTGCATCCAGAAAAATTAAAAACCTTGGACTGGAATCATCAGAACTCAATTTTGGTGGTCAGGCTAACGAGTTATGGTGCAACGGTGGTGAAGCACTGTTTATTAAAAGAATGATCAAAGAAAGTGTTTTGGTAAAGGAACAGATAGATTGGTTTACTTCTCTTGTTTCTAAAAAAGAAAACTTACCTAAGATCTATAAACTGCTGAAGAAATCTGGAGCCCAGTTTAAAACTATAGAAATGGATCAGGGAAATAAGAAAAGTCGGTTTATCGCCTGGACGTTCCTATAATTCTGAATTTCTAAAAATCTATATCTTAGCAGAAACAGGTTTTTATGCTCTCTACCATAGAATATGCGATTACCGCAATTGTCTGCATTATTACGGCAATTATCATTCAGCGCATCTTTATAAAGGAAAGATCCAGAGGAACAGCTGTAAAATCTATACAGGGCATTAAATGGTTTGGACTGGCAATATTCGTCTGGGGGTTCGGCGCAATTCTTAATTTCATCTTTACTGAAATTTTAAACTGGTCGCCAACAAATAAGCTCCTTATCTATACCGGTGTTATTATTTCCCTCGCAAATTCCCTGTTTATACTTCTCTCACTTCCATCGATTGAACATTCAAAGAAAAGAAGTTTTATCGTTAGACTGGTCAAAAGATTCGGTTCAAAGGAATTCATAGGTCTTTATTGCGGAGTCATGGGAATGATCTCGTTCGTATTTATTGCTGCATCTTATTCAAATGCCACAGCTAGCAATAATTTCATCTGGCTAATTGATATTCCAATATCAATATTCGTTGCATTATCACTTTTATACGAACTGAACAGTGCTTTTACCTCGCGAAAAATGAAGTTCATGCTCCTGCCGACTTTTGCGCTTTTTGCGTTAATTGTTATCGCTGTAAGTCATAGAATCATTCCGCAAGACAGGGCATTGGAAGTCCTGGATCAGGAATTCTGGGCGATGGCTGGTAGTATAACCGCAATATCTTTTAAATTTCTTTTCATTCTTTTATTCTCGATTTTACTGTATAGCTGGAAATTCCTGTCCGAAAAAGAACAACAGGAAACTTTAGCTGGCGAATTACATTCTGAAAATGCCAAACTCAAAGCTAAACTGGAACGTCTGGAATTGTCTAATGAAAGCCATTTAGATACCATTCGAACGATGAAAACTGAACTTTCAGAATTAAAGGAAAACCAAAAAGTGACATTTTCAGACCGGCAAAAAGAAGTTTTGGGGAATCTGGCATACTTTGGACTTGAGAAATCCTATTCTGAAATAGCCATGGCCATGAATATTAGTCTGGAAGGATTTCAAACTCACATTTACCAGATCAAAAAGCTCCTTAATGTTAGTGGTAGCGGCGGGAAAGAGCAATTGATCATTTTCGCAAAGAAAAATGATCTTACCAAATATGCAACGCCACATGATGATGCTCAAACACATGCTTAAGCATATCCTTTAAAATAAAACAGCAGTACTTAAGCTTTTGACCAGAGGATATTTAGACCAATTTGTCTGAAAATCTTCAAAATATGTCAATACTATTATTTAATGCTACACAAAATCTGGATGAAACCATAAACGCGCAATTTCTGAATGCAACTGGCTGGTTTATCGATGCCGTTTTTGCTGAAATACCGATTACCGAAAATGTTGGAATTCCGTGGGTGTTGATCGTCTTGATTTTAGGAGCTTTATACTTTACCGTTTATTTCAAATTAGTAAACTTCAGAGAATTTTTTACCGCGATCAAAGTAGTTCGCGGCGATTTTGAACATCTGGAAAATCCAGATTCAAATGAGAAAATTGTTCAAATAGAAGGAGACGATAAAACTCCTAAAAAAATTGCCGGTGATGGAGAGGTCACCCATTTTCAGGCGCTAACCGCAGCGATTTCTGCTACAGTTGGCCTAGGAAATATTGCTGGAGTTGCCATCGCACTTGGAATCGGCGGTCCTGGAGCAACTTTCTGGATGATCTTGATTGGCCTGCTGGGAATGTCTTCAAAATTCGTGGAATGTACTTTAGGCGTAAAATATCGTGAAGTAAATTCTGAAGGAACCATTTTTGGCGGACCTATGTATTATCTCAAAAAAGGACTGCAGGAAAAAGGGTTTAAGAAATTAGGAAAATTACTAGCCATACTATTCTCGATCATGTGTATTGGTGGAAGTTTTGGTGGTGGGAACATGTTTCAAGTAAACCAGGCATTTAAGTTATTTGAACACGTGACCGGCGGAACAGAAAGTATTCTTTATGAAAGGGGGTGGATCTTTGGACTAATGATGTCTGTCTTAGTAGGAATTGTAATTATTGGTGGAATTCGGAAAATTGCAAAAGTAACCGACAAGATCGTTCCATTCATGGTGGTGATGTATATTATGGCAGTAATAATCATTCTTGGGATGAACTATCAGCAAATCCCAGATGCATTTTTGTCTATCTGGAATGGAGCCTTTAATCCTGAAGGTATTATTGGAGGTTTCGTAGGTGTTTTGATACAGGGATTTAAAAGAGCGGCATTTAGCAATGAAGCTGGAATTGGGAGTGCTTCCATTGCTCATAGCGCTGTTAAAACAAAATATCCTGCCAGCGAAGGGCTTGTGGCTTTACTGGAACCATTTATAGACACCGTGGTGGTTTGCACCATGACCGCGCTTGTTCTTATTATTACCAATGTTATTACCCCTAATATGGAATTAAGTAATGAGGAAGGTGTTTTGTTGACCGCCCAGGCATTGGAAAGTGGCATTTCCTGGTTTCCATATTTACTTTCATTTGCCGTTATATTATTTGCCTTTTCAAGTATGATCTCCTGGTCCTATTACGGTTACCAGGCATGGAGCTACTTATTTGGTCGTGGAAAGAAAACTGAATACGCTTACAAATTAATTTTCTGCATATTCACCATTATAGGTGCCGCTGCCACCCTTGGAGCGGTAACCGATTTTAGTGATGCCATGATATTTTCGATGCTGGTTCCAAACATGATAGGGCTATTCATATTGAGTCCGAAAGTTGCTGAAGAACTAAAGCGCTATCGAAAACTTATAAATTCAAAAAGTTGATTTACGTCAATATTTTATAGGTAAGCGTCATAAAATTCGTAAATGACAAACTATATTTATAATGGTTCAATTTTTTAAAAGAGATAGACAATGGGGAGTCTATCTCTTTCTTTGTTTAAAGGGCTGTTTACTGAAAATCAATTTTTTAAACTATATTGGTATAGCGTCAGGATCTTAAATTTAGACATAGCGACCTAAACTCTTTTTTATGGATACAATTCATTTTAGCGAATGGAACTTTAATTGTGAGTTGAATGCAATTCGCGATTTTCCTATTTGCTCGTTAGAATTTCCGGGCATTCAAAAACTCTATAAAGTTCAGTATCGATGAAGAATTCGGAGATTTTCGATATCGTCCATGAAAGGCTTGAGAATGACCTTCCTGATTATCTTCATTATCATGATCCAGAGCATACAAAATCTGTTATTGAAAAATCAGTTTTCCTTGCTGAGAAGGAAGACCTCAGCAAAGCTGAAATTCATTTAATTAAAGTTGCTGCTTTATACCATGACGCCGGATTTATAATCGGCAGAAAGGATCATGAGGAAAAAAGCTGTAAACTGGCAAGTCAGGAATTACCTCAATATGACTATTCTAAAGAAGAGATTAAAATGATCTGCGGAATGATCAATGCCACTAGAATTCCTCAGAAAACCCATAATATTTACGAAGATATAGTAGCAGATGCAGATCTTTTTTATTTGGGAACCGACACTTATGATCACTACTCAAACAAACTCTATTCTGAATTAAAACATCATAATCTAAAATTATCTGAAAAGGACTGGCTGAAAATCCAGCTTGATTTCCTGCAGGCTCATAAATTTCACACAAAATATGCCTTAAAGGTTCTTGCACCGGTTAAGAAAAAACACTTAAAGAAATTAATGAAAATGTGGGCCAAGCTTCAGAAGTTGTAATCACTAAAATGTTCAGTTTTTGCGGGTTTACCCTCTATAGGATATTTAGAAAAATAAGTATAACTTTAAATTTCAAAGTTTTGGTTATCGAGTAAGTATATAGCATAGGTGATATTTCAACCTTATTCTTTAACTAACCAACTCAAGAAAAGGGATAGCTACTGTTATCCCTTTTTCAATTTAATGATGTTGCTCACTAGTTTTTTAAAAGAGAATTATCAGAATATCAGATTTATTTTCGTTATTGGTTATTCAAATTCACCTGTACCTAAAATACTATGATAGATTTAGCTGTAATTGATTACATCCTAATATTCTCATTTTTTGCAATTACTCTTGGCGTTGGATTTTACGTCTCCAAAAAATCCGGTAAAAGTTCTTCTGAATATTTTTTATCAGGTAAAACGATGCCCTGGTGGCTTCTTGGTGTATCAATGGTCGCAACCACATTTTCGACAGATACACCAAACCTTGTGACAGATATAGTTAGGAATAATGGTGTTTCCGGAAACTGGGTATGGTGGGCATTTCTATTAACTGGGCTATTGACTGTCTTTATATATGCTAAACTCTGGCGTAAATCAAATGTTGATACAGATATTGAATTCTACGAGTTGAGATATGGTGGTAAGCCAGCAAAATTCCTAAGAGCTTTTAGAGCAATTTACCTTGGCGTTATTTTTAATGTTCTGGCGATGGCTGCAGTAACTTTAGCGGCCATAAAGATTGGTCAGGTAATGTTAGGTTTAAGCGCTATTGAAACCATCGGGTTAGCCGGAATCGTCACTGTTATTTTCAGTACTATGGGTGGATTCAAAGGCGTGGTATATACCGATTTCATTCTTTTTTTCACTGCCATCATAGGTGGGATTGGCGCGGCATATTATTGTGTGAATTTACCTGAAGTAGGAGGTTTAGATAATTTACTAATGCATGAAAATGTGGTGAATAAATTAAGTATACTTCCAGATTTCTCAAATACAGAAGCTTTAATTACACTTTTGATCATACCATTAGCAGTACAATGGTGGAGCGCGTGGTATCCGGGTGCAGAACCTGGAGGAGGCGGATATGTAGCTCAAAGAATGTTAGCGGCAAAAAATGAAAATCACGCTATTGGTGCAACATTCTTTTTCAACGTACTTCATTATGCTTTAAGACCATGGCCTTGGATTCTAGTAGCCTTGACATCCTTGGTTATCTATCCGGATATCGCTAGTATTCAGGAAGCATTTCCTAATGTGAGTCAGGATAAATTAGGTCATGACCTTGCTTATTCTGCTATGCTTACAAAATTACCTGCTGGTTTATTAGGATTGGTAATTGCTTCACTGGTCGCTGCTTATATGTCTACCATATCAACTCATCTCAATTGGGGTTCTTCTTATATCGTAAATGATTTTTATTCAAGATATATAAAGAAAACAGCTTCTGAAAAAGAGCTAGTAAATGTTGGTAGAATAAGTACTGTGCTATTAATGATCATTAGCGCGACGCTGGCGTTAGTTCTTCAAAATGCTTTACAGCTATTTAATATAATATTAATGTTTGGCGCTGGAACCGGACTAATTTTTTTATTAAGATGGTTCTGGTGGAGAATAAATGCCTGGAGCGAGATTACTGCTATGTTCGTTTCAGGAGTAATTTCTATTTTATTTAATTTCACATCACTTGGTGTTATAGTTTTTGGGGGTATAGATCCTGATAATAATCGGGAGATTATTGGGATACTACCTGGCTGGGCTACGTATCCAATGGTAGTGCTAATCACAACCATTTCATGGATTTTAGTTACCTATATCACTAAACCTGAAAAAACATCTACTTTGATCGAATTCTATAAAAAAACCCAACCTGGAGGTCCAGGCTGGCAAAAAATATTAACTGAATTGGATGAGTTCTACGAGAGAAAAGAGTGGAATGTTCCTGCTGGAATACTAGCAACTATACTAGGTTGTTTTACAATCTATGGCGCGTTATTTGGTACAGGTTACTGGATTTACGGGAAGTATTTAAAAGCTTCGATAATTACAATCGTTGTGATCATATTATCATACTTTCTAAGAAAGTTATGGTTCAGGATTAAGTCCAATGTTTTCTAAATAAAAAGAGCTCCATTTTCATGGAGCTCTTTTTATTTATCTATGAAGTGTTAGAAGTAACATCCACCTTTTCTTCTTCCCGGATTAGCCGCACTATCAAATATTTTGAAACTAATACTCAATAATATTTGATTCAGCCTTGAGTCATCAAAATTGGCAGTGTTTATTCCATAACCATCAGGACCTCCATTTACTATATTAATTATATAAGGTTCTTTACTAGCTAGTGTACGATCATATCTTAAATCAAGTTCAAATCTACCAAATGCAGCTTTAATTCCAGCTTGAGCCGCTAGAGGACTATTCTGTACAATAACTGGTTGATCTGCCTCGTTTCCTTCAAGTGAAACTTCTAATATTTTCTGATAAGCAGGTCCAGCGTAAACATCGACTGGTCCCCATACGTTATAACCTAACAACAATGGCACGCTAATTTTATCCAAAGTATAAGTTGATGGTTGTGTTGGAAATTGAAATTCAACTTCCATTGCACTATAGATAATTTCAGGTCTAATTAAAAATTTATTAAGACGGACTTCAAAGAATCCCCCTCCATGATATTTGAATTGGGAATCGCCTTCAACAGTTCCGCCAAAATCGGTTCCACCACCTACTCTACCGGTGATCTGCCCTCCCATGATGTAACTAGGGCCACCTTTAATTCCGAAGCTAAATTCCTGAGCGCTAGTTGCTGTAAAGCAAAGCAGGCCAACAATAAGTAGATAAAATGCTTTATTCATGATCATAGTATAATTCGCGGACAATCGGGGTTAAATATATCAATTTAATAGACTATTCAAATAGTTGAGCCTATGTTTTTAACGTAAAAAAACAAGTTTCAGTATTTTTCAATAAAAAAAGCACCTGGAATCGGTGCTTCTCAATTCAATAATAATTTATTAGTCTGTAGTCTTGTCACCTTCCCATTCTGAAAAACCACCTAATAGATTATAAGTTTCACTGAAACCCATTTGATCTAAAAGTGTACAGGCCTGAGAACTTCTTTTACCAGATCGGCAGTAGATATAATAGTGCTTAGATTTATCCAGTTTTTCAACTTCATTGATAAATCCCTGCCCTTTATATATGTCTATATTCTTTGAGTTTGGGATATAACCCTCTTCTACCTCTTCTTCAGTACGTACGTCAAGAATAACAGAATCCTTGTCGTCATTTAATTGTTTCTGCCATTCTTCCTGACTTAATTCTTTCATCGTAGTTAAGTTTTATTATTGGATATGTAAAGATAATCTAATTTTTTGGCTGAGAAATCTGAAACAGCCTGTCAGAAAATTTTAACAGAACATTAAAATAATCAACCATGAATTTAATTATATTTGTACATACAACAATTGTCTATACAAATGAAAATTGAAGAGCAGCTAAAAACCGATAATATGGCAGAATCCAAAAAACTAGTTCTGAATATTATTGTAACCGCTAATTACTTAAGCGAAAAATTAGCTGAAATAATCAAACCATTTGATATAAGTAGTCAGCAGTTTAATGTTCTTAGAATCCTTAGAGGACAGAGAGGAAAACCTGCCAACCTTTCAACAATCCAGGAAAGGATGGTATCTAAAATGAGCAATACTACAAGGTTAGTAGACAAATTAGTAGATAAGAATTTATGTGAAAGAATTGTTTGCCCTTCTAACAGAAGGAAAGTTGAAATTAGGATTACCGAACAGGGATTAAAATTGCTGGAAAAATTAGATCCATTAATCGAGGATCACGAGAACAATATTGCTGAAAAAATAAACGAAAAAGAAATTTTATCACTTAACGAAAAATTAAATGAACTTAGAAGTTAACACCCAAAACACTTATAACGAAGATCTCAACTGGCGATATGCCACTAAAAAATTCAATCCTGAGAAAGAGATCAGACAGGAAGATTTAAATTCTTTGCTTGAGAGTATACAGTTAACAGCCTCCTCATATGGATTACAACCGTACGAAGTGATCGTAGTAAAGGATAAAGATATTAGAGAAAAATTAAAGGAAGTTGCATGGAATCAGACGCAGATTACAGATGCATCTTATCTTTTGGTCTTTGCTAACCTTAGATCGGTTAAAGAATCATACGTCGATTCATATCTAGATAATATAGCGGAGACACGTAATCTTTCTCGAGAGGATCTTAAAGGGATGGAGGACATGATAAAGAATACTACTTTACAATTACCAGCAGAATCTCAGAACCCATGGGCAGCTAAGCAAGCTTACATCGCATTAGGTAATTTATTATCTGCTGCAGCGAATTTAAAGATAGACACCTGTCCTATGGAAGGATTTGAAGCGGAAAAATTTGATGAGATCCTTGGATTAAAAGACAAAAATTTAACTACTGCTGTGATCGCTCCAATAGGTTATAGAAGCGATGATGATCAATATCAGCATTTAACTAAAGTAAGAAAATCAAAGTCAGATTTAATTGAAATAATTTAAAAACCAAAAATGGATAACTATGAAAAATAGAATTATTAAAGGCGGAATCGCCGCAGTAATTGTTTTAACAACAGTAGCATTTACAAATACAAAGAAAGAAGTAAATACTGAAGCAAGTGAGATCACCTGGGTAGGTGAAAAAGTTACCGGTTCCCACAATGGAACTATCGAATTAGAAAGCGGACATTTAATGATGGAAGACGATAAGATCGTTGGTGGAGAATTCGTAATGGATATGAGCACTATTACAGTTACCGATCTTTCTGGAGAAAATAAAGGAAAGTTAGAAGGACACCTAAAATCTGAAGATTTCTTTGGCGTAGAAAAGCATCCAAAAGCAAAGCTTGTGATCACGAGTGCAGCAGCCAAAGGAAATGGAAAATATGGAATTGTTGGTGATCTTACTATTAAAGAAGAGACACATCCTATAACGTTCGATTTGAAAATGGATGGAAATTCAGCTTCAACAAGTCTTACCATAGACAGATCAAAATACAATGTTAGATATGGTTCTGGAAGCTTCTTCGACAATCTTGGAGACAAGACTATTTATGACAATTTTGAACTTGATGTTAAACTGAAGTTCTAATTTGCGAAATTCCGGAACCCTACTTCCGGAATTTTTATTTGGTAAATTGTTTGTTTAGAAAAATTTCATCTCTATATTTGAAGTCATGTTTAAAATGAATAAAAATAACTGGTGGTGGAATAACTTACGTCAAACTTCGTGAGCTAAACTGCTATTTCCATTATAGAAAATACCAAGGCTTGTCTCACGACAAGCCTTTTTTTATTGCATAAAATTAATATTCAATGTTCGAATTAGATACAAAATACAAGAAGATCCTGGCCGATACCATTACTCCGGTGAGTATTTATCTTAAATTAAGAGATAAATATCCAAACAGTTTATTGTTGGAGAGTAGTGACTATCATGCTAGCGATAATAGTTTCTCCTATATCTGTTGCAATCCTATAGCTTCATTCAGACTGGAAAATGAAGTTATCACCACAGCATTTCCCGATGGATCAACAGAAAAATTGAACGTTGATTCTAAGATTTCTGTTCCTAAAGAAATCCAGAAGTTTTCTCAAAAATTTAAAGTAGATTCATCGGAATTCAAGTTCATAAACAACGGACTTTTTGGCTATATCGCTTATGATTCGGTTCGATATTTTGAGAATGTTGAAGTCAGTAGAAAAGAAAAAGATCTTCAGATTCCGGATATTTATTATGCTGTTTATCAAAATATCATTGCCATAAATCACTTCAAGAACGAGGCGTATATTTTTGATCATTCCTATAATTCTGAAAGTAAGATTGAAGAAATCGAGCAACTGCTGAAAGTTAAAAATTTTGCGTCTTACAATTTCAACAGAAATGAAAAGCCAAAATCCAATCTAAATGATGAGGAATATAAAGCAATGGTAGATTCGGCCAAGGAACATTGCCATCGCGGAGACGTATTTCAGCTGGTTTTGTCCAGAAGATTTTCTCAAAAATTCAAGGGCGATGAATTCAACGTATATCGCGCTTTGCGAAATGTGAATCCTTCCCCCTATCTATTTTATTTCGACTATGGGAATTTCAAAATCTTCGGAAGTTCTCCAGAAGCACAGCTGGTTGTAAATAAAGGTCGAGCTGAAATTCATCCAATTGCCGGAACGTTTAAAAGAACCGGAAATGATGAAAAAGATGCAGAGATTGCAAAGGAATTAGCCGTAGATGAAAAGGAAAACTCTGAACATGTGATGCTGGTAGACCTGGCTCGTAATGATCTTAGTAGAAATGGAAGTGATGTAAAAGTGGAAAATTACAGGGAGATCCAGTTCTTTTCTCATGTGATCCATTTGGTAAGTAAGGTTACAGGAAAAATAGATACAAAAGTTCCAACCCCCCAAATTGTGGCCGATACTTTCCCGGCAGGAACTTTAAGCGGTGCACCAAAACCCATGGCCTTAAAATTGATCGAAAAATTCGAGAATGTAAATAGGAGCGCTTACGGAGGAGCCATTGGATTCATGGATTTTGAAGGGAATTTTAATCACGCAATTATCATCAGGTCTTTTGTGAGTAAGAACCACGAATTACATTACCAGGCTGGAGCAGGAATTGTTTCTGAATCTAAATCAGAGAATGAATTACAGGAAGTTTATAATAAACTAGGCGCTTTGACCAAAGCACTTGAAATTGCTGAAGAAATATAGAATGAAAGAGATAAAGAAAATACTGGTAATAGACAATTACGATTCTTTCGTATATAACCTGGTGCATTACCTCGAAGAGCTGGATTGCAAGGTTGATGTAAGGCGAAACGATCAGTTGCATATCGATGATGTGGAAGATTACGACAAAATATTATTATCGCCAGGGCCGGGAATTCCAGATGAAGCAGGACTTTTAAAACCCATTATCAAAAAATATGCAGCGACTAAAAGTATTCTTGGAGTTTGCCTGGGGATGCAGGCCATCGGTGAAGTTTTCGGTGGAAAATTATTGAATCTCGATGATGTCTATCACGGTGTAGCTACTAAAATTGAGCTTTTCGTAGACGACGAATATTTATTTGCCGGTCTTGATAAAGAATTACAGGTAGGACGTTATCACTCCTGGGTAGTCGAAAAGAACTTACCTCCTACTCTACAGGCAACCAGTTACGATGAAAAAGGAGAAATCATGTCGCTCAGGCATACCGAATTTGACGTGCGTGGAGTTCAGTTTCATCCTGAATCTGTGCTTACTCCAGAAGGAAAAAGAATGATCAAAAACTGGGTGAATGGCCCAGAACAAGATAATATTCAAAAAGAGGAAGTATCAAAATCGGAAAAAACAATATCATAAATTGACAAAATTCGGCATCCTGAATTCATTTTCAGGATTTAGAGAGTAGCTGAAATAAATTCAGCTTGATATAGAGAGAGGACATAAAAAATGAAAGAACTTTTAAACAGGCTTATCAGTCACGAAACCATAAGCACGGAAGAGGCTAAGCAGGTGATCTTCAATATTTCTGAAGGTAAATATAACGAAACCCAGATCGCTGCTTTTCTTACCGTTTATATGATGCGAAGTATCACTATTGAGGAACTCGAAGGTTTCAGGGATGCGCTTCTTGAATTATGCATTAAAGTAGATCTTTCTGCTTACGAAGCAGTAGATCTTTGCGGAACTGGAGGTGACGGAAAAGACACTTTTAATATTTCCACAACATCTTCTTTTGTGACTGCCGGTGCCGGGGTGAAAGTAGCTAAACACGGAAATTACGGGGTTTCTTCGGTGAGCGGAAGCTCGAACGTCATGGAATATCTCGGAATTAAATTTAGCAATGATGCTGGATTTCTGGAAAAGTGTATCGATGAGGCTAATATTTGCATTCTACATGCTCCGTTATTCCACCCGGCTATGAAAAATGTGGCTCCGGTGAGAAAGAGTCTGGCGGTAAAAACCTTCTTTAATATGCTCGGACCGATGGTAAACCCAGCATTTCCTAAGAATCAGTTAGTAGGTGTTTTCAGTCTTGAACTGGCAAGGATGTATGCCTATCTATATCAGAATACCGATAAAAATTATACTATTTTACACGCGTTAGACGGATATGATGAAATCTCTCTAACCGGTGAAACAAAAAGTATCAGCAATAATTCTGAAAGAGTTCTAAAACCTACAGATTTTGGAGTTTCAGAATTAAAAATGTCTGAGATCGCGGGCGGCGGTTCCATAGAAAGTTCAGCAGAGATCCTGACCAATATTCTGAAAGGTAAAGGAACCTCAGCACAGAACAATGTGGTTTGTGCCAATGCTGGTATGGCCATTGCGACTTCCAGAAACCTGAGTCCGCAGGATGGATTTGCCACAGCAAAGGAATCTCTGGAATCTGGCCAGGCCTTTGAAAGTTTTAAAAAATTACAGGAATTAAGTCAATTTTAAATCCATGAATATTCTCGATAAGATCATTGCAGATAAATTCAAAGAAGTCGAATTAAAGAAATCATTGATCCCGGTTTCTCAGCTTGAAAGTTCAGTGCTTTTTGACAGAAAATGTTTTTCCCTTGCTGAAAACCTGAAAAGCGGTTCAGGAATTATAGCTGAACATAAAAGAAGATCTCCTTCAAAGTCGGTGATCAATCAAAGCCATAATGTTCAGGATGTGACCAAAGGATATGAAGACGCCGAAGTTTCAGGAATTTCAGTATTAACAGATGGCAAATATTTCGGGGGATCTCTTGAAGATCTGCTTTATGCCAGAGCTTCGGTAGAAACTCCAATTCTTCGAAAGGAATTCATGATCGATAAATACCAGGTTACAGAAGCCAAAGCTTACGGAGCTGATGCTATTCTCTTGATCGCTGCGGTTTTGACTGAAGAACAATTGATCTATCTTGCAAATTCGGCAAAGGAACTAGGAATGGATGTGCTTCTGGAAATTCATAATGAAGAAGAACTGCAAAAATCATTAAAGGTGAAGGCTGATATGATCGGTGTGAATAACCGGAATCTAAAAACTTTTGAGGTCAGTATCGAAAATTCAAAGAAACTGGCAGAGTTAATTCCGAATGAATTTGTAAAAGTTTCAGAAAGTGGGATTAGTAATACCTCAGCAATAGCAGATCTTAAAAATTACGGTTATCAGGGATTTCTCATCGGGGAAAATTTCATGAAAACCGATAATCCGGGAGCTGCTGCAAAAGAATTTATTACAGAATTAAAATCTATTGTTTAAATGGATCAAGAGAACATGAAACAAAAAGCCCTGATCACTTCGGCGTCGGGACAGAGTTCAGGATTGAGTATTAAAGTTTGTGGAATGCAACAGGCCGGAAATATGATTCAGGTAGCCGAATTGCAGCCCGATTATATGGGGTTGATATTTTACGAAAAATCGCCTCGCTATTTTGACGGTGAATTACCTGCGATCGCTCCGGAAATCAAGAAAGTTGGTGTTTTTGTAAATGCTGAAATCGAAGAAATAAAAGAAAAGATTATAAAATATAGCCTGAATGCAGTTCAGCTTCATGGAGATGAATCGGCAGATTTTGCTAAAGATCTGAAAGTAGAACTTCAGCAATTGGGCAACACCCCGGAGATCATCAAGGTATTTTCTGTTGGAGATGATTTCGATTTTCAGGAAACCAAAGCCTTTGAAGGCATTGTCGATTATTTCCTTTTTGATACCAAGGGCAAGCTTCGCGGTGGAAATGGAACTGAATTCGACTGGAAGATTTTAAAAGATTACCCTTCAAATACGCCTTTCTTCTTAAGCGGAGGAATTGGCCCCGAACATGGAAAGGCCATTGCCGAATTAAAAAGTCATTTTTACAGAGATGGCAAACCGGGATTGCTTTATGCTGTAGATGTGAACAGCAAATTCGAATTAAAACCCGGACTAAAAAAATTAAAGGAATTGAAAGATTTCAAAACTCAGATAAATTCATAAAATGAGCTATCAGGTTGATGAAAAAGGATATTACGGAGAATTTGGCGGCGCCTACATTCCCGAAATGCTGTATCCAAACGTGGAAGAATTGCGTTCGCGCTATTTAGATATCATGAAAGAAGAGTCTTTTCAGAAAGAATTCAAGGATCTTCTGAAAGAATATGTAGGTAGGCCTACACCACTCTATTATGCCAAACGCTTTAGCGAGAAATACGGTACAAAAGTTTACCTGAAAAGGGAAGATCTGTGCCATACCGGCGCACATAAAGTAAATAATACCATCGGACAAATCCTGATGGCGCAGAAACTTGGCAAGAAGCGAATCATTGCGGAAACCGGTGCAGGTCAGCATGGAGTTGCTACGGCAACCGTTTGCGCTTTAATGGGAATGGAATGCATTGTTTATATGGGCGAGATCGATATAGACAGACAGGCACCGAATGTGGCTCGTATGAAAATGCTTGGAGCGAAGGTAGTTCCGGCTAAATCTGGAAGTAGAACCTTGAAGGATGCAACAAATGAGGCAATCCGTGACTGGATCAACAATCCGGTGGATACGCATTATATCATCGGTTCTGTCGTTGGACCTCATCCATATCCAGATATGGTGGCACGATTCCAGGCGGTGATCTCAGAAGAAATTAAAAATCAGCTTCAGGAAAAAGAAGGCAGGGAAGACCCTGATTTTGTAGTGGCCTGCGTTGGTGGTGGAAGCAATGCTGCCGGAGCATATTATCATTATCTGGACAATCCTGAAGTTGGAATTATCGCGGTTGAAGCTGCCGGAAAGGGAGTAGATTCAGGAGAAAGTGCGGCTACCTCAGCACTCGGGAAAGCCGGAATTATCCACGGAAGTAAAACTTTACTCATGCAAACTGGCGACGGACAAATTACCGAACCTTATTCAATTTCTGCCGGGTTAGATTATCCCGGTGTAGGTCCAATGCATGCAAATTTATTTACGAGTGGTCGCGGGGAATTCATTAGTGTCACCGATGAGGATGCGATGAAAGCCGGGCTGGAACTGGCAAAATTGGAAGGTATTATTCCCGCCATCGAAACTTCTCATGCTCTGGCAATTTTTGAAACCAGGAAGTTTGAAAAAGATGATATCGTGGTGGTAAATCTTTCCGGTCGTGGTGATAAAGACCTGAATACGTATATCGAATATTTTAATTTATAGTTCATCATTCTGATCTTGTTTCAGAATCTATTGAGACGCTGAAATAAATTCAGACTGACGAATTACTAAGAATATTGAAAAATGAACAGAATAAATAAAAAACTGCAGGAAGACCATAAACTGCTTTCCATATATTTTACCGCCGGATACCCGGATTTTGAGGATACCGAAAAGATCATCGTGGATCTGGAAAAAAATGGGGTCGATTTTATTGAAATCGGACTACCATTTAGTGATCCTCTGGCTGACGGACCTACCATTCAGGAGAGTTCTACGAAGGCTTTAAAGAATGGAATGACCACTGAGAAACTTTTTCAGCAGTTAGAAGGAATTCGAGAAAAAGTTGAAATTCCACTTATCATCATGGGTTATTTTAATCCTATGCTTCAATATGGCGTTGAAGATTTCTGCAAAAAATGCCAGGAAACTGGTATCGACGGACTCATTATTCCAGATTTGCCCGTAGATGTTTATCATGATAAATACAAACAGCTATTCGAAAAGTATGGTTTGAGGAACATTTTTCTTATTACACCACAGACTTCAGATGAAAGAATTCGTTATATAGATTCGGTTTCTGATGGCTTTATCTACATGGTGAGTAGTGCCAGCGTCACCGGTTCTACCAGTGGCTTTGGTGAAGAAACTAGGGAATATTTTAAAAGGATAAATGATCTGGATCTAAAAAACCCACAGATCGTTGGATTCGGGATAAAAGACAAAGAGACATTCAACCAGGCTACAGAATATGCGAAAGGAGCAATTCTTGGAAGTGCTTTTATCAAGCATCTAATTGAGAATGGGACTTCAAATATTCCGTCCTTTGTCCAGAAAGTTAAGCTTTAACCTAATTGTAACAGGCTCTTAGCAGCTTTTAAGACTAGTTCTACCTATCTTAGAGTAAATCATAAAAACAAAAGTTATGGGAGGACCAATTGAAGATAAACACAAAGGTAGAACGAAGGATCAAAAGAATCCTACAAACCCTACCGGAAATCGTAATGAAAAAACGAATGAAGTAGATATTGATGAAACAACCATCAAAGACCAACAGAATAAACAATAGTTTATGGGAAAAGGAGATAAAAAAACTAAGCGAGGAAAAATTGCAATTGGAACCAGTGGCAAATTAAGGCCGAAACGAAAAAAGTTCAAAATAAAACCTACGACACTGGCAGACCAGGATAAAAAAGAATTGCAATAATTCGACTTAGAAAAATTCTTTATACTGAAGAACCCTGAAATCAAGCGTATTGAATTCAGGGTTTTTCTTTTTCAATTCTTTATACAGTGGATTGCTTCCCACAGCGATATTTGCCGCTCCTGAAGGTGCTATAAGAGACACTGTTTTTATCAATCTGCCATCTAAAATAAATTGATGAATTCTAGGCGATTTGTTTGTAATGACTTTCATCTTAATATCCGGGTGATTCTCTTTCAAATATCGTCTAAAGAAAAACTCAGGCCCGTTTTTAGAATTTCCTCCAGTAAAAAGCAAAGTCTCAATCTTAGGATTATCACGCAGGATTTTGATCATATCGCGAAGCTCCACTTTTTGCATTCCAAGATCTGAAGCATCGATCTTCTCTCTCCTACTGCTTTCAACCACATCGCAAATCCCAATTCCTCGGTTGATCAGAAAATCTTTTCGCTCCTGAATAGCTTCCTGAGTATTTTCAAATTTGAGATCGAGATCAAAAATCCTGTTTAGAATGATCCATAATTGCCCATCCCGGCTACCATAACAAAAATCCACGTCATCTTCTTTAAATTTCCCCTGAGTGAATCTAGGCGGCGGAAGAGTTCCAACAACCAGCTTCGTCGCTGTTTCAGGAATAAATGGTGGGTAAGGATGTTTATGATGAAAAAGTTCCAAATCGATCTTCAATTTTATTGTGCACCGTCAAGCTGAACTTGTTTAACTTCGTTGACTCTTCGATTTCAGCTTCTCAGATCCTAAAACAAGTCCAGCATGACAATGTTTTTATCTTATGAATGTTGGTTCATTCTCATTTTCTGTGTGCTCTTCGCTATATCGATAATCATCATAATCGAAGCCTTTTACATCTTCCAGAGTTTTGCAGTCATTATCGATGATATAGCGAACCATAGAACCACGTGCCTTTTTAGCGAAAAAGCTAATAATCTTAAGTTTTCCATTCTTAAAGTCCTTGAAAACCGGTGAGATCACAGGGACTTTTAGTTTTTTTGTATCCACCGCCTTAAAATATTCATTACTGGCAAGATTCAGAAAAAGCTCATCATCTTCCAGTTCATCATTCAAATATTCGGTCACCTTTTTCTGCCATACTTCATATAGATTATTTTTTCTTTCAATCCCAATAGAAGTTCCCATTTCCAGTCGGTAAGGCTGCATCAGGTCAAGTGGTCGCAGAATTCCGTACATTCCGGAAAGAATTCTTAACGTGTCCTGAAGTTTATCGAGTTTATCTGTTGGAATCGTATAAGCATCCAAACCAGTATATACATCGCCATTAAAAGCATACATGGCAGGACGGGAATTCTTCTTATCATGATCTTCCTGAAATTCCTGATATCGAGTATAGTTGAGATCTGCCAGCTTATCACTGATGCTCATTAATTCTGAAATCTGCTTTTTGCTTTGTCTGGCAAGTTTGCGGTTCAGCTTAGAAGCTGTTTCCAGAAATTCAGGCTGAGTGCCTCTTGTAGTTGGTAATTTTGATTCATAATCCAGCGTTTTCGCCGGCGAAACAACAATTTTCATTTCTCTTAGGTTATTTTCTACCAAAGATAACTTATCATCTTAAAAACTGAAAAATCCCTGAAATTTGTTTCTTATGAATCTATAGAAGCCATTTATGCTATAAATCGTCTAATTGATTTTTAGCATATCCACGCCATTTTTCAATGCAGTTTACCATATCTTCAGGAATATCTGAATTAAAGCTCATCCACTTTCCAGTTGTTGGATGTTCAAATCCTAAAGTCTTTGCATGAAGTGCCTGTCTTGGAAGTATCTTAAAACAATTATCTACAAATTGCTTATATTTAGTAAAAGTTGTTCCTTTTAAAATCCTATCACCACCATAACGCTCATCATTAAAAAGTGTATGGCCGATATATTTCATATGAACACGAATTTGATGCGTTCTTCCGGTTTCAAGTTTACACGAAACCAGTGTTACATAACCAAGTCGCTCAATGACCTTAAAATGAGTAACGGCTGGTTTACCATTTTCGGCATCATCACCCTCATATACGATATTTTGTAATCTATTCTTTGGATTTCGGCCAATATTCCCTTCGATCCTGCCTTCCTCTTCATCAATATTTCCCCAAACGATGGCAACATATTCACGCTCACTCGTTTTATCGAAGAATTGTTTAGACAGATGTGCCATGGCTTCCTCAGTCTTTGCGACAACCAGAAGTCCGCTGGTATCTTTATCGATTCTATGAACTAGTCCAGGACGATCACTACTATTATTCGGCAAATTATCAAAATGATGAACCAAGGCGTTGATCAAAGTTCCGCTATAATTTCCATGACCTGGATGCACCACCATTCCGGCGGGTTTATTCACTACCAGTAAAGTTTCATCTTCATAGACGATATCAAGAGGAATATCTTCTGGAACCAGTAAATATTCATAAGGTGGATGCTCGAACATTACCTGAACGGTGTCACCGCCTTTTACTTTATAATTCTGCTTGACGGTATCTCCATTTACGTAGATATTTCCGCTTTTGGCAGCTTTCTGAATCTTATTTCGAGTAGCATTTTCGATGAAATTCATCAAATACTTATCCACACGAAGCGGTCTTTGCCCTACCTCAGCTACGAATTTGTGATGTTCATAAAGACTTTCGTCTTCTTCTTCATCTTCTATCTCTTCTCTCTGGTCTTTATTAGAATTCATCAACTTCGCTTTCGGTTTCGCTTTCTACATCAAGCGTATCTTCTTCGGTACTTCGGTATCTACCGCTTCCATCTCCAAGAACCAGGTCTATCACAGAAGTCTTCATCAATTCATCACCCGGCTCTACCAGTTTACCTTTATGCCTTAATTCAAGAACCGCATCTTCAGCGATATCTGGTTTATAAGATACCTCTCCAATCTCAAATCCAAGAGATCTTAAAGTAGGCTCCACCTGTCTTCTGGTCTTCCTGATAAGATTCATTGGTACTTCAATTTTTCTATATCCTGAAGGATTCAGAGTCAAATAGATCTTTCGATCTTCCTTCACAAATTTTCCCGGAGCTGGCACCTGATCTATTACAGAATATCTTGGGAAATCGGGATTGAAATTTGCTGAATCAAGGATCTCAAAATCAAGATCCATTTCTTCCAACCTCTCTTCAACATTATCCAGATTCATTTTCGCCAGGTCTGGAACTTCAATTCTCTGATCCTGATTGGTAGAATAATCAAGCCATTGCATCGTTAAAAATGATAGCACGACTAATACAATTACTGCAAGGACAAGTTGAATTAAAAATGTCTTGCTGAAAATAAATCGAAATAATCCCATAGTTTTTAGATAATGGGCAAAGATATAAAACCCTTTGGTTTTGGTGACTGCCCTTTTAAGTGATATTTTTGTTTAACGAGTTCTAACCGGATATATTGAATATGAAGAAAAAAATTGCCATTGCAATGGGCGGATATTCCAGTGAATATCGCATTTCCATCAACAGCGGAAATATTGTTTACAAACACCTTGATCGTGATCTTTATGAGCCTTACCGGGTTCATATTTTACAGAGCGAATGGTTTGTCGTGGCAGAAGATGATACTCCCTATCCTATCAACAAAAGTAATTTCACGGTAAAAATTGACGATAAGGTAATTACATTCGACTGCGTATTTAATACCATCCATGGAACACCAGGTGAAAATGGACTTTTACAGGCCTACCTGGAATTAATAGGAATTCCCCAAACAAGTTGTGATTATTATCAGTCTGCACTGACTTTTAATAAAAGGGATCTTATTAGTGTTTTAAAGCCATACGGAGTAAAAGCTGCCACGAATTATTTTCTGAATAAAGATCAGGAGATCAATACCAAAGAAATTGTTGATACGGTTGGACTCCCATGTTTTGTAAAGGCGAATCGTGCCGGAAGCAGCTTTGGAGTAACCAAAGTTAAAACTGAGGACGAAATAATAAGTGCAGCTAAAACAGCCTTTACTGAAGATGATGAAGCCATTATTGAATCCTTTTTGGATGGAACCGAAGTTTCCGTTGGAGTGATTACTTATAATGGCGAAGTTTTGGCTTTACCAGTCACAGAAATAGTTCCGGATGGTGAATTCTTTGATTATGAAGCGAAGTATTTAGGAAAGTCTCAGGAGATCACACCGGCAAGAATTTCTAATGAAGACACTAAAAAGGTTCAGGATATCGCTGTAATGATTTACAAAAAACTGAAGATGAAAGGACTTTCCCGATCAGAATTTATCTTTCATAATGGCGAGCCTCATTTTATTGAAATGAATACGAATCCTGGAATAAGCCAGGCCAGTATCTTACCTCAACAGGCCGAAAAGGCCGGGATAAGTCTGAAAGATCTTTTTGGAAGTACTATTGAAGCTGCCTTAAATCAATAAATCATAAATTCTGTTTATCTTTTACATTTAAAACCTATCTAAAACCGCCTGATGAGAAAAGCAGTTTTTCCCGGATCTTTCGATCCCTTAACTTTAGGACATACCGATATTATTGACCGTGCGCTACCTCTTTTTGATGAGATCATTCTGGCGATCGGCACAAATTCAAGCAAAAAATATATGTTCAGCCTGGAAGAACGACTACATTTTCTGAAAGAAACTTATCAGGACGAGCCGAAAATAAAAGTTGAGACCTATAAAGGGCTTACAATAGACTTTTGTAAATCTAAGAACGCCGGGTTTATTTTACGCGGATTAAGAAACGGGCAGGATCTTGAATTTGAAAAAGCCATCGGGCAAACTAATTATAAAATGTCTGGCATCGACAGTATTTTTCTAATTTCAAGCTCCGGAAAAGCACATATTTCTTCTACCGTGGTTCGGGACGTAATGCATCATGGCGGAAACTATGAATTTATGGTGCCAGATGTGGTTAGAAAAAAATAGATTAAGACGTTTCCAAACGAAGTGGAGAATTTAAGAATCTTAATTCTGAAATAATTTCAGGAAAACAGCTTTTAAAGATCAAATTTTAATCTAGCGCCTCCGAAGAAATTTCTTGGATTTCCGGGATAGTGATATCGTGGAGATGAACCTCCGAAACCAACAGCATTCGTCACGATGCTTGCTGCATAATTCTCATCCAGTATATTATTGATCCCGAAATTGAACTGCAGATCGAATTTTTCATTCAAATTCCAGTTATAATTCAATTTTAAATTGAGCAGTTCATAAGGATCTGTGTAACCCGAATTTGAGTCATTTAATGCCATTTCACCGAATGCCTGGAAATTGAGATTTGCTGTTAGATCTTTAATACTAAATTCTATTCCGGGTGAAATCATATATTTCGGCACTCCTGGAATTTCGTTTCCTGAATAGTTTTCCCCAAGGTCCACGAACTTATCGAAAGTAAAAAAGTTGAAATTAGAGTTCAGGAATAATCTTAATCCAATTTCATTTGGAAAGCTGGTTTGATATATCGAGGTGAACTCAATTCCGTTATGATCTGCTTTTCCGGCGTTAACTCCAACGTATTGATCCTGCCCCACTCTTCTTGCCACTAATAAATTCCTTATCTGAATGGAATACAGGTTCAATTCAGTAAAAAGTTTATTATTTAACCAGTTCCCTTTGAAACCAATTTCATAGTTCCACCCAGTTTCAGTCTGAAGATCGGTATTTATTAATCCTTCCGGCGTTAGAGTTTCGGCAACTGTTGGTGTTGAAAATCCATGGCTCATCGAGGCGTAAACATTCTTCCCATCAAAAACCTCGTAATTCAATCCCATTCTTGGTGAAATTACAGGATCAAACGAATAACTACCAGATTGATCGATATCACCATCAGCAAACCTGTCTTCAAGATCATATGACGTTGAATTAAAATTCAATCCTAATTCGGCCCTCAACTTAGGAGTCAGTCGGCTATTAAGCTGAGCAAATACATTTACATAATTTCTATCTTGTTCATTCAGGCTTAATCGATCTCCCTGAATACTTCTTCTTTCTTCTGCTTGCTCATAACGATTTTCAAAAGTTCCAGTTTCATAAAATTCAAACATGGTTTCCGTCCCAAAACTGAATTCAGATTCCTTTTTAAAAATTTCGGTTTTTAAATTAAACCTTGTTCTTGCTCCAATAGACTGCCTGTCTTCATCTAGAATATCAAAAGGTCGTGGCTCATACCCATCCCGAGAATTATAGAATACCGAAGTAGTATTGATGAGCTTTTCAGAAAAATTATGTTCGTAGGCGACACCAAAAATATTCTTGTCATAAGACTCATAACCAGCCGCCTGATTCCAGGTAAAAGCTGCTTTTTCAGGATCATTTCTGAAATCTGATTCACTCAAGGAACTCGGAATATATGCTTTGAGATTAGTGTATGAGAAAAAGAACGACCAGTAATTACCCGATTTATTGATAAGACCTGCCGAACCAAGCATTGAAATACGGTCATATGCACCATTTTGCCTGTATCCGTCACTTTGAACCTGGTTATAATTAAAAGAAAGATCGAGACTATCTTTCACATAACTCAAATTGACTCCGTTTTTTCGGGTATTGAACCTTCCATAATTGAAATTGGTAGTAATAGATCGCTGATCTTTTTGATTCCTGTTAGTATAAAGATTGATGGAGCCACCTAAACCGGCACCGTAAGCTGAGGACACCGGACCTTTATAGATCTCGATTCGATCGAGATATTCAGCATCAAAATCATCTAGCGTCAATTCGCCTTCAGCTGTAGTAAGTGGAATCCCATTGATATATGCTTTAATGCGATTGGTGCTATATTGAGACCTGGCGCCAATCCCCCGAATATTGATCTTGTTCGTATTCAATGCACCCTGACTTACAAACACACCAGAAACATAATTAAAATTCTGAACCAGGTTGAAGTTATCGGTTCTTTGAAGATCATTTTTTGAGATTAAACCAACCGATGCCGGAATTTCCCTGATCTTTTCAGGAATATTAGCGCTTCGAACAACAATTTCAGATAATTGATCTATATCCTTTTCCAGGTAAGCCTCTATTCTACTTTCATTTTCCTGAAAGATCAAAATTGAACCTAAATAATCCTCACGGCAAAATTCTAATTCAACAGGAAAGCTAACCTCATCAAAACTGAAATTCCCAAACCTGTCAGTTAACTGACTTTCACCGGAGTTTCTATCAGTTACCTTAACCCTTTCCAAAGGAATTTTAGATCTACTATCAAGTACCCGACCTTTAAATTGCTGGGCGTTGGCAGTCTGGATTAGAAATAGAATCAATGAGAATATGAATAGAGAGTTCTTCAAGTTTTTAGCTTTAGACCACAATTTTAACCAATATTCAATAAAAAAACCGGGTTTGGAGAGTTTTATAAAACAGTGATTTTTATTATTCCAATTCTCGGAAATATAGATAAGGCCGATGTTTTTGGTTGCTTTCAGACTTTTTAATTAAGTTTACGGCTATATTTTTAGAAAATTTTATGAAAAAACTGTGGTTGGCATTGGGGATTGTGATCAGCCTTTCATCTTGTGATTTTTCTAAGTACAAGCTGGTTAAAGATTACGATTTCGAAACCCGATTTGAAAAAACTGATGGTACCGAAACCGGTACTTATGCAGAGGTTATAGAATTTTATAAGAAACTGGCAGAGGCATATCCAAGCATCAGCCTTCAGGAATTTGGTGAAACCGACAGCGGACTTCCGCTACATCTTGCCATTTATAATCCTAGTGGAGAATTTGATCTGGAAAAGCTTCGAAAGTCCCACAGCGTCATGCTTATCAACAATGGAATTCATCCCGGTGAAAGCGACGGAATTGATGCAACGATGATGATGTTCCGGGATATGGCCGGAGATTCCATAGCATCACCAAAAAATACAGTAATCGCTACTATTCCTATCTATAATGTTGGTGGCACTCTTAACAGAAATTCAGGCAGCAGAACTAATCAGAACGGACCAAAAGAATATGGTTTTAGAGGAAATGCCCGTAACTACGATTTAAACAGGGATTTTATAAAGTCTGATACTAAAAACGCTCAGACCTTCTACGAAATCTTCCATTATCTGGATCCCGATGTATTTATAGACAATCATGTGAGCAACGGAGCAGATTACCAGTATACACTTACTCATTTATTTACTCAGCATGATAAACTTGGGGGTAACCTTGGAGATTATGTTCAGAAAAAAATGATGCCGGCACTGGAAGACTCTTTAAAAGCTAAAGACTGGGACATTACTCCCTACGTGAACGTTTTTAATGAAGTTCCGGAAAATGGATTTTCACAATTCATGGATTCACCAAGATATTCTACGGGCTATACCAGCCTCTGGAATACGCTGGGAATGATGGTGGAAACCCATATGCTGAAGCCTTATGAAAAAAGAGTCTGGGGAACTTATGAATTAATGAGATCGATGATCAAGATCACCGATGCTGAAAGCTCAGTGATCAAAGATCTTAGAAATCAGGCTAGAAGAAAATATCTTACCGATAGAAAATATAATCTAAGGTTTGAAATTGATAAAGAGAATCCATCAAAGAGAGAATTTAAAGGTTTTGAAGCTGAAAATATCGCCAGCGAAGTAACCGGACAGGAGCGACTAAAATATGATCGTGATAAAACTTTCACGAAAGAGATCGAATATTTTGACAATTTTAAGGTGACAGAAGAAATTGAGATTCCTAGGGCATACATCATTCCACAAGGTTGGTGGACTGTTGTAGACAGGTTGAAGATGAATGATATTAAAATGGAAACTCTAGACAGGGATACCATTATAAACGTTGAAGTCTATAAGATCGAAGATTATGAAACTTCAGAAACGGCTTACGAAGGCCATTATCCTCATAAAAATACTAAGGTTTCAACAAGTTCTGAAGATGTTAGATTCCAGAAAGGAGATTATATGATAACTACTTTTCAGGACGGAGCCAGATATTTAATTGAAACCCTGGAACCATCTGCGGTAGATTCATTTTTTAACTGGAATTTCTTCGACACGGTTCTTCAGCAGAAAGAAGGTTTTTCGCCTTATGTTTTTGAAGATATCGCAAAAGATATGCTGGACAAAGATCCAGAACTTAAAGAAGAATTTGAGAACAAGAAAAGCAGTGATGCCGAATTTAGAAATAACTGGTATACACAGTTAGATTGGATCCATAAAAGATCCAGCAACTATGAAGACGCACATTTACGCTACCCAGTCTTCAGACTTCCCCGCTAAGAATTTTTCAGGAAATAACATTTTAATATTGGCATAGGATTTTTTCAAAGCTTTTTGACTTTTTTCAAGGTCTTTCCATTTAGCTTTCTTAATACCTTCTTTCACTTCAGGAACAAGCTCACCGTCATAATCTGTATGCATTTCATACCAGTATGTTTCCTTAAGTTTTAGTTTGCCTTTTCGCTTGAATACGTGGTAAGTCTTTGTGATAAAACGAGTGATCTCGAGATTCTTAACTCCTGTTTCTTCTTCTACTTCTCGAATTGCAGATTCTTCGATACTTTCATTCTTTTCAGTTTTACCTTTTGGTAGATCCCAACGATTATTTCTGTATATAAAAAGGATTTCCTTTTTAGAATTAACTACCATACCACCAGCAGCAGTCACCACCTTCATTTTTTTCAGAAGAAGCTTTAAAAGCTTGTTTTCGTCTTTATGATAAAGGTTTACGTAATGTAGTTTTCCTTTCAGAATTTTTCTGATCACTTTTTTAAGTCGGACAGTCTTTAAAGGAAAAGAAGTGTAGTTTTCCCCGATTTCTTTCTTGGTTGAAACAATTATGGGAATATCATTCACAAAAACTTTATACATTTGCAGCTATGATTTTGAATAAAGAAACAGCAAAAAAGACTGCTGAGCTTTTATTGCAAATTAAAGCAATAAAATTAGAACCACAAGAGCCATTTACTTGGGCCAGCGGCTGGAAATCGCCAATTTATTGTGATAACAGGATCATTTTGTCATACCCGATGATCAGGAATTACGTTAGGGAAAACTTTGCCAAACAGATCGAAGAGAAGTACGGCAAGCCTGATGTGATCGCCGCGGTTGCGACGGGTGCCATAGGTATTGGTATGTTGGTAGCAGAATACCTAAGTCTTCCATTCGCATATGTTAGACCTGAACCAAAAGGCCATGGAAGACAGAACCAGATTGAAGGAAACCTGGAAGAAGGTCAGACTGTAGTAGTGATCGAAGATCTAATCAGCACTGGAAATAGTAGTCTTAATGCAGTGAAAGCCCTTCACGAGGCTGGAGCAAATGTGAAAGGAATGTTCGCTATTTTCACTTATGGTTTTGATACTTCGGTTAAAAACTTTGAAAATCTGGATATTGAGCTTCATACCTTAAGTGATTATGAAAATCTAATAGAGACAGCTCAGAACACGAATTATATAAATATTGAAGAAGCAGGAGTTTTACGAAAGTGGAGAGAAGATCCTGCAAACTGGAAACCATAATATGAAATTAGAAAGCCAAAAAGTAACAGCAGATAAGAGTCAGCAGGAAATGTTTCAATTCCTGACGAATGTTGAGAATTACGAACAAATAATGCCTTCGAGCAAAGAGAAATTTGAAGTATTAACGGAAGACAGTTTTCTTTTTCAATTAAAAGGAATGCCAGAAATTCGTCTTAAAATCGTTGAAACTAATGAACCAAATCTTGTGGTTCTGGGTTCTACATCAGATAAATTTCCTTTCCAATTAAAAACTCATATTACAGATGCCGGCAATGAAAAGAGTGAAGTGAATATGGATTTTGAAGGAAAATTCAATGCTATGATGAGCATGATGATAAAAGCACCTTTGAAAAAGTTTATTACAGCTTTAACTGAGAATATCGGTAAACTGTAATTTTAGGATCAAAGAATATTAGAAGCCGGACATTGCTCCGGCTTTTTTTATTTAATAAAGCAGCTTAATTTCTTTAAGGTCGTAAGTTCTAAAAACAGCATCTTCTATTTCCAGATTCAATTTTCCTTCTGTGGTAACTCCCCTGATTATTCCATTGAACTTCTCCCCTTCTTTAGAGGAAAATGAAGAAACCACATTCAATCGAAACATATTTCTTGCATATTCCTCGAGAATATCTGTTGACTCTCTTGAATTTAATTTCTTAAGAGCCTTTTCAATTTCAGCTATGAACCGCAAGAGAAGTTCATCCAGGTCATAAGATTTTTTTGTAACCGATTTCAGGGAGCCTGCCTGGGGTAATTGGTTGAAATTATCCTGATTAACGTTAAGCCCGATTCCAATGACACTGGCTACGATTCCTTCGGTCTTTACAATATTTTCAATCAGGATGCCACCTATCTTTTGTTTTGCTGACAGAATGTCGTTTGGCCACTTCACCTTAATATCAGGAATTTCAATTTGCTGAAGCACCTTTAATACAGATAAAGATATGGTTGCACTCAATAGAAAATGCCGGGAAATATTTAGTTTATTCTGAGGATACAGAATGCTGAAGGTGAGGTTTTCGCCTGCTTTAGACTCCCAATTAGATCCACGCTGACCTCGTCCTGCTGTCTGGGCAATTGCTCTTACACAAATAGGATCGAAATTAGCATTACCTTCGTAAAACTTCCTAACGAAAGAATTGGTAGACTCAATGGCATTAACTTTGATTATACGCATATATTAGTATAAGAGATAAGGCGTTAAAATCTTCTTTAACAATCTCTTTAAAAGAGCAAAAAATGATAAATTTGCGTAAATAAATTAATTTAATGTCGAAAAAGGAAAAAAACAGCGATCAACTTATTGCACATATCATAAAAGGGATAGAAGAAGTGAAGGGTAATGATATTGATATCCTGGACCTTAGAGAAATTGAAAATACAGTTTGTGATTATTTCATAATCTGCAATGGTACTTCAAACACGCAGGTTAACGCCATAGTAAATTCCATACAAAAAACAGTTAGTAAAAACCTGAAAGACAAACCCTGGCATATTGAAGGGAGTGAAAATGCAGAATGGGTGTTAATGGACTACGTTAATGTAGTTGTTCACGTATTTCAGAAGCATATCAGGGAATTTTACGATATTGAGAGCCTATGGGGTGATGCGAAGATCACTTCTATAGAAAGCAGTTATTAAATCTAAAATATTAGAAGAAGCACAGAATGGCGAATCAAAAACCGAAGAAAAAATTAGATCCCAAAAAACCTAAATTTAGTGCCTACTGGATTTATGCGGCGATCATTATTATATTTTTAGGACTTAATCTATTTGGTGATGGAGGTTTCTCAGAACCTGCAAAGACCAATCCTGCAGAATTTAAAGAGTACTTAAGAAGCGGTGATGTAAAGAAAGTTGAGATCATTAACCGTAACCAGGCAAGAGTTTATTTAACCAAAGAGGCAAAAGAAAAGGATATTCATAAGAAGAATATCGATCCTGATCTTTTCCCTACAGGTGAATCACCAACATATACTTTCCAATTCGGAGACCTTCAGAATTTCGAGAATGATATCAATGAGATCAAGAATGAGAATAATCTTGATACTGTTGTTACTTATGATACTTCAAGCGATGTTCTTGGAGATCTATTTTGGGCGTTGCTGCCATTCATCCTGATTATTGGAGTATGGATCTTTATCATGAGAAAAATGAGTTCTGGTGCCGGTGGCGGTGCAGGAGGTCAGATTTTTAATATTGGTAAATCCAAAGCGAAACTATTTGATCAGAATACAGATGTAAAAACATCCTTTAAAGATGTTGCTGGTTTAGAAGGCGCAAAAGAAGAGGTTCAGGAAATCGTAGACTTCCTGAAAAAGCCTGAAAAATACACTGCTCTCGGTGGTAAAATTCCGAAGGGAGCCTTATTAGTTGGTCCTCCGGGAACAGGTAAAACCTTACTTGCGAAAGCAGTTGCAGGTGAAGCAAAGGTTCCATTCTTTTCACTTTCAGGTTCAGATTTCGTTGAAATGTTTGTAGGTGTTGGAGCATCTCGTGTAAGGGATTTATTTAAACAGGCAAAAGAGAAGTCGCCATCAATCATATTTATTGATGAAATTGATGCCATTGGTAGAGCGAGAGGAAAAAGTAATTTCTCAGGATCTAATGATGAAAGAGAAAACACGCTGAACCAGTTACTAACTGAAATGGATGGTTTTGGAACGAATACGAACGTAATCGTGATCGCTGCAACCAACCGTGCAGATGTTCTGGATAAAGCATTAATGCGTGCTGGACGTTTTGACAGACAGATCTATGTTGATCTTCCAGATCTTAATGAAAGAAAAGAAATATTTGAAGTTCACCTGGCTCCTCTAAAAAGAGTTGCAGATGAACTGGATACTGAATTCCTTGCTAAACAAACTCCTGGATTTTCGGGAGCTGATATTGCAAACGTATGTAATGAAGCTGCTCTTATCGCCGCAAGAAAAGGTAATAAGGCAGTTGGAAAACAGGATTTCCTTGATGCGGTAGACCGTATCGTAGGCGGACTGGAAAAGAAAAATAAGATTATTACTCCTAGTGAGAAGAAAGCGATTGCTTTTCACGAAGCTGGACACGCTACGGTGAGCTGGATGCTTGAGCATGCTGCTCCACTAGTAAAAGTAACTATTGTTCCTAGAGGACAATCTCTTGGTGCCGCATGGTATCTACCAGAAGAAAGACTAATTGTTAGACCTGAACAGATGCTGGACGAGATGTGTGCGGCACTTGGTGGTAGAGCTGCTGAAAAGGTCATCTTCAATAAAATCTCCACAGGAGCTCTTAGTGATCTTGAAAAAGTAACCAAGCAGGCCAGAGCAATGGTAACTATTTACGGTCTTAATGAGGCTGTAGGTAATCTTACCTATTATGATTCTTCAGGGCAGAGTGAATACAACTTCACGAAACCATATAGTGAGAAGACTTCAGAATTGATTGATAAGGAGATCTCGAATTTAATTGAAGATCAATACAAGCGTGCACTAGATTTATTAGAACACAATAAAGACAAGCTAACTCAGCTTGCTGAAATTTTACTTGACAAAGAAGTAATTTTTAAGGACGACCTTGAAAAGATCTTCGGAAAACGTCCTTTTGAAAAAGAAAAGGAAGAAGGTAAACCACTGAAAGAAAAGAACACTTTAGAAGAAGGTTCCAAGAACGGAGCAGAATCTAAAGATTCAAAAGGTAAGGATACAGACGAAGAAGGAGAATTAACCGAAAACGATTCGGTTAATAAGTAGTGTAGAAGTTGAAGTAAAAAATCTGAAATTAAACAATGGTTAATTTCAGATTTTTTAACTTTGATAAATTGACTGTAAGAATCACACCCAAACTCTATGAATCTATTCAAGAGGTTTCTTAATCCCAAGTCGAAGGCAGACCAGGATCAGGATATCCCTGAGAATGCAGACAGAGGGAAATATATGCCGGAGGTAAAATTACCTACCGATGAGCGTTTTATGCTCAATTTTAAAAATAATGGAGGGAAGTTCTTATACTGTGTGGATGACGCAGAAGTTCAGGAGGCTTTTGATAATATCCTCATGGAGAATGACTGGTACGAGAAGCAATGTTGCTGTTTTGATGAGCAACTTATGAACAAGTTCAAGGATTTCAATCTCGAATTCAATAAATCGGCAAACGCTGAATTTTATTTATCAACATGTGAATTTCTGGTGGCAAATGACGGATCAATTTTGATCTCATCCAACCAGATCAAGGAAAGAAAACTTCACGACCTTCCTGCTAATTTTATCATATTATCCTCTACTAGTCAACTAATTGACACCATCGGAGAAGGACTTAGAGGAATTAAATTCAAGAACAAACAGCAAATCCCTTCCAATATCACCACGATCAAAAATTTTGAGACTCAAAAAGAAGGTGATTTCATGAGTTATGGAAGTAGTACAAAAAACCTATATTTGCTGCTGCTGGAAGATCTGTAATTTATGAGGGAAACCATTATTCGTGCCGTTTCGGGATTGTTGTATACATCCATATTGGTTGCTTCCATCCTATCCTCAGAAGTGATCTTCATAATTCTCTTTTACCTTTTAAGTTTAGTATGCCTTGTAGAAATGCAAAAGCTACTACGTTTAAAGAGCTATGCACTTTACTTTTTACAGGCTATCCTATTTTACCTTTTCAGCTTTTTAAAATTTAATCAGGATGCAACGATTTTGTTATTGTTGATAACGGTTTTTGTAAATCTATTCCTGGTAAAAGACCTGCTGGTAGTTAAGAAAATTCCGGTATTTGAAAAGAAGAAATACATTATTATCATTTTTTACCTTATTTCATCTACCATATTCTTAACACTTATTCCCACTATAGAAGGTGTTTTTATACCGAAACTCGTAATTGGGATTTTCTTCCTGATATGGACTAATGACACTTTTGCTTATTTAATAGGTAAGAATTTTGGTAAACGAAAGCTTTACGAAAAGATCTCACCAAATAAAACTATCGAAGGTTTTCTAGGCGGGCTTGTTTTTAGTGTGATTATGAGTTATGCGATCTGGTATTATACACATTTCCTCACCATGTGGACCTGGCTTGGAATGGCTATAATTCTTAGCATCTTTGGAACATTAGGAGACTTAATTCAGTCAAAATTTAAAAGACAGGCTGGTGTAAAAGATAGCGGTAAGTTAATGCCAGGCCACGGTGGATTGTTTGACAGGCTGGATAGTATTATCTTTGCCAGTCCATTCATTTATGCTTATTTATATATATTGAATTATGTTTCATAAAGAAGGATATAAAATAATGACTATTACTGCGATCATTCTTATCGCAATAAATATCATTACATACAGTTTAATTAATGTATACTGGATAAAGTTTGCCATTCTGGTGGCTTCTATTTTCTTTTTCCTTCTGATCATTCAGTTTTTCAGAAACCCAAAAAGAAACACGAGCCTGAACAATGAGCATATTATTGCTCCGGTTGATGGTAAGGTTGTAGCGATCGAGGAAGTTTATGAAAAGGAATATTTTAAAGATAACAGGCTTCAGATATCTATTTTCATGTCTCCTGTAAATGTTCATGTTACTCGTCATCCTGTTGGAGGAAAAGTAACATATAGCAAATATCATCCAGGTAAATTTTTGGTAGCCTGGCATCCAAAATCGAGTGAAGAAAATGAAAGGACTACTGTAGTTGTGAAAAACGAAACTGCTGGTGAGATCCTTTATAGACAAATTGCCGGCGCACTGGCAAAGAGAATTGTAAATTATGCAGAAGTTGATGCTGAAGTAGTTCAGGGAAGTGACAGCGGATTTATAAAATTTGGTAGTCGTGTAGATGTATTTGTTCCTGTTGGAACAAAAGTGAATGTTGAGATTAATCAAAAAGTTAAAGGAGGCGTTAGCGTAATTGCTGATGTCGCTTCTTAAAAAATAAGATGGCAGAAGAAAACTCGAAGTTTCTAAAAGCCTACGAAATGGCAAGTAGCACAGATCAGCAATTTCCACCTGATGTGCTTTTACACTTTTACGCGCTTTATAAAAGAGCTACAGAAAAGAATGGGTTCTATATCCCTCCTACTAACCAGGGAGACCTAAGAAGCGCTTTTAAGATCAATGCGCTTGTCCAGGTAAAAGATCTTAGTAAGAAGCAAGCAGAAGAAAAATATATAGAATTAGTAGAGCAGCATATTGGTGAAATATCAGGTTAATACTAGAAATTTTAAATAAAAAAAGAGGACGATCTGTCCTCTTTTTTTATTTAATGTCATAAATCTTATCCAAGATTTTTTAGACTTGCCTTTAGTGCTTCAATTCTCGCTTCTGCATCAGCCTTCTTAGTCTTCTCAACAGCTACAACTTTTTCTGGGGCATTGTTTACAAAACGCTCGTTCGAAAGTTTTTTATCTACAGATTTCAAGAATCCTTCAGTATAAGTCAATTCTTCCTGTATCTTCTTCTTTTCTGCTTCTACATCAATCGCACCAACGATAGGGATAAAGTACTCATTAGATCTTACTCTGAATGAAAGCGCTCCATCAACTGAACCATTTACATATTCAAGATTCGAAACATTACCCATTTTCGCGATCACACTGTCAAAAGTTTGAGAAGTGTTTTCATTATTCAGAACACTAAGGTCAATTTTATTCTTAAAAGAAATATTCTTGTCCTTTCTAATTTTTCTTACTCCGGCGATCACTTCAGCTGCATGAGAAAACTCTTTAATTATATTCTCATCAAAATCTACTTGCTCCGGCCATTTAGCTACGATTAGAGCCTCTTCAGGAGTTCTTTCCGTGATCTCCTGCCAGATTTCTTCCGTTACGAATGGCATGAAAGGATGTAGCACTTTTAAGTTATCTTCGAGTATTGCGATAATAGCTTTATAAGTTTTCGCATCCATAGGCTCACCGTAACCCGGTTTCACCATTTCCAGGAACCAGCTACAGTAATCATCCCAGATCAATTTATAGGTAGACATCAAAGCATCACTAATTCTATATTTTGAGTAATGATCTTCAATTTCCCTGATCGTCTTCTGGAATTTTGCTTTATACCAGTCGATTGCCATTCTCGCAGTTTTAGGTTGATCAATTTCTTCAGAAATTTCCCAGCCCTGAACCAAACGAAATGCGTTCCATATTTTATTGGTAAATCCACTACCTTGCTTACATAGGTCTTCATCGAACATCAGGTCATTCCCGGCAGGAGAACTCAATAACATCCCTACACGAACACCATCTGCACCATATTGATCTATCAAGGCTAATGGATCTGGCGAATTCCCTAGAGATTTAGACATCTTTCTTCTTTGCTTATCACGAACTATTCCCGTTAGGTAAACATTTTTAAAAGGTCTTTCTCCTCTATATTCATAACCCGCCATGATCATTCTTGCTACCCAGAAAAATAGAATTTCTGGCGCGGTCACAAGATCATTGGTAGGGTAATAATATTCAATTTCTTTATTTTCAGGCTCCAGGATACCATTGAAAACGCTCATTGGCCACAGCCAGGAAGAAAACCAGGTATCCAGAGCGTCTTTATCTTGAGTAAGATCTGAAGCGGTCAACTCACTATTTCCTGTTGCATCCTTAGCTTTTTCCAGAGCCTGCTCTGCAGTTTCAGCAACTACAAAATCATTCTTACCTGAACCGTAGAAGTAAGCGGGAATCTGATGACCCCACCATAACTGACGTGAAATATTCCAGTCTCTAACATTCTCCATCCAGTGACGGTAAGTATTCAGGAATTTTTCCGGTACCAGATTAATATCGTCTCCAAGAACAGCTTCTATAGCTGGCTGAGCCATTTCCTTCATTTTCAGAAACCATTGATCGCTGAGTTTTGGTTCAATCACAGCACCTGTTCTTTCACTAGTTCCTACCTTGTTTACATAATCTTCAACCTTATCTACAAAACCAGATAGTTCAAGTTCTTCAACAATCTCAGCTCTTACTACAAACCTGTCTTTTCCTTCATAATGAAGTCCGTATGAATTTAAAGTAGCATCATCATTGAAGATATCGATCACATCAAGGCCATGTTTATCTCCTAGATTTTTATCATTTTCATCATGTGCAGGTGTAACCTTCAAACATCCTGTCCCAAATTCCATATCTACATACTCGTCTTCAATAATAGGAATGGTTCTATTACAAATTGGAACTATTGCTTCTTTACCTTTTAGATGAGTAAATCTTTCGTCATTGGGATTAATACATATTGCAGTATCTCCAAGAATAGTTTCAGGCCTTGTAGTTGCTATCGTTAGATAATCTTCGGTTCCGTCTACTTTATATTTAAGATGGTAAAGCTTACCATTTCTTTCTTCATAATTCACTTCCTCGTCTGAAAGTGTGGTTTTCGCCTGCGGATCCCAGTTTACCATTCGATAACCGCGATATACCAGACCCTTTTCATACAGGTCTACAAAAACCTTGATCACAGAGGCCGACATATCGTCATCCATCGTAAACTTTGTACGTTCCCAATCACAAGAAGCACCAAGTTTTTTTAACTGCTGAAGTATAATTCCTCCATGCTTATTTGTCCAGTCCCAGGCGTGCTGTAGAAATTCCTCGCGCGAAAGATCATTTTTCTGAATCCCTTCAGATTTCAATTTTGCTACAACCTTTGCTTCAGTAGCAATAGATGCATGGTCGGTTCCAGGAACCCAGCATGCGTTATAACCTTTTAAACGAGCTCTTCTAACCAGAACATCCTGAATAGTGTTATTCAGCATATGTCCCATGTGAAGTACACCGGTCACGTTTGGCGGCGGAATTACAATGGTATATGGCTCTCTTTCGTCAACTTCCGAATGAAAATAGTTGTTTTTCATCCAGTAGTCATACCACTTATCCTCTACTTTTTTCGCATTATATTGTGAAGCAATTGCCATTTCTTGGTCTGGTTTTTGAATAATGGCAAAAGTAATTATTAATGTAGGATTATGAAAGCTACTGAAATGATTAAAATTTTTGAGATTTGAAGTATTTCAGACTATCTTTACTAATCCGATTAAAATTTTTGAATTATGAAAAAACTTATTGCAATAGCCATTTTTGTTTTTGCTGGACTGGCAACAGCTCAAGCTCAGAAAACAGCGAAAATAGAATTTAAGTCAGAAACCATTGACTATGGTGAAATAATGAAAGGAAGCGATGGCGTTAGAGTCTTTGAATTCACCAACGTTGGAGATGCTCCTTTGATTATCGAAGATGTAAAGTCCAGCTGTGGTTGTACAGTGCCTAAGAAACCGGAAGAACCAATTATGCCTGGTAAAACCGGTGAAATTGAGGTGAAATATGATACGAAAAGAGTTGGACCAATTAGAAAAACAGTAACTGTTTATTCTAATGCAGACGAGCCTACAAAAGCCTTAAAGATTAAAGGTCTTGTAAAAGATGAAGCTGGAGACAGCAAATAATCTTATTAAATAGATAAGAAAGCCTTCCATACTGGAGGGCTTTTTTTATTTAAAATCAGGGGATAATTACCCTGAGAATATTATTGATTAATATTTAAATTTTGCAATTTTGCACTGCACAAATTACAAGCTATGCCTAAGATCTCTAATAAAGGGCTGGAAATGCCTGAATCACCGATAAGAAAACTGGTTCCATTTGCTGAAGCAGCAACTAAAAAAGGTCGTAAAATATATCAACTGAACATTGGTCAGCCAGATATTAAAACGCCAGAAGTTGCCCTTGATGCAGTTAGAAAACACGATATAGATGTGTTATCTTATAGTCATTCTGCAGGTTTTGAAAGTTATAGAGAAAAACTGGCCGGTTACTATAAAAAAACTGCGCTACCTGTAAATAAAGAAGACATTATCATTACCACAGGCGGATCTGAAGCTTTGCTTTTTGCCATGGGAAGTATTACAGATCCAGGTGACGAGGTGATCATCCCTGAACCATTCTACGCAAATTACAATGGTTTTGCTACCGCTTCAGGCGTGAAAATAAGACCAATCCAGGCGAGCATCGACAATAATTTTGCCTTACCTCCTATTTCAGAATTTGAAAAATTAATTACTGAAAAGACCAAGGCAATCCTTCTGTGTAATCCTGGAAATCCAACCGGATATTTATATACAAAAGATGAAGTAAAACAATTAGCAGATCTCGCACTAAAGCATGATCTATTCATAGTTTCTGACGAGGTTTATAGGGAATTCGCATACGAATGTGCCGTTCACCACTCTATTATGAGTATACCTGAACTTGCCGATAATGCCATCATGGTAGATTCAGTTTCCAAGAGGTATAGCATGTGTGGCGCAAGAATTGGATGCCTTGTTTCAAAGAACAAAGAAGTGATAGACACGGCTATGAAATTTGCTCAGGCAAGACTAAGCCCGCCAACTTTCGCACAAATTGCGAGTGAAGCTGCATTAGACACTCCGCAGTCTTACTTTGATGATGTTATCGAGCAATATACATATAGAAGAAATCTCCTAGTAGATGGTCTTGAAAAGATCGATGGAGTTAAGGTTGCAAAACCAAAAGGAGCTTTTTATTGTATCGCAGAATTACCTGTTGATGATGCTGATGATTTTGCGAGGTGGTTATTAGAAGATTTTGAGGATGACAATGAAACGGTAATGGTTGCACCTGCTGCAGGTTTCTACTCTACTCCCAATACCGGTAAAAACCAGGTAAGAATAGCTTATGTTCTTAAAAAGGAGAACCTGGAAAGAGCAATTGAAATTCTTGAAAAAGCCATAAAAGTTTATAACCAGAAGAATTAATGCGTGTACTGCGAAATTACTCCCTTAAAGATCACAACAGTTTTGGCATAGATGTTAGAGCTGAAAAGTTCATTTCTATTCAGAAAATTGAAGATCTAAGGAATCTACTTCGCAAAAGTTACGCATCAGAACTATTTATCCTTGGTGGCGGAAGCAATATGCTTTTGACCGGCGATGTGAATAAAATGGTGCTTCATATAGCTCTCAAGGGAAAAGATATTGTTTCTGAAACCGATTCTGAAGTAGTTATTGAAGCCGCAGCTGGTGAAAACTGGCATGAATTCGTTTTATGGACGTTAAAGCAAGGTTTTGGCGGATTAGAGAACCTTTCTCTTATTCCCGGGAACGTTGGAACGGCACCAATCCAAAATATCGGAGCTTACGGAGTTGAATTGAAAGATACATTTGTTAGCTGCAAAGCAATGAATGTCCAGACTCTGGAAGAAAAAGAATTCAGCCTTGAAGATTGTGATTTCTCGTATAGAAATTCAGTTTTTAAAAATCAGCTGAAAGGTCAGTATATCATCACTTCTGTAAAATTCAGGTTAACCAAAAAAGATCATCATCTAAATATTGATTATGGTTCAATTAGATCAGAGCTTACAGCAAAGGGAATCACCGAACCAGAAATACAGGATATTTCAAATGCGGTAATTGCCATTAGGCGATCTAAATTGCCAGATCCAAAGGAAATTGGCAACAGCGGAAGCTTTTTTAAAAACCCGGTCATCAGTAAAGATCAATTTGAAGGTCTTAAATCAAAATTCCCGGAAATACCTTCCTATGAAGTTTCAGAAGATGAAATAAAAGTTCCGGCAGGTTGGTTAATAGATACCGCCGGATTTAAAGGTTATAGAAACGGAGATGCGGGTGTGCATAAGAATCAGGCACTTGTGCTCGTGAATTATGGCGAAGCTACAGGTTCTGAAATTCTAGATCTTTCAAAAACTATTCAGAAAAGCATAAAAGACAAATTTGGAATTGATCTCGAAGCCGAAGTCAATATCATCTAAATAAAAAAGGGATCCAAAACAGGATCCCTTTTCATTTTAATATATCAAACTTACTAGGCTTTCTTCATTACAACAGCATCGATGATATGTACTACTCCATTTGAAGCATCAACATCTGCCTGTACCACTGTAGCTTTATTACCAGCTTCATCAGTAAGAATTACTTTCTCTCCTTCTAGAGAAGCCTTAAGCTCTCCTCCTCCAAGAGTTGAAATAGTATACTCACCATCATTATCCTGGATCATTTTCACTAATTCCTGAGAAGTGATTTCGTCTTCAACAACATGATATTTTAGAACATCACCAAGTTTAGACTGGTTTTCTTGTTTCATTAAATTATCTAAAGTAGCCTTATCAACCTTTTCAAATGCCGCATTATTAGGTGCGAACACTGTATAAGGTCCTTCACTTACTGTAAAAAGTTCTGCCATTTCAGCAGTTTGTAATGCGCTTACTAAAGTACTTAAGGTATCGGTCTCCATTGCTTTTGCCGCAATACTGTTAGATTCCATTTCCATTTTTTCCTTTTCAGCTTTCATTTCAGCTTCTCTTTCAGCCTCCATTTGTTCCATTTTAGCTTTCTCTTCCTGTTCCTTCTTCTTATTATCTTCGCATGAAGTAAAAACAATAGCTGAAAGTGCTAAAACCGTAAATAACATTTTAATTTTCATAATCGTAGTTTTTTTCGTGATTAACAGTGCAAGATATTGTGCAAAAGGCAGTTATTGCTAAGGATTCGATTAAAGTTTAGTTAAATATTGTAAAGGTTATATTAATGATGACCGGCATTTTCAGTTGCTCTATTTTATTGTTATTTTTGCATCAGAATCCTATTAGCATGAAACTATTTATAATAAGCGCTATTTTATTAGGTCTGGCATTCGCCGGAATTGCGATCAAGATCTGGGGCAAAAAAGAAGGTAAATTTGCCGGAACTTGTGCCAGCCAGAATCCATATCTGAACAAATCTGGTGAACCCTGCAGTTTCTGTGGTAAGATGCCAGACGAAATGGAAAATTGTGATGATACTCCTAAGATCAAATAGACTGAATGGGAACATTATTACTTGGTTTTTTCATTCTTGTTAGCTTAGTTAACCTCATCTATTTCTTTTCATTCTTTTCATTCTCGACCTCGGGAATCAAGAATAAATTACATCCGGAGGTACCTGTTTCAATAATTATATGCGCTAAGAATGAAGAGGAAAATCTTAGAAATTTTCTCCCTTCAATTCTTGAACAGGATTATCCAGATTTTGAGATCATCGTGATTAATGATGCATCTGCAGATAACACCCTCGAGGTCATTGAAGAATTTCAAAACATAGATCCAAGAATTAAGGTTGTAGATGTTCAGAACAATGAAGCTTTCTGGGCAAATAAGAAATATGCTTTGACCCTTGGTATAAAAAAGGCAAGAAACCAGCACCTCCTTTTTACCGATGCCGATTGCGCTCCACAATCTAAAAACTGGATAAGAGAAATGTCTCGAAATTTCCAGCCAGGAAATACTATAGTTCTCGGCTATGGCGGATATTTCCAGCACACCGGATCCATTTTGAATAAATTAATAAGATTCGAGACCTTGCTTACCGCAATTCAATATTTCTCCTACGCACGTTTAGGCTCACCTTATATGGGAGTTGGTCGAAACCTTGCCTACACCTCCAATCAGTTTTACGAATTGAAAGGTTTTGCAAGTCACCTGCATTTAAGATCTGGTGATGATGATCTTTTCGTTAATGAAGCAGCCACGGCACATAATACCGCTATTTGTTTTCACCCGGATTCAATTACCCGAAGTGTTCCAAAAACGAGTTTTTCCGAATGGTTTCATCAAAAGAAAAGACATGTTTCAGTTGCCGGATTTTATAAAACCAAACATAAAGTACTACTTGCTGGATTCTATATTTTTAGAGTATTATTCTGGCTCATGCTAGTAGCGCTATTAATCCTTCAGATCTATCCAAAGATCGTATTGGGAATTTTAGGAGTTAAATTGATCACAGAAGCTTTTGTTTATATTAAGGCTGCAAGAAAATTGAATGAAACTGATGTAGTCTGGTTATTTCCATTTTTCGATATATTTTTAATATTCCTGCAAATGGTTATATTTATCTCCAACCTCATTTCAAAACCAAAACATTGGAAATAAATCCGGACCAGCTACTGGAAAAGATCAGGGAAGCCAAAGACGGAAGCCAGTCAGCTTTTAATTATCTTCTGGATAGATACTGGAATGATGTATACGGTTTTCAGTTAAAGAAAACCCGGAATGAGTATGAATCTGAAGATATTACCATTCAAACTTTTTCCAAGGCTTTCAACAAGATAGACACCTTCGACGAAAATTATTCTTTCACCACCTGGTTGATCGCAATTTCCAAGAATATTCATATAGATCAGATCAGAAAAAGAAAATCTTCAATAACTTCAAGAACTTCAGTAGATGATGAAGAACGGGTTTACGAGATCGTTGATGAGACACCCGGGATTGAAGACAAGCTGATAAAAGAGCAAAACCTTGAACAACTCTTGGCCGACATCAAACAATTGAAACCGCATTACCAGGAAGTGATCAATCTTAGGTTTTTTCAGGAAAAATCTTATAAAGAAATCGCTAGCAGCCTGAATGAACCAATGAATAATGTAAAGGTCAAACTACTTAGAGCCAAGAAGTTACTTTCCGAAATCATAGAATCCCGAAAAGCTTAAGTAAGGAATCAAATCCTGGAGTGTCTAATTTATGCAGTTCAGCTTATTATTGTATCTTTGAATCTCAGATTTTTGCTATGAATACAGACGTTGCGCCCGTAAAATCGAAAACAGAAAGAAAGCCAAAACCAAAATGGCTTCGTGTAAAACTTCCTACTGGAAAAAAGTACACTGAATTAAGGAGTCTTGTAGATAAGTACGACCTTCACACTATCTGTACTTCAGGTAGTTGCCCAAATATGGGTGAATGCTGGAGCGAGGGTACTGCTACTTTTATGATCCTTGGTAATGTTTGTACGAGATCTTGTGGTTTCTGTGGTGTGAAAACAGGGAGACCTGAAACTGTAGATTGGGATGAACCTGAAAAAGTAGCCAGATCTATCAAGCTAATGCAAATTAAGCATGCTGTTGTTACCAGTGTAGATCGTGATGATCTTAAAGACATGGGCTCTATAATCTGGGCTGAGACGGTAAAAGCCATTAGAAGAATGAATCCTGATACAACTTTGGAAACCTTAATTCCAGATTTTCAGGGTAATGAAAGAAATATAGACCGAATTATCGAAGTGGCACCTGAAGTGGTTTCGCATAATATGGAAACTGTTAGAAGACTTACTCGTGAAGTTAGAATTCAGGCCAAATATGACCGAAGCCTTGCTGTTCTAAAATATCTCAAAGATAACGGGATTAGAAGAACCAAGTCTGGGATCATGCTAGGCCTTGGAGAACAGGAAGAAGAAGTAATTCAGACTTTAAAGGATCTTCGTGAGGCCGGAGTTGATGTGGTTACTATTGGCCAATATCTACAACCTAGTAAAAAACATTTACCGGTTAAACAATTCATCACACCAGATCAATTCAAGAAATATGAGCAAATAGGACTTGAATTAGGTTTCAGACATGTTGAAAGTAGCGCCTTGGTAAGATCTTCTTATAAAGCACAAAAACACATTAACTAGTCAGTGAATGGCTAAACCTATCAATATTGCCATCAACGGTTTTGGCAGAATCGGGCGAAATCTCTTTAGAATACTTTTAAATCATCCATTCATTAAAGTGGTTGCCATAAATGATATTCATGATTCTAAAAGCCTGGCTCATTTACTGAAATACGATTCCATTCATGGAAGGCTTCCAAATGAAATAACTTCCAGCGAGGAAGGAATTTATATTGACGGTGAATTATTTCCACTTTTAAATCATAAGGAACCGGTTGATATTCCATGGGAAAATCATGATGTAGATTTCGTGGTAGAATCATCAGGGAAATTTAAAACTGAAGAAAGCTTAACTGGTCATTTAAAAGGTAGCGTAAATAAAGTGATCTTATCGGTTCCACCTCAGGATGATAAGATCAAAATGGTGGTTCTTGGAGTAAACGAAGAGATCTTAGATGGTTCAGAAAAGATTATCTCCAATGCTTCATGCACAACCAACAATGCTGCTCCTATGCTTAAGGTGATACATGATCATCTCGAAGTCACTCAGGCATATATTACCACAGTTCATTCTTATACTTCTGATCAAAGTTTACATGATAAACCACATAAAGATCTTAGAAGAAGTAGAGCTGCAGCACAATCAATTATTCCTACAACTACTGGAGCAGCGAAAGCTTTAACCAGTATTTTCCCAGATTTAAGTGACGTCATTGGTGGCTGTGGAATTAGAGTCCCTGTGCCTAATGGATCGCTTACCGATATGACTCTGAACGTAAAAAAGGATACTACAATCGAAGAAGTAAATGCTTTGTTTAAAAAAGCTTCTCAAGGTGCCTTTAAAGGTATTATTGAATATACCGAAGACCCGATAGTATCTGTAGATATTTTAGACCGCAGCGCAAGCTGCATTTTTGATGCACAAATGACCTCTGTTATTGGTAATAAGCTAGTAAAACTGATTGGATGGTATGACAATGAAATTGGATACTCCAATCGTCTTATCGATTTAATTTCACTCATTAACGATAAATAGCTATATTTAACCACATTAACAGCTTCTAGCTATTTTCCCGAATGAAGAACTTAAAGCTTATAATTTTACTTTTTTGTTGTTTTATCACCTTTGGATTTCAGGACTCAAAGATGGTTAAGGCCGATCCGAAGCCTGAACAAATAAGGGAATTACTAACCAAAGCCGAACATTCTATCGATATGATGGAATTTGATAAGGCGCAAAAACAATTAAATCAGTCTCTTGAGTACGCTAAAGAGATCGATCATAAGCGTTATATAGCCCTAACCAGTGGTATTCTTGCGAGAATGTTCCAGGTTCGTCACGAATACGACAAGGGTATTACTCAACTAGAAAGAGCCATTTCCATCCAGAGAGAGATTGATGATCAGTCTGGACTCGCCTACTCGTATGTATTATATTCTAAGATTCTTAATTCCAAAGGTGAACTAGACCGCGCCATAAAATACCTTGATCTAGCAAAAACATATTACGAAAAAGAAGATGATGAGGAGCAATTAGGTCTTATATCCCTGAATAAAGCAGTGATTTGGCTTAGCAATGAAGATACAAGAGATAGGGCTATTGCTGAATTAAAGAACGCAGAAATATACCTTCAGGAAAGCACCAATAATTATGAGCTTTCAAGATTGCATTATTTCCTTGCGAGGGCTTATAATTTTAAAGGTGAATTTGAAAAAGCAGAAAATTCCGCTCTAATCGCTTTAGAACTCGCACAAAAAGAAGATTATACAGGTATGACCATGTATAGTTATGGTATTTTGAGTGAAATTGCTGAACAAAGAAACAATCTTGCAGCAGCTTTAAAATACCTTCAGAAGAACAATGAGGTTCGAGAGTACGTTTTTAATATTAATAAGGAGGCTTTACTTACTGAAGCTAATGCAAGAGAAGGTGTAGATGCCTTAAAAAGTACGCTGGATGAATTAACAATGCAGAATGCCGAACAGGAAAGAACATTGAAGGTTAACAAGCTTACCACAATACTAAGTGTCGCCCTTATCACGATTTTATCACTGTTAACCCTTTCTCTTTATAAGAACAATAATCTAAGAGCCAGAGCGAACGAATTACTACAGAAAAAGAATTCAGAATTGATACTAGCCAAGGAGAACGCAGAAAAAGCTTCTATGGCAAAAGCCCAATTCCTAACAACAATCACCCACGAATTAAGAACTCCGTTGTATGCGGTAACCGGTTTAACTCACTTATTACTGGAAGAAAGCCCTACTGAAAGTCAGAAAGAGCATCTTAATTCCTTGAAATTCTCGGGAGAATATTTATTATCTCTGATCAATAACATTCTTGATCTGAATAAACTTGAAGCGAATAAAGTAGAAATCGTGAAGTCTAATTTCGACCTTGAAAAGAGAATGTCTGATGTTCTTATCGCCCTGAAAAATTCAGCTGACGAAAAGAACACTAAGATACACTTCGACTTCGACAAGAATATACCGAAAAAGCTTGTTGGGGACCCGCTTAAGATTTCTCAGATCCTTATCAACCTACTTGGAAACTCAATTAAGTTTACTGAAGATGGTGATATTTGGATCTCAGTTAAGCAAACCAAGCAGAAAGAAAAAACGGTATCGCTTCTATTTGAAATAAAGGATAACGGTGAAGGTATTGGTAAAGAAAAGCAAAAAGCAATTTTTGAAAACTTTACACAGGGATCCACACAAATTAACAGGAAGTTTGGTGGTACAGGTCTTGGACTTTCTATTGTTAAGAACCTACTTAGTCTTCTTAATAGTGAAATTGAACTGGAAAGCGAGTTAGGTGAAGGTTCTAAATTTACTTTCGAACTTGATTTTGAAGCTCCGGAAGCAGAAATCAAAAACACTGTGGCCGATACTCCGGTTAATGTGAAGGAAACTGAGCTTACCAATGATATAATGATTGATAAGCGCATCCTTGTAGTTGAAGATAATAAGATCAACCAGATGATTACGAGGAAGATCCTCGAAAAGAATAAAGTCATCTGTGATGTAGCCGATAACGGTAGCATTGCGATTGAAAAGGTCAAGAATAATGAATTTGATCTTATCCTGATGGATATTCACATGCCAGGAATTACGGGAATAGAAGCTACCATCGAAATTAGAAAGTTCGATCCTGAAATTCCGATTATTGCCTTAACGGCAGTAACACTTGACGATAACCTTGACGAATTTTACCTGAATGGTTTTAATGATATTATCCCCAAACCATATAAGACAGAAGAGTTTTTCCACAAGATCAATAAGTACCTAGCAGCCAGAGAAACAGCGATTTAAGATCTTTGGCACAGGCTTTGTAAAAAGAATAGCTAGTAGGATTATATAGAGATAAAGAGACTTATATAGTTTGAATTAGCCAAAGTAAAATGAGGTGTTTCCGCACCTCATTTTTTATTTACAAACTCCAGTATTTTCGAGTTAAATTCAGATCTATTATTTACAAATTTGGTCCTGATGGGCAGATAGAATAAGCGGTCAGAATCTATTCTTCCTTTTAACCTCATAAAATCTTTTTCCGTAGTTACGATCTTCTGAAGTTTATTCAATTCTCTTATTTCACTATCATTAAAATTGTGATGATCAGGAAATTTCTGATGATCGAACTGTAGATTTTTATTCTGTAAATACTCTACCAAAGGTTGCGGCCTGGCAATACCGGTGATTAAAGTGAATTCTTCTGAATTCAATTCACCTAGCGGAATATTCCCAATATCAGAATACAAAATGTTAGAATACCCGATACTGCTAAAAAATACGTCCTGACCTGGTAAAGGTTTTAGCTCTGAGGTGATTCTGTTCATTTCAGCAACAGAAATATCTTCCGGACATTTAGTTACCACTATAACATCGGCGCGCTCTGCTCCAATGTGTGACTCTCTTAAATTACCACCAGGGAGCAAAAGATCATTAATGTAAAGATCTCCAAAAGCAGTTAGCAAGATATAAAACCCCGCTTTCACCTTTCGGTGTTGAAAAGCATCATCAAGAAGAATAACATCAGGGGAAAATTTCAACAATTCGGCAATCCCTTCCCTCCTGTTCGCATTTACAGCGATAAAACTTTCTGGAAATTTATTTTTAAACTGCAAAGGTTCATCTCCTGTCATTGCAGCGCTATCATCGGTTTCAACCAATCTAAAGCCTTTACTTTCCCGTTTATAACCTCTACTTAAAGTAGCAACTTTGTATTTTTTATTCAGAAGAGATATTAAATATTCAACCATAGGAGACTTCCCCGTACCACCCGTATTCAGATTCCCCACACAGATCACCGGAAGATCATATGATTCAGAATTCAGTATTTGCTGATCATATAATATGTTACGCATACCGGTAACCGCATGATATAATACGGAGAACGGATAAAGTAATTTTCTGAAATTCGGCATGTAAGGCTTTATAGAATATTTATATTTGAAAGACAACAGGATAGACTGATGTTTCTCATTTGGCAAACTGATAGCTAAAATATTAAATTATGATCATAAAGGACGTAATAAGTCTTATTGAGGATTTTGCTCCCACTAAATATGCAGAAGATTTTGATAATGTGGGTCTACTCGTAGGAGACTCTAATTTAGAAGTTACCGGGGCTCTTATCACCTTAGATACTTTAGAAGCAACTGTAGACGAGGCGATTTCAAAAAATTGTAACCTTATAATTAGCTTTCATCCCATCATTTTTTCAGGTCTTAAAAAACTTACCGGCAGGAATTATGTGGAGAGAACGGTTCTGAAAGCAATTAAACATGATATTGCCATTTATGCAATTCATACGGCTTTAGATAATCAGCATAAGGGAGTGAATGATATGATCGCTGAAAAGTTAGGACTAGTGAACCGAAAGATCCTAATTCCAAGAACAGATTCCATTAAAAAACTGACCACATTCGTGCCTGTTGATAATGCAGAAAATGTTAGATCGGCTCTTTTTAAAGCTGGTGCCGGAAGCATTGGGAATTATGATCACTGTAGTTTTAATATAACCGGTAAAGGCAGCTTCAAGGGAAATGAAGATTCTAATCCTGTAAAAGGTGAAAGAGGAAAAGTCCATTTTGAGGATGAGACCCAGATAGGGATCACGTATCCTGCTCACCTGGAATCAAAGATACTGAATAGCCTATTTGAGGCACACCCCTATGAAGAAGTTGCGTATGAAGTGATCTCACTGGAAAACAAGAATCAGCATCTTGGAATGGGAATGATCGGTGAATTACCTGAACAAATAGAAGAAAAGGAGTTTCTGAAGCAATTAAAAAGTACCTTTAGAACCGGATGTGTTAGACATTCCAAATTATTGAAAAAACCCTTGAAAAAGGTAGCTGTTTTAGGAGGAAGCGGTGCATTTGCTATTGATAATGCGAAAGCCGCAGGTGCAGATATATATATTTCCGCAGATTTTAAATACCACGACTTCTACAAAGCCGAGGAAAAGCTAGTGTTAGCAGATATTGGACACTATGAAAGTGAACAGTTTACAAAAAATTTACTATATTCTTTTCTTAGCAAAAAAATTAGTAGTTTTGCACTTATTTTAGCAGATACAAATACCAATCCAATACATTATTTATAATATGGCGAAAAAAAACGATGTTACTGTAGAAGAGAAGTTAAGATCACTGTACGATCTTCAGTTGGTGGATTCGCGAATTGACGAAATCAGAAACGTACGTGGTGAATTACCTCTTGAAGTTGAAGATCTGGAAGACGAGGTAGCAGGTTTAAACAGACGCCTGGAGAAACTGGATGCAGATATAGAGGTGATTGATAATGACATCAAGAACAAGAAGAACCAGATTGAGGAGTCTAAGACTACTATCAAAAAATACTCTGAGCAGCAGAAGAACGTTCGTAATAACAGAGAATTTAATGCTTTAAGTAAAGAAGTTGAATTCCAGGAATTGGAAATTGAACTTGCGGAAAAGCACATCAAAGAATACAAAGTTAAGATCGAGCAAAAGAAAGAAGTGATCTCTCAAACTAAGGAGAAGCTTTCTGAGCGTGAGGAGCATCTTAAGCACAAGAAAAGCGAGCTTGATGAAATTCTTAAGGAAACAGAGAAAGAAGAGCAGGCTTTGATCGATAAATCTCAGGAATATGAGAAGAATATCGAAGAGAGACTTGTAACGGCTTATAAAAGAATTAGAAGCAACGTAAAGAACGGCCTTGCAGTAGTACCTGTAGAGCGTGGAGCTTCTGGAGGTTCTTTCTTCACAATACCACCACAGGTAATCATGGAAATTGCTGGTCGTAAAAAGATCATCACAGATGAACATAGTGGAAGAATCTTAGTAGATGAAGAACTTGCTAAAGAAGAGCAGGAAAAAATGGAAAGTATGTTTAAGAAGTTCTAAACTTTTTAAGTTTTAAATATAAACTGCCTGGAGAATAACAGTAAGATCTTAGGATCTGAAGCAAAAGTTTTTCAGGCAGTTTTTTTATACCCGAATATCAGACATACCGGATTAACAAGTATTTCACAATAAACGCTGTTATAAAGGCTATCTTTAGCTAACCCAATTTCGTTAATTATGAGAATTACAATAATCCTGTTAGGCTTATTTTTAAGTTTAACTTCCTGCAATGATACCAAGAAAGAAAATGATACTGAAGCCTATCCTGAACAGAATATAAATCAGAACAGAGATCAGAACTCAGAACAAAATCTGGATAAAAAATCCAAGGATACTACAAGTCAAACCGAAGTTGGTAAGGCTGAACCTGCAAGCTTTGAAGATTTCACCGGAAACTATATTAATACAGATCATATGGAGGATAATAGCTGCCAGTGTTTTTGTATCGAAGTTACGACCAGCACCTCTGAATTATGCCTGAAAGAAAACGAACTATTTATTAATGCCAGTTTTCAACAAAAAGGAGAAAATATAGAAATCTATTATGAAGGAAAATCTTCTCGTACCGCGAATAAAGATATTCCCTGGGATAAATTTGAAACTGGTACGCCTATTGCTGTTTTTACACCTGCAGATAATGGCTTCAAGCTTGACTGGAAAGGTTTTTCTATTGACGGGGATATTGCCATTGATTATGCATTATTGGGTAAGAAAACCCTGGAAGCAACTTATAAAAGAAAATAACAATGAAATTTTTATTAGTAAATCTATTAAGCCTGGCATTTTTAGCCTGCGGAAACCAAACTAAAGATAATAGCGTTACAAACGCTGAAATTGCCAATGCCGAACCTGTAAGTGTTCCGGCAGAAAATGGTATGGAAAAGGCCTATTTCGCCAGTGGGTGTTTCTGGTGCGTTGAAGCAGTTTATGAAAGCGTAGAAGGTGTAGACGAAGCCATCTCTGGTTACTCTGGAGGTCACACTAAAAACCCAACTTACGAACAAAGCAATACAGGAAAAACTGGTCACGCAGAAGCTGTAGAAGTAATTTATGATCCGGAAGTGGTGAGTTTTAAGACATTAGTAGAGGTCTATTTTGGTTCTCAAGATCCAACTCAGGTAAATGGTCAGGGACCAGATAGAGGTTCACAATACCGTTCTATTATTTTCTATCAAAATGCTGAACAGAAAAAGATCATAGAAGAAGTTAAAGCGGAAGTTGCTAAAAATTATAATGAGCCAATAGCGGCGGAAATATTGCCATTTCAGAAATTCTGGATTGCGGAAGATTATCATCAGAATTACGAGAAGAACAATCCTCAGAATCCATATATTCAGAAAGTATCAATCCCGAGATTGAATAGATTCAAAGAAAAGTTTCCTGACATCTTAAAAGAAGATGCTCACTAAAAATAAAAAAAGCTGCCTCCTGGCAGCTTTTTTTATTTTTTGATTAGAGCTATAATTTTCTTTTCCACTTCTGGGCTATCCCAATTCTGCTCAATATTTGGTGTTTTCATCACCTCATCCATGATGGCTCTCTGGTAATCCCCGATTTTCAACGCTTCTGAATAAGCTTTATCAGAAAATGTAACCCGGGAATATAATGGCGCCCATAATTCTGGATGAGCCTGAGCGAATTTCTTTTCTATCTTTTTCCTTAATAAAAACATCGGGTCTGCAGTTTTGCTGCTCATCTCTATAAAATTACGATAGCTTAATTCTGCAATGGCATCTGCATTTGGTTTTCTTTCGGTTTGATATTCCTGGAAGATCTGTTCCCAGTCATCTCCGTATTTGTCTATTTTTGAATTCAATACTGAAATATCCTCGAATCCGGCATTCATTCCCTGTCCATAAAACGGAACGATCGCGTGAGCTGAATCTCCAACCAAGGTTATTTTATCATAATAAGACCATGGGAAACATTTAATTGTCACCATAGCACTGGTTGGATTCTTGAAAAAATCCTTTTTTAGATTAGAGATCTCATCCTTAATATCCGGGAAATAATTTTCGAAAAACGCATCTGCCTGCTGTTCGGTTTTTATCGTTTCAAAAGAAGTATCTCCCTCAAATGGCATAAACAGCGTACAGGTAAAAGTTCCATCTAAATTAGGCATGGCTATAAGCATGAAATTGCCACGTGGCCAAATGTGAAATGAAGAATTATCCAGTTTATGAGTTCCATCTTCATTCGCAAGAATGGTTAATTCCTTATATCCAACATCAATAAAATGTTGGGAATAATTGAACCGGCTCTGTCTTTGCATTTTATGACGGACTCTTGAAAAGGCTCCATCAGCTCCAAAGATCAAATCAAATTGATATTCTTTCCAAACGCTTTTTTCAGATTCGCCTGTGTAGAGTCTAGCTTCCTGCATGTCTACATCCCAGATCTTTTCCTCAAAGCGAAATTCAGCACCTGCCACTTCCGCAAGATCTATCATTTTTCTATTTAATACTCCCCTGGAAATTGAGTAGATAGCCTCCCCTTCTTCTCCATATTTCTGAAAGTATACCGGCTTGCCTTCAACATGCATAGCTCTTTTATCCAAAGGTAACGCCAAATCCCTGATCTCATCCTCTACTCCAGCTTCACGCAAAGCATTCCATCCTCTGTTTGACATCGCAAGGTTAATAGACCTCCCCGAAAACTGAACTTTTCGTACATCTTGTCTGCGATCAAATACAGTTACTTTGTGCCCTTGTTTTCTAAGGAAAATAGCAAGTAACGATCCAACAAGTCCAGATCCTACTATTGCTACATCTTTCTGTTTTTGCATGAATTGGTTTGAAAGTAAATCCCGGCAGCGGTTTATATTGCCTTGAGATCGTGGTTATTTCTATCTGCGAAATTACTTAATAATTATGAAATAGACCTGAGACTTCCCGATTTTGCCGCGAACTACAACAATAGCTCATTTATAATTTAATTAACAGCGAAGAAGAATCATAACTGGTAATTTTAAAGAAAAATAAGCTATGAGTACAGAAAAACAAGCGCTATTACAATCTTATAAACTCGGAAATCTAACTTTAAAGAACAGAGTCATTATGGCTCCCATGACCAGAAGTCGTGCAGATAATTCGGAAAAAGCTCCCACAGATATGCATGTGGAGTATTATACTCAAAGAGCCGGAGCCGGACTTATTATTACCGAAGGTTCTCAAGTATCTGAAAGAGGAGTTGGCTATGTAAACACACCAGGAATGCATACTACAGCACAGGTTGAAGGTTGGAAGAAAGTCACAGAAGCGGTTCATGAGAAAGATGGAAAGATCTTTATGCAGTTATGGCATGTGGGCCGAATTTCTCATCCTAAATTTCATGAAGGTGAAAAACCACTAGCGCCAAGTGCCATCAACCCTAATGAGCAAGTTTACACGCCAGAAGGTTTTGAAAAAACTACAGAGCCTAAGGAAATGACCATTCAGGAGATACAGGAAACTGTTCAGGAATTCAAGCATGCAGCTCAAATGGCAAAAGATGCCGGATTTGATGGAGTTGAGATACATTCTTCAAACGGTTACTTGATACATCAATTTTTCAATAAGAATGCGAACCAAAGAACAGATGATTATGGCGGAAGCATTCCAAACCGTGCAAGATTTTTCTTTGAAGTTCTGGAGGCTGTAAGTGAAGTATGGGCAGAGAACCAGATCGGGTGTAGATTCAATCCATCTTTACATAAATCTTTTGGAATAATTGCAAGCGAAGAAAGCATTCCAACTTTCGATTACATTATTGAGAAACTGAATGCTTATGATCTGGCTTATGTCCATCTTTCAGAACCATTTACAGATGTGAGCGATGTTCCTTACCTGGAAACTGAAATTGCAAAGCACTATAGAAAGATCTATAAAGGAACATTAATGATCAATAATGGATTTGATCGTGAGTCTGGGAATGAAGTTATTGAATCAGGAGATGCAGATTTGGTGGCATATGCGAAATGGTTTATTTCCAATCCAGATCTTCCAGCTCGATTCGAAAATAAATGGCCTCTCGCTGAATATGATGAGGATACTTTCTATACTCCTGGTAAAGAAGGGTACACAGATTATCCAGCCTACGAGGAAGAAAAAGTTTCATAATTTTTTTATAAAGCTGTTCTAAAAGCTGTTAAGAGTTTATGAAGCCTATGATTGTTGGGGTAAATTAGATTAACTAAAAACAAATAATTATGGATCAGGCGAAACTTGACCACATGAGGTCTACTTTAAACAAACTTGAAGATATCAAGAATACGCAAAGCAGTATCATTGATAAGATCAATCATGTGATTACAGATTTATTTGAACATCCCGACAAAAATCTTGAAAAAGTAATGGAGGATGCACACCAAAAGGCTTCAGATAATATAGATGCGGTTAGAGAAGCTATGGAAGAATATGAGATGGCCATTAATAAAATGGAAGCTCAGGATTAATTTAAAACTACATTAACAGGCTTTTAAAAGAGCAATCAATAAATTGAGGTCAGTCTAATAAACTGACCTTTTTTTATGAAGCATATTACCTCCAGCGAGATCAGAGAAATGGAAAAGATCTACCGTCTGAATCTTATAAATAGTTGCACAGGATATAAATCTGCCAATCTTATCGCCACAAGATCAAAAAATGGAAATCCTAACGTAGCGGTTTTCAGCTCTGTAACCCATATGGGAAGCGATCCAGCGATGCTAGGATTTGTCACCAGACCTTTAAGTGTCTCCAGAAATACCTACGACAATATTAAAGAAACTTCATACTTCACGGTAAATCATATTCATGAGAAAATGATCGAGCAGGCACATCAAACCGCTGCCAAATATGATGAAGATATTTCAGAATTTCATAAAACCGGACTGGATGAGGAATATCTGGATAATTTCCATGCACCTTATGTACAGCAGTCTGAAATTAAGTTAGGCTGTAAATACCTTAACGAATATCATATTAAAGAAAATGATACGCTTCTGGTTGTTGCCTCTATCGAACATATTTATTTTGATGAAGGAATTCAGATGCCCGATGGGTGGCTTCGACTCGATGATGCAGGCACTGTCGCGGTAAATGGACTTGACGGATATTCGCTACCAAGTCTTTTGGACAGGTTCCATTATGCAAGACCCGGCCAGGAAGTGAAATCCTTTTTCAGCGAAGAAAATAGCTGATGAAAAATGTGCGGAAAGAAAATCTTCCTGAAAAAATTTGTCCCGTTTGCGAACGTCCTTTTAAATGGCGCAAAAAATGGCAGAAAGATTGGGAAAACGTGAAATATTGTAGTGATAAATGCCGAAAAAATAAATAATGAGCACAGGTTTAGTTTGGTTTAGAAATGATCTTCGAGTTTCAGATAATGAAGCTTTAGAAAGTGCCTCAAGGGAAAATGACAAAATAATTGGAGTCTATTGTTTCGACCCTCGCCAATTTGAAAAAACTGCTCTTGGATTTCCAAAAACTGGAAAATTCAGAGCAAAGTTCCTAATTGAAAGTATCGAGGAATTAAAGCAAAACCTGGAATCATTAAACATTACGTTATTGATTTATCTAAAAAAGCCAGAAGAGATTATTCCAGAAATTGCTAAAAAACATCAAGTTTCTACTATCTATTTTCAGAAGGAATGGACACAAGAAGAAAAGGATGTAGAGAATGCCTTAAAAGAATCAATTCCTTCAGTCGAATTTAAGTCGTATTATCAGCAATTTCTTTATCACCCAGAAGACATTCCTTTTAAATCTTTTGATGAGATCCCAAGAGTATTTACTGACTTCAGAAAAGCCTGTGAAAAAAGGGCTGAAATCAGAGAATTAATAGATACCATTTCTCCAAAAGAAAATTCAAATTTGATTGATAATAATACTTCAATTCCAGGTTTGGAAAAACTAGGTTTAGATTCATTCGAAGAAGATTCAAGGACAGCATTTCCCTACAAGGGTGGAGAAAACCACGCAAAAAACAGGATAAAGAAATATTTCTGGAAGTCAGAAAATCTATCAGAATACAAGGAAACCAGGAATGGTTTAATTGGAGAATCTTATAGTTCTAAACTTTCAGCATGGCTGGCAAATGGATCGATTTCAGCTAAGCAAATCTATTATGAAGTAAAGAAATATGAAAAAGAAGTAAAGAGCAATCAAAGTACTTACTGGCTAATATTTGAACTTCTCTGGAGAGATTTTTTCAAATTCATTTCTTTAAAACATGGCAATAAAATATTTCAATTGGGCGGAATCCTGGAGAAGGACCTGGATTGGAATTCTGATGAAGAAAAACTTCGAGCCTGGATAAATGGAAACACTAAAGAAGATTTTGTGAATGCGAACATGAAGGAAATCGCCTCCACAGGATTTATGAGTAATCGTGGAAGACAGAATGTGAATAGTTTCTGGGCGAAAGAGCTCAAACAGGACTGGCGAATTGGAGCTTCATATTTCGAAAGTATGCTTATAGATTATGATGTTCACAGTAATTGGGGAAACTGGATGTATAATAGCGGAGTGGGAAATGATCCTCGTGACAGGAAGTTCAATATTAAGAGTCAGACAGATAGATATGATCCAGACAATGAATACCAGGATTTATGGCTGAAAAATTAAAAACTCTTAGACTCATTTTGGGAGATCAATTAAACCATCAGCATAGTTGGTTTAAAGAATATCAGGAGCATATCACCTATGTTTTCATGGAAATGAGACAGGAAACAGATTATGTGGTTCATCATATACAGAAAATTCTAGGTTTTTTTAAAGCCATGAGAAATTTCGCTGAATATATAGAGGAAAGAGATCATCAGGTAATTTATTTTAAGATCAATGACAAAGGGAACAAACAGGAATTACAGAAAAATCTTGAGAACTTAATATCAGAAAAGGATTTTGAAAAATTTGAATATCAACTTCCTGATGAGTATCGACTGGATGAACAATTAAAGAAGATCTGTAAAGAAATTGATATTAAAACTGAAGCTTATGACACCGAACACTTTTTTACAACAAGAGATGAATTAGAAAAGTTCTATTCCGGAAAAAAACAAATGGTCATGGAATATTTCTATCGTGAAATGCGAAGGAAACATGATATTCTAATGATGAATGCCAAAGATCCTGAAGGTGGAAAATGGAATTTTGATAAATCGAACAGGAAAAAATGGAAAGGCGATCCCGAAATTCCGCATGAAAGAGGATTTAGAAAAGATCTTACAAACCTGTTGAAGGAGATCGAGCAGGCAGAGATCAAAACCATGGGTGAGGTTCAAGCTAAAAGCTTTAATTGGCCAACTTCAAGAGAAGACTCGCTCTCTGTACTTAATTATTTTTGCAAAAATTTACTGGTTCATTTTGGTGATTATCAGGATGCGCTGCACACAGATCAAGCCTATCTTTTTCATTCAAGACTATCTTTCGCACTTAATACAAAGATGATAAGTCCAAGAGAGGTTATTGATTCTGTAATTGGATATTATTATGATCACAAAGATGAGATCGATATTTCTCAAGTTGAAGGCTTTGTAAGACAAATACTTGGTTGGAGAGAATATATGCGAGGTATTTATTGGAAAGAAATGCCAGGTTATAAGCGATCTAATAGATTAAGGAATCAAAATGATCTTCCAGATTTCTATTGGGATGCGAAAACTAAAATGAATTGTATGCATCATTCTATTAAAAATAGCCTCGAAAATGCATACGCACATCATATACAGCGATTAATGATCACTGGAAATTACGCATTACTTACCGAGACACATCCAGATCACGTAGACCAGTGGTATTTAGGGATCTATATAGACGCCATAGAATGGGTGGAAATCACCAATACCAGAGGCATGAGCCAGTTTGCAGATGGCGGAATCGTAGCTACTAAACCCTATGTATCAAGTGGCAGTTATATTAACAAAATGAGCAATTATTGCGGGAATTGCCATTATAAAGTGAGTAAAAAAACAGGGGAGGATTCCTGCCCTTTTAACAGTCTTTACTGGAATTTTCTGGACTCTAACCGTGAGAATTTTGAAGGCAATCAACGCATGAATATGATGCTAAGCCTACTGGATAAGAAGGATTCTAGAGAAATGGATGAAATTAGAGAAAGAGCAAAAAAGATAATCTGATTATCCGTTTATGCACCTGTTATATTCGCAATTACTAGTCTGTCAAAGAGTTTGTCTCCAAAATACCGTCTGTTTAATTTGTAAATAAACTCGTTGAGATACAACTGTAAGTATTTCCTTTT